>CAVXDE010000035.1:0-136595 GCA_963760435.1 uncultured Alphaproteobacteria bacterium
CTGCTCTGGGCGAAGTAACAGTCCGGTGCCAAATGGACAGGCCCGAAGCGAGTTCTGTCGCATTTGTTCGACGACTTCGATCACTGCGGGTAATGTCCGTTTCGGGTCAGACTGAGAAGAACTCAACATAGCAAACGGTCCGCTCTAGCTCCGCAAGCGGACCTCGGCTCTGCCTCGTTCCATAACGCCCGTTCGGCGAATCGGCGCAAGCCGCACCAGCCCAAACAAAACGCTCCCCCGCCACATCGGCTAGCCATTGTGTAAGCTCACCGCTGCTTGCTGGCCATCTCACGCTTTGCAGTGATATTCTCGGGGAGAGTACGTGTCAAAAAATGCGGTGCTACCGCACGGATGACATTGCAACGTAGAGGGGGAACATGATCATGGGCACAATCGACGAAAAGCGGCTGATCTTTCCGGGCCTCGCCAGTCTCTACCAAACCTTTTCACCCGCGAGCTACTCCTTTATGCGCTTTGCCACCGGCGCGGTGCTGATACCTCACGGCATCCAGAAGATCATGCTGGGCAGTGCCGTGAATCTTGCTCCCTATATCGAGAAACAAATGGGCGCGCCCTATCCTATGATATGGGCCTATTTGGCAATCTTCGCGGAATCCGCTGCAGCGATTTGCCTTGCCGTCGGACTTTTCACCCGCCTGGCGGCATTGATCGTCTGGATCGAGATGGGAATTATCATCGTCTTTTTCCAATGGCAATTTGGCTACTTCTGGACAGCTAGGGGCTATGAATACGCCTTGTTGTGGTGGTTGCTCTGCGTCGGCATCTTCTTCCGCGGAGGCGGGCGATATTCGCTCGACCGGCTAATCGGAATGGAGTTCTAATCACCTGTTATTCTTTGCCACGCGCGTGTGCGCGAGCGAGCGGACCAGAGTCTCGTTGAGCAACGAGTGGCGCAGATGGTCGATGAAACGGGCCCCTCTACTGAGTTCCTACTTGCTTCAGGGGGTGTTGCGGGCCGGGACAGTAAAGCGCAATGATGTGCAAAGCGTTTCTTGAGTAGGGGGTCTAAATGGCGCTCAGGATCTATGGTTCGCCGATGTCGCGCGCGTTCCGCGTTCTTTGGATGGCACGAGAACTTGGGTTGGAATACGACAACATCCCGCTGGATCCGCGTGCAGGTGACACGCGCAAACCTGATTATTTGAAGATCAACCCTAACGGCCACGTACCCGCGATTGTGGACGAGGACTACGTGCTTTGGGAATCGCTCGCAATTAACCTTTCTGGCGAAGAAACACGGCGGGCCGCTTGCGCCAGCTGACCTCGCTGAGGAAGGGACAGCGCTCGCCTGGAGCATGTGGGCCTTGACCGAGCTCGAAGACAACATCGTGACCCTTGTCCAAAGCGTGCTAATGCCGGCCGAGCGCAAACCCGACGCGGCCCGCATCGAACGGGCAACGACGGCGTTGAATTCCCCGCTTCGCGTGCTGGACGCAGCCTTAGCGCAAAGTCGATACCTCCTGGGCAACCGTTTCACCGTTGCCGATCTAAACGTCGCGGGCATCGTCGCCGGGCTTGGCATCGCCAAAGTCGATCTCGGCGGATGGCCGAATGTGAAGGCCTGGCTTGCAACATGCACAGGCCGCAAGGCGCTAGCCGAAGTGCGGAATTAGGCGCGGTATTTGCCTCGACCCCCTCCCGGCCACGCTCCGCGCCGACAGAGTCATTGAGTGGTCGATTCGCACGAGCGACACCGATTGTCGTCCAAAATCCCCGCCTTATCCGGGCGACCATATAGGGATCACGCCAGCAAGACCATTGTCGAACCGGGTCTCAGTGAAGAACAAATGAGTCTCTGACCCACCGCGCGCTGCAAAAACGGAAATTGCAAATTCTCGAACTGAGACTACGGGCCGAATCTCACGCTTTTCGGCTCGAAAATTCGAATTAGTGGTCGCCAGAGACCGAGCGGTCGCGAGCTAACGCACGGAATATCGGGGCTTTTCCGGTAAGTCTCCCGACGCGCCAAAATAACAGGACTGCGTGGCTGGGTTCCCACAATTCGAACCTCCAAATGTCGCTTTTCCGAAGGCGGTAAGCCGCCTAACTCTGTTGATTGATGACGACCGCTTCGCCATTTCAAAAGAACGGGAAATTCCTTTCCGTGGGCTGGTCAGGTACAGTTGGCTCCCTCGCCGGATTTCGAACCAGCGACAACAGGTGTCGCTACGAGCCTAAATCTCATCGTAGTTTAATCGGTTGGAGCATACGTACAATCTGCACTGTCTGTCGCCATAAGGCGGCTTCGTAGCGGTTCAGGCGTTCGAAGACGCCGTCGTCGCGCTTGGCAAGCTGCAGGAATGAGTAAGTCAGTTGGAGGATGGTCCGCGCGAAATCAGCTTCAACCTGATGAAGCTCCCCCACTTGATGCTCTTTCCTGCGGCCGTCTGCTGTATCGGCGGACGTAGCGCTCGCCGGTATGTGGGGTAGCCCGAACTTATCGCGACTTCTGAACGAACGTACGACATCGTCTAAATCTCTACGCACATTCAGAACTTCACGGGGGTCGGTCTCCGGTCGGGCCTCGGCAATGAGCTCAAATAAGCCCTTTTCGATTGCCGTTGCGCGACGAAGACGCCAAAGCAGGGATGCGAGGCGCAGTACTAGTTCCCGGGCCACAGCGGTTTCAGCGCAGTAGTCCGCGATGATTATTGCTTCAAATGCCTTGTAATCTTCAGCATCTTCCAGGCTTCCCACGACCGTTTCGGCCGTTAAACCATGCCGAACAGCATTGAACCGCGACCGCCGTTTGCCTTCATCCGTCTTCGGCCCCGTGCTCCGCAGCGCATTGCGGCGATTGGCCTCGAGTTGCCGAAACGAGGTCATTGGGCTGTCCCGCTGGCCATATCGATGATGGGCGATGTCTGATTATCAGTCGGGGCTGTTCCGGCATTTCCTGTGCGCGGCGTATCGTTGCTCGGGTTCGGCTGGTCAACATCGTCCGCTGCAAGCGCGGTCGCGCGCCGCGTCTCCAGCCAAAGCCTCAAAGCTATCGGCATCGGGTCAATCTTGAGTTTGTTCCACCATACCTTCTCGTCGCCTTGCTGGTGGAGCTCGCGATGATGCAGCCGACACAATGGGACCGTAAATTCGTCTGACACCTTGCGGCCGAGTGCTCGCGGCTGGGCGTACCGAATATGGTGGGCTTCACAGGGCTTCCGGCCGCAGACCGTGCAAGGCTGCGAAGCGATGAACTGAATGTGATGTTTGTCCCGAGCGCGAGTAGGTTTCAGCAGCCCGATACGCCGGGCGTTCTCAGCAGACCTGTGGCCATAGTGATTGGCGGGTTTCGCCGAATTGTCCGGGCTAGTACTCGACCGTCCGGCGAGGTTCACTGATTGCGTGTCAGCCTCGGTGGAAGTCATGTTAGACGATGAGCCCTGCATATTTGCCTGAGGTTCAAACGCCCGGATCCGATCTCGGAATGCGGCGTCAACGGCCGAAGCGTCCTCCGCTGTCAGGCTGTTTTTCAGTCCAATCCTCCGAAGCGCCCACGCGAGAGTGGTCTCGGCAGATTGGAGCGCAGAGATTTCGTCAACAAGTCGATCGCGCACGGCTCTTGAATCTTCTGCGCTCAGACCAGAGGCGGAGGCCGGCCCCTTTCGCTTTGATCCGCTGCGCACGACTGGAGCGGCGGACGTTCCGCGGCCGGAACCCCCGTTCAGTCGCTCTGGCTGCCGCTGGCCTGCTGCCCGCGTGTCGCTTGTCTCGATTGGTAGATCGGGCGCGTCGAGATCATCCTCTCCAGTGATTCCGGCAAGGGTGAAAAGGGCGTAACGTCGGGCGTAGGTGAGCGCGGCACCGACTTTATGGGGAGCGGTGATCTCGCTGACCGGGCATACGGGCCATTCAGATGACACCCACTCGCCTGAGGCATGCGCAAGTGTGGTCGTCAGCCGAACGAGCCCTGCCTCTCGGTCAATCGAAGTTGTCTGGACCGTCGCGATCTCGTATTTCCCGAGCGTCTTGCGGACGATATCAAGCCCCGTCGAGAGCGGAGCATATCTGAACGTACGATCGTTTTCGCGGGGGAATGACGATCGGATGATGGCGACCAGCGATTTTTCTGGGTTCGTGAGTTCCAATTGCGCTTTGGCCAACGCGCTAGCGATAGCGCCTATCGATTCACTTGAGCGCTGCATGATCGGGATCCATGTTGAGAAGTTCGAAGCTGACTGCCCCCGATCTCGATCGCCTCGCTCGCACCCCATGCCCAACCGCTTCCCTGGCGTCCTCGGGCATGAGCTTTTTCAGCTCCGCCTTGGCGCTCTCGTGTTCCGCAAACGCTGCATAGGTGCGACGGAAGGAGCTGGCAAATTGAGCCCATGAGTTCGAAGAGCTCATGTCCACAACCCGGACCGCCTCGATACGCACCTTAGGCGGCTCGCTGAGGAAGAGGCGAGGCGGTTCACCCGATTCGACGCATCGCCAAAATTTTTTCTCCGCCGTAAGCAGCAAATGCTGGTAGAGCGAATCAGCCGGAATGGTAAGGTCAACCCACTTGCCACCGCCCGTGATGATCGACAGCGCCGCCATCGGGGCATTGGTCACCCACATGTTATGTTGGAGCTGGGCTATGTACTTTTCCGCCGCCGCTTCTTCAGAGAATGACCAGGGGAGCATGAACTTGGATTCGAAAACCGCTCCCGTGCCGTCAACCATCCCGTCCAACGTTGCTGCCAAAAACCGGATCACGGGATGCTGGACGCGCCGCTGCACGGAAGTGATCACCTGTCCGGTGTTGCGCTCATACCATTGCCGATTCAAAGCTTCGGTTACCACTCCGAGTTGGACGACGAGATTGTCGGACAGGTCTTGGGGTTCGGCTTCACCGCGCTTCTCTCGCCACAGTCGAAGCAGGGCGGCTCCATCTTGGCCCATGATGATCCGGGCATCCGAGCCGCCAATGAAGCTGCGGCGGGTTGATGTTGAATTTGATCGACTTTCGGATTTCACGATATTCTCCGTGATGACACTTTGGTTGCGGCCCACCTGTTCTCACTTTTGGTAAAATACCAAAAGTTAAATTTTGGTGCAACACCAAAGATGGTCTAATATGGAATTTTCTGGAAATCAGCTGCGAGCGGCACGTGCGCTGCTAGGGATGGACCAAGAGACGCTCGCGAAACGGATCGGTGTAAGCGACAATACAATTAGAAATATGGAAGCATCGGGCGCTGAAGCTGTGGGGGGCTTTGCTTCAACTCGTGCAAAAGTTCATAAGGGGCTGGAGGCACTGGGAGTCGAATTTACAAATGGAAATGAACCCGGGGTTAAATTGAAGGTCAGGGCAAAAGGCAAACACCGGAAGTCCTAGAGGACAAGTTTACGAAACGAACCCAATCTGCTCGAAGACGAGCCAGAGCTAACAGGTGGTGCACAGCCAAGCTTATTTGATCTCTTTGATCAGTGCGCGGGAATCCCGCAGGAACTCTCGCAGGAGCCGCCGCTCTTGAAGTGCTTCGCGGGTATAAAGCCCGGTCTTAAGGGCATTCTTGTTGCCTCGAGGAGCGCCCGAGCCCGGCGCGCCGCCGTGCATCCGGCAGCGTCGTTTCCCACCCACGGCCGGCGCTTGGCACGGGCGCCCAGACCGCGTTTTTGCACCACATCGCGGGCTCGCACGCATCGCGCCAACGTTGCTCGGATGACTGCTTGTCATCCGTTCACTCCCGCCGGACAAGGCTCGGCCCTGCGCATGACTGGAAACTATCATCCGGGATATGAGCAGTCGGCCGCTGCCCTGTATCCGCCGTCCCGGTCTCGCCAGAGACCGGCACCGATTCACGCTCGTCGTTCGCGTCCCGTGTCACCGTGGGTTGAGGTGCATGAGCAATTTGTTTTACCTCGGACTGGGCATCCGATTTCCGGTCAGTTCCGCCCGATTCAACTACACCGACCACGGCTTGACCGCCCGCGTTCACGTGAACATGCTCCACCGTGACTTTTTGTTGCCCCTTCCCACGATGCCGATTCAATGCGTCGAGCAAGGCCACATACGTGCGCGAAAGCTTGTTGGCCTGGCTCAAATTCTCGCGCCGGCCCTCGAATGTCTGCTCGCCACCCATAGCGCGCCTGTAACACTCCATAGCGGCATTGTGAGCCGCCACAATCTGCGCAGCTAACATCCCTTCCAACTCGTTCTGCGGGCCAATGCCGCGGAGTGCCGCGACCGCCGCTTCAACCTGTTGCTGTCGCTCTTCGGGACCGGAATTCTTTACCCAAAGCGCTTGCACGGCTTGGTCCAGGAGCTGCCAATTCCAATCATCGGACTGTGATCCGCCGACTGTTTTGAGCCGTCCTTTCCGGTTGTCGCGGTCGTTTAAATCTATAGTGATCGGCTCGGGTTTGTTTTTACCTTTCTGGGCAGCCATTTCCTCGTTTCCGCTTGGTCCAATTAAGCCGCCCAGCGCGCGCAAGGCGAGCAAGTTCGGCAAAACCCTCATATAGGCCGCAAGACACAGGTTGCGAGTTTGTTCCTGAGCTCTGTGAGCAAGCGTGCCTGCAATTGATGCGAGCCCTAGCGTCGCAATGAATTTTCCGACACACGCCCGTGATCAGCCGAGTGGCCACGTTGCTCAAAAAACAAGTAAAAACAGTTAGTTGTTTGACATTTTTTGCCGTTGTGCGGGGACTGTGCATGGGGTTGAATTCTGAAAAGATATGACCCCCTCCCCGACTACCCTGGTCCCGCCGCCTCCGCTCCCACAAACGCGATCCGCACCATGTTGGTCGCGCCTGGCGTTCCCAACGGAATGCCGGCGACGATGATGACGCGCTGCCCCACCTTGGCGAAACCTTCGCGCACCACGATGCGGCAGGCGCGCTGCACCATGTCGTCCTGGTCGCGGGCGTCGTCGGTGACGACGCAGTGCACGCCCCACACCACGGCGAGCCGCCGGCCGGTCGACAGGTTGGGCGAGAGCGCAACCGTGGGCGGGCTCGGGCGCTCGCGGGCAACGCGCAGCGCGGTCGAACCGGACGAGGTCCAGCACACAATGGCGGCGAGGTCCACTGTCTCGGCGATCTGGCGCGTCGCGGCCGCAA
Organism: uncultured Alphaproteobacteria bacterium; assembly: GCA_963760435.1. Classification (GTDB taxonomy): domain Bacteria; phylum Pseudomonadota; class Alphaproteobacteria; order Rhizobiales; family Xanthobacteraceae; genus JAFAXD01. Next base: position 7,066 of record CAVXDE010000035.1, read on the forward strand.
TCGCATCGGCGCCGGTGGCTTCGGGCTCATGGCGCTGCGCGTGAATGATCGACCGGTAGGTCGGGTCGGCTTCAACTTCCGTGGCGATCCGGTCCATGGTGCTGACGGCTTCGGCCGGATATTGCCCGGCAGCCGATTCGGCCGACAGCATCACCGCGTCGGCGCCCTCGAAAATCGCGGTCGCGACGTCGGAGACTTCCGCCCGCGTCGGCGCCGGACTCGAGATCATCGAACTCGAGCATCTGCGTCGCCACCACCACGGGCTTGCCGGCGCGGCGCGCGGCGCGCGTCATCTGCTTCTGCACGCCGGGCACGCGCTCGAGCGGCAGCTCGACGCCGAGGTCGCCGCGCGCCACCATCAGGGCATCGGAGATCTCGAGAATATCGCCGAGCCGCAACACCGCCTGCGGCTTTTCGATCTTTGCCATCACGGCGGCGCGCCCGCGCGTAATCTTCTTGGCTTCGGCCACGTCTTCCGGCCGCTGTACGAACGAGAGCCCGATCCAATCGGCGCCGGCTTCAAGCACGGCATCGAGATCGGAACGGTCCTTGGCGGTGAGCGCCGGCAGCGCAATCGTCGTGTCGGGCAGGTTGACGCCTTTGCGGGCGCTGAGCTTGCCGCCGACCACGACGCGCGTGATTGCGTGTTTGGGTGAGGTTTCCAGCGCCTCAAGGCGGATCTTGCCGTCGTCGAGCAACAACTTGTGCCCCGGCTTGAGCGCCGCAAGAATTTCCGGGTGAGGGAGATAGACTCGCTCCGCGGTTCCGGGAGTTGGCTCTGAAGTCGAGCACGAAGGTGGCGCCGTTCTTGATCTGCACCGCCGGTTCGGCGAATTCGCCGATGCGCAGCTTGGGTCCCTGCAGGTCGGCCAGAATGCCGATCGGGCGGTCGCGCTTGCGCTCGACCTCGCGGATCGAGGCCACCAGCGCGCGCATGCGATCCTGCGGCGTGTGGCTCATATTGATGCGGAACACGTCGGCGCCGGCTTCGAACAGCGTCTCGATCATGGCCGGCTCCGATGAGGCCGGCCCGAGCGTCGCGACGATTTTGGTGCGCCGTTGCCGCCTCATTTCGGCGCGCCCCCCGGCACCGGCCGCGCTGGCGCTGGTTGCTGGCCGGATGGCGGTATGGTCAGCAGCGGCTGGTCGGGGGCGAGAGGGTGGGATTGCTCGTTGGTGTCCGTGAGCTGCACGGTCCAGGACTGCTGCTCGCCGGTGTCGACCTCGAAGAAGCCTGTGCGATCATACCCGCGCGCCAGACAATCCTCGGTGCCGCGCACGGTGAATTCCTTGTCGCGCGTACACATGAATGCCTGACCCGACCATTCGCCACCGCGGTCATAGTCGACCGCGTAGATGTAATAGAATCGCGCGACCAGCGTTCCACGTAGCAGCGTCTCGCAAGACCGGGTTGCAAGGTTCCACCAGCCTTCGGTGGTCCAGCCATCCTTGTCCTTGTAGCCGATGGCGATGCCGACCCGGCTCGAGGTGTTGTTGCACAAACGGAAATCGGCGGCCGCCGGCATGGCCGACCCGAGAAGCCCGGCCACGGCCAGAAGTGCCAGCGAAATGATCCTGGATCGTATCGTCATGCGCGGCTGGATTCAGGGTCTATCGACGAGGATGGCACGGAAATCGTTGACGTTGGTATAGGTGGGTCCCGGCCGAAGCAGATCGCCCAGGCTTGAGAAAAACCCCCTGGAATTGTTGTCCGCAAGAAAGAGGGCGGGATCGAGGCCGAGCGCGCGGGCGCGCGCGGCACTGTCCGCCTCCACAAACGCCCCCGCCGGGTCGTCCGGCTCCCCGGACCCGCCGTCGGTCCCGTCGGTATCCCCGGCGAGCGCCGCGAGCCCGGCAATCCCGTCCAATTCCGGCACCAGTGCCAGGGCATATTCCTGATTCGGCCCGCCTTGCCCCTGGCCGCGGATCGTGACCGTCAGCTCGCCGCCGGAGAGAATCACGGAGCGGCGGCCGGCCGCGTGCAGCTCGCGGGCAAGCTTGGCATGGGACCGAGCGACCTCGCGGGCTTCCCCCTCGATCCTGTCGCCGAGCAGTAGGCATTCATATCCGGCTGCCTTGATCCGCCCGGCGGCGGCGTTGAGGGCATCGGCAGGCCGTGCCACAATGTGGAAGGTCGTCGCCTTAAGTCGTGGGTCGCCGGGCTTCGGGCTTTCGTTGGCGGCGTCTTCCAGCGCTCGTGCGATCGCGGGCGAAAAGGCAAGCCCGAACCGCGCCGCGACGGCCCGCGCGTCCGCCAAGGTGGTCGGGTCGGCGACGGTCGGGCCAGAGCCGATCACGGTGGGGTCGTCCCCGGGGACGTCGGAAATGGCGAGCGTGACCACGGGGGCCGGATAGGCACGGGCCGCGAGCCGGCCGCCCTTGATGGCGGACAAATGCTTGCGCACCGTGTTGATCTCGCCGATCGCAGCCCCCGACTTGAGCAGCTGCCGCGTCAGCGCTTGCTTTTCAGCAAGGGTCACGCCGCTGGCCGGCGCAATGAGGTTCGCCGACGCCCCGCCGGACATCAGCACCAGGACCAGGTCTTGTGGTCCCGCCGTGTCGACCAGCGTCAGCATCTTCGCCGCACCGGCGAGGCCGGCCGCATCGGGAACCGGATGCCCAGCTTCAATGAGGGCGATCCGCCGGGTCGGACGGCCGTACCCACGGCGCGTGACCGCGATCCCGTCGAGGCGCGCGGGAGCGAGCCCCATCCGATCGAAGTAGTAATGCTCCGTCACTTCGGCCATGGACCCAGCGGCCTTGCCGGCAGCACAGACGATGAGCCGGCCGGTTGGAGGTGGCGGCAGCAATGGTGTGAGGCATGCGGCCGGATGCACGGCTGCGACCGCGGTTTCGAACAGGCCGGTGAGGAATTCCCGAGGACGCTGGATCACGCGGCGGAACTCTGATTGAAACACGAAATGCCAAAGCGTCTCGCCATTTATCATCCCTCCGGTCAGACCGCGATCAAGACCGATATGTTTGGCAAAGACGTTGCCAATCTCGAGCTTTTGCGCGCGCTCGCCCAGTTTGGCGGTTACGAGCATCTGCATATCTCGACGCATCACCTGGTATCGGCCGATGAGCTTGCGGCCAACCTGCTGGAGGGCGCCCCGGGCCCGCGCATCACAACGAGCCCGATCATGGCCCAGGATGGGCCCGCAGTTGCGGGCACCCTGTTCCAGGGCCAGCCCGCGCTCTCGGAACTCGCCTGGCTGCGCCGTCGCGCCGTCGGCGACAAAGCCTATAGCCTGATTGGGCTGATCCACACCATCGCCCCGCCGGTCATGCGCGAGTACATCGCCGAAAGCGCCATCGGTCCGGTGCAAGACTGGGATGCCCAGATCTGCACCTCGCCGTCCGTGCGCGATGCGGTGGCGAGCATGTTCGATCAGTGGAACGATTATCTCCAGCATCGCTTCGGCGGCGGCGAGCGGCGTCCACGCCCGCGCCTACCGGTGCTTCCGCTCGGCGTTGACGGCGGTACATTCGCGGCCCTCGCAGATCGGCCGGATGCGCGGGCGCGCTTGCGGGAAAGCCTAGGGCTCGGCGAAGCCGATGTGCTGGTGATCTGGGTCGGCCGGCTCTCGTTCTTCGAAAAAGCCTTTCCGCAGCCGATGTTTCGTGCCGTCGAGGAGGCGGCGCTTGCGACGGGGGTGCGCGTGCATTTCGCCCTGGCCGGCTGGTTCCCAAGCCCGGAGCACAATCGGCCGCAATATGAGGAAGCCGCGCGCGCCTATGCGCCCAACACGCCGGTGCATTTCCTGGACGGCAATGACCAGGAACTGGTGGGTCAGCTCTGGGCCGCGGGAGACATATTTCTCTCGCTCGTCGACAATATTCAGGAGACGTTCGGTCTCACGCCGCTCGAGGCCATGGCGGCAGGCCTTCCGGTCGTCGTCAGCGATTGGGATGGCTATCGCTTTACGGTGCGCGACGGGATCGAAGGTTTCCTGGTGCCGACGCTTGGCGGTCCGCCGGGGCCGATCGGGGAGACCATCGTCACGCGTCACGCGGCCAGGATCGAGACCTATCAAGCCTATGTTGGTTCGGTCGCCCAGCATACGGCGGTGCACGTGGGCTCTGCCGCCCGCGCGCTCGGGGAATTGATTGCGTCTCCCGATCTGCGGCGGAAAATGGGGGCTGCCGGACGCGACCGCGTTCGCGATGCGTTTGATTGGCCGGTCGTGGTGCGAGGTTATAACGCGCTTGCCGATGAGCTGACGGACATCCGCAGCGCGGCCCCTGAGCAACAACCCTCGCATCGGGTCAATCCGCTCAAGGGGGACCCGTTTGCTGACTTTGTCGGTTTTGCAACGCATCAGCTGACGCCGCGAACCCGCCTGCGGCTTCGCGCCGGCGCGTCGGTGGGCGATCTCGAACGCGCCAAGAGCGTTCGCCTCGATGCCGCGTTCGCTGAGTGGCGCGGCAGTCTGGACGAAGCGGCGCGTCTGCTCGAGCCCTTAGCTAAAGGTAACGTGTTGACGGCGCAGGAACTGCTGGCCGATTTTCCGGCAGAACGGCATCCGGTTTTGCTGATGAGCCTCGCCTGGCTTGCCAAGCTCGGGATCGTGGATTGGCTCGAGCCCGATTTGAAAGTCCTGCGCTTTTACTAATCGAACGATTGCGCTTATAATTCTTCCAAAGAACAAATCAGGGAGGACTCCAGCGCCGGCAACGCCGGGCGCAATCTCATCGCACATTCTCAGCGATACGGTCCGCATGTGGCGGGCGCATCGCCGCCAACAATCTCGCAAGCATTCAGAACCGATTGCCAATGGAGAACCGCATGGCAAACATTGCGTTTTCGCTCAACGGCAAAGCGGTCAGCGTGGAGGCAGAGCCCGACACGCCGCTGCTTTGGGTCATCCGTGAGCAACTCAAGCTCACCGGCACGAAATTCGGGTGCGGCATCGCGCAATGCGGTGCCTGCACGGTGCACCTCGACGGCGAGCCAACCCGCTCGTGCAGCATTCAGATATCCGATATCGCCGGCCGGCGCGTGACCACGATCGAAGGCCTGTCGCCGACGGGAACGCACCCGCTGCAGAAGGCGTGGATCGCCGAGCAGGTCCCGCAATGCGGCTACTGTCAGTCCGGGCAGATCATGCAGGCGGCGGCGCTGCTCGCCAAGAATCCCAAGCCGACGCGGGATCAGATCGTCGCCCACATGGATGGCAATATCTGTCGCTGCGGCACCTATCATCGCATCATCGCGGCCATCGAAAGCGTGGGGAGGGCCTGATCATGTTGCAGGACGTTCACAGCCGACGCCTCTCGCGCCGTTCGTTCCTGGTCACCACCGGCGCTTTCAGTATTGCGATCACGTTCGGCCCGCGCATCGAGCCGGCCGATGCGGCGCAGGACTTCGCGCCCAATGCCTGGGTCACGATTACTGATGATGGATGGATCACCATCGTGCCGCCCGCGGTCGAGATGGGGCAGGGCGTCCGCACGTCATTGCCGTTGATCCTCGCCGAGGATCTCGACGCGGATTGGAGCAAAGTGCGGCTCGCGGCGACGCCGGACGACGACACGATCTTTGGCAATCCGATCTTCCAGAACCAGCTTACGACGGTCGGCAGCCTTGCGGTCGCGGGCTACTATGAGAAGCTGCGACTTGCTGGTGCGCAAGCGCGCGCGGTTCTGCTTGCCAATGCGGCTGATGCCTGGAAGGTGCCGGTCGCGGAGCTGACCACGCAGCCGAGCGAAGTGGTGCACAGCAAATCCGGGCGCCGCATCAGCTATGGCGATCTCGCCAAGACCGCCAAGGTTCCCGATCCGCTGCCACAGGTGACGGCGGCCAATCTCAAGCCGTCGTCGCAATTCCGGCTGATCGGCAAGGACGTGCCGCGCCTCGACATGCCCGGCAAGGTCACTGGGCTCGCGGCGTATGGAATAGATACGCAACTGCCCGACATGCTCTACGCGGCGATTCTGTATCCGCCGGTGCAGTATCAGAAACCGGAGCAGATCGACGACACGGCGGCCAAGGCCGTCAAAGGCGTGGTCAAGATCGTTCCGTTGCCTGCCGGCGTGGGCGTCATCGCCGAGAATCTGCAGGCCGCGCGCAAGGCCAAGGAGGCCCTCAAGGTCACCTGGTCGAAGGCAACCGCGCAGACCTACAACAACGAAGCGATTTTGCGTGACTATCAGACGCTCGCTGCCGACTGGAACAAGCCCGGCATCGAGATGCTGAGCAAGGGCGATGTCAGCGCAGCCTTCAACGGCGCCGCCAAGGTCCTCAAGGCGGATTACTTCTCCGAGCACGTCTCGCACGTCTGCATGGAGCCGCTGAACGCAACGGTGCGCGTCGATGGCGACCGGGTCGAGACCTGGTCCGGCAACCAGTCGCCGACGACCATGAAGATCCTCGGGTCGATTGCCGCCGGCACCACGCCCGACAAGGTGACGGTGAACACCGCCTATCTGGGCGGTGGCTTCGGGCGCAAGACCGACGGGGATGAGCTGTTCCAGACCACGCTGCTCGCCAAGGCCGTGTCGCCGCGCGCGGTGAAGATGATCTGGAGCCGCGAAGACGACATCATGAACGACAAGTTCCGCCCGCTCACTGCGCAGCGCGTGGAGATCGCGCTGGATGCCAACAACAACATCGTCGGTTGGCGGCATCGCATCGTCAACGAGTCCTACTTCGCGCGCATCATGCCGCCGGATCTGTTCGCCAAGATCAAGAAGGACATCGTCTCCGGTGGCGGCGGTGACATGACCTACGCGGTGCCCAACCACCTGGTCGAGTGGGTGCGCGATCCGCGTGGCGTCGATGTCGGTGCCTGGCGCGGCATCGCGGCGGGCTACACCAAGTTTGCGATCGAGACATTGATCGACGAGATCGCGGCGCAGAAGGGCATGGATCCGGTGGCCTACCGGCTCGCCATGCTCAAGGACTCGCCGCGCGCCGCGGCTGTGGTGCAGGCCGTCGCCGACATGTCCGACATCAACCGCAAGCGGCCGGGCCGGGCGGTGGGCATCGCCTACAACGATGCGCTGCACAGCCATACGGCGGGCGCCGCCGAAGTGTCGGTTGATGACGCGACGGGCAAGATCACGGTGCACCACCTGTGGGCCGCGGTCGATGCCGGCATCGCGGTACAGCCGAAGAACATCGTGGCGCAGATCGAAAGCGCCATGACGTTCGGGCTCGGCGCCGCGCTGATCGAACAGATCACCGTGAAGGACGGCGTAGTGCAGGAGACCAACTTCCACCAGTATCAGGTGGTGCGCATGTCCGACATGCCGCCCATGGACGTGCGGGTGATCTCGACCGACAACCCGCCCTCCGGGATCGGCGAAGCCGGCGTGCCGGTGGTTGCGCCGGCGATTGCCAACGCGGTCGCGCAGCTGACCGGCAAGCGCCTGCGGCACCTGCCGATGACGCCGGATCGGGTGAAGCGCGGCCTGGCATAGCCGTACGGACGGACGTTCGACGACAGAGGACGGAAGAAGATCTTCTTCCGTCCTCTTTTTCTGTCCGCGCTGGTCCGTCCCCATCCTCTGGCATCACGGAAACGCTCCCATTATCTTTAACCGCAAAGGAGAGCCCCGCCATGGACGATAAGACTCGCACCGAGCTCGAAGCCGCGGTCTACCGCCGGCTCGTCGCGCATTTGCGCGAGCGGACCGACGTGCAGAACATCGATCTGATGAATCTCGCCGGCTTCTGCCGCAACTGCTTGTCGAACTGGATGAAAGACGCGGCCGACGAACGCGGCGTGGCGATGAGCAAGGACGAGAGCCGGACTAACGTCTACGGCATGCCCTATGACGAGTGGCGCGCCAAGTATCAGAAAGAAGCAACCCCAGAGCAACAGGCAGCGTTCGCCAAAGCGGCACATAAACACTGAAATTTAACGCTGAAATCGCTTTCTGTGGACTGACCGCGCGCGCAGCTTGACCCTTGCGCTTCAGCCTCCGAACGTACGCGCCCGATCTGGGCGATTCGTGAGGAGTACCATGGCCACCAGCGCTGCTGCTGTCGTCGACGAGCAAACCGCAAAACCACTGATTGCCAAAGATCATCTCAAGGCCTTCATCGAACGCATCGAGCGTCTGGAGGAGGAGAAGAAGGCGATCGCTGACGATATCCGCGATGTCTATGCGGAAGCCAAGGGCAACGGCTTCGACGTCAAGGCGTTGCGCACGATCGTGCGGATGCGCAAGCAGGACAAGGATGAGCGCATGGAGCAGGAAACGATCCTGCAGACCTACATGGTCGCGCTGGGGATGCTGTAAGCCGAGGAGATCGGCGTTCCGGTCGTTGTTGTTAGCTTTGTTGCGGAGGGCCGGGGCGCCGCCGCCCCGCGGCGCCCCGTAGCCCCACGCCCCCCCACCTATTGCTTCAGCATTGCCGACTGCGATTTCGTCATGTGCACCGTTGCGAGGAACACGACGGCGCTGTCGCCGCTGAACCGGTCAGCCGTTGCGCCCTGCAACGGATCATCGGAGAACGAGGTCGCCAGCGTCGCTTGCGGCTTGCGCATCAGCTCGCGCAGCTGCTTGAAATCCTGCGCGCCGAGCAGCGTGGCATTCATGTAGTTCTGCAGATCCGGCGCGAACAGGATCGCGCGCGTCCACAGGTCGTCCGTATTCTGCACCTTGGCGGATGCGGCCACGATCGCAGCCCCTGGTGGGACCGCAGTGCCTGTCATCGCCGGCTTCGGCGGGCTGCGCCCGGGGGACGTCTTCGGCACAACGGACTCAGCAATCGGTGCCGATGCCGTGCGCGGGGATACACCTGTTTCCGACGCTGGCGCGTAGGCCAATCCGGCGGTGCGGATCGCGTCCGGAGAACCGCTCTGTGCTGCGTCGCTATCCGCGCCCGGTGCACCGGCGTCGAGCCGTGCGAGCCCGGATCCCTGCTCCCACGGCCCGCGCGCCGGTCCTGAGTTCTTGGTCGCAGCCACGGCTGCGGGCGCCTGCTTGGGGCGCACGCGCGGCATTGGCGTCGTCGCGACCTGGGCCGGCTGGTCGGCAGCGGCGACAGCTTGTGGCGGGATGGCGTTCTCCTCGTCGTCATCGGTTGCGGTGGTCTCGCCACCGCGCGCGGCATCAAGGGATGACTGCGACGGATGACCGCCGCGCTTCTCGACGTCCTGCAGCGCAAGCGCATAGCCGGATAACGGTCGCCCGTCGTCGGGAACGTGGACGGTGCGCCCATCAGGAAACACACGCGCCAACTCTTCGCGGCTGATGCCCGGCCAGTGACGGACATTGCCGGTATCGAGATGCACGAAGGGCGAGCCGGATGTCGGGTAGAACCCGACACCACCGCGCTGCAGGCGCAGTCCGGCGTAACGCAATTCCTTCAGCGACACGTCAGGGATATAGAAGTCCATCGCCTGTCCGTGCGTATGCAGGCTTCCCTTGGCGACGCCGCTGCTGTGCTTGCGCAGCATCTCGTTGGTCGCGGGCGCGCGATAGCCGCAGACGACTTCGATCGGCTTCTGGGCGTGGACCTCGCGCGTCACCTGCCAGATGATGTCGAACAGCTTCGGATCCATGTGGGTCGATTCCTGGCGCCGCCAGTCGCGCAGGAACCAGTCGAGCTTCTTCAGCGCCTCGTCGTCGTAGCGGCCATTGCGCTTGTAAGTGATCGTAATGCTTTCATCGGTGTGCATGTGGTGCAGCGAAATCGTGCGCGTCTCGCCCTCGGCGGCCGCGGTCCGCAAGCTCCCGTAACCAAATAGAATGCCCAGTGCGGCCAAGCCGAAACAGCCGGCGAGGCAGGATGCCTTGGTCAGCCCATTGGCCAGCGCAGTCTTCAGGCGTGCGTGGTCGGCAGACATCGACGATCTCGCATAAAGACAGCACTCCCCATTGTGCGCAGCGGTATTCAGCCGCAACGCGCACGTGCTCGTCTAAACCGGGATCGGTTAACGCTGGATTAGGCGTCCCCCACCAATCCCCCACCGCGACCGAGTGTTGTTGATGAGTATGGCAAAAAAAAGTGCGCAGTGATGCAATCAGCACACTGCGCACCGCCTCTCCTAATCGAAAATGGCCGGGGACAAGCCCCGGCCATCACGAATTGAGCGACGTTGGTTCAGAACGAATGAACCGTTAGCGATAGTAGCCGCGTCCCGGAACATACGACGGGGGCGCCTGCCGTCCGCCGCCGCCGAAGAACATCTGGAACAAGCTCGGCGAGCTAGCATAGGCCTGCGCCGTTGCGGTGCGAGCACGCTTCGCCTTCTTGGCGGGCGGTGTCGCGTTGCTGGCGGTGGCTGCGCTGCTCGCCTCGCTCGAGCTGCTGGCTTCGGCGGAGTTGCTTGCCGCGGCCGGCGCGCTCGCCGTCTCGGTGCTGTTCGCCGCGGCGGGGCTGGTCGGTGCTTCAGGTGTGCTCGCCGTAGCTGCGGTACTCGTCTGAGCTGGGCTGCTCGGGGCCGCCACTGTGGTTGCTGGAGCAGGCTTGTTCTTCTTGGAGCTGCTGGCGACCGTGGTGCTCGGCTGCACGCGTGCGACCGGGATATCGACGATGCCGCCGTGCTCGCTCTTGAGCGCTGCGATCAGACGGGCATCTTCGCCGTACACGTCGTCGCGGAATTCCAGGCGGCCGGCCTCATCCACGAACGCCGTCTGGTAGGTGATGTGCACCGGGATCGGGTTCACGAACTTGATGTCGGTCTCGCTGCCCGCTGCAATCATGCGACGGATGCGCTCCTGCGAGTAGGGCTCCGCAGCGCCGAGCGAGGTCATCACCTCGGCATACTTCACTGGGTCCTGCACCCGCTGACAGCCGTGGCTGAACGCACGGCGGGACAGCGCGAACAGGTTCTTATCCGGGGTGTCGTGCTGATACACCAGGAACTGGTTGGGGAAGTTGAAGCGGATCCGGCCGAGCGCGTTGTGATCGCCAGGCGGCTGCGTGATCGACACATGACCGCCGCTGTAGCTCACCCGCAGCCCGTAGCGCGCGAGCACGCCCGGATCGCGGGCCAAGGCCGGCAGGTACTCGTTATGGACGATCGACGGCGGCACGTGCCAGGTCGGATTGATGGTGACGTACTTCATCGTCTCCGTGAGCAGCGGAGTCGGTTTGGCGGGCTGGCCAACCACGACGCGAGTCTGCCAGAGCACCTGTTGATCGCGATAGACCTTCAGGGTGTAGTCCGGGATGTTCAACATTGAGAAGGCTTTGCCGAGGTCGTGCGACACCCAGCGCCAGCGTTCCATGTTGGCGACGACGATCTCGACCTCGCGGGAGTGATCGCGGTGCACGCCATTCATGGCATCGACGGTCGCCGCGGTGAGCTCGCCATTGGCGCGAAGTCCACGCTCCTTCTGGAACGCGGAGACTTCGTCGGCGAGCTCGCGGTCGTAGACATCGTCGTTCTTGGCGGGAAGGCCGAGGCGCTCGCGCAGGTCGGGGACGCGCACGTCATGAACGTCCGACTTGGCGAGCTTGAGCGCGGGCCCTTTGCCGATCTGGACCTGACCGGCAACGTTGCCGCCACGCAGCTCGGCGAGCTTGGCCTTCAGCTTCTGGTACAACGGGTGCTGTGGATTGAACTCGGCCAGCGTCTTGGCGACATTCGCGCTCTCGGCGATCTTCGCCACGGCGTCTGCCGGGTCGAGCATCTCGGCGTTGTAGGCGACTTCCCTGACAACGTGGTTCGGGTTCACCCGGCCGTTTTGAGCATGATGGGCATAGGTCAGGAGCGTCGCCGTCATGCGCAGGTCGGCTTCGGCGGCCTGATCCGGGCTGGATGCCGTCTTGAAGCTCGGCGCCCGGTAGTCCGCGGGGTCGAGCCCTTCGCTATCAACCGTGCCGAGATAGGAGATGGCGGCACGCGCGCGATCGGTCGCGGCGCCGTCCTTCGACCAGACGGGGGCGTAGTTGTGTGCGGTGTAATAAGCCTGCGCGGCGGCAAAGTCCTTCTTGGCTGCGAACATGCGATCGGCGCGCGCGTCCAGCAGGTCTTTGATCTTGATCGCGACCGGGTCGGTCGGCACCGGGATTGCGTCAACGGCTTTCTGGTCCGGCGTGGCGGCTGGGGCGATGGTGTCCTGTTGCACGCCGCGCTGCTCGACAACGTCGGCAGGCGTCAAGGGCTTCACATCGGCCGGCTCCGGAACCGGCACGGCAGCCACAACAGTTTCAGACGTGATCAACCCCGCATGCGCAGCCACCCCGGCGGAAAGGGTAGCAGCGATTGCGGTCGTGACCAGGAGGCGAAACTTGGCCATATAACTTCCTCCAGAGCGTCCGGGGGCGGGACGCTGGTTGCAGACGGCGGGCGTTATTCACCCAGCGTTATTCGCGCAGGCGAATTCGCGGATCGAACGAGCGAGAACTGTTTGATAATGTAACTCAAGCCGAGCTCAGGTTGGTGTGATATTGGCAACCGTTTTCCTAATTTTGTCTGAGTGTTGCCGACAAGACACGCTCGAAACCTTTGTATAGGTTGCACACCTTCGCCACGTCTTCGCCACAAGTTGCTGCAATGGCCAATACCCCCCTTGCGAGATGCCCGTATGCCGACGTCGCCGAGTCCCATTCAGAAAAAAGCCGCCAAGCTTAAAAGAGTTTCCCCAAAAAATTCGCGCCCCAAACTCGGAGCGCTCCCGGAGTGGAACTTGGCGGATCTTTATCCGGCTATGGATGCGCCGGAGGTTCGGCGCGATCTCGAGCGTGCCGATACGTATTCGGTTGCCTTCGAAGATGAGTTCAAGGGCAAGCTCGCGGCGCTGGCGAGCGGACCGGAAGCGGGCGCGCGTCTCACTGATGCGATCAAACGCTACGAGACGATCGACGATCTGATCGGTCGATTGATTTCTTACGCAGGGCTCGTCTATGCCGGCAACACCAGCGATCCGGCGCGCACCAAGTTTTATGGCGATGTGCAGGAGCGGATCACCGCAGCCTCTTCGCATCTGTTGTTCTTCACGTTGGAGCTCAACCGCATCGATGAGGATGTTCTGCAGGCGGCGATGCGCGAGGGACCGCTCGCGCACTACAGGCCCTGGCTTGAGGATGTTCGTCGCGAGAAACCCTATCAACTCGAGGATCGGGTCGAGCAACTGTTCCATGAGAAGTCGGTGACGGCCTACGCGGCCTGGAACCGATTGTTTGATGAGACGATTGCGAGCCTGCGTTTCCGGGTTGGCGGTGAGAAGCTTGCGCTCGAGCCGACGCTCAATCTGATGCAGGACCCGCAAGAGGCGGTGCGCAAAGAGGCCGCGCAGGCGTTGGCGAAGACGTTCAAGGAGAACCTGCGGCTGTTCACCTTGATCACCAACACGCTCGCCAAAGACAAAGAAATCTCCGACCGCTGGCGCGGCTTTGGCGACGTGGCCGCCTCACGCCATCTGGCGAATCGAGTTGAACCCGAAGTTGTTGAAGCGCTGGTCAGTACGGTGCGTGCTGCTTATCCGCGGCTCTCGCATCGCTATTACGCGCTCAAGGCCAAATGGTTCGGCAAGACGCGTCTTGCTCACTGGGATCGCAACGCACCGGTGCCCAAGGCCGCAACCCGGACAATTGCGTGGACCGAGGCGCGCGAAACCGTGCTCTCCGCCTACGGGGCGTTCTCGCCGCGGATGGCGTCGATCGCGGAGCGCTTCTTCGACGAACGCTGGATCGACGCGCCGTCTCGCCCCGGCAAGGCGCCCGGCGCGTTCTCGCATCCGACCGTGCCTTCGGCGCATCCGTATGTGTTGCTCAACTATCAGGGCAAGCCGCGTGACGTGATGACGTTGGCGCACGAGCTCGGACACGGCGTGCATCAGGTGCTCGCGGCGCCCAACGGCCCGCTGATGGCGCCGACGCCGCTCACGCTCGCGGAGACCGCAAGCGTGTTCGGCGAGATGCTGACGTTCCGCCGCCTGCTTGCCGCGACCACCGATGCGAAGCAGCGCAAGGCGATGCTCGCCGGCAAGATCGAGGACATGATCAACACGGTGGTGCGCCAGATCGCCTTCTACACGTTCGAGCGCAAGGTCCACATTGAGCGCAAGAACGGTGAGCTCACGGCGGACCGACTGTGCGAGTTGTGGCTGGAGGTGCAGGCCGAAAGCCTTGGCCCGGCGATCGAGCTCAAGCCGGGTTATGAGACGTTCTGGACCTATATCGGCCATTTCGTGCATTCGCCGTTCTATGTGTACGCCTATGCGTTCGGCGATTGCCTGGTGAACTCGCTCTACGCGGTCTACGAGAAGAGCCACGAGGGCTTTGCCGACCGCTACCTCGCCATGCTGGCGGCCGGCGGGACCAAGACCCATTCGGAGCTGCTGGCCCCATTCGGGCTCGACGCCCGCGACCCGGCCTTCTGGCAGGGCGGCCTTTCGGTCATCGAGCGGATGATCGGGGAACTGGAGAGCCTGAGCTGAATTTTCCAGGTCCTACTGCGTTGTACAATTCGTAAAACGATGTTATACGAAACGTATAACGCAAGAGGCGGCCATGAAGCTCGAAGTCAAGCGAATCGGCAATTCCGACGGGTTCATCCTGCCGCGGGATTTGATGGAGCGGTTGGAAATCCATCGTGGCCAGCAATTCCATGTGGTTGAGTTGCCCGGTGGTGGGCTGCAACTGCTGCCATACGATCCGAATTTCGAGCGCGCCTTGGATAGCGCCGAAGAAGCTGATGGACGAGTACCGCGACACGCTCGCGGCACTCGCAAAATGAGCGAATCCGAAGAGCCCCATTGGATCACATACGACCAGGTCATTGCGATCCATAGCCGGCAACTGCGCCGGTTCGGGGGTGCGCCGGGACTGCGCGACGAGGGCATGCTCCGCTCGGCACTCGAACGCCCGATCAACAAATGGCACTACGAGCGCGCTGAGCTGGCGGAACTTGCGGCGGCGTACGCATTCGGCCTCGCCAAGAATCACGCGTTTGTTGATGGCAACAAGCGCGTGGCCTTCTTGGCCATGATGGTGTTTCTGCGCACGAATGGAGTTCGGTTTGCGCCTGATCCGGCGCACGCGACAAAGATCATCATGGCGCTGGCGGCAGGCGAAGTCAGCGAGGCCAGTCTCGCGCGTTGGATCCGCGATAACTGGCCAAAGGCTTAACCGCTCTTTCGATTTCACGGCTCGTCATTAGATAGAGCGGGGCTGTCCAGCACCTTCCGAGGCTTGGTTTGACCGACCAGGAACGAAATCGCTTCTCCGCGCGCGCGGCGCGCTATGCCCGCGTCGGCACCAACGTCGGCGGCGTGGCGGCGCGGGTCGCTGCCAACCGTGTGCTCGGGCTGCCGCTCGACCGCGCCCGCAACGCCGCCGAGCTGGCGCTGGCGCTGGGCGGGCTCAAAGGCCCGATCATGAAGGTCGCGCAATTGCTGGCGACCATTCCGGATGCGCTGCCGGCCGAATACGCGGCCGAGCTCACCAAGCTGCAGAGCGAAGCGCCGCCGATGGGATGGGCGTTCGTGAAGCGGCGCATGTCGGCCGAGCTCGGTCCCGACTGGCAGCAGAAGTTCGCGAACTTCGAGCACCATCCGGCCGCGGCAGCTTCGCTCGGCCAAGTGCACCGGGCTTCGGCTCACGATGGTTCGCCGCTCGCCTGCAAGCTTCAGTATCCGGACATGAAGTCGGCAGTCGAGGCGGATCTGCGCCAGCTGGAATGGCTGTTTGCTCTGCACCGGCGCATGGAGCCGGTGATCGACACATCCGAGATCGGCAAGGAAATCGCCGCGCGATTGCGCGAAGAGCTCGATTATGAGCGCGAGGCGCGTCACGTTGCGCTCTATCGCACGATGCTCGCGGACGTGCCGGAGGTGCGCGTGCCGCGGGTCTGGCCCCAGCTATCCACGCACCGGCTTCTGACCCTTGAGTGGCTCGAGGGCGACAAGCTGCTCACTCACAAGGGCGACAGTCTCGAGATTCGCAACGCGCTGGCAACCGCCATGTTCAAGGCCTGGTGGTATCCGTTCAGCCGCCATGGGGTCATTCACGGCGACCCGCATCTCGGCAATTACACCGCCTTCTATGCCGACGGCGAGCCACGCGGCATCAATCTCCTCGACTATGGATGCATCCGCATTTTCCCGCCGGCTTTCGTCGGCGGCGTGGTCGATCTCTATCACGGCCTGCGCACCGGCGATGACGCGCTGGTGGTGCACGCCTACGAGACCTGGGGCTTCCGGGCGCTCACGCGCGATCTCATCGATACGCTGAATATCTGGGCGCGCTTCATCTATGGCCCCCTGCTGGACGACCGCGTGCGCACCATCGCCGACGGCGTGAAGCCCTCCGAATATGGCCGGCGCGAAGCCTTTCGGGTGCACCAGGCCTTGCGCCAAAAAGGTCCGGTCACGGTCCCGCGCGAGTTCGTCTTCATGGATCGCGCTGCGATCGGGCTTGGGGGGGTGTTTCTGCACCTTGCGGCAGAGCTTAATTTCTACGCACTGTTCAACGCCGCTATCGAGGATTTCTCCGTGGCGCGTGTCGCCGAGCGACAAGCCGCGGCGCTGACCCAAGCCGCGCTTCTGTAGCGTTGCCCTGACCTGCTATTTGCGCTAATTCCGCGCCCAGACGAGCACTCGCGGAGGGGATACGATGGCCGACCACGGCGAGGTCGAATACGCGACCGCAACCGGCAATGATTACGAGGAGCATGAAGGCACTTACGAGGGCTTTCTGCTGTTTGCCAGCATCGGCGTCGTGAGCCTGACGACGATCATGATTGGGCTCGCCGTTGGCGGCGTATTGGAAGTGTGGTGGGCGGCCGGTCTGCTCATCCTTCTGAGTATCATCACCGCATTTTACGGGTTGGCCACGCACTCGCACACGCCCGGGATCGCTGTGATGGTGCTGGGGCTGTTCGCACTCGCGGCCTTCGGGCTCGGTCATTAGGCGGAGTTTTCATGCGCATCGCCGTCGCGCGCGAGATTGATCCGGAGCCGCGGGTCGCCGCGACGCCGGACACGGTGAAGAAACTTGCCGCGCTCGGCGCCGAAGTCGTGGTCGAGCAGGGCGCGGGGCTCAAATCCGGGGTCCTCGACACGGACTATTCGGCCGCTGGCGCCACCGTCAGCCAGAACGCCGTCAGTGATGCCGACGTCGTCCTCAAAGTGCGACGGCCCGCCAATGGCGAAGCCGCCACTTATAAGCGCGGCGCGCTCGTCATCGCCATCATGGATCCTTACGGCAACGAGGCGGCGCTCGCGGAACTGGCCAAAGCGGGGGTGACGACGTTTGCCATGGAGCTGATGCCGCGCATCACCCGCGCGCAGGCCATGGACGTCCTCTCCAGCCAGGCCAATCTCGCCGGCTACCGGGCCGTCATCGACGGCGCGGCCGATTACGGCCGGGCGTTGCCGATGATGATGACGGCCGCCGGCACGGTGCCGGCCACGAAAGTGTTCGTCATGGGCGCGGGCGTTGCCGGACTGCAGGCCATCGCCACCGCGCGCCGTCTCGGCGCTATCGTGACCGCGACCGATGTACGGCCCGCCGCCAAGGAGCAGGTCGAAAGCCTGGGCGCCAAATTCATTGCCGTCGAGGACGAGGAGTTCAAGCAGGCGGAGACCGCAGCCGGCTACGCCAAGGAAATGTCCAAGGATTATCAGGCCAAGCAGGCTGCGCTCGTCGCCGAGCACATCAAGAAGCAGGACATCGTCATCACCACAGCGCTCATTCCCGGTCGTCCGGCGCCGCGCCTGATCTCGGCCGCGATGGTGCAATCGATGCGCCCGGGCTCCGTTATCGTCGACCTCGCGGTGGAGCGTGGCGGCAACGTCGAAGGCGTGCAGCCCGATGCCGTGACCGACGTGAACGGGGTGAAGATCGTCGGCTATCGCAACGTCCCAGGCCGGCTCGCGGCATCTGCTTCGAGCCTCTATGCGCGCAACCTGCTCAACTTCGTCGAGTTGCTGATCGACAAGAAGACCAAGACCCTTGCGGTGAACTGGGACGACGAGATCGTCAAAGCGACTGCGCTGACTCGCGACGGCGCCGTTGTCCACCCGAACTTCCAACCAAAACCAGCCGCCTGATCCTTCCGCGCCCGACCTTTTGCTCAGGGACAAGACCGACAGGGAGAAAGAACAGCTCATGGACCACGTGGCATCAGCCGTCGATCCCTTCGTGTTTCGCCTGTCGATTTTCGTGCTCGCCGTGTTCGTCGGCTACTACGTGGTGTGGTCGGTGACGCCGGCGCTGCACACCCCGCTGATGTCGGTCACTAACGCCATTTCCTCAGTGATCGTGGTCGGCGCGCTGCTCGCCGTTGGCGTCTCACTGGTCGCCAATGAGTTCGGGGCCGATCTGGGCGCGTGTCTTCGGTTTCGTGGCGCTGGTGTTTGCGTCGGTCAATATCTTCGGCGGCTTCCTGGTCACCCAACGCATGCTGTCGATGTACACGAAAAAGAAAAAGTAGCCGGCAGGCGTTTCTGGCGACAACTTCACCAATGCATCACGCTTTCACCGTCCCGCTTCGTCTGACAGGGCAGGGGGCCCGTTCATGAGCGCTAATCTCCAAGGGCTCCTTTATCTGGTCGCCGGCGTGCTGTTCATCCTGGCGCTGCGCGGATTGTCCAGCCCGGAGTCGAGCCAGCGCGGCAACATGTTCGGCATCGCCGGCATGGTGATTGCGGTGCTGACCACGCTCGCGTCGCATCCGCCGGCCGGCATCGGCGCTTGGCTGCTGGTCATCCTCGGCATAGGCCTCGGCGGCGGCGTGGGCGCGGTGATCGCGCGCCGGGTGGCGATGACGGCGATGCCCGAGCTGGTCGCCGCCTTTCACTCCCTGGTCGGCATGGCGGCGGTGCTGGTCGCGGCCGCGGCGCTCTACGCGCCGAACGCCTTCGACATCGGTACCATGGGCCATATCCATGGCGCGAGCCTGGTCGAGATGTCGCTCGGTCTTGCGATCGGCGCCATCACCTTCACCGGCTCGGTGATCGCGTTCCTCAAGCTGTCGGGCCGCATGAGTGGTGCGCCAATCATTTTGCCATCGCGACACGCGATCAATCTCGGGCTGGCGATCGCAATCGTGCTGCTGATCATCTGGTTCGCCGCTAGCCAGGCGCATATCGCCTTCTGGCTGTTGGCGCTCGCGGCGTTCGCGTTTGGCGGCCTGATCATCATCCCGATCGGCGGCGCCGACATGCCGGTCGTGATCTCGATGCTCAACTCCTACTCCGGGTGGGCCGCCGCCGGCATCGGCTTCACGCTCGGCAATACGGCGCTCATCATTACCGGCGCGTTGGTCGGCTCCTCGGGTGCGATCCTGTCCTACATCATGTGCAAGGGCATGAACCGCTCGTTCATCTCCGTGATCCTCGGCGGGTTCGGCGGCGAAGTCGCCGGTCCAGCGCATGGTGCCGAGCAACGGCCGGTCAAGCAGGGCTCTGCGGATGATGCAGCCTTCATCCTGAAGAATGCCGGCAAGGTGATCATCGTGCCGGGTTACGGAATGGCCGTCGCGCAAGCGCAGCATGCGCTGCGCGAAATGGCCGACAAGCTCAAGAAGGAAGGCGTCGAGGTCAAATACGCGATCCATCCGGTGGCCGGCCGCATGCCCGGACACATGAACGTCCTGCTCGCGGAAGCCAACGTGCCCTACGACGAAGTGTTCGAGCTCGAGGATATCAACTCGGAGTTTGCTCAGTCCGACGTGGCATTCGTGATCGGCGCCAACGACGTGACCAACCCAGCCGCTAAGGAAGATCCGAAGTCGCCGATCTTCGGCATGCCGGTCCTCGAAGTGTGGAAGGCCGGCACGGTGATGTTCATCAAGCGCTCGCTGTCCTCGGGCTATGCCGGCATCGACAATACGCTGTTCTATCGCGACAACACGATGATGCTGTTCGGCGATGCCAAGAAGATGACCGAAGGCATCGTCAAGGCGCTGGACTAGAGCGTGATGAAATCAAGTTCGAGCAGGTTTCCAGAACTCGTCATTGCGAGGCGCGCAGCGCCGAAGCAATCCAGAGCCCAGTGTTGTGGCCCCTGGATTGCTTCGCTTCGCTCGCAATGACGATGTATTTGGCTGGTGTCTTGATTTAATCTCAACGCATCCTGCTTTAAGCGGCGGCGCTGAGGTCGACCGGTTGCTCCCGACACGTAGCCCGGCGCATGTCGCGGCGATATTTGGTGTCCTCGAACTCGGTCGCGCGGTGCATGGTGGCGAGATTGTCCCACATCAGCAGGTCGCCCAGCTTCCAGGTGTGCCGATACACGAACTGCGGCTGAGTGGCGAACCGCATCAGCATCTTCAACAAGTCGCGCCCAAGCTCGACCGGCCAGCCGACGATGTGTGATGCGTGCGAGGCGAGGTAAAGCGCCTTGCGGCCGGAGCCCGGATGGGTGTGCACCAGCTTGTGATAGGCGGGCGGCCGTGAGTTCGATTTCTTCCTGAGTCGGCTGCCCAAAGCCGGCCAATCCCCGTGAATGCCAAATCGAGTGCTCGACGGTGAGATCCTCGACCAGCGCTTTGAGCTTGTCGGGCAGCGCGTCATAGGCGGCGCGCATGTCGGCGAACTCGGTGTCGCCGCCTTCCGGTGGGATTTCATGGCCCAGCAGCAGCGAATAAGTCGCGCGGTTGGGATGAAACGACATATCCGCGTGCCAGAGCCGGTCGCCCTTGCGGAACAGCATGCGGCGATTGTCCGGCTGCATGATGTTGCCGTCGGCGTCGAGATTGCCGACGTCGACCAGGGCCGGATTGTCGATGCGCTTCTTGTCGCCGGTGATCTTGAACATGGGCCCCACTTCGACTGGTCCGAACAGGCGGCTGAAGGCGACATGCTGTTCATCGGTGGGCGGCCGCTCGTTACGAAACACGACGACACCATGGCGATGGATCGCGTCATGGAGGTCGCGCACCGGCTGCCGCTGCGCCGGAGCGGTAAAATCAATGCCGGTGACTTCGGCCGCGAACACGGGATGAAGCGGATTGACGTGCATGGCGTGTCCTCAGATTTGCCGTCGATATGCGGTTCTTACCACTCAGCATAATGGGTCCTGGCCAAGCATGCATCAGGCGGAGCGCGCATGAGACTATTGCTCTGGTTCGCGGGGGTGCTGGCGTTCGGCTACGGTCTGGTCGTTCTCTTGATGTACCTCAACCAGCGCTCGTTCCTGTACTTTCCGGAGCGCGAGCGAACCGCACCCGCGGCGGCGAGATTTGCGGTGGCACGCGAAATGACGCTGGAGACGGCGGATGGGGAACGGGTCATCGCCTGGCACCTGCCGCCGGAGGGCGACCGGCCCGTCATTCTGTATTTCCACGGCAACGGCGGTTCGCTGCGCCTGCGGGCTGAGCGCTTTGCCGCCCTGACCGCGGATGGGACCGGGCTCGTCGCGTTGAGCTATCGCGGGTATGGCGGCTCGAGCGGGACCCCGACCGAGCATGGTCTCCTCCGCGATGCCGAGGCCGCCTACGGGTTCGCCGCCGAGCATTACCCCGCGCGCCGGATCGTGGTGTGGGGTGAATCGCTCGGCACCGGCATTGCGGTTGCAATTGCAGCAGAGCATCTGGTCGGTGGCCTCATCCTCGAGTCGCCGTTCACCTCCACTGTCGACGTTGCCGCTGCGATCTATTGGTTCCTCCCAGTGCGATTGCTGATGCAGGATCAGTTCCGCTCCGATCAGCGCATAGGCCGCGTCACCGCGCCGGTACTGGTCATACATGGCGACAACGACGCGACCGTTCCGATCGGCTACGGGGAGCGGCTGTTTACGATGATCAAGGCACCCAAGCAGTTTGTGCGCTTCGCCGGCGGCGGGCACAGTGATCTCGACTCCTTTGGCGCATTGGGTGCGGTACGGGATTTTCTCAACAAGCTTTAATTGTCGGGCTCAGTGCATGGCCGATGCCATGTTGCTGAGGAATTTGCTCCGCGGTCCTCGCGTCCATGACAGGCTCGCTTCTCGGCCGGATCCGGGATGCGGCCGGATGTCACGGATGCGTGTGTGCGCCGTGATTGCTGCGCGCCGGTCGAAAGCCGCACGTGCATCAAACTCGCGGCCGACTGGCCTTATCTGAAACGCCGCCGGGCGGGCGGCTGTTCCGGTGGTAACCATTTCGCGAAATCGGAGGCGTTTTCTGGATGAAATGCCCTCAATAGGCCGCAAATTCGGGTAGGTTTGTCGGTGGGGACCTGGGGGACTTTTATCCGGAACATCGCGATGTGGAAGTGGCTCAAAAAGTTTGCGCTTGAGATCGCGCCACCTGTGACCGCCACTGTGCTTGGGGCATTCGTGGTTCATCAGTTATGGCCGTCCGGAGATTCGACTCCCAAACCGGTTGCCACGCCTCCGGTCGCCCAAGCCCCAGCCGAATCGGCCAAGCCTGCCAATGTTCCGGGTGCCGAGACGAGTACAACGGCTGCCGCGCCGACGATCGTCCCGTCCCCCGCTCCAGTGACCTCAAAGGCGGGCAAGTTCAGCCGTCAACCAAGTGAAGTCGCCAAGACGGCGCCGCGCGAGGAGCCCTCAGTTCAGCGCGGTGAGTCGGAAGCGAGTGTGTTGGAGCGCGCCGAGAAAGCGCTTGCTTCTATACCGCCGGCCAAATCCGCTGCACCGTCCTTACCGATTCGGGTTGCCCCGCCAGCGGCGCAGCCAGCGATGACGATGCACGATCCGCAGCCCACCCCGGTCACGCCGCCGGTGTCAGCCCCAGCTCCGCCTCAGGTCACGACGGCTGCTGTGGCGCCGACCGAGCCGCCGCCGATGGACCCGCCCCGCGAGATCGCTGCGCCCGCCCCGGTCGGACAGATTGCGGCGCCGCCACCCTCCCTGGTGCCGTCGCAGAATCAGCAGGCGCACGCCAAGAGCAACAATCCGTTGCGAGTCTCGCACAGCGATCGCGAAAATCTGGCCGATATTCCGGTGGATGATGCCGAGCCGGATCAGGCTCCTGCCGCGGCCAATGCGGATGCCGCACCGCCGTCTCCACCGGCGAAGCCGAAGAACATCATCGAGAATATCTTCGCGCCGCTGCAGGCGGTGCTGCCGGAACGGATGCGCAATTAGCCTGATCTCAGGCCGGGCCTGGCCCGCGCGCAAAAATAAACGCGGGCAGATTGTTCTGCCCGCGCTAAAAATCCGGCGAAAAACGATCAGCGTGCGCCGAAGCCGGGGCGATCGCCACCGCGTCCGGGGCCACCGGGCCCACGACCAGGGCCGCCCGGTCCGCCGGGACCACGGCCAAACCCTGGCTTGACGACCTTCGGCTTGCCCGGAATGAGGCCTTCGCGCTGCGCCTTCTTGCGCGCCAGCTTGCGCGCCCGGCGAATGGCTTCCGCGCGTTCACGCGCCTTCTTCTCGGAAGGTTTTTCGTAATGACCGCGAAGCTTCATCTCGCGGAAAATGCCCTCGCGCTGCATCTTCTTCTTCAGCGCCTTGAGGGCCTGATCAACATTATTGTCGCGAACCAGAACCTGCACGCGTCATCCTCTCGATTTCTCTGATGGGCCATAGCCCGCGCACGGGCTCAGGATTGGCGGGGCGTTTAGCAGAAATGCCGGTGGAAGTCCATGGTTGCGGGGGTACGCCAACGATGGCCCCTGCGGCACTAGGGGTCAAAGACCCGTGTGATGTGCCCCATTTTGCGGCCGGGCCGGACGGCCTTGCCGTAGAGATGGACGCAGGCGCCGGGCACAGTGAGCCATTTCGGGTACTCGTCGACTTCGCTTCCAATCAGGTTGGTCATTTCGACCCGGCCGTGACGAATCGGATGCCCGAGCGGCCATCCGGCGATCGCACGGATGTGTTGCTCGAACTGCGAGACCGACGCTCCGTCAATGGTCCAGTGTCCGGAATTGTGGACTCGCGGCGCGATCTCGTTCACCAGCAGCGCGGGGCGTGATCCGGGCGGCATCACAAACATTTCGACTGCAAGCACGCCGATATAGTTGAACGCCGTCGCGATGCGCTCGGCGATCCGGCGCGCGTCGTCCGCGACCTCCGATGCGATCGCGGCCGGAACCCGCGAGACCTTCAGGATGTGATCTTGATGATCATTCTCGGTTGGATCGAAGCACACGACCTCTCCATCGGATCCGCGCGCTGCGACGACGGAGATCTCCCGCTCAAAGGGTACAAAGCCTTCGAGAATAGCCGGCTGACCGCCGATCGCCCGGAATGCAGCTGAGACGTCGGTATCCGACCGGATCATCGCTTGGCCCTTACCGTCGTAACCGAATCGCCGCGTCTTCAGCACCGCCGGCCGGCCGAGTGTTTTGAGCGCGTGATCGAGTTCTTCAACCGTGCCGGCGGGCGCGAATGGCGCGGTCGCGATGCCGAGGGCCTGCACAAATGTTTTCTCCGCGTGTCGGTCCTGCGTGGTTGCCAGCACGCCGGGGTCGGGCAGCACAGGCTTGCGTGCGGCCAGGAACACGGCCGTTTCGGCGGGCACGTTCTCGAACTCGTAGGTGATGACGTCGACGTCATCGGCAAAGCGCGCCAGCGCCGCCATGTCGCGGTAATCCGCTTCGGTCACGCGTCGTACGACGTCGAAAGCCGGCGAGGTCGGCTCGGGGCAGAACACGTGGCACTTAAAGCCAAGCCGGGCGGCGGCAAGGGCCAGCATGCGGCCGAGCTGACCGCCGCCGAGGATTCCGATGGTTGCGTCAGTCCGCAGCATATCGCCTGATCAATCTGCCGGTTTGGTGGCCACACTGGCCGTTTGGCGTTCGCGCCATGCGTCAAGCCGCTTCGCCAAGTCAGGGTCGCTCAGTGCCAAAACCGCCGCGGCGAGGAGAGCAGCGTTGATCGCTCCTGCCTTGCCGATTGCGAGCGTTCCCACCGGTATGCCGGGGGGCATCTGCACGATGGAGAGCAGCGAGTCCTGGCCGTCCAGCGCTGACGGCATCGGCACGCCAAACACCGGCAATGGCGTGAGTGCGGCCGTCATGCCTGGGAGGTGAGCCGCACCACCGGCACCAGCGATGACCACCTTAAAGTCTTGGTCGCGCGCCGACTTGGCGAACGCGTACAGCCGGTCGGGCGTGCGATGCGCTGACACAATAAGCGCCTCGTGGCCGACCCCGAGTTCATCCAAGGTCTCGGAAGCGTGCTTCAGGGTTGGCCAGTCCGACTGGCTCCCCATGATGATGGCGACCGGCTTGGCCATGCCAAAACTCCTTGGAAGCGTTCCCGGAAGCAAGATGGCCGGGGTGGACCCGGCCAATGCAGAAAGGACCAAATATATCCTGACCGCTACAAAGCCACGGTCAATTACGCAATGATGTCCGGAGTCAGCTGGTCCTCGATGAAGGTAATCCGGTCACGCAGGGCAAGCTTGCGTTTCTTGAGGCGCTGGACCTGGATGATGTCGGACCCGGGCGTCCCCTGCAGCGCCTCGATTGCCGAATCGAGGTCGCGATGCTCCTGCCTCAAGCGCGTAAGTTGCGCCCGCAGCTCGGTTTCTTCCTCTTTGGTCATGCCGCCGCATCTCTATTCCGCTACCAACGCGGTGGCTATAGCCGAATGAAAATTATCCCGCGTCCGCGCGGTTGCATCAAGCGCGCGACGTCGCGCCGCGGCCGCTTTCCCAATAATTGCTGCCCTGCAGCATGTAGTTACTATCGACATCCGCCGAGGCTCGTGGCACGATTTCCATCGTAGCTTAGAAACCATTGGAGGTTTCGCAGATGTCGATGCAGTCGCATCTTACGGAACTGCAGAAAAGACACGAAGCACTAGAGCAACAGATCGCCGAAGCGCTCATTCATCCCTCAATTGACGATCTGACGCTCAGAGAACTTAAACGCCGCAAATTGTTCGTGAAGGATCAGATTACGCGTCTGCAACAGGCAGAAAGCGTGCACTGACGCTCTCCGGGGTATGCGTTCCTGGTTTATTGCTTGTCTGCTCGCAGTGGGTTTCGGCTGCGCAGCAGCCGGCCAGGATTACCCCGCTCATACCATAACGTTGATCGTGCCGTACCCGCCCGGCGGCGGGGTCGACGCGATGGCGCGGATTGTTGCTGAAAAATTCAGCGCTGCACTCGGCGAGCAGGTCATCGTCGATAACCGCAGCGGCGGCAGCGGCAACGTGGGTACGCGCGCCGCCGCCAAGGCGGCGCCGGACGGCTATACGTTGCTGCTCGGCCACACCGGTACGATCTCCATCAATCCTGCGCTCTATGCCAACGCGGGCTACGACCCGCGTCGGGACTTTTCCGGCGTCGGACTGATGGCATCGATGCCGGTGGCGCTGATCGCGCACCCGTCATTCCCAGCGAAGTCCGTCGCCGAGCTGATCGCGTTCGCCAAGCGTCAGCCTGGGCAACTGAACATGGGGACGTCCGCGGTCGGCACCGGCGGCTATCTGTGTGCCGAGCTGTTCAAATCAATCGCCGGAGTCGACCTGCAGATTATTCCCTACAAGGGCACGGCGCCGCTGATGAATGATCTTGTCGGAGGTCACATCCCGGTGGCATTCGGGGTTCTGCCGCCAGCGATGAGCAACATCGAAGCAGGCAATCTGCGCACGCTTGCGGTTACCAGCACCACGCGCTTCAGCCTGCTGCCGGATGTGCCGACGGTTTCTGAATCTGGTCTCCCCGGGTTCGAGGCGGTGCTGCACTACGGGCTGCTCGCACCGAAGGGCACGCCGGCTCCCATTCTGGAGCGGCTCAATCGTGAGCTGCGCGCGCTGATCGCGACCGATGAGGTCAAACGGCGCATCGCCGCCGAGGGTGGCGATCCACTCACGTCCACCCCCGCCGAGTACGACGCCGATATCGATCGGGAAGCGACCAAATGGGCCGGGCTCATTTCTCGCCTGAGCCTCAAGGTCGATTAGCTTCAGTTGGCGGCCTGCGCCTTGTTGACGAACCGGTCCGTATAGGTTCGCTCGAGATTGATCGTTGCACCACGCACATCCGGGTCGAATGCCTTGAGGACGCGTAGCGCGGTTTCGCCGCCCTCGCGGGTGAAGTGGCCGTCGGGCGAATACATCGGCAAGCTGTTCTTGATCGCTTGGATATAGAGTGGCTTGTCGCCAAGCGCGTAGTCTTCCGGGACGACGGCGGCGATCTCCTCGGGTTGTGTGCGTTTGCATCCAGGCCAGTCCGCGCACGAATGCATTGACCAAGGCTTGAACGGTGCGCGGATTTTTCTCGATGAACGCGGGCGTGGTGTAGATCACGGCGGCCGGGTAGATCCCCCCATAGACATTGCGGGTTCCATCGCGTGTGCGCGTATCGGCGATGACCTTGATCAGGCCGTCGCGCTGCAGCAGCGCAACCGCGGGATCGGTGTTGACGATGGCATCGATCTCGCCGCGCTTCACGGCGGCGACGGCCGTCGTCGTTGCGCCAACGCCGACAAACGAAGCGTCATCGGCCTTGAGGCCCGCTTTGGTCATGAGCTGCAATGCCATGAAATGCGTGCTCGAGCCGGGCGCGGTCACCCCGATCCGCATGCCCTTGAGATCGGCGGGGCCGTGGTAGCTTGAGGCTTTGCTGTTGAGCAGCGCCAGCACAAAGCCGGGAAACTGGCCGAGCTCGACCACCGCGACCACGGCCTGGTTCTTCGCCTGCATCTGAATGGTGTGATCAAACGCGCCCGCCACCACGTCGGCGCTGCCCCCGATCAATGCCTGCAAGGCACGCGAGCCGCCGGCGAAGTCGGAGATATTGACCTCGAGCCCCTGTTGGCGGAACAAGCCGAGGCCCTGGGTGACGGCGAGCGGCAGATAGTACAGCGCGGCCTGGCCGCCAACCGCGAGCCGCACGGTGCTGACTTCGGGCTTGTCTTGCGCTAGAGCCGACGTGGCCAAACCGAGGCCAAGCAACAGGGCAGGCCAACTGATCCTCACGGCGCACCTCCCTCGCTTTGTTTTGTGCAGATCCTATCCCGGTATCCCCGGCAGGAGAATGGTCGAATGACGCTCGACGCGCGTGGGTTGCCGGTGACCGCCCATTCGGACGCTGAGCTCGCGTCGATCGATTGGTTCACGCGGAGGCTGGCGCGCATCGATCGTGGGGCGGAAGCCATCATCGAGGATGCCAAGTCATTCCCCGGCTCGCCGATGATCCAGCTCGCCGCTGCGTCGTTCTGTCTGTTCGGGCAGACACGTGCGGCTGACGCAGCTGCGGCGGACTATCTGGCAGCCGCCAAACCATTGCTCGCGTCCGCCACGGAGCGGGAGCAGCACCTCTATCACGCGCTCTCCCTGTGGGCCGGCAAGGACCATCTCGGCGCGGTCGCGGCGTTCGAGGACATCACGGCCAAGTGGCCGCGCGACCTGCTGGCGGCGAAGATCGCCGAGTTCATCTACTACATTCTCGGTCAACAACATGAGGGCCCGCGCTTTCGCGCGCACATGCAGCGCCTTGCGGAAGCCAATGCGGACGATCCCGATTTCCTGGCGACCTACGCCTTCGCGCAGGAGCTGTGCGGCGACGTTGACGCCGCACGCCACACGGTCGAGCGCGCGCTCGAGATCGAGCCGCGCAATCCGTGGGCGCACCACTGCGTGGCGCACATCTATTTGCGCCGCGACGAGCAGCATGACGGCGTGCGCGTGCTCGAGAGCTTTCTGCCGATCTGGATGAGCGTCGGGCGTGTCATTCATTGCCACAATGCCTGGCATCTGGGTGTCGCTTACGTGGCGCAGCTCGATCGCGTGCGGGCGCTCGAGACATTTGCTCATCACGTCTGGGGCATCACGCCCGAGCTCATCGTCGAGCAAGCCGATGCGATCGCATTGCTGTGGCGCATCGAAATGGCGGGCGAACCGGTCACCGACTATTGGGCCGCGTTGGCGGATCGCGCCGAAGCGCATGTTGATGAACGCTACATGCCGTTCCTCGATGCGCACTTCGCCTTCGCGCTGGCGCGAGCGGGCCGCACGTCTGCGCTCGAACAGCTGGAGGCACGTGTTGATGAACGTGCTGCGCGCAACGATGCCGAAGCGCATCGGAGCTGGGCGCCGGTCGGCCGCGCGCTGATCAAAGCCTGTGTGGCTTATGCAACGGGCAATGCCACGCGCGCCGCGAACCTGCTTGATCCGGTGATGCACAACATCACCGTCGTCGGCGGCAGCGACGCCCAGGTCGATCTGTTCCGCCAGACTTATTTCCGCAGCTTGCTTGACTGCGGGCGCAAGTCGGAAGCCAAGGCCTATTGGTCGGCGCAGACCGCCGGCAAGACACTGTCGCCGCTCGACCAACAGTGGTTGAGCTCAGCCGCATAACAAGGTGTGAAGAATGAGCACTGGCCTGCAATTCATGCTCGACTCCGGGTGGCTTTACCTCACCCTCGGCGCGGTGCTGTGCGTGATCGTCGGAGTGGGTGCGGTGCGTCACTTGTTCCAAGGCGCCAAACGGGCCGAGCCGCCGGATCCGCCACGCCGGCGCCACAAGAAATAGAAACCGGGAGGATACGAAATGCCTGAGGCAACAGCTGGTGGAACGAAGCGCCGGCGTATCGACGTGCATCAGCACATTTATCCGCCGCGCTTCACCAAGCGGATGATCGATGAGCTGGTCGCGGACTCGCCGGACTTTCCTCGCCACATGTATCTCGACTGGTCGCCCGAGCAGGCGCTCGCCATGATGGAGGCGCACGAGATCGACACCGTGATGGTGTCGCTCACCAGCCCGGGTCTCTGGTTTGGCGACGCGGGCGCAGCGCGGGAGGCGGCGCGCGAGTTCAATGAGCTTGCTGCTCAGATGATGCGCGATCACAAAGGCCGCTTCGGCGCCTTTGCGCCGATTCCGTTGCCGGATCAGGCCGGCGCCTTCGCCGAGATCGAACATTCGCTCGATAAGCTCAAACTCAACGGCATCGGCCTGCATTCGAGCTACGCGGGCAAGCTCCTCGGCGATCCAGGCTTTGCAGCCGTGTTCGATGAGCTCAACCGCCGCGGCGCCACCATCTTCGTGCATCCGGTGGTGAACACGACCGCACGGTTCGAAAATCCCTGGTTCGCCTATCCGACCATGGAGTTCGTGTTCGATACCACGCGCACCATTGCGAGCCTGGTGGCGAGCGGGACGCTGGCGCGCTGTCCCAACATCAAATTCATCTTCCCGCACGCGGGCGGCGCCATCTTCATGCTGGCACGGCGGATCGAGGCTGGGTTGTTGCGCCGGCTGACGCCGGAGCAGAAAGCGGCCTGGATGCCCAAGGGCATCGACGGCGTTTTGCAGGGTCTCTATTTCGATGTGGTGAGCGCCACGAATCCGCTCGCCATGGGGGCGGTCCGGACCATCGCGCCGATCAGCTCACTCCTGTTTGGAACCGACCATCCGTTCCTGCAGGCGAAGAACACGATCCAGCAGCTCGCCGGGCTGGGATTCTCACCGGCCGAACTGCGCGCCATCGAGGCCACCAACGCGGAGGCGATCTGTAACCTCACCAACTGATGAACGCCGGCCCCGCCGGGCACGCTTGACAGGTCGGCGGCTGACCATCATTTTGGATATAAATTACGGTCGTCATCAAACGCGTGAGCTTTGCGACGCGCAACGGAGAAGACCATGCCCGAACGCAGCGATCCCATTGTCATTGCGGCCTCTGTTCGAAGCCCGCTGGGCCGCTTCCAAGGCGAGTTGTCATCGGTGCCGGCGCCGCGTCTCGGCTCCGCGGTCATCAAGGCCGCCGTGGAGCGCGCGGGCGTTGATCCCGGACGGATCAGCGAAGTGCTGATGGGTTGCGTTCTGCCGGCCGGGCAGGGCCAGGCGCCGGCCCGGCAAGCAGCGCGCGGGGCCGGGGTTCCGGACGCGACCGGCGCCACTACGGTGAACAAGGTCTGCGGCTCGGGCATGAAGACCGTCATGCTCGGGCATGACCTCATCACCGCGGGCTCGGCCGAGATCGTGGTCGCGGGCGGTATGGAGAGCATGTCGAACGCGCCTTATCTGCTGAGCCAGGCGCGTGCCGGCTATCGGTTTGGTCACGGTCAGATTTTCGATCACGCCGCGCTCGACGGTCTTGAGGATGCTTATGAGCGTGGTCGCTCCATGGGCACGTTCGGAGAAGATACCGCGCAGTACTATCAGTTCGATCGCAAGTCGCAGGACCACTTCGCTGAGACCTCGCTGCGCCGGGCGCGCAGCGCGGTCGAGGGCGGCGCGTTCGATCCGGAGATCGTGCCGATCAAGGTAAGCCAGAAGGGCAGTGATATTTCCATCGCGCGCGACGAGGGTCCGCTCAAGGTCTCGCCTGAGAAGATCCCGACACTCAAACCCGCGTTTCGCCCGGACGGCACCATCACGGCCGCGAGCTCCAGCGCGAACGCGGACGGTGCGGCCGCCCTGATCCTGACGCGCCAGTCGATCGCCGAGCGCGAGGGCTTGCCGATTCTCGCCGCCATTCGCGGCCACGCCAGCCACGCCCAGGAGCCGGCCTGGTTCACGACCGCACCGATCGGCGCCATCCGCAAGCTGCTCGACAAGGTCGGGTGGTCCAAGGACGATGTGGACCTGTTCGAGATCAACGAGGCGTTCGCTGTCGTGGTCATGGCGGCGATGCGCGAGCTTGGGCTCGATCATGAGCGGGTCAACGTGCACGGCGGTGCTTGTGCGCTCGGCCATCCGATCGGTGCGACCGGTGCGCGCCTCATCGTGACCTTGCTGAACGCCCTGGAACGCCACGGCGGCAAGCGCGGCGTTGCTTCGCTCTGCATCGGCGGCGGTGAGGCGACGGCGATCGCGTTGGAACGGCTGCACTGAGGCAGCGGTTGTGACCGTCCACTATCTCGAGGACTTTGCAGTCGGGCAGACCTACGGGTCGCCCCGGCTGCGCGTCGATGAGGCGCGGGCGATCGACTTCGCCAAGGAGTTCGACCCGCAGCCGTTTCATCTTGACGACAAAGCGGCGCGCGGGACGATCTTTGGCGGGCTTGCCGCCAGCGGGTGGCACACCGCCGCCATGACCATGCGGCTGCTGGTCGAGGGCGAGCTCAAACCGGCCGGCGGCATCATCGGATTGGGGTTTGATGAATTCCGTTGGCCGCGGCCCGTGCGCCCCGGCGATGAGCTGCATCTGACCAGTGAAATCCTGGAGGTGCGCCCGTCGAAATCGCGCCCGGATCAGGGCTTGGTTAAAGTCCGCACCACCACGTTCAATCAGAACAACGAGCCGGTGCAGATCACCATCGGCAATTTGCTGGTGCCTCGGAAGGCGAGCGGCGGATAGGAAGGCCAGCCGTGTCCAGTCTCTGCATCCGTCCTCTGTCGTCCGTGGCCTGTCATCCGGCTGGTATCCTCTGCTAGGTTCCTCGCAGCAAACACGCCCGGAGGAACGCCATGGCCGAATTCACCTACGATCATATCCATTTGCGCAGCCCCGACCCGGAGGCGACTGCGGCGTTTTATGAGCGCATGTTCGGCGCGCAGATCCTGCGCAGCGTGCAGGGCGGCCAGCCGCGCATTGATCTCAAGCTTGGCGGCGTGGATGTGTTCATCATGCCGGTGGCGCCCGGGAGCAACGTCAACCCGCCGCCAGTTTCACCCTACCAGGGGCTCGACCACTTCGGCCTGCGCGTGAACGGGATCGACGCCGTGGTTGCCGAGCTCAAGGCCAAGGGCGTGCACTTCACCATGGAGCCGACCACGATCCGTCCGGGCGTGCGGGTCGCGTTCCTGCGCGGGCCGGAAGGCGTGTCGATCGAATTGTTGGACCGCAACGCGGCGTAACGCTTACGCGGCTGCGGTCACGTCCATCGCGACCCAACCGGGCGGCGGCTCCTTGCCGGGGTGCAGGGCGCCGCAGTGCTTGCAGGTGCGTTGCGATGGATTGCCGTAGAAGGCGGTGAACAGCGGCGGCAGGTCCTTGACGATGTCCTTCACCTGCACCTCGACCCGGTGCACGCGTTCGCCGCAGTTGAAGCAGAACCACTCGAAGCCGTCGATATCGACGTCACGCCGTGTGCCTTCCACCACGAGGCCGACCGACCCCGGCAGCGGCCGTTGCGGTGAATGACGCACGTGCGGCGGGAGGAAGAAGACATCGCCTTCCTTGATCTGCACGTCATAGATGCGGCCGCCATCAGCGATCTTCAGCAGCATGTCGCCTTTGAGTTGATAGAAGAATTCCTCGACCGGATCATCGTGAAAATCGACGCGCTGGTTGGGGCCGCCGACGATCATCACGGTCATCTCGGTCTTGATATCGAATAGCTGCTTGTTGCCGACCGGCGGTTTGAGCAAGTGCTGGTTCTCATCGATCCAGCGCTTGAAATTGAAAGCCTTCAGGCTCGGGTGGTTCAGCATGTCGTTTGTTCCTATTCGGCAGCTACCGCTGGTGCGTCGCTCGTCAGTCTCAGGCCGCATGTTTCAAGCGCCTCGCGGGTCGCGGCCTTTTCCGCTTCGGTGAGTTCCACGAGTGGCCGCCGCACCGGCCCGCCGACCTGGCCCAGCAGTTCCTGCCAGTATTTCTGATGCGCATAGGGCTTGCCGGGCGGCCGGGTCTTGCGAAACGCGGCGCGCACCGGGTTGAGACTGTCGCGTACCCGCCGGCCTTCGGTCACGTTCCCGGCCATGGCGAGGTCGGTATATTGGCGCATGCGCAGGTCGACCTTGGTCTGCAGCGTGTAGGGCGGCGACGAGCAGAGGTAGAGCTGCCAGCCGAGCTCGACGATGTTGTCGAACCATTCCGCCTCAGACGCTGTCGAGACCAGGATCTTGTCGTCCGGCAAGCCGCGTCAGCTTGGCGTACATCTCGCGCGGCACGCTGTATTTGATGGCGACCACGTTCTCAATGTCGGCCAATTCGGCACACAGCTCGGGACTGAGCAGATAGCCGCTGTCCGGATGGCTCCAGAGCGCGATCCCGATCGACACCTGTGAGGCGATGTAGCGGTAGTACTCGCGCACACACTCGTCCTGCGCGTCGTGGAAGTGCAGCACCGGCGCGTGCACCACGATGTAGTCGCCGCCGATCGCCTCGGCATGACGGGCAAGCTCCAGCACCACATCGAGGTTCTGGTCGGAGCAGGATAGGACCGTCTGCGCTTTGCCAGCGGTTTCCTCGACGGCGATCTCGAACGTGCGCTTGCGCTCGGCGAGCGACATGGAGAAGAACTCGCCCTGCTTGCCGGCGACGAACAGGCCAGCGATCCCAAGGTCATCAATCCAATGACGCATGTTGCGCCGCAAACCCGCCTCATCGAGCGCGAGGTCGCCCTCGCGGAACGGCGTGTTGGCGGCGGCAAAAATTCCGCGCATATGCGCGCGGGAATAGTCCTTCGCCTCGTGCTTGCGGTATTTCATGGGCGCTCGCTCGCGAGTGTTCGTGGCTGACCGAGTTTGCCCCAATCCTCAAGTCGCCGCAAATCGCCTATCATTGAGGCTGCTATGACCCCGCTACATCCCGCCCTGATCGAAAACTCATATGTTTGAAAATCTCTTCCGCCTCGATCGCAAGGTCGCTGTCGTCACCGGTGCGGGCAATGGCCTCGGCCGCGCCTTCTCGCTCGGCCTCGCCGCCCACGGCGCCACGGTCATCTGTGCCGATCGCAATCTCGAAGGTGCCGATGAGACCGCTTCGCTTGCCAAGCAGTCACGCGGCATGGCGGAGGCGATGCACGTCGATGTGGCAGATGTCTCCTCGGTCGATACGATGTGGGACAAGATCGCCGCCGACTACGGCCGCGTCGACATCCTAATCAACAATGCCGGGATCGCCACCAAGACCGCGCGCACCCACGAGTTCAGCCTCGAGGACTGGGATCAGCTGATGGCCATCAACCTGCGCGGCGTGTTCCTCGTCACCCGCCGTGCCTTGGCGCTGATGCTGCCCGGCCCGGGGTCGATCATCAACATCGCCTCGATCGCGGGCCTGCGCGGCTATTGGCCGGGATTTCCCTCGCTTGCCGTCAACTACTCGACTTCCAAAGCCGGCGTGATCGGGTTCACCCGGCAAGTGGCCGCCGAGTACGCCAGGGAGAAAATTCGCGTCAACGCGATTGCCCCCGGATGGCACGGCGGCACTGCGCTGGGGGCGGCACGCCGCGCCAGCGTCACACAGGATGAGATCGCGGCGTTCGAGGAGGCGATCCACCGCCGCATTCCGATGGGTCATCGCGGAACGCCGGATGACCTCGTCGGTTTGGTGGTGTATCTGGCGGGCGACGCGTCGCACTACGTGACCGGGCAGGTCATCGCCCATGACGGCGGCTGGGACGCGATTGTGGCGTAAGGTGGGGTCCGCTCCCGCACAGGCGTACCGCGCGGCGGATCGTCCCCCCTGGTTGGCCCGGGGTCGGCGTTCGTCGTAAACTGGCCTTACGAGCGGCCGGATTCGGCGCTCTGGATTCTGCACCAACGGCGCACTTGAGGGGAACTGGGGATGCAAATGCGCGCCATTTGGCTAGCAATCGCGCTCGCCATCGCCGTCACGGCGGTGGGTGAAGCGCGCGCTCAAAACATTTTCGATATGCTGTTTGGCGGCTTCCGTCAGCAGCAACAGCCGCCGCAACAGCCGGGCGCCCCAGCGCCGGAGGGGACAATTCCGCCGGAACAGAGCTATGGGGGCGGCGGTCAGGCCTATTGCGTGCGGTTGTGCGACGGCCGCTATTTCCCGCTGCAGCCGCATCCGACGGCGAGTCCGGCCCAGCTCTGCAGCGCCTTTTGCCCGGCGAGCCAGACCCGGATCTTCCGCGGCAGTCCTATTGAAAACGCGGTCGGCCCTGATGGTGGCCGGTACGCGGAACTCAAGAACGCGTTTGTGTACCGCAAGCAGCTGGTCGCCGGCTGCACGTGCAACGGCAAGGACGCGTTCGGTCTAGTCACGCTCGATGCGGCCAATGACCCGACTCTACGGCCGGGCGACGCCGTCGCCACCCCGGATGGCAAGACTGCAACCGTCAAAGCGATGCCGCCCGGCGGCGTCCCGCCAGGCGGTGTGGAGGTCGGCGGTGCGCCCCCGCCAGGCAACGTGCCTCCTGGCAACGTCCCACCGGCCGCGCGTCCGCCAACACAGCAACGGCAATATTGATTGGGTTCAATCTCGGCTCGCCTGCGCGGCTTCGCGCTTGCGTCCGATGAGATCGATCAGCGCGGCCATGCCGACGTGGCCGGTGCCCTCGTGGTGCATGCTGTCATGCACCCGGATGGTGAGATCGGCGAAGTCCGCGAATTCCTGCGCCAGCATCGCCTCGGTGTAGAGGTTTTCGACGGCCGACGGTCCGCCTGTTTTGTAATTGAGCTGTTCGGGCCGGTAGCCCTGCATGAGCAGGAGCCCCCCGGGTTTGAGCGCGCGGCGGATCCCGGCGAAGATGCGTTGACGCTCCGCTGGGTTGGCGAACTGGATGAAGATCGCCGCCACCACATCGAACGCGTTGTCGGGATAATCCCATGCGATCACGTCGACGCATTCGACGCGCAGCGAGACACCTCGCTCCTTGGCGAGCGCGCGCACCTTTGCCTGAGCGGCCGGCGAGAAATCGGTCGACAGGACGTCCAGGCCCTGCTGCGCGAGCCACACCCCGTTGCGTCCTTCGCCGTCGGCGACCGCAAGCACCTTGCCGCTGCGTGGCAAAAGATGCGCCTGCGAGCGGAGGAACTCGTTGGGCTCGGTCCCGAACACGAAATCGGGTGCAGAAAATCGCGCCTCCCAGCGTGCAAGCTCGTTCATGTTGTTGGCTCCGCGCGACAGTTGCTCCCACGCCCAATAGCTATCGCGCCGGCCGCGGCTTTACAATTCCGACAAAGCAGCGCGCCTATGCGGTCGGTTGATAGAGCTTGCGCAACTCGCGCTTGAGCAGTTTGCCGCTCGGATTTTTCGGCAATGCTTCGACGAAAATGATGCGCTTGGGAACCTTGAACGACGCCATGTGCTCGCGGCAGTGAGCGATCACTGTGTCGGCCTCGAGCGCATGACCTGATCTGGGAACGACCACCGCCGTCACGGCTTCGATCCAGTATGGGTCGGGCAGACCGATCACCGCCACTTCCGATACCGACGGCAGGCGATAGATCGTTTCCTCGACCTCGCGACTGGCGACGTTCTCGCCGCCCGACTTGATCATGTCCTTCTTGCGATCGACGACCGTGATGTAACCTTCGTCATCGACGGTCGCGAGATCGCCGCTGTGGAACCACCCGCCTTCGAACGCTGCCGCCGTCTTCTCCGGATCATTGAAATAACCCATCAGCAGCTGCGGCGAGCGATGCACGATCTCGCCGACCTCGCCCGGCCGCACGTCTTCCATGTCGGGGTTGACCACGCGGGTCTCGACATTGAGCACGGGTTTTCCGGCCGAACCTGCCTTGCGCAGCTGATCCTCCGGTTTGAGCACGGTGGCGAGTGGCGCGATCTCAGTCTGTCCGTACAAGTTCCACAGCCGTACGGCGGGCAAGCGCTGCTGCATCTCACGCAGGACCTCGACCGGCATGATCGACGCGCCGTAGTAGCCCTTGCGCAGCGACGACAAGTCCGTCTGGTCGAACAGCGGCGAGCGCAACAGCGCAATCCAGATCGACGGCGGGGCGAAGAACGACGTGATCCCATGCTTGGCGATGAGCGGCAGGATGACATCCGG
Organism: uncultured Alphaproteobacteria bacterium; assembly: GCA_963760435.1. Taxonomy (GTDB): domain Bacteria; phylum Pseudomonadota; class Alphaproteobacteria; order Rhizobiales; family Xanthobacteraceae; genus JAFAXD01. The sequence continues at coordinate 44,480 of CAVXDE010000035.1, forward strand.
GCGCGGCTCGCTGGTGATGATGTTGGTCGCTCCGACGTAGACCGCCGGACCGAGGAATACGTCGAGCTGCGCACAATGATAGAGCGGCAATGCATGCAGCACGACATCGTCCGCCGTCATCTCACCCTCGATGATGCAGCTCACGTACTGCCAGATGACCGCCTCGTGGGTGAGCATCGCGCCTTTCGGCAGCGACTCGGTGCCGCTGGTGTAGACGATCTGCGCCAACGTGCGCGCGTCGACTTCGACCGCCGGTATCGGTGCGTCCGTCTGGATCAAACTCTTCGAAGCTCGTGAGGCCGCTGGGCGGCGAAGCTGGCTTCTCGCCCGGCAACCACAACAAGGTTGCGATTTTGCTGGCACGTCGCCGCCGCCAATCCGTTCTCCAGGAAATCGGGACCGATCGCCAGAGCGGTCGTGCCCGAGTTTTGCAGGATGAATGCGATCTCCTCGGCATTGAGCATGAAGTTGATGGGCACCAGGACCGCGCCGATCCGGGCAAGCGCAAAACGCATCGCCGCGAAGGCGTGTGAGTTGCGCGACAGGATCGCAACGCGGTCGCCAGGATGGATCCCCTGCGCCCAAAGTCCGGCAGCCAGCCGGGTGCAGATTCGGTCGAACTCCGCGTAGCTCCAAGTCGTTTCACCGCACCGGATCGCGAGTTTGTGCGGCACGCGACCCGCCGTGCGACGCAACAGGTCCGACAGGCTGTGCTGATAGACGGCCGCTTTTTGTATTGGGCCTGCGGCATTCATGGTTTCCTCCCTTTTTCCGTTTATTTCTTGCGCCGGCTGTTTGCTCCGGTCGGTTCAGCTGCCGATGGTCGAAAGAATAGACCGAGGCAGGCCGCCACGTGGCGATCGAGCATCGCGGCCGAGAACGGCGAGCCGCCGGTGATCAGCTTCACCTCGGCGGCGAGGGTAAAAATCCGTGTCGCCGCGCCAATAAACAAATATTGCAGATGCTCCGGATCGCCCTCCACGTAGGACCCGGCACGCTGCGCCGAACGGATCAAAGCGCTGATCGTCGTGAAATACGGCCGTACGAACTCGCTCACCAGCGCGTTGAGCTGTTTGCTCGGGTGTTGTCCGGCTTGCGACATCAGCAAATGGAAATGCGGGTTCTCGGCGGAGAAGCGAATGAAGTCCTCCTGCACGAGTCGCAGCTTGGTCCCGTCATCGACGCCGCGCAGTCCGGCAAGACGAGCTTGAAACTGATCCATGAACTGGCCGGCGGTTGCTTCCAGCACGGCGTGCCAGAGACCCTCCTTGCTTTTGAAATGATAGTTGACGAGCGGATGCTGAACGCCCGCCGCGGCCGCAACGGCGCGGGTCGAAGCGCCGGCAAAACCGTGCTCGGCAAATTCCTTCAACGCAGCCGCAAGGATCTTATCGCCGGTTTCGCGCGCCCGAGCCTGCGGGCGCCGGGTCGCCGGGGAGATGGATTCGAGTGCTTCTGCGGGTTCGCTCTTGATCATGGACTACCAGCTTATCGGAAGTCGCGAGAAACCGCGCACCATCAGGTGCGGCACCCGCTTGGCCTTGCTGAGGTCGAGCTCATAATCATTTATCGCGGGCAGCAGTTCCTCCAGCATGACTCTCAGCATCTGCCTGGCGGTCTGTGCGCCGAGACAGATGTGCGGACCAGATCCGAACCCGAAGTGACGGACCCGCTTGCGCTCGACGTCGAAGCGGTCCGGTTCCGGGATCACGCGTTCATCGCGGTTTGCCGATGCGTAGAGCACGATCAGGCGCGAGTCGGCCGGAATCTTGGTGTCCGATATCTCGATGTCAGCCGTGGTTTGCCGGGCGAAGCACTGGGTCGAGGTGTCCCAGCGCACACCCTCCTCGATTGCGTCTTCCAACCGGCTCGGTTCGAGACGAAGCCGTTGGCGCTGATCGGGGTTGCGCCACAGCGCGTAAATCAGGTTGGTGAAGTAGTGACCGATCGACGCGTTGCCGGCGAGCAGCACCACCGTCATGTTGGCGACGATTTCCTGATCGTTCAGCGGCGCGCCAGCCTCCCGCGCGCTGAGCAGGAGCGAGATGAGATCATCGCCGCGGTTGGATTGGCGCTTCTCGACCTGGACGCCAAGAAAATCAAACACCGCGCGAAACCCTTGCGGCGTGAGCGGCGACCCGTATGGACCGAGGCCGGCGTTGAACAGGTCGCGCGCGAGATCGACGGCTTCCTCGGCGGCCTCGTCGTCGAGACCGAGCATGCGGCCGAGTGCTCCATAGAGGATCGGGCGCCCGATATCCGCGACCACATCGGCGTTGCGTCGCGATCCGAGCGCGTCGATCACGCGTCGGGTATGCGCGCGCAGCGCCGGCTGCATCGCTTCGATCCGCTGCGGGGTCACGCCGCGCATGATCACGCGACGCAGCTCGTCGTGGCGCGGCGGGTCGATCGATCCCAAGGTTTTGCCGACACGCAGGGGCGAATCGATAATCGTATTGCCTTTGGCGGATGAGAACGTCTTGGTATCGATGAGGACGCGCGCGACGTCCTGATAACGCGAGATGATCCAGCAACCGGATGCATCGTCGCGATAGGCCGGGTACTGGTCGCGCAAGACTTTGTAAGTTGGATACGGGTCTTCGATGAAGGCTGGATCAGATGCATTGAAATGGAAGCTCATGACGATCTCCGACCTTCATGCCCAGGACGCAAAGCCGATGCCGGTACCGGTTCCGGCCGGCGTGCGCCGGGCCGGGAAATACTCAGACCAGGTGTTGCGAAGGCCCTCCACCATGCCGGCGATCATGATCCAATTGCGAATCTCGGAAGATCCCGAATTCAGCGCGCCTTGGGGCAGGGACCGCAACGTTGCGGCGTCATGAATGCGCAGCGCGTCGAGCACACGGCGGTCCAATACGTCATCGACGATGAAATGGCTCAGGCCGCCGCTCGCCGCGACCGCGACTTTCAGCGGCAGCGCGCTCGCCTCGATCGCGGCCCGCATGGCGCGGCCGATGTCGTGACAGCGTCGCGCGGTCAACTGATTGGGCGGATAATAGGTGTTGAGCAGGACCGGAACGACCGGGATTGTTCGTCCTTTGAATAGCCGTTCGATCAGGAACCCGTAGGCGTGGCCGAAGCCGGCCTTGGTCGGGTCATCCACCTGCGCGCTCACGCCGATATCGATGTCGCGCTCGATCAGGCCGCGCACCAGATCGAGGGCGAGCGCCGGATGGCCGGCGAAGCTGTGCGGCGCATCCATGGCGTAACCCTTGGTCACGGCGCCCAGCCAGGGCGGGGAGCGCTCGGTGATCTCGAACGGGTGCATCACGATCTTCTCGCCATAGAAGATCGAGATGGCGGGCATGTTGGCGGAACTGAACAGCTCTTGCTGATCGTCGCCGACGATCACCATCACGTCGGGGGCGGCGGCTTCGAGCTCGTCGGCGATGCGGTCAAGCATGCGCTGCGAGGCGGCTTCGATCTCAAGGAACCGGGCTTCGGTTGCGAGGTCGCCATAAGGCGCGCCGTTCTCCCGCGCGAGCTCGTCATAGCTCAGGAAGCGGCCGTCGGAGGTGTTGAGACTTGGATTGCGACGGTCGTCCTCGGCGCGCTCGCTCCAGCGTTTGCCCTCGAGGGTGAGCATTGGCGAATGCGAAGCAGCCAGCGCATAGACAATCTGTGCCATGGCGGTGTCCTCCCTGCGTCCCGGTCCTGGCCGGCGTGGTTTAGGGGAAGCATGACGCAATTTTACCAATTGGTAAATATATCTCTTGTTATTTTCCCGTTTGATCAATTCACGCGCGGAGAGGCCTAACAGCGCTGCGCCGACAGGAGTGCGGCAAGCGCAGTCACTTACGGGGGGATTGGAATGCATTTGGACAATCGGCTGGACGCGCTCGAAGCGCGCGTCAGGCTCCTGGAAGACCAGCTCGCGATCTACCAGGTGATGGCGGCTTATGGCCCGGCTGCGGATGCGGGGGCGACCGATGAGGCTGTCGCGCTGTGGACCGAGGACGGCATCTACGATCTGCACACCCGTGCCATGGTCGGGCATGCGGAGATCGCCCGCGAGCTCGAGGGCGAATGGCACCAGGGCCTGATCGGACGCGGTAGCGCCCATATCGTCAGCATGCCGAAGGTGGAGATTGCCGGCGACAGCGCGGTCGCAACCTGCCATTCGCGGCTCTACCGTCGCCAGGGCGACGGCGACTATCGGGTGATCAGCTGCAGTGCCAACCGCTGGGAATTCGCGCGCGGCCCGCTAGGCTGGCGGGTCACCCGCAGGGTCTCGCGTCAGCTCGATGGCTCTGCGGAATCGCACGCGGTGTTGGCCGGAGGCGCGGCGCCCAGCGAGCAGTGAGGCTTTGCCTCCGGCAGGGGACCTTTAGAGAAGATTTTGGCGTCGGCGCGACCGTCTTTGGTCGGCTTGCGCTATGGCGGGCACGCGCTGGCTTACTTATCCTAAAAGGAACGGAGCGCAGGTCTTTTCCGCATCCAGGAGCCCGCCATGGTCCAACTCGCCGAACCTGAAACCATTCCGGCCAGCGTCGAAGCCACCATCAACTATCATCGCGACACCGGAGAGACGCCGTATACGTTCACCGGCGGTCCAGGTTCCCTTGACATCCGTTCCAGCGCGGTGCCCGACCCGCACCGGGTGGTGATGCACAACGGCCGCATGCATCCGGGTGATTTCGAGTTGGAGCGCGACGGCTTCCATTTCACGCACCACGACACCAAGATGCAGAGCTTCTTCGACGAGGACGAAATCCGCCGGGTCTACTATCCGGAGATGGAAGCGCTGGTGAAAGCGGAGACCGGCGCCCGCCGCGTCGTCGTGTTTGATCACACGCTGCGCACGGCTGACGATGCGTTGCGCGAGGAGCGCAAGATCCGGGAGGTCGTGCAGCGCGCCCATAATGACTACACCGAGTGGTCAGGGCCGCAGCGGGTTCGCGATGTGCTGCCTGACGAGGCTGACGATCTGCTGAGCCGGCGCTTCGCCATCGTTCAGGTCTGGCGGCCGATCCGGCATCCGGTCGAGACGTTCCCGCTCGCCATCTGTGACGCGCGCACTGTCGCGTTCGATGACTTCGTCCTCTCCGAGCGCCGTTACCCCAACCGCATCGGCCAGACCTACGCGGTGAACTACAACCCGGGACACCGCTGGTATTGGTTCCCGCGCATGCGCCGCGACGAGGCGCTGGTGTTCAAGGTCTACGATTCGCTCAAGGACGGCCGCGCGCGCTGGACCGCGCACACGGCCTTCAATGATCCGACCTCGCCGCCCAACGCGCGGCCGCGCGAGAGCATCGAGATCCGCACGTTTGCGTTTTTTTGATTGGTAAGCCTGGCGGGTTAGCGCTCCCCTCTCCCGCGCGCAGCGCGCGGGGAGGGGTCGGGGGTGGGGGCACTTTCGTCATCAAGCAAAAGAGCCCCCCACCCCAACCCTCCCCACCACTCGCTGCGCTCGCGGGGGGAGGGAGACACTGCCGCTCGGTCCTCCATTCAATCAATCACTGCGATGGCGTTGATCTCGATCAGGCAGCGCGGATCGGTGGCGAGCCGCACCACCTGAACCGTAGTGGTGGCAGGCTTGGCGTCCTTGAAATATTCGGCCCAGACGCGGTTGAGCGCGTCTTGATCGGTGAGGTCGGTCACGAACCGGTCGGCCTCGACCACGTCGGCAAAGCTTGCCCCCACCGCCGCAAGTCCGCGCTTGAGGTTTTCCAGCGCGGCGCGCGCCTGCCCCTCCATGCTCTTGGGCATGTTGTCGAACTCTTCCGGCCGATGCGGATGGTGATGATAAACCGGCGCGGCGGTGACGCCCGCCAGATAGACCGTCGTGCCGCCGCGCACCTTGATGGCCGGCGCGTAGGGCATCCACATGTCGGGGGCATCCGGCCAGTGCACGTGCTCGATGATTTTGGGCATGGGAGTTGCTGTTGCCGTGGTTACGAGACGCGGATTGTTTCGTGCGCAGCCATGCGGGTCAATCCGGATTCTAACCCGCCCAGAACGCTTTCACCCGCGCGGCCTCGCGCGTCGCGCGGTCATGGCCGGCCCTCAGCGCCGGTTCGATCTCGGCGGCCGCGAGCAGGTGCACCTTGCCGGGATCGGCTGCGATCAGGAGGGTCTTGGTCCCCGCGGATTCAACATCGCGCATTTCCTGGTCGATATCGTTGGGAATGCCGGAAAATCGCTCGGCCGGATCGGTGAGCGCGACCACGAGCGCGCGCTTGGCTCCAGCGACGAGATCGACGTGGGTGCTGGTCTGGCACATGGCGCCGTCCATGCACAGGCGGTCGCCGATCCAAGTCGGTCCGAACACGCCGGGCAGCGACACGCTCGCGCAGACGGCGTGCGAGATCGGAATGTTGCTCGCTTGCGAGAGAACGATGCGTTCGCCCGTGTAGCAATCCGTGGTCGTCGCATGGAAGCGCGAGCTCGGCCAGGAGCGGCCAAGGCCGAGGATGTCAATCATCAGTTCGAGATTGCGAACCGAGGGATTGTGAGCCGCCATGGCGGCGCGGCCGATGCCCTGGATGGTGGCCACGCTCGCATCGTGCGCGGCTTCAGCAACGTGGCGCGCGCGAACCTGACTGGGGTTCTCGGCGCGGGTCGGCACGAGGTCGGCCAGAAGTTTGGGAAAGAGGCCGAAGAAATCGAGGTCGTCTCGCAATAACCCGAGATGATCGGCCGCGATCGCGGTTCCGACAATGGCACCGGCGGAGGTGCCAACGATCACCTCGGCGAGATCGTAAGAGACCCCCGCGCTGTGCAGACCGCGCGCGAACCCAAGCAGCCAGGCGATGAAATATTCGCCGCCGCCACCGAGTACCAGCGCGCGATCTTTGCCTTGGCAGAGCGATGCGGTCGCAGGAATGGGCGTCGCCGCATGAGCCTGCGCAGCGCGTGCGTCGGTTGCGGTCTGCGCGGAACCGCCGCCACCCATGAGCAGACTGGCGGCCGTCCCAAGCACCAATTCGCGCCGACGAATGGCCAGCATCACGTTCTCCGGCTTCGGCGTTAGCCGTTCGTCGCCGTGACGATCCAGATCGCTGCGCCAAGCGGAACCTGCTCACCGCGTTGATGGGATTGCAGGGCGTGCCGGACCGACGTCGCAACGGCGGTGCGGACCTCCGCGCTCTGGTCTTGCAAGGCGCGCGCGGTGGGGCCGATTTCCATCGCGGTCTGGAGCGCTTCGTCGAGCCCACGCCCGCAGGCGATATCGAGCGCGAAGTCGCGCGGTTCGAGTTTCACGGCGGCAAACCCGGCCTCAGCCAGAATGCGCTGGACCCGCGCTTCGTCGGCAAACGAGAACGGCCCCGGGTCTTCAGGACCGGGCCGCGGCAACGGTGGCACATGCGCCTGCGCGGCGCGCAGCGGCACCTGCAGCCAGCCATTTTCATCGAACTTGCGCCAACAGGCGAACGTGAGCCGCCCGCCGGGCTTCAGCGCGGCGCGCAGATTCGCAAACGCACGCACCGGCTCGGCGAAGAACATGACGCCAAAGCGCGAAAACAGGAGATCAAACGCGGCCGGCTCGAACTTGTAGGTGGTCGCGTCCGCGCGCACGAACTTGATCGGTGCCACCGGCGGGATACGTTCCCCCGCGCGCGCCAGCATCGGCGCCGAGATGTCGACGCCCAGCACCTGCCCCGACGGGCCCACCTGCTTGCCAAGCTCGATCGAACTCGCGCCAGTCCCGCAGCCGATATCGACCACGCGCTCGCCCGGCCGCGCCTGCGCCCGCTCCAGTGCGGCTTTCAGGATTGGCGCCAGCAGCGTGTCTTGCAATTCCTGGCGTTCCACCCAATGGCGACCGGCGGTGCTGTTCCAGTAAGCAACCTCGGCTTCGTTCTTCGGATCGTATTGGATCCCCACGCTCATCCGCTCCTCCCTCGTTCGTCGCATCATCGCTATTGCGGCATGCATATCACGTCGCGGCTCCCATGCTGGTCTCGACAAAGGCGCGCCGCAAAATTCGGTGGCTTGACGTCATCGACGTTCGCCGCTTTGGCTATCCAACGTGCGCAAAAAGCGAGCCGCCGATGTTTCCAATGATAATGTTGCACGGGGCTGTCGCCCTCTCCGTCGTGACCGCGCTTTCCGGCGACCAGAGCATAACGCCAATGGCGGCCAGCGATTGCCGCGCCATTGCCAACACGCTCAGTCAGGCCGTTGCAATCCCGTTGACCACCAAGGAGGGGAAACCGGATTTCCCAAGCGGTCTGCGCGGCAATGCGTGCCTGATGTCGGGTCGCGCCATCGGCCTGCAGCTGGAGTTCGATGCTGTGCGCAAGAAGCTCAACGCGGCGCTCGCGGGCTGGACCCCCGTTCCCGACTACGACGCCGACGGTCCGGCCAGCACCATCACAGGCTTTGGCAAGGCTTCGCAGCGCATCGTCTATGCGCTTGAGACCGTGCCCCCGCGCGGAACCTGCCAGAACGTGCCACTGGCTGATTGCAAGGTGCCGCGCCAGCGATGGACTTGGACTCTGAAGGTTGTTGGGTTCAGTCAGTAGTCGGCCGACGGCTCGCACTAGTCGTCCGGCTCGGTCGGGGCCGGCCGGAAGAGCGTCTTGGGGATCCAGTTGTTCGACAGGATCTCCCCCGCCAATTCGACATCCACATGCGGCAGCACCGTCTGCTGAAATGCGAAGTTGATCTCGCCAAATTCCATGCGAGAGTTGCGGGCCCGCTGCGCGGGCAATGCGCCACAAGCAAAAGCCGCGCACCTTGCGGCCGGTCCGGAGGTTCGATCGAAGCTTCTCACCTTTACCTCCAGATCGCGCTGGCGTTGCTTTGCGAATGATGGCTAACTGAAGCAGATACTCTTGAGGCAGATACTCTTTGCGGAGGCAGAAGACATGAAAGCTGTGACGCTCGCGTGCGTGATCGGTCTTGCATTGAGCGCGACTGTCGTTTCCGCGCAGACCAACAACCCGGCTTCCGGCCCTTCGCCCAAGGAGATCGCTGCTTCCGCGACGGTGCCAAGCACCAAAGCCTTCGTTGAGACGGCGGCGGCGGCTAACCAGTTCGAGATCGCCTCGAGCGAACTCGCGCTCACCAAGACGAAGAACAAGGCGATCGTGGCCTTTGCCAACCGGATGATCAAGGATCATACGCAGATCGGCAAGGACTTCGTCGCTTCCATGAACAAGGCCAATACTGGAATCTCGATACCGTCCGGACTCGGCGACGACCTCGACAAGATCATGGCGCGCCTGAAGTCAGAGGATGGCACGACGTTTGAGCAGGACTACATCGCCGTCCAGACAAAGGGGCACCAGGACGCTGTCGGATTGTTTGCGGGCTACGCCAAGGGTGGCGACAACCCGGTGATGCAGGCCTTCGCCAAGAAGGCGCTCCCCACAATCGAGATGCATCTGCGGATGTGCTACGCGCTGGCCCCGAAGAAAAAGTGAGTGATCAGTACAGGTGCATTGACCGTGCGATCATCGTAACGGCCAGGCAAAGCTGAGCTCGTGTCCATCCGGATCGGTGATGTGGAAGAACCGCTCTCTCCACTCGGCGTCGCGTGGGGCCGTGCTGGGGCTGTAACCGGCCGCGATGATCGCCGCGTGCAAGGCGTCGACATCCGAATGATAGAAGATCACCCGTCCCCACCATGACCATTTGGTCTCCGCGGGCTGAACGATCAGATTGAGATAGCCACTGCCAGCCCGGAAGCTCGTGAAGCCGGCCGTCTCGCCGCCGTAGATGATTTCAAATCCGAGCGCGCGATAGAAACGGACGGCACGTGCCATGTCATGCGTCGCCAAGGTGATGGCGCTGATGCTTTCGATGGCCCCGCCGCTGCTCATGTGGTTCTCCACGAAACGGTAGCGCGAGGAGAGGCTTTTCGTGGTGCTGCGGGAGAGGATTGAACTCTCGACCTCTCCCTTACCAAGGGAGTGCTCTACCACTGAGCTACCGCAGCGTGCCGGCCGATCGGGACATGCGAAACTGAGCCCTTGCCGGGCGCCGCGTTCCTGCCACAGAGGGGGGTGCTCCGCAAGCACGCACCGCCGTGCCGCGGCTTGTGTCCCCATCCGGCTTGCGCCAAACCACCCTCAGCTTGAGGACGGCTTTGCGAGGCTAAAACCGACCGCCATGACCCAAAGCGGCAAATCCGGTGCTCCTCCCCGGTCGGATCGGGCCGACCGGCTGCGTGCGGCGTTGCGGGAAAATCTCAAGCGGCGCAAGGCGCAAGCCAAGGGGCGGGCGCAGGAATTGCCGCCCGAATCGCGGGAAAAGCCCGGGGAGGGGCCGTCCGGGCCGCCTCCAGCGGGGCCAGGGCCCGGCAGGTCCGCCGGATAAGGCTCCCAATTCCGCCGGATTCTGCGCCGAGAAACGAAAGGCTAACGCGGGGGCGTTAGCTTGGGGGCTCCGCGCGGCCAGCTGCCTGCGGGGCGAAATCTGATAGGGTGGGGCTTATGGATCGTATCCGCATTGTCGGCGGCCAGCCGTTGCATGGCACAATCCCGATCTCCGGGGCGAAGAACGCAACGCTGCCGTTGATGATCGCGAGCCTCCTCACCGAGGAGGAACTGATCCTCGACAACGTTCCGCGGCTCGCCGACGTGGCCCTGCTCCAGCGCATCCTCGGCAATCACGGCGTTGACATCATGACCAACGGCAAGCGCCCGGGCGACAGCGCCTATCAGGGCCAGACGTTGAAGATCTCCGCCGCGCATATCATCGACACCACGGCGCCCTACGAGCTCGTCTCCAAGATGCGGGCGAGTTTCTGGGTCATCGCGCCGCTCGTCGCCCGCATGGGCGAGGCGCGCGTGTCGATGCCGGGCGGCTGCGCCATCGGCACGCGACCGGTGGATCTTCTCATCATGGCGCTTGAGCAACTCGGAGCCTCGATCGAAATTGACGGCGGCTACGTCGTCGCCAAAGCCAAGGATGGGCTGCGCGGCGGCGAAGTCGTTTTTCCCAAAGTCACCGTCGGCGGCACGCATACGGCCCTGATGGCGGCCGCGCTTGCCAACGGCACCAGCGTCATCGAGAACGCGGCGCGCGAGCCGGAAATCCGCGACGTCGCCGATTGCCTCAACAAGATGGGCGCGCGCATCTCCGGCGCCGGCACCTCGCGCATCATCGTCGAGGGCGTGGCCCGCCTGAAGGGCGCGCGGCACAGCGTGCTTCCTGACCGCATCGAGACCGGCACTTATGCGATGGCGGTCGCCATGACGGGTGGTGATGTGACCCTGCAAGGCGCGCGCCCCGACCTGCTGCAGGCGGCGCTCGACACATTGGGCGAGGCCGGGGCGAAAGTGTCGACGACCAATTCCGGCATTCGCATTGCCCGCAACGGAGCTGGCCTGATGCCGGTCGAGGTTACGACCGAGCCGTTCCCGGGCTTCCCGACCGATCTGCAGGCGCAGCTCATGGCGTTGATGACGCGCGCGCGCGGCACGTCACGTATCACCGAGACGATCTTCGAGAATCGCTTCATGCATGTGCAGGAGCTCGCCCGGCTCGGCGCGCGCATTGCGCTCGATGGACAGAACGCAACGATCGAGGGCGTCGACGTGCTCAAGGGTGCGCCGGTGATGGCGACAGACCTGCGCGCGTCGGTATCGCTGGTGATCGCCGCGCTCGCCGCCGAAGGCGAGACCATGGTCAACCGCGTCTATCACCTCGACCGCGGGTTTGAGCGCCTCGAGGACAAGCTCTCCGCCTGCGGCGCGGATATCACGCGCATCGCCGGTTAGACCTTGGCGATGGCCTCGATCTTATCGAGGCCGCCAACCTTAGGGGCGAGCAAGGCCCACACACCGCGGGCGCCCGCCTCCCAGGCAGGCCGATCTTCGGGTTGAATGACCTTGCCGCCCGCTGCCGCCGCCTTGGCCATCGAGGCGGTCTCATCCTCGACGATTAGTTGGTCGAAGTAGAGCGCGCTTTCCGCTGCCGCGGCGCCAACGATCGCACGCTCCTCAGGTTTCAGGCTGTTCCAGAACGGCATCGAAAAATACATGACGCCGGTCGCCCAGATGTGGCCGGTCTCGGTCAGGTACGGCACGACCTCATAAAGCTTGAACCCTGCATAGGCCGATTTGGTCAGATCCATCATGTCGACCACGCCGGTCTGCAGCGCGTTGTAGGTCTCCGGGATCGGGATCGGGGTCGGGTTGGCGCCGAATGCCTTCCACAGTTCGGTATGCAGCGGGCTCTGGATCACGCGGATGCGCTTGCCGGCGAGTTGCGAGGGCTTGGTCACCGGCTCCTTGGTGAGCAGGTGGCGAGCGCCGTAGTTGATGAAGCCCTGCACGGCAAAATTCTGCGACGGCGAATTTGGTCTTCAAATCGTTGCCCGCCTGGCCGTCGACGACGCGGCGGACATGCGCGGCGTCGCGGAACACGAACGGCGCATCAAACAGTTGCGACTCCGGCACCCAGCCGGACATCGCCGACATGGTGCACAGGCTCGCCTGGATCGAGCCGAGCCGGACGCCTTCCGCCACTTCCTTCTCGCCGCCGAGCGCGGCGTTCTGCACGATGCGGAAATCGAAGCGGCCCGGCAGCTTGGCGTCGACCAGCTCCTTGCATTTGAGCCAGACTTTGGTCTCCGGCTTATCGGCGCCGAACAGCGAGGCGATGGTGACGGGGGTCGCCGCGCCGGCGCCGCGCGACGTCATCACGAACGGCGCCGCGACGCCCGCGGCGAGCAGGCCGGACAAGCGGCGGCGGGTGATGTTGTTCATGAGCTAGTCTCCTTAACCTACATATTAGCTCGGGATGGGTCGCGCCAGCATCGCGGCGCCGACGCACATCACGGCGAGGGCGGCGAGCAGCGCCAGCAGCAGCGGCGTGACTTCGCGAAAGACCTGCGCCGGGCGCGCGCCGGATACGCCGCTTGCCACATAGACCAGAATCCCCAGTGGCGGGGTCAGGCCGTGGATCATCAGGTTCACCGTCAGGATGACGCCGAACTGAATCGGATCGATGCCGGCCAGCACGGCGGCCGGAAGCAGCAGCGGGCCCAGCAGCAGGATTGCGGCGCCGATATCGAGGAACAACCCGGCGATCAGCAGCACGATATTGGCGAGCAACATCACGCCGAGCGCGCCGCCGCCGAACAGGGTGACCACCGAAGTCACCGCATCGGAGACGCGGTCGATCGCCAGCAGGAACGCGAACGGCGCGGCGGTACCGATGAGGAGGCCGACGGCGGCGGCTTCGCCGGCGGCCTGACGGAATGTCGCCGCCAAGGTGTGGCCGTTGAGGCTGCGTAGCGCCAGGCAGACGATCAGCGCATAGGCGACCGCGAGGGCGGAGGCTTCAGTCGTGGTGACGACGCCGAAGCGGATGCCGACCACCACGACGACACCGAGCCCGATTGCCGGTAGCGAGCTGATAAAGGCACGTGCGCGCTCGCCGCCGGAGGCCCGGGTGCGCGCCGGCCGTTCGTTCCGCGAGGTGATGTAGATGCCGATGCCGAGTGCGAGCGCCAACAGTCCGCCGGCGACGAAGCCGCCCACCAGCAACGAGCCGACCGACAGGTTGGTGGCGGACGCGAGGATCAGAAACGCAATCGACGGCGGGATGATGTTGTCGAGCATCGCGGTCGCGGCGATGATCGCGGCCGCGCGCGGCAAGGTGTAGCCGTGCGCGACCAGCGCCGGCACCATCACTTTGGCGCCGAACGCCGCGTTGGCGATCGAGGATCCCGAGGCGCCGGAGAACATCACGCTGGAGACGAGTGCCGTCTGCGCGAGCCCGCCGCGGAGATGCCCGACCAGCGTCGCGGCGAAGCGCACCATGCGGTCGGCGAGGCCGCCTTCGGTCAGCAATCCGCCGGCGAGCAGAAAGAACGGGATCGCCAGCAACAAGAATTTGCTGACGCCGACGACGGTGTTCTGCACCAGCGCCGGCTCCGGCAGCAACGCGCCGAACGGCGTCGCCAGCGCCACGCCGGCCAGCAACGTGTGCGGGAGCGGCGCGCCCAGCAGGATGCCGATCGCGGCGGCGATGCCGGCCGCCACGCTCGGCGTGTCGAGCGGCACGATATGCAAATGATAGGACGCGACATAGAGCGCGAGCCCGATCACCAGCACGGTCGCGGCGCGCGCGAGCCCGTCTTCGACCAGCGTCTTGCCGAACAACATGAACGCGGTAAGCGCGCCGCCAGCGGCAAAACAAGCGTAGCGCAGCCACTCGGGCAATCCGAGCACGGTCGATGTTCCGCCGATGCCAGCCACCACGTCGGCACCGCCGAGCGCCAGGATCAATCCGGCGTCGATCGCAATGCCGTCAGCCAGGAGCCGCGCGAGCCGCTGCAGCGAGGCGGGCAGAAACCGAACCACCACGTCGAGCCGCATCGCCAGCGCACTTGTCGCCGCCAGCGGCGCGCCGATCGCGACCAGCAACACGTTGAGCCAGATCGCCAGCTCCTCGGACCAGATCAGGCCGCTGCCAAACACGTAGCGCAGCGCCACCGAGGTGAGCACCAGCACCAGAAGGACGGCAAGGATCAGCGCACCGAGCCATTGCAACGCGGCTTCCACGGCATTGAGGAATGCGGCAAAGCGGCTGGTGCCAAAAGGCACGACCTGAACGGCACTGGTCTCGATCGCGTTCATCACTTGGCGCGCTTAGCGCATCGGCGAAAACGAGGTTGGCCGCAGAATGCGGTTGCGCATTCGTATCACATAGGAGGAGGTCTTGCGCCGGAACGCCTGCCAGGCCGGATCGGCCTCCATGGCGGCGCGCCGGCGCTCGCGGTCGCCCATGTCCTGGTAGCGCCAGATGTGCACCACCTCATTGACCGTGCCGACGTCGGTGGTGAACCAGCCGACCAGATCGCCGAGATGGCTGACCTGTAGGGCCATGCCTTCGCGTTCATAGGTCTCGAGGTAATCCTTCACGTGCTCGGGTTTGATCAGATAGCTGCGTTCATCGAGGATCATGATTGCTCTCAACCGGCCGCCTTGGCGGCGCTGATGTCGCGATCGAACAGAGTCGACCAGGTGAAACTCTTGGCGCGAGTAACGTCACGCGCAACCGGAAGCTTGGGAAGCACCAGATCGGCGAACCGGTAGGCTTCCTCGAGCAGCGGCATGCCCGACAGGATGAACGTATCGACGCCGACGGCCTGATAGGCTTCAAGCGTGCGCACGACCGTGTCGGGCGATCCCACAATGGCGGTGCCAGGTCCCGGCCGCACCAGCCCAATGCCGGCCCACAGGTTGGGCGCGACTTCGAGGTCGCGCAGGTTGTCGGGTTTCACCCCGCCGTGCAACGCGCTCATACGCGTCTGCCCGACCGAATCACTGTTCGACAGGACGCGTTGATTGAGCGCGATCGATGCCTCGTCCATGTGGCCATAGAGCCGCTCCGCCGCGTCCCACGCTTCCGCATCGGTTTCGCGCACGATCACATACAGACGGATCCCGTAACTGAGCTCGCGGCCATAATGCTTGGCGCGCTCGCGCACCGCATCGACTTTCTGTTTGATCTGCTCAGGCGTCTCGCCCCAGGACAGGTAGGTGTCGGTGTGCTTGGCGGCGACGTCGATGGCGGCGTCGGACGAGCCGCCGAACCAGAGCGGTGGTGGGTCGATGCTCACACCGGCCGGCATCGCGAGCTTCGCCCCCTCGACCGAAAAGTAGCGGCCCTCATAGGTGACGCTCTCGCCAGCCATCAGGCGGTGCCAGATCGACAGATACTCGTCGGCCATGGTGTAGCGTTCGTCATGCGGCAGCTTCATCCCATAGGCGCCGAGCATCCTGGCATCGCCGGACACGACGTTGATCAACAGGCGTCCTTGCGAGAATTCCTGGAAGGTCGCCGCCATCTTGGCGAGCAGTGTCGGCGCGATCAGGCCGGGGTGGATCGCCACCAGGAAGCGCATGCGGCTCGTCTCCGGCAGCAGCGCGGCAGCGAGCACCCACACATCGTGTGCGCCGGTCGCGAACAACGCTCCCGTAAAGCCGAGCCGGTCATAGGCTTTGGCGAGCTGCTGGAAATAGCTGTAATCAACGGTGCGCGCGCCTTGCGGGTTCCACGGATAGGCACCGTCGGGCGCGCACATGTACCACAGCACATTCATGTTGCTTCTCCTGGGAACTCGGCAGCCGCTCAGGCGGCCGAGGCAGCGGCGCTCGGGCCAGTTGCGGCGATCTCGATGCGGGGGATGTCGCCGTGGCGGTAGAGCGTATCGGCCTCGGCCTGCTGCTCGGCGATCAGCGACGCGTCAGCCGCCACAATGGTCCAATCGCGGCTCGCGATCGCGCGCCGCCAGGTTTCGAAATCGACGCCGCCGAGCTTCGCATCAACAAGAATCCGTGCCGCGCGCTCCGGCGCGGCCGCGATCTCGCGACCGATTCGCGCGAGCTCCGTCACGAAGGTGGTCACGACCGCGGGCGCCAGCGCGCGGCGCCGCAAAGTCCAGAACAACGACCGGTTCGGAATGGTCGAACCGCACGGCGCCAGCATCTCGGCGGTGCCGGCTGCGAGCGCCTGATCAAGATGCGGCGCCATGGCGATCCAGGCGTCGACCTCGCCCTTCCCGAGGGCTTTTGCTGACGGCAGCGGCGCGAGCTCGACGCGGGTGACGTCCTTCAGCAGCAGGCCGTCCGCTTCCAGCACCTTGGCCAGCAGATAAGTGTGAAACGAGCCGTCCAGCAGCGCGAAACGGCAGCCGCGAAGATCCCTGATCGTCCCGATCGGTGAGCCCTTCGCCACCAGGATCGCGCCATTGGCCGGGCGCGGTGCTGACGCCGCGACGTACTGCACGTCGAGTCCGGCGACCTGCGCCGCAAGCGGCGGCGTCGAGCCGGTCCCGCCGAGATCGATCTTGCCAAGCTTCAACAGCCGGCCGGTATCGCGTCCTTCGCCATAAGGAACAAACTCTGCGTCGAGGCTGCTAAAGGCCTTCGGCCAGTGCTGCGCGAGCGTGAGGTGCAGATTGTTTGGATGAACGCCGATACGCAGAGTCATGAACGCCTTTCGTCACGGATCAAAGGCGCTCCATCCCGTTTGTTTGCTGCGGACGCGACGCATCGGCGTCCAATTTTCATTTTATCTTTTTATAAAATGAGATAAGGGTCAAGGCTGGTTTGTTGCCAATCGTGACCGTTTGTTAGGAGGAAATTTGCCTCTTTGCCCAATTTGGCGGCAGATCTGCCCTCCAGGCAAACCGAGCCGAATTCATGCAAACAACGAAGAAGTCAAAACATTCGAAAATCTGCCGCAGCGTCGGTGAGGCCAGCGCTCTGCTCAAGACAATCGCCAACCCGAACCGGCTTTCGATCGTCTGCATGCTGATCGAGGGCGAGCGGTCGGTGGCCGAACTCGCGTCCGAGCTCGGCATTCGTCAGCCAACACTGTCGCAGCAGCTGGGCAAGCTTCGGCGTGCACGTATCGTGACGTATCGGCGCAGCGCCAAGCACATGATCTATCGAATCCGCGATGAGCGGGCGAGCCGGGTAGTGGAAACGTTACGGGAGATTTTTTCGGAACTTGAAAGCTGGTGTGCCAAGTTTCCGGTCCAGGGTGCGAGGAGCGAGATCGATCTCATGATGTATGAGTAATTGGCTCCGCAAAAATTTGTTATCTGTGCAACCTCAATCGACCTTCCCGGTTTCCTTAGGGCAGATGATATCCCCGGAGGCCCGGAATGAAGGTATTCGTTGCGGCAATCGTGCTTACGACGGCGCTCGGTGGCACGGCGAGTGCACAGAATGGTGGCCCGCCCGGAGGTACGATCGAGCACGTAGGTCCACTGAGCCCCACCGGCCAGCGGGCTGGTGAACCGCCAGCGCAAGCTCCGGCTCTGACCGCTGCGCAGAAGGCGGCGATCTTCAGTTCGGTGACGCTCGACAAGTCGAAGGCCAGGGCGAGCGAGGACTTCAAACTTTCGGTCGGTGAGCAAGTGCCGCCGACGATCGATCTGCACCCGCTGCCGGCCGGTGCGCTCGCGGAAGCTCCGACGGCGCGTCCTTACCGGTATACCCTGGTGGCCAACGACCAAGTCGTACTCGTCGATCCTGCGACCATGCGGGTCGTGGACGTGATCAAGCCCTGAGTCAGCGCGCGTCGTCGGCCGCTGCCCCGATCGGGCGCGAGTCCTTCACCCAATTGGCTACTGCCGTGGGGAGAACATCCAGATAGGGGCCGCTGAAGAACGCCTCGCCGGCACCCTCACCAAAATACCGATCATAGCTGTCGATCATGGCTCGCATCCCCTCGGCGCAGCCCGGCATGGAGGACACGATCAAGTCACCGAGATTGTTGGGATCCTTGGCATAGCGCGGATCGGCGGCGATCTTTTGCGCGACGCATTCCGTCGCGCGAGTCACGTAGGCCTGGACCGCGGCATTCTTTTGCTGGGTGGACATGTGGGCGATCGCCGCCGTGTCGGTGACAGGGCCGATCGAGGCGAGAACGAGCAGCGATACTCCAGAGAGAGCTGGCAGGATCATTGTTGTTTCTCCCGTGCTTTTGGCGACCTATAGCGCGGATCGCCGCTGCGTCGCCACCCGTCCTGTGATTAAGCGGTGGGCTTTATGCCGCGGCGCGAAATCCAGGGAAGCAAATCCAATGCCGTTTGCGATATGGGAGAAGCCTATGCGCGAAGCGCAACGAGACGTTCGAAACCAAACACGCGGGGCACGCGTTTGTAGGTCGAACGCTACCAAGGGATGGATCAACACGTCGGGGGTCACCACGGCCGCGCTGAACGGCCATGGAGGACTTGATGGCGACAAAACTTGGAATCGCCCTGCTGGGCCTGACCTGCGGCGGTGTTACATTCCTGATCACCGGCTTGGTCGCGTTCCTGGTGATCAATGGAATGCAGGACCACAGCCTACAGGCGCGCGGGCCGGCGGCGGAGACCGGGGTGCAATATGCCGCCCTGCCGCCTGCTTCGCGAATGTGGACGCCGGACGATCCCCTCGGCGGGAATTATCCGGCGCGCTGAAAGCAGCGGAGATATTGGATTTAGGCGACGCGCTTGCTCTCGCTGACCTTCTTCCACGGCACCATGCTGTCGGCGACGTTGCGGGTTGAGCTCATGGCCGCCTGGGTCAGCTGCGCATAGCTCGAGATCTCGCGCTGCACGCGTTCGCCTTCGCTCTGCAGGAAGTCACGCAGGCTTTCGAGCTCCCAGATCACGTTCTGCATCTCGCGCAGCGAGGCGCCCGCCACCCGCTGGACCAGCGAGTTGATGTTGGTTGCGACCTCGGCCGCGCCGTCGGCGGACGGCATGCGGCGCAGCTGCGTCATGTCCTGGCGCACGAACTCGCGGATCGCGGCCTCGACCTGGTCAGCAGGTCCCTGGGTCGGATCTTCTTCGGCGACTTGCGGAAGATCGGCGTCAAGATTGTTCGTGGTCATGCATTCGTCCCCATTCGGCTTTGCGCGGACGCGCGAATTCGCAAGCCGGTCCCCACCAGCATTGCGCCTATGCGGGTCATGACCACATCCGAATGGGGCGCGAGGGCGGCACCGAGCCCCAGCCGGGCCGCGCAACCGATGTCTTTCTCGTACGTTGCTTAACAGGTTCCTTCCAACGCGCGGTGAGGTGTCATGCTGACGATCAGGTTCGCGAGTGCGGCGGGGGTCTTAGCCATCGGTTTATGGGCGAGCGCCGCTGGCGCGGCGACCGGTGGCCCGCCGATTCCAACGTTCGACATTCACGCCGCGTGCAATGCGCTGCGGATGGTGCCGGAGGCCCTGAGCGTCGACACGGGACAGCCGGACGCGCTGCGGCACTGTGTCGATGCCGAGCAGCAGGCGCGCAACGAGCTCGCCCGGGAATGGACCAAGTTCAGTCCAGCCGATCGCAACCTGTGTGTCGGCGAATCGAAATCGGGCGGCGTCGCCCCCGTCTACAGCGAGCTTGAGACCTGCCTGCAGATGACGCGCGATTCGCGTCAGCTGAACAACCAGCAAACAGGCGATAATAGCGGAGAAGGCTCTGATCCCGCGCCGCCGCCTGGTCCGACGGCGCAGAATCAGAAATAGCCGACGGATCCGGGGACAGCTGAGCGAGCCGGTCCGGCTAATATCCGATCAGGATCTCGACCACTTTCGGGGCGGCCTTCTTCATCGCCGTGTCGCTGGATGCGAACTGTTTCTCGACCGCGACATCACTGCGGACATCCGGCGCTACCTTGGCGTCGGGCTCGAAGCGCAGCGACACTTTGCACCCGCCCGGCAACTCGGCGAGCGAACCGCCGTCCCAGCTCTGCACCGAGCCCCCGGTGTCCTTGGCAAAACCACTGAGCTCAAATGGCTTGCCGTTGAGTTTCTCCACGGCGGCGAGGGTCATGCCGAGGTGCAGCCCCTTGGGGGCAGTCCAAGAGGACTGATGGTTGATCGCGACCAGCTGAAGGTCGCTGCGTGCGTCCGGCTTGGTCCACAGCACTTCCAGACGCCGCTTCGGATCTTTGGGGAACAGGATTGTGGCCTTGAGCTTGCTGCCGCCGGGACCGTCGACGTCGTCCCAGGTGACGTTCTGCGACCCGAATGCGGTCGCGAGCTTCATGTGGCTGGAATCCTTGGTGAAGGCGCCGTTGCAGGCGACGGTGTGTGCCGGCGTCGCAGCGGCGGCGACCGCGTGCTTGGGCTTCTCCGCCGCTTCGTGCTCGGCGGGCTTCGCGGCTGGTGTTGATTTGGCGGTCGGCGCCGATTTGGCGGCGGGCGCCGGTTTTGCCGGCGCAGCTGCCGGTGCCGCTGGCTTGGCCGCGGGCGCAGTGTCGTCAGCCGGGAAACGATCCTGCACTGGCGCCTGCGCGAGCGTCACCGCCGGCAGCGCACACGTGATGCACAAGGCCGCTATGGAATGCGCAAAGCCCTTCATGGCTGATATCCCCACTGAACCCCATCCGATCGCCCCGGCCGAAACTTACGCCATTGCAAGGCCTTAAGGCTAGCCCTGGAGCGGCGAGCGCGGCGCCCGACAAGCCTTACTTGCCGAACAAGCTGATTGCCTCGTCAGCCAGGACACCACCGGTAATGGAAATCGGCGCGAAGGGCGATTTTGCGGCAACTTCGGCGCTCGGGATCATGATCTGATCGATCTTTTTCGCCAGCTGGTCCAGGGAGGCCGCGAAGACCAGCCGGCCAAAATGGCACCAGATGATCGCGCCCATGCACATGGCGCAGGGTTCGCCGGAGGTATAGAGCGTCGCCCCCCGCAGCGCCGCGCTGCCGTGCTGCGCGAGCCCGTGCCGGATCGCCTGCATCTCGCCATGGGCGGTCGGATCATCGAGGCGCCGGCCCAGGTTGGCGCCACGCGCAATCACTTCCCCGTCGCGCACGATCACCGCGCCGAACGGATAATCTGCCTGGCGCGCCTCGTCGATCGCCATGCGCATGAAGCGCTCATCGTCCACCGACGCGGGTGCGGCGGCCGCAATGCGGGCAGGTGCCGCCGCAATGCTGATGGTCAGTCCGGCCATCGCGGCGAGGATGCGTCGCCGATCGGGTGCATGGACCGCGCAGGTATGCGACAAGTTCGTCATCTCGCGCGCTATCGCGCCGCCTGACCATTCATCTTGGCGGTCACACACTGCTCGACGACCTTGCTGCGCTGCTCGAGATCATGCGGCGCCTTCTTGTTGTTCTCAAGATCCATCCAGCAGTCCGCGCGCGCCTTCTGCACGGTCACCGGCGCCGCCGGGCTAACGGCTGAAGGAACCGGTGCAGCGATCGTTGCCGCGTTGGCGCCCCCGCCGCCGCTCACGCTGGCGGCTGGTGCCGCGCCGTTGCTGTTCGCTTCGAAGCAACCGGCAAGCCCCGTCGCAATGAGTGCCGCCAGCGCACAATGCGAAACGGTCGCAATCACGCGCGTGCTGGTGAGGCGCTCGACTGCGCCAGCATTGGGCCGCCGGACCACGTCACATGCCTTTTTGCTGAACGTCCGCTCCGGACGGACTCGATCGCGGCTCGGCCGGGGCGCTCGTGGGCGTGCCGAATAGCGAGCCCGGGAACGAGAATGGCGCGGCGCTCGGAGCGGGCGCAGGCGCGGGCTGCGAATTTGTGCTGGCCCATTGGGTCGCCTGGTCCCGCAGCTTGGCGGCGGCGCACTTGTCCACCCACTTGCCGCGTTTCTCCAGGTCCTTTGGGGCCTTCTTATCGGTCTCGGCCTGCATCCAGCACGCGGACTTGGCCTTGTCCGCTGTCAGATAATCGGACGTACCGCCACGGCCGCCCTGCGCGGCAACGGGCGGCGCCTGCGGATCCAGCGCCGGGGTCGCGAACGGATTAGTGAAGGAAGCTCCGGTCGTCTCGAAGCAGCCGGCCAGCATGCTGGCGGTGGCGACCACGAGCAGGGCCCGATAAAGGGCGACCAAGGACCTGGGCACGGTGTTCATGGTGACCATTATGCCCTTGAATTGATGCGCGATTGTGGCGCCGGTCAGGCCGGTTTACGAGTCCGTAACGATATTCACACCCGGACATTCACGCCCGGACTTGGGGCCAGGGTATAGCAGGCGTCCGAAAAAATGGTACTGCACCCCGGCACCTGCCCCTATCGCCCTTTGCGCTTGAAACCGCCCCGCATGCCGGGGCGGCCCAGGGTTGAGCGTGGTCCCCGGTACGGCACGGCTTCCCGCCCCGGACCCATTTCGTCGAGCGTGGGCTTGCGTGCCTTTCCGCCGCGCGCTGCGCCCGGCGACGGCACCCGCGCGGTCGGATCATCGACCACGGCCAGTTCGGTCGCCCGCAGGCGCTTGATCTCATCGCGCAGGCGGGCGGCTTCCTCGAAGTTCAGGTCGGCGGCGGCCTCGCGCATGCGCGTCTCCATGTCGCCGATCACGGCCTCGAAGTTGTGGCCGATGGTCGCCGCGTCCTCGAACTCGCCGCTGCGGCCGTCGCCCGTCGCCACCAGCACGTGATCGCGCTCGTAGACGCTGTCCAGAATGTCGCCGATGCTCCGGCGCACGCTCTCCGGCGTGATGCCGTGCAGGGCGTTGTACTCCTCCTGCTTCTCGCGCCGCCGGTTCGTCTCCGCCATGGCGCGTTCCATCGAGCCGGTGACCGCGTCGGCATAGAGGATCACCTTGCCGTCGACGTTGCGCGCGGCGCGGCCGATGGTCTGGATCAGGCTGGTCTCGCTGCGGAGAAAGCCTTCCTTGTCGGCATCGAGAATGGCGACCAGCGCGCATTCAGGAATATCCAACCCCTCGCGCAACAGGTTGATGCCGACCAGCACGTCGAAGGCGCCGAGCCGCAGGTCGCGGATGATCTCGATGCGCTCGATCGTGTCGATGTCGGAATGCATGTAGCGCACACGCAAGCCCTGCTCGTGCAGATACTCGGTCAGGTCCTCGGCCATGCGCTTGGTCAGCACGGTGACAAGTGCCCGATAACCGGCGGCCGCGACTTGGCGCACTTCGCCGACCAGATCATCAACCTGCGTGCGCGCCGGGCGTACCTCCACCGGCGGGTCGATCAGGCCGGTCGGGCGGATGACCTGTTCGACGAATACGCCGCCGGATTGATCAAGCTCCCACGCGGCGGGCGTGGCCGAGACCGCGACCGACTGCGGCCGCATCATGTCCCATTCCTCAAAGCGCAGCGGGCGGTTGTCCATGCAGGAGGGTAGGCGGAAGCCATATTCGGCGAGCGTCGCCTTGCGCCGGAAGTCGCCACGATACATGCCGCCGAGTTGCGGAATTGTC
Organism: uncultured Alphaproteobacteria bacterium; assembly: GCA_963760435.1. Lineage (GTDB taxonomy): Bacteria > Pseudomonadota > Alphaproteobacteria > Rhizobiales > Xanthobacteraceae > JAFAXD01. Next base: position 68,098 of record CAVXDE010000035.1, read on the forward strand.
ACGTGGCTTTCATCAACAAACACGAGCGCGTTGTCGGGCACATATTCAAACAATGTCGGTGGCGGCTCGCCCGGCTTGCGCCCGGTCAGATAGCGCGAATAGTTCTCGATGCCGGCGCAGCTGCCGGTCGCTTCCATCATTTCCAGATCAAACACGGTGCGCTGCTCGAGCCGCTGCGCCTCCAGTAAACGGCCGGCGCGGTTGAGCTCGGCCAACCGCTGGCGCAGCTCCGATTTGATGCCGGCGATTGCTTGCAGCAGCGTCGGCCGCGGTGTCACATAGTGCGAGTTGGCATAGACTTTCACGAAGGCGAGCTCGTCGGTCTTCTGCCCGGTGAGCGGGTCGAACTCGTCGATGCCTTCAATTTCGTCGCCGAACAGGCGCACGCGCCAGGCGCGGTCCTCATAGTGCGCCGGGAAAATGTCCAAGGTATCGCCGCGCACCCGGAAGGTGCCGCGGGTGAAATCGCCGCCGGTGCGCTTGTATTGCAACGCGACCAGGTCGGCGATCAGCTGGCGTTGATTGATGCGCTCGCCGTGCTTGAGCACGAATGTCATCGCCGTGTAGGTCTCGACCGAGCCGATACCGTAGATGCACGAAACCGACGCGACGATGATCACGTCGTCGCGCTCGAGCAGCGCGCGCGTCGCGGAGTGGCGCATGCGATCGATCTGCTCGTTGATCGAGCTTTCCTTCTCGATGTAGGTGTCGGTGCGCGGCACGTAGGCTTCGGGCTGGTAGTAGTCGTAGTAGGAGACGAAATATTCGACAGCGTTGTCGGGAAAGAACGATTTGAACTCGCCGTAGAGCTGCGCGGCCAACGTCTTGTTGGGGGCGAGGATCAGCGCCGGGCGCTGCGTCGCCTCGATCACCTGGGCCATGGTGAAGGTCTTGCCGGAGCCGGTCACGCCGAGCAGCACCTGCATGCGGTCGTGGCGCTTCACGCCTTCCACCAATTCCCGGATCGCGACCGGTTGATCGCCCTTCGGCGTCAGCTCCGACTTGATCTCGAAGCGGACGCCACCCTCGGTCTTCTCCGGCCGCGGCGGCCGGTGCGGCGTCCAGATCGTCGGTGAGCCATCGTCATGGCGGAACTCGCGCCGGCCCTGGCGGAGCAGTTCCTCGAGCGCGTTGGTGGTGGCAGCGACCGCGCCCTCGGCGGCCTCATCGATGGGGCGTTTGCGTCGCGGGCTCGGCGTGGGCTCGGCGGCGCTCTCGTCCTCACTCGCCGCGTCGGCCGGCATGCCGAAGGCGCGCGCCAGCTCGGCGTCGAAGATCGCTGGCTCAACCGGCGTTTTGGCGACGTATCCGGTCTGCCCAGCCTCACCAAGTCCCTGCGGCGTCGAGGCGCGCGCGCGATGCGCCGCGGAGGCGTCGGCGCGCCGATCTCGCGAATTGTCGGGGGGCGGCTGCAGCCCGGTCTGTGAGCCGACGCCGGCTTCGCCGCGCTTGATCGCCGGGTTCAGCAGGTCGGCGAGTGCGGGCGCCAGCGGCGGCAACTGCTCACGATTGGCCTTGGAGCGCGTTGGCCGCGCCGGATCCTTCGGCTTCTTGGGCGAGTCGGGATTTTTTGCCATGCCCGAATATGGGCAAAGCTTTCGGGCGACGGAAGGGCACCCTAAACGGCAAGCCGCCGGTGGAGCGTGTCCGGCCAGTCGCCCGTGAGATAGCGGAACACCCAGTTGCCGCTGGCCTTGAGCCGTTTGTAGGCGGCCGAGAGGTCGAGCACCAAGGTGATGCGGCGGCTGCGGCTCTGCAGCTCGCCGACATCGTGGGTGGCCACCGGGTGAAAACCGATCACGCGGGTGTGGAACCCATACGGGCTGTGCGGGTCGTCCTCGAACACGTCAGTGACGAAATGCGTGAAGCCGCGGGACACGGTCTCGGCCGTGGCGGCGCGCATCAGCGCGGCGGCAAGCAGGAACTGCCGGCGGTCGCGCGGCAGCACGGCGAAACGGCCGATCTCGGCGACGCGATTTCGGCGGATGAAATCGTCCACGTCGATGCGCGGATCCATCAATTTGAAGCCATACTCGGCATACTGGGCGAGCGGCGGCGCGAAGTGCACCCGCAGCACGCCGGCGGGGCGTCCGCGAATGGTGGCGATGAACCAGGCGATGTCCTCGCGGGCGAGGTCGGCCTGGGGCACCTGGGTCTCCGGGTCGCTCACCCAGTGCTTTTCGCGCTGATAGGTGGCGCGCAGCACGGTGATGATGTCGCGCCGATCTGCTTCGTCGATCACCTGCCGCACCTGCACCCGGCTCAATGTGCTCATGGCTGATCTCCAGTTTTCTGGAGCATGTCCTTGTTCGCAAAACCGGTTTCCACTTTTGCGGGACATGCTTTCGTGGTGTGGGACCCACGCTTTGCCGGCGAGGCGGCTGATCTCGCCCATGAGGGTCGCGTGCCACCCGGTGAGCTCGATGCGCGTCGGCCGGCGGCTGTTCGGTCGCGGCGGCGCCAATGGCGCTCCGATCTCGACCTCCATGCGGGCATGGTCGCCGATGCGCCCGGCGGCCTCGGGAAAGCGGATCCCGACTGGGACGACCGGTGTGCCGGTCGCGAGGGAGAGGTACGCGGCGCCGCGGTGGCCGGGCAGCAGCCGGTCCGGGTCGCGATTGACGGTGCCTTCGGGGAAGATGCCGACCGAGCGGCCGGTTTCGAGATAGAGGCGCGCGCTGTTGAGCGCGCCGGGCGGCTTCATGTAGAGCGGCTTGAGAACGTTGAGGAACGCCGGCTTGGCCGACTTGCGCGTGACGGTGATGGTCTGGGCGCGGCGGTAGATCAGTCCGATGCCAGGAAGGAGGCGAAAATTCCAGTCGGCGAAGAAATGCACCAGCCGACCGCCACGATGGAGCACCATGAGCGCCGGCACCAGCAGCGATTCGGTGCGGGTCGAGTGATTGATCGCGACGATGAAGGGGTCATGGACCGCGCGGATATGATCGAGGCCGCTGACCGTGAGCACTTGTCGGCGTGCGAGCAGCGCAAGGCCGCGCACCACCCAGGCATCCAGGGTGTTTTGAGCGGGCAAGCCCCAGCGCAGTAGCTCTCCGAGCGCGGGGGGCTGCCAGACCTGTTCGCTCGCCGCTGGCGACATCGGCTCCGCAGCCGGCCCGGATCAGCTGCGGCGCGAAAAACCGCGCCGCGCGTCCGGCCGCGAGCCTCATCGGCGATTCACGTTGCAGAACGATGAGAACTTCGCAACGGTTTGATGACGTTTACTCGCCGCCGGCGTAGCCCGCGATTTTCCAGCTTCCGCCGTCTTTGCTGTAGCAGACTTGGTCGAACACGATCGGCACCACCGCGTCGGAGTTGACGTAGCCGACCTTGCCCGCCGGCGTGGCGATCTTCAGCGGAGCGTCGGCGTCGTTGGACTCGTCACTGTCCATGACGCGCACCAAGTTCATGCCCAGTTTATCGATTACAGGCGAGTTCGGTTTCGCGGTCGCATGTACCTCGACGCCCGGGGACGTCGGATAGCCCCATTCCTCGACCTCGGTCTTAGTCTCCTTGGTCAGCTCATCGAAGGCGTTCTCGTCAAAGCTTGGACTGGCCGGCGCGCACATCACACCCTTCCGGTCCTGCACCTCTTCCAAAGTCGCCTCTTCGGCCGCGGCCTCCAGCAAGTCCCAGCCCGAGCCGTCCTTGGCATTGAGGCTGACTGCGGCCGCGAAGTTGTCGAAGCTCGATTTCTTGGCGTCGGCCTTGTCGCCGTCTTCGGTTTCCCAGAAGAAGCCCTTGTCCACGACCAGGTTCTTCAGCGCGTTCTTGTCCTTGCGCTTGACCACGTCGGCGAGCTGCTTGCGGAACTGCTCGAAGCTGGCGTCCTTGAACGGTTGCGGCGGTTCGACCGCAATGGCCTTATAGGGTTTGGGTGCCGCGGCCGGCGGTGGCTTTTGCTGAGCTTGCGCCGCGGCCGGGCCAAGCAACAGGAAAACGAGGGCGCATGATGCGAGCGCCGTGGTCAAAGACCGCATCAGCCAATCTCCTTGCAAGTCTGTATTACGAACGCCTGAAACGGGAATTTCTACGCTAGGCAGGAGACTGATCCCATGAAACCTGTACGTATGTCTATCGGGGTGTTGCTGGCGCTGGCCGGTCCGGTTCGGGCCGCAGACCTCCCGCAAGGCTTCGTCTACCTGCGCGATATCGCCCCGACTGTCCATCAGGACATGCGCTACTACGGCAGCCATAATTTCACCGGCCGGCCGATCCCGGGCTACCTCGCCCCGGAGTGTATTCTCACCGCCCCGGCAGCACGTGCGCTTGCGGCGGTCCAGGCCGATCTCGCCCCGTCCAACCTCTCGCTCGTCGTCTATGACTGCTATCGGCCGCAGCGGGCGGTCAATGACTTCGTGACATGGGGGCAAAACCCGTCCGAGCAGTCGATGAAGGCCGAGTTTTATCCGCGGGTGGACAAGGCCGATTTCGTCAAGCTGGGCTACGTGGCCGACAAGTCGGGCCACAGCCGCGGCAGCACGGTCGATCTCGCCATCGTGCCGGTGCCGCTGGTCGAGCCCGCTCCCTACCGGCCCGACGCGCCCAAAGTGGATTGCACGGCACCTGCGGACCAGCGGTTTCGGGACGGCAGCCTCGATTTCGGCACCGGCTTCGATTGCATGGACGAGAAATCGCATATCGACGCGACTGCACTTTCGCCGGCCGCTCAGCATAACCGCGCCCTGCTGCACGACCTGATGTCGGCGCACGGCTTTAAGGACTACCACGAGGAATGGTGGCACTACACGCTGCGTGAGGAGCCGTTTCCCGAGACTTATTTCGATTTCCCGGTCACCGCGCCGGCGCGATAAAAACGGTGAGTTTGCGAGGGCGGAGTGCCGCACCGGGATTGACTCGTCGGCCGCACAGGAACAGGCTTCACCTCTAGCTGCACTCGCGAGCGCGGGAAGCGCAGCTTCCCGGTCTCGCGGGAGTTGGCACCCGATGACGTAGTCGTGGTGGCAGGCGGCGGTCGGACTACGGTCCAAGGATCACATCTGGTGAGGAGGAATGACTCCACCGTGCAGTGATGAGTGACCTTGCCGGAGCGCAGGGTCACGGTGCAGGAGAAGGACATGCCTGGCTGTTCGGAGACCTGCACCGCCGACAATCTGAACATCGTTGCGAAGCCAAGGCGCGAAGGCCAAGCGCCATAAAGCTTCGAACACAAAACTGGTGCTATCCAGATATCTTTCGCTGAAGGCGAAGAAACCGGGCCCCGCGATGCCTCTGCGCACCGGGGCCCATTGATTTATTCCACTATCCTCCGTCCTTGGTGCTCGCTCGCTCCAACCTGCGTCCGGTGGGAAACAACACCAATCCGAACCGCGCGTTGAACGATCCCCAGATCCCCAGCGGAGCAAACAACATCACCACGATCGCAATCGCGCCAAGCAGGATCAGGTACCAGGTGCCGAAATCGGCCAGATAGCGCTGCAGCAGATAGAACACGATCAGGCCGACCACCGGCCCCTCGATGGTGCCGATGCCGCCGATCACCACGATCAGGATCACATAGGCGGTCCAGTCGAGCACCGCGAAGGCTGAGTCCGGCGAGATGCGCGCCTTCTGCAGGTAAATCAGTGCGCCGATCATGCCGGTCACCGCGGCGACCAGCACATAGATCGCGAGCTTGGTGCGCACGGTGTTGATGCCCACGCTCTCGGCGGTCGCTTCTTGGTCGCGGATGGCGGCGAGCGCAAGCCCGCGCCGGGAGCGCAGCAGCAGATAGACCACCGCCAGGGTTCCGGCGGCGAGCGCGAGCGCGACCCAGTAGGTGATGATGTCCCGTGCCGCTGGCGTGCGTACGTCGAACAGCGTCTTCACCCAGTCGATCCCCACAATCCCGTTGCTGACGGAAGGGGGCAGGGAGGTGCCGGTGCCGCCGCCGAGTTGTTTGATCTGGGCGAACACCAGCCGGTAGACTTCGGCCACGACCCAGCTGCCGATCGCGAAATAGGCGCCGCGAAAGCGGAACACCACCAATCCGGTGGGGATCGCGAACAGGCCGGCCACGACGCCAGCAAGCACGATCGCCAGCAGCGGATCAAGATTGCCGAAGATGGTGAGGGCAAACAGAAGATATCCGCCGAGCCCGACGAATGCCTGCTGTCCCACCGACACCAAGCCGGCGTAGCCGGCGAGCAGGTTCCAGCACTGCGCCAGCGCCAGCATGTAGAACACGAAGGTGAGATCCTGGATGAGATCTCGTTCCGCCACCGAAGGAAGGACGACGAGGCCAGCGAGCAGCAGGAGACCGCCCGCGGCGAGTGCGAGGGACGCCGGCGTCGAGACCGCAACTTTGTATTCGGCGGAAGACTGTGAGGTGGGCACGGCGGTCATCGCGGTCAGTCCAGCACGCGCGGGAACAGGCCGCGCGGGCGCAGCACCAGCACAAACAGAAATGCGAAATGTCCGGCCAGGATCTGCCACTCGGGATCGATGTTCGCGCCGATGGTCTGCGCGAGCCCGATGATGACGCCGCCGGCGAGCGTGCCCCAGAAGCTGCCCAACCCGCCGATGATCACCGCTTCGAATGCGTAGAGCAGGCGCGCGGGCCCAATGGTCGGATCAAAATTGGCGCGCATACCGAGATAGAGCCCGGCGATCGTCACGACGATCATGGCGATGCCCATGGCAAGGGCGAAGGTGCGGTGATGATCGATGCCCATCAGCTCGGCGGTTTGCAGATCGTCCGAGGTTGCCCGAAAGGCGCGGCCGAGCGCGGTTCTGTAGAACAGGACGTTGAGCCCGACGATCACGATCACGGCGGACGCGAAGGTAAGGAGTGGTATCAGGCCGACCGCAACGCCGCCGCCGAGATTGATTGACGCGGTTTCGATTGCGCCGGCCTGCAGCCGCTGGCTATCGGCCGTGAAGCCTTGCAGCAATCCGTTCTGGATGATGATCGAGAGCCCGAACGTGACCAGTAAGGGCGGCAGCAGTCCGTGCCCGAGCGTGCGGTTGAGCAGAATTTTCTGCAGCCCGAAGCCGATCAGGAACATGACCGGCAATGCCAATAGTGTTGCGAGCAGCGGGTCGAGGCCGAGTCCGGACCCGAGCGCCAGAATGGCAAACGCGGCGAGCACGATGAGATCGCCGTGCGCCAAGTTCACGAGCCGCATGATCCCGAAGATCAGCGAGAGCCCGGCGGCGAACAAGGCATAGAGCCCGCCGAGCAGAATGCCCTGAATGATTGTGTCGAGGAGGCCAGCCATTTCAACTTTCAACGTAGAAGAATATGAGGCTGACCTCGGTTGGCTCGTGGCCGTTTAGCACATCAACCAATCGGCTCCATCTTGCCAGCGGCCGGGATGATCGGGGCAGTACGATTGTCGACGATGACGATGTCGTACTTGTTGCCATCCTTGAGCCGCCATTGACCGCCGACCAATGGGGTCTTGGTGACGTTCTTGGCTGCGAACGGCGGCACGCCAGCACCGTTCCACTGGACGTGGCCGACGATCGTGTCGAGATTGGTCTCGGCAATTGCTTTTACGGTTGCGTTGGCGTCGCCGCGCTGTGGGGTGCGCTTGAGCACGTCGACGGCGACTTCGAACAGTGCATGCACGAAGCCGATCGGCTGCGTCCATTGTTTCTTGGTCGCCGACTCGTAGGCCCCCGCGAGATCCTTCGCGCTCACGCCGGTAAGCGATGATTTGAACGGATGACTCGGTGACCACCAGACCTCGGACGATAGGTTGTTGCCGTCGCGCCCAAGCGCTTCGATAGCGACCGGGAACAGGATGGCCTTGCCGATCGACGCGGCTTTGGGCTTGTAGCCCTGCTGCAGCGCCTGCTTCCAGAACGTGGTGAAATCGGGCGGCAGTACCACGCCGGTAAGGATCTCGCAGTTGGCGCTCTTGAAGGCGTTGATCTGCGCCGAGAAGTTGTCGGTGAGGTTTTGATAGCGGCCCGGATCGGTGAGCTTGTAGCCGAGCTTCTCCAATACCGGCGGAAAGCCGACCTGCTTATCTCCCCAGGCGTTGCCGTCGCCGTCATTCGGAAACAGCCCGCCGACCGACTTGTTGGTCGGAAGCTGGCCCCACATGTTGGTGAAGACGGCGATCACGTCCTCGAGCCCCCAGAAGAAATGATATGTGTAGTTGAAGTCCTTCCAGGCGGGCGGACCGCCCCCCGGATTGGCCTGACGGCCGATAAACCAGGGCTGCCACGGCGCCAGGCTGGAAATGCAGGGCACTTCTTCGATTTCGCATTGGGTCGAAACCGGGTTGGTGGTCTCCGGGGTCGAGCCGACCAACATGAGATCGATCTTGTCCTGGACGATGAGGTCCTTCGCCACCTGGGCGGCGCGGTTGGGGTTGGATTGGCTGTCCTTGACCACGACCTCCACCGGAACGGTGGCATTGCCGATCTTGATGCTGCCCTTGGTGGCGTCCTTGAAGTTGCTGATGATGAAATTGTCCGCTTCCGCGAATGCAGCGAGCGGCCCGGTCTGCGGGCTGACATAGCCGAGCTTGATCGGCTTGTTCTGCGCCAGCGCCGGCATGGCGACCGAGCCCACGGCGAGTGCGGCGCCGCTCGCAGCCGAATTTTTCAGGAGCGTGCGGCGGTCAATCCCGCCTGCGCGATTTCGCTGCATCCCTTCCTCCCTTGTGACGGCGCGGGTTCGACCGGCTCGCACAACATGTTCGATCATCGAACGCGCATGCGCAAGGGCTTGGGAGCGAGCATCTGTGCCGTGCCCTTGAAAGAGGAATCGCCGGGACAAGCCCGGCGATTGCGACGAGTTTGGTCCGATGTGCGTCGGCCTACATCGGCGGCGTGATGCCGTCTTTGCCGAAAGTGATGCGCGGCGTGACCAGCGCTCCATCTGGCTGCTTCGTGGCGGCCGCAATGAAGATTTTCACGCCGGGCTTGAGGTCGCTCTTGTCGCCAGACGCGAAGGTCACGATCGCGGCTTCGCTTGGCACCACGATTTTCTTCTCGCCGTCCTTGTATTTCAGCGTGAGCGTCTGTCCGTCGACGCCGGTCACCGCCTGTTCCACGTTGGCATTGGTCATGGTGCTGTTCGGCGAGAGATCCCACGGCCGATGCCCCTCGCCGGCTCCGCGCATGGCTTCGGGAAAGATGTGCACCTCCACCGCGCGCTGGCTGCCATCGGTTTGCGGCATGGCGGTGATGCCCACGAACGAACCTTGTTTGATGTCGCCGAGCGAGGCCTTGGTGAGCGCGGTCACCTGCGCATTGTCGGCCAGCGTTACCTTTAATTCCGTCCCATCGCGGGCCTTCACCACGTAGGTCGGTCCGTCGACACGCTCGATCGTGCCGCGCACCCGGACAGGGGTCTGGGCGTTTGCCGCCGTCGTAAGAAAAAGCGCGACCCCCGCGATAGCGAGGATCGGCGATCGTTTATTCTGCATGTCATACTCCATGATCGGTCCACCGCTCCGATCACACCGGGTCCGTGCTTGCTAGTCCAGTACATCGCGGGAAAGTGAAGACCTGCAGCTGTTACGCAGGCGAGCTATCTCCCGGCCAGCGGGGTCCCTTGGGTAAGTCCATCCCACCGCGCCATGGCCCGGGCCACGATGGCGGCTGATCCTCCGCGTATCCACCGACATCGTCGAAGGATTCGTCGGCAACCACGTCGGGACGCGAGGCAACCTCAATGCCAGAGACCTCGGCACGCGCCGCAAGAGAGGCAAACGCAATTGCCACCATCAAAATGAAATATCGCCCGGCCCTATGAACACCAGTCGTGTTATGCTTTTCGGCCGTACACTTCGTACAAACAACAACACGCCAAATCGAGGGAGGCTATTGTGTCACGATCCCATCAGGCCGCCAGCCGCCGCCGCTTTCTGCAGTTCCTGGCCGGCAGTCCGCTGTTGGCGACCGGCGGATGGGCAGCGATCGCGGGCGAGGTCCCGGCGCCCGTGCGACGGTTTCCCGATCCGCTCAACTGGGCTCCGCTCGATCCCGAGGACCTCATCAAGAGCCCGGATGAGGCGATCAACGTGTTCGACTTCGAGCCGGTATGCCGCAAGAACGTGCCGCCGGCGCATTTCGGCTACATGGCGTCCGGCATCGATGATGAAGTCACGCTGCGCGCCAATCGCGAGGGCTTTCTGAAATTTCTGCTGCGGCCGCGGCGTCTGCATGACGTCTCCAAGGTCGACGCCAGCGTTGAGATCTTCGGCGTGAAATATGACTCGCCGATCGGCATCGCGCCGACCGGAGGCAATCGCGCCTACGACCCCGACGGCGAGATCGCTGTCGCCAATGCGGCGAAACGCGGCAATCATCTGCAGATTCTCTCCACTCAGGCCTCGACCTCAATCGACGATGCCAACAAAGCGCGTGGCGGTAACGTGTGGTTTCAACTCTATGCATCACCGAGCTGGGAGATCGCCAAAGCGCTGGTGAAGCGTGCCGAGAACGCCGGCTCGCCGGTGGTTGCCGTTACGGTCGATCGTGTTGCTGGTCGTAACCAGGAAACCTTCACGCGGCTGCGGCGGCAGGATGCGCGGGTATGCAACGATTGCCACGAGCCCGGTGGTCCCGATGCAGCAACCCGCACCAAGCCGAATTTCGCCGGCATCGACGTCGCCGCCGCGGGTGTGCCCAACTTGCTCTCAGCCAACATGACTTGGGACTTTGTGCGGCGCCTGCGCGATGCCACGCGCATGAAGATCGTGCTCAAGGGCATTCTGGCGCATGAGGACGCCAAGCTCGCCGCCGAGAGCGGCGTGGTCGACGCCATCATCGTCTCCAACCACGGCGGTCGTGGCGAGGATAGCGGCCGCTCGACCATCGACGCGCTGCCCGAAATTGTCGAAGCGGTGAATGGGCGGATTCCGGTCCTGATCGACAGCGGATTCCGGCGCGGCACCGATGTGGTGAAGGCGCTCGCGATCGGCGCCAGTGCCGTTTGCATTGGCCGACCGTATTTGTGGGGGCTGGGCGCTTTTGGAGAGCCCGGTGTCGACAAGGTGCTTGCGATCCTGCGCAGCGAAACGCGCGTGGCCATGGCGCAATGCGGCGTCCGCAATGTCAGGGAGATCACGCCGGATCTGGTCCGGCGCGCGTAGGAGCGTGCATTCGCCGCTGGTCGGCTGAGAGCGGAACCAAATACGCGAGAGCCGCGTTTGGTCAGACGCGCTTGAGGAAGGCGCTCCGTTCGTACGCGGGAGGGTACACATGAAATTCGCCGTCATCGGCGGGACCGGCTTGATCGGGTCCAAGACCGTCGCCATTCTGCGCCAGGGCGGGCACGAGGTCATCGCCGCCTCGCCCAAAAGCGGCGTCAACACCATCACCGGCGAGGGACTCGATGCGGCGCTCGCTGGCGCGCAAGTGGTTATCGATCTCGCCAATTCGCCCTCATTTGATGACAAGGCGGTGCTGGAGTTCTTCGAGACCTCCGGCCGCAACTTGCTCGCGGCGGAGAAGGTCGCGGGCGTTCGGCACCATGTCGCGCTGTCCATCGTCGCGATCGACCGGACAGACAACGGCTATTTCCGCGCCAAGGTCGCCCAAGAGGCACTGATCAGATCATCCGGGATCCCCTACACCATCGTCCGCGCGACCCAGTTTCTGGAGTTCCTGCGCGGCATCGCCGATTCAAGTGCGGATCGAAACATCGTCAGGCTACCGCCCGTCCTGTTCCAGCCGATCGCGGCGGACGACGTTGCGGCCACCGTCGCCGATGTTGCTCTGGCGCCGCCACGAAACGGCATCGTCGAGATCGCTGGGCCGGAACGAGCGCCGTTCAACGAAATCATCGCTCGGTATCTGAAGGCGGTTGGCGACCCGCGTCAGGTCGTGAGCGACCCGAAGGCGAGGTACTGGGGTGGCCAGGTCGAGGAGCACTCGCTGGTACCGTTAGGTGCGGCGCGTCTCGGCCGGATCGGCTTCGACGAGTGGCTGCGCCGTTCGCAGGCGGCCGCCTGATTCCGCATCGTTTCCCAGCAAGAGCATCCAGGTGTTATTCTCCCGCGGGCCTCCGGAGCAGCACAAATGCCCGCTGACAAGGGTCAACACGCCGATAAAGGTGTATCAGATTCAGTTGCCGCAACGCCGACAGGCGGAGGCCCCGTGACGGCGCGTCAAACTGACAAAGCCCAGAGTGACGCGCTATCCGGACCGAATGCACCAACCAGCCATCCGCCGCTGCGACGACGGCGCTTGCTGTTCGGCGCCGCGGCGGCTGCGCTGCTGGCAGCGATCCTTGTGTTCGGGATTCCGTGGATCAGGCAAAGTCTCAGCACCGTTTCGACAGATGACGCGTACGTGAATGGCCACGTGACGTTCGTGGCAGCGCGGGTGCCGGGGCAGGTGTCAAAGGTTCTGGTCGACGACAATTACCGGGTGAAGAAAGGCGATCTCCTCGTCGAACTCGACAAGGAACCCTATGAGACCGCGGTCGCGATCAAGCAGGCGGCGGTCGATATCGCAAAGGCCAATTTGGTGGTGGCCGAAGCCTCGGTTCGCAGTGTCGAGGCAAAAGCGCGAAGCCAGTACTGGGCGCTCGAGAATGCGATGGAGGATGTCCGAAACAGGGTCGCTCTACTGCATGCGAAAGTTGCCGCAATCGATAAGAGCAAAGCCAACCTCAAATTCGCCGAGGCAGAGCTCGCACGGGCGAAGGCATTGGTCAGCTCCGCGTTCGAGACCCGCGAGGAGTATGACCGGCGGGATGCAGCGGTATCAGTTGCCCGGGCAGATGTGACCCAAGCAGTGGAGGATGCCCACCAAATTCGCGTTTCCCTGGGGCTACCGGCGGAGCCTGAGAACGGCGGTGACCTGGGCAGCGTGCCGTCCGATCTCGACCAGACGTTCTCCGCGGTACGTGAGGCGCAAACCCAGTTGATGCAGAGCACGGCGGAGCTGGGCGTTATCCATTCCTACAATCAAACCCCAAAACAGATGGTGGAGGAGTTCACCAGGCAAAACCCGGAGGGTGACGTCGACAAGATCCTGGCGCAGCTGGTCCCGGGGGCGCCGGCGGTCAAGCAGGCAAAAGCGAATCTCGAGGCCGCGAAGAGCGATCTCGCCCAGGCTGAATTGAATCTGCGCTATTGTGACGTCGTTGCTGACATTGATGGGGTTATCACCCGCCGCAACGTCAATCCCGGGAATAATGTTCTGGTCGGGCAAAGCTTGATGGCGATCCGCTCGCTCGACGAAATCTGGGTCGACGCCAATTTCAAGGAAACGCAGCTGCGGGATCTGCGCATAGGTCAGCCGGTGGATCTCTATGTCGACATGTACGGTGGGCGCCACGTGTTTCCCGGCCGGGTCGCCGGCTTTACCATGGGCACCGGATCAACCTTGGCGCTGCTGCCGCCACAGAACGCCACGGGCAACTTCGTTAAGGTCGTCCAGCGTTTACCCGTTCGCATCGAGCTTGCGAACTACGACCCGAACAAGGACCCTCTGTTCGTCGGCCTGTCGGTCACTCCATACGTCTACCTGAACAGGCCGGCCACCGGGCCCGATGCCGGGAAATTTCTGCAAAGCGCGCTGCCGATATCGTCCACCGCTGCGGCACCTCAGAGCCCGGCAGCAGACAAATGACGCTGGCGTCAGCTTCGCTTCCTGGAGCGCGCGCTGGCGTAAACCCTTGGTTCGTTGCCGCTGCCGTCATTGTGCCGACTTTTATGGAGGTGCTCGACACGACGATCGCCGTCGTCGCGCTCCGCTATATCGCCGGCGGCCTCTCGGCCACGGTCGATGACGGCGAATGGGTTATCACCAGCTACCTCGCTGCCAACGCGATCATCCTGCCGATCACCGGTTGGCTGTCCGTTCGCTTCGGCCGGCGCAACTACTTCTTGTTCTCGATCCTTGTGTTCACGGTCGCCTCGGCGCTGTGTGGAATGGCCACGAGCCTGAATCAACTTATTTTGTTCCGTGTGATTCAGGGTCTCGCCGGCGGCGGTCTGCAGCCCTCCAGCCAGGGGGTGCTGCTGGATGCCTTCCCGCCGGAGAAGCAGGGCACCGCGATGACATTGTTTGGTCTGGCGGCCCTGGTCGCGCCCGTCGTCGGTCCGACCCTCGGCGGTTGGATCACGGACGATTACTCCTGGCGGTGGGTCTTCTACATCAATATTCCAATTGGCCTCGTGGCCTTCGCGGCTTGCCATGCCGTGGTCCGTGACCCGGACTATCTCACAACGCAGCGTACCGAACAGCGAAGGCAAGGGGCGCGCTTCGATTCCATCGGCCTGTCGCTGCTTGTGATTACCATGATTTGCTGGGAAGTGATGCTCAGCAAGGGCGAGCAGTGGGATTGGTTCGGCGATCCATTCGGCCGCGTCCAGACATTGGCTGCGCTGTTCGTCGGGGCGCTGGGCGGATTGATTGTCTGGGAGCTGCGTCATCGCAACCCCGTGGTTAATTTCCGGCCGTTGCAGGAACGCAATTTCATCGTTTGCTGCATCGTCATTTTCTTCGCTTATGCGGTGCTCTACGGCGCCAGCACATCGTTGCCCGGCCTGCTCCAGTCGCTGTTCGGTTACAATGCGCTGGATGCCGGGCTGGTGATGTCGCCGGCGGGTTTGTTTGCCGTGATGGCGATGCCCGTGGTGGCGATCCTGCTTCGCCGGCAGACTGATGCGCGGTGGGTCATCATTGCCGGTCTTTTGGTCATGGCGGCGGGCAATTATTGGATGTCACTGATGAATCTCGACATCAGCCCGGGGCAGGTGGTGTGGCCTCGGGTGGTCACGGTTGCCGGATTGGCGATCTGCTTTGCTCCCGCGAATGTCGCAGCCTATCTCTACACCCCTAATGCGCTGCGTGGCGCCGCCGTCGGGTTGCTCAGTCTTTTGCGCAACGAGGGCGGCAGCGTCGGGACGTCGCTAAGCCAGGCTCTGCATGAGCAGCGTGAGCAATTCCACAGCCTTCGGCTTGGCGAGTATCTCGATCCCTTTAATCCGGCCGTGCAGTCGTTCACCGACCAGGCGCGCGCGATGTTCCTGCAGCAGTTCGGCGATCCGGTAGCGGCGCAGCAACTCGCGTTGCAGGCGCTCGACAACGTGCGCGAGCAACAGGCGTCGGCGCTGGCCTATTTCGACTGCTTTTGGGTGTTCGCCATGATCATGTTGGCGCTCGTGCCGCTTGTTCTGCTGATGAAGCGGTCGGTCGCCGAGAAAGGCGCACGCATTGGCGGGGAATGAGGACGGCGACAACCCCGGAACCTCGGCAATCTCGATCTCGTCCCCATGGCGGCGCCGCTACCGCACCTGACATTAGCGCAGATCTCGTATATTCCGGCTTACAGGTTGCAAGCGATGACTGGTGTCGGCCTGCGCTTCGCATATTGAACATAATCGCGATTGAGGAGGGTGGAGTCGATGCCAGTTACGAATATTCGCGGCGTGAACATCAACTGGCAAGTGATTGGCGAGACCGGTCCTTGGATCATGCTGACGACGGGCGGTAGGCGCGGTCATGATGAATTCATCCCGCTGGCCGAAAGGCTCGCTGCATTGGGGCACCGGGTCGTTTTACATGACCGTCGCAACACGGGCGCTTCCGACGTGCTGATCGAAGGCGCGGAGAGCGAGGAGGTCATTTGGACCGAGGATATGTATGCGCTCATGCAGCACCTGGGGGCATTGCCCGCCTTCATCGGCGGCAGTTCATCAGGGGCGCGCACCTCGATCCTGTTTGCCCTCCGGCACCCCGAGGCGGTGCGAGGTCTGCTCCTGATGCGCATCACTGGCGGGGCGTTCGCCGCCGGACGGTTGCCCGACAATTATTATGGTCAGTTCATCCGAGTGGCTCAGGCGGGCGGAATGGATGCGGTTTGCGCAACCGAGCAATGGAGCGAGCGCATTTCTGCAAATCCACGCAATGGTGAATATTTGCGTAGCCTCTCGCCGGAGAAGTTCATCGCGGTCCTGACGCGCTGGAAGGAGGCGTTCGAAGCCGGGGCGCATCTCCCAGTAATGGGCGTGACCGACAAGGAGTTGGGGTCCATCAGGTTGCCGACGCTGGTGATTCCCGGCAACGACAAGACCCATTCCAAGGCAAGCGGATTGGTCGCGCACCGGCTGATTCCAGGTTCCCGGCTGCATCAGTTGCCGATTGAGGACCAGGACGTTCCGCTTATCCCATTTGGCGAGTGGTCGCCCTACGAGGACGAAATCGCGACCGTGGTCACGCGGTTCATCAAAGATGTAACAGCAGGCCGGTGAGCACTCCCCGGGCGCAAGACCGATTTACGCGTGCCTGGCTCCGCTGTTCACCGGGCGGGTCGCCGATCTGTTCGGTCGTTATTTCTTTGTGCGTTTCGGCCGGGGCTGCTTGGAATTGGTTGCAGGTAGCTGTTTCGTCAGCCCCTGCAAACCGGCCGTGAGGAACGGAACTAGATAGCGCATTGCGGCTTCCGTGTCGGCGGCGTTGCATTTGTTGCGGGTCAGGCTGGCGAGCCAGCCACGACTCGGATTGATGAAATAAAGCGCCCCGAGCGTAAAGAAGAGTCCCCAGCCGATTGCTTCGTCCGAAGCCTTAGGCAGGGCACGCCGCACCGCTGCGGTCAACTCCACCCACACCGGATCGAACTCCTTGCGCAGCACCGCCTGAATCGATTTATCGGGTTCGGCCGCCGCGCGCGTCATGAATTGCAACAGCACGATGCTGCCCGCATCAAACCCCTTCGCGGCCTCGAGATGCGGCGCGACAAAAGCCTTGAGGACGTTCGCTAGTTCAACGTCGTGATCGCGCCCGTTGCCAGGCGCGCCGCGCAGGCCAGCGAGCCGGGCCGCGTTGATCGGTTGCACCCGCCGATTGAAGATCGCCTCAAACAGCGCTTCCTTCGACGCGAAGTGAAAGTGGATCGCAGCGACATTGACGCCGGCCTCTGCAGTGATGCTGCGCATGGAGACGGCCGTGTAGCCGTGCTCGGCGAACAGCCGTTCGGCGGCATCGAGGATCTTGTTGCGGGTGGCATCGCCGTTGGCGCGCGTCGGCCGCTTCTTGGGCCGCCGAATATCGGCAAGTCGGCGAGCGGCCGCGGGAGTCCTTGCGTCCATGGTGTGTCCTTGTTGCGCGTCGGCTGCGCGCCGCCACGCCAAACATCCGGCCCCTAATTAAACGCATGTTTGGGTATTGCGCCAGCCTTTGCGCTTAGTGTAGCATTCGTTTTACTAAGCCGCGGACGACCGACACTGCATCGCTCGGCGCCGCCAGGGAGGAAAAAGAGCGCAAGCATGCGGCTCGTCACCTTCAATCAATCAGACCGTGGCCCGCGCGTCGGAGCGCTGGTCGATGGCGACCGGTCGGTCGTTGACCTTCGGCTTGCCGCGGAGCGCAGTGGCCGTCCCGCACAGAATTTCCGCACCATGCTCGCTCTCATCGACGGCGGCGAGCGCGCGCTCGATGACGCGCGAGCGTTGCTCGATGTCGATGATGCCGTCGTGCCGCGTACCGAGGTTGAGCTGCTGGCGCCGGTGCCCGTGCCGCGGCAGATGCGCGATTTCCTGTGCTTCGAGCAGCACCTGCGCAACGCGCGTGAGATGCGGTTCCGCAAGATGGCGGCCAGAGAGGCCGACCCTGCGGCCGCCTTTGCCGACTACGTTCGACGCGGCGTCGTGCTGCCGCCGGATGTCTGGTACGCGCAACCGATCTACTACAAGTGCAACCGCTTCAGCGTCATCGGCACCGATGCCGATATCCGCTGGCCGGGTTACGCCAACGTGCTCGACTATGAGCTCGAGTTCGGTGTGTTCCTCGGCAAGGGCGGCGTCAATATCTCGGCCGCAAAAGCGCGCGATTGCATCTTTGGCTACACGATCTTCAACGACATCAGTGCGCGCGATGCGCAGTCGCGCGAAATGGAAGGCCAGCTCGGTCCGGCCAAGGGCAAGGATTTCGATACCGGCAACGTGATGGGGCCGTGTCTCGTGACCGCTGACGAGATCCCGGATCCCCACGCCCTCACGATGACGGCGCGCATCAACGGCGAGGAATGGACGCGCGGGAACTCCGCGACCATGCATTGGACCTTCGAACAGATCATCGAGTTCGTCTCGCGCGACGAAACGCTCTACCCGGGCGAATTTCTGGGGTCGGGCACCGTCGGCGGCGGTTGCGGCCTTGAGCTCGACCGCTGGCTCGCACCTGGCGACCTGATCGAGCTTGAGGTCGAGCGCATCGGTACGCTGCGCAACCGCATCGTCAAGCCGACAGTGCCGGCGCAACGGAAGGCCGACGCGTTGGTCGCGGACTCCGATCAATCAAACAAACAGGATCAAGCCGACGCATGAGTTCTTTGGAAGCCGCACGCAACGTCCACCTCGTCGGTACCGTGCCGATGGCGGACACCGGTGAAGTATTCGCCAAGGTCGCCGCCAGGCTCGCGCCATTTCTCAAGCGGGTGCCCGACGGCGAAACCGGCGTGCGGCACTATTGGATCACCAGTCAGGCCCGTGTCCTGCACTACCATCCGCTGTTCGAGCCGGCCGACCACAACTGGTCGCCCGAAACCGGCGCGCCGCCACCGGCAGGCGCGCCGAAATACCGGCTCAAGCCGGGCGTCGATGCCGGGGCGGTCGAGTTGCCGTCGTTCGGCTATGGGGCGTTCGCGCGCGCCTCCTATCAGGAATTCCGCAAAGCCAAGGCGGCGGGCATGATCGCCGCGGACACCCGATTTCAGGTCTGCCTGCCGACCCCGCTCGCCTTCATGCTTGGCATCGTCGCGCCCGAATGCCGCGAGGCGATCGGGCCCGCGATGGAGCGTCGCGTCGCCGGTGAGCTTGCGGACGTCTGCGCCGCGGTTCCGGTTGAGGAACTCGCGATCCAATGGGACGTATGCCTCGAGATCTACGTGTGGGAGGGAATCCGCGACACCTATTTCGCGGATCCGAAGGCCGGGTGCATCGAGCGCCTGATTGCTCTGGGCGACCTCGTGCCCCGCTCGGTCGAGCTCGGCTATCATTTCTGTTACGGCGACTTCAAGCACGCGCACGCGGTCGAGCCAAAGGACATGCAGAACATGGTGACGATGGCGAACGCCATCGCCGCGGGGCTGCGCCGTCCCGTCAGCTGGTGGCACATGCCGGTGCCGCGCGATCGCGATGATGCCGCGTATTTTGCTCCGGCCAGGGGCTTGAAAGATTCGCCCGGCACCGAGCTCTATCTCGGCTTGGTGCACCACACCGACGCCGAGCCCGGGACGCTCCGCCGCATGACGGCAGCCGACCGCTGCCTCGATCGCCCCTACGGGATCTCGACCGAGTGCGGTTGGGGCCGGCGCGACAAAGCAACAATACCAAGGCTGGTCGATATCCACGTGCAGTGCGCGCGCGGCATCGCCGCCTGACGGCCGCAAGCTTCGCTGAGGGAGGACACAATGACCAGAATAACACGGCGTGACGCAACTCGGCTCTTGGGCGGCGCCTTGAGCCTGCCGGCAGTTGGCGCACCGTTGGTGCGGCGCGCCTTCGCAGAGCCTCAGGACTTCAAGATCGGCGTCATCGCGAGCATGACCGGTCCGGCGGCGCCGTTCTTCAAGGAATATGTCGAGGGTTTTCAGGCTTACGCCAAAAGCTGGAATACCCGCGGCGGCGTGAATGGCCGGCCCGTCGTTCTCAATATCAACGACGACGAAAGCGCGCCTGCGCCGGCCGCCAACGCCTATCGTCGCGTCGCCGCCGATCCCGACACGACGCTTGCGTGGGTCGCGGGCCCGGGTGCCGGCGGCCTTGCCATCAAGGCGATGGCGAGCGAACTCAAGCTGCCTGTCGTCAGTGGCGGGGCAGTCGACGCGCTCGGCGTTCCGGCCGATCCGTACTTCTTCAAAATAGCGCCCGCCAACCGCGATTTCATGAAGGTCTACCTGACCTGGTGCAAGGAGCGCGGCTACAAGAAGCTGGCCTTCGTTCTCGGCAACGACGCCTATGGCCAGGGCGAAGCGCAGGCCGCGAAAGAGATCACCGCCAGCCTCGGGCTCGACATTGCGGCCCTCGAGACCTTCTCGGCGACCGACAGCAACTTCAGCTCCCAGCTGGTGCGCGTGCGCTCGGCTGCGCCCGACATCGTCTACTCGGCCGGTACCGGAGCGCCCGGCATCCTGATCTACAAACAGTACCGCCAGCTCGGGCTCAAATATCCGCTCTGCTTCATGCTGGCGGCGTTGACCAGCGCGTTCTTCCAGGCGATCGGCGGCGCGTCGGAGGCCGACGGCGTCATGACGCCGGGTCTCCTTGGCATGCTGGGCAAACAGGCGCCGGGAGAGTCCGGCAAACTTTACGATCGGCTTGTTGAAGCGCTCGGGCGACCGGCCAGCCTGGCCAATTCGCTCGGTTGGGATATCGGCATCGTGACGGAGGCGGCAATCAAGAAGTCTGATGCTTCCCGCGAGAGTATTCGCGCCGCCCTCGATCAGGTGAAGGACCTGCCCGGCATCAACGGGCCGATCACCTTCACGCCGCAGAATCACATCGGCCAGGACACGCGCGGCCTTGCCATGCTGAAGCTCGCGAGCGGCAAGTTCGTACCGGTCGACCAAGCCTGATGCTCGACAGCGCGGCCCTTGCGCAGTTCCTGCTGACCGGTCTCACCACCGGCTGTGCCTATGCGTTGGTCGCGCTGGCGATCGTGCTCATGTTCAACGTGTCCGGCGTGGTGAATCTCGCGCAAGGCGAATATGGCGCGCTCGGCGGACTGCTGCTCGCCTCCATGTCGGCGATGCACCTGCCGCTCCCGCTAAGCCTGGCGCTGGTCATCGTCGCCGGGCTGTTGCTGGGCACGGCCCAGGAGCGGCTGACGATACGCCCAATCCGTTCGGCGCCGCAGTTCGTCCAGATTACGGTGACGCTCGGCGTCGCTGTCGCGATCCGCGGCGCGGCGTTCCTGATCTGGGGCAAGGATCCGCTCAACGTCCCCGGCTTCAGCGGTGATGACGTGTTCTTCCTCTGGGGCGCACTCCTGCCGGTGCAGACGATCTGGATCTGGGGCGGCACGGCTATCCTGTTGGCGCTGGTATTTGTTGTTCTTGCCTTCACCCGGATCGGCCGCGCAATCCGGGCATGCTCGCTCAACAGCCGGGCTGCGCGGCTCATGGGCATCAATCCCCAGCGCATGACCGTGCTGGTGTTCGCCGCCGGCGGCGCCATGAGCACGCTTGGCGGCGCATTGATTGCGCCGCTCACGCTGGCGTCGTGGGATTCCGGGCTGACGATCGGGCTGAAAGGCCTGATCGCGGCGATTTTCGGCAGCTTCCGTTCGCCGGGCCTCGCGGTTACCGCCGGTCTTGCGATCGGCATGTTGGAATCCTGCATCGCGGGGTTGGGATCGTCCGAGGCGAAGGACGTGGTCCTCTATCTGATCCTGCTGGCCGCGTTGCTGGTCATGGGCGGGGTGTTCGCGCGGGGCCGCGATCGCCTGCACGTCGGCACGTCGATCTGAGCCGGCCATCATGAATGCCGCACGCCATCTGCCCGCCGCCCTGCTGATCCTCGCGGTGCTTATCTATCCGGCTCTCTTCCATAGCGGCTTTGCGCTGGGCGCTGCCATCATGGTCGCCGGGCTTGCGATCGGCGCGGTGGGGCTGGTGCTGCTGCTCGGGCTCGCGCACCAGCTCGCCATCGGGCAGGCGGCCTTCTACATGATCGGCGGCTACGGCAGCGCGATCCTGACCACGCGCTACGGCTGGGACGGCGCATCCGCCATGGTGGCGAGCGCGCTCTGTGCGTCGGCCGTGGCCTATGTGATCGGCGGCCCGATTCTGCGGCTGCGCGGTTTTGTGCTGGCCATTGCGTCGCTCGCGCTGCAACTGTTGTTCATCGCGTTGGCGATCCTGCTGGTCGGCATTACCGGCGGCGTCGTCGGGAATCCCGACCGTGCCGCATTTCTCGCTCGGGCCGTGGGTCGTCGCGAGCGATCTCAGCTATTACTTCATCGCTTGGTTCCTGGTGGTGGCGGCGCTGGCGATCGGCATCAACATTGACCATTCGCGCATCGGCCGGGCGCTGCGCGCGCTCGCCGCCGACGAAGCGGGCGCCGCCGCTTCGGGCATCAACACGACATCCTACAAGGTTCTGATCTTCGTGATCAGCGCCGCCATGGCCAGCATCGGCGGCAGCCTGATCGTGCATTTTCTGCGGGTGGTCGACCCGACTGTGTTCGGGTTGCAGTTCAGTCTCGACATCATCACCGCTGTCATCATCGGCGGCATGCAGTCCGTCTGGGGCGGCGTCCTAGGTGCCGTTGTCATCGTTGCGCTGCGCGAGGCATTGCGGCTGCTCGAGCAACCGGCCTGGGAAGTCATCATCATGGGTGTCCTCACCGTCGTGGTGCTGATCGGCTTTCGCGCCGGCGTCGTCGGCGCAATCGAGGCGCTGTTCGGCGTATGGTCGCGCGAGAGGCGGAGTGCCCACGAAGACCATGCACTCGATCCGGCACCGGCGGCTTTTCGCGCGCCGACCGAACGGCTTGGAGCGTTGCTACAAGTTGAAGGTGCAAGCCGGTCTTTTGGTGCGCTGCGCGCCGTCGAGAGCGTAAATTTTACTGTCACCAGGGGTGAGATCGTTGCCCTGATCGGTCCCAACGGGGCCGGCAAGACGACGCTTCTCGACATGATTTCCGGTCACCGTGCATTCGATAGGGGCCGTACGATCTTTGCCGGCATCGATATCACCCGGACAATGCCGGATGTGATCGCCCGCGCCGGGATTGCGCGCACGTTTCAGGCAATCCGCTCGTTCGACAATATGTCGGTGCTCGAGAACGTGATGTGCGGCTGTCATATCTTCAGCCATGCCGGCTTCGCATCGGTGTCGCTCGGCCTTCCAGGCGCGGCCGAGGACGAGCGGCGGCTGCGCGCGGTCGCCATGCGCGAGCTCGACTTTGTCGGATTGCGCGACGTGGCAGAACGGCGGCCCGACCAGATCTCGTTCGGCCACCAGCGCATGATGGAGCTCGCCCGCGCCATGGCGCTCGAACCCGAGTTGTTGCTGCTCGACGAGCCCGCGTCCGGTCTCAACGATTCCGAGACCGAAGCACTCGCCGAGCTTCTGCTGCGGATCAGAGCCCGCGGTGTCACCATCCTGCTGGTCGAGCACGATATTCGTCTCGTCATGGGGCTCGCCGACAAGGTCGTCGTGTTGGATCACGGGGAAAAGATCGCCGAAGGGACAGCGGACAGCGTGCGACAGGATCCGCAGGTCCTCTCCGCCTATCTGGGGATGGCCGCGTGATCGCGCTGGCCCTCGAAGCGGTCTGCGGCGGCTACGGCCGAACCGAGGTGTTGCGCAACGTGACGCTTACGGTCGGTGAGGGTGAGATCGTCACCATTCTGGGCGCCAATGGTGCCGGCAAGAGCACGCTGCTCAACAGTATTCTGGGACTGCTGCCCAGAAAAACCGGGCGGTTTATGCTCTATGGACAGAGCATCGCTGAGCTGCGCACCGAGGAGATTGTTCGCCTGGGTATCTGCCTCGTACCGGAACGGCGTCAACTGTTCGGGTCGATGACGGTCGAGGAGAACTTGTTGATCGGCGCGTTCGTGTCGACGTCGCAGTTGCAGAATCGGTGTCGCTTGGCTGAGCAGTACGCTCGTTTTCCGATCCTCCAGGAGCGGCGGCGACAAGCAGCTCGGACCATGAGCGGCGGCCAGCAACAGATGCTGGCCATCGCCCGCGGCCTGATGTCGGCGCCCAAGCTGCTGTTGCTCGACGAGCCGTCGCTCGGGCTTGCGCCACTGATCGTCCAGCAGGTGTTCCAGGAGATCCAGCGCCTGCGCGATGCCGGCACCACAATTCTGCTGGTCGAACAGAACGCCGGCGCGGCGCTACGCATCGCCGACCGCGCCTATATGATGAGCGGCGGCCGGATCGTCGACGAGCGCACGCCACGGGATCTACTGGCCGACCGCAAGGTCGCCGAGGCTTATCTTGGCGGCGCCGATGGCAATTCCATGGAGCAGCGCATCAGGCTCAAGGCCGCGGCGCTGGCCGGGGAGAGCGCCGGCCGGTCGCGAATAGTTTGAACGGAGAAGGAAACAGGATGCCGAAGTGGCAATACACCAAGGGCCTGCATGATCTCGGCAACGGCTGCTTTGCCTATCTACAACCGGACGGCAGTTGGGGCTGGAGCAATGCGGGGCTGGTGCAAGACGGCGACCAGACGCTGCTGGTCGACACGCTGTTCGATCTGCCGCTGACTGCGGCCATGCTCAAGACAATGCGCGACGCGGTGCCGGCCGCCCGCAATATCCGCAAGCTGGTGAACACCCACGCCAACGGCGACCACACCTTCGGCAACCAGTTGGTCGAGGGCGCCGAGATCATCGCGTGCCGGGCCTGCGCCGAGGAATATGCCGAAGCGACACCGGAGCGCGCCGCCGCCCGCGCCATGGGTTGGAAAGAGCTGGGGGAGGGTGGCGCGTTCGCCCATGAGATCATGTGGCGCCGGTTCGATTTCCGCGGACTGGTCAGCACGCCGCCGACCGTCGTGTTCGACAACCAGCTCGAGCTCAAAGTCGGCGACAAGAACCTCATCCTGACCTACCTTGGCACGGCCCACAGCCGCGGTGATATCCTCGTGCATCTGCCGCGTGAGCGCGTCCTCTACACCGGAGACTTGCTGTTCGTGGGCGGCCATCCGGTGATCTGGGAAGGTCCCGTCGACAACTGGATCAAGGCTTGCGATTACATCCTCGACCTCGACGTGGATGTCATCGTTCCCGGCCATGGACCGATCGCCGACAAATCGGCCGTCCGCGAAATGAAAGCCTACCTCGCGTTTGTGAAGACCGAAGCGCGCCGACATTTCGACAACGGTGTGCCGTTCGCGGAGGCAGCGCGTCGCATCAGTCTCGACCGGTTCTCGACTTGGCTCGATCCCGAGCGCATCATCATCAATGTTGCCTCGCTTTATCGCGAGTTTTCTGGTGAGACCGCGCCGCTTGACCGTATGCCGCTATTTGCTGAGATGAAGCGATACCGTAAGGAGCGCTGTGCGCATGATCATGCAGGGCAAGCCGCCCCGTAGGGTGAGTCACGGCTGATGAATATCGGACTGTGGCTTGAGAGGTGTGGACGGTCACACCCGGAGGCACCGGCGGTCGGTTACGGCGATGACTTGGTGCTGCGCTATGGCGAGCTCGCGCGACGCGCGGCACGGCGGGCAGGCGCGCTGCGCGACCGTTACGGGATCGTATCCGGAGCGCGGGTTGCGATCATCGCCAAGAACTGCCCGTCCTATGTCGAAACCATGTATGCGGTCTGGCTCGCCGGCGCGGCCGTCGTCCCGGTCAATGCCAAGCTGCATCCGTCCGAGTTCAGCTACATCCTCGAACACGCGGGCGCCGATCTCGCGTTCGTGTCAGCGGATCTCGCCGATCAGGTTCCGGTGCATGGCGACCTGAAGCTTGTCGTCCTGGACAACCCCGAGTTCGACCGGATGCTGGCCGCGGATCCGATCGCGGCCGTTCCACGCGACGCTGGCGACCTGGCTTGGCTCTTCTACACCAGCGGCACCACAGGCCGGCCGAAGGGAGCGTATCTCTCCCACCGGAATCTTGCGGCCGCGTCATACGCCTATCTGGCCGAGGTCGATCCGGGCGCGCCGGGCGACGTTCTGTTTCACGCCGCGCCGATGAGCCACGGTTCAGGGCTCTACCTGATGGCTCACGTGATGCGGCTCGGTATGAATGTTGTTCCGGCCTCGCATGGCTTCGAGCCGGAGGAAGTCCTCCGCGCCGCCGACCGGTGGAAGCGATTGTCGCTGTTCGCGGCACCCACAATGGTGCGCAGGCTGGTTGGCGCGGCGAGTGGCGCCGACGTGAGCGGGTTTCGGACGATCATCTATGGCGGCGGGCCGATGTATGTCGCCGATATCATCGAAGCGTTTCGTGTGTTTGGACCGCGTCTCGCGCAGATCTACGGCCAGGGCGAAACCCCGATGACGATCACGACCCTGTCGCGCAACGAAATCGCAGCGAGCGATCATCCGTTGTGGATGGAGCGTCTGGGATCCGTCGGGCGGCCGTTCGGCTTGATGGAGGTTGCAGTCCATGATCAGGACGATCGGCCGCTGGCGCCGGGACAAGAGGGCGAGATCGTGTGCCGCGGACCAACCGTCATGACGGGCTACTGGAACGACACGGCGGCGAGTGACGAGACTCTCCGCGGCGGCCGCCTGCACACCGGCGATGTCGGCGTGTTCGATCAGCACGGATACCTCACCCTGAAGGACCGCACCAAGGATCTCATCATCTCGGGAGGATCGAACATCTATCCGCGCGAGGTCGAGGAAGTGCTGCAGACCCATCCCGATGTTCATGAGGTGTCGGTGGTTGGACAGCCCGACGCCGAATGGGGCGAGGTGGTGGTCGCGTGCGTGGTGCGCTCACCTGGCGCGGCCGTCGCCGAGAACGCGCTTGACGCCTATTGTCTCGAGCGCATCGCTCGCTTCAAGCGTCCGAAGCGCTACGTGTTCATCAACTCCCTACCCAAGAATAATTACGGCAAGGTCTTGAAGCGGGAGCTGCGCGAAATGCTGAGCGCGTCGGATCTCGCCAACCAGGAAGGCGTCAAACCATGAACGTCGCGATCGTCGGGTGGGCACATTCTCCGTTCGGAAAATTCGATACTGAAACGGTGGAAGGCCTGATCGTCAAAACGGCGCGCCAGGCTCTTGAGCACGCGGGTGTCGGTGCAGCGGACATCGATGAGGTGTTGTTGGGACACTTCAACGCGGGATTTTCCGCCCAGGACTTCACCGCGTCCCTCGTGCATCAGGCGAGCGACGATTTACGCTTCAAGCCAGCGACGCGGGTCGAGAATGCGTGCGCGACCGGGTCTGCCGCCATTCACCAGGGCATCAAATCGATCATGGCCGGCCAGGCGAAGCTCGTGCTTGTCGTCGGTGTCGAGCAGATGTCGAGGACCCCATCGGAAGACGTCGGACGAAACCTGCTGCGCGCGTCCTACCTCCAAGAGGAAAGCGGCGTTGATGGAGGCTTTGCAGGACTGTTTGGACAGATCGCCGGCCGGTATTTCCAAAAACACGGCGATCAGTCGGATGCCCTGGCAGCGATTGCGGCGAAAAATCACAAGAATGGCGCGAGCAATCCTTTGGCTCAGATCCGCAAGGACCTTGGCTTCGATTTCTGTCGCAACGAGAGCGACAAGAACCCGTTCGTGGCCGGGCCTCTCAAGCGAACCGATTGCTCGCCGGTTTCCGACGGCGCTGCTGCCATTGTCTTGACGGATATTACCACGGCGCTCGCCATGCGTCGGGCGGTCGTGTTTCGCGGAATATCTCATGTCCAGGACTTTTTGCCGATGTCGAAACGCGACATCTTGAAGTTCGAAGGCTGTGCGCGTGCCTGGCAGCGGGCACTCGGCGATGCAAACGTTCAGCTCGAAGACCTCTCGTTTGTCGAAACGCACGACTGCTTCACCATCGCTGAACTTATCGAATACGAAGCAATGGGCTTGACGGCCGAAGGTCGCGGCGCTGTGGCTGCTCTGGAGGGGTGGACGCAAATCGACGGACAACTTCCGGTCAATCCTTCGGGCGGGCTGAAGGCCAAAGGCCACCCTATCGGCGCGACGGGCGTATCGATGCACGTCCTCTCCGCCCGGCAACTGTGCGGCGACATGCCGGCGCCCATTCAAATCAGCAACGCGCAGCTCGGCGGCGTGTTCAACATGGGCGGCGCAGCGGTCGCAAACTACGTCAGCGTGCTCGAGCGCCTGCGGTGAGGTGGAGCTGTTGCTGCGCGCCTTTACGCGTGGCCGGCTTCGCTCGACAGCATGCCGAGATCGATGCCGAGCTTGCCCATGGCCTTTTCGTACTTGCCGCCGGTGTCGGTTCCGAACACCAGCTCGGGGTCTGCGGTGCAATGCAGCCAGCCATTTTGTTGCATTTCGTTCTCCAGCTGGCCTGGTGCCCAGCCGGCGTAGCCGAGTGCGAGAACGGCGCTCGCGGGGCCTTCGTCGCGGGCGATGGCTTTGAGAATATCGAGTGTCGCGGTGAGACAGATGCCCTCGTCGATAGGAAGCGTGGAGTTCTCAATAAAGAAGTCAGCAGAGTGCAGCACGAACCCGCGCTGAGTCTCGACCGGGCCGCCCTTGAGTACTTTGATGGTGCCGGCCCGTCGTGGCAGCTGGATACGCTCGGCCGCCGGGATCACGTCGAGTTTCACAAGCAGGTCGGGAAAGTTGATGTCCGCCGCCAGCTGATTGACCACGATACCCATGGCTCCTTCGGAGGAATGGGCGCACACATAAATCAGCGTGCGGGCGAAGCGCTCATCGCGCATGCTGGGCATGGCGATCAGCATCTGGCCATCGAGGAAGCCGCGCCGGCCTTTTGGGGCTTTGGTTGCAAGTTTCATCGTTAAATATTACTCCGCTCCGACTGCGGACGGAACCATTTTCACTAAGCATTCACGCGGATTTCAGTTCCGCTCGCAACGTCGCACCAGTAAATGGATCACATGAACGTATTGAGATCGCGTCAGATCGGCGCAGTGGGACTGGGCCTTGCGGCTTTTTTAGTCGCGGCGCATGCCTACGCAGCAGACGGCTCCGCGTGGGACGGCGATGCACGCTCCGCCGTGCGGCTGATCGCAGGCGAGACCAAGCCTGTTGGCGACACGCTATTGCACGCCGGTATCGAAATCAGGCTTGCGCCCGGTTGGAAGACCTATTGGCGCTATCCGGGCGACTCGGGCGTGCCTCCGCGCTTCGATTTTGCGGGATCGACGAATGTCCAACAAGCCACTGTCCAGTGGCCCACGCCGCATCGCTTTGCTGATGGCGGTGGGCAGTCCATCGGCTATGCGGGAGACGTGGTGTTGCCTGTCCAGGTTCAGGCAAAGGATTCCACCAAACCGGTGACGCTGCGATTGAAGATCGAGTACGCGATCTGCGAGAAACTGTGCGTGCCAGCGGAGGGAAGCGTCGAGTTGCCGCTTGCCGCAGGCGGGAATTCATCCGCAAGCGACGCGCTTGCCGCAGCGGAGGCGCGCGTGCCGAAACCCGCAAGCGTAGGCGAGAATGCGCCCCTGGCAGTTCGCAGCGTTCACGAGGAGCCAGGCTCGCGCTTTACGCGCGTCATCGTCGAGGTGGCCGCACCCGAGGGCGAACCGGTCGATCTGTTCGCCGAAGGGCCGAGCCCCGAGTGGGCATTGCCGGTCCCCATGCCCGTTGCCGGCGCTCCGTCCGGCCTGCAGCGCTTTGCCTTCGATCTCGACGGCCTGCCGCCGGGCGCGAACCCGCATGGCGCCGTGCTGACGCTCACCGCAGGGGCGGGTAGCTCGGCGATCGAGGTCAAGACCAAGCTGGAATAAGCTGACGGTCGCGGCAGCGCTGGTTTCGCTCGCCTCAATGCTCTAGTTTACCCGCGCTCCGGAACACCGGATGCGCCGCATTGTTCAACCAAAGGAACGCGTCCCATGATCAAGGTGGGTGATCGATTGCCCGAAGCCAAATTCCGAGTGATGACGGCGGAAGGACCGGCGGTGAAAACCACCGACGATGTTTTCAAAGGCAAGAAGGTCGTGCTGTTCGCGGTCCCCGGAGCATTCACGCCGACGTGCCACAAGAACCACTTGCCCGGTTATGTGAACAACGCCGATGCCATTAAGGCCAAAGGAGTTGATGCCATCGCGGTCACCGGCGTCAACGATGTGTTCGTGATGGACGCCTGGAAGAAGGCGTCCGGCGCGGACAAGATCGAGTTTCTGTCTGACGGCAATGGCGACTTCGCCAAGGCGATCGACCTTTGGATCGACGGCTCCGGCATGGGGCTCGGCGTTCGCTCGAAACGCTACTCGATGCTGGTCGAGGACGGCGTGGTAAAGAAGCTCAACGTCGAGGAAGCTCCAGGCAAAGCAGATCTGTCCGGCGCGGATAATCTCCTCAAGCAGCTCTAACGGCCAGGTACCGCGACTCTCTGTTCGATTATATAGAAACAGAGAGTCGCGACTGCGCCCGCACCTGTAAGGTGAAGAGCCATGGTCGGGTCGGTCTCTGAAGTTGTCGAGTGGCTTGCCGACGGTGCGCGGTCGGCGCCCGAATCGCCTGACGTTCTCAAAAAGCTATGTGAAGATCTTGTCGCCTGCGGGATCCCGTTATGGCGGGTGGGCATCTTCGTGCGCACCTTGCACCCCGACGTATTCGGCCGCAGTTTCGTCTGGCGCCCCGGCACGGACGTTGTCGTACGAACCGCGCCACATACGATCACGACGACGGATGAATACATCAAGAGCCCAGTCGTCACTGTCTACGAAACCGCGAGGCCGGTGCGGTATCGGCTGACGAGCCCTCCTGACGAGGGCGAAATCCAATTCCTGACCGAGATGCGCGCAGAGGGCGTGACGGATTATGTCGCAGTGCCTCTTGTGTTCACTGACGGCTCGCTACACTGCGCAACTTGGTCGACCAGAAACCCGGGCGGTTTCACCGACGCACACTTCGCGGCGATCAAATGCATTCTTCCACCGTTCGCCCGGGTGGCGGAAATTCGCGCGCTGCAGCGAACGGCCGGCAATCTCCTCGACACTTATGTGGGCAACAACGCCGGGCCGCGCATCCTCGCCGGTCAGATCCGGCGCGGACACGCCGAGAAGATGCACGCGGCGATCTGGCTCTCCGACATGCGCGGCTTCACGACGATGTCGGACCGCCTGCCCGCCGAAACAGTCGTCGATGTGCTCAACCGCTATTTCGAGTGCCAGGTCCCGGCCGTGCGCGACCACGGCGGCGAGGTGTTGAAGTTCATGGGCGATGGAATGCTCGCCATCTTTCCGGCCGCGTCAGATAATTCCGATCTCGATGAGGTCTGCGGCCGCGTGCTCAGCGCGGCCCGTGATGCGTGCAGCAAGGTCGCGAGCTTGAGCCAGGAGAGCGGCGCGGAATATGGGCAGCCGCTTCGCTTCGGACTGGCGTTGCACGTGGGCGAGGTTCTCTATGGCAACATTGGCGCCCCCGGCCGGCTCGACTTCACCTGCATCGGTCCCGCGGTGAACCTGGCGGCGCGGCTGGAAAAAGTCGCCGCCAGGCTCGGCCGCACGGTGATCGCCTCGGCGAAGTTTGCCGAGCACTCCCCAGCCGAGATGGAGGAACTGGGTGAGTTCGAGGTCGCCGGTTTCGCCGCCGTGCAGACGGCCTATGGGCTGCGCGATGAGGGTGGCGCGGGCGCTTCGGCGGCCGCGACGGGGTGATCTAATCTAACGCGCCTTCTCGATTTGCTCCCACATCCAGCCTGCGACACGATCAGGCGAGGTGCCGTCGGCACTGGCGCGGGCATTGGCCTCGCGCATTAGCGTGACGCTGATCGCGCCGGTCAGCGGCTGCAGCGCTTCAATGAAAGGCTGGTCGCTGGCGCGCTTGGGCGCGATCAGCAGGATCGCGTCGTAGGGCGGGATCGCCTGTTTTGGGTCAGCCAACACGTCAAGACCATACTGTGCGATGCGGCCGTCGCTGGTGTAAGCCGCGATCACGTCAACCTCGCCGGCGGCGATCGCCGGATACATGAACTCGGCCTGCATCTGCCGCTGCGCACGAAAGGACAGTCCGTAAGCCTTGCGCAGCGCGGCCCATTCCGGACGTTGAAAGAACTCGTAGTCGCCGGCGATGACGAGCTGGGGAGCCACCGCAGCCAGGTCGGCAAGTGAACGAACGTCGAGTTCGTTCGCGCGCGATTTGCGCATCGCCAGCGCATACGCATTCTCAAACCCGAGATCGCCGAGCAGTGTGACGTTGCGTTCGCGTTTGAGCCACGAGCCTACGTCCGCCAATACCTGGGCGCGCGGTTCGGTATCCGTGCGATGCATTTGGTTCGCCCAGATCGTGCCCGTGTAATCTACGTAAGCGTCAATCTCGTTGGCAGCGAGCGCATCCAGGATGACGGCTGATCCGAGCCCCGTGCGCTCGCCGGCCGAAAGACCGTTCGCGTTCAGCCGCTCTTTGATCAAGGCGGCGAGGATGTATTGCTCGGAAAACGGTTTTGCTCCGACCAGATAAGTCGGCGCTGCGCGCGACAGTGTTGACAGGA
Source organism: uncultured Alphaproteobacteria bacterium (assembly GCA_963760435.1). Lineage (GTDB taxonomy): Bacteria > Pseudomonadota > Alphaproteobacteria > Rhizobiales > Xanthobacteraceae > JAFAXD01. The sequence goes on from CAVXDE010000035.1 coordinate 100,087, forward strand.
ACGCCAGCGCGATGATCACGGTCAGGCCAGCCACTCCGATTGCGACGCGTCGCCGCCGGCGATCGCCGATGCCGCTTTCAATCAGCGCCAGCAATTGATCGGTCGCGAGCGCCAGCAGGGCGGCGGCGATGCAGCCGAACAACACGAAGATCCAGTTCTGCGTCTGCAGGCCCGCAAAGATGTAGTTGCCCAGGCTGGTCTGCCCGATCGGTGTCGAGAGCGTCGCGGTTCCAATCACCCACACCGCCGACGTGCGAATGCCGGCCATGATCACCGGCAGTGCGAGCGGCACCTCGACCATGCGGAGCGATTGCAGCCGCGTCATGCCGACACCTTGCGCGGCTTCGGTGATTGCCGCGTCGATGCCGGTCAGCCCGGTGATTGTGTTGCGCAGGATCGGCAGCATGCTGTAGAGCGCCAGCGCCAGCACGGCGGGCAGAAAGCCGAGCGCCGAGAAGCTCACGCCGAACCAGCGTGTCGAGAGCGACGCCGCGCCAAGCAACAACGGATAGAACAGCGCCAGCAAAGCCAAGCCCGGCACGGTTTGTACGATGCTGGTCAGCGTCAGCAAGGTCGCGCGCAAGGTGGGGCGACGCAGACAGGCAAAGGCGAGCGGCAGACTGACGATCAGACCGAGGGCAAGCGCGGTCATGCTGACGAGCACGTGGTTGCCGAAATAGTCCGGCAGGAGCGCGAGTGCTTCGCTCAAACGCGGATCCATCAGGACGTCCGGCCGTCGAGGAACGCGGCGAGCCGTTCCGCCTGCCGGCGCGGTGTCGCCATCAACTCACGCACGTAGGGGTGCTCATGCTGCAGCAATGCCGCCGGCGCGCCCTCGGCGATCAGTTGACCACGTTGCAGCACGATGATCCGGTCGGCGAGCAACATCGCTTCCAGCATGTCGTGCGTGATCATGATGCTGGTCAATCCGAGCGTCTCGTGCATGCGCCGGTAGTCGCCGCCCAGCGCGTCGCGGGTGAGCGGATCAAGCGCGCCGAACGGTTCGTCCATCAACACGATATCCGGCTCGGCCGCCAACGCGCGTGCGACTCCGACGCGCTGGCGCTCGCCACCGGAGAGCTCATGCGGCAAGCGTGAGGCGTAGCTCGCGTCAAGCCGCACGAGGTTCAGTAATTCGGCGGCGCGGGCCTGCTGCCGAGCCGCAGCCCAGCGCAGCAGCTTTGGGGTGATCGAAATGTTCTCGGCCACCGTCAGGTGGGGAAACAGGCCGACCCCCTGAAACACGTAACCGATGCTTCGGCGCAGCGCGATCGCGTCCAACTCCTGGACGTTGGTCCCGCGCACCAGCACAACCCCTTCCGTGGGCTCGGAGAGACGGTTGATCAGCCGGAGCAGTGTTGTCTTACCTGACCCGGACCCGCCCACGACGGCCAGGAACTCGCGCGTGCCGACGCTCACATTCGCATGCGCCAGAGCCGGCGGTGCGTCGCCATAACGCTTGGTCACGTCGATCAGCGAAATCGCCGGCTGCATGCGGTCACGATGAGGGCAGGCGGCCCGCTTGGCAACCCGGCTATTCCCAGGGTCGCGGTCCATGCTCTAGGTTGCCGGTGGGAGGACGTGCATGCGAGGGGCGCTCGATCTGGACGGCGTGACGGTGGCATTCCGTCTGGCCGATGGCGGGACCTACACGGCCGTCGAGGGCGCTACGCTCAGTGTCGCTGACGGCGAGTTCGTCGCCATCGTCGGGCCGACGGGTTGCGGGAAATCGACATTGCTCAACGTCGCCGCCGGCCTGCAGCCGCCGGCGGCCGGTGCGGTGCGCAAGGCCGGGGTACCGCTAACCGCACTCAATCGCGACGCCGGTTACCTGTTCCAGGCGGACGCGCTGTTCCCCTGGAAAACCGCGCTCGACAACGTGGCGATCGGGCTCGAGACCGCGGGGGTCTCGCGCCGGCAGGCGCGCGAGCGCGCCCAGGCCTGGCTCACCCGGGTGGGGCTGGGTGCCTTCGGGAACCGCTATCCGCATATGCTGTCGGGCGGCCAGCGGAAGCGCGTGGGCCTTGCCCAGGTGCTGATCCGCGACCCGAAAATCCTGCTGATGGACGAGCCGTTCGGGCCGCTCGACGCGCAGACCCGGCAGATCATGGGCAACCTGTTGCTCGAGCTCTGGAGCACCGACCGCAAGGCGGTGCTGTTCGTCACTCACGATCTCGATGAGGCGATCGCGCTCGCGGATCGGGTCGTGATCATGTCGGCGGGACCGGCCTCGCGCATCATCGGCGACTGGCCGGTTACGCTTCCGCGCCCGCGCGATATCGCTGAGGTCAAGGTCGAGCCGGCGTTTCGCGCCCTGCATCGCGATATCTGGCAGGTGCTCAAGGGCGAAGTGCTCAAGGGCTATGCACAAACAGGAGGCGGCTGAACATGCATCGCGGCAAACTGATCCTGCTGCAGCTCCTGGTCGGCGTGCTGACCATCTCGGTATGGGAGATCGGCACCAGCGTGCCGATCGGCGGCTCATACCTGCTGCCGCCGTTCTTCTTCTCGACGCCGGTGGATGTTGCGCTACGCATCATCAAATGGTTTGTCGAAGGCACGGTCTGGCGCCATCTGTGGATCACGCTCTACGAGGCCATGATGGCGTTCATCATCGGCTCGGCGGCCGGCGTGGCCATCGGCTTCTGGTTCGCGCGCCAGCCGGTCGTTGCTGCGGTGTTTGATCCGTACGTGAAGATGATCAACGCGCTGCCGCGCGTGGTGCTGGCGCCGATCTTTGCGCTGTGGTTCGGGCTCGGCGCCGCCTCCAAGATCGCGCTCGGCATCACGCTGGTGTTCTTCATCGTGTTCTTCAACGTCTATCAGGGCGTGCGCGAGGTGAGCCCCACCATCCTGGCCAATGCCCGCATGCTCGGCATGAACGACCGCGCGCTCATGCGTCATGTCTACTGGCCTTCGGCCTTGTCGTGGATGTTCTCCTCGCTGCACACGTCGGTGGGTTTTGCAGTGGTTGGCGCGGTGGTCGGCGAATATCTCGGCTCGGCCGCCGGGCTCGGTTACCTGATCCAGCAGGCGGAGGGCGTATTCGACGTCGCCGGTGTATTTGCCGGCATGCTGGTCCTCGCGGCCTTCGTGCTGGTCATCGACGGCTTGGTCACCATGGCCGAACGCCGGCTGCTGGTCTGGAGGCCTGCTGCGGAGACGCATAGCTTGTAATCCCGGAACCTCATCCTGAGGAGCTCGCGCGCAATAGCGCGCGAGCGTCTCGAAGGATGGCCAAGCACACCGTCCTTGCCCGCGGCCGTCCTTCGAGACGCCTTGGCCCAACGGGCCAAGGCTCCTCAGGACGAGGGTTGGGGGGTGCGGGACTCGGCCTAGCGATTGGACTATGGTGGCCCCGTTTTTGGGAGGAGCCGATGATGAATCTTCTTCGACGCGTGTTGCTTGCGCTCAGCGCGCTGGTGCTGGCCTCGGGAGCCGCGTTTGCGCAGACCAAGGTCACGATCGCCGTCGGCGGCGCCGGGTGCCTGTGTTACCTGCCGACCATGCTGGCGCAGCAGCTCGGCGAATATAAGAAGAACGGCCTCGACGTCGAGTTGATCAACTTCAAGGGCGGCTCGCAGGCGCTCACCGCCGTGTTGGGCGGCAGCGCCGACGTGGTGTCCGGGTATTTCGACCATTGCGTCAACCTTGCCGCCAAGAACCAGCCGCTCGAGGCGTTTGTTGTCTATGATCGCTTCCCCGGGCTCGCGTTGGTCGTGGCGCCGAAGCAGACCGCGATCACCAGCATCAAGGACTTGGCCGGCAAGAAGGTCGGCGTCAGCGCGCCCGGCTCCTCGACCGATTTCTTCCTGAAGTATCTGTTGAGCAAGAACGGCGTCGACCCCAACAGTGTCGCCGTGATCGGCATCGGGCTTGAGGCCACGGCGATCGCCGCCATGGAGCAGGGCACGGTCGATGCCGCCGTCATGCTCGATCCGGCCATCACGCTGCTGCAGGGCAAGAACAAGGACCTCAAAATTCTCAGCGACACGCGCACCCAGAAGGACACCATCGACGTGTTCGGCGGCGAATATCCGGGCGGTGCCCTCTACAGCCGCAGTGATTGGATCACCCGCCACGAGAAGGAAACCCAGGCGCTCACCAACGCCATCGTGGCGACGCTGAAATGGCTCGCCTCGCACTCGCCGGAAGAGGTCATGGCCAAGATGCCCGACGATCTCGTCGGCGCCGACAAGGCGCTCTATCTGGCGGCGCTCAAGAACACGATGCCCATGTATTCGACCACCGGCCGCATGGATCCGAAAGGCGCGGAGGCAGTGCTGGCCGTGTTCAGTCAATCGGTACCCGAAGTCGCCAAGGCGCATATCGATTTGTCGAAGACCTATACAAATCGATTTGTCGACCAGGCCAACAGTAAGACCGGAATGCTGAACCGATAATCCTTAACTAACCGTATACAGCAACAACATGAGCGAGATTTCCGTCGTCCCGCTCGACGACGTCGCGTTTACTTTTGCTCCGCGCGCGTGGCCGTTTGCGCAGGAGCGTCGCGCCGAGATCGCAGCGCATTTTGCCGCCAAGCAAGTGGAGATACCGGCGCTCTGGAATGGGCGCATCTTACTGGTGAACGACTGGTCGGTGGCGAGCCGTGTCCTACGCGGCACTTATTTCGCAACCGACTTCGCCGACTTCCTTGCCTGGCGCGATTGGGACTTTCCCGATCGCAGCGTGATCAACTGCTTCGCCATGGGGGCGATCCGCACCGCGGACGGGGCCTTCGTACTCGGTGTCATGGGTTCACACACGGCCAACTCCGGCAAAATCTATTTTCCGGCCGGCACGCCTGAACCCGATGATGTGGTCGGGCAGGAGGTCGATCTTATGGGGAACATCGCCCGCGAGGTCGCGGAAGAAACCGGCCTTGGCGCGGCAGACTTCAACCCCGCGCCGGGCTGGACGGCCGTGTTGGATGGGCGGCGGCTGGCTCTCATTCGCGTGCTCGAAGCGCGCGCGCCCGCGGACCAACTGGTGGCGCGCATCCGTGCGCACCTCGCGAGCGAAGAGCATCCGGAGCTCGACGACATCCGCATGGTGCGCGGGCGTGCCGACTTCGATCCGATGATGCCGCCGTTCATCGTTGCTTATCTGGAGCACCAGTTCGCTTAGCAGCACAGACCTATTTCGCAGCCGCGAGCGCCTCCGCGTTGGCCGGATACTCGGTCACCTTGCCGGCCTCGTTGTCGACAATCATCAGCAAATCGAAATAGCGGATCACCGGGGGCGAGCCGGTGCGCTGCTCCACCCCCGCCCGCCAAGCCGCGTCATGGCCCCGTTCGGCAGCCTCACGCGATGGCCAGATGTAAAACGCGCCGCCGTCGCCGTCGTCGCTCTCGATGTAGTGCTTGCGCACGAGCTCCTTGTTGGTTCGCCATTTGGGCACGGTCAGCTTGGCGTCGGCCAGGATCTCCTCACGGCTCTTGCCGGGCGGGCTCTTGAACAGCACGTATTCGACGATCATGGCGTCCTCCTTGGCGGTTAACCTCATCATATACCAGGGCCTTGCCCGAGGAGCCCCTGTTCAGCTAGAAGGGCCGGTACCCGGCGGCGTGGCCCCGGGCCGAAGAGGGCAAGATGACATTGCGCGAGCCGATTTGCGCGATTGCACCGGGAGCCGAGCGGGCTCGGCCGGCGGCTGCCCTCATTCTTGGCGGGCTCCTTCTTATCTGCCCCTGAGGGCCGGCAGGGCTTTTGTGCCTGGGCGCTCAGGGGGTCTCGCAAGGACAGCCCTCAGGCGCCAGGCGGCGCATAGCCAATGAAGGAATCCAGTTCATGACTACGACCACACCATCCGACAAGGATCGCGTCGTCATCTTCGACACCACCTTGCGCGACGGCGAGCAGTGCCCGGGCGCGACCATGACCCACGACGAAAAGCTCCAGGTCGCCGAGCTGCTTGACACCATGGGGGTCGACATCATCGAGGCGGGCTTTCCGATCGCCTCCGAGGGCGACTTTGCCGCGGTGCAGGAAATTGCCCGCCGCAGCCGCAACGCGGTGGTCTGCGGGCTCGCCCGTGCCAGCTTCAAGGACATCGACCGCTGCGCCGAGGCGATCAAGCCGGCGCGGCGCGGGCGCATCCACACCTTCCTGTCCACCTCGCCGGTGCACATGAAGTGGAAGCTGCAGAAGGAACCGCACGAGGTCTACGAGATGGTGATCGCGCAGGTGACCCGCGCCCGCAACCAGACTGACGACGTCGAGTGGTCGAGCGAGGACGGCACCCGCACCGAGCACGATTTCCTATGCCGCTGTGTCGAGGGGGCGATCAATGCCGGCGCCACCACCATCAACATTCCGGACACGGTCGGCTACGCCACGCCGGACGAATATTTTGAGTTGATCCGGATGGTGCGAGAGCGGGTGCCAAATTCGGACCAGGCGCGTTTCTCGGTGCACTGTCACAACGATCTCGGCATGGCGGTCGCCAACTCGCTCGCCGGCGTGCGCGCGGGCGCGCGCCAGATCGAGTGCACCGTCAACGGCATCGGCGAGCGCGCCGGCAACGCCGCGCTCGAGGAAGTCGTGATGGCGATGCGGGTGCGCAACGACGTGCTGCCGTATTGGACCGGCATCGACGCCACCATGCTCACCCGCGCGTCCAAGCTGGTCTCGGCCGCGACCTCGTTCCCGGTGCAGTTCAACAAAGCGATCGTCGGCCGCAACGCGTTCGCGCACGAGAGCGGCATCCATCAGGACGGGATGCTCAAGCACACCCAGACCTACGAGATCATGACGCCGGAGAGCGTCGGCGTGAAACAGACCTCGCTGGTGATGGGCAAGCATTCCGGCCGCCATGCGTTCCAGCACAAGCTGGAAGAGCTGGGCTATCAGCTGTCCGGCAACCAGCTCGATGATGCCTTCGCGCGCTTCAAGGGGTTGGCGGATCGCAAGAAGCACGTCTACGACGAAGACATCGAGGCGCTGGTCGATGAGGAGATCGCCCACGCCCAGGACCGCATCAAACTGGTCTCGCTCTCTATCATCGCCGGCACCCGTGGGCCGCAGCGCGCCACTATGAAGCTCGATGTCGATGGCCGCACCATGATCGAGGAGTGCGAAGGCAACGGTCCGGTCGACGCCACCTTCAACTGCATCAAGGCGATGGTGCCGCACGACGCGGTGCTCGAGCTCTATCAGGTGCACGCCGTGACTGAGGGCACCGATGCGCAGGCCGAGGTGTCGGTGCGGCTCTCCGAGGATGGCCGCTCGGTGACCGCGCGCGGTGCCGATCCGGACACGCTCGTCGCTTCCGCCAAGGCCTACCTGGGTGCGCTCAACAAACTCACGGCCCGCAACCAGCGCAGCAAGGACGAACCCCAGCGGCGGATCCATTCCACGGATGTGGGGTAGGTATCCCGGCTGCGGTGCAGCGCGAAGCTCTTGCGGAGCGGTGCACCGCTGAGCCGGGATCGTATCAATTACTGGTGTTTGTAACGATCCCGGGTCTGCAGCGCACCGCTGCGCGCTGCGCTGCGCCCGGGATACCCAAAATTACTGCCGGTATTGCTGAATGCGCGTGGTGCGCAGGCCGGCGAGGCCGTGTTGGTCGATAGAATATTGCCAGGCGAGGAATTCCTCGACTGTGAGCGTGTAGCGGCTGCAGGCCTCTTCGAGCGACAACAGCCCACCCCGCACGGCGGCGACGACTTCCGCCTTGCGCCGAATAACCCAGCGTTTGGTGCCCGGCGCCGGCAGGTCGGCGATGGTCAGCGGGCTTCCGTCGGGCCCGATGACATATTTGACCCTCGGGCGGTGGGGCTCGGTCATGGAGAACTCACGCACGATGAACTCGATGACCACACTCTACGGTAAGCGGCTTAAAATTTGCCTAAGTGAGTACCATTAAAGGTGTTTTAGGTCCTTTCCGCCGGGCGGCTGCGTACCTATAGTAAGGCGATGCTTAATTCGCTCGAAATCGAGGGTCGCCCTGAGGACACCCGCGTGGTTGTTGCCATGTCGGGAGGGGTCGATTCCTCCGTCACCGCGGCGCTGCTCAAGGCCGAGGGTTATGACGTAGTCGGCGTCACCCTGCAGCTCTATGATCATGGCGCCGCGACCCACCGCAAGGGGGCCTGCTGCGCCGGCCAGGACATCTACGACGCGCGCGCCGTCGCGGCCCGCATCGGTATTCCGCACTATGTCCTCGACTATGAGAGCCGCTTCAAGGAAGCGGTGATCGACCGGTTTGCCCAGAGCTACGTTGCCGGCGAGACCCCGGTTCCCTGTGTTGACTGCAACCAGACCATCAAGTTCTACGATCTGTTAGGAACCGCTCGCGAGCTCGGTGCCGCAGTGCTGGCGACCGGCCACTACGTCGCCTCCCACCGCCTGCCGGACGGCACGCGTGCGCTGTTCCGCGCCCGCGAGGAGGAGCGCGACCAGAGCTATTTCCTGTTCGCCACGACGCGCGACCAGCTCGCGACGTTGCGCTTTCCGTTGGGCGACAAGACCAAGGCCGAGACCCGGGAGCTGGCGCGCCAGTTCGGACTCTCGGTCGCCGACAAGCACGACAGCCAGGACATCTGCTTCGTGCCGACGGGGCGCTACACCGAAGTGATCGAGCGTCTGATGCCGGGCGCTGCCGATCCGGGTGAGATTGTTGATCTCGAGGGGCACGTGCTCGGACGCCATTCCGGCATCATCCACTTCACGGTCGGGCAGCGCCGCGGGCTCGGCATCGCGGCGAGTGAGCCGCTCTATGTCGTTCGGCTCGACGCGGCCAACCGCCGGGTCGTGGTTGGTCCCCGCGCGGCGCTGCGGACGTTGCGCATGCGTCTGCGCGACGTGAACTGGCTCGGCGACGGCACCGTCGAAACGGCGCTCGCGGCCGGCCGGCTCGAGGTCTTCGTCAAGGTGCGCTCCACGCGGCCGCCGCAGTCCGCCTGGCTGACGCGGTCGGGCGAGCATTACGAGGTCGAGCTCGCCTGCGGCGAGGAGGGCGTAGCGCCCGGCCAGGCCTGCGTGTTCTACGATGCGCCCGCCGGACAGGCGCGCGTGCTGGGCGGTGGCTTCATCAAGAGTGCGGTCGCCCGGGCCGAGGTTGCGCCGCGCCGCCAGCTCGCCGAAGCACACGCGGCACGCGGTTGACGTGAACAAAGACAAGTTCGCGCACGACCGCGACACCCTCGATCAACAAACACTCAATCGCGCCTATGCGCGCTGGGCGCCGATCTATGACATCGTGTTCGGCGGTGTGTTTGACCATGGCCGCAAGGCGTCGATTGAGGCAGCCGAAAAGGTTGGCGGCCGCATCCTCGACGTCGGCATCGGCACTGGCATCTCGCTCCTCGACTTCTCGCCGCGCAATCAGATCATCGGGGTCGATATTTCCGAGCCGATGCTGCGACGGGCGCGCCAGCGCGTGGTCGAAGCCGGGCTCAAGAACGTCGCGTGCCTTGCGGTCATGGACGCCGAGCGCCTCGGTTTTGCCGACGCCTATTTCGACGTCCTTGTCGCGCAGTATGTCATCACCGCGGTCCCGAACCCCGACGCGGTCTTGACCGAGTTCGCCCGCGTGACCAAGCCCGGCGGCGAGATCATTCTGGTCAATCATATCGGCGCCGAGCGCGGCCCGCGGCGCCTGTTCGAGCTCTGCTTTGCCCCGATCGCGCGCGGGCTCGGCTGGCGCCCGGAATTTCCGTTCGCCCGGATCGTGCGTTGGTGCGAGCGCGCGCCCGATGTGCATCTGATCGAGCGCCGGCCAATGCCGCCGCTCGGTCACTTCTCGCTGATCCGGTTGGGAAAGCGGGGCTAATCTAAAGCACGATGCGTTGAGGTTAAATCAAGACACCAGCCAAATACATCGTCATTGCGAGCGAAGCGAAGCAATCCAGCGCTGAGGCGCTGCACTGGATTGCTTCGTCGGGCCTGTAAGTTTTTCTGTTTTTTTGCAGACGAGTGTGCATCGTGTCACGAGAAGTGGCGACACTCGATTTCATCACGCTCTAGTACTTCGGCTGCTCGGGCACGGGCGGGGGCAGATCGGGATGCTCCAGCACGTCCGGCAGCCACGCGCCCTCCAGCATCTTCTTGGCCATGTCCCGATCGACGGACGGCCAGACGGTCTGCTGGAACGCGAAGTGGGCTTCGCCAAACTCGACCCGGCAGTTGCGGGCGCGCGCCTGCGGCAGGTAGCCGTTGGTGACGAGATCGCCAAACGTCTCGCGGTCGGCACCATATGCCATGCAGAGCAAATTGTAGAAGCGCTGCATCGGCGCCCCGTGCACTTCCGAGAACGCCTCCAGCGGCACGACCACCTTCGGGTTATTGACGTAGAGACATTTGACGGTCTCCCTTTTATGGCGTGCTCGACGGGCTGCCGCATTGAAACGGGATCAAATTGCGATGCACTGATGGTGGGTATGAATAATTTAATCAGATCATACCTCCGCGGCAATTGCCCCTTAGGTGCAGGTATCTGGCGTGGCGGTGCAGACGCCGTCATGAACTTCAGTTACATTCCCGCCCGCTTTGGGTCCGGCCGCGAGCGCTTGGTACATTACACTTGCGTCATGAAGGTAAATTCCGATGGCTGTTTCCGATACCCAGAGCGCGCAACGACCCACGATCCTGGTTGATTTCGCGCTGCAGGGCGGGGGCGCCCATGGGGCGTTTACATGGGGCGTGCTGGACCGCCTGCTCGAAGAGGAGTGGCTGCGTATCGACGGCATCTCCGGCACCTCCGCCGGGGCGATGAACGCCGCCGTGCTGATCGACGGCCACGCGGCGGGCGGGGCCGCCGGCGCGCGCGAAGCGCTGGAGCGGTTTTGGCGCCGCGTGTCGGAAGCCGCCAGCTTGAGCCCGTTGCGGCGTGGTCCGATCGACGTGCTGCTCGGCCGCTGGACGTTGGATTTCTCACCCGCGTTCCTGACCATGGATCTCATGTCGCGCATGTTCTCGCCGTATTTTTTGGGACCGCTCGCGACAAATCCGCTGCAGCAGATCTTGTCCGACCTGATTGATTTCGAGCGGCTGGCGCGCGCGCCGATCAAACTGTTTGTCACCGCCACCAACGTACACACCGGCCGCGGGCGGGTATTCCGCAATGCCGAGATTACCCCGCAGGTTTTGCTCGCCTCCGCCTGCCTGCCGCAGCTGTTCCAGGCGATCGAGATTGATGGCGACCCCTACTGGGACGGCGGTTATTCGGGCAATCCCACCATCACGCCGCTGATACGCGAGTGCGCCTCGCAGGACACGATCTTCATTCCGATCAATCCCATGGAGCGGCCGGGCACGCCGCGCACTGCGCGCGAGATTCTCGACCGCGTCAACGAAGTCGCGTTCAACGCGGTCACCCTCAAAGAGCTGAAGATGATCGCGCTGCTGCGCCAAGTCGCCGATCCCGGCAACACCGAGGGTGCCGCCTGGGCCGGCATGCGCATCCACATGGTGCGCAACTCCATCATGCTTGAGCTCGGCTACTCGTCGAAGCTCAACGCCGAATGGGCGTTTCTGCGCATGCTGCGCGATGAGGGCCGGCGTGCCGCCGAAGCGTTCCTGGTGGCGCACGGCGATGATCTTGGCCAGCGCTCCTCCGTCGATCTCGACCGGCTTCTTGAAGGTCTGTGAGCATGGGCCTTCTCGGCATCCTGGTCGGGCTTGCCCTGCTGATCTGGTTTGCCTATCGGGGCTGGAGCGTGTTGTTGCTCGCGCCCGCCGGCGCGCTGATCGCTGTGGTCTTCGCCGGTTTCCCTTTGCTGGCGAGCTGGACGCAGATCTTCATGGGTGGCACCGCTGCTTTCCTGGCGCAGTTCTATCCGTTGTTTCTGCTCGGCGCGCTGTTCGGCAAACTGATGGAGGACTGCGGCGCGGTCTCCACCATTGCGGAGTTCATGCGCGACCGTCTGGGCGAGCGCCGCGCCATCCTCGCGGTCGTGCTGGCCGGCGCGATCGTCACCTATGGCGGCGTGAGCCTGTTCGTTGCGTTGTTCGTGCTGGCGCCGATGGCCGAGGCGCTGTTTCGTTCAGCCGCGGTGCCGCGCCGGTTGATGCCGGCGGCGATCGCGCTCGGCACGTCGACCTTCACCATGTCGGCGCTGCCGGGCACGCCGGCGATCCAGAACGCAATCCCGATGCCGTTCTTCGGCACCACGCCATTTGCCGCGCCAGGGCTCGGTGTCATCGCCTCGGCCATCATGCTGGGTTTCGGCATGTGGTGGCTGACCCGCGCGCAGGCGCGCGCGCGGCGTGTCGGCGAAGGTTTTGGCGCTGGTGCCGCCGCTCCCGAAACCGCGGCCGCTGACGAGATCGTACGCGAGCGCGCTACGACAGCACGCGAGTTTGATCCCGCCGAGATCGCCCATGGGCGCCAGAGCGAGAAGGCTCCTCCCGTTGCGGTGGCGGCGCTGCCGCTGGTCGTCGTGATCGCCGTCAATCTGATCATGTCCCTCTTTATCCTGCCGGGCCTTGATGTTGCGTTTCTCGCCGAGCCCCTCTGGGGCGGGACCTCGCTCTCCGCCGTCGGCGGCGTGTGGGCGGTGATCGCGGCGCTCGTCGCTGCCATCGTGACGCTCATCGCCACAAACTACCGGCGCCTTCCGTCGCTGCGCACCAGCATGGACGCGGGCGCCAACGCATCGGTGCTGCCGGCGCTGAGCGTTGCGAGCCTGGTCGGATTTGGCTCGGTCGTGGCGTCATTGCCGGCCTTCGAACAGGTGCGCGACTGGGTGCTGGCCATCGAAGGCGGCCCGCTGGTCTCGCTCGCAGTCGCGACCAATGTGCTGGCGGCACTCACCGGGTCAGCATCGGGTGGACTGACCATCGCGCTTGATGCGCTCGGCCACACCTACATGGCGCTCGCGGCTGCGCAGGGGATCAGTCCCGGGCTTCTACATCGCGTTGCCGTGATCAGTGCCGGCACGCTCGACAGCCTGCCGCATAACGGCGCCGTGGTGACGCTGCTCGCCGTGTGCGGATCGACCCACCGCGAGAGCTACTTCGACATTGTCATGGTTGCGGTGGTGAGCGCGCTTATTGCGCTCGTCGCGGTGATCGTGCTCGGCTCGCTCTTCGGCTCGTTTTAGTGCGCATGTCCCGGAAAAGTGGACGCCGGTTTTCCGAAAAGGACATGCGCCAAATAAAATCTACGATTTTGCTTCAACAACGCGCGATGCCAAGTCGGACAGGTCGGTCGAGCCCATCAGGCAGAGGTCGCGGCTGATCTCCTCGCGCAACAACGAGATCGCGTGCGCGATGCCGTCCTGCTCGGCAATTGCCGCCGCGTAGATGAAAGGCCGGCCCACGAACACGAAATCCGCACCCAGTGCCAGCGCTTTGATCACGTCGGTGCCGCGGCGGATGCCGCCGTCGTAGATCACCGTCATCGGCCGGGCTTCCCGCGCCACGTCGGCGAGCACCTGCAGCGGCGAGACCGCGCCATCAAGCTGACGCCCGCCGTGATTGGAGACGAAGATTCCATCCATTCCGATTTCCCTCGCGCGCCGCGCGTCAGCGGCAGCGAGGATTCCCTTGATGAGCAAACGTCCCTTCCAGCGTTCGCGGATCCATTCGAGGTCGGCCCAGCCGAGCGAGTTGCGGGTGAGCGAGCGCTCCGCGTTGGCGGAGAACACCGGGACGCCGCGCGTCGCCCGCCCGTTCTCGAAATGCGGCATGCCCTCGGCCATCAGGGTGCGCGCGACGGTTTCGATCAGCCACAGCGGATGCGTCAATGCGTCGATCGCGAGCTGCAAGGTCGGCCGTAGCGGCGACGAATAGCCGTTGCGGATGTTGTTCTCGCGATTGCCACCGATCGGCACGTCGGCCGTGACCACCAGGGTTTCGTACCCGGCGGCGCGCACGCGATCGAGCAGCGCACTGATCTCGTTGCGGTCGGGCGGCAGGTAGGCCTGGAACCAGGTGGCTGGATTGGCGGCAGCCACGCGTTCGAGCGTGACGATCGAAGCGCCGCTCAGCAGGAACGGAATATTCGCCGCCGCCGCGGCGCGCGCATAAGCAATATCCGCGTGGAAGCCGGCAAGCCCCGAGGCCCCCATCGGGGCGATCCCGAACGGCGCATCGTAAGTGTGGCCGAACAGCTCGCGCTTGGTCGTGCGCGCCGAGGTGTCGACCAGCATGCGCGGCACGAACGCCCAACGCGCGAACGCGCTGCGGTTGGCGCGCAGCGACCAGTCGGTCTCCACGCCGCCGGCGATATAGCCAAACACGCTGCGCGGCAGGAACCGGCGCGCGGCCGGCTCGAAATCATCAAGTGCCAGGACCGGCTTGAGCCGGCGAACCTGGGCGGCTGCCGCGGTGCTGGGCGTGTCCGGCACCGCCGTCACGCCCGCTTGTCTTTCAGCGATTGTCATCGCGCCAGAATGACGATCCTGGCTCGCACCCGCAAGTCCTAGGCCTTGAGCGAGTTGGGGACCTTGCCGCCATTCTCGGCGAGCTTGGTCATCACCTGCTTATGCAGCCAGATGTTCATGCTCGCCGAGTCATTCATGTCGCCCGAATAGTGCAGTTCCTTCGCCAGCTCCTTGCGGGCGTGCAGGCCGCTGTCGAGATTCAGGAGCTTCATCAGGTCAACGATCGATCTGCGCCAGTCGAGCTTCTCGGGGTTCTGGCTGGCAAGATGGGTGAGGATCGCCTCGACATCCACCGGAGCACCGGCGGGACCTGTCGAAGCCGTGGCCGGGGCCCCAGGTGCAGGCTTCGCAGCTCCGGGTGCTGGCGCGGCGCTTGGGGCGGTGGAGCCCGGCGCAGGCGTGGCTGCTTTGGCATGGCCAAAGATCTTGGACATGATGTTCCCGAAGATACTCATAGGGCTATCTCCCGTTCTGCAAAATATAGACTACCACCATCTGGCGACGGCTTGCGAAGCAATGATGACGGTAGAGTATCCTGCAACTCCAGGTTAGACGGCAAGCGAGCTGCTCTGTCACACGAAGCGATTGTGCGCCCATTAGGTTCCGGCCAGGCGAAGCCAGAGCTTAGCCGCGATCGCAACGCTCGCGCTGAGGCTTGGTTCACCCTTGACCCGGCTTGCCCAGGCCGCATCAGGGCGCTAAATCATCGGCGCCCTTTACGGGCTCAACGCGCCCCGTGTGGCTCAAGAGCTGAACACCAAGGCGGCGGAGTAGCTCAGTTGGTCAGAGCAGCGGAATCATAATCCGTGTGTCGGGGGTTCAAATCCCTCCTCCGCTACCAAGTAAAAACCCTTATAAATCCGGTACTTTCTCCGTCTAACCTGGATCCGAAAGCGCCATCTCTTTGTCGCGTTTTGTCGCGTAAATTCATCAATGGTTTCAAGGTCTGTCGCTGTGCTAAATTATCTAGATGCGACAAAGGCGCGACAAAACCGCTCCCCCAGCGCCCGATAACGACGCCGTTTACGCTGGCATTCCCCGCGATGCTGACGGCCATCCGGTTTACCTGATCCTGTCGGAGCCGATCCGTACCGAGTTTGAAGAGCAAATGAGCATCTGCGACGCGGCGTGGCGGGAATGGAGGGACCCTCTGGCCATCTCTGACGCAACGACGCGGGTGCACATATTCCGCCAGCCGATTCCGGCCTGGCTCGAGCGGGCGATCGCTGAGCTCGCACACAGCAGGCGCACAAAGGCCCACGCCGAACGCCGACAAGAAGCGGTCAAGCAGTACATTCGCTACGAATGTGTGCTGAAGGCAAAGCTCGGTGCGCTCGCTAGCAAGGACTGGGGCAAATACGCATGGGAGGGTGCCGATCCTTCAAGTGCGGGGATTCTTTGGGACGAGGCGTATGCGGAGGCATCGGACCGGCTAAAAGGAACTTTTGCAGAAGGTGAGCCGGCAACCATGAAAGCGGCTTATGCCAAGGTGCGCGGAGACGCCAAGGCTGGGCGTTTTCTTAAGTACGGATTCCACCCGCGAGATAATCGGTTTCAGGATGGGCTATTAAAATCGGCTAAAGGTAAAGCGAAGACAAGCTGACCTTGGCTGAGTTTGGTGGAGTCAAAATTGAATTTTGGTTCTACTAGTGTAGTCAAAATCGCGTTTTGGCTTTCTTAACAGAAATTTTTAGATCGAATACGACCGCACGACACCTGTTGAGGATGTCGTGCCATGACCAACGATACCGCTGAAAAAGCTGCTCTCGCCGATGATTTGATTTGGGGCGCGGGCGCAATCGCTGACGAGCTCGGCGTCTCGATTTAGTCAGTTTACTACCTAATCCGCAAGCGCAAGATCCCGGTTTCCAAGATCGGGAGCAAGACCATCATCGCGTCGCGCAGGCAATTGCGCCGTGCGCTCACTCCCTCAACCTAAAAATCGGGCCGGTACCGCCTGCGAAGCGGCCCGGCCCATTTGTTTCGTCCACCGACCAAAGCGGAGCGAAAGATGTCCTTGTATACGCCTCCAGATCGAACTGAGCTAGTCGACCGCGATGCCCCGCGTCCCATGGAGCTGGCGCCTGATCTTCAAGTCGCGCTCGCGGAACTAGCGACCGTCGAAGGTCACTCTCTCAATCACCTCATCGTCCTGTTGCTCAACGAAGGGCTTGATCAGCGCCTGCACACACGGGGCTGATCAATGTCAGCCTCCGACATTTTCGAATTTATGCGCAAGCACGGTCTCAAGCTCACCGATTTGTATGAGATCGGCGGGCGGGACTTTCGCAGTCCGAATCCAGACATTCGCAGGCGTGCCCACCAGATCGAAAAGTGCTGGGAGAAGATAGCCGCGCGGAACCTACGATTTGCGGACCTCGAACAGTTCGCCACGGCACCGGCCAATCGGGCTCGCTATCCGCGCCAAATCGCTAATTCGCCGAATGCGGCCTCAGGCCCCAAAATTGAGCGAAAGCAAATTTCCCAACAAAATCAATCGGATAAGACACCCGCCTCTAAGGCCGCTTTCGTAGAAAAAAACAAGCAAAATCAGACACTTAATTTTTCACCCCCGGCCTATTGCGCAGCTGAGCCCTCCGGACCCGTATCTGTGGAGGGCGCCTCGTGAGCGAGCTCCTGCGCGAGACCCTGAGCACGCTCCGTGCGGCTGGCTTCGAGCCCGAGGTTGAGCACTCCAAACACCTAAAGGTCCGCTTCGTTGATGCGCATGGCCGGCCGCAGCTGATCGTGGTCGCGCGATCGCCTGGAACAGTGTTCGCCATTCATCAACACCGTGCGTTGCTGCGCCGGCTGCTGCGAGGAGCATCGCGATGACCCGCGCCGTCCTCATCAGCGCGGCTTTGCTGCTCTGGGGCCTGCTCGCGACCGCCTTGCTCGGATTCCTAGTGGTGCCGCTCGTGCTCCATATCGCGGGGTTGCTGTCATGAGCGCCCGTCGCAGCCCCGACGAGTTTCGCGCCGAGCAGAACGCCAAGAAGCAGGCCAAGGGTGCCACCGTCGGCGCGCTCAATACCGAACGTGAACGCGCGGCTAACCAATCCGAACTCGACCGTCGTGTTGCTGAGAATTCTTCGACTGGGCCAACGCGTCATTACCGACATCATTGGGATTGGACAGCATCTTGTTGAATGCAAGCGGTTGGTGGGCCACGGCGAGTGGTTGCCTTGGTTGAGCCGCGAATTTGCCTGGAGCGAGAATACGGCCCTCCACTTCATGCGCGTTTTCGAGATGTCAAAAACGCAAAGCTTTGCGAATTTGCATCTTCCGCTGAGTAGCCTCTATCTGCTCGCTGCCCCGTCCACTCCTGAATCAGCCCGTCACGAGGTTCTCGAGCGAGCCAAAAGTGGTGAGTCGGTTTCGGTCACCGAGACAGAGCAGACAATTAAGCGCCACAAGACGGCGAATGCGAACGAGGTCTCGACCGTCGCTGAGCCCGATGGTGGTGGTGGTGAACATGGTCACCGCCAGCGTGATGATCATGTCGATCGCGATAATCATGGCAATGTTGACACGCCGGCAACCTCCTTACCGACGGTCAGAAGGTTGGCGAAGCGCTCAATCTTGCAGCTCTGGGAGGACGGCGACACCACCGATCGTCAGCTCATCCGAGATCTGGTGATCGAGGAGTACTTCGCCGCCACGACCGGCGCGGACCTGTTCCTGCGCATCCCTGCGGATCGCCGTCGGGATGTGATCAGCGAGTTGCTCGATCGCCTTGGCGCGGAAGGCCTCCGCCAGATCATGTCCCCGGAACTGAAGTGCGAGCTTCAGAAGCGCGCATCAGTAAAGGGCAAGTCGATCAACCTCACGCCAACCAGTTCCACCGTTTCCGGCGATGACGCCGGGAACCGAGGCGCCTGTGACAGCAAGCGCCTCGGCAACTCCAACGGCCAATGAAGGAGATTTCAGAATGGCCAACATCTACCACCTGCCGGATTTCAGCCGTCAACGTGACGGCCCTTCCGGTCTCTGGGCGCTTCCTTGCCCACAACCACTGCTCGCCGGTCGAGCGCGCCTTCATGGCCGCCGATCTGTTTCGCGGTGCCACGCAGCTCGTCATGCCGACCATGGTACAGGCCGCACACGCGGCCCGCGTCAACGTCACCTATGCGTGGTGGGCCAACAGGCGCCTCGCCGAACGTGCCGCCATCGAGGCCGGGCAGATCCCGCTCGCGCCGGCCAAGGCTGTGAACTCGGCCAAGGCCGCAGACTGGTTTGCTCAGAAGCTGACCGGCCAGACGCTGGCGGAGTCGCTAGCGCCCGAGTTCAACGACACGCTGTTGATCAACATCGCGCGCACCGTTGGCAGCGAACGCATGCTCGCGGCGGCATGTGTCGCCGAGGCGGCCGAGTAGATCCACAACACCAACGACGGCGCGCGGTGGTCCGAGCCCATCGGCGCTGTTTCCCATAGGAGGGGAATCAAAGTGAGCAGCAAATCGTTCACAGCTCGACCGGGCAGCCCAGAGGCCGCAGCGCTAATCGCCGATCTTGTGCGTAGCGGTGACCTCATTCCCGGACGGCGTTCGTCCGCCGACTTCGTTCTCGTGAGCAAACTGCGCCAGTTGAGCATGACTCAACGCGGTTTTGCTCGATGGCTCCAGATGGACGTCGTGACGGTCAATCGATGGGCCACCGGCCGGGTCTCCATACCGCACTGGGCGGACTTGCTGCTCGATTTGATGATCGAGCGGCAACAAACCCAACCACACCGTACCAACTAAGTGGCCGCCATGCCCTGGAAATCCCTAGCGGAAGCCGCACGGCCGATATTCGAGCAACTACACATCGCCCAACCCCAGGAGATAGAAATGGACAACAACACGACTCCAGAACCGAACGTCGTCCACGATCCCGAACTAGCGGGGATGGCTATAGCGATGGGGGCGTATGCCGTGATGGAGAATTGTCACGGCAACTCCGCCGGTTGCTACACACCGGAAGCCTTATGCGTGGCAGTGGACCATTTGCTCTCAGCATTGATTGCTGGCGCCGAGCACAGCAAGCGCCCGGACATCCTTGACAGGGTGCGAACAATCATCGCGGAGGCGCAGACGCATCTAGACGAGCCTGCCTCGATCTTTGCGCAGACCAAATAGGTCGAAACGCGGGTCGCAAGCCGCGTCTGCCGGTCATGCCGGCACTGATGATGACCACCACCACGTAGCCAAATATGCTCGAGCGCCCGACTAATCCCCTCGTGATGATCCGCCCACCTGGCGGCGCTCGGGCGATTTTGGCCGACCCGCCTCTCGCATTCGTCACCCGTTCCGCGAAAGGTGAAGGGCGTGCCCCGCAGCACCATTACGCATGCATGAGCATAGATCAGCTCGCCGCGCTGCCGGTTGCCAATATCGCTGCCGACGACGCGTTCCTGTTCCTGTGGATTCCACTGCGGTCGGTGTTGGTAATCGAACCGTTGATGAGCGCCTGGGATTTCCAGTTCGCCGGCTCTGCGTTTGTCTGGGCGAAGCTGAATCCGAAGGGCGTCGGATTCGCCATGGGCGGCGGTTACGGCACGCGCAAGAACGCCGAGGTCTGCTGGCTCGGCCGGCGCGGCTCGCCGAAACGCAAGTCCAAAGCGGTGCGCGAGTTGATAGTCGCACCACGTCGCGAACACAGTCGCAAACCGGACGAGATTTACGAACGCATCGAGGCGCTGTGCGATGGGCCGCGCATTGAATTGTTCGCCCGTCAGCGATGGCCTGGATGGCATGCCTGGGGCGACCAGGTTGATCACTTTTCTGCTGCTCCGTAAGCGAGTTGGAGGATAACCGATGCCTGTCCCAACGACCCGGTCGTTACGCAATACGCAGCGGCGCTTAAATCACCGTATCGCCGCGCAACAGCGACGCCAGCAGGCTGCGGCCCGTATTCTTGAAGAGATGCGCAACGGCGCCAGCTTGCATCGCTGCAACCGCGGAGCACGTGTGATTTGGGTGCTGTCGACTGGACGGTTCGTCACGCACGAGGCGGTTACCGATGTAATGCGCGACCCGCGAATTGTGGGCGTGGGTGACAGTTTGTTCGGTACGGCGCTCAGGGAGCTCAGCCAGACATTTCGTTACGTCGAATGAGCGCAGACAGGCGGCCCGCGATCTACGTGTTGAAACTGCGGGCACTGCCCGGCGTAGACGCGATCCGCGAGCTGCGGCTGGTGCTGAAACGATTGCTGCGGCAGCACGGGTTTAGATGCGTGTCAGTGCATGAGGAAACAGGAGGTGAGAATGGCAACGATGCATGAAGATTCCCATTGCGCTCTTACCACCATCGGATTCGACAACGACGCGGTGCGCATGGTGATCGAGCAATCGCAAGTACACGACCCTGGGTTCAACATCGTGGCATTGGCGAAGGAGATCGCCAGTATCATTGAGACCTTGGAAAAAGTTCAAACGCGTTGGAAAGGTGACCCCGCCTATCAGGCTCCTTGGCAATCGAGATCATGGCGTTGCGATTTCTCACTCTGTATGTCGAGTTCATGCGCAACAGCTAGGAAACCGCTGCGCCGCCAGGGACTTTCTGCGTCAACAACTTGAGAGAACCACCGGCCGGATGTTGGCTCGATGCTGGAGGACGAAACAAATGGCGAAAAGCTTAGCCGTCACCTACGTAGACCGACGGTTTGATCCGCCGCCGCGATTCACGTTCCAACGCAATGAGGATGACAGTTTCGTCTGCGAGGACCCACGGCGGCCGGCGGATGCTGATTTTTATGATCTCAATAACGTGCCCTGGTACGCGTGCATGCGATTCGAGGACCGGATCCGATATCTCGATTGGATCATCGCTAAGCGCGAGGCGGAAGATCGAATCTGGCGCGCGGAATATGCAGCGGCGCACGATGAGGACGGGCCCAACGGGTTCAAGCTATCGCAGTTTGTCTGCAGTAAGTTCAGCATGGCACTGCAGGAGCTTCGGACGCACCGGCGGGTCGAACTCGAAGACCGTGACCCGCTGAATACGATGCGCGTTTGGTGCGGTGCAAAGTTCGAGCTGATTCAGCTTCCTTGGCGGCCGCAGGCGGCGCTCTATCGGTCGCACATCAACAGCTGTCGCTGGAAGCGCACCCGCACCCGCAAAATGATGTCGGTAAGTTGGCGGTGTGAATACCCAGGCTGCGCGCAGCCTGCCGACGAGTGTCATCACCTTCACTACGAAACTCTCGGTCTCGAGGAGAACGCCGACCTCGAAGCGCTGTGCTCACCCCATCATCGGGCACGGCACGGACTTTAGACGCAACCGCGCCGGCCGGCTGTCGGCAACGCGTAGCAAGCGGAGGTCAGCATGACTGACGAAGCAAAGAAACCGAAGATTGAGCTGGTGCCGCCGCCCGAGGACGCGGCTGACATCAATGATCTGTGGCTCGACCCCAAGCTCGGCGATGGCCTGGTTGACGTGCACTTTCACAACGTCCCGGTTGGCAAGCCGAAGTCGTTCTTTCGCGTCAATTCGGACCCCAAGTATCGCCGCTTAACCGAGATCTACGTGCACAAAATTGAGGGCCAGGTCGAAGAGGCGCACTACATCATCGCCGAACCAATGCGTGGTCGGTTTGACGAGACGCAGCGCGCCACGCTGGTAACCGTTGTGGACCGCGAAGGCTCGCCGCGTCTCTGGGCGCTCAAGCTGCCAAAGGACGGCGAGAAGGATAACAATGCTTGGGTCAGCGCCCGCTCAGCCGCCAGAACGGCGATGGAGCGCTGGGTCAAGCTCACTTGGGTGAAAGGGAGATACGTAACCCGTGATGCCCAGCCCGGCTACGCGCCCGAGCCGGATTGGGGCAAGCTGCCGGCGTTCGACGAATTGGTAAAGCTGGCGTTTGGCGAAAACGGCGTCATTCGCGATGACAGCCACCCCGTCGTGCGTGACGAACTGATTGGCGCTCCGCCTCCCACGAAGAAGACTGACGACGATGGTCTGTCCTGATTGGCGGGAGCTGCCGTTTCGGGAGATCTGGTGCGTCGATACGGAGTACTATCCCGGAAAGGGTAAGGCCAATGGCGGGGTTGATGGTGATCCCATCACCCCGCTTTGTCTCGTTGCGTACGAGATGCGCTCGGGTCGTACCGTCCACCGATGGCAGGACGAGCTCGGCATTTTCCCGCCGTATCGACTCGACGCTGACGCGCTGATTCTCGGTTACATGCTCACTGCCGAATTTGGCACCCACATCGCGTTGGGCTGGGGCGAGCCGGCGCGGGCACTCGACCCTTACATTGAGTTTCGGCACTTCGTGAATGACGGTTCGGCTATAGCCGAAGACCGGCCGAAGGGATTCCACGACCTGAGCGGAGCGTTACGTTACTTCTGCGAAGACGAGCTCGACCTCGCGCACAAAAAAGACATGCGCGGCCGCATCCTCCAGGGCCCACCGTTTAGCAACGAAGAGCGTCGGGAAATTCTAGAGTACTGCGAGGACGATGTGCGCGCGTTGGCGCGCTTGGTTCCGCACATCATCCCCACCATCCGTTCGTTGCCACACGCACTGCAGCGCGCCAAGTTTCAATGGCCAACCGCACAGCAGGAGCGGCGCGGCGTGCCGGTCGATCGGCCGCTACTTACACAAATCCGCAACAGTTGGACCGGCATGCAAGCCGGTCTCGTCGTCGAGCTGGATCGGCCGTTCCAGATCTATACGATCGACAAAAGCGGCAAACCACATTGGAACAAGAACCGGTTCAAGGCGTACCTGCGCCGCAATCGGATGAGCTGGCCAACCTATGAGGACGGCTCGCTGGATGAAACCGATGAAACATTCCGCGAAATGGCGGGAAAGTATCCGTTCATTGAGCCACTACGCGAGCTGCGCTACTCGCTATCTGCGCTGCGACTCAACGATCTGCACGTCGGCAGCGACGGGCGCAATAGAACATTGCTGGGCGCCTTCGGCAGCAAAACCGCGCGCAGCCAGCCGAGCAATTCCAAGTATATGTTCGGACCGGCGAAGTGGATTCGGTTTCTGATCACGCCGCCGCCTGGCCTAGCTCTGGTGCACCGGGACTTTTGCCAACAGGAAGTCCGCATTGCGGCGGTTTTGTCGGGTGACACTGTACTGCTGGAGGCGTGTGAATCTGGCGACGTTTATCTCGGCATTGCCGATCAGCTTGGCTTCCTATCGCCCAGCATGTCGCCGGACGAAGTTGCCGCCGTTCGCACGCTGTTCAAGACCGTCGTGCTCGGAATCCAGTATGGGTTGGGCGCGTTTTCTCTCGCGGTGCGGACCGGGTTGTCAGTCTATGAAGCCGCCGAGATTTTGGCGCGGCTGAAGGCTCGATTTCGAGTGTTCGAGAGCTTCGTCGCCAGTGTGCTCGACCATGCCGGTATGTTCCTGGAGGTAGGCACCCCGTTCGACTGGCGCATGCAGTGCCCGCCCAACATCAATCCGCGCACGGTGCGCAATTTCCCAATGCAGAGCACGGGTGCCGAGATTCTGCACGTACTCTGCATTCTGGCCGAACGCCGCGGAATTGAGATCGTAGCCCCGGTACATGACGCGGTGATGGCCCAATGCCCGGTCGGTCTCGTGAGTGACGTATCGGCTGCGCTCGATCACTGCATGCGCGACGCTGCCGCCATCGTGCTGCGCGGCTACCCGCTGCCGACCGATGAGCAACGCATCCTGCCCGGCGAGCGCTATCACGATAAGCGCGGCCTGGCGATGTGGACCACGGTGACGAAATTGCTGGCTGAACTGGAGGAGCGAAGGGCATGACGGATGACCTGTTTGAGACCGGCGATCCGTTTGATGACCCTGCGTGGCAGAAGGCAAAACCGCGTGGCAGCAAAAGCCCGTGGATCGGGTGTTCGCTGTCATGGCTTGAGTGGGTGGCACCGCTGGAAAGGAGCATGGGCGAAAGTTGGTGACGGCATAAGGGGGAAGGCGGCGTATCGTGGGGTGCTTGACGCCTCCACTTCTCCACCGAAGGAGTGATACGCCGTGACCGACACTAACGTTTTCGAACTCTCGCAGCCAGGAAGTTTTGCTGATCCACTGACCGAGGCTTTGCGCGACGGCGCGCGAGCGCTGCTGGCCGGGCAGTCGAGCAGGAAGTTGCCGCCTTGCTGGCAGCTTGCCGCGCCACGGCTGACGAGCTGCGTGACGACGGCGCGCCAGCGGCTGGTACGTGCCATGGACATCTGCCCGAGCGTGAGATCGTGGCGACCGGACGTCGGTCCGGTCGCGGTGCGCTGTCGACGCGTGCAGGACGGTCGGGGAAGGCGGCGAGCGCATCGGCTTTTGGTCGGCAATTCTGCGCCCTATGCACGCCGATCGAAGACCTTGAGGTGCTGATCCAGGTCCTCTACCTCAAGGGCGTCTCCACCGGCGACTTCGAGGAGGCGCTAATCGCGCTGCTCGGCAAGGATGCGGGCGGGCTCTCGGCATCGACGATCTCCAGGCTCAAGGAGGCCTGGGCGGAGGAGCACGCGCACTGGAGCAAGCGTGACCTGTCAGCCAAGCGCTATGTCTACTTTTGGGTCGACGGCATCCATGTGCAGGCCAGGCTCGAGGACGCCGCACAATGCTTGCTGGTCATCATCGGCGCCACGCCCGAGGGCAAGAAGGAACTTGTTGGCCTCACAGACGGCGTGCGCGAGAGCGCGCAGTCCTGGCGTGAGTTGCTCCTCGATCTGAAGCGGCGCGGGCTCGCGATGGGGCCCGAACTCGCGGTCGCCGACGGCGCGCTCGGCTTCTGGCAGGCGGTCGAGGAAGTGTGGCCGCAGACCCGCGGCCAGCGCTGCTGGGTGCACAAAACCGCCAACGTGCTGAACAAGTTGCCGAAGAGCCAGCAATCGAAAGCCAAGCGCGCGCTGCAGGAAAGTCTGGATGGCTGAGACCAAGAACGATGCACTCATGGCGTTCGATGCCTTCGTGGAAACACTGGGGCGTCAAATACGACAAGGCGGTCGACTGCCTGATCAAGGATCGCGACGCGCTGCTAGCTTTTTACGACTTCCCTGCCGAGCACTGGAAGCATCTGCGCACGACGAACGTCATCGAAAGCTCGTTCGCGACCGTGCGTCATCGCACCGTACGCTCCAAGGGATGCCTGTCAAACAGGACCGCGCTCGCCATGATCTTCAAGCTCGCCGAGGCCGCCGAGAAAAGCTGGCGCCGCCTCGATGGTCACAACCAGTTGCCGAAAGTCATCCTCGGTGTAAAGTTCACCGACGGAATGGAGATCGTTAAATCGCAAGCTCAAGCCGTTGCCGCCTGATCCCTTCCGTCACCAAAATTTGGCGATAGCTCCTGGTAAAGAGCAAGCGCCAGCTATTGTTTGTGCTTTTGCTCTACCGCCGCTGCTGCATTTGTAAGTCCGCCACGGTGACGGTACCGACAGACGCGTTCGAGATCTTAGGTATCAGCCGACAAGGCAAGCGGCGCTTTATTCTGGCCCTCGAACAGACCGAAGTCGTCCGGGTTGAGGCAACCGAACCGGGAGAAGTCGGTAGGGTCACACTGGCCAACTGGCCCGAACCGGCCAAGTGACCGTCCTCCCGGGGCGTGACGGTACACCGCCCTCCTGGGGGGCTACGGTCCGTCCTCCTGGGGGGCTACGCTCTTAACTATCTAGACTTTGACTCTTACTGACTCTCTCTTGAATTTTAGATTCCTTATAGAAGGACTTGTTTGGTGGTAGCTTAGCCCTAAGACAGGCTTCCTATATTTGTTGGCATGGAAGAGCTGACTCAGTTCGCGGTGCACAGACTGGACGGGAATCGTTGGGAGGTTATTGCTCCCTCTCCACAATTCCTTTGTGGCCCGGCTTGGTTGCGAGTTGCGGTGGTGGATGCGGTGGTGGACTTGACCCAGCAGCGGCAATCTACTCGTGGCTCACGGCGTGATTCGGATAGAGCTGGGCGGGCAGTGGCTAAGCCAACTCTCGAAGAGCTTGCAGCTGCCGTGTTGAGCCTGCCCGCGTAACGCAGAGGCTGGGGTGCTGCTGCAGAGGTGCGGATCTCCGAACCCAAGGCCAAATTTGCGACCCAAAATGCCCCGACGGCACAGACTGACCAGCAGCGAAGAACGCAGACTAAGGACGCTGCGAGATACTGCCTTCGTGGTGCAGGGCGGTGCCTGCTACTGGTGCGGTGTTGCGATGCTGCCCGACGCGCCCGATGGACATCCGCAGAAGCTCACGGGAGATCATCTCGTAGCGGCGCATGAAGGCGGCCCGGTCACTCAAGGCAACATCGTTGCGGCGTGCCTGCACTGTAACAATAGCCGACATTTCGGATGCGCCGGCCCGTCCGTTAGGCGCCTAGGTCGGGGCCACTTGGTGTGTGGAGACGATGCTCCGCGTTCGCCGTTTGCCGTGTTGCTGAACGATCGATGACATGCGCTGCGGAGGAAGGGCACTGCGGTGGGACGGTGGATGATCAGTTTCGAAGTTCGAATCCAAAACTCCAAACCCGGCATGCGGATCGTGCCAGCCCGTCCGGTCCAAGACGTCGATCACACGCCGGCCCGCACGCACGCCAGTGCCTCTCGACGTGTCGCCGCGCATCAGGCCCACCGGGCTCGATCGTGGAAGGGCATCGGCAGCGACACTCGACCCGTTCCGTCTCCAGCGCCACCCACGGGCACGCCCGCCGCGCCCTTCACCACTCACCAGCGGCAGGGGTTCGCGGCTCGCGGCAGCACGAGGTTTGGTGGATCGGCTTCGGCGAGGGCAGCTGGCCAAACGAATCGAAGGAGACTGTAAGTTGCAGAAGAAGAAATCCTCACGAAAACGAAGGTACTCCCGCAACCTCCGGTCGAGTGCGCTGGCGGAGCAGCCCGTATTTCGTGTAGAACTGGCCGCATCGTTTTCACGTTTTACTTTACTAGGAGTTGCATCATGAATGAGCAAAAGCAAGGCGTCGCGACCGCCGAAGTGTCCGCCGTGGAACTCGGAATCGTGCTTGGTTTGAGCAAACAACGGATCGGGCAGATGGCTAATGACGGCATTCTGCCGCGCGCGGCTAACAGCCGATATCCGCTGGCTGTTTCTGTGCAGGCCTATGTTCGCTGGCTCAAAGATGAAGCCAGGAATGCCTCCAAAACCGCCGCCGCGAATGATCTCATTCGCCAGCGGACCCGGGCGCTGGAGCTCAAAAACGCCCTGCTTGACCATCGTCTAATCGAGCTTTCCGAGAGCTTGTTCTGCCAGGACGAGCTTTATGGCCTGCTCAAAATGAAGTTCGAACTCGCTGCCGGCGCGCCTCGATCGTAACGACCTGCCGCTGCGCGAGCGGCTCACGACGCTGATCGATGAGATTTGGGCCGAGGCCGCTGCTTTGATGAGGCGACAGGCTGCGGCTTTGACCGCGACCGGCGAGGCGGGTGGCGCTGTGGATGACTTTGCTGATGGCCCCTGAGCTTGACCGCGCGATCTCTCTCTGTTGCGCCGCGGCCATGCAGCCGAGCGATGCAAGGCTCGACTTTCGATCTGAGCTGATGGCCGCGCTGCGGCTAATTCCTGGTGCCCTCGTGCGTGTGGGGGATCGCGAGCTTGTCGCCGTCGGGCCGCATCACTGGTTGATCGGGGAGATCTTGTATCGCATCACGCGGAACATGCACGACGGACTGGCAAACTCGGCGGAGCTCGATGCCGCGACCAAGGCGGCGGTAGGGACTGAACTTGCCAACATATTCGAGCGAACGATGTGTGTGGCCGATCGGCTGGGGCGCGATCAATGACGGACGACGATTCCCGGCCGGCCCGGTTAGCACGCCGCGATCAGTTAATTCGGGAGCTGGCCGCCCGATTTTTCGGGGACATTCCCGCTTGCGCCCGGCCGCCTGCCATCAGTTTTGCGCTCGACCGCGAGGCGGTGCTGCTGACCCGGCCATCGACGCCGAGGCGAGTTCTTCTCCGGCAAGTTCTCGAGAGCAACGGCGGCGCTGGCCTGTCGCGAGTTCAGGTGCGGAACGTGCTCTTGTGGACACGCACCCCGCCGCGAAGATTGCTTCTTGCAATTGACAATGCACCGCCAAATCGTCGGGTACAGGATGAGCAATCTTCAGACGGTGCCCATGAACGTGGTGGCGAGAATGCCGAAGCTTGGCAAGTTGTTCGGCGTCGATGATCCGGATAAGGCCAGTTCGACGGAGTTGGCGACCGCACTGGACAAGCTGCGCCACGAGCGCGCCGAGACGGTCGGCAAGATCGCGGCACTGACTACGGACCGAACCGAAGGTCTGTTGTCTAGTGATGATGCGGCCGTCACCGCGGCCGAGGCGGCGCTCGACCAAGCACATCGCGCATTGGAGCGGTCTGATCTGCTGATTGGCGAGATCGAGCCGCGGATTGAAGCGGCGCGGCTTCGTGAGGAGGCCGCAGCCGATAAGGCCGCGCGGCAGCGCACTGCAGAGAAGCTCAATAGCGCTGCCGATACGCTGCAAAAATGTTCGCCCGAACTAATCCAGGCGCTCACCCGCCTGCAGGCGATCGCCAGCATGGCGGATCGGATAGGGGTTTCGTTTCACTTTGGGCCGCATGTCGAAAAACTCGTCGATATGCGTGTTGCTGATCGTGACGGTTCGGCCGGAGTTCGAGCCGCCTTGGGTTGGGCGGCCCTACGTGACCGCTCTCAGCCTCAATCGACTGCCGCAGCGAGAAGTTGGGGAGATGATCGACACCGTCATCGGCAACAAGTTGCTTCCGGCGAGCGTCAGGCAAGACATCATCGAGCGTACCGATGGCATCCCCCTATTCGTGGAGGAGATGACGAAGGCAGTGCTGGAAACAGAAAACGAGGGCCAGGCGAGCCAGACCGCCGCTGCCGATCCAGCACTGGCGGTCCCTGCGAGCCTGCACGCCTCGCTGATGGCACGGCTCGACCGCCTGGGCACCGCCAAGGAGGTGGCGCAAATCGGATCGGCAATCGGCCGCGAGTTTTCGCATCCCATCTTGGCTGCTGTGGTGCGTAAACCAGAGGCGGAGTTGGGATCGGCGCTCGACCGTCTAATTGCGGCGGGTTTGCTGTTCCGGCAGGGCGCGCCGCCGCACGCGACCTACCTGTTCAAACACGCCCTGGTGCAAGATGCGGCCTATGGTACGCTGCTGCGCGAGCCGAGACGCGCGCTCCACGCCCGTATCGCCGAAGCACTCGAAAGCCAATTCCCGGAAATCGCAGAGAGCCAGCCAGAGCTATTAGCGCGTCATTGCACCGAGGCTGGCATGAGCGAGAAGGCTGCGGGCCTGTGGGGCAAAGCAGGACGGCTCTCTCTGGAACGCTCTGCCCTGGTCGAAGCGGCCCAACAACTCGCGCGCGCTATCGACCTGATAGGGACGCTGACCCCGACGCCTGCTCGACGCTACGAACAGATCAGGCTTCAGGTAGCGCTCCTAACTCCGCTAATC
This sequence comes from uncultured Alphaproteobacteria bacterium, assembly GCA_963760435.1. Classification (GTDB taxonomy): domain Bacteria; phylum Pseudomonadota; class Alphaproteobacteria; order Rhizobiales; family Xanthobacteraceae; genus JAFAXD01. Next base: position 129,790 of record CAVXDE010000035.1, read on the forward strand.
CACCTTAAAGGGTATGCTGCGCCGGAAACCAAAGCGGCGGCAGAGCGGGCGCGCCTGCTGATTGAACAAGCTGAAGCGCTCGGAGAGAGCCTTGAAGACCCACTGCTGTTGTTCTCGGTCCTCCACGCTTCTCTCACTGCGAATTATGCGGCGTTTAACGGCGACGTGATGCGCGAGCTTGCAGCCCATTTCCTAGCGCTTGCCGAGAAGCAAGGGTCGGCAGCACCGCTCGTGGTTGGACATCGCCTGATGGCCAATGCCTTGGCAAGTACGGGAGACCTCGTGAAAGCGCGAGTGCATAGCGATCAGGCGCTTGCGCTTTACGAAACTGTCGAGCATGGACCCCTAGCGACTCGCTTCGGCGTAGACACGGAAGTGTCAACCCTGTCCTTCCGGTCGCTGTTCCTTTGGTTTCTTGGCTACCCCGAGGCGGCTCTCACTGATGCGGGGCGAGCAGTCACTGATGCGCGTAAAACGCTTCAAGCTATCACCTTGTTGCTTGCGCTATATCACACCAGCTTGACCCACGCGTTCTGCGGCAATTACACGACAGCGTCGCGAGAGATCGAGGAACTTATCGCATTGGCCCACGAGAAGGGGGCCTTATCCTGGAAGGCTAGCGGAATAGTCGTACAAGGTTTAGTGTTTGCCCTCACCGGCAAAGCCATGGACGCTATTCAGGCATTGACCAACGGGCTCAGTGCACGTCGACTCCAAGGAGCCACCAACTGGATACCGTTGTTCTCGTCATGTTTGGGTAGGACGTATGTTGAAATCGGCGAGTTCGATGATGCTCGGAACTGCATCACCGAAGCGCTGACCGCAATCAAAACGACTAACGAACGCTCAAATTCGGATCTTCCTAGAAGTTCTAATCTTACGAAAATGAAGAGATTTGTCTCATTTTGGCGAGCCGCCATCCTAGCAACCGCTAGCTCATTGCTGGCGACTTGTTCTTACGCGGGTGATCTTGGACTTAGAGCGGAAAAGCATACGTCGTATACATCGTACCTTGGACAAGACTTTACTTATGATACCTTGGTCATAACAAGTATGCGTAACGGTAAATTTGAAATCAGAGATATCATGATTAATGATCGTCTCGAATGCTCAGGTCTAAGTGGTGTAGGGCGGCCTGCCGTCAGTCAAGATAATCATCTGACGTGGGTCTGGGGATATCCTTTGTTTCCACGGCCTATAGTTCCTCAAGATCCACGATTTACTCCACCGCCTGTAAGATTTGACGTGCAGAGGACTTCTTGAGTTTGGAGATCGAATAAGCCGCGATTCGCTTTGCCATATCTTTAAGGCTTCAATTTCAACAGATGAAGGCACTCAAACTTGGACTTGGAGCGAGTAGTCCGCGCAGATTGCCATGCTGAATCAAAGCCGCTAACCGCAAGCCCATCCGCCCGTCCTGCGTTCGTCGCGGTCGTGATGGAGCCCAAGCCATGCAGTCAAGATAGGTCGCCTGATCTCCACCGGCCCTGTACTGACAGTTTTGCTTGCGCCACGAAACGCATGTGCGTTGCACCGCCCGGAATCTTTGGATCTCGATGCGATCTTATGCCGACATATTGCTTCAGTGGCAGCGCCTGGATGGCCGGCCGGCGAACGCTCGGCGCCAGGGGGCGCCACGGCGGGGCAGCGCGAGGCGTGCAGCCTCGACGGTTCCGACGTGTTGTAGGTGCTTGCCGATGATACCGACACGCGCCAGCGGGTCAAATCAGGTCCTCCTCACGCCGGCCTCCCTTGATCCGGCATGCCGGGTCGCTCTTTCCAGTTGGGCCGCACGTCAAACGCGCTTGCCGCCGGACTCGGCGCAACGCTGGAACGATGACACCGCTGGCCGGCGGCAACCTGCATCGGGATTATCAGGCAGGAATGGCCTCTAATTGATCAGTGTCAAAGTCAACTGCGTTATGTATGTTCATGTCTTCGGCCGGAACGAAGAGTAGCCCAATGGGATGGAAAATGGGTCTGGCAGTGGTCCTCGCCATCGTGACCTCCGAGGGATACGCTGATGACTTTCGTATACCGGTGCAATGCAGAGCATACGATGCGCGGAACAAGCCTAGATGCGAGGATATAATTTATAATCGGGCCAAAGAACGAAATACTCAGCTGAACCGTCGCGATGCTGTAAGCAACGCCGCGCTGAAACAGCGAATTCTTGCAAGCCTAACAAACTCTGGCAACACGGTAGGAGCCGTTTTGGAGTACGCAAGCGATCGGATTCCCTTTTACGTCCGAGGTTGGTATTTCGTTTACGCCCGTAGTGGCGCGGAATATGTAGTTATGAACTATGGCTCTGAATCCATCGCAAAAAGGCCGATAGCTCCCAATTTCGTGTCGGCTTTGATGATGTACTTCGATTATGATCTCCCCGATCGCCCAATACCATTACAGAACAGTGGAGCGGGTTATGTAGTCTGGAAGGTTGACGGTAATTTGGCCGTGCCGTGGGGAGCGTACTCGAACATGCTCCCCCTCGGACCTGAGGCCTTTGTTTATTGGGTCAATGCACGTCGGAAAGGTTTTGACAATTCAGGCTACAGTGAATCCGTCGCAAATGACCTATCGTTTTTATCTCGAATTAACGTTGGGACCGGGAAACTATCGGATTTCGCCAATCCAAGGTGGTCTAGAATTGAGCTATATTGGAACATGGTTGAAGGTTATGTAGTGCAGGCTGAAGATGGAGTTTGTCCACCTAGAAAGATCGGGTCGTTTACAATTCGCGGCTCCAATTGCGATGACTTCTCTGATGTTTTTGGAAGCGTACTACCGTTTACAATAGAGCAAGCGTTTCGCAACTACGCATACAAGGACAAAAAGGTAGAGGCGTTTGTCTCGCTGGTCGTGGAGGGCGGGCAGCCAGGCGACTGGATTGCTACCGCTGTATACGTCGCTGAACGTTCGATTGTGCGCGACGTTAATTTTGCAAGCGTGTTAGTCTTGCAGAAGGATCCCGAGCAAGAATTGGCACAAGTGTATTACGCTCCCGACCCGAGCAGATCGCTAAAGTATAAAAAATGGGTCATCCTGGCGACTAACCGTGCCGCAACTCGCCCGGATGCCGAATACAAAGCTCTACTGAATGAGCTGTCTGAGGTTCATGCCGACTGGACGAAAGCAAAAGAGGCGGCTCGGAGGATCATCATTCGGAAATATTCTTTGCCACAGGACTGGAAGCCCCTTGAGATTTTTGGCGTTCACGGCCCGAGCCACGACCGGGACCACATCCACATCAAGGAAGGGGTCGGAATTGAAGGACGCATGTTAGCGTTGCGGGATTGCCTAACCAAGACAGGGCCATCCTTACGGCAAGGTTGTATCGAACCTCAAGGTAATCAGTAGCTCTTCCTCACTGGTGAGCCTGGTGACGGCGCACTGACTGTGGTTACGCTGCGCGGTTCCTCCCGCGCTGGGCTGTTCAGTACTTTAAGAACGGGAACCTCGCCACGCTGATATAAAGCCCTACCGTTCGCGGCCGCCGCATCAAGCGCGAACACCAAGGTACAACGTCAAATGGGATGTTTTTTATACGATACATTAGTTTACGAAGATCTGGGTGTGTCTGATCTTGAAGCATTCATTGGAGAGCACGAAACGTCCAAACGTGTGGGCGTTAACGGGCCGATTGTCATCAAGTATCTAATTCCGTACTCTCTTGCTGGGAAGGTTTTTAGCTATCTAGAGCTTATGGGAATTAACGGGGCACGATTGATGGACGATTATACTGGCGCCGCTGCAGACGTGCTTAATACTTTCAATCATAATCCAAGAAGTAGATCCTTCGACATAGGAGGGGTCATCACCGACCGAGATGACACAGCGAGCGGCCATTGAGCTAGCCGCCTGCGTATACGCGAGCTCGGAGCTGCTGGATCATCCTTGATCGCTTGGTGGCGACACGTATTGTTGAGGTAGCGCGCCCAGCTCGCGCATGTTGCCGAGCGTCATCGGCGGGAAGGCCCGATGATCTGAGTGATGTCAACCATTACTGCTTTAGCCTCTCGCGAATGAACCTGGCCACATCAAAATGCTTCACAAGCTTGGCCGGTAAATCATAGCGCGAACAACAATGCACTTCCCGCAGTTTCTCTAGCAATTGATCGCGACGTTCACCGTACACGTTGGGCCGACCTTCGCGACCGCTGACCAGATCAAAGTTCTCGAAGGATTCCCAATTTGATTGTGCGCGCGACAACGGCTTTATCCTTACGGCTCCGCAGACCCATTGGCCGTTAAGCAAATGCTAATGTGCTTCAAGTGATGGCCAAATATATCAGTGGGCATAGCCGCCGCACGTCCACGCGGTTGCCGCCGCATTGGATTGGCTGGTACGAGGCGTGGCCTATACCCAAAGATCTATTTTCTAGTTTGAGGATTCCAATGATGATCTCAAATTGGGAAATTTGTCATTAGTGGGCTTAAAAGTATTTCTTGTGTTGTATCGGTTCACCGTGTTCGTTGATCGGCCATGATAACTGGCGCGCAGATTAAGGCTGCGCGCATCCTGCTCGGCTGGAGCGTTCCAGATTTAGCTCGCCGTGCGGCCATGAACATTGCCGACACGCAGGAACTCGAGGAGACTGCGAAGCGGCCAAGGCGGCGACTCGAAGACTTGGCAATAATTCAAACCATCCTGGAAGATGTCGGGATTCAGTTTATCGATTCTGTTGGAGTGCAACTGTGGCCGACAGAAGCAAGGCGCAGCAATGAGGCCTGAGAAACAGAGAGGCAAATCGCTGGTACTCAAACGCAATGTCCGCCTAAATGAACGCATGACCTGCATAAGCCTGGAAGATGCATTCTGGGACGCGCTTAAGGAAATTGCAGCCGCTCAACAGAGGCCCGTGTTCGACTTGATTGCCGAAATCGATAGCAAGCGTCAGCATGCAAATCTCTCTTCAGAAATCAGGTTGTTCGTGCTCAATCACTATCTACCCGCAACGGAAACGAAAACGAATAGACGTGACCAACTCCGCCGACAACGCGCGTGCTCGCGCTGAAGCAGTTTTTCGCACCATCGCGCCCGCACCGAGCGCAACCTCCTTACCGGAGCGAAGCGCGATGCAGGAATATCGCGCCAAGCAGCAGGCCGAAGTAGATAAGGCTGCGCGGCTGCGGGCAATGAGACTAGCGAAAGTCAGGGAATCGTCTCGCCCTGCTAGGACAGCCGTGCGAAAGCTTACGCGAAAGCGATGAACTGACGGCCTCGAGAGGGCATCCCAAAGCTAATGCACAAGTTCTACCTCGGGCAAGCTGTTGCATATCAAACGCCACGCGGAACTTATGTGCCGTCTGGAACTTGGGTCGTCACCGCGAAGCTGCCTCAGAGGAACGGTGAGTGCTATTATCGCATTCATCATGTCATCGAGCAGCATGAGCGGATTGCGCGCGAGGGCGAACTCACGGCTATTGCCAACAACTATGGTCGGCACCCCGCATGAGCATACGTGCACCTGGGCTTTGCATTTGGGGGCGGCGACGCCGTGATTGCTCATCGCCGCACTCGCTTGCTCAGTGCAATCAGCATTGCTGGCTCGATCGCCGGATGCGCCGGGTTCTTGATCTTGCAGGCTGACCGCGACGGCTGGCGCCACCTTGCCCGCCCCGCCCATCTGCGGCAGGATGGGGGCGATCTCAGGCAGTCCCACTTCTGAGAGAAATTCAGCCCCGGTGAGAGCCGGGGCATTCTTCTTCCCCGGCGACACGACTCAGAGTTACCTAATGGAGTGGCAGATGCGCAAAGTAACTTTAGGCGCGACCTTGTTCATAGCGTTGGTAGCTACCAGCGCTGCGAGTGCTCAGGGAACAGTCCGTGGTGCTCAGGAGGGCGCTGCGGCAGGCGGTCAGGCGGCCGGCCCAGTCGGTGCTGTCGTGGGCGGTGCCGTGGGAGCGGCGACGGGCACGGTCAATGGAATTCTGGGAGTTCAACCGGCTCCTGCTCCAGGTGCGAACACGACCACAGGCTCTGGCGGCTCACCTACCGGACCAACAAATCCTGCGGGCAAGAAATAGGGGCAGACCCACAGGCGGGCGAAAATGGGCGCGGCGGAGAGTTTGCCCGCCCTCCGCCGCCTAAGCAGGGTCGCTCAGCGGGGCGATCTCGAATTATGGGACTGTCCCGCTTCAACACCACTGAGACAAAACTAGCGGCTTGAGGAACAGAGGATTTCTGGCTCATCGTAGGCCCCAAGGAGCGAAGATGAGACAGAAATCCAACTCCACCCCGGTGACGTCCGAGAATCTTGTCCGCGACATTCGGCGGGCGACGCGAAAGCACCATGCGGCCGAAGAGAAGATCCGCATCGTGCTCGATGGCCTGCGCGGCGAAACTTCGATCGCCGAGCTGTGCCGGCGTGAGGGCATCGCCGAGAGCATGTATTACTCCTGGTCGAAGGAGTTCCTCGAGGCTGGTAAGCGCCGGCTCGCCGGAGACACGGCACGTGCGGCGACGACCGATGAAGTCAAGCGACTCAGGCGCGAGGCGCAGGACTTGAAGGAAGTCGTTGCCGAGCAAGCGCTTGAATTGCGGCTGCTTAAAAAAAGCATGATCGCGGATGGGGGAGACCAAACATGAGGCTCCCCGCGTCCGAAAGGCTGGAGATCATCCACCTCGTCGAACAGTCGCATCTGCCGGTCCGACGAACGCTGGAGATGCTCGGCATCAAGCCGTCGACGTTTTATCGCTGGTATGAAGGCTTCCGATCCGGCGGGCCGGAAGCCCTCGAAGACAGGCCATCGAAGCCAGATCGGGTCTGGAACCGCATTCCCGATGAAGTTCGCCGGCGCGT
>CAVXDE010000036.1:0-316006 GCA_963760435.1 uncultured Alphaproteobacteria bacterium
CCGCAAGGTGCGAAGAAGGCAAATCGTTGCTGGTATACTGAACAATTCCATGTGGAATTTGCATCGAACTGAGGAATCGTGTACCAGACACTTTTAAACCGCTTGCGCGAAGCGCTGGCCGCGCATGTGCGCGAAAAATATAACGTTAAATCGAGTATCGTCCTGGAACGGCCGCCCAAGCTGGAGTTGGGCGAAGCCGCGTCTCCGCTCTGCTTCGAATTGGCCAAGAGGCTGAAGAAAGCGCCGCGGGCAATCGCCCAGGAGATTGCCGGTTCTCTGCCCAAAATCGATGGCATCGCGCGAGTGGAAGTCGCCGGAGGCGGCTATCTGAACGCGTTCTTCGATCGCGCAGCCTTTTGGGAGAATACACGGAAGAAGCAATCGACGAGTCGCAAGCGGAGGACGAGCCTCGGGAACGGTGATCGTCGAGCACACCAGCATCAATCCCAACAAAGCCGCGCACATCGGCCACCTGCGCAACGCCGTGCTGGGCGACACCATGGTCCGCTTGCTGCGCCACAACGGTCAGAAAGTGGCGGTCCAAAACTATATCGACAATACCGGTGTGCAGGTCGCGGACGTCGTGATCGCGTTTCACCACATGGAAAAGAAATCGCTGGCTGAAGTAAAAGAACTGGCCAGAAAGGAGCATTTCGATTACCTGTGCTGGGATCTCTACGCCAGAGCCACGCAGTTCTTTGCTGAAGACAAGCCGCGCCGCGCGAACTTCGCGGCGAAACGCTGCACGCCATTGAATAGGGCCAGGGCGAAATCGCGGAAATGGGCGCGGTGATCGCCGACGCCATCGTCGGCTTCCACCTTCGCACCATGGCCCGGATGGATATTTTTTACGAATTGCTCGCGCGCGAGAGCGAGATTCTGCACCTCCATTTCTGGGACGCGGCGTTTGAAAAGCTGAAAGCCAGCGGCGCGATTCAATTCTCGACCTCGGGCAAAAAGGCGGGCTGCTGGATCATGCCGTGGAAGGATGAAGCGCGGACGCTCCCGAGGACGCAGAGAGCGCAGACAGCGCGAAGAGGACGAGCAATCCGGGCAAAGATCATCGTCCGCTCGAACGGCACCGTGACCTACGTCGGCAAAGACATTGCCTACCAGCTCTGGAAATTCGGCCTGCTCGGCAAGGATTTCCACTATCGCAAGGTGGCCCGACGCGCCCGGCGGGCATGGTTGTGGGCCACGACCGCGGGCGAGAACGATCCCGGTGCGCCGCATTTCGGCGCCGCCAGCGCGGTTTACAACGTGATCGACGCGCGCCAGGCCTACTTGCAGGATGTCGTGGCGGAAGGGGTGCGCGCTCTCGGCCACGCCGAAAGACGCCGAGCAATTCCATTCATTTCGCTTACGAGATTGTCGCGCTCACGCCGCGCTGCGCCGCCGAAATGGGTTACGAACTTTCGCCGAAAGACGCCAAGCGCCCTTACGTCGAAGTGAGCGGCCGAAAAGGATTCGGCGTGAAGGCCGACGACCTGATTACCCGATGCAACAGGCAGCGGAGTCGCGCGTGCGTGAGAAGCAGCCGAGATGCGCAAGCCGAGCTGGCAAAGACCGCGCAATGCTCTGGCGATTGGCGCGCTGCGATTTTTTCTTCTGAAATACACGCGCAACACAATCATCGCGTTTGATTTTGAGGATGCGCTGAAGGCTGAGGGCGAAACCGGGCCGTATTGCCAGTATGCGGTCGTGCGAATTCGCGGAATTCGCCGAAAGGGCGTAGAAGCCGGCGCGACAACGGTGAAGGTGACGCTCGGACGTCTGCCGCGAAATTTCTGAATGGCGCGGAAGGCGCGGACCTGTGGGAATTGCTATTCCTGAACCGGCTCGCTAGATCATGCCGTGGACGCCGCCATTGCAGCGCAGGAACCGGCCTTCGTCGCAAGGTACGCGTTTCAATTGGCCCAGGCCTTCAACAACTTTTACCACAAACACCACATCTTGTCCGAAGCGGATGACCAGAAGCGCGCGTTCCTGCTGGGCCTCACCGAATTGGTCGAGACGCAACTGGTGCGCGCGTTAAGTTTACTGGGAATTGAAACCCCCGAAAAAATGTAGCGCGATGCAGCCCGGCGATCTCCAGCAGAGGAACTGCCGCGAGCTGTTTTTTCTTCAATGTAGCAGCTGGCTTCTATGTGCAGCCGCTTTATTTTTGACTGCCGCAGTAGCAGCGCTATAGGGACGTAACCAAATGCACCAGAGTGCGCAGCGCTACGCCGGTCGGGCCTTTCGCCAGCCACGGTTTCGCGTCGTCGTTCCACGCAGTGCCGGCGATATCCAGGTGAATCCACGGCGTGTCGCCCGCAAACTCCTTCATGAACATCGCGCCAGTGATCGCGCCGCCGCCTTTGCCGCTGCCAATATTCTGTATGTCGGCAAACGTGCCCTTGATGAATTCGCGGTACTCGTCGTCCGTGGGCATCTGCCACATTTTTTCGCCGGCGGCTTTGGCACTGGCCAGTAGTTTGTCCGTCCAGGCTTGGTCCGAACCAAACACGCCGACGTTGACGTTCGCCAGCGCGACGACAATCGCGCCCGTCAGCGTGGCAGCGTCAACCAGATGCGTCGCGCCGAGTTGCTTCGCGTAGTGAACTCCATCCGCAAGGATCAATCGGCCTTCCGCATCGGTGTTCAGAACTTCGATCGTCTTGCCAGACATGGCGGTCTGAATGTCGCCGGGCTTCTGAGCCGTCCCACCGGGCATGTTTTCCGTGGCGGGAACGACGCAGATCACTTTCACGTTCGGCTTCAGCGTCGCCAGTGCTCTCATCACGCCGATCATCGTCGCGCCGCCGGCCATGTCGTACTTCATCTTTTCCATACCCTCGGAAGGTTTGATGGAAATGCCGCCGGTATCAAACGTTACAGCTTTGCCGACCAAGCCAATGACCGGCGCGCCGGGCTTTGGATTCGCAGGCGTGTAGGTGATAACGATCATGCGCGGCGGTTCAACGCTGCCTTGAGCGACGCTGAGCAGCGCGCCCATTTTCAGGTCGGCGATCTTCTTTTCGTCGAGGACTTCAACGGCGAGACCCGCTTCCTTGGCCATGGCTTCGGCTTTGTCCGCAAGAATTCGAGGAGTGAGCTTATTGGAAGGCTCATTGATCAGATCGCGCGCAAAATTCTGGGCATCCGCAATGGTGCGGCCGCGCGCAATTCCCTTTTCAGCAGCGTCTTTGTCGGTGTCGGCCAAACCGGCAATAGTGAGCGATTCGATAAATTTGTCATTCTTCTTATCGGTCTTGTACTTGTCGGACTCAAAATCAGCGGCAAGCGCGCCTTCCGTGATGGCCTGCGCCGCGTCGCTGGCGGAATCACCCTCGCGAACCACGAAAGCCAGCTTATGCACGCCGCGCGACTTGAGATAGCGCACCGCGGCCCCCGCAACTTTACGCAGTGTAGCGGGGTTAGCTTGCTCGCGCTTCCCTGCCCCGACGAGTACCAGCCGGGCCGCCTTCAATCCGGCGGGCGCATGGACGAGCGTGAACTCGAGATTCTTGCCAGTGAGCTCACCAGACTTTGCCAGGCGACCCAGAAGGCCCCCGGCAAGCTTGTCGAGCTCGGCGATGCGGCCCTGGACCGGAGCGTTATCGTCGAAGAGATAAGTGACAAGGGCATCCGTCTCCAAAGATGCGAACGGCTTGGTATCCAAATTGATTTGCATGATAAGTTTATCGCCTCCGGTTGCGATACATTGCTTGTTCCGCTTCCCTGCGGGCTTCCTTGGTGCGTTCGTCCTGGCGGCGGTCCCAACTTTTTTTGCCTTGCGCCAGAGCGATTTCGACCTTGGCAATGCCATCGCGGAAGTAGATCCGCAGAGGAATGACGGTCAAACCTTTCGAATCGGTACGTCCAGAAAGTTTGTGAATCTCGCGTTTGTGGAGCAGCAGTTTGCGTTCGCCAAGAGGTTCGTGATTCCAGGGGCCGCCGGGCATGTATTGTGCGATATGCGCGTTGACGAGGTAAGCGCCGCTTGGTTTAAAATCCACATAGGCATCGCGAATATTGGCTTTCCCCTCCCTCAGCGCTTTCACTTCGGTGCCATGCAACACCAGGCCCGCTTCCAGCTTCTCAAGGATATGGTAATTGTAGGAAGCAGAGCGATTCTGAGCGACGATCTGTTCCTTGGGCCGTTTCCCGTCCTTGGCCCTCTCGGTTTTGTTGTTTGGCTTCACCACAATCTTTCATTTTACCTGATGCCGCGTCTAATTGAGAGTGCGGGAAACAGTGCCGGCCATCCGCAGACGCCAAGGTCCAGTCCAATCAGGGAAACTGAAGAGCAAATGGGAAGGACTGGCAAATGGTACATTGGAAATGTGTAAACGTCTGCAAGCACGCTGCTTGCCGGGGTCCCAACCCCGATGCTAGACTCCAGAGGAAAGTAAGGATCAGGGTTGCACGCAGACGGGATTGCGGAGAGTTCATGCGTCGTTGGTGTCAGTTAATCGCCCTAATTACAATTGCAACGTTCATTACGGGCTGCCCAAAGGGCCAAAACGACTATTCGGCGGCCAAAAAAGCCGCGGATATGAAGGATTATGACGCCGCGGTTGACTACTACCTGAAAGCAGAGAAATCCGACCCCCACAATGCCGCCTATAAAATCGGCTTGAATCAATCGAGATTCATGGCCGGAGAGCAGCATATTAAAGAGGGACTAAAGCTGCGGGATAAAGGAGATTTGCAGGGTGCGGTATCGCAATTCCAGCGCGCTCAGGTGCTGGACCCGTCCAGTATGATTGCCGACCAGGAGTTGAAGAAGACGCTGGATATGATTGCGGAGAAGCTCCGCGGCTCTGAGGCCGCGGAAGAAGTGCCGCTGATGGAAAATGGGCAGCCGACGATGGCAAGTCTGCCGCCGGAGTTGAAGCCGCTTTCACGCGCGCCCGTCAACTTGACCATGACCAACGATGTCAAGGTGGTCTACGACACGATCGGCAAGCTGGCTGGCCTGACCGTGATCTACGATCCCGATTTGCAGGCCAAGCGCATCCACGTGGAATTGAATAATCTGACGCTGGAGCAGGCGCTCGAAATCACGTCCCTGGAGAGCAAAACGTTTTGGAAACCGGTAACAGAAAACGTGATCATGGTAATTCCGGACCAGGCGCAAAAGCGCCGCGATTATGAAGAACAGATCGTGCGCACGTTTTACCTGAGCAATGTTTCCATTCCACAGGATCTCACGGAAATCACCACCGGGCTTCGTTCGCTTCTCGATCTGAAGCGCATCTCGCAGGTCAACGCGCAGAACGCCATCATCATTCGAGACACGCCGGATAAAATAGCGCTGGTCGACAAGATCGTTCGCGATATTGACAAGGCCAAGCCGGAAGTAATCGTTCAGGTTCAGATTCTCGAAGCGCGCACGGATAATTTGAGGAATCTGGGTATCCAGCCGGGACAGTCAGCTTCCGTGACGATCAACCCGAACAACACCACAAATACATCTGGCACCACCACGAATACCACAACGAGTACGAATAATGGCGTTTCGCTGCAGCAATTGACCCACTTGAACCAAAATGACGTGGTGTTCACGCTGCCGGGAGCAACCGCGAATTTCCTGTTGACCGACACAGCCACGAAGATTCTTGAGAATCCGGAATTACGCGGAGTCGATGGACAATCCGCAAAGCTGAAAATCGGCGATCGCGTGCCAGTCGCGACAGGCAGCTTCCAAGCGGGCGTAGGCGTGGGGTCGACGGCAGGTGCAGGGTTCGTCAACCCGTTGGTGAACACGCAATTTCAGTACATCGATGTTGGCGTGAACCTGGATATTACCCCGCACGTGCACCCGAATCACGACATCAGCATGAAGATCTCCGTGGAAGTTTCGGCGGTGACCGGGCAATCCTCAATCGGCGGCATCACGCAGCCAATTATCAGCCAGAGAAAAGTGGAGCACGAAATCCGGCTGAAAGAGGGCGAAGTGAGCATCCTGGGCGGCTTGATATCCCGCGTGGACACCAAAACCCTGAATGGCTGGCCGGGTTTGGCGAGAATTCCCGTGATGCGCTACCTTTTCTCGACGGACAACGTGGAACGCCAGGAAGATGATGTTCTAATTGTGCTGACGCCGCGGATCGTTCGCATGCCCGACTGGGCCAAATTTAACTTGCGTGCGATTTCGGCTGGCACCGAATCTCTGCCCGGCGCGCGTCGCGAAATGGACGTGAAAGCGCCAACCGCAAATCCAGCCCCACAGACCAACCCAGCACCGCAAGGCCCTGCCGGCGCTGTGCCGGTTTCGCCGATAGCTCCAGCGCAGGCGAATCCTCCGCCGGTGACACCTGCAAATCCTGGAATTGCTCCGCAAGCACAGGTTTCCGGGCCGCGCATTCGATTTGAGCCATCGACGATGAATCTTTCGCCCGGCCAGACCACCACCATCGGCGTGGTCGTCGATAATGTCACCGACCTGTTTTCCGTGCCCATGCTGCTGCAATACAACCCGTCGATCATCCACGTCGAGGAAGTTCGCCATGGAGGATTTCTCTCGGGCGGCACACAAGAGATTGCCATTGTGCAGCGCGCCGACAATGACCACGGCCAAGCCATCATTTCTGCTACGCGGCAACCGAATACCGCAGGCGTGAATGGCAGCGGCACATTGTTGGGGGTAGTCGTCAAGGGCATCGCACCCGGCACCACCAACCTGTCCATCGTGCAGGTGAACGCCAAGGACTCCCAGCAAAAACCGATACCGCTGGTAACCAGCGAAGCTACAATAAAAGTTCAGTAGCAATTCCCTATTCTTGAGGACGGGGATGAAGTCACTTTCCGTAACACATCGACGCTCAGCCCAATCGGGCATGACTCTGCTCGAACTGATCATCGCTTGCGCGATTCTGCTGATCCTTTCTTCGGCTGCGCTGCCAGTGGCGCGGTTCACCGTCGTTCGGCAAAGAGAGAAAGAACTTCGGCAAGATTTGCGCGACATGCGCAATGCCATTGACCGTTACAAGGACCTGGCTGACCGCAACATGATCCGCACCGAACTCGGCAGTGAGGGATATCCTCCAGACCTGCAAACCCTAGTGAAGGGCGTGGCAATCGGAGGCACAGGAGCCGCGGGAAAGAACATCCGTTTCTTGCGCAGGATTCCGGTTGACCCGATAACCGGCACCGCGGAATGGGGATTGCGGGCAGTGCAAGACGATCCCGACTCCACCACTTGGGGAGGGAAGAATATTTTCGATGTGTACTCAAAATCGACGGGAACGGCGCTGGACGGGACGAAGTATTCGGACTGGTAGAAAAACGGGAGTCTCCATGAGCAGAACAATCGGAAAGAACAAACGTGGAGCGGCGAAGCCGGGATCTTTTCGCGGAAACACTGGATTTACACTGATTGAGTTGATGATCGTGATGCTGATCATGTCGATCTTGATCGGCATTGCCGCGATTGCTTACGACAAGACCGTGGTCAAGGCGCGCGAGTCCGTCCTGAAACAAGACTTACAGACCATGCGCCAGGCCATCGACAATTACACCATGGACAAGCAGCAAGCGCCGCAATCGCTGGAAGACCTTGTCGACGCTCATTACCTGCGCGAAATACCCATCGATCCCGTATCGCAGCAAAAAGATTGGGTACTGCATTTTGGAGATACCGTGCTGACACCGGAGCAAAGCGGCACCGGCGTCGACGACGTTCACTCCGGATCCGAAGTCGTCGGATCGAATGGCGAAGCCTACAACACCTGGTAATACCTGCGTACCTGCCAACCGAAGCACGCCCTGCACAAGAAAAACTTTCAAACTTTAACCGAACTGCTGCGCATGCACTTGGCTGCGGTTTGACGGAATCTGAACGCTTCGCTATAGTGGTTATGCGGGGTGGAGCAGCCTGGTAGCTCGTCGGGCTCATAACCCGTTCCCACCAGTATCTAAGAACCGTTAAGCATGACTAACTAGTTGTATCTTTATATCTTAGGTAAAATCTTAAAACATACTTATCCGTCCTTAGCGGCAAATAGTTCCTCCGCTTTCCCCTCCGCTTAACTCCCCAACCTAGACCCCGATCGCCTCGCTCCGGCCGCCCCAATTCGATTCTCGGGCTTCCTAGGGCAGTTCGCACTCGACGTAATCGTGGTGACGGGACGCACATCCAGAATCTGCCGTGACCTGTTATCGTCCAAGTATGGCGACAGGCCAAGCTACCAAACTGACGAGCGCAGTCGGCGAGTTTCTGGTGGCGGCGGAATTGTGCCGTCGCGGCCTTCTCGCAACACCTTTTGCTGGAAACGTCCCGCATTACGACATCATCGCGTCTGGCCAGAGTGGTGGACATGTGGCGGTTCAGGTCAAGGCGATCAACGACCACGCGTGGCAGTTTGACATTCGGAAGTTTCTGGACGTTCACATGGACGCGGACGGCAAGCGTCAAATTCTCGGGGCACCGCAACGGGAGCCCTATCCAGAACTAATGTGTGTACTTGTTGTCCTCACAAAGACGGGGCAGGACCGCTTTTTCATTCTCGAATGGAAAGAGCTACAAAGTCTCTTGGTCCGACACCATACGGAATATCTCTCTAATCATAACTTCGTCCGCCCACGAAAACCGGACTCCTTTCATACGGCACTTGCTATTTCGGAAGTCGAGCCATTCGAGAACGAATGGCACAAGATTCTGGACCGAGTGCCCAGGAGTTCAATGGCCAAAAACTCGAATGGCAGTGAACGGCAATGAAGTTCCCATGAAGCACAAATGGCAAGCTCCCCAATCGCCTCTCTCCGGCCCGCGCCAATTCGATTCCTGGGCGTCCTAGGGGCAGTCGGTACTATGAGCCAGTTGTCCGGCGACTATCGGGAGTTGGCCGACCGTCACACATCAGTGTGAGCCTCGCCCTTGCACTCACTTGGCCGCGGGACTAGCGATGTGGATTGGGTGACCGACGGGCAAATTGCAACGCGTTGGGCCTCGGCCAGCATATCCCTTAGTTCAGCATTTAGGAGGTGAATATGGTTCCCAAGAGCATTGTTCTCCTCGGGATAGCGGCGCTATCTCTAGGAGTTCTGCTGATAGGACAAGGGACCGGAATCACACAGACGAAAGACAAAACCCTGAAAGTGGTGCCACCCCCCTATAGCCAGCCAGACTCCGGCAAACAGATGTACAAAGATTATTGTGCCGCTTGTCATGGGATGGAAGGAAAGGGCAATGGACCTGCCGTTGAATTCTTAAAGGCACCGCCACCCGACCTCACGATAATGGGCAAGGGTCACGACGATATGTACGTAACAAATCATGTCCGCACTGTTCTGCGCTTCGGTACGGAAAACAAAGCGCATGGAACACTTGATATGCCCCTGTGGGGACAGATGTTTAACGCATTGAACAACAACGACGCGGTGGTGACTTTGAGGATTAGCAATCTGTGTGAATATGTGCAATCCATACAGCAAAAGCAGTAAGCCGCGCTTCCACGCGATGAATATCGCCAGTTGCCAACGGGCCCGCCGTCGAAGTCAAAACCCGGCAGGTCCTGTCTTGAAATTTGCCCGCGTTTGCCGCGAGCGGATCAGAGTCCCAGCAGACTCGAATGCCAAGTAAGTCGTTGAAGGAGCACGGGATGATGTGGCAGGGATGTAGTTGGCTTTCTTTTTGATACCCCGTCAAAATCAGCTCAGCTCTTCGCTTCCAGACCGACGAGCGGCTCATATACACGCACCGGCAGGTTTTGAGGGGGGGCCATCCCCTGCTAAGATTCGCGTAGATGACGATGGGCCAGCGAGGACCAGCACCGAAACCGACACGGCTTCGCATCCTGCAAGGAAACCCGCGTGAGCATCGCTTGAACCACGCGGAACCGATGCCGGAAGCCATCATCACGCCACCACCGCCACCGCAACACCTTCCACAAATTGCAAAGGAAGTGTGGATCGAAGTTGCAGAGGAACTCTGTCGTGCCCGGCTGCTCACAACATTGGATCTGAAACTTCTCGAGGTCTATTGCGAAACATATTCTCAATACAGACGGGCCGACGCATTCGTCAACGAACACGGCACGCAGTTCACCGTCACGAATTCGAAAGACCAGATACAGGTTGTGCGGGAGAATCCAGCCGTTGCCATCCGTCGTTCCTGCATGGCCCAGATGAGGAAGATTTCGGCGCATCTCGGATTGTCGCCTGCCGTGCGTTCACAAATTCCCGAAGTTCCAAGCCTGCTTGACTAAGGACGCGCTACTCGACGTCTTCCAGCCATTGCCTTGGCGATGTCGATTACGCAGGCGCCGCTCGTGTGCGTCGAGTACATTGTCGCGCCGACAAGCACGCCCATCGCTACTATCGCACAGGCGTAAGTCCATGACTTTGGTCAAGGAGTCGGACTCGATGGCCAGTGCGCGAGGACCTGCATGAGAGCGACTCGATCCTGTTCACCAGCCATGACTCTGCAAACCGTTTCCAGGAGGGCTGCCTTTTCGGGATCCACTTCCTTGACCCTCTCGATGTTCGCTCGCACATCCCACCTAAGGCGCGCCCCTCGCGAGAGACATTCATTCGTCGCTCGTAAGATCGCTGCGGGTTGAGCGGACGTATGTGCAAGTTGGTAGAACTGTGCTTCGAGTTGCTCAGATTCGTCCAGGCCCATCCTCATTGCTTCCTGAAGTTGCCTCTTCGCCTCCAAATCGTCGCTCTTGAGGAACAACAATTGAGCTAGATTGAGTCTTAGGCATGCCATCTGCGGATTTAGGGCGATCGCTACGCGGTAAGCACCTATGCAGTCGCCGAACGGTGCGCCGCTTATGTGGAGAGCACCTGCGAAGCCGCATTCGACTTGTGCTTGATCTGCTCCCTTGTCTCTCGCGCCGCGAAAACTCTCCAAGGCCTGTGCGGCGTTCCCTTCGCGTAAATATAGGTCCCCCTGCACCAATAGCAATCGACCGCTCTGCGGGTTGGCCTTGATTCCCGCATTGAGAACGGTCAGGGCCGAGGCCCGATCATCTTGTAGGAATCGCGCATAGTTGTATGTAACGTTTTCATCTTGCGGAGTCGTTTCAAGAGCTCTGCGATAGAGGCTCGCTGCCTGGTCCTTTTCGCCCTTCTCCCACATGAGATTTGCCAGGTTGCCCAGTGCATGGACGTGCTTGCAATCTAACTGGAGCGCCCTTCGATACTCACGCTCTGCTCCATCCGAGTCTCCCTTTTTGTCCTTGAGAAACGCGCCGTAGTTTGAGTGAGCACTTGGGTCGTTTGGCTTCTCACGGAGTTGGGTTTCGTGGAAATCGTCTGTCGCCTCTGCGCGCATCGAGGCCACCTGACGAAGCTGAGCGCGTCCAGGACCGAACTGTTTGTCCAGCAGTTCTTTAATTGCATCTCTTGCGAATGGAGGCATGCCAAATTCTGGCAAGAAAGGCCGATCGCCAATGCCGTGTGCCAACCCGCCACCTTCACCTGTAAGACGTACGTGGGTCGTGAAGCAAGCTGCGCTGACCCAAGCGTTTTGTGCGGCTACGGAGCGATTCAGTTCAGCCATAGCCTCATACATAACTTGAGGTGAAGGGTCTTCTGCGGCTAATTTTTCTAACTGGCTGCGCTGTAAGAGACTCACCTCTTGCTGCTGACCAGCGACAAACGTCTTGGGCTCTGATGGCCGCATCTGGGACACAGTGAGTTGCGACCTTGCACTCGGCGCTGGCGGCTCGGCAAGCGTCTCGAAATTACTGACAAGGGCGAAGACGGGCTCGACCCCGACAAACGCGCCGACGCTGAAGCTGTGCCTTTTGTCGGGTATGGAAGCACCCGATAGCCAAACGTTTGCCGTCAGCAACTCGTCCAAAAGTCGCTCAAACGGGTCGTCGCTTTCGATTGCCGCGATGCGCTCGGCCAGCCAGTCACCGACGTTCACTTTATGCGTCCGTCCCACGCCGGCAAAGCAAACGGTGGCGGTCCACCGGGACTTGGTCACTAGGACAATTTTCTGCGTTTCGAAATCTCTCAGATCACCCGTAGTCCAGTCGCGAAGGCGAAAGTCAGCACTCTGATAGATGCAACGTGGGGTTGTGACTGTCAGGTTCAGCGTCATGGCTCATTGAAGGCAAAGATGCCCGGCCAGAGTCCAGAGAAGGCTCGTTACCGGACAGATGCATTTTAGCCCAACTGAGCGACACCGGACGCGGCTATCGGACCCGCCAACCACGCCCCGTGCGCTTTCTCCAGTCCGCCGGTGAGGTCCGGGCAGGATGACGCAGACCGGAATAACCTTAGACGGGCAGTTCTTGCCCAGCCATCACGCGAGTGAAACGCGGAAGCGCGTCGAACTCTTCGGATTCTCCCGGTTCGACGGCGGCGCGCTTGCGGTCGCGGTACACGATCAACAGTGACCATTTGATCTTCCTTTCACAACGCCGGAGGGCGCAGGATAAAGGAGTTTCAGAAACCCACGCCCCGCGACGCGCTGGCCCCGCCCAGTAGCCAGCAAACTCAAGCGACACAGGCGCGATGAGGGAAGTGAGGCCCACATTCGCGCCCATGTCCCGCTTCGCCAGCCCGCGCAGACGATTCCGAGCAGGAAAGTGCGCGAGACTGGGAAACCTTTACGAATGGCACTGCAGCAAGCGAACCGGCAGCGGTCCAGCGCTCGACTTCGCGAGGTTGCCTTGAATCTGCCAGTGAGCTTCGTATCCCACCTGCCCGTATTCGGCGTACCGTTCGACGAACGTCTTCACTGCGAGCGAATTACGCACCTCACGCGAGATGAACTTCTGGTGCTGACCGAAACTCAGAACCTTCGCGTCGCCCGCAATCGTCGGGTAGTCGGGCTGCAATAAACACGTCGCCCAAATATCGTTGGGTAACCTTGCGCGTCGGTGCCCTGCTCGATCAGGTACTCACCGCCGCTCGTTGCCTTTAGCTTTTGCAGGTACACCAGGGTCGCAGGATTGCACATGAACGTACCGACGTTCATGAACGCCGGATCAACGGAAGCGATCAGGTCCAAGATTTCGTCTCCGGTCAGACTAGTGGGAGCTGCACTTGTCACGCCAGCATCAGCGGCAGCGAGCAGCGCAGTGACGAACGCCGCGCCGACGCCGCGAGCGAAACGCCTCGCGAAGATTCCAGCCAGAACAGTCACCAGGGGGAATGCTGAGTCTTGAACTAATTCGAGCGGTGCGCGAATCATACCGCTGCGCCAGTTCGGGCACTTCGCAAACGCAACGTTGTCAAACACGACGTCAACGTTCGTCGCCGAACCTACGTTCTCAAGGACCACAGCCGAAGCCTGCGCGTCGTCCGAGTCGACAGGGTACTGAAACGGACCGCCACGCGCTGTCACGACGCGCGTCGACACGTCAAAAAGTTGATCGTAAGCTTTCGCGGTCGTGTCGAAGGTTTTAGAGAACTGCTCATCGACGCAATATCCGCCGCCAGTCGTCACCGTAGTCTGCGCTCTGGTTTCATCGATGCCGTCAGGACCGAGCTCCAGATAGCGGCGGAAGTTCGCAGACTTCTCGGCGCTGAACTTCGCCAAACAGTTGTCGAACTGCTGGATGGCGGCGCGGCGCTCGCCCATCGTCGGCGAAACGATCTCATCCGAAAAATCGAGTGAGCGTTCTTCAATCTGCTCATCTCCAAAAATCTCTGCTACTTCCCGTTGCTGTTATACTTCACGCGGACTGGCATCTAGCTCCCCATTTCCGCCCGATAGTGCGCCGGGCAAGACGGCTTTGTTCCCGAAAAACGTATGCTGCGCGACGATCACAGTGAGTACAGCGGTGGTGGAGCGCTTGGTCTGCAGTCAGATCGGCGAGCTCAATGTCGCGATTGCTAAGTGGCGTCTTCGACGAAACTTTCTCGGCGTGACCGTGCTCAACCCACGCGCGTGTTTGCGGCGAGTCCTCGAGATCCACGATTTCGTTTGGCTGGTAGCTAAACTTCGCGCTTGCGATACTGACCAGCATTCGCACTCTCATGATTCCGACTCTCTTTCCTGGTTGTGTCCCTGTCAAGACAACAGCGGGAAAACCACTATCGATAGCGGAGATTTTTTAGTTCTTCCTCTGCAGCGAGCAACTCTTTGTACCTTGTCAGGTAAATTTGCACGCTGTTGAATCGCGCCTTGCACTCTTTGCACTCATGGCGCCGGTAGGTTGGCCGCTTCCCTAGCCAGCGCCGCTCTGTAGTAAGAACTTTCGTGCGGTCGCCGCCGCATCGTTCGCATGGTAAGCCGAGTCGCTTCACAGTCACCTTCGGCACAACCGTTCAAAATGGAGCCGCACTTCCTCGCGGAAACGCGCGGACCTTTCTGCCTCTTCAGGGAATATGTTCCGCAAAACTTCTCGCTCGTGGGGCGAGATCGCGCTTCTGCGGCGCCATCGAGATGGCGGGCTGGGTGCACCTCAGGGTCGATGTGATCAAAGACGGTATGGCCAAGTACGGCATCAAGAACCCGATCTTCAAGCCGTCGCCGATCGTGCCGACCTACAACGATTATCTGATCTTCGAGGGCATCTCAGTCGACGAGTGGGGCAAGCAATACTATCTCGACGTCCACATCGCCTACCGGCAGGCCTGTCTCAACGCCATCGAGTACCTGACCCGACCAAGTTCGGATATTCCAAGGCGCAGGCCTACGCCATCCTCCAGGCACCGCGCCGGTACAAGGGCACATCTCCGGCGTGGTGGACATTCCCGAACGCCTGCGCGACGCTGTGGCTGCCGACGGATATCTTCGCGTTCGACGTGATGCCGAACGCGTCGGGCCCAGTGAAACACATCACCGGTGGCGTCGACATTCCGATGTCACCGGACAAGTAGGAGCCGCGCATGCCGGTCTATGAATATCTGTGCGATGCGTGCGGGCCGTTCACCGACATGCGGCCGATGGCGGAAGTGCGAGCTGCCTTCGGCCTTGTCCGGACTGCGCGGGGCTGGCACCACGGGTGATCCTGGCACGGCGCCACATTTCCTCGAGCCTCTCGGCCGAGGCGCGCGCCGCGCGCATGCTACCAACGAGCGCAGCGCCAGCGCGCCCAAGACTTTGTCGCAGGCGGGCGGCGCGCACGCGCCGGGCTGTTCGTGTTGTTCAAGCCGCGCGTCGCGCTTCACCGCGCGCGGCAAGAACGGCGCGAAGAGTTTCCCCGGGAGCAGGCCCTGGATGATCTCACATTGAGCTCGCAAACAACCGCAGCCCTCATCCTGAGGAGCATGCGTGCGGAGCACGCATGCTCCTCGGATGAGGTCTCAGTTTGTTGAGAACTGAGTTTGTTGAGGCTGAGCTTGTCTGGTCTACGGCGACCGCCCCAACTCACCCCGTGCCGCGTAGCGCTCCGTGAAGCCGACTGGGCACTTGTCAGCCGCTTCGCGTAACAGCGGGGCGGCCTCGTCGCGCTTGCCATTGAGCAGCGCGAATTCGCCGAGATAGAACGCGGCCTCGCATTCGCGCTCGGCCTTGCCGGATGAGTCGCCAGCGGACGCGGCAACGCGCACCGCGTCGGGCGTGCCCTTGCCGAGGTAGAGCGCGTACACCGCCGCCGGCCACGCCGACTGGTCCACGTTGGCAAAGTCGCGGGCAAGCCCCGTCGTGTCCTTGTCGCCGCCGACACGCGCCTGGGCCAGGTAGCGCCAGAGCGGTACGTAGGCGTTGGTCGGAACGTCTTTACCGGCGCGCTGGAAGTCGGCTGTGGCGCCGGCGAAATCGCCGGCGGCAAAGCGCGTGAACCCGCGGTTCGCATAGAGATTGACGTCGTTCGGCCACTGCCGCACCGCCGCGTCGCTGGTTACGGCCGCGCCGGTGTAGTCGCCTTTCTCCGATTGGGCCGTGGCGCGATTGAGATAGGCGCCGGCGTCCTTCGGGTTGAGCTTGATCGCGGCGTCATAATCGGCGAGCGCGCCGTCGAAGTCGCCCTGCATCGCGCGCACGTTGCCGCGGCCCACATAGGGTGCGGATGCGTTGGGCTCGAGCCGCAGCGCGCTTTCATAATCGGCCCGCGCCTTGTCGAGCGCGCGCTGCCGCCGATAGGCGTTGGCGCGGGCGATGAAGAGATCGGGATCGCTGTCGGTGATGGCGATGCCGGCATTCGCATCGGCCACGGCACCGTCGGCGTCGCCCTCTCGGAGGCGGAGCTGCGCGCGCTTCTTGTAGAACCCAGGGAACTCCGGTTTTAGGCGGATCGCCTCGTCATAGTCATGGCGCGCCTTGGCAAGATCGCCCTTCTGTTCCTGAACAATACCGCGGTTGAAGTAGGCAAACGCGAACTTCGGGTTGACGGTGATTGCCTTGTCGTCGTCGGCGAGCGCCAGATCGGATTGCCCCTTGGCCTGGTAGGCAAGCCCGCGGTCGCTGAGCGCCTCGTAATCGTTTCGAATTGATTGCCAGGATGGCGCTGAAGTCGGTGATGGCCGCGTCGAGCTCGCCCTGGAAATGATGCGCGGCGCCGCGGAATTTCAACGCCTTCACGCGCGCCTTCGGATGGGTGTGCGGATCATCGACGATGATGGTGCAGGCCGCAACCCACAGCTGTTTGTCTGCGCCGCCGCAGTCGCGCTTGGTCTGCGCCTGCGTTGACCCAACGCCGGCGAGCAGGATGGCAAACGCGGCTGCGAGCTCGCGCGATTTGAAGGTCCTTTGCATGCACCCATCCCTTAAGACACGCCGCGTCAAAATTATGTCGCGGCGTTCCCGGGACGGGTTCACTCCGCCGCGACCGGTACGGCCCCTTCGCGCAACCAGGGCCGCTGCGCCAGCCGCGCCTCGTTGAGGCGGTAGATGGCAAAGCACACCACCGCCCCGAGCGCGAAGGGCAGCGCCGCCCACATGTAGAGCTGCTGCACCGGCATGGCCACGAAGAGCGCGCCGAGCAGCGGCCCGACGATCGACCCGAGCCGGCCGATGCCAAGTTCCCAGCCCGAGCCGTTGGCGCGCAGCGAGGTCGGATAGACCAGCGCGCCGGCGACGTTGATGCCGGACTGGATGCCGAGCACGCAGAACCCGGCGATGAACGTGGCGACGAGCAGCGCGGCCTCGGAGGCAACCCCAACAAAGCCGATCGATGCAACCACCGGCACGGCGATCACGAACAACAACGAGATCGCCAGGAACCGGTGCCTGGCGAGCCAGCGCGCCATCAGCAGCGAGCCGACCGTGCCGCCGAGCTGGATCGAAGCGCCGGCGAGCGCCGCGGTCGGCGGTGGCAGATGCGCTGCGGTGAGCAGTGTTGGCGTCCAGCTCAACAGGAAGAAGAAGCCCATCAGATTGAGCGCAAACAGGAGCCAGAGCAGCGGTGTGATCAGTGCGAGACCCTCGCGGAAGAGGTAGACCGGGTTGAAGCCGGGGAACTGCTTCTCGTCCTCGATCACAAATTTCGCGTTGGCTGGCACCTGGAAGTTCGGGCTGATCTCGGCAATCAGCCGCTCCATGCCCGGGCGATGGCGTTCATGCAGAGCCATGAATTTGATCGACTCCGGCAGCCCGATCATGGCGGCGATGGCGATCACGATCGGCGCGATGCCGCCGATCAGGAACAGAAGCTGCCAGCCGTAATGCGGCACCAGCGTTGCGCTCACGATCCCCGGGATGGCGCCGCCGATCGGAACACAGCCGACCGCGATCAGGGCCAGGGTGGCTCGCAGATGGCGCGGCGCCGACTCCGCATTGAGCGCCACGATGTTAGGAATGGCGCCGCCGATCCCGATGCCGGCCAGGAGTCGCAACCAGAACATCTCGTTGAGATTGCCGCTGTAGGCGGCAATCCAGGTGAAGACGCCAAAGCACAAGAGGGAGCCGATCAGCGCTGCCTTGCGACCGTAGCGATCGCCGACCCAGCCAAACAGGGCCGAGCCCGCCAGAACGCCGATGTTGCTGGCGCTCAGCACTGGGCCCAGTGCGCCGCGGTCAACGCCCCAGGTGCGCACCAACTCCGGCGCGGCAAACGCAATGGCGCCGATGTCGTAGCCGTCCATCAGGACGATGAACAGCGACCAGACAAGGAGCTTGATGTGGAACGCGCTGAGCCCGCGCTGGTCGAGCAGGCGCGAGACGGGGACGACCGGTGCGTCGGCCATGAGCTGTCCTCCCGGAAATGTTCTTGTTGAGGACAGCATGCGCCGAGCCGGGCGCTTAGGCAACGGGGTAGAGCGCGCGGTTCAGGTCACCGCCGCGCGTACCCGGAAGCGGCTCTGGTCCCATTCGCGGGCGTCCATGACGGTCTTGAGGCGCGCCACGGCATCCCACAGTTCCGCGTATGAGAGGTAGATCGGCGCGATGCCGAGCCGCACAAAATGCGGTGCGCGGAAATCGCCGACCACGCCGCGCGCCTTGAGGGCCTGCACGATGGCGTAGCCCTCCGGATGCGCGAAGATGACGTGGCTGCCGCGCCCTTCGGCGTCGCGCGGGGAGGCGAGGTCGAGGCCGGAGCCGGCGCATTGCTGCTCGACGAGATCGATCAGCAGGCTGGTCATGAGTTTGGATTTCTCGCGCAGCCGCGCGATTCCGGCTTCGGCGATGATTGCGACCGCGGTCTCGAGCAGCGACATGGAGACCACCGGCGGGGTGCCGGTGATCATACGGGTGATGCCGGACGCGGGCTCATAGTGGCTGCCGAACGCAAACGGCGTGGCGTGGCCGAGCCAACCCGAGAGCGGCTGGCGCATCGCGTCGTGATGGCGGCGCGCCGCGAAGATGAAGGCCGGCGCGCCCGGGCCGCCGTTGAGATATTTGTAGCCGCAGCCGACGGCGAAATCCGCCTGCGCGCCGTTCAGATCAACCGGGATCGCGCCGGCGCTGTGGCTCAGGTCCCAGATCGCCAGCGCCCCGGCGCGCTGCACCTTGGCAGTGATCCCTGCCATGTCCTCGATGCGCGCGCTCCTGTAATCGACGTGACTGAGGCTCACCGCCGCGACGTCGTCGTCCGAGCGCCGCATCGATCGCATCGGGCGTGGCAAAGCGCAGCTCGCACCCGTTGCCGAGCAGCCGCGCGAGGCCTTCGGCGATATAGACGTCGGTCGGGAAGTTCTCTTTGTTGGTGACGATCACCCGCCGCCCGGGCCGCATCGTGAGCGCGCTCGCCATCACCTTGAACAGGTTGATCGAGGTCGAGTCGCAGATCACGACCTCGTCGGCCTGCGCGCCGATCAGCGGCGCGATCTTGGCCCCGGCGCGCAGCGGCAGCTCCATCCAGCCATGGTCGTTCCAGCTTGAGATCAGCGTCTCGCCCCACTCGTGCTCGACGACCTGGCGGACGCGCTCCACACAGGCGCGCGGCAGCATGCCGAGCGAGTTGCCGTCGAGATAGATCAGTCCCTCGGGAATGACGAACTGGTCGCGAAAGCGCCGCAACGGATCGGCCAGATCCTTGGCGATCAACGTTTCGCGCGTGAGTTGCTGCATCTGGAAATCTCCAAATTCAACGCAGGTATAGAAAATCTCGCGGCCGTGCGGTAGGTGGGCGGTAAGGAGTTGGGGATGGCACGGATTGGAATTATCGGTTTCGGCTATGTCGGGGCCGGGCTTCACAAGGCGATCACCGGCGGCGAATGCGCGGGCTGGAGGTCGCGTTCGTGTGGAACCGATCGAACGACAAGCTCGCCGGCGTCGATCCGCGGCTCGTGCTCGAGCGCCTCGATGATTTCGCGGCGTCATCGCCTGATTTGATCGTGGAAGCCGCGCATCCGCAGGTCAGTTTCGCGCACGGTGCGGCGTTCTCTGGAGCATTGCGATTACATGCCGCTCTCAGTCACGGCGCTCGCCGACGACACCGTGCACGATCGCCTGGTCACCACCGCCGAACGCACGCGCCATCACCTGATCCTGCCGCAGGGCGCGCTGGTCGGCACCGACGCGCTGCTCGCCTGGCGTCACATGTGGCGCGACGTGACCATCACGTTCCGCAAGCATCCGCTCAACATCGATCTCGCTGCCGTCAAGCGCCGCGCCCAGGACATCACGAGTCGAGACGGTGATCTTCGACGGCTCGGTGCGAGCGATCGCGCCGCTGTTTCCGCGCAACGTCAACACGATGGTGACCTGCGCACTGGCGACCGTCGGCCTCGACAAATGTCGCGGCCGCATGATCGCCGACCCGGCGCTCGATTGCGCTGTCGCCGAGGTCGAAGCCTGGGGTAAGGACGGCTCCTACCTGACGACGGTCAAGCGCCAGCCGATGGTCGGTGTCTCCGGCACCGAGATGTTTGCCTCAACCTTGCGCTCGGTGCTCAAGGCGACCGGTACCGGGCCGACGGTGGATTTCTTGTGAGCGAGACCGTTACTGAAACTTCGGGTGCTCGTTCAGATAAAACTTCGCCATCGCCGGGCGGAACTGCTCCATCATGGCGCGGTTGAGATCGGGCGACGGCTTGGCTTCGGGCGGCAGCAGCGTGAAGTATTTCGTGTCCTGGGTATCAGCGTCGAACTGCTTCTTGGCGTCGGCGCGCAACTCGGGCGATGTCATCAGGTCGAGCACCGATGCCGCCAGCACCTTGGCGCCAACCGCCATGCCCTTGTGGGCGATGCTGCTGGTCGGCGTCACCGCTGCGGCCCAGTGATGATAGAGGATGCCCGGCACGCTCGCCGGGAATGTCATCAGGCCGGTCGGCACGTTCCAAGTCACGTCGCCGTTGTCATTGGATGAGGTCGACTGCGGCCTCTGGCCGAGCGGCACCGGCGTGGTATTCAGGCCGACTTCCTTGACCCCGCGGGCGTGCTGGAAATCCTTGGCGAACTTGACTTCGTCAGCGGTCCACTGCGGCAGCCCCACCTGATCGATGTTCTTCTGGATTGCGCCGGCGATGACCTTGTTGCCCATCTGCGGCCAGGCCGAGGCGACGAACTCGACGTCATAGGTGGTGCCGGTCATCAGCGCGGCGCCGTCGGCGATCTTCACCAGCTTGTCGTAGGTCTCCTTGGCGGCGGGGCCGGTCGCATCGCGGACATACCACCAGATCTGCCCGGTGTCGGGAATGATGTTCGGCTGCAGCCCGCCCATGGTGATGGTGCGGTGCGCCCGGTACGTCGGGCGCAGATGCTCGCGCAGTTTGTCAAAGCCGATGTCCATCAGCTCGACGGCGTCAACCGCATCTTTGCCGTCCCACGGGTTGATGGCGCCATGGGCGGTGCGTCCGTGGAACGTGAACTTGGAGCTGATCGCCGCGTAGTTCTGCAGGCCGTAGCCGGTCGAGGAATTATCGCCGATGTGCAGGATAATCGCGGCGTCCACGTCCTTGAAATAGCCGGCGCGGACCAGGAAAGGCCGGCTGAGGACCTGCTCCTCGGCGGGCCCGAATGAGACCACCACCGTGCCTGGAATGTTGAAGCGCTGCATCGCTTCCTTCACGGCGAAGGCCGCCGTCGTGGCGACGCCGCCGTGGGTGTTGTGGCCCTCCATGTGGCCCGGCGCACCTTCGATCAGCGGCTTGTGATCGAACACGTTCGGCGTCTGCGAGCCTTCCTGCAGCGCGTCGATCTCGGTGACGATGGCGATCACCGGCTTGCCACTGCCCCATTTGGCCCACACGTTGGTCGGCATGCCGGCACCGCCCAGCTCCACCGTGAACCCGCCGGATTCGAGCACTTCTTTGAGCAGCTTGGCGCTATCGTACTCCTGCATGCCGAGCTCGGCGAAGTAGTAGATCGAGTCCCCGATCTTCGCCATCGTGTCGGTGTTGCGATCGATTGCCTGGAAGGCGACGTCCTTCGGGCTTTCGCCGGCGGCGACCGGAGCCGCGAGCGCGACCAGGACGGCAGCGGCCGCAGTGGTGATGCATAGTTTGTGATGCATGGCGTCAATTCCTGTTGGATCAATGACCGGTGGCGATGCGCGCGACCTCGGCCGCGTCCTCGGGTGGGGCGTTGCCGCGCCACACGATGTGCATGTCGGGGCGCAGCAGGATCAGGTCGAAGCCATAGACCTCGCGCGCGACCTGATCGGGAACGTCAAGCTCAACAACCGGCGCGTTGTGGGACGCGATGGCTTTTGCCAGCCCCGCGCTTTCGTGCTTGGTCTTGCCGAGCCGCAGGATCGTGTAGCCCGCGCGCGGAATGCGGTCCTGCATGGCGGTACCGTCGTCGAGCCACACGTGCGGCAGGCGCGCGCCCGGCCAGGTGGTCGGCTCGTAGGTGCGAAACAGGTGCTCCGGCCCGCCCGGAATGTCGCAGATGATGGGCGAGTCGACATAGCGGTAGCCAAGCTCGGCGCCGATCATCTCATTCGACTTGCGCTGCTCTACATCTGCGATGGTCGCCATCACCTCGCGCGTCTGCCGACCTTCCGGCGTGTTGTCGCGGATGTCCGGGCGCCAGAGCGCGCGCCACTTGCGTCGGCCGAGGCTTGCGTAACGCGAGGCGCCCACGTTGCGGTCGCCGATCTGCCGGCGCTCATGCTCATACGAGTCGAGGAGTTTGGGACCGCCGAATCCCTTCAACGTCGCTTCGAGCTTCCAGCCGAGATCGATCGCATCGCCAACGCCGGAGTTCATGCCGAGCCCGCCGGTCGGAATGACGAGGTGAACCGCATCTCCGGCAAGAAACACGCGGCGATCCTGGTAGCGGTCCGCAAGCATCAGGTTCTGGCGCCACGGATTGCAGGAGAGCATCTTGTAGTTGATCGGAACGCCGATTGCTTTTTCGAACTGGCGCTCCATCGCGGCGTCGCTGTCGACGGAAGCAGTGCAGCGTCCAGTATTTGGTCGAGTCCTGCATGATCAGGAACGTCGCTTCCGCATCCGCCACGTGATAGTGGCGGCCGTGCCCGGGACCGTTGCCGATCGGGATCTTGTCGAACAGGTCCTCGCAGTAATAGAGCCCCTGGCGGAAGCCGCGCAGGTTGGCTTCGCCATGAAGCTTGAAGCCGAGCGCCTGGCGCACCGCGCTGGTGCCGCCGTCGCAGCCGACCAGATAATCGGAGCGGATCGTGGTCGTCGCGCCGTCGGCGCTCCGCACCGTCGTGGTCACGCCGCCGGCATCCTGCTCGTGCGAGACATATTCGGTCGACCAGCGCAGCGCGACGCGACGGCAAGGCCTCGGCCTCGCCCTTGAGCAGCGGCTCCAGCGTGTACTGCGAGATCAACTGATAGGGCTCGAGCGGGGCACTGCCGTCGGTGGTGGCGCGGATCGCACGCTTCGGCCTCGGCGACAGATGGGTAGGGGTGGCGCGCCAGCGGCGGCTGCGTGAGATCGAGCACGATATAGACGTCCATCGGCACGTCGCGGCGCAGGCCGGCGGCGCGGATCTTCTGGGCGAGCCCCATGCGCCGGTAGATCTCCATGGTGCGGGCGTTGACCCGTTCCATCTTCGGCAGGAACGCCGGCGCGTTCTTCCTCTCCACCAAAATCGCGCGAATGCCGCGCTGGCCGAGATCCACCGCGAGCGACAGGCCGACCGGCCCAGCGCCAATAATGAGAACCTGCGTATCGTTCAAACGGACCTCCGGTACCTGCGTCTTGTCTCGGCTGGCTCTTCTGTGACAGCCTCCTGTTTGCCCAAGCGGGGGGTGCGGGACAAGCCCGCGTAGCGCGACACTGATAACCCGCAAAAGCAGGGAGGAGGCCGCCATGAGCACACGGCGGGAGTTTCTCAAGCGCACCGGTGCCGCCGGCATCGTGTTCTGCGGCTGCTGGATGCATGAGAGGGCGCATGCGCAAGCCCCGGCCGCAGCACCGTTGCCGGTCATGGTCGGCGGCAAGCGGGTCAAAACCGTCGACGTGCACAGCCATTGCCTGTTTCACGAGGCGCTGAACCTGCTCGGCAACGAGGCGCGCTCGGTCCTGCCGCCAACCAAGGGCGTGGAGGAGCATTTCATCGGCATCGACGAGCGGCTCGCGGCCATGGACGCCATGGGCATCGACATGGAGGTGCTTTCAATCAATCCATTCTGGTACCGCAAGGAGCGCGACCTCGCCGCCGATATCGTGCGCGTGCAGAATGAGAAGCTCGCGGAGCTGAGTGCGAGCCGCCCCGACCGGTTCGCCGCATTTGCGTCGCTGAGCCTGCAATTCCCTGAGCTCGCCGTGGAGCAACTGGAACGCGCCGTCAAGCAGCAAGGCCTGAAGGGCGCCGCTATTGGCGGCAGCGTGGTCGGCGAGGATTTTTCCTCGCCGCGCTTCCACCCGGTCTGGGCGAAGGCGGAGGAACTCGGCGCGGTGTTGTTCATTCATCCGCAGAGCACGCCGGAGCTCGCGCCCCGGTTCAAGGGCAATGGCTGGCTGTCGAACACGATCGGCAACCCGCTCGATACGACGATTGCGCTCGAGCACCTGATCTTCGAGGGCACGCTCGATCGCTTCCCCGGGCTGAAGATAATCGCCGCCCACGGCGGCGGATTTCTTCCGTCCTACGCGGCGCGGCAGGACCATGCCTGCTTCGTCTCACCGCAGAACTGTGACGCCGCGATCAAGCTCGCCAAAGCGCCATCGGAGTATCTCAAGCAACTCCACTATGACGCCATGGTGTTCACCCCGGAAGGCTTGCGTCACCTGGTGGCGCAGGTCGGGGCGAGCCAGCTCATGCTCGGCACCGATCATCCGATCCCCTGGGAACAGCACCCGGTTGACCACGTGTTCGCGACGACGACCTTGAGCAACGACGAAAAGGTCGCGATCCTCGGCGGCAACGCCGCGCGGTTGTTCGGGTTCGCGGCGTAAAGCGCGATCACCCCCGCCGCCGGGCGCGTGTGCGGGCTGCCTTCTTGGCCGCAGCGGAGCGCCCGGCCGCGCCCTTGGTGCGCGCCGCTTTGCGCGCGGCGGCCGAGCGACTGGCGGCGGACCGGCGCGAGGCTGCCTCGCGCCCTTGGCGGGAGAGCGCGGAGCGCGACGCAGTGCTGCGCGGCTCGTGCTTGAGCACGTTCTTTACGGCGCGGGCGACGCGCGGACGGCGTTGCGTCTTGCGCTTGCCCTGGCCCGCCGCGTAGGCGTATTGCGCGCTCTTGCGGGTGCGTGCGCTGGTGCGTCCCTTCTTGGGCGGCGGCAAGTCGACGCCGGCACGGCGCGCTTCAGATAGACCGATCGCGATTGCCTGCTTGGTATTGCGTGCCCCGTGCTCGCCCTTGCGGATCTTGTCGATCTCGGCGCGTACGAATTCGCCGGCCTGAGTGGACGGCGATTTTCCGGCGCGCTTGTCGGCGCGGGCTTTCTCGATGATTTGCTTGTCGGGCATGTGCTTGCTCCCGAGCTGTATTGATACTGCTCGGGGTTAACGCGCCGGCGATCAAATCGATCCATCTCGACGGGCGGGCTTGCGCAGGCCATCATATCGCTATCATTAGCGCCGCAATCCACGACCGCTGCAAGAGAGCGTGGAAACCCGCATGAAATAAGGGTTTCTTGTACTCCGCGACTGGCGACGGCGACAGCCATAAAGGAACGTAAGGGCACCGAAGTCCCGGAAAGCGAGCGCAGAGTCCCGGAAAATATCCCGGATGGTTCGTGCCCTGTTCACACGTTCCAGGGGCCCGTTGCGCCATCGGAGGCGGCCATGATCGTTCGCGTCATCTTCATTGTCTGGTTCGCTGGAGCCCTGCTGGTGTGGGGCGCGATCGTCTTGGTGGAGGCGAGCAGCTGGGAAGAGGCGATCGGGTTCATACAATTCGCCGGCGTCGCCAACGATATCGACGATGTGCTCACCGTCCTACACGCGCGCGGGAAACTGTATCGATTCCGCCGAAGAGGAGATCAGACATGAGTAAAACAGCTCTATGGTTTCTTGCAGAACAAATACCGCGAGCGGGGAAAGGTCGCGGAGCTAAAATTGAGCGCGTCCAGAACGGGACGCGCTCAATCTCGCGCATCTAACAATGCAAGGCGCATTCAACATGACAGAAGATCATGCCTTGACGATCATGGTCCGCAAGATCGCGGACAAAAGCGACGCCGACCGTACGCGCGCCGAAGCAGTCAGGTTCTTTCTGCACTGGGTTACGAACGGCCTGAAAGGATATCTGAGCCCGGCGCAGCAACTGAATATCAGCTTGCCTGAGGTTGAAGCCTTTGTCGCAGCACTCACGAGCGGCGGCAGTCATCCGGCACTGGAGGACTGGAAGGCGGGGAAGTTTGCCAATCACCCGGCGCCGCCCGATCACGAGCTGCAAGCGCGCCGCTACGTGGTGCTGCTGGTCATTGCGCTAGAGCGCGTAGGGTTCAAGGAAGCCGCCGCGCGTCGCCTTGCCGCCGCCGAGATGAGCCGCAGTGGCGTGTTCATCGGCGGGGTCACCGCCGGAGCCATCCGCCACTGGCGGAAGCGAATGGCGCCACTGAACCCGTTCGATGAGATGATGCTGGCCACGGGGATTGCCGTTGCCGGCGCCAGCGCGCGCAAGCTCGCGCTGTACTTCCTCGGGCAGGTGAACCTCGTTCACAACCCAACGGCACATGCGGTCGATCTACGCAACTCCTAGGGATGCCCAAAACCCCATGACTTTTGGGCACGAAACCCATGCTTGAGTGATCGCATGGGACCAGGCACCGCCCCCGGTGGTCGGGAGCGGGCCCTTGGTCAGAAGGCTGAATGAGACCCCGCCGGGCAAATGGCGGGAGGAAGGTACAAGGAAGATGAGTGTTTCCCACGTATCGCGGCCGCGCGCAAGCGCCGAATCGTCGCCCCACGATCACACCCGTCCCGCCCAGCGCCGCTTAGGGCGCATTGAGCCGCATGGGCTCGATCACCCCACCTCTCCCGGCGATCCCTCTCCAGCGCCCGCCGAAGCGGACCTGGAGGCTGATTTCTTCGACTGGCTCGACCGGCAGCGTGGAGATCGGTCATGACCCGGCAGCAACGGCGACACGCCGAGCGCGAGGCGCGCAAGCGGGCCGAGGTGCAGGCCTGGAACGATGGCCTGGTGGAGGTGCACCGGGCGGCCGAGGGCGTGCTCTTGAATTACATCCTGGTCGGGCGCGAGCAACTGGAGCATGTCGCCATGGCGGCGATCGCTGGCGAGCCGAGCGCGTGCGCCTTGGTCGAGGCCATCGCCGCATGGCTCCGGCATGCGGCGAAACCTGATCCGATCTTGCCGCCGCTGTGTTTGGCCTGTGAGACCGCCTTCGGTCCGGGGCGTGCCGTGCCGCACGGTTACGCGGTCGCGTTGAGCTTCAATCACGCGGCGTCGATCGCGACCGGCATTTGCGCTCGCTGCTGCGCGCGCGATCACGATGAACTCGCGCATGTCCTATTCGATTGGCAACGCAAGTTGTTCCCCGACGCTCGCATCGCTGCTGGCGATTGGGGACACGCGTAGGCGAAGCAACAATCAGCAAATAGTGGAGATGGGGTTGGACTTGTTGATGTTGTTGTAGAATGTTTGCCCCGCGATCGTTGACCAGACAATCGCGAGGCTCATCCTGATCTAGGGCGATCATGACTACCAACTGCACAGGGAAGTGCGTTGATGCGTAATAGTATAGTTAAAAAGTCGAGTATTGCAAGCGCCAAGGTCGTGCATCTCGCCAAGGGCGAGATCATCGAGATCACCGAACTGTCGCCCAAGCCCGACGATGACGGCCAGCCGATCTTCATCGGCAAGCAGATCGCGGACGACGGCACGATCATCGAGTTTCCCAAGAACGCCTACCTGTTCAGCCAGACCGTGGCGCACGTCGCGGCGACAATCCCGGCGCTGTTCGCCTACCTGCGTGAGGCACGCACCCGCAACGTCTGCTTGATCCGTGGCGCGCCCGCCAACATCGGGCGGCAGTGGACGCGGCGGCAAGGTGCAGGCGTCGTCGACGGCAAGGACCGTGGCGACCACGGCTTCGTCGATGTGCCGACCCGGCTGTTCTTCCTCGACGGCGACGGCATCCCAATGCCGTGGCGCGACGACCCGGAAGCAGCGGTACGGAAGATTCTCAGCGACCTGGGCGCCCCGTGGAGCGAGACGTCGTGCGTCTGGTTCTTCTCGGCGAAGCACGGGCTCGAACGGGGTGAGGACGGACGCTGGACCGGCAAGGTCAGCGACGGGAAGATGTTCGTGCGTCTCGCCTTCATTACCGACCGCGAGCTGACCTGGGGCGAGGCCAACGCGTTCACCAAGATCGCCAAGGTCAAGGTGCCGGCGTTCGAACCGTCGGTCTGTCGTGTCGTACAACCAAATTACATTGCGCGCCCGCTGCTGATCGAACACCCAGACCACGATCCGCTCGGTGACATTCCGACCATCGGCCGGGTCAAAGGCAAGCGCGAACTCCTGAAAGTCCCGGACGATCTTGAGCATGTCGCGCGCTGGGCCAAGGCGCAGGGGCTCAACGTCGATATCGCCGAGCACCCGGACGCCGAGGCGGCGGTGCGCGGCATCTGTAGCGACGGACGCATCCGTCAGCACCTGCTGTCCGCCGTCATGCACCTCCTGCTCGCCAATGAAGTGGATGACGTAACGAGCTTCGAGGATCACGCAATAAGCACCGTCGCCACGCTGCGCAAGATGGTCGCCGCACACCGCGAAGAGATCGACGCCAACTTGGTGCAGGAGAAGCGGCGCTGGTCTGAGGTCGAGAAGTATCTCGACGGCATGGTCGCTTGGGCGATCTGGCTGCACAATCACCCGGCGGCGCTCAAGCGCAAAACCATCAAGTTGGACACGGAAGAGCGTGTCGAGGCCACTCATGAAAGTGAAGATGACATCCGCGAGGAAATTTATGCGCGCGTCGCCCGCTTTTTCGAAGAGATCGACGACCCAAACCCACTTGAGGAGGAAGACGCCTCCAATGTCAAGCTGCTGGTCGCTCCGACAGGGAGCCGGAAGTCGACGCTGATGCGTGCTGCCGCCGTGCGCTACGTGACACACAATCCCAATAAGAGTGTGGTCATCCTGGTGCCGCGCCACGAACTGGGGCGGGAGCAGCTCGATCTACTACACAAAGAGCACGGCTTCACCGCCGCCGTCTGGCGCGGGCGCCACGCCAACGATCCCGATAACCCCGGCGAGAAGATGTGCCAGCGCTCCGAGGAGGCGCGCAAGGTGGAAGCCGCGCTACTCAATGTTGATCATCACCTATGCAAGCGCGGACGCGGTGAGAAGAAGGTAAAGTGTCCGCTGTTTGATATATGCAGTTTTCAGGGACAGAAGCTGATCACCGTGAACATCTGGTTCGCGGCGCACGAGATGCTGGTGCACGAGATGCCGAAGGCGTTCGGCGACGTAGGCTTGGTGATGATCGACAAATCACCGATCGACGCCTTCATGTTTGGTATCGACATCAACGACCAGATGGTGCTGCCGCTCGACGACTTGCAGTCAGACGTGGCGGGGCCGGCGCTCAAAGAGAAACAACTCAAGTTGTGGGGCTGGCACGACATGCGACGCAGATCCTCTGCCGGGGGCGCCAACCCGCTGAGTGCCGCACGCAAGAAGCTGCATAAAGCGCTTGAGAAGCTCGTAACGCCGATCGCCCCGCACCTGGGCACGCCCGTGCCATACCAGAGCTTAGGAGACCTGCCGAAATCGCGCGGGGGAGTTCTATCAGCAGGAGTGGCGAGAAAAAGTCGTTCCCGACATCAAGCCCGACATGGACAGCGCTACGGTAGAGGAGAAGCTCACGGAAGCGAGCGACAACCACAACGTCAAGAAGAAGGCCACGCTATGGGAACTGATTATAGAAGCAACGCCGGACCAACCAATCGGCCGCATCCAAATGCACCGTGGACGGCTCATCCGCATGGTTGGCCTCAACACGATCGCCCAGGGATGGGACGTGCGCACCTTAATCTGCGATGCCACCGGTGACGCTGAGCTGCTGAAGGCGGTCTGGCCAGACTTGGTGGAACACGAGCCGCGTGGATGGGAGCAATTACCACGACCGTGCAGCGTGCGTATCTTCCAGATGGTCGATCGTTCGATTTCGAAGTGGGCGGTGGCGGTCGAAGGCAATGAGAAGGCGCTGCCGCGCAAGATCACTGCGGCGCGACGGATGTATGCGTCGGTGCTGGAGAAGGCGCTACAGTATGGCGGAGCCGAGGTTGCGCTCATCACCTACAAATCGACCGAGACGTGGATCAAGGAGAACTGTTATGTGCCGCCGTGGCTGACGATTATGCACCACGGTGCGACCACAGGCACCAATGTTCTGGAGAAGGTGCGTGCACTGTTTGTTGTTGGCCGTCCGATGGCTAGCCCCGAAGACGTGTCGCGGATAACCGAAGCGCTGTTCGGAGGCTTCGTCCCCCACCGTGAGTATGTCGAACTGCGCAAGAGCGGACGCATTCCGATCGTTCCCGACAAGGCCGGCAAGAACGTGATCTGCGTCGACACGCGGGCACATCGCGATCCACGGGCAGAGAAGGTGCGCCGGCAGGTCACGGAGGGCGCACTCATCCAGGCCGTCGGACGCGCTCGTGCCGGATTGCGCTCGGACGCCGAACCGCTCGACATCCACCTCTGGACAGACGTCGCATTGCCCGAGATCGACCCCGTAGAGCCGGTGCTGTGGGGCGAAGTCGATGCCGGGCTTGATGGCTTGATGCTGGCCGCCGGAGGCGTGTGGCTGGAATGCATCCCGCACGCGGTCGAAGCCTACCAAGCCGAAGGTCTCTTCACCGCAGACGGACTCAAGTCGGGCCGAAAAAAGCAGAGAGGGTGTTTCTCTAATAAGAAAGTCTCCGTATTAGCAGAACACCCTCTCTGGTCCTACCAACGCAAGGGAGAACGCCAAGCCACGCGCCGTTGTATGAGCCTGCTCGGAGCTGAGGCGACGCGGGCTTGGCTGGAGGCGCGGCTTGGACCGCTGGTCTGGTTCGAGGCTGAAGGTGCGCAGGCGTTGGGCAAGAAGCAGCGAGGCTAGGAGGCCTTGGCCTCGCCGCCGCCGTCCCTCCAAAGCTCGAATTAAAAAAGCTTTTTAAAAGCTCATCATAGAAAAGTTATAGTTATCAAACTAAAGTGTTGTTATCCGGACGTCCGGGCACCCCCTACTCAGGTAGTCTCTTGTCGGGCCGAAAAGCCCCTTGCCCTCTGTCCCGATAAGGGCCATATTTGGGACAGTACCGCAGGAAAAGGCCTGAAAAACATGGGAAAATCACATCTCGCGCTGGTGTCGCCAACCACTGTTAATGGGACAGTCGCCAAGCCCCAGCCACCGAAACGCCGTCGCAATGCCGATGTCCGCGCCCGGGAGTACCTGACCGACGCCGAGGTCACTCGCCTGATCGTTGCCGCAGGCAACAACCGACATTCCCACCGGGATACCACTATGGTTTTGGTCGCCTATCGCCATGGTCTGCGGGTGTCCGAGCTGGTCACGTTGCGGTGGGACGCCATCGACTTCGCCCACGGCCGCGTACACGTAAACCGTGCCAAGAATGGATCGCCGGCGGTGCATCCTCTTTCAGGTCGGGAGCTGCGCGCACTGCGCCGACTCAAGCGCGAGCAGGAACCGGCATCACCATTTGTCTTCACCAGCGAACGGGGGCGCACCGTTCTCGCTGGCGGGCTTTCGCAAATTGGTGGCTCGCTTGGGTGTCGCGGCCAACTTCGATTTTCCTGTGCATCCCCACATGCTGCGCCATGCCTGCGGGTTTCCGTTAGCTAATCGGGGTGTTGATACGCGTTCCCTGCAGGCGTATTTGGGTCACAAAAACATTCAAC
This sequence comes from uncultured Alphaproteobacteria bacterium, assembly GCA_963760435.1. Taxonomy (GTDB): domain Bacteria; phylum Pseudomonadota; class Alphaproteobacteria; order Rhizobiales; family Xanthobacteraceae; genus JAFAXD01. Next base: position 31,516 of record CAVXDE010000036.1, read on the forward strand.
ATACTGTGAAATATACCGAATTAGCCCCCACGCGGTTCAAGGACTTTTGGCCCGACTAGGGGCCGCTGAAATATGTCAGTCTGACTTGCTTCCGCGGCCACCACGCATGGCCACCGCGGAGGCGTCACAAAGTACCTATCTCAGATAGCAATCTCAGATAGTACCGCTGCACCCTCTACCTAGCAGATAGAGGGTCAGGCCTAGGATCGCCTACTCTCGCAGCCACTTCTGCGATTTTACCATTGTCTGGGAAGCGCCTGGGAAGCAGGTTTTACCCAGTAAAATCACGTCTTCCGCCGCAGGTATATTCGATCGATTGAGCGACTGCGGCAGGTGCTGCCAAAACGCCCCTTCGCGCGCGCGATCGGCCAGATCGCCTCGTCGCGCCTGTTTCCAGGCGGCATGATCTGCAGCAATATCAACGACTTGCATATGGCTTGACCGCGCCGACTGAATCTGTGGTATATTGAAACAGGTTATAGGGCGAGTCACATTCGCGTCGAGATGTTGTCGCGACGTTTTCGAAGAGACCCTTTTTTTGGGGAAATCGTTGGTTCGGCTCGTTGAGCCAGGCTCCGAGCAGCAGACAAAACCTGTCTACCTCTACCGCCACCGCGATTCAGCGGGTGTGCTTCTCTACGCCGGCATCTCGCTGAGTCATTTGCAGCGCCTCGTCGAGCATCGCGCCACTTCTCCTTGGTTCGACCAGATTAAGCATGTCGAGCTCGAGTGTTTCCCGTCACGGGCGCACGCGAAAGCCGCGGAGGATAAAGTGATTGTCGAAGAGAAGCCGCTGTACAACATAGCCGGCAACCCGGATCCGCCATTCTCTAGATCAGCAAAGCGCGATGAGGTGCTTGATCGTATTGATCAACAAACATCCCACGGACAACGGATCGCGTCTATATATCGTCAGCGAGCTACTAAGCACATGACGGTCGGTGAGCGTGAAATTATCTTCCAATATGCTGATTTGATCGTCTTGTTCGAGAGCCTTCGTCATTCATGGTTTGGTCCTAAGAAGCCAACTGCGGAGCTGCTTCAGTTGATGCCTCGCTTCAAAGCTTTCCTGAAAAAGCGAGGCTTCTGATGTCAGAAACAATCGATATCATACCACCAAAACGTAAGCAGCCGACGCCTAAGTCGAAGCCACAAAAAGGCGATCAGCGTGGTGTGCATAGCCGGCAGCACAACGGTGCACTGCTTCCTGGTGTCGATGGTCGCAGCGGGTGGGTGCGACGCGCCAAGGAATTGATTGATGCACATACGACCGCCCTTGGCGGTGCCGACAACGTTAGCCCCGCCGAGAGTGCCCTGGTGCGTCGTTCTGCAGTGCTGATTGTTGAGCTGGAGCGTCTGGAGCGTATCTTCGCCCTTGCTGGCCAAGCGGATGCCGACAGTCTCGACCTTTATGCGCGCGTGGCCGGTAATCTGCGTCGTTTGCTTGAAGCCGTCGGTTTGAAGCGTGTCCCCCGTGATGTGACGTTCGACCAGCATTTCGACCAGCGTAAAGAGATTGCCGATCGCGACCTCATGCAACGATTGGACGATTTCAATGCCAAGTAAGGAAGCCAAACAGCTGTTTCTTGAAGTGCTGCAAAGCGGGTCTTCAATTGCCCGTGCGGCCAAGGCCGTCGGCATGACGCGTCAGCAAGCGCTTGACTTGCGTGATAAGGACCCAGTTTTTGCGGCCGATTGGGCCAACGCCGTCGAGACGGCCGTTGATAATCTCGAAGATATCGCAACACATCGCGCCAAAGCAGAGAATGACAAACTGCTTGAACTATTGTTGAAGGCCAAGCGTCCCGAAGTTTATGCCCGTCCCGAAGCAACAACAACAAATCAGACGGTCACCGTCAACATGCCGACGCTCGAAGACCTGAACAAGAAATATAAGGAATACGGTCTTGAGCCGCCGTTGATTGAAGGTGATTTCGCTCCTGTCCGCCGTCTATCGAAACCCGAAACCCATGAATAGCCTTGAAGCTCATATCGAATGGCTGTTGTCTGAGGCGTCCGCACCTCTCAGGTGGACGCCGCGTCATCCCCAAGGGGGGTCGGATGTCTCTCCAGCAGATGCAGCGGCGCACCTTCATCGCGGCACTTGGCAGCGCGGCGGCGTGGCCGTTGGTGGCGCGCGGACAGCAGCCAAGCCCGGTGGTTGGAATTCTTGACAGCGGCACACCTAACGAAACTTTCATCGCTGCGTTTCGCGATGGCCTTCGCGAAATGGGTTTCGTTGAAGGCCGCAATGTGGTCATCGAATTCCGGTTTGCGGGGGGTCACTACGATAGCCTCGCCACGTTGGCCGCCGATTTGGTGGCCCGCCAAGTGGCGGTCATCGCTGCCATTGGCGTCCCCCCGGCGCGCGCCGCCAAAGCGGCCACCTCGCAAATTCCGATCATATTTTTAACCGGCGTCGATCCGGTGCAACTCGGGCTCGTCAGCAATCTCAACCGGCCGGACGGAAATGTGACCGGCGTGACTGGCCTGACCAGCTCACTGGAGCCGAAGCAGCTTGAATTGCTCTCTGAACTAGTGCCGACGACGACACTGGTCGGGTTTCTGGTCAATCCAACGAACCCGATCACTGAGACGGAAACGCGAACCGTTAAAATGGCAGCCGGTACCACTCGCCAGCAAATTCTTGTTCTCCATGCCAGCAAAGAAAGCGAGATCGACAGCGCATTCGCAACTGCCGCCCAACAGCACGCAGGTTCACTGCTGGTCCAGGTCGATCCGTTTCTAATCATTCAGCGTGACAAAATCATCACGCTCGCCGCCTGCTACGCCCTCCCAGCGATTTATGGGTTGAACGAGTTTGCTATGGCCGGTGGTTTGATGAGCTATGGAGCCAGCCTTGCCGATTATTTCGCCAACTCGGCAGATACGGCGGAAAAATCCTCAACGGAGCCAAACCCGCCGATCTGCCTGTCCAGCAGTCGGTGAAAGTTCCGCTGGTTATCAACCTCAAGACCGCCAAGGCACTTGGCCTAACAGTGCCGCCTTCGCTGCTCGCCCGCGCCGACGAGGTCATCGAATGAGACGGCGCACGTTCATCGCTGGGCTCGGCAGCGCGGCGGCGTGGCCGCTGGCGGCGCGGGGGCAGCAACCTAAGATGCTGCGCGTCGGTTACTCCGGCATTATGCCGAGAGACGCACTGCATTATGCTGCGTTCGAGAAGCGCATGGCAGAGAACGGGTACCAGCAAGGCCGAAATTTTACCTTTGAGTATATCCAGGCACCAAGCATCGAAGGCTACCAACAGACTTATAGCGAGCTTGCTGCACGCAAGGTGGACATCATGCTCGCTGCTGGCAACGAGCCAGCGCTACGGGCCGCACGCGCGGCTGCAGGTGCCACGCCGATCGTTTTCATCGCACTCGACTTCGATCCGGTTGAGAAAGGCTATGTGGCGAGCTTGTCCCGTCCAGGCAACAATACAACTGGAATATTCGTGAGCCAACTTGAGCTCTCGGGAAAGCGTGTGGAGTTCATACGCGAAATCTTCCCGAATGCGCAGCGGATCGGCCTTCTTTGGGATGCTGCGTCGCGGGAGCAAGCAGTGGCGGCCGCGACGGTGTCTGAAAAGCTTGGCTTTGAGCCGCATTTGTTGGAATTGACCGGAGAGCCGCCTGATTATGTGGCGGCGATGCTGCCTATGGAGGAATACCCCACGCAGCCGATAGTGATTCCAGCAAGCCCGCTTTTCCTTCGCGACCGTGCGACCATCACACGTTTGCTGCTCCAGCGCGGCACGCCGTCGATATGCGCGTTTCGCGAAGTGATGGAGGCGGGTGCGCTCACTAGCTACGGCATCAACCTGGTGGATGTGTTTCGCGACGTCGCGTACTTCGTGGATGAAGTTGCCAAAGGCGCCAAAGCAGGCGACATTCCAATGCGAGAGCCGTCGCATTTTCACATTGCGTTCAATCTTAAGACTGCGAAGGCACTCGGCCTCGATATCTCGCCCTCACTGCTCGCCCGCGCCGACGAGGTCATCGAATGAGTGCGCCAGCCGCAAGCTGGTGCGATCCAGCCGGTGGAAGTCCGGCCCAAGTAAGGAGTAGCGTCCGCTTGGTAGTGAGTGTTGCGTGGTCACTGGCGACAGTGGCTGCGAAGCGTACACAGCGATTGCGTGGGGTGTGGGATTGAGCCTCGAAAGATTGATATCGCAGGGGCCGAGAGTTTTCATTCGCTCGAAGGCAACATGTGCGGCACCGTCATTGCGAGGTGCTGACGCCCTGCCGGGGTCTAAGGCCACATCACGTGCAAAGGGATCGCATCGGAAGCTGGGAGATCTCGGGTTTGACCATCGGTGTCGAGTGGATGATGCGTACGATGGTCCGCATCGGGAAGGCGAGGAGCCGAAGCCGATGATGCACGAATCCGAGAAGTCGGACTCCGCCGTAGTAGCTGCGAAGCCGGCGAACAAAGCGGTACAACCCGCAGCGGAGCTGGTGGAGCCAAGGGCGGGGACCAAGGGAAATGCGGAACGGCAAAGCACGTGCCGGGCGCAGAGCCGGGTAAGCGTGTCACAAGCGCTGGACCGCATACGGAAAGTCGCGAAGGAAAGGAAGAAGGAGAAGTTCACCGCGCTCTTCCACCACATCAACATCGACCTGCTCGAAGAGGCGTTCTACGAGCTCAAGGAGAATGCCGCGCCGGGTGTGGATCAGCTGACGTGGAAGGACTACGAGGTAGGCCTCGAGCGAAATATCGAGGACCTGCATAATCGGGTCCAGCGGGGAGCGTATCGGGCATTGCCGTCCCGGCGCGTCTATATTCCCAAACCAGACGGTCGGCAGCGCCCGCTCGCGATCGCAGCCTTGGAGGACAAGATAGTCCAACGGGCGGTGGTCGCGCTGCTGAGCACGATCTACGAGGAGGACTTCCTCGGGTTCTCGTATGGATTTCGGCAAGGGCGCAGTGCGCACGACGCGCTGGATGCGCTCTGCGTCGGGATCCACGGCAAGAAGGTGAGCTTCATCCTGGACGCCGACATCCGGTCGTTCTTTGACGAGATCAGTCAGCAATGGCTGATCCGCTTCCTGGAGCACCGGATCGGCGACCGGCGCATCATCCGCCTGATCCAGAAATGGCTGAAGGCGGGCATCCTGGAAGACGGGGTCGTCTCGGTCAGTGACAGAGGGACGGGGCAGGGATCGGTGATCTCACCACTGCTTGCCAACATCTACCTGCACTACGCGCTCGACCTCTGGGCTGCACGCTGGCGAAGGCGTACGGCCACGGGCGATATGATCATCGTGCGCTACGCTGACGATTTTATCGTCGGCTTCCAGCACGAGAGTGACGCCCAGCGCTTCCTGAACGAGATGCGTGATCGGTTGCGGGAGTTTGCCTTGTCGTTGCATCCTGAGAAGACCCGGCTGATCGAGTTCGGACGTTTTGCGTCAGAGCGCCGTCAGCGGCGCGGGCTCGGCAAGCCGGAGACCTTCAACTTCCTGGGCTTCACCTTCATCTGCGGGAAAACCCGCGCGGGAAGATTCCAGATCAAACGGAAAACCCGAGCGGACCGCATGCGGGCAAAGCTGCGGGAGATCAAGCAGGAGCTGCGATGGCGTATGCACCAGCCGATCCCCGCGCAGGGGAGATGGCTGGAGCAGGTTGTTCGCGGCTACTTCAACTACCACGCAGTGCCCACCAATGGTCGGGCACTCGAGGTGTTCCGGCATCACGCCACCAATCTCTGGCGGCGCACGCTGCGGCGACGCAGTCAGAAGGATGGTATGACGTGGGCCCGGATGATGCAGTTGGTGGACGCCTGGCTTCCTAAGCCTATCATTCTTCATCCTTGGCCGAGCGATCGTTTTGCCGTCACACACCCAAGGTGGGAGCCGTATGCGGGAAAGCCGCCCGTACGGTTCTGTGCGGGGGGCGCGCGATGAAACGCGCGTCCCTACCGCTACACCGGCGCGCGTTCATCGCGGGGCTCGGCAGCGCGGCGGCGTGGCCGGTGGTGGCGCGGGCGCAGCAGTCCCGTAAGTTGCCAATTGTCGGTTTTCTCGGTGTTGCGTCGCCCGCTGCGTGGGCGCCGCAAGTAACCAGTTTCGCGCAACGTCTGCGCGAACTCGGTTGGATCGACGGAGAAACGGTGTCGATCGTATATCGGTGGGCTGAAGGGCATATTGATCGATATGCTGCATTGGCAGCCGAACTCGTCGAAACCAAGGTAGACGTTATCGTCACCGTTGGAAGCGCCGTTCCCGCGGTCAAGCAGGCCACATCGGCTATCCCAATCATATTTGCGGCAGCGGTTGATCCGCTCGGCAGCGGCTTCGTCGCTAGCCTTGCCCGGCCCGGCGGCAACGTAACAGGATTGTCGCTTCAATCGAGCGATATGGCCAGCAAGCGTATCGCCCTTCTGCGTCAGATTGTGCCTGACCTCGATAATCTCGCAATTATGGCTGATGTCGAGTATCCGGCAGCGCTTCGCGAATCATTGGACGTTACCGCTGCCGCGGGACAACTCGGACTTTCGGTCAACACTCTAAAAATTCAGGCGGCCGGTGATATTGCCCCGGCGATTAGCGCGTTAAGTGGTAAGACACGAGCACTGTACGTATGCACTGACGCCCTCGTAATTGCTAACGTGACTTCTATCAACGCTTTAGCGCAACAGGCAGGCGTTGCGACAGTGTGGAGTGCGCGAGAGTTTTCGAAGGCCGGTGGATTCATGTCCTATGGGGCCAACGAAATAGATCTATTCCGTCGTGCCGGAGATTACGTCGACAAGATCCTGAGAGGAGCGAATCCTGGCAACCTCCCGGTCGAGCAGCCGACCAAGATTGAGCTGGTGATTAACCTCAAGACCGCCAAAGCGCTCGGCATCACATTGCCGCCCTCAATACTCGCCCTCGCCGACGAGGTCATCGAGTGACCCCAAGCACCCACCCGGCCCGCCGATGACGCTCGGCAACATGCGGCGGCAGGGCGTGCATCACCTGATCTGCTATTGCATGAACGACGCCTGCCGCCACCAGGCGGTCATCGACGTGTCGAGCTATCCCGGCGACACACCGATCCCATGGTTCGTCGGCCAAGGTCGTGTGCGCCAAGTGCGGAGCGCGCGGCCGTCGCATCGATGTGCGACCAAACTGGCGTGAGAAACCCGGCATGCCGGATCAGTGGTACGGAAGGCCAGCGTGGGAAGACTGATATTCCAATTCACCACGGACCATCCGGTGCGGAATCGAACCACCAGCTTGCTGCAAAACGCTCGCAGGTGAGCCAGAATGATGTATGACCGCCAATCCCAACAAGATGCGCGTTCGCGGTGAAGGCGGGCACGCTTGGACCCTCAAGGGGAAGTGCCGCTTTTGCGGCATGACCAGGGTGCTGTTCAAATCCGAAAACCGGCCCGACTGCGAATGGCACATCAAGCCCGGCAAGCGCAAGACAACCTCGCCACGAAAATCGAGCAGCTAAGGGGTGGCAAGCGGGTGGCCAGGATCACTTCCGGCGAGCGGCCACCCTTTTGCTGAGACCGATGAGCATCGCCCGCTCGATGGCTGGATGCGCCATGTTTTTGATCTTGATCCAGTCCCGCGAGCGGCCCGAGTGGTAGCGGCTGTCGCGCCGCTTGGCGACGATGCCCTCCAGTCCAAGCCAACAAGCATTACCAGGACGGGCAAACCGTTAGGCCGGTGCATGAGCCCAATGTGAAAGGCGTGGCCATCTCGGTCGCTGCGGCGCGTTCCAGGACTTCGTCGGAGACTTCGAAGCTGAGGGTTTCTTCTTCTTTTTGATCCATTTGCACAAGGGTGGGCTTCACGGGGTCATTCCCTTCATCTCGGAAGTGCACCGAACTCAGGAAGAAATTCTAACCAATTTCCCTGCTGGAGCTACGACGCGGCCGAGCGACACTGACGAGCCCGCTCCGCAAGGCCGCGTTACCGCGCACGCGCTTACCGTCGCGCAGGCAGATGAAGCGGAACCCGTCGTGCTTGATCTCGAACGCCCATTGCGGGCCGCTCGGCACGAGACGGCTCACGGTCGGCAAGCAGGGCTGGATGAAGCCGGGAGGAGGCAGAGACATAGCATTGCCGCTACGTAGTTCAGGTCGGGGATCTAATCAGAAAAATTGCTAAATACTCTTTAAAATCAGAAAGTTGTGGCGGAAGGGGTGGGATTCGAACCCACGAACGAGTTGCCCCGTTGCCGGTTTTCAAGACCGGTGCCTTAAACCACTCGGCCACCCTTCCAAACCATTGAATGTGTTGGGATTTCTGTCGAAGCGCATCGCCCAAATATAGCCGCTGCTACCGAGATTGCTACCCAACCTCATCGCGGCGCTTCATTTGCGCTAGACGGAAGGCCTCGTCAACGCGTGCAGCTGCATCTTCCTGCATGCCCGGTAGAACGTGGCTATACAAGTCCAGTGTGATGCCAACCTTGGAGTGCCCGAGCGTTCGGACGCCACCTTCGGATGGACGCCGCTCGCGAGCATGTGCGTCGCATGAGCGTGCCGTAGGTCGTGGAAGCGGATACCGGGGAGGGTGGTCCTTGAAATGAGCCTCATCCATTCGTGGGTCAGGCTGCGCGGCTGCAACGGCAAGCCATCAAATTGACTGACGATCATCGTTTCCTTGGATTGCCGGACGCCGACCCTGAGCAGCTCCTCCGCCTGACGCACGCGGTGCTGCCGCAGCTCGTCGGCGACCGTCGCGGAGAGTGCCACGCATCGACCGCGCCCAGACTTTGGTTCCTTGTATCGTACGCCGGACTCGGTTTGCTCCGCCGACTGCATTACGGACAAGCTGCAAGCTTCAAGATCCACATGTTCCCACCGTAGGGCACAAACCTCGCCTCTCCGAAGACCGCAGAGCACCGCTAACATTGCCGGGACGAACATCCGCGTCTCGCGCATTGCATCCAAGAGCTCGGCAGTCTGTGAGAGATCATAGGTTTTGAGTGCAGTCCGTTCGACCTTCGGCGCATCGACGGCATTCGCCGGGTTCCTAGTCAGCATCCGCCACTGTACCGCTTTCGATAGGCCGGACTTCAATATCCGATGCATGTGACTAATCGTGCGAGGGGAAAGGCCACCATTTCCATCACGGCGACCAGTCGCCGCTGCTTTGGTGTATGCCTCCGCGATTGCCATAGGCTCTAACTTGGACAGAACCACGTCTCCGAGCAATGGCGCGATGTTCTTGCGGACAATCTCGCAGTACCGCTCATGGGATTTTGGTGAAACACGAGGTCGAACATATTCAAGCCAGCGGTCGAGAAATTGTGAGAGGCGAATTTTCTTTGGATCGACCGCCGTTCCGTCTGCTCTTTCTGTTAGCAGTCTGGCAGCCTCTAGCTGCGCTTCTTTCCTGGTGCCTTTGAATGAATTCCATTTGCGTTTGCGTCTGCCTGTAGAGGCATCGCGCTCACTGAAAATAATAGCCCAACGGCCGGGTGAGCGCTCTCGGATGTGGTAGAGCTTTCTCATTGTCCCTCTCGTTTTGGCTCAATCACTAAATCACGGCACGCGTCTGCATATCCATACTGGACGTTGGCAAATCTCGTCATCAAGTTGCGCCCCGACCGAATTCCTTCCTCTGACGTTCCAAGCTGCATTGAGACGGCCTCAAAAAATCCTTCATAATCTAAGGGGGGCGCGTGCATTTCCTGCCAAACATAATCAGCAACATATTTTCCGCACTCCTCTGGAGTACGGTTCAACACCTCAGGTTCTCCTGTCGGCCGCATTCGGTCGAGTAGAGTGGTGATGGCTTGCTTGAATGCTTGGTGGAAATATGGATTGTTACGCCAGTGCCCATCAACTTCGTTGGATGTGATTTCTTCAAGGCGGGCAATTAGAAAACAAAGCGCTCGCGTTTCCGGTCTTCGTCCCTTGTCGCGATCTCGGTCGAACGAGCTGGATAGTCTCCGCAGAATCTCTTGACTTGCACTCCGGCCGCTGCGGGCAGCCGCCTGATTCACTTGCTCGCGAAGAGCCTCCGGCATCCGTAGCGAGAAGGGCGACGCGAGGTTCGCGAACTCCCCCCTTGGCTTGCGGCCGGCACCGGAAGCTCGCTTACGCTTGGCCATCCCTGTCCTTATTTGCGCTACATATGTAGCGTAACAGGATTGCAAATAAAGTGTCAAGGGCGCATTTTTGTGCGGGCTTACTCATGAACCGCGCTTGGCGCACACGAATGGATGCCAAAATGAACGAAGAGGTTAGGGAAATTCTCGCTCACCCCACCGCCGATGTCCCCCGCGTCGGGCAGGCGAGACATCTTTGATCTCGATCAATATTAAGGCACTCCGATCAGCTGACGCGCTCTCACTCGCGATGTTGCCGAGCGTCATCGGTGGACCGGGTTCGTGCTTGCGTTGGGCCATGAGCCGCACGCTAACTGGACTCCCATCCTACCGCCAAGTCACTATCTCAGCCGTGTAGCTGAGTGAGTGTTGCGTATGCGTACCAAGAGATCCGTGCCGGCTTCTAAGCCGCGAGAGCGCCTATCCGTGCCCAAGAAACCGGCAGCGCCGAGCATCCGGCGACGGAGAGAGCGACCAAGGCGGACTGCTTAGAGGCAATCCAATCGAGCGGGTGATCGTCAGAGCCACCCATCTCATTGTCCGTGGCGCTTACGAGGCTGCGTGCCGGGCGTATCCAAAGGAGCGGCTCAGCCTGCGACAGGGAATCCGAGTGATTGATGAGACAGGGGGACAGTGCCCATTCCCCGAGACCGTCTGGACTTCCTCGCTGCCGAGCCACTATGTCGAGGAATCAAAATTGGCGGGGGCACTCCAGGCCTCGGACGCGAGTGCGACCGACTAAGCTCGGGATCCAGATACGAAGAGCGCTCACCCATGCAGCAGGAATTTCGGGAGGGTGATTGGGTTCGCCACCGTTCATTTCCGGAGCCGATGCGAGTAATCGGAAGCGGGTCAACCATAGCGGTTCAATTTCCCAATGGAGAAATGCGAGCGTTCGAGCCCGAAGAGTTGGAACGGGTGTCGATCGCCAACGTTTCGCGACGCAAGGTGCCATTTCATGAGCGTAGACAAGATCGCGGGCGAAGTTCCGCCAAGAGGTTTGTCTCTCTGGCTACGTCGATTGGTTTGATTTGTTTGATCTTAGTGGTATTCGTCATGTTGATGGGGCGGTGAGCCCATATCTCGCCAACCCATGGGCGAATCTCTGGTGGAAAGCTAATCGTATACTTCTGCCTTGCCTCGGGGATTGAGATTTTGATATCTATCTCCTTACATCGCGAATCAGTTTGTCGCGACGCGTAATCCAAGGCGGCTGCTTATGGCCCGTCGACCTAGCCCGATTGCGGGGATGACTGGGGATTTGGCATGCGCGTGTTGCTGATTGAGGACGACGCTTCCACGGCTCAGTCGATCGAGCTGATGTTGAAGTCGGAGAGTTTCAACGTCTATACGACCGACCGTGGCGAGGAAGGCGTCGACCTCGGAAAACTGTACGACCACGACATCATTCTGCTCGATCTCAATCTCCCGGACATGTCCGGGTTCGAGGTGCTGCGCACGCTACGCGTCTCCAAGGTCAAGACGCCGATCCTGATCCTGTCGGGCCTCGCCGGCACCGAGGATAAAGTGAAGGGCCTCGGCACCGGTGCTGACGATTATCTGACCAAACCGTTCCACAAGGACGAGCTCATCGCCCGCATTCACGCGATCGTACGCCGCTCTAAGGGGCATGCGCAGTCGGTGATCCAGACCGGCGAGCTGGTGGTCAATCTCGATACCAAGACGGTTGAGGTGAACGGTACCCGCGTGCATCTCACCGGCAAGGAATATCAGATGCTCGAGCTGTTGAGCCTGCGCAAAGGCACGACGCTCACCAAGGAGATGTTCCTCAACCACCTCTATGGCGGGATGGACGAGCCCGAGCTTAAGATCATCGACGTGTTCATCTGCAAGCTACGCAAGAAGCTCGCCAACGCCTCCAACGGCAAGAACTTCGTGGAGACTGTGTGGGGTCGCGGCTACAAGCTGCGCGATGTGGGTGAGGTTGGGTTCCATGATGACTTTGCTCAGGCATTAATCAAAGCCGAGAAGCCGGAAATCCTTGGGATTGCTGCTCACAACCATGTGGTGATTTAGAACCGCTTCACCGACCCACCGGCTTCGGCGGGGTTTTTGACAGTTGCAACCGCTCTGACTTTGCCGGGAATGGATCAAGATCAAGAACCCGGCGCATCCGGCAATCGAGCGGGCCATGCTGATTGCGCTAAGTAAGCGAGCCCGCTGATGAAGAAACACGAACCCGGCCCACCTATGACCCTCGGCAACATGCGCGAGCAAGGGGTTCGTGGGCTCGCCGTCTACTGCCTAAATCACTCCTGCCGTCACCATACCGTCATCAACGTCGATGACCACCCGCACGAAGTCGAAGTGCCGTCCTTCGGTGCGCGGCTGAAGTGCTCGAAGTGTGGCGGAAGGCGCGTTGACGTGCGCCCGAACTGGAAAAAGGCGAGCCCGGTGATAGACTGGCGCGGCAACGATGCTAGGCCGGGTGACGAGTGATGCCGGAGAAACTGGAGCTTTCTCCACTATTGGCGCAGACGCGCCGAGGAAGCGCATACTATTGCAGAGATGATAACGAATGACTTCGCTCGCCTTGCCGAGCGCGCCGAGCGAAGAAAGCGTCGGGGCGGTTGAGGACCGGGTTTCGCCATGTCCGCCGCCTAATCCTCTTTCCGGTCACCCAATGCGCGCCCGCTCGCGGGGTTCACGAAGTGAAGCTGCCCGCAGGCCGTGCAGGTTACGCTCTCATAGCTGTCCGGCTCGTCGGGTATGTCGTCAGCCGACCAGCCTTGCACGCGCAGGCCGGTATTCGGGCAGCGGAAGACAAACGTGGCCATGTTAAATGATGGCAGGTTCTCCACGTTCGGATTTGCGTTGGCGCAAATGCGCCCGCTCGTTATCCGGCCAGCATCGCCACGAGCGCGACGAATACGACCACACCGACCGCAACGGCTACGAGGAAGGATCGCGCCATACCGAAGCAAAGACGGGCACGCCGGGAGAGTTCCGCTACCTTTGTGGCCGCTCGCCTCGGGTCGCTCCGTCGTCGCCTGATGATCGGGGGTGGAAATGCTGTAAACTGCCGATGGTCATCCGCGTTTTTCCATGTAGGTGCGGATGGCAAGTCCTCCGCGGTTGCGTGAACAGCCGTCGAGGGCGTCTATTTCCGCCGTTACGGCAGTTCTCGTAATGCAAAGCCACTACGCTTCGTGTGTTGTTTGTCTGGTGGGCTCGGATGATCGTGAGCCCTTCGCGCACTTTCTCGCGCCGACCGACGCTGATCGTTACGCCCGAACCAACATCAACTCCCGAGGCATGGAACGTGCTTACGTGTCCGGTGTCGCGACCACGGCCACGCGCACCGCCTTCTCCGCAGTTCTGAACGGCGAAGCGGAACTGGTGGATGTCGCAGTACACGGCACTCTGCAAGCTCAAGACGTGGACGGCGCACACAAGCGAGCTTGGGAACGGGCGCGACAAGCGGGCGCTGACGCGATACGCAATTTCTTAAGACGCTGATTGAGCGAGAGCCGCTATTGCCTGCCCGTGTCCGTCTCCGGGAGCAAAGCGTCACCGTGCAAGTTCTTTCCCCGGTTATTCGCCCATTCCAGCCACCTCTGCGCCATCGTCAGAGCCGTCGCGCTGTCCAAGCGAGTTCCACATCCCGAACTGTTGATACCAGGGATCACGTGCGCCATCAGGATGAATCCAGATGACAGTGCCTAATTCACTCGCCGCCGCCCAGAACGGCTCGTATCGGGGATCACCAATATAGGCTCCTTGGTATTGCGTGCAGAGATTCGCCACTCTAAGCCCCAATTGCTTGACTGATCGCTCAAGTTCTCCGAGGCCGAAAGCTATGTCTTGGAGCGGCAACGTGAAGCTCCCAATGAAGCGCTTCGGATATTTTGCAACCCATTCCGCAGCACGGTCATTACATCGCTCGCAGAGCGCGAGATCGGTTTTCGGGTCTGCCCAACTGGTGCCCTGAATGACAGTCGCTGAACTAACTACATTGATATCGACGCCTCTGCGATCCATGTCTTCTATTTGCCGGTCAGGGCTGAACATTCTCTCGATAGTCGCTGGATTTACGGCTTGTGGTCCTGCATGCGTTTTTGCGCCGAATCCCGAGACGACGGTTTTCCCAGCCGCGCGCCGAAGGACCTCTTGTTCTAGGAAATGCGCGTGGAAGTCGATTTTCGGGACAAGTCGAGGCTCAGTCATTGTCGCTGTCTCGCCGTTGATTCTAGTTCCTCAAATCTTGATGCGTCATTGTTGCCCAACGTCATCGGCGGGCCGGGCTTCACTGCCAGCCTTGCACGCGCTCATTCGATCACCTCGTCGGCGCGGGCGAGCAGCTGTGGTGGAATCTCGATGCCGAGCGCCTTGGCGGTCTTCAGATTGATAACGAGTTCAAGATTGTTCACGCGCACGACGGGCAGGTCAGCGGGTTTCTCGCCGCGGAGAATACGTGCGGCATAAAGCCCAGCCTGATGATAGGCTTCGGCAAGGTCCGGGCCGTAACTAGCGAGCCCGCCGTTCTGGATATTCTGGCGAACGCCATAAAGAGTGGGCAGCGCATAGCGCGCCGCAAGCGCTGCGATCCGCGGAACCCAGGCACCAAAAAGACGCGGACTGGTAGTGGGCAGTACGCCACCGACGCTAACACGGGCAAACTCTGCGAAGGCGCCATCGAGAGCGTCCTCATTCATGATAGGCACGGACTGGAGCACAACCCCAAGCCGCTCCGCGGCCGTGTTCAGCTCTGCATCCTGAGCCTTCGGATCAACGCCAATGCTCGGATCGATGAGCACGCCGATCAAGCGAACTACGGGCAAGAGCTCGTGAAGGAGCGCGAGTTGCTTCGATCCCAATTCGCTCGTCAGGATCATCACGCCCGTCATATTTCCTCGCGGGCGGTTGAGGCTTTGCACGACGCCGGCCGCGACGGGGTCCTCGCCGCTCGTGAACACGATGGGAATGGTCGTGCTAGCGGCCCTCGCGGCCTGCGCCGGAAGGGTACTTCCACCCGCAACGATGAGGGAAACTTGGCGTTGGACGAGATCAGCAGCGAGTTCGGGCAGCCTCGCGAGATGGTCAGCGATGAGGAACGGGCTGAGTTGAGGGCGTTGGCGGGCCGACGCAAGACGGCGCAAGCCCTGGCGTTGAGGGCCCGGATCGTTCTGGCGTGCGCGGAGGGCAGCCAGAACAAGGAGGTGGCGGCAAAGCTTGGTGTGGTTGAGATGACGGTCGGCAAGTGGCGTCGGCGCTTTGTACAGGACCGCCTGGAGGGCCTGCGCGATGAGCCAAGGCCCGGGACGCCTCGGACGATCGATGATGCGCGCATCGAAGCCACCATCGTAAAAACCCTGGAAAGCCTTCCGAAGGATGCGACCCATTGGAGTTCGCGCGGCATGGCGAAGGAAAGCGGGCTGTCGGTCTCAAGCGTGCAGCGCATCTGGCGAGCGTTCGGTTTGCAGCCTCATCGGATGGAGACGTTCAAGCTCTCGACCGACTCGGATTTCGTGGCCAAGGTGCGCGATGTGGTCGGCCTCTACGTCTCTCCGCCCCAGCATGCCGTCGTCCTGTGTGTGGACGAGAAGTCCCAAATCCAGGCGCTCGACCGCAGCCAGCCCATGTTGCCGATGCGCCCCGGTCAGCCCGCGCGGCGCAGCCATGACTACGTGCGTCACGGCACGACCTCGCTCTTCGCGGCGCTCGACATTGCGACGGGCAAGGTCATTGGCAAATGCTATTCCCGCCACCGTGCCGCCGAGTTCCGCAAGTTCCTCGACGAGATCGAGGCAGCCGTCCCACGCGGTCTCGACGTCCATCTCGTCATGGACAGCTACGCCACGCACAAGGCCCCGCTGATCCGCAACTGGCTCGCCAAACGGCCACGCTGGTATGTCCATCTCACGCCGACCAGTTCCTCCTGGCTCAATCAGGTCGAGCGCTTCTTCGCCCTCATCACCGACAAGAAGATCCGGCGCGGCATCTACCGCAGCGTCCAGGCTCTGCGCGCCGACATTGTGGACTTCATCAGTCATCACAATGCCGATCCCAAGCCACTCAAATGGACCAAGTCCGCCGACAACATCCTCGCTTCCATCGACCGCTTCTGCCGATACAATACTCAAGCCCAGGCATCCTAATGTCGCGAATTTCTGGTTCAGGACACTAGCGACGCAACAAACTCCCGTCGTGTCACACGTAGGATCGTCATCGGCTTTCCCCCGTAACGACCTATGGTAGCATAAGCTGGTGAGCTGGGGAGCGCCCTGTCGAGCCTTTTCACGGGGGCGCCGACGGGAAAGACGAGGCTATGACGAAACGCGGCAGAGGCTGAGCTTAACCAGGTGCCGATTGTTGGATTAGCGCCGGCGCATGCCTAGTGCTGCCGACAAAGCTGGACTACTTTCAAGCACCTCGCCAGCCCGCCTCCCTTGAGGCGTCTTGCGCGAGCCGACGGAGTTGAGGATGCCTCAAACCACACCAAAACACACGCTTTGTGACGGACGGAAGCACCAATCGTAGGTTGGGCCGCAGACTAAATTGTTCACGCTGTGATCGATTTCACTTTTCAGCTCGTTCGCAATGATGGTTAGATGGTTGACTCATATGAGCTTGGAGGGTGCATATATGTTGATAACAAGTTTGGTCAGAAGGGTGATCGCAAGTATTCTATTTTTGGCCTGTTCGACCATCGTCCTCTGGGCTCAAAACCTGAAGACAAGTGATGTGATTGTTGTGCAAGGTGCCGGCTCAACTTTCGCGGCGCCCTTGTATAAGAAGTGGATTGATGAATTTGATGTATTACACCGCAACGTGACAATATCTTACGATGCTGTGGGCAGTGGTGAAGGAGTTAAACGTTTTCTAGCGGGAACCATTGATTTCGCGGGCAGCGACGAAATACTGTCGATCACAGAGGCCGCCAAAATGCCCGAGACGATCATCCTCCCCGTGACGGCCGGAATGATTGCGCTCGCCTACAACATTCCCGGCGTTAACACCGAAATCAAGCTGCCACGAGATGTTTATGTCGATATATTCACCCGCAAGATCCGCAAATGGGATGACCCCCGCATTGTTGCAGCAAATCCAGGAATTGCATTTCCCCACCGCGACATCGCTTTGGTGGTGCGTCAGGACAGTAGCGGAACGAACGCGGCCTTCACCAATCATCTCGCAGCAATTAGTCCGGCATGGCAGGCCGCAGGCATGGGCGTGGGGAAACTGATCGAATGGCCGGCCGGCATATTGCCCGCGTCCGGCAACGAAGGCGTTGCAGCCCGTATTCGCCTCAGCGAGGGTTCTATCGGGTATGTCGAATACTGGTTTGCGCAGCGTCTTGGCCTGAAAATGGCTGCGGTGCAAAACAAAGCCGGAGCGTTCATAACACCAACCGAACGTTCAGGTGAGCTAGCCCTGTCAGGTCGGGTGGCTCAGGTCAACGAGCTGGCGGCCTCTGTCGCGGATCCCTCTGGCGCCGGAGCGTATCCAATAACGACCTATAGCTGGATGCTGCTTTATGCGCGCTACGCTGATCCTGCAAAAGGCGCAGTGGTACGGGACTTCGCGCAATGGGCACTCTCGCCAGCAGGTCAGAATTATGCCGCGCAGCTTGGGTATCTGCCACTCTCAGATGATGTGACAGAGCTCGGGAACCAGGCGCTTCATAAATTGGACAGAATAGAGATAAGCCGGGATAGGTGATCCTGACCGCTACCGCGCAAGCAACGTCTGGACAAAGCGTCCATCGCAACCGTCACGGATGGAACACGGCCGTTTCTCTTCGATGGACGATTGCCGGGTGATGGACGGCAGAAACCGCTCACCAACACCGATCATCCAAATGCGGGTGCCATCGTCGTGCAACCAAAAAGAGCCCCAGCGCGAACGAGAGATTTCCCTGTCACCAAACGCGCTGTACGGGCTCGGCTGAGACACCCGGCCGGATTCAGCGCCATCGCTGTTCGTCTCTTACAGGTTGACGCAATTGAGCCTTGCGTAAAGCTCGATCAGCTTTGCGGCTTTGCCTGTGCGACCAGGCTTCAATCCCTTCTTCGTCGCGTTCCAAGCGGCCGTCATCACCGCGATAATCAAAAAAGAAAACGGGCATTCGCGCCTCCAACACGACATGATCGTAATCGTCAAACAGCCAAGCGTCCTGGGAGTTCAGTGGTTCCGGTGTTTCGGGTTCATGCAGACATGCAGTCTGGAATGTGTTAGGTTGCCGACCATCATCGGGTTCGATCACTATCGTAGGCGCTCGGTGGCTGAGAGTTAGTTGTGCTCCCGCCTGACCAAAAAGGGAGCCGATTGCCATGCCATCCACAATGTTGCTTAGGAAACTTGAGCAGGTATTGGCCCTAACTAAGGCCGAGCGGCAGACCATTGAAGAACTGCCCGAGCACGTTCTCCACCTTCAACGGAGTGAGGACGTTCTAAATGGGAGCAGGCCGACCAGTGTGCATCTACTCCGCACGGGCATCGCTGGCCGCTACACTCTCCTTGGAGAAGGTCAACGCCAGATCACGGCCTTCTTGGTTCCTGGTGACTGCTGTGACTTACGCGCGTTGCTCATGGGCGACATGGATCACTCACTGGCCGCGTTCGCCTCCTGTGATATGGCCGTCGTGCCGCATCAACGTTTGTTTGCTGCCATCGAAAAGCATCCAATGCGTCGCACGCGCTCGCTTTGCGCACGCGCCACCAGCGTGCACGCCGCCGCGCCGCTGAGCCCTGCGATGAACTCGCGCCGTTTTAGCGGTAGGGACGCGAGTTGCCTCGCGCCCCCGGCACAGATCCGCACGTGCGGCTTTCCCGCATGCGGCTCCCACCTCGGGTGTCTGACGGCAACCGCCTGCCGTATGCGTTCCAGTGCCTGTGACACGCGTGCCTGGCTCTAAGTTCAGCACGTGCTTAGTTGGTCCGCATTCCCCTTGGTCCCCGTCCTTCGCTCCACCAACTCCGCTGCGGATCGCTCCGCTTTGTTCGTCGGCTTCCCAGCTACTATGACAGGGTCAGACTTCTCGGGTCCGTGCGTCATCGGCTTCGGCTCCTCGCCTTCCCGATGCGGACCATCGTACGCGGCGCGAACTCGACACCTGATGGCCGAACCCGAGATCTCCCAGCTTCCGATGCGATCCCTTTGCACGTGATGTGGCCTTAGACCCCGGCAGGGCGTCAGCACCTCGCATGACGGTGCCGCACATGTTGCCTTCGAGCGAATGAAGATCCTCGGCCCCTACGATGTCTGATCTTTCGAGGCTCAATCCCACACCCCATGCAATCGCTGTGTACGCTTCGCAACCACTGTCGCCAGGGGCCACGCAACACTCGCTACCAAGCGGACGCTACTCAACCTGGGCCGGACTTCCACCGGCTGGATCGCACCAGCTTGCGGCTGGCGCACTCATTCGATGACCTCGTCGGCGCGAGCGAGGAGCGTTGGTGGGATCGTCAGTTCGAGCAGCTTGGCGGTCCTGAGATTAACAACGAGGTCGAACTTGGTCGGTTGCTCAACTGGCAGATCGGCCGGCTTCGTGCCGTGCAGTATTTTGTCGGCCACGCAGCCGGCGCTGCGAGCCCGGCGATGAACGCGCGCCTATTTAGCGGTAGGGACGCGAGTTGCCTCGCGCCCCCCGCACAGATCCGCACGTGCGGCTTTCCCGCATGCGGCTCC
This sequence comes from uncultured Alphaproteobacteria bacterium, assembly GCA_963760435.1. GTDB lineage: Bacteria > Pseudomonadota > Alphaproteobacteria > Rhizobiales > Xanthobacteraceae > JAFAXD01. The sequence continues at coordinate 51,233 of CAVXDE010000036.1, forward strand.
CACCTCGAGGTGTCTGACGGCAACCGCCTGCCGTATGCGGTCCAGCGCTTGTGACACGCGTACCCGGCTCTGAGTCCCGGCACGTGCTTAGCCGGTCCGCATTTCCCTTGGTCCCCGCCCTTGGCTCCACCAGCTCCGCTGCGGATCGCACCGCTTTGTTCGTCGGCTTCGCAGCTACTATCGACGGGGTCAGACTTCTCGGATCCGTGCGTCATCGGCTTCGGCTCCTCGCCTTCCCGATGCGGACCATCGTACGCGGCACCCACTCGACACTGATGGTCAAACCCGAGATCTCCCAGCTTCCGATGCGATCCCTTTGCACGTGATGTGGCCTTAGACCCCGGCAGGGCGTCAGCACCTCGCATGACGGTGCCGCACATGTTGCCTTCGAGCGAATGAAAACCCTCGGCCCCTGCGATGTCGATCTTTCGAGGCTCAATCCCACACCCCACGCAATCGCTGTGTACGCTTCGCAGCCACTGTCGCCAGGGACCACGCAACACTCGCTACCAAGCGGACGCTACTCCTTACTTGGGCCGGACTTCCACCGGCTGGATCGCACCAGCTTGCGGCTGGCGCACTCATTCGATGACCTCGTCGGCGCGGGCGAGCAGGGACATGGGTATTGTGAGGCCGAGAGCTTTGGCCGTCTTGAGATTGATTACCAGCTGGTACTTGGTCGGCGCTTGTACCGGGAGATCGGCGGGTTTCTCGCCCTTGAGAATGCGATCGACGTAACCGGCCGCGTGCCGGCATTCATCGACGTAGTCAGGCCCATAAGAAATCAGGCCGCCGTCAGTGGCGAAGTAGCGGCTGTTGTAAATCGCGGGCAGCTTTTGTTGGGCTGCGAGCATTATGATCAGCTTGCGGTTAACCGTCGCCGCCGGGCTTCCAGTTATTATCAGGCCACCGTTTGGGCTTACCGCGAACGCCATGATGGCGCGCTCGATCTCGCCCGCAGTGCGCACATCCACCGGGCGCAATTCCACCCCAAGCGAGGGAGCCACAGCCTGGATTGCCCCAAACTCCGCGGGTCCACCCGCTACGGCCGTATCTCGAAGGACTGCCACTCGCGCTGTGCGAGGCGCAATCTCTTTGAGCAGCTCCAGCCGTTTCCCCGCGAGGGCATATTCATATGTGATGAAGCCGGTGACGTTATCGCCTGGACGCGCTAGGCTCTCGACATAGCCGGCGCCAACCGGGTCAGCGACGATTGCAAACACGATCGGAATTGCCTGGGTCGCCCTCTGCAACGGCGGCACCGCGTTGCTGGTAAAAGCCATGAGAACGTCCGGCCCGAGCGCTACCAGTTCCTCCGCGTATTTGCGAAGGAGGTCCGCATCGCCGGCGCCCCAGCGGATATCGATATGGACGTTGCGGTGATCGGCCCAGCCGAGTTGTTTCAGCCCTTCCAAGAAAGCGGCGAAGCGGGCCTGATACTGCAGGTCATCTGAGGACACCGGCATGAGCGCCCCAACCCGACGCACTTCCTTGGCTTGCTGCGCGCGCGCCGCTATGGACCACACCGTCGCAACCCCGAGCGCCACGATGAGTGCCCGCCTGTTCATTCGATGACCTCATCAGCGCGGGCGAGCAATGAGGTGGGGAACGTGAGGCCGAGCGCCTTCGCAGCCTTGAGATTGAGCACCGTCTGATATTTCGTAGGAGCTTGCACAGGGAGGTCGGCCGGCGTCTCCCCCCGGAGAACGCGATCCACGTATCCTGCTGCGAGCCGGTATTCTTCTAGGACATCGGCTCCATAGGAGGCAAGCCCACCACCAACAACAAACGAGCGATCGTAGTAAATCGCGGGCAGCTTGTGCTCCGCCATCAGCTTGACCAGCAAGTCCGAATGGGAGGCAGCCAACGCACTCCCCGTAACTATTAAACCGCCGTTCGGTAGTAGGGCAAAGCCGGAAATGGCTCGTTCTATCTCCGCCGCGTCACGCACATTCATCGGCGTCAACTCTACGCCGAGCGACGGGGCTATCGATTGAATGGCTGCATACTGGCCGATGCCAGCCGAGATAGCCGGATTTCGGAGCACCGCAACCTGGGTCACGCTTGGCGCTAACTCCTTAAGCAGTTCCAACCATTTCCCGCTCAGCCCATATTCGAATGCGCTAAAGCCTGTAACGTTTCCGCCTGGCCGCCCCAGGCTTTCAACGATTCCGGCCCCCACCGGGTCAGGCACGACCGCGAACACGATTGGAATATCGTGGGTCGCTTGCTGCAAAGGGACGACTGTCGAGACGCCAGTAGCCATAATCACGGTTGGCGAGAGACCAACCAAATCTGTTGCGCATCTTCGGATTTCGTCGGTGATGCCAACGGTCGCGCAATACTGGATTTGCACGTTCTGGCCATCGATGCGACCAGCGCTTCGTAGCCCGTCCAAGAATGCTGCGATCCGAGCCCTATATTGTGGGTCGTCCTTCCCGAATGGCATGAGCACGCCGATCCGGTTCATGCGAGACGTAGACTGCTGCGCCCTCGCAACCATCGGCCATGCAGCCGCGCTGCCTAGCGTCGCAACAAACTCCCGCCGCGTCACACGCAGGACCGTCATCGGTTTTCCCCGTGACGACCTATGGTAGCATAGGGTGATTGCTTGGGGAGGCACCTTTAAAGGAATTATTTAGCCAGAGTGCCAATGCGATCCCTCGAAAACCCCGAGCGCGAATTGCTAAAGCGGTTCCGGTCGCCTTGGCGTTCGCCGCCCTGGTGCTGACCACCGCCGCCTCCATGGCGGCCGTCCCCGAGCGCAGCCTGCAGCGCGGGCGGGGTTCGGCCAAGGGTCTCGCCTCTCTGGCCACGCGCCTCGTCTTCGTCCTACGCAGACTTCACGCGTATGTCCGCTCGGGGTGTCGAATCCGCCGACGATCGTGTAAGGGCTTGTCCGCTTTCCTCGGGTTCAAACGCTCGCATCTCTCCGTTTGGTTCGGTGGTTCCCCATCCTGTTGAGCCCATCGCTCCCTGAAGCAACCGCGCCGGTCGTTGGATATCTGAGCGGCGCACCGCAGGCTACGGATGGCAGCCGGATGCGGGCGTTTCTCCAAGGCTTGAGCGAAAGTGGTTATGTCGAAGGCCGAAACGTTGCCATACGTTCGGATTTGCGATGGCGCAAATGCGCCCGCTCGTCTCGCGCTCGACGAGCTTTTGGCCGATCTCGCCAAGATTGAGGCGACTTGCGATTTCTTGTTGGAAGAGACCGCCAACATTCGACCAAAGGACTGGCCTGCAGCACGCGTCCGTATCCTGGTCGAGTGCCTCGACGGCAAGATTGTCAAATTCAGAACTGACCTTGAAGCCACCGCCGAACTGACCCGGGAGACCAACCAATAATACCCGCCCCACACACTATGAACTCAGCCCCGCTCCGGCGGGGGCTTTTTGTTTGTGCAGCGCATCTATACCTAAAGGCGAATTAAGGGGCGCAGCCAAAAGTGCTTCAAGAGGTTTATGCCTCGCACGAACAGAGGCGCTCGTCCCGCGGCCCCCAACCCGCCCAAACCCGTTCGGGACTGATTGAGCCCTGACCGTCTAACCGGTCGGGGCTTTTGTTTGCCTCTATACCAAACGATGGATTTTCAAGTTTGTCGCTTCCAAATAACGAAGTAGGATTGCCCACGATTGTCGCTTGGCCCCGTCAAAATGGCCACAAAACCCAACATGACGCGCATTCGCAGCGAAGGGGGCCACGCCTGGACGCTCAAGGGCAAATGCCAATTCTGCGGCATGACCCGAGTGGATTTCAAATTGAGTAACAGACCGGATTGCGAATGGCACGGTGTCAAAGCCACAAAGCCTAAGGCGCCCCCTCGCGGGAACGAATAAAGGGCTGGGGCGCGGGGCTACTTATTCAATCAGCTCGTCGGCGAAAAGCAGTAACTCTCGTGGAATCTCAAGTGCTAATGCCTTTGCGATCCCAAGGTTTATGGCAAGTTCAAACGTCGCCGGATGTTGAACGGGCAGTTCGGAGATATCAACGCCGCGAAGTATCTTGTTGACGTATATTGCCGCTTGCCGGAAGTGGTCCACCGCATCGAAGCCATAAGAAAGCAGCCCTCCTTCCCTTACAAAGAAAGCGAATGGATAAATTGCAGGCAAACGTTAGCGCGCCGCCAACGCCACAATTAGGGCGCTGTTTGCAAACGTCACCACGTTTGGGGCAACAATAATCCCGGAAGCCGCTTGATTGGCCATTATGCAAGAGACACGTGATCTAACTGCTGCGCCCGCACCACCACCGGCCACGCCACTGCTCCGCCAAGCCCCGCGATGAACTCGCACCGTCGCATACATCCCTCCCGATCAAGCGAGGGTAGGGTAGCACCCTTTCAACTTGTGGGGAACGCGATCCAGTGATGGACGCCAAGCTGGCGCATGTTGCCGAGGGTCATCGGCGGACGGGTGGATGTTTAGGGGTCACGAGCGGCACCTTCGGTTTCCATAATCGTCAGGAGGATAATCAACTTTTGATCAAGTTGATGTACGCGCTCACAGAACTTCAATATGCCCACAGCGTCGAGCGGTTCCAACGTTTTCCACTTTTTCCGAACGTCGAGCCGTCCGGGCAGCAAATAGGCTTGGACACCTCCGGTTCTCTCGATCTCAGTTATGTCTTGATCAATGGAGTGATGCGCCAAACGAGCACGAGTGCTGTTCTCATTCCGCAGCCGGCCGGCAATCTTTTTCCACTCGGCTAAGGATTGAGAATAGCCGTCCAGCTCGAAAAGTTCCTCAATTATGTCAATCCAAACGTTGAAATTGATGATTGAGTACATCACCAATCCAGCCTTCGTTTCTGAAGTTCTGAGCAATTTCGCGACTAATTGAACCAGACGCCCCTCAATCTCCGACCAAGTTGTGATCCCGATACCGACTGTTTGGTAAAACGTTCTGGCCTGTTCGCGAAGCCCTTCCGATAGCGGCTTCACTTCGTCCTTCCGAAAGCGCCTTCTGTGTGGCTTGGCCATTGGCAGTTACCACTCCATGATCCGCGTCGCGGCCGGTGCATCCGGGTTCATGACGTTGATCCAGTCCGGCGACCGTCCCGATCTATGTGGCCCATGGCCGGCGCTTGGCACTCTTGACCGACGAGAGTATATTACCGCAAGTGGAAAGGTTCCGAAGCTCGAACTTCGCGTTGGGACACCATACGCGTGAAGTCTGCGTAGGACGAAGACGAGGCGCTCAAGAGAGGCCACATTGCGAGCGCGGCGCAAACTCCCTTCGGTCAACTAACAAAGAGGCAGATTATGACGAGAGACCGGAGTTCCCCTTCACCGGAAGCTCGCGCTGAGGCCGTTTTCAAGAAGGAAGTTCAGGTGCGGCAGGAGCAGGAGGCTACTGCGGAATATCGGGCAGAACAGCAGGCTACGCGCGACAAAACCGAACGACTTCGCGCACAGCGCATAGCCCACGATAGGGATCGAACCGACACAACGGACGCGGCTAAAGATGGACAATCCTCGCGTCGCGCCCGACGTGGTCTGCACCAAGGATCGCGTGCTCGATAGGCCGTGTCCACCACTTCCGCCTCGCCGTTCAGAACTGCGGTACCCCACCGGCGGTCAGAGGCGGTCGGGACCGCATTGGTGGAGGGCCGCAGCGCGCTGGCCGGCTTCATTTAGGCCAGACGGCGAAAAGTCCTGTGATCGCCGCGACTAGGCTCATGATGGCGGCAAACACGCTTACGCCCAGACTGGCCAATACGAGGTTGGTCAGCCGGGCAATGTGTCTATCGTTGGTTTCGCTGTGCTGTTCGAGGGGCGTGGCGTCGGACCACACCTCGATTGGAACATGTTTCATAACCCACCCCTTGTAGTGCCCCATCACCCAGATCGCACCACAGTGGCCCGAAAATAGGGCGCCCGCGCGCCCCGGCCGCCCAGCGATTTGGGGCTTTTATTCCCTGACCTTAGTCACGGCTATCTTACTGCGCAGGGCTGGCCTCACGTCGAAACGCTTGATTGCTTCTGCAGCATAATGATTGGTAAGCGTTGCTTTTACGCCACGTAGCCTCTGGTTCGCAGGGAGTGCACGATCGTGATTCTGTTGGGGTCGGGATTGCGGATCGTGTGCACATTATGGTCGACATTGGTGACGACACGGAGATCGTTCAACGCCGCGGGCAAGTAACGGGCGTTGTTCGGCGGCGGCGGTGGAGTGCTGAGGCGAAGGGGCGGATCGTTGCGGAAGCGATCGCACCGGATGCGGTGATAGCGGACGTAGCGCGGCGGCATGACTTGGCTCCGCAGCATCTGTCGAACTGGATCAGAGCGGCCAAGGATGGCCGCTTTGCATTGCCGGCGGATGGGATGCCAGCCTTTGTGCCGGTGGTGACGATACAATCGGCGCAGGCGAGCAAAGCCAGGCGCGAACATGGCCCTGTCTCGATTGAGATTGTGATTGGAACCGTCATGGTGCGGGTGCCGGGCGGCGCCGAGGCACGAGACGTCGAAGCGGTTTTGCGCGCGGTTCAGCGCTCTGGCGCATGAGTGGCGGAATGCTGATCCCGCCCGGCCCGGTCCGGGTGTTGGTGGCGACGAAGCCCGTGGACTTCCGCAAGGGGATGGATGGACTTGCGGCGCTGGTGCAGGAGCAATTGAAGGCCGATCCGTTCTCGGGTGTGATCTTCTGCTTTCGCGCCAAACGCGCCGACCGAGTGAAGCTGATCTTCTGGGACGGCACGGGATTGTGCCTGTTCAGCAAAAGACTGGAGGACGGCAAGTTCCGCTGGCCGCGCGTCGCGGATGGCGTGATGCGATTGTCGCCGGCGCAATTGGCGGCGCTGATTGAAGGTCTGGATTGGGTGCGCGTGCGGGCGCGGCGCGTGAGCGCGCCGGAAGCTGTGCAGTAGCCTGCGGTAAAGTGAATCAGCGCGAGTTTGGTTCTGGCAAATCGTCCGTCATGTGATGTGCTTGGCGCGTGGACCGATCGGCTGATTCGCTTCCCAATGATATTGATGCGCTGCGGGCGTTCGCGTTGACCGCGGTCGCTGAGCGCGATGCGGCGCTCGCCGAGCGTAATCAGCTGATCGAGCTCAATGATCGCCTGCGTCAACTGTTGCGCAAGGCGCAGGGCTTCGACGCCAAGAGCGAGCGGCTGGCCAGGCTTGATCTCGATCAGCTCAGTCTGGCGCTGGAGGATCTCGAGCAGGCGATCGCCAAGGCCGAGGCGTTCGAAGAGAAGACGCCAGGGCCCGATGCCCCGCGCAAACGGCGGATCAACCGCGGCGCGCTGCCCGCCCATTTGCCGCGCGTTCACCAGACGGTCGCGCCAGCCGACAGCAACTGCGCCTGCTGCAGGCAGCCGCTGCATGTGATCGGCGAAGAGACGTCCGAGCGGCTCGATGTGATCCCGGCCCAATACCGGGTGATTGTCACGCACCGGCCCAAACTGGCTTGCCGAGCCTGCGAGCGGATCGAGCAAGCGCCGGCGCTGGAGCATCTGATCAAATCCGGGCTGCCGACCGAAGCCATGGTCGCCTCGGTGCTGGTTGCCAAATATGGCTGGCACCTGCCGCTCTATCGTCAGGCCAAGATGCTGGCCGCCCAAGGCCTCGATGTCGATCGCTCGACGCTGGCGTTCTGGGTCGGCTATGCAGCGGCGGAGTTGATGCCGCTGTACGAGCGGCTCAAGGCCAATGTTCTCAGCTCTGCCAAGCTGGCTGTAGATGAGACGCCGGTGCCGGTGCTCGATCCCGGACGCGGCAAGACGAAGACCGGCTACTTCTGGACCATGGCCCGCGATGACCGGCCCTGGGCGGAACCGACCCGCCGGCCGTCGTCTATACCTATGCGCCGGGCCGCGGCGGCGAGCATCTCGAGAAGCTGCTCGCGACCTATCGGGGCATCGTGCAGTGCGACGGCTATGCCCCCTACAAGAAGCTGCCGGCGGACAGGATCAAGGTCGCCTTCTGCTGGAGCCACTTGCGGCGCCAGTTCTTCGAGATCGCCGAGCGCGGCGATGCGCCCATCGCGACCGAGGCGGTTGCGCGCATTGCGCATATCTACGCCATCGAGAATGACGTCCGCGGCACAAGTGCTGATGTGCGCCGGGCCGCACGTCAGGCCAGATCGCGCCCGCTCATCGACGCGCTCAAGATCTTCTGCGAGCATCAGCTCACGCGGCTTTCGGGCGGCTCGGATACGGCCAGGATCATCCGCTATGGCCTGCGGCACTGGGACGGCCTCACCCGCGTTCTCGACGATGGCCGCATCGAGCTCGACACCAACATCGTCGAGCGTTCCACAGCCCGGCTCTCGGCTGCCCCAGCGCGAGATGGGCGACCGAATTGATGACGCGGGCCTCGACAAGCCCGCATAGTTCGAGCAGGTGATGCCAATCGCGGCCGTTTCGGGCAAGCCTCGACGCGTCGAAGCACAGAACGGCGCCGACTTTGCCGGCGCACAGCCATGCGACCAGACGGTCGAAGCCAGGCCGCGCCACCGTTCCGCTTGCTGATCGGCCGAGATCGTCATCAATGATTTCAACGTCGACGAACCCGCGTTGGCGAGCAACGTCGACCAGATCATATTGGCGCCGCTTGCTCTCCAAGTTGGTCATAACCTGGGATTGCGTCGACTGGCGCACATACACGACGGCCTTCCGCTTGAGGATGACGGCCGGAATCAGCTCAGCGCTTGTCATCGTCAAGCTCCTCCACGCGGACGCCCGCCGCCTGCATGAGGATCTGAGCCAACGTCGATATGATCTTGTTCCGCTCCGAGGGCACCCAACCCTTCCAGCCTGCTGTTTTCGAATAACAGGTTCATCTGCCGACCCGGCACCGCTGCCGGCAACTTGAGAGACTGCATTGCCTTCCTCCCGAACGATTCCAAATTCGATTCGGGAGTGTGTGGGATTGGAAACGCCCATCAACAGGCGCCTTAGCTCGATGAGCGCTAACAGATCAACGCGCGGCACGCCCATTGTCATCTCGGCACAAATCACAGGATCGAGCATCCAACTGGCGATTGATACAACGATGCCAGAGGGCCCCTGCACCATAAGGAACAGGCCCGTCGCTCGACGCTCCACGCGACGCACCAGAACCTTCCGACCGAAATAAGGGTGATACCGGTAACGGACTTCCAGCTCCTGCCCGACATGGGCAGAATGAACGGGTGATGGCTCTCACCCGCAAGAACGCTCTGTTCGCGGGTCACGATGACGGGGCTGAGAATTGGGCCATTCTCGCTTCGCTCATCGAGACAGCCAAACTGAGCAATATCGATCCGCAAGCCTGGCTCGCCGATTGTCTCACTCGCCTGGTCAACCTGTGGCCCAACAATCGCCTCGACGAACTCTTGCCATGGGCTTGGTCAACAGCGCGCCAGAAACAACAACATGCCGCTTGAGACGGGCGCGCCCTTCTCAGCCGCAACGATAAATCAAGCCGACACCCAAAGGGTGCCAAAACAACGCTTACACAATAGCTCATGATGTAATAGGTTCCTTCCGTTTATGTGACTGATGAAGAAACCGGGGTCGCCCGCTTCAAGCTTTCGAAGCAGATTGAAGGTAGGTCTCTGCGATTTAGGAGACTTGCCCTCTGGGTCAAAATGTGTCCCGCCAAGTGTATTGGACACGTACTGGATGAGTTGAACAGTTGAAATCTCAGTAGAACCAACCTGGATTCGGGTGCGCTTTCGAAAACTATTTAGGTCAAGTGTAAGCTCTTCTAATTTTGCATTCCGAGACACGGAGAATGGAACGCCTGGAAGCAAATCGCCACCACCGCAATAAGCGATCACGTCGGTTCCATTTGTAGAAGTAATGCACCAAGCCTTGAAGGTCATCGGCCCGCCAAATCCCGCCGCCCGCCAAGCTTGGCCAAGCATATCATCGACAAGTAAAAAGCGAAGAGACGAACTGGCGACTCTAAGTGTCCCTTCGTTCACACTGTATTCTGCGACCGCAGCGACATGGTTTAGATGCGCATTTGCGGTCTCGATCAGGCTAAAGCCGGTCTCGGGCCTAAGTTGCATGGAAGTGTCTTTGAGCTGCTTTTAACAATCCTCGATAGATTTCAATGCAACCTGGAAGGTCGCCTCGACTTCGGCGTCTTTATTGGTCATCGCCGGACTCGCTTGCTCAACGCAATCAGCATCGCCCGCTCGATTGCCGGATGCGCCGGGTTCTTGATCTTGATCCAGTCACGCGAGCGGCCAGACCGGTAGCGACTGTCGCGCTGCTTGGCGACAATGCCCTCCAGCCCCATGACGCACGCTTGCCGAAACACCACCGCGCCGTCCACATCCTCAATATGCTCGCACAGCCGGATTCCCAAATCGGCCTCTGCTAGGATCTGCACCAGTGCATCACGGCGGTGCGCCCACGGCTCGTTGCGCAGATCCCGACCGTCGAGCTCCAGCACATCGAAGGCCTATAGGAAGGCCCCTGGCGCGCCCTGGCGGCTGAAGCACGCGCGCATTCGGTCGAAGTCGGACTTGCCATCAGGCCCACAGATGACGCCTTCACCGTCAAGCATTACCGAGCGCACAGGGAGGGCCTGCATCGCTTCTGTGATGGTTGGCAGTTGCTTGCTCCAGTCGTGGCCGCCCCGCGAGTAGATCCGCACTTGCTTGCGCTGACGGACAGCCAGGAGCCGGAAGCCGTCATGCTTGATTTCATATGCCCATGGGGACCCGGTCGGCACTGTGCGGCTAATCAGGGGCAAGCAGGGCTCGACAAAATCGGCAGGATAGAGCGGCATGCCCGGAATGATAACGAGCGCATCGGCTCAACACCATCGCAATAGCAACGCGCCAGGGGATCGGCGGCAAAGAAAAGCCCCGCGTGACAGCGGGGCTAGTGCTCAATGGGAGAAACCGGCTCCCTTTATATGCAATAGTTCGGGGCCGGCCGCAGTCACAACCTCTGGTGCTAAGCCACTACACGGTGCGGGCGTGCAATCGCCCCGCTGCGGAGGCAGAATGGCCGGCCTGCTCGGGGGAGTATCGGATGAGCAATCAGTCAGAAATCGTCGAGGTCAGTTCCAAACTTCAAATCTATCGGATGATCGAAAACCTGCACCGGGACCAGATCAAGGCTCTGGCAATTTTGGAAATGCTAATGGGAGAGCTTGAGTTGCAAGAAGGTCGGATCGCCAGGCTTGAAAAGCCCACGAGAGCAAGAATACAGCGCAAGCAAAATGGCGCGGGCCGCGTCGGCGGCATCTAGCAAAGGAAAGCCCCGCCTGGGGGGCTGCGCTCCGGCGGGGCTCCAGGGTACCTCTCACATCGCTCGGGTGTGGTGGGGGTACGCCTCGCCATTGTCGCTTGCTTGCTGAGACGCTTTATGCTTTTGACCGTCGCAACCCGGCCGATTGGATGACGACGAACGCGATCGCCCAGACGCTGGTATCACTCTTTTGGATCACGCCTTCCGGCCCGTTTCAGTCTCAGCTCGACCGTCTCAAGGCGATTGATCAGCCGAGATATTCCAGCTGCCATGGCGTCAATCTGACGACTGTATCTGGAGATTGCTTCGTCGGATGCTGTTACTACACGACGAAGCCTTTCGGCTTTTTGTTGCTGCGGTAATTGCCGGCCCGGCGGGCACATCGGGTCACTCCCGTCAAGGGAAATGGCCCCGACCACAGGGGAGTAATCGGGGCCGTTGGTGAGAGATTGTGGCGCGGTGTTGTACACGGGAGCCGCGCCACCACCTGGGTTAGCAACAAGGTCTTGATGGCCAATTAATATCGCACCGCAATCGCCCACAAACGCCCGCTAGCGCGTTTTCGGCTTGACGACGCCCCTATCTGTTCTCACCGGAACTCACCAGGAGCTGGTTCTGGGTAAACGGCAGTGCTGTGATCGGCCCGCCATCACGCCAATGGCTACGGACGAGGATCTGCCGTTCAAGGTCGAGCAATGGGACCGGGACGGCCGGATAGAACGATTAATAGCGAGGGCAGCCAACGTCATTGTGAGCCGTGGCGCTTACGAGGCCGCGTGCCGAGTGTATCCAAAGGAGCGGCTCACCCTCCGCCAAGGCATCCGGGTGATCGATGAGACTGAAGGCTAGGTGGGAAGGTGAGGGGGATGTGCCTGGAACGGAAAGGGGCCATTGCTACCCAGATTGCTAACCGAACGTCTGCGCTCAAGTGTTCACAGTCACTCATGGCCGATGATGTTGATGGCGGATTCTTCGCAATTTTCAGCCACGCTTGATGACAGCAACAAATAGAACGATACGCGAATGGCCGAATTTCAAGACCGGTGCCTTAAACCACTCGGCCACCCTTCCGGATCAGTAATGATCAAGCGGCTTAGCCGGTTGACCATATGATGGCAACGGTGAAGGCCCCAGAATCGAAAGCCCCGCCGTGGGGGCGGCGGGGCTCGAAACCATCGCACTGGATTGGGTGGGGGTGGGGGGTCCAGCGCGGTAAGGCCGATAATCGCGCAAAGGAGCGCCCGGCGCCATTATACGTACGGATCGCCCATTTAGTCACACGCGCGCCACTTTTCCAAAGCAGCGCGACGCTTGAATTCACGACCATATCCTGGATTTGTTGTTGCGATTGGAATGAGTTTCCGACACGTGTGCCTTGGACATATTTTGGTTTGACCGTTGCATCGCGGCCACGCTGGACCAGGACATCGCGTCGAAGTGTGGGCCTCGACAAGAACCGGACAACACGAGTCGATCAGCTGAAACTGGCTGTGCGCACAACCTCTCGCCGTTCCAGTGCGGGAGAAAAAATCCTGCGTCATCAAACAAATGCCCTTCGAGTGATGCGAAAATATCACGTCCAACATTGAACTTTGCTTGCGTTTTGCGGTGCCACGCAAAGGTCCAAATCGCCCACGCATTTACCACGTGGGCGGTTCCTGATTTTCTGTGCGCCCACGTCGAGGTATGTTGCTGACCTCGGTTCAACCAAGTGGGGCGGTTGAACCAAGTTGATGATCGCAGCCGCGCTGCGGTCGCAAAGGGGCGGGGCAGGGGATCATGGGGCAACCGGAACAATGGTGCCGTCTGGCGCGCGTCGCGCGTCTGGCCGTCATCGCGGCGGGCTGTCTCACGCTCGCGCATTGCGGATCTCCGTTCTCCCTCGATCCGAAACTCGGGGTCTCATCGAGCCCGCGCGTGGTCGACGTCGGCGACCCGGTGCCGAAAGGCGGCGGCACTTATCGGCTCGGCAAGCCATACACGGTTGCGGGCATGACCTACGTGCCGCAGGAGGAGCCAAATTATCGCGCGGAAGGGCTCGCCTCATTCTACGGTCCTGAGTTTCACGGCCGGCTCACCGCCAACGGCGAAGTCTTCGACATGGAGAGCTTGTCGGCCGCGCATCCGACGCTTCCCATTCCGTCCTATGTCGCGCGTGACCAATCTGCGGAACCACAAGTCGGTCATCGTGCGCATCAACGATCGCGGCCCCTATGCGGCCAACCGCATCATCGATGTGTCGCGCAAGACCGCGCACGTCCTCGGCTTCCATGACAACGGCCTGGCGCGCGTCCGCGTCGAATATGTCGGCCCGGCGTCGCTCGACGGCGCCGATGACCGGCTGCTGCTGGCAACGCTGCGCGAAGGCGAGCCGGCGCCGGCCCCGTCACGCGTGATGCTGGCCTCGCTGAACACGGTGCTGCCGCCGGAGCGCCGCGCGGCCAATGTCCCGCTGCCGGTCGGGCGCCCGTTCAACCTGGGCGAACCGCAAGAATTTGCGGCGGCCGACGTCCAGGCGGCGCCGGTGCCCGCGGCGCCGTCATCCAAATCCAAGGCCAAACTGCAGACGGCGCATTATCAGCCCTCGCAGCAACCCAAGAGCCTGCAGGAGCAGGCACGCGATCTGGGCGCGCCGGGATCAATGGCCGCCTATACACCGGCCTCGACACAGACGAGTGATCTCAACCAGCGCGCGCTTTATTGATCCCGATCGCCTCCGGTTGGACGTCCGGACTAAACCGCACGAGCGTACCGTTGCTGGCTGGTAGCCCGAGGGACGGTTGTATGCTGCCATGGGCCCTGATAGCCATTCGGGCATGAGGATCACCACATCGAGAATCGCCGCCTACGCCCGTCTTGGGGCGCGCCTCACCGTGTGGGCGTTGCTGGCCCTGCCGATCGCCGCGGGTGCCGCAAACCAGTCGATCACCGGCCAGAAGAAGGAAGAGTTCGCCACTGCTGCGCCCTACGCGATCCTGATCGATGCGGACAGCGGCTCGGTCCTGTTCGAGAAAGCGGCCGATACGCAGACGCCGCCATCGAGCATGGCCAAGCTGATGACGGTCGAGCTGGTGTTCCGCCAACTCGCTGAAGGCAAGATCAAGCCGACGGATGAATTCCAGATCAGCGAGGATGCCTGGCGCCGCGGCGGCGCGCCGTCGCACACGTCCAGCATGTTCGCGCCGATCCACAGCCGGGTTCAGGTGCAGGACTTGCTGACCGCCGCGATCGTCCAATCCGCCAACGATGCCTGCATCGCGCTGGCGCAAGGCATTGCCGGCAGCGAGCCGGCATTCGCCAAGATGATGAACGAACGCGCGCACGAGATCGGGCTCACCAACTCGAATTTCGCCAACGCGACCGGATTGCCGGACCCCGCGAACAAATCGACGGTGCGCGATCTCGCCAGGCTCGCGCAGTACATCATCAAGACTTATCCGGACCAGTACAAAACCTTCGGCGAGAAGGAATTCACCTGGAACCGGATCCGCCAGCAGAACCGCAATCCGCTGCTCGCGATGGATATCGGCGCTGACGGCCTCAAGACCGGCTACACGGAGGAGGGCGGCTACGGCCTCGTCGGGTCGGCTGAACGCAACGGGCTGCGCCTGATTGTGGTGATCAACGGCCTCAAGAGTGAGAAGGAGCGCGGCGACGAGGGCAAGAAGCTTCTTGAATGGGGCTTCCGCGGGTTTGAGGCCAAGCTTCTGTTTGCCGAGGGGCAGATCGTCGGCGAAGCGCGCCTCTTTGGCGGCGAGCAGATGCACGTGCCGGTGGTCGGCAAGGACGTCATCACGTTGATGGTTCCGCGCGACAGCAATGATCGCATCACGGCGAAGGTCGTATACTCGGGTCCCGTCGTTGCCCCGGTGGAGCGCGGCCAGGCGATCGGCAAGCTGCGGGTCTATCGCGGCGATCGGGTCGCCCTGGAAGCGCCGCTCATCGCCGCCGAGAGCGTCGGCCGCGGCGGGCTCGCACGCCGCGCCTTCGATGCCATGAATGAACTGGTGGTGGGGCTGTTCCAATCCGGCAGCCGCCTGGCGACGGCGCGGCGCAACGGCAACCCGCAACTCTGATGCGCGGCCGCTTCATCAGCTTCGAGGGCGGTGAAGGAACCGGCAAGTCGACCCATGCGAAACTCTTGGCCGAGCGTCTGCGTGGGCTTGGGCTCGAGGTGGTGCTGACGCGCGAGCCGGGAGGATCGGTCGGCGCCGAGATCATCCGTCACGTCCTCCTCAGCGGCGCAGCGCAGCCGTTCGGGCCGGACGCGGAAGCGATCCTGTTCGCGGCCGCGCGTGCCGATCACGTCGACACCATCATACGGCCGGCGCTCGAGCGCGGCGCTTGGGTGCTCTGCGACCGGTTCATCGATTCAACGCGCGTCTATCAAGGCGTGGTCGGGCAGGCCGACCCGCGCATCATCCGCGCACTCGAGCGCATCACTGTCGGCGACACCATCCCCGACCTTACGCTGGTGCTGGACGTGCTCCCGGAGATCGGGTTGCAACGCGCGGCCGCGCGCCGTCGCGGCGAGAACGCTGACCGGTTCGAACAGGAGGCGCTCGATTTTCACATCAAGCTGCACAACGCCTACCGGGCCGCTGCCGAACAGGCGCCGGGTCGCTGTGTGCTGATCGATGCCGTGCGCCCGAAAGATCGGGTCGCAGACGAGATCTGGAACATCGTGCAACAGCGGCTGGACCCGAGCAGGGCGCGCGCGAGCTTGGCGCAGGCCGCGTCATGAGCCCGCGCGCGAGCGACAGCGAGGCGGCGGAAGCGCCGCACCCGCGCGACGTTCTCACGCTGCACGGCCATGCCGAAGCCGAGCAGGAGATGCTGAACGCCTACCGCAGCAGGCGCATGCCGCATGCTTGGCTGATCGGCGGATCGCCCGGCATCGGCAAGGCGACCTTGGCCTATCGCATGGCGCGGTTCGTCCTCGCGCACCCCGATCCCGCGGCGGCCGACGTGCAGGCGGCGCAGACGCTCGCGGTCGCGCCCGAGCATCCGGTCGCGCGCCGCATCACCGCGCAATCGCACACCGATCTGCTCGCACTCGAGCGCACGGTCGGCGACAACGGCAAGCTGCGCACCGAGATCGCCGTCGCCGATGTGCGGCGAACCATCGCGTTCTTCGGATCGACCGCAGGCGAGGGCGGTTGGCGCGTCTGCATCGTCGACAGCGTGGATGAGCTCAATCGCTTCGGCACCAACGCGCTCCTGAAAATCCTCGAGGAGCCGCCCGCCCGCTCCTTGCTGTTCCTGCTCAGCCACGCGCCGGGGCAGGTGCTTCCCACGATCCGGTCGCGCTGCCGCCGGCTGCTGCTGCGACCGCTGCCGCCGGACGATGTCGCCAAAGCGGCCGCAGAGGTCCTCGGTCTTGACGATGGCGACGAAGCGCTACGCCGCGCCGCCGCACTTGCTGATGGCAGCGTCGCGCGTGCCATTGCGCTCATCGATGGGCCGAGCCTCGCCTTGCACGACGGCGTGGCGACGCTGCTCGCACGCTTGCCCGAGGTCGATCCGCGCGCCCTGCATCTCCTCGGCGACGGCCTGGGACGGGCGAATGAAGGCGCGTTCGAGACGTTCCTCACAACCGTGCGCGACTGGCTGTCGACACGGCTCGCCTATGAGCGTGAGCCCGCCCGCATGGCGCGGGTCGCCTCCGTCTGGGAGACGTTCAACCAGGCCGCGGCCGACGTCGCGGTGTTCAATCTCGAGCGCAAGCCGCTGGTCTTTTCCACGTTCAGCATGCTCGCAGAGCTGGCGCGCGCCTGACCGCGCTTACCTTGCCCGAGCGCGGCGGCGTTGATACCTATGCCTCATGCGGCACCGCAACAGAGCGGTAAATTCAGTAACAACCGCAATGGATTGATCGATCGATGGCGAAAAGCCCTTTCTACATCACGACGGCGATTGCCTACCCGAATGGCGTCCCGCACATCGGTCACGCCTATGAGGCCATTGCGACCGACGCCATCGCGCGCTTCATGCGGCTCGACGGCTACGACGTCTTTTTCCTGACCGGCACCGACGAGCACGGCCAGAAGATCCAGCAGACGGCCGCGCGTGAGGGCATGACGGCGCGCGAGCTCGTGGACCGCAACGTGCAGCGGTTCCGGGCGATGGTCGAGCGCATGAACTGCTCCAACGACGATTTCATTCGCACCACCGAACCGCGCCACTATCGCGCCTCGAGCGCGATCTGGGAGCGCATGGCCGCGGCCGGCGACATCTACCTCGACAAATATTCGGGCTGGTACTCGGTGCGCGACGAAGCGTTCTACGACGAGAGCGAAACCAGGCTCGACGCCGCCGGCAAGCGCATCGGACCGCAGGGCACGCCGGTCGAATGGGTGCAGGAGGAGAGCTACTTCTTCCGCCTGTCGGCCTATCAGGACAAGCTGCTCGATCTCTACAAACGCATTCCGGATTTCGTGCTGCCGCGCGAACGGCTCAACGAAGTTGAGAGCTTTGTGCGCGGCGGATTGAAGGACCTCTCGATCTCGCGCACGACCTTCGACTGGGGCGTGCCGGTTCCGGGTGACCCCAAGCACATCATGTATGTCTGGGTCGACGCGCTGACGAACTACATCACGGCGGTCGGCTATCCCGACACGGACAGCGAAACGTTCAAACGCTACTGGCCGGCGGCGCTGCACGTGATCGGCAAGGACATCGTGCGCTTCCATGCGGTCTACTGGCCTGCGTTCCTGATGTCGGCCGGCATCGCGGTCCCGCAGAAGATTTTCTCGCACGGCTTCCTGTTCAACCGCGGTGAGAAGATGTCGAAGTCGGTCGGCAACGTGATCGATCCGTTTGATTTGGCGGACGCCTACGGGGTCGATCAGCTGCGCTTCTTCCTCTTGCGTGAGGTGCCGTTCGGCCAGGACGGCAACTATAGCCATGACGCGATCATCACCCGCATCAACGCCGACCTCTCCAACGACCTCGGCAACCTGGCGCAGCGCTCGCTCACCATGATCGCGCGTCAGTTCGACGGCGCACTGCCGCAGCCTGGCGCGCTGAGCGAGGCCGACAAGACGATCCTCGAGCAAGCCGATGGCATGATCGGCAAGGCGCGCGAGGTGATGCAGACACGCCAGCTGCACCAGGTGCTCAACGCCGTCTGGGCCGTTGTCGCCGAAGCGAACCGTTACTTTGCCGGCCAAGAGCCATGGGCGCTGGCCAAGACCGACCGCACGCGCCAAGGCACGGTGCTCTATGTGACCGCCGAGGTGCTGCGCCAGGTGGCGATCCTGGTGCAGCCGGCGATCCCGCACTCGGCCGGCCTGCTGCTCGACCAGCTTGGCATCCCGTCGGACGAACGCGCGTTCGACCGGCTCGGCGGCACGCACCGCATCGCGCCGGGAACGAAGCTCGCGGCGCCGAGCCCGGTGTTCCCGCGTTACGTCGAGCCCGCGACAGCGAGTTGACATGCTGATCGATAGCCATTGCCACCTGGATTTTCCCGACTTCGCCGACGAGCTCGACGCGGTGGTCGCCCGGGCGCGCGCGGCCGGCGTCGACCGCATGGTCACGATCTCGACCCGGGTGAAGCGCCATGCCGAAGTCCTCGCCATCGCCGAGCGCTTTCCCGACGTGTTCTGCTCGGTCGGCACGCATCCGCATCATGCGCACGAGGAGCTCGATCTCTCGGTCGAGGATCTCGTCGCGCGCACCCGTCACCCGAAGGTCGTCGCTCTCGGCGAAGCGGGTCTCGACTATCACTACAAATTCAGCACTCCGGAGGCCCAGGCGGAAGGATTTCGCCGCCATATCGCGGCGGCCCGGGAGACCGGCCTGCCGCTGGTCATCCATACCCGCGAAGCCGACGAGGATGCGGCGCGGATCCTGGAAGACGAAATGGGGAAGGGGGCCTTTACGGCCGTCCTGCATTGCTACACCGGCGGGCGCGACCTCGCCTTTCGGGCGATCGACCTCGGCCTGTCGATTTCGTTCACCGGCATCCTGACCTTCAAGAAATCCGAGGATCTGCGCGCGATCGCGGCGGATCTGCCGGCCGACCGTATCCTGGTTGAGACCGACGCGCCGTATCTGGCGCCCGGAAAGTTCAGAGGTAAGCGTAACGAACCGTCGTACGTCGTTGAAACCGCGAAAGTTCTTGCGGATACGCGCGGCGTCGGCCTGGACCAGATCGCGCGCCAGACCAGCGACAATTTCTTCCGCCTGTTTGGCAAAGTGCCGAGGCTCGCGAGCGCGGCGGCATGAGCCTCACGGCCACGATCCTCGGCTGCGGCTCGTCGGCCGGCGTCCCGCGGCCCGCGCTCGGCTGGGGCGCATGCGACCCGGCCAATCCGCGCAATCGGCGCCGGCGCTGCTCGCTGCTGGTCGAGCGCACCGGTCCGCATGGCCGCACCCGCGTGCTCGTCGACATGTCGCCGGATCTGCGCGAGCAGCTTCTCGATGCCGACGTCGACTGGGTCGATGGCGTCCTGATCACCCACGAGCACGCCGACCATACCCACGGCATCGACGATCTGCGCTCGCTGTTCGTGCATCGCAAACGGCGCGTGGACATCCATCTCGATGAGCCCACCGCCAAGGTGATTTTTCACCGCTTCAGCTATTGCTTCGTGACGCCGCCGGGCAGCGATTATCCGCCCATCGCCAACGAGCACCGGGTCAAGCCGGGCAAGCCCATCACCATCGAGGGCGACGGCGGCCCGATCGTGGCGCTGCCGTTCACCCAGAACCATGGCGACATCGAATCCCTGGGCTACCGGTTCGAGGGCCTGGCGTACTCGAGCGATCTCGTCGGCTTGCCGGACGCGAGCCTCGGCGCGCTGTCCGGGCTCGAGGTCTGGATCGTCGACGCGTTGCGCTACCGGCCGCATCCGAGCCATTTCAGCGTCGAGGACGCGTTGGGCTGGATCGAGCGCCTGGGACCGCGCCGAGCCGTGCTCACGAACCTGCATGCCGACCTCGATTACGCCGAGCTGAAATCCAAGCTGCCGCCGCATATCGAGCCGGCATACGACGGCATGCGGCTGCAGGTCGGCTAATGGCGGCTGCAGGAAAGCCCGGATCTATTGGGCCTATGCGTCGATGTTCCATAATATGTCTTATGCGAATCAAGCCACTGCGGACCAGCGGGCGTCCGCGTGGTATGCTTCGGCATGAGCGACATGCGTACAACCGACCTCGCCGAGCGCATCATCGGCACCTTGCGAGCGCACGAGGCCGAACTGCGCCAGGCTGGCATCCGTCATCTATCTCTTTTCGGTTCCGTTGCGCGCGGCGACGCCGCACCCGCGAGTGACGTCGATCTCGCCGCCGAATTTGAACCCGCTGCCAGCATGGACTTGTTTCGGTTGACTGCGCTTGAGCGTCGGCTGGGCGAAATCCTGGGCCAGCGTGTCGAGCTCCTGCCCGACCCCCCTGAGAAGCAACGCCTGCGCACCAATATTGATCGAGATCGCCGGCGTGCCTTCTAAGTACGATCCGGCCGACACCTTGGCGGACATTATTGAGAACGCCGAGCGCATTGAGAACTACCTAGCCGGCACGGACCGACGGGCGTTCGAGCGCGACGGGAAAACACGTGACGCGGTCGAGCGCTGTCTCGAGCGGATTTGTGAAGCCGCACACCGGCTGGGCGACCACGCAATCGAGCTTATGCCCAACCAACCTTGGGCCGATATCCGTGGCATGGGCAACCGACTGCGGCACGCCTACGATCGCTTGGACTTGGACATCGTCTGGAACACCGCGCGAGATCGCCTGCCAAGCCTCTCGGCGGATGCGCGACGGGCACTCGGACGGCTAAGCGGATCGATGGAGTAGCAGGATGCCATCGCCGGCTCACACGGGTTAGACGCAGAGCGCTTATTCCCGGCGCGGCCTTTCCGGATCGCGATGCACACCACATTTGTGGGAACGCGAAGCCCGCGTCAGCCGTTTTGGGGCGGTAGCCCCTATTCCCAGCCAAACACCCGAGGTGAGCCGTGAGCAAGGTGAAGACGCTTGAACCCCGCACTCCCCGCAATCTTGACACCCCGACCGATCTC
This sequence comes from uncultured Alphaproteobacteria bacterium, assembly GCA_963760435.1. Taxonomy (GTDB): domain Bacteria; phylum Pseudomonadota; class Alphaproteobacteria; order Rhizobiales; family Xanthobacteraceae; genus JAFAXD01. The sequence goes on from CAVXDE010000036.1 coordinate 72,457, forward strand.
AAGCCGGAAGGCGTGAAGGCCATTTCCGATGCGATCAACGGGGTGCTGGCCGACACTTTCGCACTCTATATGAAGACCAAGAACTTCCATTGGCACATCAGCGGTCCGCACTTCCGCGACTACCATCTGCTGCTCGACGACCAGGGCGAGCAGATCTTCGACACCACCGACGAGTTGGCGGAACGGGTGCGCAAGATCGGCGGTCGCACCCTGCATTCCATCGGCCACATCGCCAAGCTACAGACGATCAAGGACAACGACGAAGACTACGTCGATCCCGAGGACATGCTGCTGGAGCTCGTTCGCGACAACAAGGCGCTCGTGGCCTCGATGCGCGAAGCGCATGAGGTGGCCGAGAAGCATGAGGATGTTGCCACCACCAGCATCCTGGAGAACTTCATCGACGCCGCCGAAAAGCGCGTGTGGTTCCTGTTCGAGGCAAGCCGCGCCGCCGACGAGAGCGGGCATTAAAGCCTCGGCACCCCCCTCTCCCACCAACCTTATCCACGGCTGCCGCAACCTCGGTCGCGGCAGCCGTTTGCGTTTGATATGGTCGTCGCATGAAGCCATCACGCGATATTTCCGGCCTGCTTGAGATCATGCAGGCGCTGCGCACCCCGCAGACTGGGTGCCCGTGGGACCTCGAGCAGAACTTCGCGACCATTGCGCCCTACACCATCGAGGAAGCCTACGAGGTCGCCGACGCGATCGCGCGCGACGATCTCGAGGACCTGCGCGATGAGCTCGGCGACTTGCTGCTGCAGGTCGTGTTCCATGCCCGCATGGCCCAAGAGCAAGGCGCGTTCGAATTTGCCGACGTGGTGCAAGCGATCACCGAAAAGATGCTGCGCCGGCATCCGCACGTCTTTGGCGACGAAAACGCTGATCGACCCGACGCGGTCCGCGGACTGTGGGAGGACATCAAGGCCAAAGAGAAGGCCGAGAAGGCCAAGCGTCAGGCGGAGCGCGGCAGCGCCAAGCCGGAGGGCGCGCTCGCCGGGGTGCCCGCTGCCCTCCCCGCGTTGATGCGCGCCCAGAAGCTCCAATCCAAAGCCGGACGTGTCGGCTTCGACTGGAATGATCCGCAAGCGGTGCTCGCCAAGATTCGCGAAGAGACCGAAGAGATCGCTGACGCACTGGCGCGCGGCGACCGAGCCGCCGCTGGCGAAGAGGTCGGCGATCTCATCTTCGCTGCAGTGAACCTCGCACGTCATGTTGACTGCGACGCCGAGAACGCGGTGCGCGCCACCAACCAGAAATTCGAGCGCCGCTTCGGTTCGATCGAAGCAGCATTGGCGCGCCAGGGGCGCGGGCCGACCGACGCGACCTTGCAGGAAATGGATGAGCTCTGGAACGCGGCGAAGCGCGAGGAGCGGTCGGTTACAAACGAGCCGGCCGAATAAAGCAGCATTGCCTAATCAGCTCGATAAGAGGGCGGCGGAACCCGCACCGATCCCCGGCACCTCCGTCGAACCGATCTAGCCCTCCAGCATCCTTACTGTCCGTTCCAAATTCGCCCGCAGGATGGTGCGGTGAAATGGCGCGATCACCGCCATGTACGTCCGTCCCAGCCGGTTATGGCAATGCACCACCGTCACCACGACAAGCTCCCGCCCGCCTTGCGCGTCCTTGCGCACCAAGACCGCGACTCGGAAGTCGAGATGCCGGTCGTCCCCGCCCATCACCATCTCCCCCGCACTCTTCGACAGCACCGGAAAATAGCCGATCACCTGTAGGCCGCGCGTCGCCGCGGCAGCACCGATCGCGCGAGACGATTTGATGCCGACCGTCGCCATCACCGTATCCCGCACCCAAGTCAGCGCGCGAATCCACGCCGCCTGCCGCTCGAACGCGACGCGTGCCAGCACTTCGGGATCATCGCTCGCACCCGCCGGCAGGTGAATCGCAAACGCATCCAGCAGGTCCGCGCCCACATAAAGCGGCTCCAGCACGCTGTCGGACGGTATGGGCACCGCATGGGCTTCGATCATGCCGCAAATCTCTTCAAGGGGCGTTCGGCCATTCGACCCGGAAGCAACGGGTGGGTCTGCCACGCCGTTGTTATCATCAAGCTCGCAGCCATTCGGATTTGGCTAGGCGCTTATGAGTCCACGCCTTAGCTCAGCCCCGCTGCCCTGCCCTGGCCCGCTTCACCCGCCTCGCTGTGTGCAGCGGCTTCCACCCGGCCGGCAAACCGCGCCTGCAGCAATTGCGCGTTAGCCGGGTGCACGCGCACCGTCATCGCCACCTGGCCGTCATTGGCGATCGTTTTGCTCAAAACCTCGGTGTTGCGATGCAGCCAGCTCACGCCGGCACCGTCGGCGCCATCAAGCGTGATCTGAAATCGCGCGCGCGATCCGGCAAGCCGCTCCTCGATCTCGGCTTTGAGCGCATCGATGCCTTCACCAGTCAATGCTGAGACCGGGACCGGGCGGCGCTCCATGCGGTGAGCCGAGTTCTCCATGCGGTCGCGCGCCTCGCCATCGAGCCGATCGATCTTGTTCCATACTTCCAGGAGCCGCGGATCGGTCGCCGCAATCCCAAGCTCGCCCAGCACCTGCTCCACGTCGCTTGATTGCGCCTGTGCATCCTCATGCGAGACGTCGCGCACGTGCAGGATCAGGTCGGCCTCGATGACTTCTTCCAGGGTCGCCCGAAATGCGGCGATCAGGGTGGTTGGCAGCTCCGATATGAAACCGACCGTGTCGGAGAGAATGACGCGCTCGCCATGCGGCAGCTCAACCGCACGCAATGTCGGATCGAGCGTCGCAAACAGCATATCCGCCGACGTCACGTTGGCTGTCGTCATGCGATTGAACAGCGTCGACTTGCCGGCATTGGTGTAGCCGACGAATGCAACGATCGGGTACGGCACGCGGCGGCGGCTTTCGCGGTGCAGATGCCGGGTGCGCTTGACGCCTTCCAGCTCCTGTTTGATGCGCGCGATCCGCTCGGCAATGATGCGGCGGTCGGTCTCGATCTGGGTCTCGCCTGGGCCGCCGAGAAAGCCGAAGCCGCCGCGCTGGCGCTCCAAGTGGGTCCAGGACCGGACCAGGCGGCTGCGCTGATAGTTGAGATGCGCGAGCTCGACCTGCAGCGTGCCCTCGCGGGTTCGGGCGCGGCGGCCGAAGATCTCGAGAATGAGCCCGGTGCGGTCCAGCACCTTGGCGTGCCACGCCTTCTCCAGATTGCGCTGCTGCACGGGCGACAGCGCACAATCCATGATCACCAACTCGACATCGAGGCTTTTGACCAGGCCGGCAAACTCTTCGACCTTGCCTTTGCCGATATAGCTCGCGGGCTGGATATCGGTGAGCGGCGCCAGACCGGCGTCGACCACCTCAAGATCGATGGCGCGCGCCAAGCCCACGGCCTCGTCAAGCCGGGCAGCCGGCGCTCGCGCCGGCTCCCCCGCACGACCACGCTGGTGTGGCTCCCGCCGGTAGGGACCGATTACGATGGCGCGCCCTACCCCGGACCCTGCCGGGGTCACGTGGTCGCGCGTGTCACGTCGTCGTGGCTCCAATCAGGTCTTTTCCTCGACCGCATCATCGGCCGCATCGAACAGCTGGATCGGGTGACCCGGCATAATGGTCGATATGGCGTGCTTGTAGACGAGTTGCGAGTGCCCGTCCCGCCGCAAGAGAACGCAGAAGTTATCGAACCACGTTACAACGCCTTGTAACTTGACGCCGTTCACCAGGAAGATCGTGAGCGGGGTTTTGTTTTTTCGGACATTGTTGAGGAAGGTATCTTGTAGATTCTGAGCGCGATCGGCTGCCATGGCCGTTGTTTCCGTTTTTTCTCGCGTTCCACTCCCCGCGAGTTTGTTTTTAGTTAAATAACTTTGTCCCAGGCCCCTTGTTCGAGGACAAAATTCGTATGACCCGCCCGTTTGATCTTAGGCCGGCGGGTCCGGGAAGCCCACTAGGTCCATAGGCCGAGCCCGTCGCCCGGTCAAGCTCACGAGGCCTCCGCATACAAGTGGAAATCGTGACGCAACGCACTTGCAATCGGCCCCGGAGTGCCCGCGCCGACGAGTCGGCCGTCGATTCGCACGACCGGGAGCACGATCTGGCTTGCTGCTGTCATGAAGGCTTCACGCGCCGCATAGGCTTCGGCAATTGTGAAGGCCCGTTCCTCGACCTCAAGCCCATGCGCCTTGGCCACGTCGAAGACCACGGTGCGTGCAACCCCGCGCAAAATCGCATGATCCGCGGGTCGTGTGACAAGCCGGTTTTGCGCGGTCACGATCCATGCATTTGATGACGAGCCCTCCGTCACGCGCCCGTCACGATCGACAAACCAGGCTTCCCGCGCGCCCTGCTCGCGCGCGGCCTGCTTGGCCAAGACATTCGGCAGCAGCGCGATCGACTTGATGTCGACCCGCGCCCAACGGTTCTCCGGCACGCTGATCACCGCGACACCGGCAGCCGCTTCGCGGTCGTATCGGCCGCGATCGAGTCGGCGTGCGGTCACGACGACAGAGGGCGGCGTCTGCGCAGTGGGAAACGCGTGGTCGCGGCGGGCAACGCCGCGGGTGACCTGCAAATATACGAGCCCATTGCGCACCCGGTTGCGCGCGACCGTCTCGCGCAGCACCGCGGCAAGCGCCGGGGCCGACATAGGGGTCGTCATCTGCAACGCCGCAAGCGAGCGCTGCAGGCGCTCCATGTGGCGGCGTTCGTCGATCAGCCGCCCGTCCCTGATCTCGCATACCTCGTATACGCCATCAGCAAACTGATAGCCGCGGTCCTCGATATGGACCGCGGCTTCGCGATAGGGCCGATAGCGGCCGTTGACATAAGCAATGCGAAACATCGAAACGCAGGCTTAGGGTGCTTAGTCCATTCCCAGCGCTTTGAGTTTGCGATGCAACGCAGAGCGCTCCATGCCGACGAATTCCGCCGTGCGCGAGATGTTGCCGCCGAAGCGGCTAATCTGGGCGCGCAGATATTCGCGCTCAAATGCCTCGCGGGCTTCGCGCAGCGGCAGCCCCATCAGATGCTCGCCGCCGTCGCCGCGCGGCATGGTCGGCACCATCGAGCCGACGTCCTGCGGCAGCATATCGGCGCCGACCTCGGCCTCCGCGTCGCCGCCGGCCAGGATCATCAGCCGTTCCACGTTGTTGCGCAGCTGGCGCACGTTGCCCGGCCAGTCATGTGATTGCAGGACCGCCAGCGCGTCGGCGGCAATGCGCCGAACCGGCAGGCCGGTCGCCTGCGAGATCTGCTCCATGAAGTATTGGACGAGCTCCGGGATGTCCTCGCGCCGCTCGGCCAGCGGCGGCACGCGGATCGGCACCACCGAGAGGCGGTGATAGAGATCCTCGCGGAACTTGCCGGCGGCGACTTCAGCCTCGATGTCGCGTCCGGTCGAGGAGACGATGCGCACGTCGACGGAGACCTTCGACGTGCTGCCGACGCGCTGGAAGGTCTGGTCGACCAGCACCCGCAGAATCTTGTTCTGCGTCTCGCGCGGCATGTCGGCGATCTCATCGATGAACAGCGTGCCGCCATGCGCCTCTTCGAGCGCGCCGACCTTGCGGGCCTGGGCGCCGTTAGCCTCGGTCCCGAACAGCTCGACTTCCATATGCTCCGGCAGCATGGCCGCGGCGTTGATCACCACGAACGGACCCGAAGCGCGGTTGGAGCGGGCGTGAATGGTGCGCGCCGTCAGCTCCTTGCCGGACCCCGACGAGCCGACGATGAGGATGCGGCTGTTGGTCGGCGCGATCTTCTCGATCTGGTTGCGCAGCTGGTTGATCGCCGGCGAATGACCGATCAGGCGCGTCGCGGCCGGCGCGAGTTGCTTGAGCTCGAGCACCTCGCGCTTGAGCCGCGAGGTTTCCAGCGCGCGGTCAGCCACCAGCACCAACCGGTCGGCCTTGAACGGCTTTTCGATGAAGTCATAGGCGCCGCGCTTGATCGCCGAGACCGCGGTTTCGATATTGCCGTGGCCCGAGATCATGACCACCGGCATCGTCGGGTGCTCCTCCTTGATGCGATCGAGGAGTTGCAATCCATCGAGCCGGCTGCCCTGCAGCCAGATATCGAGAAACACCAGCGAAGGCCGGCCCGCCGCAATGGTGGCCAGCGCTTCATCGCTGTTGGCCGCCGTTTCGGTGGTGTGGCCCTCGTCGTCCAGGATGCCTGCGACCAGGTCGCGAATGTCTGCTTCGTCGTCGACGATGAGAATATCGGATGTCATGAGGCCAACTCGGTTTCGGGTTGAGAAACAGTGTCGTCAGCGGTGGCAAATGCGAGACGAATCCAGGATCCGCGCTGACCCGGAACCTTTTCGGAGGCGTCGTGGAGTTCCAAGCCGCCCCCGTGCTCCTCGAGGATCTTGCCGACGATCGCGAGCCCGAGACCTGTCCCCTTCTCACGCGTGGTCACGTAGGGTTCAGTCAGGCGATTGCGATTTTCCTTCGGCAGACCAATTCCATTGTCGACGACGTCGATGCTGATCATGTTCCCATCGCGGGTGGTGGTGACCGTGATGTGCCCACGTCCAAGCTCGGCCGCCGGAACGGCGCCGACTGCCTCGCTAGCGTTCTTGATGATGTTGGTCAGCGCTTGCTGGATCAGGCGACGGTCGAACCGCGCCGGCATCGGGTCGTGCGAGAAGGTGGCATCGATATCGATATCCGCGTTGCCGACGCGCTGCAGGAACACGACTTGCCGCACCGTATCGGCGAGATCCTCGTCGCTGATGACCGCCTTGGGCATGCGGGCGAACCGCGAGAACTCATCGACCATGCGCCGGATGTCTTCGACCTGGCGCACGATCGTGTCGGTGCACTGTTCGAAGATCGGCTTGTCCTCGACGATGCGGCTGCCGTACTTGCGGCGCAGCCGCTCGGCCGAGAGCTGAATTGGGGTCAGCGGGTTCTTGATCTCGTGGGCGATGCGCCGGGCAACGTCGGCCCATGCCGACGTGCGCTGGGCAGATACCAGCTCTGTGATGTCGTCGAGCGTGAACACGTAGCCGTGCTCGGCACCCGTCGACTGCTCGCTGGTCACCCGCACCGTGATGATGCGCTCGCGCGCGGCCCGGGTGATGGTCACCTGCCCTTGCACCAGCCGCTGCGGCGTCGCGCGTGCGGTCTCGACCATTTCCGCGAGCTCCGGAACGATGTCGACCAGCGGGCGCCCAAGCGCGGTGGTTTCGGTGCAACCGATCAGCTTCTCCGCCGAGCGGTTGAGAATGCCGATCTTGCCGGCGGAGTCGATGCCGATGACGCCGGCGCTCGCGCCCGAGAGCACGGCTTCGGTAAAGCGCCGCCGGCTGTCCACGAGGTCACGCGCACGCACGATATCGTCGCGCTGGGTGCGCAGCTCCTGCGTCATCTTGTTGAAGGTGGCGCCAAGCTGCGCCATGTCGCCCTGCGATTTTCCGATCGGCACCTGGACGTAGAGATTGCCGGTCGACACGACGTTGGCCGCGGCGATCAAGCGGCGGATCGGCTCCACCAGCCGGTTGGCGAAGTTCAATCCGATCCACACGGCCGAGAGCAGAACGGTCAGCGCCATGACCGTGTACATCAGGCCGAAGGCGATCTGAACGTTGAGGCGCCGCGTCTCGTTGTCGGCATATTCCCGGATGCTGGCCTGGGTCTGGCGCAGGTTGGCGACCACCAACGGGTCGAGGATGCGGGTGACGAACAGATAGGTGTCCTCGAACCCGTGCAGCTTGATCATGGCGGCGACGTAGTTTCGCGCCAGCATCATCGTCGGCTCTGTTTCCGAGGTGCTGGCCAGCCGCTGGCGGTCCGGAGCGATGAACACGAACTCGCTCGGCACCCTGATGTCGGCCTTGTCGATGACCTTCTCGTTGGAGTCGATCAGCATGGCGCCGGAGAGCCGCCGCAGCGAGGCCTGCGCGGTCAGCAATTGGCGCATGGCTTCGGGATTCTGCTCGATGAACGGCTTGGTCCGGGCGATGTCGTTGCCCATCGCGGCGACGTCGCCGCCGATGGTCTGCATCTGCTCGCCGAGATAGGCCTCGGTGACGTTGAGCGAGTTTTCGATCACGGCGCGCGGGCTGAGCGAGAAGAACCGGTCAAGCCCGCGGTCGAGGCTGATGCTGGCGACGACGGCGATGAGGATCGCCGGCAGCGCCGCGATGATGGAGAACAGGCCGACGATCTGCACATGCAGCCGCGAGCCGGCGCGGCCGCGACGGCGCGCCTGCAGCAGCTGCCAGACTTCGCGGCCGATGATGGCAAGGAGAAACAGAACGGTCACGCCGTTGACCAGCAGCAGCGTGTCGAAGACCGTGAACGTGCCGTAGACGGAATCGCCCGGGCTGATCGACGTCAGCCCTTCGAGGACCAGAAACGTCATCAGCGCGGAGACGAGCGCGACGCCCACGACCGCCAGGCCGACCATGCCGGAGGCAAAGCTTCTCGTTCGCGACTCGGAGAGGTCGATTGACCGGCGCGTCATGTCGTTGACAATGGTCATGCGGTCTCGCTGACCACTGCGCCCGACGCGATGGCGCAAGCTGCGCCTGCGGACTTCGTTTGTGAAGTCAAGAACATCCCCCGCCCCTACCCGGCAGAATGATGCATTCATACAACAATGTTGCAAAATTGAGACGGTCGCGTCCGAGGCCCGATCGGTGGTGTTTAGCGGCGAATATCTATCGCATGCAGCATATTGGCGGATTAATCGGTAGTAAAATATGAGGAATTCTTAAGTCGAGGGGCTGACGCCCGGGGCGCAAAAACCGCGCGCATGGCATCGCCGTCCCGGAATCTCGACAACAGTCCGCCGCCGAAGCGAGGTGCTGGAGCGCACGCGTAGAGCCCAGTGCTACGCGATGGGACGCGGCTTAGATGACATTGCTCCCTTAGATGACATTGCTCGCTTACGTGACATTGCCGGCATGACCAGTTCCATCCGCTCCCGTCCGAAAGCGACGTTCGTCCCATACATGACGTTTGTCTCCATTGATGACGTCAGGAACTGATTCCACCGGCCCCGGATCTGCATCGGCTATGGGGTGGAGCGGCGGAGTTGGCACCACCTGCATGGGTTGTGGGTTCGGCGGGGCAGCACTTGGCGGCGGAGGCGAATCCATGGGCAGTTGCGCCTGGGGCGGCGGTGATGCCGATTCCCCTGCGATGGCTTTCGTCCATACCCACGCGCCGTCCTTGCCGAAGCCGGTGCGGATCACGATCAGCCCCAGCGCCACGCGCGCGTCGCGCAGCGCGCGACATTGACTGAGCGCCTGCTTGGTGCCGAGCAGCCCGGCGGCGCGCGCCTCCTCCTCGATCTCGCGGACCGCCAGATCCGTGGCTTTCGCAAACAAGCGGCCCAGAAACTCGATCCCGTCCGCCTTTGCGGAGTTGAACCCGCGCGTCTGCTGGGCCGCGCAGGTGCGCGCGCTGAGCACAATCCGGGCTTCCTCGAAGGCTACTCCGGCGGCAGTCTCCTCGGGCCGCTCGAGGTTGCGCCGCTCCGGGATGCGGAACACGAGCGCCCCTGGATCGATCGACAGCTCGTTCTTCACCTGCAGCAACACGCGTCGAAACTCGTCGCCCGGATGCGTCTCGACCATGAAGGCGGCGCGCGCCGCCGTGAGCGGCAATGTGCCGAACAAGATCGGCTTGCCGCCACGATAATCGTCTCCCGCCTGTTGGGTGATTGCCAGAACCGCAACATTGTGGCGACTGGCCAGCGCGGCGAGCGATTGAAAAAGGGCATCAGCCTGGCGAGCCGCCGCCGGCCCTCGGCCGCCTGGCAACTGCACAGCATCGATAACGATCAGCCGCAAATCCGTAATCCCGTCGATCAACGGCTCGAGCGCAGCGAGATCCTTCTTGAGATCGAACGGCCGCGCCTTGCTCCCGTCCTTGACCTCGCGCAGCGCACGCAGCCGCGTCTCGTCACCTCCGGCGGCCAGAAACCGCAGCATGAACACGTCGGGATCGCCGTGTGGAGCAATCAGCAGCACGGCGCCCCTCGGCGCCACCCCTTCGCCGCAGGGCCACGCATCCCCGGCAGTCACGCGGGCGATGACGTTCATGGCGAACGTGGATTTGCCAATGCCCGGGGCACCGCCCAGAAGCGTAAGCTTGCCGCGGGCGATGCGGTCCGGCCAGACCCAATCCGTCGCGGCGTATTTGATGTTGGGTCGCGCAAGCAGCTGCGGGACCGCGGCAGGTTTTGTGGTCCGGCCGAGGGCGGCGGCCATCTCTTTCTCGGCGCGCGCGCGTAGCTCGGCGGTGAAGGCCGCGACCCGCTCCGGCGATGGCACGAGGGACGGCGACGGCCGCGGTGGTTGATCGAAGCGCATGGAATCTCCTGGGGGCTTGGCGGGCGGCTTGCGCCGGCTCTCATAACGACGTATGTATTATTTTTATTATCGTGCAAGCACTTTGTTACAACGACGTGAATGCGGCCATCCTTCGAGACGCATCCGCGCTGACGCGCGGACGCTCCTCAGGATGAGGTCTGAGTGTGTTGCTCGTTCAACTTCACGCAAACTCCGACTTCAGCTTCACCGCAAACTCTGACCTCATCCTGAGGAGCTCGCGCGCTCTTGCGCGCGAGCGTCTCGAAGGATGGCCGCACGCTATGTCAGCTAGCCCGGCGTGATGTTTGCGGTCTCAAAGAAATCCCGCGAGCCCATCGGCGGTGCCTGTCAGGGCGCGGCGTCCCGCAGCACTCCATCGTAGAGGACGGCTGCAACTGTTGCTCCATATAGAAGCGACGAGGTCAGGCTTACGCCGTAAGGTACCAAGTGAACAAATTCCGGACGGATGATTGGGAGTAGAACAAGAAAATTTATCGCCCAGACCACGCCAAGCACCGCAAGCGTGAAAGGCAGTGGATTGCTCAAGCGAGGCTTCTCGGCCTTGATCGCCTGCCAGGCCAGCGTCAGAACAATTCCGAGTATGATGGCGAACAACAAGTTGACAATGACGGACGGCAGCGAGGGAGGACGACCCGGCAAAAGCCCTCTCACAGCGGCAGCGCTGACGATGCCTGGGGCGAGCTGATGGGAGTCTTCACCAGTGATATCGGTGTAAAGCGTCACCCAGCCGAATTCGACCAGGCCGCCGATGAGGCCAGCTATACTACCGGTCAGCAGGGTTGCGGATCGCCTGGAGATGCTCACGGAAGCCCTCTTGCAACGTGGGGACCATGATAGTCCTTCGCATGAGGGCGCTCGCGAGATCAATCGGAATTGAATCGTATCTCGGATGATGCGAGAGCCGAATTGACGATTAGGACGCTCAATTTGAACGTCGTCATGGGGATTCTGGGGAGCAGGTCACGCGATTTTCATGCGTAATCAAATTCCTGTGCGGATCACCTGGATGTTCAGGTCCCTGATCTTCTTGCGCAGGGTGTTGCGATTGACGCCGAGCAGGTCGGCAGCGCGGATCTGATTGCCACGCGTTGCTGCGAGTGCCGCCGTCAGCAGCGGGTACTCCACCTCGCGGAGAATGCGATGGTAGAGCCCGGGAGGCGGCAGGTTATCATCAAAGCCCGAGAAGTAGCGCGCCAGGTGCCGCTCGACCGAGGATGACAGGTTCTCTTCCCGTGGCTCCTCTCCGGCAGGCACGAGCGTCGGCTGCGAGAGCTCGGCGTCGATCACCGCCGCGGTGATCGTCTCCTGCGGATAGAGCGCCGCAAGGCGGCGGGCGAGGTTCTCGAGCTCGCGCACGTTGCCCGGCCAGCGGTAATGCTTGAGCCGGTCGAGCGCGCTCTGGTCGAGCTGCTTTGCCGGCAGGCCCTCGCGCTCCACCAGGGCAAAGAAATGCCGCAGCAGATCGGGCACGTCCTCGAGGCGCTCGCGCAGCGGCGGCAGCCGCAGCGGCACGACGTTGAGGCGGAAGAACAAGTCCTCGCGGAACAGGCCCTGCTGAATCAGCAGCCGCAGATCTTTGTTGGTCGCGGCGATAATGCGCACGTCGGCCTTGATCGGCGTGCGCCCGCCCACGGTCGTATATTCGCCCTGTTGCAGCACACGCAGCAGCCGGGTTTGCGCCTCCATCGGCATGTCGCCGATTTCATCCAGGAACAGCGTCCCGCCTTCCGCCTGCTCGAAGCGGCCTGAGGCGCGCGAGTTCGCGCCGGTGAAGGCGCCCTTCTCGTGGCCGAACAATTCCGACTCGATCAGGTCGCGCGGAATCGCCGCCATGTTGATGGCGACGAACGGCCCGGTGCGTCGCTTGCCGAAATCGTGCAGCGCGCGCGCGACCAGCTCCTTGCCGGTCCCCGACTCGCCCGTGATCATGACCGTCAGGTCGGTCTGCATCAGGCGCGCCAGGACCCGGTAGATCTCCTGCATCGCCGGCGAGCGACCGATCAACGGGATCGAGTCGAAATCCTCGACCTTGTTGTTGTTCGGCACTCGCTCCTTGGGCTCGGCGAGTGCGCGCCCGACGATCGCCGTGAGCTCCTTGAGGTCGAATGGCTTTGGCAGATATTCGTAGGCGCCACGCTCGGACGCCCGGATCGCGGTCATGAACGTGTTCTGCGCGCTCATGACGATGACCGGCAGCTCCGGCCGCAGCTTCTTGATGCGCGGCAAGAGGTCGAACGCATTCTCGTCCGGCATCACCACGTCGGTGATGACGAGGTCACCATCGCCCTGGCTGATCCAGCGCCAGAGGGTCGCAGCGTTGCTGGTCGACCGGACCTCATAACCAGCGCGCGAGAGCGCCTGGTTGAGAACGGTCCTGATCGCGGCATCGTCGTCGGCGACCAATATGTTTCCCGCGGGCATGAAAGTTCCTCTTAGGTAGCTCCGCCCGGCACGGCGTCGTCACCCGTGAATTTCGGCATAAGCACGCGAAACGTCGTTCGTCGTGGTTGCGACTCGCACTCGATGATGCCGCCGTGGTCGCCCACGATCTTCGCGACCAATGCAAGTCCGAGACCGCTGCCACTCGGCTTAGTGGTCACGAACGGATCGAACAGGTGCGGCATCAGGTCTTCAGGTACGCCCGGGCCATTGTCCTTGACGCAGAACTCGAGCGGCAGCGACACGCGGCTCTTGCTGCCCGGCAGCGAGAGCCGCACACCCGGGCGGAACGCCGTCGACAGCGTGATCTCGCCGTCGTCGGCCCCCTCCCCGATCGCTTCGGCGGCGTTCTTCAACAGATTGAGGAACACCTGGATGAGCTGGTCGCGGTTGGCGAACACCGGCGGCAGCGACGGGTCGTAATCCTCGATGAAGCGGATGTGCCGGCCGAAGCCCGACGACGCGAGCCGCTTCACATGCTCGAGCACGGCATGGATATTGACCGGCTCGCGCTCGACCGGGCGCTCGTCGGCGAACACTTCCATGCGGTCCACGAGCTTCACGATGCGGTCGGCCTCATCGCAAATGAGGCGCGTGAGCGAACGATCTTCATCGCCCGCGGACTGTTCCAGCAACTGCGCGGCGCCGCGAATGCCGGAGAGCGGATTCTTGATCTCGTGCGCCAGCATGGCGGCGAGCGCGATGACCGAGCGGGCGGCGCCGCGATGCGTCAGCTGGCGGTCCATTTTGTCGGCAATGGTGCGCTCCTGCAGCATTACGACAATGTGCCCGGGTTGCTCCGGAACCGGCGCGACGTGCAGGTCGACCAGGCGGTCGCCGGGCATACGCGGCGTGGAGAGATCGACCTTGTATTCGTTCACCGCCGCACCGCGGCTGCGCACCTGCTCGACCAGGGAGAGCAACGGGCTTCCGAACGGCACCACGTCGCGCAGGAAGTTACGCCGCAACAGCACAACCGAGCTTTCGAAAAACGCCTCGGCCGCGGCATTGGCGTCGGCGATCTTACCGTCTTGTCCGACGACGATGACCGGGTGCGGCAACGCATTGAGCACCGCCTCGGCGAAGCTGGTCATCGGGCGCAACACTGGTTTGAGGGCGCTGCTCATGCGGCAACCTTCCACGCGAGATCGGCGAACGCGTCGGCCAGCAGCGCCCTCACCTCTTCGGGCTGCTCGGCCGTGAGTACGCGCGCGCGCCAGAATTTGGACGTCCCGGGTGCGGCACCGACGCTCATCGCTGCGGCATCAAGCCCCCAGCCTAGATGCTTGCGCGCGTGCCGCGACCCAATGCGGATCCCGTAGTGGATGAGCGTTGCGTCGTAGAGCTCGCTCAGAAGACGCAGCTGTTTCTCGATAGGCGGATCAGCGAGGGGAGCCCCCGTCGCCAGGAAACGCGCGAGCTGACCGGGGAGCCACGGACGGCCCTGCGCGGCGCGTCCGACCATGACGGCATCAGCGCCGGACGCGGTGAGCGCCGCGAGCGCATCGGCGCCGGACCGGATGTCGCCGTTGACGACCACCGGAATTGAGACCGCGTCCTTGACGGCACGGACGGCGTTCCAATCGGCATGGCCGTTGTAGAACTGACAACGCGTGCGGCCGTGCACGGTGACGAGGCACACGCCGGCACCCTGCGCTCGGCGCGCCAGCTCCGGCGCATTGATGGAACGATCGTCCCAGCCGAGCCGCATCTTCAACGTGACCGGCACATCGATCGCGCCGACCACGGCCTCGATCAGCCGCTGGGCGTGGTCGAGGTCGCGCATCAGCGCCGATCCCGATTCGCCGCCGGTCACATGCCGCGCCGGACAGCCCATGTTGATGTCGATGATCTCAGCGCCGGCGTCACGGGCGATGCGGGCGCCTTCCGCCATCCAGTGAGCTTCGCACCCGGCAAGCTGCACGACATGGGTACCGCCCGCGTGCGCTTCCATGCGCCGGCGCATGTCGGCACGCCCGCGCGCGAGCGCCGCACAGGCCGTCATCTCGGAGACGACGAGGCCGGCCCCGAGCTCGGAAACTTGGCGTCGGAACGGGCTGTCGGTGATGCCCGACATGGGCGCCAGGAAGACGCCGTTACCGATGCGCACCCCGCCGATGCTCAGTCCGCCGCGGACGGCTTCCGGCTGATGCTCATATTTTAGGCCATAAGACATTTGCCCAGAGTTTAGCCATTCCTGCCTTGTTTTCAAGTGTTGCATTGCAACAAAGTAGATAGTGTGACGAACCAGCGCACAGGTTTGTGCAAACCGCATAGCCGGGACTCAAGTAAAATAATACCGAAATGCGTCGCGGATGCCCTCGCGAAGAGGCGGAGGCGAGGGAAAACGGTATCCACAGGGGGCAAAAGCGCACCCCTGGCAGAGAATCCTTCCGCCGCGGCGCGCGATATGTGAATGCAAGATCCCGAAATCGTGGATGTGTAAATCGATGGCTGAAGTTGTTGCAGCGGTCGTGGTGGCCGCCGGACGCGGAACGCGGGCCGGCGGGTCGCGCCCAAAACAGTATCAGGAATTTCGCGGCGTGCCTGTCATTCGCACGGCGATCGCTGCCTTTGCGGAGCATCCTGCCGTCAGCTTCGTGCAACCGGTCATTCATCTTGCTGACCTTGATCAGTACCGAACAGCGGTCGCCGGCTTGGAGTTGCTGGAGCCGGTGTCCGGCGGGGCGACCCGCCAGGACTCGGTGCTGGCCGGGCTCGCGGCGCTCGCGCCGCATCGTCCGCAGCGCGTCCTCGTACATGACGCCGCGCGCCCGTTCGTGACCCCTGCGTTGATCGAGCGGGCGATCGCAACGCCCGGCGCGGCGATACCGGCGCTGCCGGTCACCGATACGATCAAACTTGTCACGGATGGCCGCGTGGTCGAGACACTCGACCGCGCGCGCCTGCGCGCCGTACAGACGCCACAGGTGTTCGACTATGCCGACTTGTTGGCCGCGCATCGCAAAGCCGCGGCGGCGGACCGGCACGATTTCACGGACGATGCGGCGCTTGCCGAATGGGCCGGACTGCCGATTGGCACGTTCGCGGGCGAGAGCAGCAACATCAAATTGACGACGCCGGAGGATTTTGCCATCGCTGAAAAAGCTTACCGCGCCGAATTGACCGACCTTCGTGTTGGTTCCGGCTACGACGTCCATGCATTTGCTGACGGCGACCACGTGATGCTGGGCGGCGTGCGCATCCCGCACACGCGCGGCGTTACCGGGCACTCGGACGCCGACGTTGCGCTGCATGCACTTGTTGATGCGATCCTGGGCGCGCTCGCCGAGGGCGACATCGGCGTGCACTTTCCACCCAGCGATCCGCAGTGGCGCGGCGCGAGCTCCGACAAATTTCTGGCGTTCGCCATTGAGCGGGTGAAGGCGCGTGGCGGCGCAATCGCGCATCTCGACGTGACCGTGGTGTGCGAAGCGCCGCGCGTCGGTCCGCATCGTGACGCGATCCGCAAGCGCATCGCCGAGATCGCCGGCATTTCGTTGGACCGGGTCGGCCTCAAGGCAACCACCAGCGAGAAGCTCGGGTTTACGGGCCGCAGTGAAGGCATCACGGCGAGCGCACTCGCAACCATCCGGCTGCCTAGTGTTTGAGAAGCGCAGAGCTGGATTGCTTCGTCGTTCGCCTCGCAATGACGAGGCCCTGAATCGTCATTGCGAGCGCAGCGAAGCAATCCAGAGTTCCTTATGGTTGACTACATTAGGAGCAACACGTGATCGACGTGGAACTAGAGGCGGCGGCGCGCCGGATCATCGAAACGTGCACGGCGCGTGGCCTCACGATCGCGACCGCTGAATCCTGCACCGGCGGACTCGTGGCCGGTGCGCTCACCGAGATCGCGGGCTCGTCCGCGGTCGTGCTGTGCGGGTTCGTGACCTACTCGAATGAAGCGAAGCAGCGCATGCTCGCCGTTCCGGTGCAGACGTTAGCCGCGTATGGCGCGGTGAGCCGACCGACCGCGGAAGCCATGGCCGAAGGCGCGCTTGCGAACTCCCCCGCGGCTCTTTCCGTCGCCATCACAGGCGTTGCCGGACCGGGCGGCGGCTCAGCGGAGAAACCCGTCGGGCTCGTGCATTTTGCGGCCGCGCGGCGTAACGGTGCGCGGCTCGCGCGCGAGCGGCGCTATGGCGATATCGGCCGCGCGGCCGTGCGCCATGCCTCGGTGCTGGAAGCGCTGGCGATGCTGGAAGAGTTGGCGACGAATTAAGCCGGCCCGTAGACGACGTCGGCGCGCTGTTCGAAGGCCGACGCAAAGCGTCGAAACACCGCGTCGAACATCGACCCCATCACCAGCGCCAGCGCGCGGCTCTTGAACTCATAAGCGAGAAAGAACTCCACCTCACAAGAGGTGTCGTCGATTGGGTGGAATGCCCAGCGGTTCTCCATGCGGGTGAACGGCCCGTTCAAATATTTGACGTGAATGCGCAACTGCGCCGGATCAAGCGTCACCCGGCTGGTGAAGGTCTCCTTGATCAGCTTGTAGGCGACGGTCATGTTGGCGACGAGAACTTCCGTCCCGTCCCCACCGCCCGGATCGCGTTTGAGCACGCGCAGGTCGCGGCAGAACGGCACGAACCGCGGATATTGCTCGACGTCGGCAACGAGGTCGAACATGTCGACCGCCGAATGCGGCACGCGCCGTTTGGTCGTGATCTGCGGCATCAACGATATTTTGCGGCTCGTGCGGCGCGCAGCTTGGCAAAGTCGTCGCCCGCATGGTGCGAGGAGCGCGTCAGCGGGCTCGATGCGACCATCAGGAAGCCTTTGGCGTAGGCAATGCGCGCCAAGCCCTCGAATTCCTGCGGCTCCACGAAACGTTCCACCGCATGATGTTTGCGCGTCGGCTGCAGATATTGGCCGATGGTGAGGAAATCAACATCGGCGGAGCGCAAGTCATCCATCACTTGCAACACTTCGTTCCGCTCTTCGCCAAGGCCGACCATGATGCCCGATTTGGTGAACATGGTGGGGTCGATTTCCTTGACCCGCTGCAGCAGCCGGATCGAATGAAAATAGCGCGCGCCTGGCCGCACCGTGAGATAGAGCGACGGCACGGTTTCGAGATTGTGGTTGAATACGTCCGGCTTCGCAGCGACGACTGCTTCGAGCGCGTCTGGCTTGCGCAGGAAATCCGGGGTGAGCACTTCGATTGTGGTTGTTGGACAGCGTGCCCGGATGGCGGTGATGACGGCGGCAAAATGCGCGGCGCCGCCATCGGCGAGGTCATCGCGATCAACCGAGGTCACCACGATATGCGCCAGCCCGAGCTTGGCCGTCGCCTCCGCCACATGCGCCGGCTCCTGCGGATCCAGCGCCCCGGGAAGCCCGGTCTTGACGTTGCAGAACGCGCAGGCGCGCGTGCAGACGTCACCCATGATCAGGAAAGTGGCGTGCTTCTTTTCCCAGCACTCACCGATATTGGGACAGCCGGCCTCTTCGCACACCGTGTGCAGGCCATTGTCGCGCATGATCCGCGCCGTATCGGCATAGCCCTTCGAGACCGGGGCCTTGACCCGAATCCAGGCGGGTTTGGGCGGCGCCGGCGCATCGGGGCGATGCGCCTTCTCCGGGTGCCGCGGCCTGGTGGTATCGAGCACAACGACCATGTGCGCTAGATACGCGGCCGACCGTGGTCCTGCAAGGTAAGGGGGCCGGACAGCCGAGGCCTCGTCATTGCGAGCGAAGCGAAGCAATCCAGCTCGGCGCCCCGAATTTGCTTGCGCCCACCGGGACTCTCTCTGGATTGCTTCGCTTCGCTCGCAATGACGGTTCAGTGCCCCTACGCGCCAAGCGCAAATCCCGCGCAATAGTTCAGCGCCGCCAGCTCGAAGGATGAGCTGCGGTGCGAGGCCGCCGTCAAAGCGTCGCGCAGAATGATTTGCAACGGATTGGCGTCGTAGATGAATTTCGAGCCGCTGATGAAGGCAATCTTTTCGATCCCCTGCTTGGCGAGGCTCATGGCCCGTGAGCCGCGCATGCGCGTGAGGGCAATGTCCTGATCGCTGATGGGTCGGCCTGCGCGCAGCACCTCGTCATTCTGGCGCGCGTAGGTCGACATCATCAGGTTGGCGAGCTCGATATCGACGGTGGCTTCGGCAAATTTGCTTTGCACGGCGGGCCAATCCGGAAGCGCCGGTGCGGCCGCCTGCTTGCGCATCAGCTCGGTCCCGAGCTCGAGCGCGCGCGTGGCAAGCCCGACGATCACCGGATTGAGCGAAAACGGCGTCACGAAGTTGCGCGGGACCCGAGCGAGCAGATAATCCGGATGGACCGCGCGCCCAGGGGCCGTGCCGGTCAGCAGCGAGGGCCACGGCAGCGTCCGCCAGGCCGGCACGAACACATCCTCGGCGACGCCGGCTTTACTGCCGGTGCCGGCCAGACCCAGCACGTGCCAGTCATCGATCATCTGCAGCTCGGCGCGGCGCACCAGCATTCCGACCTGGCCTTCGCTCTCGGTATTCGCATTCAGCACGACCCAGGTCGCGTAGTCCGAACCGGACAGATATTGCCAGCGGCCAGTGACCCGGTAGCCGCCATCGACCTTGCGCGCCGTGCCGTAAGGAATGACGGACGCGCAGAACATCGCCGCGCGATCTTCCCAGACCTCCTCCTGGGCCTTGAGGGGAAACAAGGCCGCGATCCAGGCGGTCTCGGTCAGGATTGCGTAGACCCAGGCTGTCGAACCACAGCCGGTCGCCAGCAGCCGGGTGATTGAGGAGAACACCGAGAAATCGACCTCGGATCCGCCCAGGGCGCGCGGCAGCAGTGCGTCAAGCAGGCCGGCAGCGCGCAGTTCGGCGATCGATTCCGCCGGCACCTTGCGCTCGGCATCAGTGCGCGCGGCGCGCTCGCGCAGCGCCGGCACCAGCTTGTGGGCGCGCTCCAACAAATCGGAACTGGAAATCGGGCCCATTGTCGTTGTCCCCGTCCCGGCAGGTTGGTTGATCTTTCAACCAACCTAGCGCAGGAACGCACGCACGTCACGCTTGCGTTGCCGATACGACGCGTGTTGGGGCAAGTTCGCTCGCGCTCAGCGCCTCAAGCTGCACCTTCCATCGTGAAGCCAACCTTCAGCGTCACCTGGAAATGCGCGATCTTGCCATTCTCGATATGGCCGCGCGTCTGGATCAGCTCGAACCAGCGCAGGTTGCGAATTGTCTGGTTCGCGCGGGCGATCGCCGAGCTGACCGCGTCCTCGATGCTCTTGTCCGATGTGCCGGCGAGCTCAATGACCCGGTAGATGTGGTCGTCGTCCATGGCGGTCGCTCCTTAGGCGTTTTCCCCTCTCGCCTAACGCGCCGCTATGCCGAATGTTCAGATGTTCAATACGCGTCCGTATGCGTCGAGCACCGCTTCCTTCATCATTTCCGACAGGGTCGGATGCGGGAACACGGTGTGCATCAGCTCTTCCTCGGTGGTCTCGAGGTTCATGGCGATGACGTAACCCTGGATCAGCTCGGTCACCTCGGCGCCGACCATGTGCGCCCCGAACAACTGACCGGTCTTCTTGTCGAACACGACCTTGACCAG
This sequence comes from uncultured Alphaproteobacteria bacterium, assembly GCA_963760435.1. Classification (GTDB taxonomy): domain Bacteria; phylum Pseudomonadota; class Alphaproteobacteria; order Rhizobiales; family Xanthobacteraceae; genus JAFAXD01. Next base: position 92,770 of record CAVXDE010000036.1, read on the forward strand.
TCCCTGGTCCTCGCCGAGCGCGATCGCCTTGCCGTTGCCGATGAACGGAAAACGCCCGACCCGGATGTCGTATTTCAGCTCTTTGGCTTTTGCCTCGGTCAGGCCGACCGAAGCGATCTGCGGCGAGCAATAGGTGCAGCCCGGAATGAGCCGCTTGTCCATCGGATGCGGCTTGAGCCCCTTGATGGCTTCGACGCAGATCACGCCTTCATGTTCGGCCTTGTGCGCCAGCATGGGCGGACCGGCGACGTCGCCGATGGCATAGATGCCGGGCACACTGGTCTTGCACTGGCCGTCGATGACGATCGTGCCCCGGTCGGTCTTCACGCCGAGCTTTTCCAGGCCGAGGTTTTCGATATTGCCGACGACACCGACTGCGGAGATCACCCGGTCTACTTCGATCGCTTGCGCCGCACCCTTGGCATCCTCGAAGGTGGCGCGCACCTTGTCGGTCTGCTTCTCGAGCTTATTCAGCTTGGCGCCGGTGAAGATCTTGATGCCCTGCTTCTCGAAGGCTTTGCGGGCGAAAGCCGCGATCTCCGCATCCTCCGCCGGCAGGATTTGCGGCAGTACCTCGACGACGGTGACGTCCGCTCCGAGCGTGCGGTAGAACGACGCGAACTCGATGCCGATCGCGCCGGACCCGATCACCAACAACGATTTCGGCATCCTGTCGGGGACCATCGCCTCGAAGTAAGTCCAAATCAGTTTCTTGTCTGGTTCGATCCCAGGCAATACGCGCGGCCGCGCGCCAGTCGCGATGATGATGTGCTTTGCCTGATAGCTGCCCGGCCCGAGCGTACCCTTCGGGCCTTCGGCTCGCGCCGGCTTCACGGTGATCTTGCCGGGTGCATCGATCGTCGCGTCACCCCAGATCACCGAAACTTTGTTCTTCTTCATCAAAAAGCCGACGCCGTCGTTGAGGCGCTTGGCGACTGCGCGCGAGCGCTTCACGACGGCTGCCGGATCGTATGAGACTTTTTCGGCCGAAAGGCCGTAGTCATTGGGATGGCTGAGATAATGGAAGATCTCCGCCGAGCGCAGCAGCGCTTTGGTCGGGATGCAGCCCCAATTGAGACAGATGCCGCCGAGATATTCGCGTTCGATGATTCCGACTTTGAAGCCGAGTTGTGCGGCTCTGATCGCGGTGACGTAGCCGCCGGGACCAGAGCCAATGATCAGAATATCGAAGGAACTATCGGACATGGGATCTCAATCAGAAACTGAGGCCGCCTTTAGTTGCTGCTGGCGAGCGCCGGGCAACCACCCTCGTTGAGCGGCCGGAATGCCTGGTCGCCGGGAATGGTGGCGACGAGCTTGATGAGGTCCCACTCGCCTTTCAACTCTTCCGGCGACTTGATCTGCACCAGATAGACGTCATGCACCATGCGTCCGTCCGGCCGCAGCTTGCCGTTGTCGGTGAATGCGTCCTTGACCGGGGTTTCGCGCATCTTGGCAATGACGGTCTTGGGATCGGTCGAGTTCGTGGCTTCGACCGCTTTGAGATAGCTCTTGACGGCGGAATAGGTTCCGACCTGGAAGGTCGACGGCGCGGTTTTGCGGCGAGCGATGAATTTCTTCATGAAATCTTCGCCCTCGGGCGTCAGTCCCGGCATCCAGGGCGTGACGTACATCATGCCCTTTGCATTCTCGAGGCCAGTGCTGCGGATTGCGGGCAGCGAATCGAGGCCGAGCGGCACGACCTTCTGTCCGCCGGCGACCACACCGAATTCATTCGCTGATTTGACCGCATTGATGCCATCGTCGCCGCCGTTGTTGATCGCGACCACGTCGGCCTTGGAGGCCTTGGCCTGCAGCACATAGGACGAGAAATCCGTCGCACCGAGCGGGTGCATGACGGAACCCACGACCTTGCCGCCGTTCTTTTCGACCGCGCCTTTGACCGAATCCTGCAACATCTTGCCGAACACATAATCGGCGGAGATGAAGTACCAGCTTTTGCCGAGCTGCGGCACGGCGCGGCCGATGGCGTTGCCGATTTCGTACGTGTCGTAGACCCAGTGCACCGATACGTTCGGGGCGCAGGCCTTGCCGGTGAAGTCGGCCGATCCGGCGCTGGTCAGAAGAACGGCCTTGTTCTTCTGCTTGGCGATGTCGAGGACCGCAAAACCCACGGCAGAGTTGACGAGGTCCGTCACCGCGTCGACCTGGTCGACATCGAACCAGCGGTTGGCGAGCGACGCGCCGACATCGGGTTTGTTCTGATGGTCGCCGGCAATGATCTCGATCGGCTTGCCGTTGATCTTGTTCCCGAACTCTTCGGCGGCCATTTTGGCGGCCTCGACGGAGCCGTTGCCTGAATTTTGTTCATAGGCGCCGGAGAGATCGGTCATGACGCCGATTTTCACTTTGCCGTTGGCGATTTCCGCGTGCGCGGCGCCCGCGCACACAACCAATCCGGCGGCTAAAACTCCGCGAATGCTGTTCATCCTGTTCCTCCCAGAAACACGTCAGCCCTTGTGCGTGCATACTCTAGATGCACGGCCTTTGCACGAGTTTACGTTTTTGAAAATTGCGACACGCGGGCGCAATCACTATTGACCTGCGCAAACAGCTTGTCGGCAGGCTCGAACGCCTTGTCGAATTCGGTCAGCGGCATTCCCTTCGCATCCTCGGCAAGCCGCGTGAGCACACGCGAGAGCTCGCCATAACGCTCGCGCGCGGCGCCTTCCTGGGCATTGCCCAGGAAAGCGCCCAGCGCCGTAAAGCGCGCAACGGCGTCTTGGGCTTCGAGCCGGTTGATCTCCGAAATGCGCGCCGCGCCGGCGATGTTTGATCGATCCGGAACGGCCATCAACGGCGCCACCCGCTGCTTCACCAGGAAATACGCATCAGACAAATCCCGGCAGGCGCGCACATATTCGTTTTGCTGCTGTACGCGATCCATGCGCTGGCTCGCGCGATCAATGATATTCATGCTCTGACGCAGCAGATATGTTTGATAAGCGACGGCGCCGAGCGCCAGCACGGTCGTGAGCGCCAGGAGATAAAGCGGGATATTCGAGCGAGCTTGCATCTGCTGCCCTCCCGATCGGGCTGGCGCTTGGCGCGCCGTCACCGTATTGGTCACACGCTCCGGTATAACGTCGATATTGTTGGCGTTGGTGGGTGCTGGTGACACCGTGGATTGAGGTGGAGCGATCGTGGCGGTCGGAGCTATCTCAGAGACCGGTGGCTCAGAGACGGTGCTCGCAATTGCGGCGGCCGCAGGCTCAGCGGCGACTGGCGTTGGCTCAACGGCGATGGGCTCTGGCGCGGGAGTGACCTGCTCCGGTTCCGAAATGGCCGGCTCCGGTTCAGACGAACTGGTATTGGCGCTCTCTGCTGCGGCGGGCTCAACTGGTTCGACCTGCACCGGCGTCGTGGCTGCGTTGGCGTCAACACTAATCGGAACCTCAGTCGCCGTATCCTCGACCGCGACCGCTGGCGGTTCGACAACAATCGGCTCTGGTTCGGCGCTGACGCGGCTCGCGGGCGTGGCGGCCGGCGTCGGCTCCGGCAGCATTGGGGTTACGGCCGGGGAAAGGGCCCCATGGCGCGCCAGATAGGCGCGGATTTCTGCGGCCGGAGCGATTTCCTGGTCGGTCGTCGCACGCTTTTCATCAGAGTGTTGTGCGCTGTCGAATGGGTTACTCATCACTGCCACGGGCGCTGTGACACGATTAAACAACCATTCCAACGGGGTTTTCAACGAAGGTACGGAACGCATCCAGAAGCTCGGCGCCAAGGGCGCCATCGACGGCGCGGTGATCAGTCGACAAGGTCACGGTCATCTGCGTCGCGATTTCGATCTTGCCGGCGCGCACGATCGGACGCTGCTCGCCGCTGCCGACGGCCAGGATGGTTGCGTGCGGCGGATTGATGACGGCGGCAAACTCGCGCACGCCGTACATGCCGAGATTGGAGATCGCCGTGCTGCCGCCTTGATATTCCTCGGGCTTGAGCCGGCGGTTGCGCGCGCGCGTTGCGAGGTCCCTCATCTCGCTGGAAATGTCGATCAAGGTCTTGGTCTCAGCGTGGCGGATGACGGGGGTCATCAGCCCGCCCGGGATCGCCACCGCGACACCGATGTCGGCGTGCTTGTGCTTGAGCATGCCGCTCTCGGTCCAGGTCACATTGGCGTCCGGGACGCGCATGAGCGCGAGCGCCATCGCCTTGATGACGAAGTCGTTGACTGAGAGTTTCCACGCGGGCTTGCCGTCCTCGCCCTTGCGCGCGACCGTGTTGATGTCCTCGCGGGCGGCCAGCAGTTTGTCGATGGTGCAGGTAATCGTCAGATAGAAGTGCGGGATCGTCTGCTTCGCCTCGACCAGGCGCCGAGCGATGATCTTGCGCATGTTGTCGTGCGGCACGACCTCGTAGGAGCCGGGCTCGAACAACGCGCGGATCTTGTCGTCCGACGGCGGCTGGATCGGCAGCGGTGCCGATGCCGGAGCACCGGCCGGCGCGCGCAACGCAACGCCGCCAGCTTTCGCGGTGCTGACATCGCGGGCGATGACACGACCGTGCGGACCCGTGCCCGCGATCATCGCAATATCGATCCCCGCATCACGCGCCAGCCGGCGCGCCAGCGGTGACGCGAACACGCGGCCATGGCCATTCGTTCGTGCTTGCGGCGCCGCCGCGGCCCGCGGCGCCAGAGCTGCTTCGGCACGCGCTGGCGCTTGCTGTGGGGCCGCCGGAGCTGGCTTCTGTTGTGCGGGCGCTGCTGCAGGCTGCGGTGCAGTCGCAGGTGCGGCGCCCTTCCCGGCTCCGGCCGCCGCGCTCTTCACATCCTCGCCCTCGGCCGCCATGACGGCGATCAACTGATTGACCGGGACGTCTGCGGCCCCCTCCGGGACGACGATCTTGGCGAGCGTGCCCTCGTCCACCGCTTCGTATTCCATTGTCGCCTTGTCGGTCTCGATCTCGGCGATGACGTCGCCCGGCTTGATCTTGTCGCCTTCTTTTTTGAGCCACTTGGCGAGGTTGCCCTTTTCCATCGTGGGCGACAGCGCCGGCATCAGAATGTTGATCGGCATTGGGTTCGCCTCAGCTCAGCGGTAAGTAACCGCTTTCGCGGCTTCGACGACTTCGGCGACCGATGGCAGCGCAAGCTTTTCCAGGTTGGCGGCGTAGGGCATCGGCACGTCCTTGCCGGAAACGCGGGCGACCGGCGCATCGAGATAGTCGAACGCCCCTTCCATGATCCGCGCCGAGACTTCGGCGGCGACGCCCGATTGCGGCCAGCCTTCCTCGACCACGACGCAGCGTCCAGTCTTCATCACCGACTGCACGATTGTCTCCGTATCCATCGGCCGCAACGTGCGCAGGTCGACGACTTCGGCGGAGATGCCGTCCTTTTCCAACTCCTCGGCGGCTTTCAGCGCATAGGTCATGCCCATGGACCAGGAGACGATCGTCACCTCCTGTCCGGACCGCACGACTTTGGCCTTGCCGATCGGGACCAGGAATTCCTCAAGCTTGGGAACCGGGAAAGAGTGGCCGTAAAGGATTTCGTTTTCCAGAAACACGACCGGATTGGGTGAGCGAATGGCCGATTTGAGCAGGCCTTTGGCATCGGCCGCGCTATAGGGCGCGACCACGGTGAGACCCGGAATGTGCGAGTACCAGGACGAGTAGTCTTGGCTGTGCTGGGCGGCGACGCGGGCCGCTGCGCCATTGGGTCCGCGGAACACGATCGAGCAGGTCATCTGTCCGCCCGACATGTAGTTGGTCTTGGCTGCCGAGTTGATGATCTGATCCATCGCCTGCATGGCGAAGTTGAACGTCATGAACTCGACGATTGGTTTGAGACCGCCAAGTGCAGCGCCAACGCCGAGGCCGGCGAAACCATGCTCGGTGATCGGCGTGTCGACAACGCGGTGCGCGCCGAATTCCTGCAATAGGCCCTGGGTGATCTTGTAGGCGCCCTGATACTCGGCGACCTCCTCGCCCATGACGAACACGGTCGGATCGCGCCGCATCTCTTCCGCCATGGCGTCGCGCAAGGCATCGCGCACCGTCATGGTGACCATCTCGGTGCCTTCCGGCACGTCCGGCTCCGGGACCGCCTGCGGCTGCGGCGGTTCGGCAACGGCCGATTTCACGGCGACCGGCGCGGGCGCTTCGCTGACGGGTTGTTTGGCCGGTGGGGCGGACTCGGCGGCTTTCTGCTGCGTCGCGGGCGCCGCTGCGGCCTTCACGGACGAGGCGTCCTCGCCGTCGGCCAGGATCACGGCGATCGGGGTGTTGACGGCGACGTCCTCGGTTCCTTCGGGCACCAGGATCTTGCCGAGCGTGCCTTCGTCGACCGCCTCGACCTCCATGGTGGCTTTGTCGGTTTCGATCTCGGCGATGACGTCGCCGGATTTGACCTTATCGCCCTCGTGTTTGATCCATTTGGCGAGGTTGCCCTTCTCCATGGTCGGCGACAGGGCGGGCATGAGTACTTCGATCGGCATCTTTCAATCCTGTGAGCCCGTACCGTTCGTCCGTGTTGTGGCGATGGATCTGAGAGAGAGAAGCGGTTGGTTCAAGTCTAGCGCACGACGTCCGTCCACAATTCGGCCGGGTCGGGCTCGGGGTCATGGGTCGCGAACTCGGCTGCTTCATTGACCATCGCACGCACCGTGGCGTCGATCTTCTTCAGGTCATCCTCGCTCGCCCATTTGTTGGACAGAAGGCGCGCGCGCACCTGTTCGATCGGATCGTGCTCGGTGCGGACCTTTTCGACCTCTTCGCGGGTGCGGTACTTCGCCGGGTCCGACATGGAATGGCCGCGATACCGATACGTCAGCATTTCAAGAATGATCGGGCCATTGCCTTCGCGGCACCACTTGACCGCCTTCTCGCCCGCGGCTTTCACCGCGCGCACGTCCATGCCGTCGACGTGCTCGCCCGGGATGTCATGGGCACGGCCGCGCATGTAGAGGTGGGTGGTCGCTGACGCACGCGCCACCGATGTCCCCATCCCGTACTGATTGTTCTCGATGACGTAAATCACCGGCAGCATCCAGAGCTTCGCCATGTTGAAGCTCTCGTAGACCTGCCCCTGGTTGGCGGCTCCGTCACCGAAATACGTCACGCTGACGTGGTCGTTGCCGCGATACTTGTTGGCGAAGGCGAGCCCGGTGCCGAGCGGAACTTGCGCGCCAACGATGCCATGACCGCCGAAAAATCCCTTTTCGACGCTGAACATGTGCATCGAACCGCCCTTGCCTTTGGAATAGCCGTGCTGGCGTCCGGTCAGCTCGGCCATCACGCCTTTCGGGTCCATGCCGCAGGCGAGCATATGACCGTGGTCACGATAGCCGGTGATGACCTCGTCGCCGTCCTTGAGGGTCATCTGCATGCCGACGACCACGGCCTCCTGGCCGATGTAAAGATGACAAAACCCCCCGATCAGCCCCATGCCGTACATCTGCCCGGCCTTCTCTTCGAAGCGCCGGATCAGCAGCATCTGCCGGTAAGCTGAAAGTTCCTGCTCCTGGGTCAGTGGTGGAACAGCGGCGGCGGTGTCTGTCTCCGGTGCCGCCGCGTTGGCGCGCGATGATTTCTTCTGAGCGTCTGCAACAGCCATTGCGTCCTCGTGCACCTAGCCCGCGTGTTCATTAGCCCAATTCAGGGGGAGGCGGAAGGAAGGGGTTCGCGTGCCCGCCGCGCTCCTTGTGCATCGCGAAACGCAAGTTTGGCAAGAGCCACACGCACCACGATATCGCGTGACTAACGGCGCCAGCGCGGTTTGGTGCCCCGCGTCTCGGTGGTATGGTGCATTTCTTGAACGGCCAACCCATGTCGCTTCTTTGGCTCAACCGCCTCGGCCCCCTCGCAGCAGCGTTGCTGCTGTTTCCGGCGGCGTTGCTGCATGCCGCTTTGCCGACCCCCGACCAGAACCCCAGCCATACCTCCGTTGCCGGCCAGCTTCTGATCGCGACCCCGACCATGGCGGACCCGCGCTTTTCTCAATCGGTGATTCTCATGGTCCGGCATGACCACGATGGCGCGTTGGGGATCATCATCAATCGGCTGGCCGCCGAGCGCCCGCTGGCAACCGTGCTGCGCGCCGTTGGCGCGGACGCAGAGGGCGTGACCGGAACGATCCAGATCTTTATCGGCGGACCCGTGCAGCCCGAGGTCGGCTTTGTGGTGCACAGCCCTGATTACCACCGTCCCGAGACCCTCGACGTCGACGATCATGTGGCGATGACGTCGAACCGCGAAATCCTGCGCGACATCGCGACCAAACACGGGCCAAAGCAAAGCCTGATCGCGTTCGGGTATGCGGGTTGGGGCGCCGGTCAGCTCGAAGGCGAGCTCGAGCGCCGCGCCTGGTACACGGCGCCGGACGACCCCGACCTGGTGTTCGAGATCGACCGCGAGAAGGTCTGGGATGAGGCGGTGAAGCGGCGTACGCAGGATCTTTGAGCGCGATACACATGTCCTTGTCGGAAAACCGGCGTCCACCCCGCATCAAGTGCGGGGCAGGCTTTTTCCGGGACATGCGCTAACGGCGCTTGCGCAGCATCACCAGGTCGTGTGGATCGGCATAACCGAGCAAGGCGCGCGCTTGCTCATCGAGCATATCCGGGTCGAGCCCGTCGGATTTGAGGAGCCCGACGCGGCGGTCCCAGCGCTCGTGTTCGGCTTTGGCCTCATCCAGATCCGCGGTCAGCGACGCCGCTTGCTGCTCGAGGACCTCGCGGGCGTTGAGCCCGTAATTGCCCGAATACGCATTGGCGCCGAAATAGCCGATCAGCGCCGCAGCGATTGCATAAAGAATGAGCGCGCTGAAGAACGCGCGAATGCGCGGGCGAGTGACCATGGTTCCACCATGCGGCGCCCGCGTAAACGTGGCGTTAAAAGCTCACGTTGCGGCGTATGCCTTCAGGGCCGCACGGCCGGCGTATTTCGCCTGGGGCCCAAGCTCTTCCTCGATCCGCAGCAGCTGGTTGTACTTGGCGATCCGGTCGGATCGGGCCAGCGATCCGGTCTTGATCTGCCCGCAGTTGGTCGCGACTGCGAGGTCGGCGATGGTGGAGTCCTCGGTTTCGCCGGAGCGATGCGACATCACCGCCGTGTACCCCGCCTTGTGCGCCATCTCGACCGCCGCCAGGGTTTCGGTGAGCGTGCCGATCTGGTTCACCTTGATGAGGATCGAATTGGCGAGCCCATCGCGGATGCCTTGCTCGAGCCGCTGCACGTTGGTCACGAAGAGGTCGTCGCCGACCAGCTGGCAGCGCTGGCCGACCCGGTCGGTCAGGAGCTTCCAGCCCTCGAAATCGTCCTCGGCCATGCCGTCCTCAATCGAGGCGATCGGGTAACGGCCGACCAGCTCGGCCAAGTAGCGGGCCTGCTCATCGCGGGAGCGGGTTTTCCCCTCCCCTTCATAATGATAGCTGCCATTTTTGAAGAATTCGGTTGAAGCGCAATCGAGGGCCAAGACGATGTCCGAGCCCGGCTCGTAGCCGGCCTTGGCAATCGCTCCCATGACGAATTCGAGCGCCGTATCGGCGTTCGGCAGGTTTGGGGCAAATCCGCCCTCATCGCCCACGTTGGTATTGTGCCCCGCGGCCTTGAGGGCGGCCTTGAGGGTGTGGAACACCTCGGCGCCCATGCGCAGCGCCTCGGCAAATGTCGGCGCGCCGACCGGCATGATCATGAATTCCTGAAAATCGATCGGGTTATCCGCGTGCACCCCGCCGTTGACGATATTCATCATGGGAACGGGCAGCAGCCGCGCCGAGGTGCCGCCGACATAGCGATAAAGCGGCAGCTCACTCGCGCCCGCTGCGGCCTTGGCGACCGCGAGCGATACGCCGAGGATCGCATTGGCCCCGAGCCGCGCCTTGTTGGGCGTGCCGTCGAGCACGATCATGGCGTCGTCGATCTTGGTCTGGGCTTGCGCATCCATCCCGCCGATCGCTTCGAAAATCTCGCCGTTCACGGCGTCCACGGCGCGAGTGACGCCTTTGCCGAGGTAACGGCCCTTGTCACCGTCGCGCAGCTCGACTGCCTCGTGCGCGCCGGTCGACGCGCCCGACGGGACGGCGGCACGACCGCGCGTGCCATCCTCAAGCAGGACATCCACTTCGACCGTCGGGTTGCCGCGACTATCGAGGATCTCGCGGCCGACAACATCTACGATTGCAGTCATGAACTCTCCTTGGGTAGCGGGGGGCTTTTAGCGCAACGTATGCGCGGCGGTGAAGTGCCCGGCTTGCCAACAGGGATGCGCTGGCGCATGGAGACGCCCATGGACACGAGCTTTCGCCGCAACCAACGAGGATTTTCGACGCCGAGCGGCCGATCGAGTCGCAAGGAGGCGCCGGCGCTGCAACTCGGCCGGCCAAGCGCTATTCCCGATTCGCCTGAGGAAGCGGTGCTCGACCGCGTGGCAAACCCGCATGCGGACACCACCTACGTGGCCCGGTTCACGTTTCCGGAATTCACCTCCATCTGCCCGGTCACCGGTCAGCCGGACTTTGGCATCATGGTGGTCGACTACGCCCCCCGGCGCTGGCTGATCGAGTCGAAATCGCTGAAGCTTTATCTGAACAGCTTCCGCAACCACGGCGCCTTTCACGAGGAATGCACGGTCGCCATCGGCAAGCGCCTGCACAAGCTGCTCGCCCCGCGTTGGCTGCGCATCGGCGGGTATTTCTATCCGCGCGGCGGAATGCCGATCGACGTGTTCTGGCAAGCCGGCAAGCCGCCGGCGGGCGCCTGGATTCCCGACCAGGGCGTGGGCCTCTATCGGGCGCGCAGCTGAGCCCGTGCGGCGACGAGCGCCTTGAGCAAGGCTCTCGTGTGTGCGCCGGGGTCGGCCGCGCGCATGACACCACCCATCACGGCAATACCGGCAGCGCCCGCCGCGATCACGCCGGCAACATTATCCGGCTTTATGCCGGCAATGCCGATCACCGGGATGCCGGCTTGGCTCGTTAGTGCGCGCAGGCCCTCGGACCCGAGTGCGGGCCCATATCCGGGTTTGCTGGCTGACGCATACACAGGGCCTGCAATGGCGTAATCGACCAGCGGCGGGATCGAGGGCGCGGATCTGCCCTGCCGCCATGGACTGAGATGCCGACCAGTGCGGTTGATCCGAGCGCGGCACGCAGAGCGGACGGGTCGCTCCCTTCGGGCAGGTGAACGCCATCCGCGCCACTCGCCCGCGCCAATGCCGCGTCGCCATGCAGCGTCAACACAGCCCCGAACTCACGCGTGATTGGCAGCAACTCGCGTATAAGCGCCACTTGTTCGGCGCCCGGCAGATCCTTCTCCCGCACGCTGATCCAACGACAGCCGGCCCTGAGCACCGCAGTTACAATGCCCACGAGCGCGGTTGATGCTTGCGTGCGATCGGTGATCACCAGCAGCGGCGGATCGGGAAGGATCACGTCCCCACGAGACCGAGCTGCGGACTGGATGGCTCAGCATAGAGCCGCTTGGGAATGCGGCCAGCGACACGCGCGAGCCGCCCAGCCTCGACGCCAGCGCGCATGGCCGCGGCCATTTGCACCGGGTCATTCGCGCGCGACACCGCGGTGTTGATCAGCACGGCCGCACAGCCAAGCTCCATGGCGAGCGCCGCATCCGACGCCGTGCCGATCCCCGCATCCAGGACCACAGGTACTGAAGATCGGGCGCAGATCAGCTCGATCAGGTGCGGGTTGGAAATGCCCAGGCCTGACCCGATCGGCGAGCCGAGCGGCATCACCGCTGATGCCCCCGCATCGGCGAGCTTGCGACAGGTCACCGGATCGTCATTGCAATAGGGCAGCACCACGAACCCCTTCACGACCAGCGTTTCGGTAGCGCGGATCAGTTCCTCGACGTCCGGATAAAGAAGCTCGCGGTCACCAATGACCTCGACCTTGATCCAGTTTGTGTTGAGGGCCTCGCGGGCGAGCTCCGCGGTCAACACCGCATCGCGCGCCGTCTGGCATCCGGCCGTGTTCGGCAGGAAATGCACCTTGCCGCCGAGCAACTCCACCAGGCTTTCGTCATCGCCGGCGAGGCTGATACGTCGGATCGATGCAGTTGCCATTTCGGTGCCGCTCGCCGCCACGGCATCGAGCATGCACTTGCGGTTCGGATATCCGGCCGTGCCGAGAAACAAACGCGAGCGAAACGCACGGCCGGCTATGACCAGAAGGTCGGTTTCTGTATTCATGTGTCTTGTCCTTCAGCCCCCTTGCAGTACACGCACGATCTCGATGCGATCGCCGGGACGAAGTGTCGTCACGTCCCACGCGGTTCGCGGCACAACGGCGCCATTGACGGCAACTGCGATCCCGGTGCGGTTCGTCTGTTGCGCCTTTTCGGCGACGAGAGCTGCGACGGTTTCGGCGGTCAGCGGCTCGCTCTCCCCATTGACTGAAATCGTTGACGCCATGATCTCCCCTGTGTTTGTTGTTGTTCATTCCGCTGCGCGCGCGATCGCGAAGCGCTCGATGCCGAACGGTGCGAGCCCCGGATCAGCAACACCATCCAGAATGAGCCCGGCGATGAGATCTGCGGTGATCGGCGTGAGCAGGATCCCGTTGCGATGGTGCCCGGTGGCGTAGATCAGGCCCTGCATTGGCCCGGCACCCAAAATGGGCGCATCATCGCGGCTACCGGGTCGATGACCGGTCCACATCTCGTGGATCGGCAGGTCTTCGATGCTCGGAACAACGCGCCACGCGGACTCGAGCAACGTCAGCACCGCACCGGCCGTGAGCGAACCATCGAATCCGCGCTCCTCGACGGTCGCGCCAACCAGCAGGCGTCCATCGCGGCGCGGCACGAGGTAGACGCCCGGCGCGCAAATCACGTGATTGATCAGCGGCGCTGACGGATCCATGCGCAGCGCCAGCATCTGGCCCTTCACCGGGCGCACCGGGGGGCGGCAATCTGCGGACAAGCCGCCGATCCCGCGTGACCAAGCGCCCGCCGCAAGCACGACGACATCTGCAGGAATCTGCTGGCCGTCTTCGAGAGCAATGCCAGTCACAGTGCCGGCCGCGGTCACGATCTCGGCAACGGCGCGGTGCTCGTGGATCGTCACCCCACTCAGCCGCGCGGCCTCGAGCAAGGCCGCAACGACGCGTCGATTATCGACTTGGTGATCGTGCGCACAAAGAACTGCGCCGGCGATGGTCGTGGCGAGATGCGGCTCGCGCCGGCGCACCTCTGACGCGGTGAGCCATTCGACCGGAAGCTCGAGCTTCTGCTGAAGCGCGAGGTGATGCATCAGCTGAGCGCGGTCGTCAGCCGTCACGGCGACGATCAACGTCCCTTCCGTGCGCAGCTCCACGTCGATGCCGGTCGCGTCCAGCAATTCCGCTGCGAACGCGGCCCAGCGCGCATGACTGGCCCGGCCGAGCTCGACCAAGGCCTCCTCTCCCGGCTCCGCTTCCATGGTGGCGGCAAGCATCCCGGCCGCCGCATGGCTGGCGCCGCCACCGGCAGCACTGCGGTCGAAAATCGTCACCTGGGCGCCGCGCCTCGCCAGCCGCCAACCGACGGCAAGCCCGATGACTCCGGCCCCGATGATGGCCACCCTTGGATTGTCGCGCCTTGTCGGATGATGCTTCATCCGGCGGCTCCCTACGCTGGCATGACCCAGACAGAAACGTACGTTGCAAGTAATCACAGGCACTTAGGCTGTCGAGGAACCACATGTCGCGGCATTGGCAACAAAGGGCTTTTTCGGAAAGTGTAGAAAGCAGGACGTGGCTCCGCCGACCTCCGGGATCCGATTTTTAAATTTGATTGGAGCGGGGCCTGCCGGCGAACCAATGCGGGCTAGGGCCCCTCCGGCAAATCGCTTCCACCATGCTCTAAATGGGCGGACGATCGGCCTCTGGAAACGATCAGCGCTTGGCCGGCACGGCCGCAATCGAGGTTGGCGTCGGCGTCTCGGTTCCCTTCGCAAACGCTTCGCGGGCCAGCCGCGCCTGGTCGGCCCGCTTCGTGTAGTGCTCGACCATCTTCAGGCTGGCATGACCACCGACCGCGGCGAGCTGGTGAACGGTGCATCCGGCGTCGGCGAGTTGCGTGAGCGCGGTCTTGCGCAGACCATGAAAGTGGCAGTCCGCCGGCAGACCGGCGTCGTCACACCACTTGCGGAACTGTTCGGAGAGATCATTCGGGGCGTAGCTCTTGCCGGTCTTCGTGACCAGGAGCGTGAGATGCCCGGTCGGCGTGGCGATCAGATAACTCCCTGGCCGCCCTGCGGCTCGCGTGCTGATTGGCCTGCATCCCGTCGGCGCGTGGCCCGCGGGCATCTACAACAACAAGCCGAGTGAGGAACTAAATGACGACCAATATTGAGCGTGATGCTGAGATTGCAGACTTGAAGGAGCAAGTCGCGGCTCTGCAAGCCACGGTCGCCCGGCTTCAGCCTGCGGCACCACCGGAGCCGGTCGCACCGAAGCCGACGCAACACCGTCCTGTCACGATCGTCTCAGTGACGCCGACCGCGTCTGCCGATGCGTTGCCTGATGCCGAACAGTTTGTAGAACTTCAGAGCATTGTGCTGGAAAAGTTTCAACGCTTGGCGCCGACTGGGGACCGCGGACAGTCGCCCGATGAATTTCATGCGCAGTTTCAACGCGCCTTTAAGTGGCTGATGGTCACCGGTCGGCTGGAGCGTGATCGCGTTGACACGAGCCGATTTCTTGTTGATTGGGTTGACAAAGCGAAACGCTACAATCGCAACGAAGACATAGGCCTGAAGGCGTTCTTGTGTGCCGCGCTCGCAGTCGGCGATTGTTTGATCTTCTCGAATTTCTCAAATTTGCCGTGGGACACCAACGTCGGCTTGCGAGATTTTTACGGCAGCCGAGTTGATAGCGCCGCTGGTTGGCGACGCGTTCTGGCCGGCAATTTGTTGATGCCGGTCGCGCCGCCGCGGCAAAGCAGCCCGGTGCACATCAGTTTTCGATAAAGCTGATCCGTGGCCGATCAGGCGCTTCCGCATCGATCCGAAAGCGACGGTGTCGCGAATGACGCGATGGTAGAGTCGAGGATGGGCGCGGTAGCTTGGGCCATTCGGCAACGCCCCGTTTCCCATCCCCGCTCATCGAACCGGACGTGCCGATCTCCGGCATCCGGCTCTCCGACTGGTTTCACCGTGAAGCACATGGCGGTGCAGTGAGAGGCAAGCGCTCGAGGCGCAGGAGACCCCGTGCTCCATAGACGATCTCACAGGAGAATCGTTTGGTCCCGCGCCCTGCCACTTTGTGCCGTCTGGCGAGGAAGTCGCGCACGCGCTCATAGACGTAGCGGTCAATGCTGCGGAATGCCGACCGGCGCGTCCCGTAGCAGAAGTAGTTCGACCAGCCGAGCAGAGAGCTGTTCAGCGTGTCGCGCACCTCGGGCCACGGATCGTGATTGCCAGGCACCAGCAGATTGCCAACCTTGCACTTGAGCCGTTGCATGCTCTTCTTGGACGGGCTCGCGCTCAGATACCAATGACCGTTCGCTTTGTAACAGTGAGGTCCGAACGAGTAGCCGAGGAAGTTGAAGCGCTCCTGCCGGGCATTCTTCAATGAGGTCTTGCCCTCGTGGAGTGCCAGCCCGAGCCGCGTCATCACCGCCTTCGTCCACGCCAGCGCCTCGGCCGCACATCCGCGACTGAGGATGACGAAGTCGTCGGCATACGCGATGACGTGTGCACAGAACGCTTCCCCGCGCCCGGTCAGCCGCCAGTACTTCAGGAACCGGTTCATGTAGATGTTGGCGAGCAGTGGGCTCGCGACGCCGCCCTGGGGCGTGCCGCGCGTGCTGCTTTTGCCGCCACCAATGCGCCGGCTCCGTCGCCATCACCCCCCTCCTCGATCGGCGCTTTCAGCCACAGCTTGATCAGCCGGAGCACGCGCCGGTCCACGATGCGACGAGCCACCGATTTCAGAAGCTCGCCGTGCGGGATTGAATCGAAGTAGCGGGATAAATCGGCGTCGACCACGTCGGTATAGCCCCGGCAGATCAGCCGGTGCACTTCCTTGACCGCGTCTACTGCTCCCCGAATGGGGCGATAGCCGTAGGCGCTGTCCTCGAAGTCTGCCTCGAAGATTGGTTCCAGTACGAGCTTGGCGGCGGTTTGGACCACCCGATCCCGGATCGTCGGCACGATCCCATCGAACTGCACTTCGGTCCAGTCGGCCTTTGGGTTCGGCTGAGATCACCCATCCCTTTCATCCGCTTCGCGGTCAGCGGTTTGTGGTTCTGAAGGTCAGAACAGTTTCCGGCGTGGAGACATTGAGCCTGCGCCAGGCCGAGCTCGGTTCGTTTGCTGTGGCGCGCGAATGGACCGATTGGGCCCCTCCTGGCGCTCAGGCAGTGCCTTCCGACGGCAAGGCGCTGCTCATCGATGCCTCCGGTCTGTTGGCGCTCGACCAACTCGTCGCTTCGCTGACGCGCACCGTGAAGCTTGACCAATGACTCTGGTTCTGAATCAATCGGACATCTATCTGATTCGGTCCGGCGAACATGCAAAATGTTTCGTCCGCAGCCCTGCGCAGACGGCGCCACCGGCTGATCCGTGGTCTGCCCCCGATCGAGCAGATCGTGCGTGGTTCACTGATCGAGACCTACAAGCGCTGCGGCCGACCCAATTGTCACTGCGCCGATGGACCTGGACACGGCCCCAAGCGATATCTGTCCACAATTGCGCGAACCGGCGATCGCCCGCGGCTTGGTTACGTGCCGAATGCAGCCTACGCCCAAGTCGCGGAGTTCCTTGCCAACTTCCGCAAGCTACAGGAGATGCTCAACGAGATCTGCGCAATCAATGCCGAACTTCTGCGCCGCCGCGAGAGTCTCGATTAGATGGATCCGGCCGTTGCAAACCTCGACTTCGCCGCGGTGGGTGCCATCCTCGCCAACATGATCGAAGCCTATCTTGCTGGAGGCGCGCTGCCATCCAACGCGGAGGGAGTCGATCATGATGATCTCAAAGATTGCCGATCGCCATCTGTCGCGCCAAGCCTGCATCTACATTCGTCAGTCGACGATGGGGCAAGTCCGCTTCAATCAGGAGAGCACCGAACGCCAGTACAATTTGGCGAGCAAGGCGCAATCTCTCGGCTGGAATCCGGAACAGATCCGCATCCTCGACCGGGATCTCGGCCAGTCCGGCGCGCGAATAGCCAATCGCGAGGACTTCAAGACGCTAGTCAGCGACGTGGCGATGGGCCAAGTCGGCGCGATCTTCTCCTTAGAAGCGTCGCGGCTGGCGCGCTCGAACCAGGATTGGCATCGCCTGCTCGAGTTGTGCGCGATCACCAACACGTTGGTGATCGACGAGGATGGATGTTACGATCCGGCCGAGTTCAACGACGGGCTTGTGCTCGGCATGAAGGGCACATTCGCGCAGGCAGAGCTGCACATCATCCGCGCGCGCCTCCACGGGGGCAAGCTGAACAAAGCGAACAAAGGTGAGCTGCGCTTCCCTCTACCGGTTGGTTTTGTTTTCGACGACGACAAGATTGCGCTCGACCCTGACCAAGAGGTGCAAGGCGCCGTTCGTACCGTCTTCGAACTGTTCAAGCGGGAGAGTACCGCCTACGCCGTGGTCCAGCGCTTCCAGAGCCTCGGCCTTCGCTTTCCGCGTCGGTCGTACGGCGGTGCTTGGGATGGCAAGCTGCTCTGGGGTCGACTGACCCATTCCCGAGTGCTTGGTATCTTGGCGAATCCATCCTACGCGGGCACCTATGTGTTCGGGCGCTACCAATCTCGCAAGCAGGTTGGACCGAATGGCGAGATCTGCACTCAGTCGCGTCGCATGCCCCAGGAGGACTGGCGCGTTGTCATTCGAGATCACCATCCCGGATATATCAGCTGGGATCAATTCCTCGCCAACCGCGGACGTTTGGCGGCGAACCGCACCAATGACGAAGTCCTCGCCGGACCAGCCCGAGAGGGCCTTTGTTTGCTGCAGGGCCTGTTGATCTGCGGCACTTGTGGACGGCGTCTGGGCGTGCGCTATACCGGCAATGGCGGTGTGTATCCGATCTATCAGTGCATCTGGAAACACCGGGAAGCCCTGGCGCGACACGCCTGCCTGACTATGCCGTCCAAGCCGCTCGACGATGCTATCGCGGAGCGTCTGCTGACCGCCGTCACACCGTTGACCATCAAACTCGCTCTCGAAGCGCTGACCAGCTTGGAAGAACGCGACAAAGCAATTGCTGCACAGTGGCATCGGCGGATTGAGCGGGCTCGCTACGACGCCGACTTGGCGGAACGGCGCTATGAATCGGTCGACCCCAGCAACCGTCTGATTGCCAGCACGCTCGAGCAGCGTTGGAACGACGCCATGCGACGGCTGCTCGAATTGCAAGCCGAGCTGGCCAATTTCGAGAGTCAACAGCTGCGCACTGTTACGGCTGACCAAAAGCGGCAAATCCTGCAGCTCGCCAGAGACTTCCCTCGACTGTGGAGCGCTTCAACCACCGCAGCGCGCGATCGCAAGCGCATCCTTCGCTTGCTGATCCGAGATATCACGGTCCTCAAAAGCCCGGAGCCGAAGTTGCTCTGGCTGCAAATTCGCTGGCAGGGTGGCGCAACAGAAACAATCAAGGTACGTCGACCGCCGAACCGCGCAGAGGCGGTTCGTTATCCCGAAGCATTCGTCGCTGAAAATCCGCACCCTGGCGGAGCGATATGATGACAAAGAGATCGTCGCACGGCTCAACGGCGAGGGTCTGACGAGTTCAACCGGGAAGCCCCTCACGGTCAGCATGATACGTTGGCTTCGATACAAGCATCGTATCCCCGCGCCGTCGATTCCCGCAGGAACGTTTGCAGTCACCCAGATGCGTGCGAGATACGGCGTCAGCCTGTGGGTCGTTCATTACTGGATCAAACGTGGTATCGTCGCCGCGGCGCAGCGCAAGCGGAACGCGCCATATGCAATCACCATCGACGACAATGTGGATCGACGCCTGCGAAAATGGGTCGCAAGCTCGGCTCATCTTCATCCATCATCCCCAACGCAAACTGCATGAGGTGCATTATGCCCGGTGCGTCGGAATGCCGAGCGGTCGCTCGCCTCCGTCCGGTTTCGGTATCGATAACCGCCGCACCGGATCGGGCCGGTACGTCTTCAAGAGCAGTTCCTCGCGCAGGCCAGCCAACCACTCTTCCAGGCCCGACGCCTCAATCTGTGCAAAGGTCATCCCGTCGATGCCCGGCGCCCCCGCATTTGCTCGGGCCAGCGCATAGGCATGCCGCAGGATGTCTTCGCGGTAGATCTTGTCGTGGAGGAGGTAGAAGCGGTAGGCAGGCTCCGCCTTCGCCTTACGATACAGCTTTCTCTGAAGGGTCCGGATCGATATCGGTGTTGCCAGGCTCATCGCCAATCACCTTCACCTCACCATCTTCGAAAGCGCACCAGAAGTCAGGGCCCTTTGCTCCGCCGGCATTGCCCGGCCTCAACGCTCCTACGACCCTGTCCGACTCCCGTCCTGGCCGCCGCCTGTCGCGACGTTGAGGCCGCTACCCTCACCATGACGGGTCTCCCCCGATTGCCCGAACCACCTTTCCGACGTGCCGTGCCCACTACCCCGGCGGATCGAGCGGGTGCAGATGTCGATTGCTTCCCCGCTCACACGGCCTTCCCCAAATGGCAGGAGGGTCGGCATCCGCATTGTCACTTTCGAGGCCTGCTCAGGCTTCACTCACGTTACGGCCCGCTGGATCGCTCAGCCGCCCACAGGCGACCTTCGTCACGAGGCTCCAACCCGCGCGGTCGCCCGCACGAGCCGCTCGTCAGCTACCGGATCAATCGACAACTCTCCGCGTGGATTCTTCCTCCACTGATGATCCGCGCCTTCGGGGCGCACTGCCAAATCCCGACATCTGGAAATTTCGGAATGCTTCCGTTCACGCGACCCTTAAGCCGCGCCTTGAAGGATGGTCAGCATTTTGTCATGCACCGGCCCGGGCGGCAGCACCTCAACAATCCCGGTGAGTACGACGGCCGGTTCAGCAGCGAAGCGCTGGGCAAACCATTTCAGATGAACTGTGGCCCCATCTCGGTTTTCATGGGCAAGTGCGGCAAGAGCCAAGGCCATGCGCGCCGGCACAAAATCCGGTTTGCTATCGAGAGCGCGACGCGCATGCATCGATGCCATGTCGTAATCGCCGAGATCGAAATGGGCGAAGGTCAATGCCATCTCGGCTGAATAAGCGAAAGGATCACGGGGGCTCAGGCGCAGCGCCTTCTCGGCGTCGGCAATGGCAGCCTGCGGATCGCCGGTGGTGGCGCGTAAGATGCTACGGAAGCTCAGCGCGACAGCTGAGTTCGGGTTGAGGAAAACAGCCCGATCAAGTACCGAGCGAGCCGTGGCAATATCCTTTACTGGTATCGCCAAAACGAATCCGGCATGGGCAAGAGCCCAGCCGTCGTCCCAGCCATAGACAATAGCGGCGCGGGCGTGTCGCTCCGCCGCTTTCCGCGCCTCGTCGCGGCTCTGGTCGGCGCGATCCCTATAGCGCTGCTCGTTGAGATGAGCGAGCATCGCATGCGCCCGAGCGAACTCGGGATCAAGCCGAAGCGCCTCATTCAACAAGTCGAACGCCTCCATCGCCCCTGTTTCGGCGGCGAAAAGCGGCATGGCGCGCAGGACGTAATCGTAGGCGGCCAGGCTGGCCGGTGGCTTGCGTTTAGCGCGTTCTATCTCCGCCTTCATTATCGAAGGAAGCAATTCGCCAACCACCCGTTCTGTGATCCGGTCCTGGAGGTCAAAGACGTCTTCCAGCATGCCCTCGAACCGGTCCGCCCAGAGATGCGCTCGCGATGTCGCGTCAATCAGCTGACCGGTAATGCGCACGCGGTTGCCTGCCTTGCGAACGCTGCCTTCCAGAATGTAGCGCACCCCAAGCTCGCGCGCCGCCTGAGCTATATCGACTGGCCGCCCCTTGTAGACGAAGCTCGAATTGCGAGCGATGACGAAGAGATCCGGAAAACGCGACAACGCGGTGATAATGTCGTCCACCATGCCATCGGCAAAATACTCCTGCTCCGGATCACCGCTCATATTTTGGAACGGCAAGGCAGCAATCGAGGGTTTGTCGGGAAGCGGCAATGCCGGCCCTGGCCCGACGTGGTCGTGAAGTCGTATCCGATATGCCCGTACTGAATTGGCGATGTTCTTGAGCCGCTGCTCGCCCAGGTCCTCGCAAGCGTTGTCGATTTTGCCTCTGACCTGCCGGAAAGCATCCTCGGACATGCAAATGCCGCCCGGCTCCGCTATCGATTCGAGACGCGCGGCGACGTTGACGCCGTCGCCGAAAATGTCGTCCCCATCGATGATAATGTCGCCAAGATTGACGCCAATCCGGAACTCAATTCGTTTATCCTGATCCACTACCGCATTACGCGCAGCCATCCCGCGCTGGATATTCACCGCGCAACGCGTCGCGTCCACGACGCTCGTAAACTCGATCAGCATTCCATCGCCGGTCGTCTTTACGATTCGGCCGCGATGCTCATTGACCTTTGGATCAATGAGTTCGCGCCGGTGTGCCTTGAGTTGGGCAAGCGTGCCTTCCTCGTCGAAACCCATGAGCCTACTATATCCGGCGACATCTGCCGCTAGGATCGCAGCTAGCCGCCTTTCCGCACGATTTTCGGCCAAGCGTTGTCGCTCCCCTGAACCGGTTCAGGTTACGGAGGAACATTCTTGGTGTCCATCGGGACGGCCGTGTCCTAAAAACAGGCAATCGCGTGCTGACGGATATCCCCTCAAAGTCCAGAACGGGTCATTAGCGCCGATCCGAACATCCAGGCGTGTCCGGTTTACCCCAAGAGCGGATGTCAAACGCCGGCGTTTGTGCGCATGTTGCCGAGCGTCATCGGCGGGAATTGCCCACTGGTCGGCTCGATTCATGGGCTCGACAAAAAACCTATTTAAGAACAATTTGAGAGTCTCTTTCCCTGCCTTAGTGGCGCCGGTCATTGTGTCGAAGTGGATTGATGATCTCTCGACGGGGGTGGACCTCCCCGCACAATTAACTTCCCATCTCCACGACCCGTTG
Source organism: uncultured Alphaproteobacteria bacterium (assembly GCA_963760435.1). Lineage (GTDB taxonomy): Bacteria > Pseudomonadota > Alphaproteobacteria > Rhizobiales > Xanthobacteraceae > JAFAXD01. The sequence continues at coordinate 114,802 of CAVXDE010000036.1, forward strand.
GCGTTGCGCTTCACGGCAAGGGAATAATCGGCTCGACCGAGACCGAGGCGCAGACGCGGCAACGAATGCAGCATTGCGGCACCATTCGTGTTGTTGATCGCGCAGGTGGACGACCAAAAAAGGTCCGTCATGCGCCGGCGGATCTTTTGTGTTTCGGCGCTTGGTGGACGGCCGCAGCAGGCACGTTCTATCGTTCCCTGTGCTGACTGAACAGCCAACGAACGCGCAGCGCAGCCGTCCGGCGCCAATATCATGCACGTATTTGTAAGAAAGCCAGTCTATCCCTCGATATATTCACTTCGCCCATCTGATGGGCGAAGATTGTGTCGTTCGTTCCCCAATTGATATTAAATCGCGACCAAGGGGTCCGTCGGAAACGGCGGGCCCTTTTTGTTGAGAGCACTTCGCTTTACGCCTCTAATAGCGCGGGCAGCCGTTGAAGGACGGGCAAACTCCCACCACAAAAAGTAGGCGGCGAACGCGATCGCGATGGCAGCCTTAAGCAACTGGATCACTAACTCGGTTTTGTCCATGGATAACGCCATCCAAGTAGGCGCACGCCTTGCCCGCGCATGTTGCCGAGCGTCATCGGCGGGCCTGATGGATGGTTTCGAATTAGCCGCCCCGATAGGTGGGGCCTTTGTTGCAGGTCGGGCTTAGTCCTCACCCCGTGCTGGAACTTTTTCACCCCAGGCCACGAACAGACGATACCTGTCTTTGAACCTGACGGTGTTGTATTGATAAGCAAGGCCGGTGCGCCTTGTCTGGGAACGATGCCGACCCTGGTCGCCGGTGAACCGACAAGCCTAGCCCCTGTCAGCCCTTTCGATAAGTGCCCCGGGCCATCGGATCGACAACACCGTTTTGGAGTACGACATGATCCGCAGCGTTGCACTGGCGATCGTTCTGCTGGCCTCCTCTCAGGCGCGCGCGTTCGTATTCGTTACCGTCGAAGAGTGGCTCACGGCCCCGCCAGAACAGCAAGTGAGTTATGTGGCCGGCACCCTCGACACTCTGCTATCTTCCTCTACGGGGGCTCTCGCTAAAGATACGCTCGAGCACTTCGTTCACTGCGTATCGGATAGTCATTTGACGCCTGGGCAGCTGGCGGACGATATTCGAAAGCATCCGCCCAAAACCAATTCAGGCAATCGGCCGCAGGGCCTTGTGTCCATGCAGACCGTGGTGCTCGTGTCGCTCACTGAAAGGTGCGGTCCACCGACCTCGCCATGGCGCTAGTTTGCCCGCATGACCGAGCTACCGATGATCATCGACGCCGCTGCCGCTACGTGCTCACGGAGGGCTTTTGTTCGCCTCAGTCCGCGGCTTCTTGGGTTTGTATCGGCTACCTTCTGCGAGGCTACCGAACTTCGCCGCAATATTTCGGCCTTGGTGGAACTCGATTGGCTGAGTGACGTCGTATCCGATGCTAATCAACTTGCGGCACAGGGCTTGAATAGGCTCAACGTCCTGCACGTGAATGCCAAGGGCACCGGCCTCGGGCAGTCTATCCTCGACAAGATAAAGCGTTGCACGGATAGGGCTCCTCTGCGTCGTCTTGGTGTTCGTCATCAGCGGGCTCCCGGTCAACCGGTTCGTTCGCAGCGCCTCAGCTCGCTCACGTTGCCGAGCGTCGTCAGCGGGGGGTTGGTGCAAGTGACCTCTGAGAGCTTCCGAACGGGCGGCAAAATAAAAGCCCCCGACCGAGCAAACTGGGCCGGGATCGGGGGCATTTTCACCACTTCACAATTGACAACTCCCGGACCGTTCCGGGCCGGGCGCGCTTAAGCTGTCCCTAGCCTGGCTGAACGTCAGTCCGCTCTGCGGCGGCGCTTCCTCAGCCAGTAAATTCCGTATCCGATGCCACCCGCCGCCAGCAGTGGAAGTCCGGTGCCGATAATCGGGCCGGGGGCGCCTCTGTAACATCCAACAGCAGTTGGGCAAACGGTTTGAGCGCCAGCCCCCATTGTCAATGGCAGCAAAGTAACCGTCGCTAATAGGAGTGCTGAAGCGGCCTTCATCCGATCTCGCTCCTGTGCTGATTGCCAACCTCAGGAGACTACTCGGATCATCAGACCGTCGTCAGCCTTATCCGACGAAAGATACGCCCCCCGCACGCATGTTGCCGAGCGTCATCGGCGGGCCGAGCTGGGGGCTTCGGTTTCGGTCAAGCCGCGGAATTAATCCTCGGACGGCACCTCGCGGACAGCGTCGAGATTGATGATGTAGTCCAAGCTGCAGGCCTTTACGCTGACGTCGACGACGCGGCCTTGGGTGAGTAGTGTTTCTAGGCCACGGATGATCCACCCGCTGGCGTTTGAGGTCAGCCCCGTGTGGTCGACATCAACGTTAATGAAGTCGCGGGAGCCGTCGGAAAGTTCGAGAATTAAGCCTGCGATCGAAACGCGATCGTCCTCGAACTGGCGCTTTATCACTACCCCCCGGAACTCACGCACGCTGCATCTAGAATCGTTGTAGAGGCCAGATAGCAACACGACCCACTTGCCGCTGGGGTCGAGGTGAAAGGTTGGTTTTGCTTGCGCGCTCGAACTTACCACGACCACGAAGGCGATAAGGAATAGCCATTTCCAGATGGTTCGTCCCCTTTGGGGGCTCAAGTATTGACAGTATAGCAGCTTTTGACGGGCTTAGGCGTCACTCGATGACTTCGTCGGCGCGGGCGAGTAGCGAGGGCGGGACCGACAGGCCGATAGTCTTGGCGGTGCTTCTATTGAAGATCAACTCGAAAATTGTCGGCTGCTCAATCGGCAAATCACCGGGGGCCATTCCGTGAAGAAGCTTGGGCACGTACGTGGCTAATTGCACATACGTTTGATCGATATTTGGCCCGTACGACATTAGGCCACCGGCTTCGACATATTCACGCGCATCGAAGACGGCGGGTAGACGGTAGTTTCGAGCTAGTTCGGCGATCAGTTTCAGGTATGTGACCACGGTCGGATTACGAATGGTCATGATCCCGTCTACTCGCTCCCTCGATGCTTGATCGAAGGCAGCGTTAATGTCGTCTGCCGATTTGACATCGAGCGCGATTGGTTCAAGGGCGAGTTGATGAGCCGCCGCCCCAAGATCTTGCCAATCATGGTCAGCGATTGCATTGCTTGGGAAATCCTTACGTAACAGTACACCCACGCGATGTACTGATGGAGCAACCTCTCTAAGTAACGCCAATCGCTTCGGGTTCATTTCTTCTGTCATGGTGTAGATGCCGGTGACGTTACCGCCCGGCTTCGCAAGCGATTTGGCCATTCCATCTGCGATGGGGTCATCTACCATGCGTCCAATTACCGGCACGCTCTTGGTCATGTGCCAAGCTGCTAAAATGGAAGGCTGGCTAGTTGCTACAATTACCTTCACATTCGCATCAATCAGTTCCGCGGCCAAGCCCGGCAGGCGACCCTCGTCGTCTTCGGCGTAACGTTCTTCAAGCGCGAAGTCCCGCCTTTCGATCATACCGAGTTTGTGCATCCCTTCCCGAAATGCCTGCAATTGTTCAGGCGTGTGTCGCGGGCCTTGAATTTTGAGCCAGCCGATCTTTGGAATTGGCTGAGCCGAGAGCGCCACAAGCGGCCATGTCGCCGCGCTCGCCAGCCCCGCGATGAACGCACGACGGTGCATCGGACTTCCTCCGTAGCAGGCCAACATAGCACGGGGAGGCTGGACGACCGCGCGATCCACTGGTCGCTTAACACTGCGCGCTATCGAACAAACCTACGCCTCACCTTAGCGAAGGTTAATGCTGCACAATAGGGATAGAGAAGAGCATCGCGATGTTGATTGTGTAAGTCCGAGAGAGGCGTCGATGATACGGGGTTCGTTCAGTTCGATCTCTGTCACGTGTGGAATGCCGCGCGCCTTGGCTGGTGTCATTGCCATGCTGGCGGGCCTGTTGAATTCATCCTCCGTCTCCGCGCAGGAATTTCAGATCACGGCGATAGCCGAGAAAAAAATTCCGCTATTGCCGCCCGGCCCATTGTTCTGGCGGATCGAGAACTTCCCGACGCTCACTCAGGCGCAGACCGCAGCCGGGTCGACTTCGCTTGCCGCCGAAGCTGCGGGAAAGGCTTGGCTGTTCACGCTCGGTGCGAAGGGGAGAACGTCACCAGGCGGTACCGAAGTTGCGGAAGTGGGCCCTGTGCCGCCCTTCTCTGCACCTGAATACCTATTGCGTATAAACAGCGCCGAAGGACCGCCAGGGGCGAAAACTCCGATGCACTTCCATCCTGGCTCCGAAAGCTTCTACGTCTTGGCTGGCGAACTCAGGCAAAAGACGCCAGAAGGTGAGAGCCGTGTGGACGCCGGGCAGGTCATGGCAGGACATGGGCCCGGTATGCCGATGCAAGTGTCGAGTAGCGGAACTACTGACTTGAAGGCGCTTGTTATGTTCGTCGCTGATGCCACCAAGCCGTTCTCGTCACCGACTACAATGGCTGCATTTACCCAAGACGCTCCGCCCGCGACAGAACAATCCAAAGCGGTCGAGAACTTGGTCAACAAGGCTGCTGCGCTGATTGATAAGGACGGCAAAGCTGCATTTGCCGAGTTCAGGAAGAAGGATAGTCCGTGGTTCCACGGGGACACCTACTTGTTCGCCTACGACATGAAAGCGAATGTGTTGCTCAACCCCGCTTTTCCGCAGCGTGAAGGAACCAATGTAACTGGTCAAAAGGACGCGAAGGGCAAACTCTTACATCAGGCGATCATTGACACAGCCGAGACCAAAGGATCGGGATGGGTCGACTACTGGTTCCCGAAGCCCGGACAAACTGAGCCTTCGCATAAATGGACCTATGTAAAGCGGGTGGCGATAGACGGCGTTCCGGGCTTGATCGCGTCAGGGTTCTTTCCTGACTAGACGCGCGTGCGATCAAGCGTGCCTCCCGCAGTTCACCCGCGACCGGAACCACGGACTTGCGGCTCGCCTGGATAGCTCGACACGTCGATTAGGACTGACGGCACGCATTGTTCAAGCAGTAGGCGATCAGGATAACTAGGGCTCTACCCGCCTGGGGCATCCTCAAAGGGATCAATTTGCTCGTTCTGCAATTGCTCAAGCCTGCGTTCTGCGTCAGTAATGAAGTCCTTGAGACCGGCTTCGACCTCCGGGTGGATCGCAAACCTCAACAGGGTGCGTAACCTGATGATCCAGGCGCGCAACCACATTTCCTCGTTTTCCAGTGACACGCGGCGCGTTCCCCTTGTAGACGCCACCATTCTGACAGGAACGGCACGGATTTGCACTCAGGCGTGCGAATGTTCGCGCGCTTGCGTTAACTCGTTTCAAAGCTTCCTGGAGGTCGGGTGAGCGTCTTAGTTATTCTTCGACGTACCTGTCGGAACCAACGGGAGCATCGTGCGGTTCAACTTACGAGAATGAACACCTAAGGATGGAGACGTCGATGCGCACTTTGCTGGTTGGCACAGCGTTGGGCCTGCTGTTGATTGGTGCTGCCCTGGCTCAGAGCAATCCCTCTCAAGGAAGCTCCAGTAAGGTCGAACGCGTACAGGAACGTGGTTACGGCCCATTGCTGCATCTTATAGAACCGCACTTCTTCATGATATATATATGGCCACACTCACGCCCGCTGCGACAGGAGCAACGGCCAAGAGCTTGTCAATGGGCGTCATATGCTGCTCGCGAAGGACCGCCAACAAGGCTTCCAAGAGAACAACACCAGCCGGCGCGATCAATTTTCTCACGATCGCTGAGCGTGCCGTCATCAGACATTCGGCGCGTCGCGCGGGTTGTTCGTTCCAAGCCCGATCGGATATACAGCCCAAGCTCGCGCCATCGTCGGTGCGTCGATCCCGATGTAGCAAACATGGGCTGAAGATAACGCCTGCTCTTCCGAGACGGCAAATCCGAGCAATTATTGAATGTCGAAGTAGTTAAGCATGTCGCGACTTTTCACGGGGCTAGAACCAAGCCACCCTTTATCCAATCGGTCTGCGGCTCCCGCTTCGAGTGTAAGTATTCGGCCTTTTGTCGTTGCACACCGTGACGGCAAGGTAACGGTTTGGGTATCAGGCTGAGTAAGTCCAGAGAATACTTTCGAAAGTGGCGCCGAACCTTGCTTGTAGAAAACCCATCGATCGCCATCTACTCTATATGCCTCCTGGTTTGCCACCGCGTTGAGAGTCACCTCGCATTGTTGACTGTCTAACTGATCGTTGAGGCTCGTTTCTAAACCGGCCTTGAGTACTATCACTCCAGGTGACCCGTCCGAAAATTTGATCGGTTCGAGCTTCCAGTTAATAGCCGTCCATTTGGGAGTGGATCGGCTTACGACGCGTAGAGTGATTTTGGTAGTGCAGGGAACTTCCAGAGAATCAAAGTAAGTCCCGCTGTCAAATGGGTGCGCTTTCAAACTGTGAGTTTTCCCACATGGAGAAGGTTTTTGTAACTCTCCCTTCTGGTCTGTCGTCCAAAATGGTCGAGGCGTTGTTTGTTCCTCGTAAAAAACCTGGCTGTAAATCCCAGTATTTTTTTCGTCCATTACTTTGATTGCAATTCCTTGAGCGAAACATGCGCATGGGTTCATCGCAAACAGCGTTGCCACCGTAACACGAGCACTATGTATCATACGTTTCTCCTGTAGACCTTCGCCCAGCAACCACAGCACAGATCAAAAAAATCAGCACGCCTATTGCAATTATTGCGATCAAGATCAAAATTTCATACTCAACGACAAATGTCTCCCAAGAAGGTTGTCGAACATCCACTATCCCTTCTGCAGATATTCTCGGCGTAAGCTCACCACTTCCTCGGAATGTGACAGGTACCTCAAACTGCGAGCCTGGTTGGATTTCCGGAAAAGTATAATCAAATGTCCGACCCGCAACTATCGGAGGCGTATCTCCTTCCCATGCTGGCTGGATAGGAATCACAGTCCCTTCAGTAATAACACCATCTGCGCCTGCTGCCAAAATCAAGTGAACTTTTTTGAAAGTTTTGTCGTGTGTAATGTTCTTCAAGACCAGATAGTACGTTTGGTCATTCCCGTTTCGCAGTATACGAGACTCGTAGGTTAAGAGCGGAGTTCCAAGTAAACGATCTGCAAGGTGAGTAACTGTCCAGGCTAACCCTGCTAGAATAATGGTTATTATGTATGGCGCTTTATCTAGGAACATCAGCTTTATCTTGTTTGGTTACCCCTACTGTGGCGGAGCCGCGCCGCCCACGTCCTCGATGTGTAGCGCCCGCGCCGGTGAGTAGCTGCGTCAGCAATGCTCGGCGCGTGTCCCACCGCTTCCCGGGCAATATCCTAGGGGGGGCCGTCGAGCTCCAACTCTGGAACGGTTTCTCCTTCTGGGGTGCCTCACAACAAATTGCGTGTGAATCCGCACGCTGCTTCGACGGTGAGCTGCTGCGCCGTGCCGGGCGTCAGCCAGATGAACCAAGTGGTGTCGTCGGCGACTCCGGTGGCGGCGACGCCGGCCCACGTTTGTAGGTCTTTGAGTGCGGTGACCGTCTGCGGGCCCATGATGCCGTCCACGGCGCCCGGATAGGCGGGAAACAGGATCGCGACAGCCGATCCCTTCATCACCTGCTGCAACCAAGCGACCCCAGGGCCCATCGAGCCGTTTCGAAGCGTTGGCGAGGCCTCGCGATAGGGTGGCAGCTTCGCCCAAGTCGCCGGTCCTACGATGCCGTCCACGGCGAGCCCGTTGCTCTGCTGAAAGTCTTTGACGCTCGTCTCAACCGAAGCGTCGAACATGCCGTTGATCGGACCGAACGGATTCCACAGCAGTTGGCGCGCGAGCACGCGCTGTAGGCGCTTGACGTCCTCCCCCGTCGAGCCGGGGCCAATCGTTGCGGGCATGCGGGCCTCCTCTCCTATTGCCAGGTTGATCGCCGGCCAAAGAGTGCCGCATGTAGCGGGTCGAGGGCAATCGAACAGATCGGAACGCATACAAAAAGGCCTCGCGCGAGCTGTGACGGCCAAACACGGCGCGCATACGATCAACTCGAGACACGCCATCCGCCCCCGCAGATCCATGTCGGCACGAAGCGCTCATTGACGTGTCTCGCTACCCCCGGCGACGTTGAAGTCGCCTGGTTTAAAAAGCGCGCCAAAGTGCGGGAAGTGCGTCAGCAGGGACGTTGACGTGCGGCCGAACTGGAAAGAGAAGCCGGGCTCAACCGATTACTGGTCCGGCCGACCGACTATGCCGCGCGGGGACTACTGATGCCGCGCGGTGTAGCCGCCATCGCCGTCGTGGAAAGGTAATGCGCGCGCTCCCGGTCGCCTCGGTAAAAGCTCGAGGGCGAGGTCTTGAGTTGTTGTGGCAGTACGCGATGCGGTTGCGGACGCTTTGCTCGCGCATGTTGGCGAGGTCCATCGGCGTCCCCGGCGGGTGCTTAGGGTTGGTCGCCATGACGTTAGCCACAGCAGGACGGGCTCGCTCGCCCGGCGGATCTCGAGATTATGAGACGCGACGTTGTTATAAAGTTACCCAGTTGAATGGTGCATAGAGGTCGGTCAGCTTTGCCGTTTTGCCTGTACGGTCTTCCTCCAGCTGCAGTCCATACGCCGAGAAATGATAAGCTTTCCGCCGCAATAGAACAGCACGAAATTCATGATCCTTCGGCGGCAATCGCGGCGCACGCTCGGTTGTATGGTGCCAATGCTGGATAATCATATTCGCCTCCTAATCGGTTCTGGCGCGAATAATGGCCGGGCCAGCCCAGTTTGCAGTGTGATGTCGAGCACAAGCGCGGATCACGTCTTGGCGATGGGTCGCGTTGCACACGTAGGCAGCCGAAACCGGGTATTAAATTGGCAGAAATGTACCCCAAGTTGCACCGAGACTGGTACCGTAACCGGCGGTCGGGTTCTCCGCTGCTCCCCCCGCAGCTTGGCTTTTATCGGTATTACCGTGTTTGACCCGCCGTAAATCCGGGAACAAAGCCCTGCGATAGAGCCTTTTGCGTTCGGATGACTACCATGCGGGGCGAATTTCGAGAGGGTGATTGGGCTCGCCACCGTTCATGCCCAGAGCCGATTCGATTGGTCGGCGTTGGGACGACCATCGTGGTCCAATTCCCGAACGGAGACATGCAAGCGTTTAAGCCCTGCGAGTTGGAGAAGGTGGCTGGCGCCAAGGTTCGGGTTCGGAAGCAAAATCGCGAGGGGGACGCTGTCGAGCTGTTCGTCTTGGTGACGTTCATCAGTTTGTTATATTTGCTCATGTTGGTTTGGTTCATTGCCCGTGCGGGACGGTAACCCTGGTCGACGGCCCGCCCGAGCGACTGCCGAGATTTCAGAGAGCGCTGTGCGCAAGATGACCCTGGTCGCTGCCGGCGTGATCGCCAATGACATGCCGAATCGCGCCCCTGCCTGACCCCGCGCCAGCTTCACGCACGCGGCGGCGGCATTGCCCTATGATCGCCGCGATGACTTCCGACGCAGTGTGACGTCCCGGCTGACCGGCGCTCCATCCGACTTGGCGGTGATGACGATCGTGAACAACGCCCTGACCGCGATCCCAGCGGCATATCGCCCGGTCCGGCGCGCAGGAACAAATCGGGATGGGAAGTGTCGAACCCAAGCCGGAGCCAGTGTCGAAGCCATTGAAAAAGCGGCAGAAAAACCGACGGGAATGACCCAGACAGGTTCGATGGGTTTGATCTCAGCCGCACTGCGTGCGGCACCCCAGGCCGTCTCACTTGTATCTTGTCACGTTTCGCGAGCACTGGAAGTGACGCACCGTCGCAGGTCAGGCCCGACCCGAGCCGCGGATGAGACCGCGCAGCCAGATGGCGCACACGAGCCCGGTCAAGATGATTATCGCGGCTCCGAACCAGAGGCTCGGCATCAGGCCGACTTTCGCCATGCCAATCCGATAGTAGATCGGACCGATCGACTGGCCGAGAAAGAAGAATGTAGAGTGAAACGCAGCCGCCGAGCTGCGCGCACTCGGCGCCAGTTCGGTGACGAAGATCTGGATTACGCCATGCAGGAAATAAAAGGCGCAGCCGAATAAAGCGAACAGTGCGAACTGGACCTGCCACGGCGGCAGGAAGGATAGCCCAATCAACCCCAGTCCCATCAGCAGCCCGCCCGTGAACATCAGTTTCGATTGCCCAAGCCATGGCAACGCCCACGGAATGACAAACGAATACACAATCCCGCCGACGCCAAATCCGGCGATCACCAAACCCGCAATGGTGGCCCGCTCCTCACCGATCTGGTGCAACAGCGGCGCCACATATGGAAAGATGCCGAACAGGAAGATGCCTTCCATCAGCACGCCGCCGAAACAGAACTTCGCCATCGGATTGGTGAAGATCAGCCGGTAGCTCGCTGGAATTTCGCGCAGGTTGACCTTCTCGCGCGGTTTGATGCCGGGGCCCCCAAAGCCGATGAAGGCCGCGATCAATGCGAATGCGGCCATGCATCCGTTGAAGATGAACACGGTGCGCCAGCTGCTCAGATCGGCGATAACGCCCGACGCTGATGAACCCAACAAATTGCCGAGCATGGCCCCGGCCAGCAGGCGGCTGATCGCGACCTGCCGGCCTTTGATCGGGACAACCTGGGCGACGAGCGCGAGCGAGATCGGGAAAATGCCGCCGGCTACGATGCCGGAGACGATGCGCGTCAGCATGAGCATCGGCAGGTTCCAGGCAAACGCGGCAGCAAAGGTGGCGATCGTCACCACCACCAGGCAGGCAAACATGGTGCGGGTTTTGCCGAGTACGTCGCCCATGGCGCCGAGCACGGGTTGCATCAGCGCATACGGGAGCGCGAACGCCGTCGCCAGCAACGCTACGGTCTCGGCGGGTTCCGACAAGTCCGCGGCGATCTGCGGAATGATCGGATCGACGGCGCGAAAGAACAGGCTGCTCGAGAACACTGCCAGCCACACCGTGACGAGGATGCGTTGCGGTGAAAGCGTGGGCGGCGGTGGCGCAGCCGGTGACGGCGGCGTGCTCATGCCTTGGCGAGCTTGTCGAAGGCCATCAACGTGCGCAGCAGGCTCTCCATCTCGCGTAGCGGCACCATGTTGGGTCCGTCGGACGGAGCACGATCAGGATCCTGATGGGTTTCGATAAACACTCCGGCAACTCCGACGGCCACGGCCGCGCGGGCCAGCACCGGCACAAATTTGCGCTCGCCGCCGGATGAACTCCCTTGCCCACCCGGCTGCTGCACCGAATGCGTTGCGTCGAAGATCACCGGCGCTCCCGTCTCGCGCAAAATCGGCAGGGCGCGCATATCGGATACGAGTGTGTTGTAGCCGAACGAGACGCCGCGCTCGGTCACCAGTACGTTGCGGTTGCCCGCCCCCGTTATCTTGGCAACCACGTTGGTCATGTCCCACGGCGCAAGGAATTGGCCCTTCTTGACGTTGATCACGCGCCCGGTCTGGGCGGCGGCGACCAACAGATCCGTCTGCCGGCACAGGAACGCCGGGATCTGCAAAATATCGACCACCTCGGCCAGGCGCCGGCATTGCTCGGCTTCGTGCACGTCCGTGAGCACCGGCAAGCCCGTGCGCTCCCGCACTTCGGCGAAAATCGGCAGCGATGCATCGAGCCCGATGCCGCGCGCGCTCGCGGCGCTGGTGCGGTTGGCCTTGTCAAACGAGGTCTTGTAGACAAGCGCAATGCCGAGCCTGTCCGCGATCTCCTTGAGCGCCGCCGCCGTTTCCAGCGCGTGGGCGCGGCTCTCGAGCGCGCATGGTCCGGCAATCACCGCCAGCGGCAGATCGTTGCCAAACCGCGCCGACCCGGCGGTCACCACCGGGTTGGGCGGAGGTTGTGTCTGAGGTATATGCTTGCCATCTGTTGCCAACAAGTGTCACTTCCTTCGATTTTACAAGCATTTTCTCGATAGCGCGTTGCCAGCCCTTGCCACCCCATGCCGACGCATGGCATACTTTTTTGTACGTAGGAGGGTACAGCATCGTTGCCCTTGTACGTAGGAGGCTGCGACATGCGCGAGGGCAACAAGCTGTCCGCTCAGTTCGTCCGGAACATTAGCAAACCCGGACTATACAGCGATGGGCACGGGCTGGGGCTCCAGGTCAGCAAATGGGGAACGAAGGCTTGGGTCTTCCGGTACATGCGAAACGGGGTCCCGCACAAGTACGGCATAGGTCCTGTGCACACAGTCGACCTGAAGGAAGCCCGCGCTCGCGCGCTCAAGCTCCGTCGGCAACTGCTGGACGGTGCTGACCCCGTCGAGGAGCGCAAGGTCGCGAAGGCGACGGCGCGTATGAACGCGCCAAGCTCGTGACGTTCAAGGAGTGTGTTGACGGTTTCCTGGCCGACAATGAGGAAGCGTGGGGCAACGAGAAGCACCGAAAGCAATGGCGCTCCACGATTGAGGGAACCTACCCAATTCTGGGTAACCTGCCCGTCTCCGCTATCGACTTCGACCTAGTGCGCCGGGTGCTCAATCCGATGTGGCGTGAAACGCCCGAAACAGCCTCACGGCTGCGTGGCCGGATCGAGAAGGTGCTGGCCTGGGCGACCACGCACCAACTCCGCAGCGGCGATAATCCGGCCGCCTGGAATCATCTGAAGACAGTTCTCCCCTCGCCTCGCAAGCTGCGCGCCGTCAAGCATTTGGCCGCGATGCCCTATGCTGAAGTGCCCACCTTTCTCGGCCCAAGTCCAGAAGAGCCCTACGATCGCGGCCCCTGCCCTTGAGTTCGCGGTGCTGACGGCTGCGCGGCGGGGCGAAGTCTTGGGCGCAAAATGGTCAGAGATCGACTTCGAGAAAAAGCTTTGGACGATCCCGGCCTCACGCATGAAGGCCAAGGCCGAGCATGTCGTTCCGCTGCCGGACCGCGCGCTCGATATCCTACGTGCCCAGCCGCGCGTCAGCGATTACGCCTTTCCTGGCGCCAAGCCCGGACGGCCGATGTCCCATCTGGCGCTTACGGAGGCGCTACAGACGATCCGCAAGGACGTCACGGTGCACGGGTTCAGGAGTTCGTTCCGCGATTGGTGCGCCGAGCGGACCAACTACCCGCGCGAAATCTGCGAAATGGCGCTGGCCCACGCGATCGGCAACAAAACTGAACAGGCATACAACCGAACCAAGCTGGTCGAGCAGCGTCGCAAGCTAATGGATGAGTGGGCGCGGTTCTGCGCGACGACGAAGCCAATCGCGGGCGCGAATGTCACGGCAATTCGTGCGGCAGCCCAATGACCAACGACCCGACGATGGCTCGCGCTGAACAACTTGCACGCTCGCTGTTAAACGAGCATGGGCCTGACGCATTCAACCTTTACGCCAGTCGTGAAGGCATCGCTGTCTTAGCAAACGAGCTAAGCGGGATCCTTGACGACATTGAGATGGATCGCCGGTCACGTAAGCATGTTCGGCCAGGTATCTCTCCGGCCCAGGGACGTCAAGCGCGCAGCTTATGAAGCACTGGAACAGTGTTCTGAGCGATCGATCGCGCCTCCTGTCGAACTGTGTGAGTTGATCAAACGATTGCTGAGCGTGAGCGATGACGAGCGACGTCGTGACGGGATCGACGGCGTTCGGAATTGTGACCTTTTCAGGCTAGCCAAGCGCATCCACAAAGAAACAAAGCTGACCGGGCGTCCGCTGGCGCGCGAAATGCGAGCCCGTGGCATAGCCGACGCCAGCGATAAAACGATCTCGAACTGGACAAAGCTTCTCCGCCAGAAGGCGAAGTGACTGTGCCACAGTAATTCGAATGCGGCACACCTGAGCCGCATGGCAACTTTCCCAGGCGTTCGCATGCATTTGCGACCACGCTTTTGAAGGAGAGATGCAATGGAAGACAAACCCAAGCGCTTTCTTAGGTTGCCACAGGTCCGCAGCGAAACCGGTCTGAGCACCACCCAGATCTATCGCGGCATGAACGAAGGTTGGTTTCCGGCCAACTTCCCGATCACCAAGCAGTCAGTGGCCTGGGCCAGCGACGAAATCGAAGCCTGGAAAGCCCAGAAGCTCGCCGCTCGCGCTCGCGTGCACGAGGCCGCATGATTTATGGTCTCTGGAAAAGCTTCGGGGGCGATCACCGCGCAGGATGGTGACGCCCCCGAGGAACTGGATCGCTGTGGCAAGCCGATCGGTTCCCTAGCTACTAAAACAACAGCCCAAAAGCAAGAAAATCGACCCGACCTCGATGCGGTTGCGAAAACCGCATACGAGCGGCGCTGCGCTGTTGCGGCGGCCATAGCGGATGCAGGCGTAACGAACATCTTCGGAGTTTGGTTCGAAGCGGTTCGCCAGCTGAGATCCCTACCACCAGCCGAACGCCGCGAAGCCCGAATCGGGATGACGTGGCGCGACCGGGCGCCGTCACAGCAAAAACCCGTTGCCGTTACAGATAAGCCGGTCCGCCGTAACGCCCACTGCGAAACGTGTGGCAAGGCGTTCGAGCTATTCCGCGCCGACGCCAAGTTCTGTTCCCCGCGCTGCCGGCAGAAGGCTTATCGGGCCCGGCAGCACGCTCCTGCGTCACGGCTGGCTAGTTTTTCAGCACCAATCAAACAATCGGGCGCTCTGCTCGAAATGGGGGCGATGTGATGAGCAAATGGCGATGGATTAATCATGAAGGCGCGCGGCTTCACGATATAGGAATTCTAGAGGATGGATCTCTTCACAATCCCAATGGCTATCCCGAACACATTGTCCGGGAAGCCGTACTAGCGGCCGAGAATAGAAGACAGGAACGGCGCAGCAAGTCGGCAAAGAAGGCGGCGCAAACTCGCAAAACGCGTCAACACTTGCGCGTTCGAAGCGCTGCTCTGAACGTTCTTTATGAACGAAAAATGGGACCTAGTTCCAGCTGTTGTATCTGCGGTCGCCATCTTGATGATCGACAATCGATCGATCGAGGGATTGGCTCGGAGTGTTGGCAAGGAGTACTTGAGGTCGTTGAACAAGTGCTACGTGACCGGGTGGCGCGTGAGAAAAACCGTACACCACTAACAATAACTATGCGGGGTGCGCCATGACCCTTCCCCGCGTCCTCAACAAGCGCACCCACGGTATGCCCGATGGCGCGGTCTACATCGGCCGAACCGTCAGGCGTCTCGCCGGATCCAAATGGGCCAATCCATTCAAGATCGATCGGCACGGCACCCGTGAAGAGGTGATTGCCAAATACGAGCAACACCTGCACGCCAGCGGCCTGATCAACGATATCCACGAGCTGCGCGGCAAGGATCTCGTGTGCTGGTGTAGCCCGCTCTCATGTCACGGCGATGTGCTGCTGAGGCTGGCGAATGACGGAGGCGCGTCATGACCGCGCCCCGTAAGTTCCGAATGCTGACAATCAGCGAGGCGTACGCCGAGTACTGCGCCAACGCGACACCTGAAGAGCGCGCAGCCGAAGACGCAATCGTGAATGATCTTGCCGGCTGCGATATCGAGGTCGAGATCATTCACCAGTACAAGCGCGTGGAGCGGCGTAAATGAAGATCGGCGACGAAATCCACACGCCGCAATTCGGAACCGGACACATCATCGATTTCGACCAATGCCATTCCGGAGCGATCGTATTACCGCCGCAAGGCCGCACGCGTATTCCCTTTGAGGCGTTCGCCGAACAACACGGCAGTAAGTTCAAGCTAATCCACTTCGCCGATCTCAAGCCAAGCACTGAACCGAACTACCTCGTGAAGGGCCTGATCCCTCGCATGGGCCTTGTCGTGGTGTGGGGGCCCCCCAAGTGCGGCAAGTCGTTCTGGGCCTTCGATCTAACCATGCACGTAGCGCTGGACCGCACCTATCGTGGCCGGCGCACTCAGTCGGGTTCCGTCGTCTACTGCGCGTTCGAGGGCGCCAGCGGCTTCAACGCGCGAGGCGAAGCTTTCCGCAAGAGGCACGAAATAGAATATGCCGTGCCGTTCTATCTCATGCCGGCGACCACAAACCTTGTCGCCGACCACGCAGAGCTAATCGAGTCGATTCGGTGGCAATGTCCCGACCCGGCCGCCGTCGTGCTGGACACTCTCAACCGATCACTGACCGGGTCGGAATCCAGCGACGAGGACATGGCGGCCTACCTCAAGGCTGCGGACGCAATCCGGGAAGCCTTCGACTGCGTGGTGATCATCGTGCACCACTGCGGAATCAGTGGCGATAGACCACGCGGGCATACGTCTCTGACCGGCGCAGCAGACGCCCAGCTTGCCGTCAAACGCGATCCGGCCGGCAACGTGGTGGTCACGGTCGAATACATGAAGGACGGTCCGGAAGGCGACGTCATAGCCAGCCGGCTTGAGGCTGTCGCGCTGGGCACGGACCGCGACGGCGACGAGATCACTTCCTGCGTGATCGTGCCCGTGGATGAAATTGGTGGCGCCACCGACCGTGCGGCGCCCAGGCTTTCAAAGAACCAGCAAACGCTGTTCTCGATCCTGCATAAGGCGGGCAAAGCGGGAATGAGCAACGAGGAATGGTTCGCCTCAGCGCAAGAGGTTGGGATCGCCACCAAGCGCAAGGCCGACTTCTACGACGCGCGCCGCGTTCTCGAAACAAAGCGGCTCGTGGTGAAAATGAACGACGAGCGCTGGTACAGCCTCGAAATCGTCTCCGCACCAATCTTCGACCTGAACAATGCCCCGCGACAGCGCTGAACGGCAGGTACGGCTGGTACGTACGGTACACCCTCTTAGGGTGGGTGTACCCGTACCGTACCTGTACAGCCCAGCAATCCGTACCCGTACTGTACCTGTACCGTACCTGCCGTACCTGGTGGGCAAATACGCAACGCGTTGCGGATTTCAAATTGGCAGCGTTGCCGATTTCATCAGCGGCCAACGCGCCGCATAACATGAAGGAAGGGACTGGAAATGAGCTTCGAATGGCCTTCGCGGGAACAACGGGCACGAGATGTTCGCACCGTGTTTAGCGATATGGAAAATCCGCATAAACCGAGCAGTGACGTTTTAGACTACGCGACTCATGAGGAGGTTGAATCAGCAATCGTTGTTCTTAATTCGTGGAGGCTTGCGTACTTTCGCGCTGAGCGCGCTGCCTACAAGTCGCTAGGCCGATTAGGACGGCAACGAGGCGAAAGCGCACGGCAATATGATTTGCGCCGGATGGAAATGTCTCGCGAGGATCGCGACCGAATAAGCGATGCGCTTCCGCGTGGTCCATATCCCTATGAACTAAACGAGGTCATCAAAGATTTGCGCGGCGGAGCCATCCACTGGCGCTTGGTTCATCTGACTGAAAAGCTAGCGCTAGGGCCGCCGCTCAGTGCGATAATAACTCGATATCAAAAAGCTAATGCACGCGCCGACGAGATTTGGCATCGCGAAGTCGCGGCGAGACCGATTGATGATGCTGCATGGAATCGGGAATTAGCTAGGCGCCAACACGTAGAAGAGTACCTAGCAACTGGACCGACTGTATACCGATCAAACCGATCAAACCGATCATTTGCACACAAATGATCCATTTTTTCTTAAGCGCGCGGCGTCCAGTAATTTCCCGCCGCGCGTTACGGCTCCGAACTCCAGCGTTACGGAGGTGTCTTCCGTCTCCAGCGCGGCCTAAACTACTGATAAATATGCAACTTTAGCGCAGCCAATTCGGCTACGCCCTTCCCTACGTACAAATTTCCTTGCAATCCGAGCGGCAAATCGCGGATCTGGAATCATGTCTACACCTAGTGCAGCAGTAGTCGACCGTAAGGCTCACGCCCGTTCCCGCGTGAGCAACGGCCGTGCGCTTTTCCTGGACGCCGTCGACGGCCGTTCGGTCTTTGCGCGCCGCTATCGGGACATCCTTGCCCAGCTTGTCAGCGACATGGGCGGCGATCCCAGCGAGGCGCAAAGCCTGATTGCCCGCCGCGCCGCCACGCTCGCGGTCTGGTGCGAGCAGGCCGAGGCTTCAATGGCGGCTGGCACCGATCTGGACATTCAGGAATTCACCACGGCCACGAACGCGCTGCGCCGGCTGCTGTCCGACATCGGCCTGGAACGCCGTGCGCGCGAGATCGTACCGACGCTGACCGAGTATTTGGCCGAACGGGCTGTAGACGCGCCTGCTGAAGGCGAGGCTGTGTCATGATCAGCCTTTCCGCAGACTACCGCGTTCGACCGTTGGATCACCTTCAGTGGGTGCTGGAGCGGTGCGCTGAAGTCGGAGGTGGCCGCTGGAAGCATCGGGATCGCCATTTAAAGCATGATGGAGCGTGTTCTGGGCGTTGGCAGCCCATTGCCTACTGCCGGACGCGGATCGGCCTAGAAACTGCTCTATCCCGCCTACGGGCGGACGACATTGTGCTTGATACTGGGTTGCTGGCCAGTCTGCCCGAGCGCTTTTCCGAACCGGGCGGAAATCAAAACAATCAAGTTAATCAAGATGAGCCTGCCGCATGAAAAAGCAGGCCACCATCCGCGCCGCGCTGGAAGATCCCAAGCTTCTAGGCCACACGCTAGCCGGCGACACCTGGGCGGCTTGGCGCACGCTGCTGATCGCCGCCATGGGCGAAGCACTGACCGACGCCGAGCGCGTCGTTTTCAAGCAGCTGACCGGCCGCGATCGTGAGCCTGGGCAGCGCATCGAAGAGCTGGTTGCCGTCATCGGCCGTCGCGGTGGCAAAACCCGCGCGATGGCCACGTTGGCGGCGTATTGCGCCACGCTAACCAAGCACAGGCTTGTCGCTGGCGAGACTGGCGTTGTGCTGCTGATCGCGCCGGACCAGCGGCAGGCGCGCATTGCTCTCGATTATGCGCTTGCCACGCTGGAAGACTTGCCAATCCTGAAGCAGCTCATAGCCGGCAAGACAGCCGACGCGATCGAGCTGACGAACCGGGTTGGCATCGAGGTCCGGGCGGCCAGTTTCCGCCGCCTTCGCGGCCCGACTTATGTCGCAGTCATCGCGGACGAAGCCGCGTTTTGGCACAGCGACGAAAGCGCCAACCCTGACGTTGAGATCCTGAACGCGGTTCGTCCCGGCTTGGCCACGACGCGCGGGCCACTGATCATTGCGTCCAGCCCCTACGCCAAGCGTGGCGTGTTGTGGGACACCTACCGCAAACACTACGGCCCGGATGGCGATCCGCTGATCCTGGTCGCACAGGGTGCCAGCCGCGACTTCAATCCGTCGTTGCCGCAGTCGGTGGTCGACCGCGCGTTGGAGCGCGACTACGCGGCAGCCAGCGCCGAATTCCTAGCGCAGTTCCGCAACGATCTTGAGGCGTTCGTCAGTCATGAGATCGTCAGTGCCTGCGTTGGCGATTTCACCGAGCAGGCGCCGTTGGAGGATGTCAGGTATTTCGCATTTGTCGACCCGAGCGGTGGCAGCAGCGACAGCATGACGCTGGCCATTGGCCACCGTGATGGCGAGCGTGTTGTTGTTGACGCGCTGCGCGAGGTTAAGCCGCCGTTCTCGCCGGAGTTGATTGTTGATGACTTTGTGGAGACGCTGAAGGCGTATCGGATCACCAGCGTCAAGGGCGACCGGTATGCTGGTGAATGGCCGCGTGAGCAGTTCCGCAAGCGCGGGATCACTTATGTGGTAGCAGATAAGACGAAGTCAGATCTGTTCCGTGATCTGCTACCGCGATTGAACAGCGGCCAGATCGTGCTGCCAAAATCCGACCGTCTTGTGTCTCAGCTTTGCGGACTTGAGCGGCGCACGTCACGCGGCGGTCGGGATTCGCATCGATCATGGTCCGGGCGGGCATGATGATCTAGCGAACAGTGTTGCGGGTGTTGCCGACTTCGTCGGGCTGCGAACGCCCTACACTGCCTTCGAAGGCCGGCTGAATTGGTCCGGCGAAACCCGTACTTGTGCCGATGGGCACACCGCAACCGAACCCCTGGCCGCGCGTACCAAACCCGAATGCCTGGGCAGAGCATCAGGAACGTCACGAAGCCAAGCAGCGTGCATGGCAGCAAACAGCACTTACAAGAGGTTAAACACATGTCGATGACTACGCTTGAGAACTTGAGTGAGCGCAACCGGGTGCAGGCCGATCGGGCGCGGGCAATGGTTGGGAAGCAAGATCAGGTTGAGGTTACTGGTCGCGCTTACATCCGTGGCAATCGCGTACAAAACAACCTTTCGCGGCGCGTTGGGCTCTGGAGCATCAACACGAAGCCGGGTACGGCGCTTGAACAGGTCAAGGCCATTTACCAGGCCGGCTTGAATGCGGCCGACGACAGCGAGAAGTTTGGCAAGGAGGCCCGTGCGAGTGGCCGATACACCGAGGACGGTCTCAAGGCTGCACTTCTGGAGCATGGTGCCACCAAGCTTGCTGTTACGTTGAAGCGAAATGAGCGGTTGCTGAGCCGCGCTCGTCGCGAGCTTGAGGCGCAGAAGTCCAAGCTGACACTGCCTGCGCCAGACAAGTCCGATGCGGCCGGCGCAATTCGGCGGTGGGAATTTCGCGAGTGGTTCAAGGGCCTCTCCGATCGCGAGCGCTCCCGCTACATGCTGGAGAACCGCGGACAAGATGAATCCGGAAGAGGCAGCGGCGCTCATGGAAGTTCCGGCCAATCGCACCGGCATTTCTGAGATCGACCACAAGGACCTGATCGATCGCGCGCTGCGTGCCGCGCATGGCGACAAGATTGACGAAGTCAACGCGCTCGCGGCCGGCATTGAGCTTGCGGCGGCTGCCACTGATGCGGCGCGCGATCAGATTGCGAAGGACGGCGGTACGACGCTTGCGGAGTTCAACGCGTTGGCTGAGCCATACGAGGCGAAGGCTGGCGTTCCGTGGCTCCGGTTTGAAAACGACAGGATCTTAGCAGTCAACTTGGAGCGCAGGAGTTGGCTTCCGGCGTCGGAAGAGCAAGCCACCAATGGCGAATTCTTCGACGGCTGGGACGCGTACAACGAAGCAAACGGCCGCGCGGCCGATGCGCGGTTTTAGGAGGCAATGATGTCAGATTTCTTGGCCGGCCAACGACCAGGAGCGAACCGGCGCCGGGTGGCCCCTCTCATCCGGCGCCGGTTCTGAAAACGAAGGATTGAAGGATATGGAAACAGGAACAGTTCAGAAATACTTCCGGCAAAAGGGTTTCGGTTTTATCGAGCCGGACCTCGGCGGAAAGAACATCTTCTTTCACGCGAGTTCGGTTGAGGACGGCCTGGAATTGTCTCCGGGCGACCGTGTGGAATTTGAACCAAAGAGTTCTCCCAAGGGGCCGTCAGCGCGAAACATTCGCGTGCTTGACGAAGTCCCGGAAACAGTTGGCGGGCAGTGACGTGGCGGCGATCGGAAGGGTCAAGGCGGTCAATTCCCGCCATGGCTGGATCGCGAGCGCAGCCTTTGTCGAGGACGTGTTCTTTGACCGCTTAGTGGTTGACGATGATGTCCGGATAGCTGTGGGGGATGTGGTCGAGTTCGATGCGTTCGAGAACTCAAGCGGCTTGAATGCTAGCCGCGTCACACAGCTTGAAGACTCGCGAGGATTGCCGCCGAGGATGCGAGCGAAAGCCGCTAGCGCGGAATAACGGGAGGCCATCATGTCCGCTGATATCGCAACGCTTGGCATAGTTGTCGACACGTCGCAGGTCGAAAAAGGCACGATGGGCCTGTCGGTCTTCAACGACATGGCCAAGCGCACGGGCAAAACCGTTGAAGAGCTTGCGGCTGCTAATCAGAAGTCGCAGGCGGCCATCATTGCCCAGAATCAGGCGCAGTCGGGCGCAACGAAGGCGACCGATCAGGCCGCGAAGTCTTACTCTGCGGTAGCGGCCGCAAACGACAATTTGTATCAGAAAACGCTCAAAATGAACCAAGCCGCCCAGGCGATGGGTGTGCAGTTCAATGGCGTCAACACGGCGCTGGCTCTGTTCTCAGGCGGCCTGTTGGCTGTGGGTGCAGCCACTGCGATCCTTGTGTCGAACATGGTCAAGACTGAATTGCAGTTCGATGACACGCCGAAACAGGCAAATCTGACGGTCAGCGCTTTGCATGATCTGGCAAGCGCCGCTTCCTTCAAGGGGATCAGCAACAGCGACTTCCTCACATCGATGCAGCGTTTCAGCGACGATGTTTACCAGGCCCAGAATGGCCTGGGATCGTTAGGCGAAGCTTCTCCGCGCCAATGGCCAGAGCGCTACCAGCGTAAGCCAAGCATTCGGCGCGGTCGCCAATCTTGTGCAGAACGCGAGCACCAACCAGCAAAAGCTTGTGGTGCTACAGCAGGCCGGACTGCCTGCCACACAGCAATGGGTCAATCTGCTTAGCCAGGGATCGGCGGGATTGCAGGATGCGGTCAATCAGGCCGCAAAGTTTGGCAGCGCCGCCGATGAGCAGATGATTGCCAGGGCGCGGCAGTTCGATGAAAGTTGGAACAAGAGTTGGACCAACTTCACGACGCAGGCCAAGGATGCCGTTATTAACGTCGTGAACTTCTTCGACGACCTTGAGCAGAAGGTGGTCAATGCTGGTAAGGGCCTGTTTGGTGGGGGCGCCGCTGCGCCAGCGCAGCCACTGCGGGTCACGATTCCGGTTTCTTCGTCTGCGCAACCGACTGTCGATCCTAACGTCATCAAGCAACAGATTGCTCTCCAACAGCAGCAAATCGCGATCCTGGGTCAGCTTGCCTCGGTCGATGATCAGGTGAAGGCCAAGGAATTGGCAATCCAGCAGGCCCGGTTGTCCGGCGTGAATGTCACGCAGGCGCAGGAAGCCGCGATACTGGCGCTCACACGTGCTGAGGCGGATGGCACGCTGCAGATGAAGGCGCAGGCCGATGCGAACAACGTCGAGCTCAAAGCGCTCACAATGAGTACCGGCGAGGCTGCCGCATATCGGGCAGAGCAGGACAAGATCAATGAGGCAAAACGGCTTGGCCAGTCGGTGAGTCAGCAGACTGCGCAAGCTTGGCATGATGAGGCGACGGAGATCGGATCCAGCGCGCAAGCGCTTGAGGACGCGCAGCGTCAGCTTCAGCTAACGACGGATTTTATCAACACATTCGTGTCGTCGCTGGAGCAGGGCAAGAACGCAACGCAAGCTCTTGGTGCTTCACTGCAGGGGCTCGGATCATCGCTCACGCAGGTCGGATCGAAGGGCATCGCTCAAGGCATCCAAGGCGGCCTGACGGACCTGATAGGCGGCATTGCAGGCGTCGGAGCGGGAGCAATTGGCGGCCCGCTGGCCACGGCTCGCGGTTGGCGCAGGCATTGGCTTCCTGGGCAATCTGATCGGCGGGACGGACAAAGCGCAGAAAGCCGCAGATGATGCTGCGGCAGGATTCTCGCCAGATGGTCAGCCAGATTCAGCCTTTCGTCGCGGAACCCGAGCAGGGCGACAAGAAGCCTGTGCCGCAGCCATCGAACGATAATGCGAGGACAGATGTCAGTTCAAAACTTCATAATTCTGCCGGATCGCATTATCGCGATTGTGGACGGCGCGTCGCTTGATCGTGACGGCAACTTTGCTGGCTTCGTCAATAAGGTCCAGCAACTGCCGGCGCTGAATACGATCGTTGTAGCGACTGGATTGGGCATTACGGCGCGGGTCGTCGCCCATTTCATCGAAACCAAAGCCACGTCCTTCGATGAGCTAGTCGCGAACGCCGCAGAAATCATGGAAACGGCTGTCGCGTACACGCACGATCTTCTCGGTACAGATCCCGGCGCGGATCTAATTGGTGAGATTCATTTCGCCGGCTTTAGCGACAAGCGCAATCGCGCGGAACATTGCTTCTGGCAGGTTTACGACAAGACGTTCGACAACGGCAATGTGAGGAAGAAGGGCCTCTATCAGCAAGCGGCTGACTTCCAGGATCATGACCGACGTAGGACTCAGAGATGTACCGGGAGGCTTCCGATGATCTGCCGACGACAAAGAAAAGGCGCTGGCCGACCTTGATGACACTGCGCTGACGTTCATTTGCTTGCAGCGGCTTCACTCGGAATCGGTCGACGGCCACGCGGGGTGTGGCGGGACTGTGCAGGTCATAGAGGTCGGCAAGGGCTACATCGTTCGGTAGATGCATGTCACCGCTTCCCGGATCGAATTGGTGAGCCGATTGATCGCAATCGGTTCAGCGAAACTGAGATGATTGATTGGGCGAAGTGGAGGGCCGAAAGGCAACTGCGCCATCTGGCGCAGTTAAAGAGCGCACCGGCCGCGACGGCAACGTTGTGCCGCTAACTCGCCAGCAGCGCCGCGCGATGGAGCGGCAAGTAGGTAAGCTATGAAGAACAAACACAAGGACATGATCGATCTGTGCCGCGAAGAGGCGGAACTGGTCGTGCGTCGAGGGAAGCTTAAGGGCCTCGATCCTGAAGCCTTCGCCGGCCGAGCTTATGGTTCAAACTGTGATGCTGCTTTACGGCGTCGACTTTGACCTGGCCTCGCGTGCCGTTTCTGCGGTTCAGGGATATACGGCCGAGTATCTGGTGCTTAAGAAAGGTGAGCGCGGCGACTATGCCGATCCAAACGAGGCGCGCAACGCGATCTTGGCTCACCGTGGCGCTTGGGATGACCGTATGCGGCCCGATCCCGAGATCGTGCGCGCCCTTGAGCAGAAGGCTGATGCCGGGCTGATCCCGTCTGTTAGCAAGCTACCGTTCAACTGACACCGGCCGGCCCGTCTACGGCATAGCGCGGGCTGGCCGGCTGGGTGTCTCTCGCCGCCCAGGACCGAGGCGGGCCGTGTCGTGGGATGCGGCGCGGCTCGCCTCCAAACCTCTTGGCAGGGTAATTCTGATGTGGCTTAATTGCGGCGGCGGTGTAGCGATGCTTGCGCCCCCGCAAGCGCTATTACCGCCATCCATGATGACACGAGGCTATCGGGAAACTCGGGTGATGACGAATGGATAGGCGGCGTATCGAGGCGGGTATCGAGCCTGCCAGAACCTCTCGCGGAGAGCGATACGCCATGAACGAGGATCAGCAACGTTGTCGCACTGCGTAGCCCGACGAGATTGACGATCCACTGACGAATATCTTGCGCTCTGGCGCGCGGCAGCTGCTTGCGCAGGCTGTCGAGATCGAGGCTGGGATTTCTCGCCACGATGAAGGGGTTGAAGCTTGCCGACGGCCGCGATCGGCTGGTGCGGCACGGCCACGGCCCGATGCGGACGATCCAGACGGGCATCGGCGCTGTCGAAGTCGCCCGGGTGAAGATTCGGGATCGCGCGGCGGTCGGCGATGGCGAGCGGAATTCGCTTCAGCTCGGCGATCCTGCCGCTGTGGGCCCGGCGCACGAAGAGCTTGGACGCTCTTTTGCCGGTGCTCTACCTGCGTGGCATCTCGACGGGCGACTTCCAGAAGCGTTGGCGGCACTGCTGGGCAAGGATGCGCCGAATCTTTCGCCAGCGGTGATCGCTCGACTGACGGCAGAGTGGCAGGGCGAGTATGAGCGCTGGCAGAAGCGCGATCTGTCGGCGCGCCGGTACGTGTACGTGTGGGCGGACGGCGTCTTCCTGCAGGCCCGCATGGAAGACCACGGTGAGTGCATGCTAGTGCTGATCGGCGCGACGCCGGAAGGCAAGAAAGAGCTGATCGGCTTCCAGGTCGGCGTGCGGGAAAGCGCGCAGAGCTGGCGCGAGTTCGCTCGTCGAGGCCGAAAAGCCGTGGGCTGAAGATCGCCCCGGAAGTCGCCGTCGGTGACGGCGCGCTCGGCTTCTGGAAGGCGCTCGACGAGGTCCTCCCCGCCACACGGCATCAACGCTGCTGGGTGCACAAGACCGCAAATGTCTTGAACAAGGTTGCACTGTCGGTGCAGGCCAATATGAAGAAGGATCTGCGCGAGGTCTACTTGGCGCCGAGCAAAGCCGCCGCCGAAGTGGCGATCGACGTCTTCGCCGAGAATCGCAGCGAAGTACGACAAGGCGGTCGAGTGCCTGAGCAAAGATCGCGACGCAATGCTTGCGTTCTACGACTTCCCCGCCGAGCATTGGGATCACTTGCGGACGACGAATCCCATCGAAAGCGTATTCGCGACGGTCCGCCACAGGACGGTGCGCACAAAGGGCTCGTTATCATCAACGACCGCAAAGTTGATGGTGTTCAAGCTGCTCTGCGCCGCGTCGAAGACCTGGCGGCGGCTGAAAGGCACGAATCAGTTGCCGAAGGTCATTGCAGGTGTCAGATTCGAAAACGGCGTCGAGGTCATCGAATCGCCGCAAACCACGCCGCCTGATCGCCTCGTCACCCAAAATCCCGCATAGCTCGCACCGACGCAGGCCTAACCGCAACCACGGAGAAGTCAAAATGGCTACGGCTAAAGCCAAGCTATCGCGCGCGCCTGCGCGCCGCAAACAGCCTCAAGACAAGACCGGCGTCATTGGCGTCGCTGTTCAGTGGGTTATCGCAACCATTAATGACATCGACAATCAGGCTGATCTCGATGCATTCATGCGCGGGATAGGCGCCGCTAGTCATGAAGCGCGGCAGTCTCGCCTGGATCGCAATCGGAGGGCCGCATGATGACCACATCGCAAATCTTTACCGTGGGCGACGTCTACGATCGGCTCACCGCCATCAGGTTCAAAGCGCTTTCGCTCGAAGCCGCCATCCTTGGGACTGACAAGGCTGGCCGGGAAGAAGAGGACGCGCTGAACGCGCTCCTACAGGTCTCTGGCGGGGTCGTCGATGAACTGAAGAGTCTTCTAGACGAGATCCAGGCCAAGCTTCTCCATCCAGTGAAGGCCGCCGCCTAGCGCTTGCCCATGGCCGCGCAGTGCGGCAGGATGGGCGCGTTGTCATACCCACTTCGAGAACTTCAGCCCCGGCCGCCGACGTGGCCGGGGTTTTTGTTTGAGCACTGCGACGGCACGAAAGTACAATTGGGGCTAGCGTCGATACGTGGTTCAAACGGGTCATGCCTCGCTACAACAGAGGCGTCCCGCCCGAGCACCCGCATACCCCTCGCATCGGGTCTGATTTTGCCCCGGCCGCTGCCGTGGCCGGGGCTTTTTTCCCGCTTGGCCGCTTCTGTCTTTGACACCACGAGCTTGAAGCGCCGCGCTGGCGTGATGTGGAACGTCCTCATGGCTTCCGCGATCGCCGACTTTTCGTCCGGCGCTTCCACAGTGCCGAGGTGCTTGTCCTTTGCACCGAGATAGTCGACGCGCCAGCGGGGCATCTATGATTGTCCCGAGTTTCTATATGATCGTCACCTCGGACGAAGTTGTGGGCCGGTTAATGTGGATGCGACAGCGTGTGCCAGACTTCAGGTTACCTTGATCGATCGGCAGCGTAATAATTTCAGCGAGGAAGAGGTTTGATCTGTGCTGCGAGTTCATGAGGAATGTAAATCCAGGCATCGCGTTGGGGTTGTCCGGCTGGACATTCAAATCTTACTCTCAGGAAGCTGAATTTTTCCCCCCGCCAGCCCAGTGGAGCGTTCAGACGTCCATTTGATAAATTCTGTCGTGTGATCAGGATTATTAACTCGAAGTGGAGTGTCCAACTGAATATTGATCGTGGCTTCGTAACATCCTTAGAATCTCGGGAAACTGTTTCACTAAGTGAGGCATCTGAAGCTTTGAGTCGTACGGGCGTGCCGCGCCAAGTCCTTGCACAATCGTGGCATCGATGGATATCGACATTAGTTCCTCACTGACAGGAACGCGATTATGTGATCCACGCCCTGCTTGCGCACGCCCTGCTTGCGCATGTCTGCAGAGGGTCATCGGCGGGCCAGGTGGTCGGTGCTTGGAAGGCATGTCGCAGCGTAGCATCAGTTTCGACTGGGCTGAATTTTGTTATTTGGCACCCGCATGCTGATCATGTCGGAAAATGACGAAGTCGTCGGGGCGGCCGGGGACGATGATTTCCCAACGATTGGCGATCATGGATCCAGGGTGCTGCTTTGCAGGACTGCCGGCGCCGGTCTCCGCATTTATGTCGACTTGTGTAGGAGCTGCTGCGGTAGAGGTCCTAAAGTAGCGCCCTTGCTCTGCAAGGATTACGGACCCGACACCTGGTTTGTTCAGGGCGCTGTCACGAAGTTCGTGTAATTGGCCGAGTAGTCGCAGTGTAGGCCCCTCGAATACAAGTACATCTCTGTTTTCAAATTTTTCCTTCTTTAGAATTTGCAGGAATGGTGCCGCATCCTTTCTAAACGAGAGAACTTCCGACCCTGCCAGCCCCGGAACATCTATTCTCATGCCGATTTCGAATTCACCGCCCGCCATGTGACCAAACAGTGAACCCGCGCGCACTTCAGAGAACGGCACGATTGATCCTGGCAAATCGACGTTCATAGTTAGGCTCCATTTCGTAGCAGACCATCCGACGCGCGGGCGCGCCAATGCCGCGTAACGCAAAGCGCGCGCGGCCCTTTAGCGCGGGTTGTGCGACTGCCGTTGCGATCGGGGCGGCATCCCGGCCCGCACATCCGGCCACGCAAAGCGCGTACGCAATTGCAATGCTGAAAATACACGCATGGGTCACCCCCTATTCCCATGACGTCACAACGGTAGGTAGCACCTCCAATGTGGCGCAAAGACGGTAATTAGGGCCGCGCGGGGCTGGAAACAGCCGCGCATATGCTACGGTTGAGCGGTGAAAACTAGCGATTGTACGTAGGCCTGTGCGCATGAAATGTACAAATGTACAAAGCATTGAAATAAAAGAAGAAAATAGCAATACTTACGGAGGTTGTGTCCGGGCGGTCACGCGCGATAGCCTCCAAGCCTCTCGTCGCCAGTGCGTAGCAGGTTTCTCCCACGCATGAAAATCACCGGCCAGATCACCGTACCGGCGCCGCCCGCGCGCGTCTTTGCAGCTCTGCGCGATGCGCATTTCTTCGCGAGTTGCGTTGACGGCGTACGCGACCTCGCCCCAGTCGACGACACCCACTACACCGCCATGCTGGAAACCAAGGTCGCCTACATGGCATTCCGCTTCAACATCGCGGTCGAGCTCACACGCATCGAGCCGCCCGACCTGATCGAAGCCCGAATCACCGGCACGCCGTCGGGAATTATCGGCCGGCTCACCGCCACCTCGACCACCCGGCTGCTGCAACAAGGAGACGAGACGCTGATCGAGTACGTCATCGAGTCGGTCTTGACCGGCAAGCTCGGGAGCATCGGCCAACCGGTTCTGCGAGCAAAAGCGAAAGACATGGAACGCCAGTTCACCACGCGAATCGGCGCCGCGTTTGCACAGCCGGCGATCACGGGCAGCACCCCATGACGACATTCGAGTTGGAAGTTCCGACCTCGCTGCGAAGCGCTGTCGATCTACTTGATCCGGACGACCCGTCGGTGCGCGTGATGGCCGGCGGCACGGCCCTGATGCTGATGATGAAGGCCGGGGTGTTCCGTCCTTCGCGCCTGATCAGCTTGCGCGCCATCGAACAGGAGTTTTCCACGTTTTCGAGCAAGCCGGACGGAAGCTTTCGCATCGGCGCGATGGCAACATTGTCCGCACTGGAACGCGCGCCGGACCTGATCGAATTTGCCCCGGTGCTGCGGCAGACATTGCACACCCTCTCGAACGTGCGCGTGCGCAACGTGGCAACGATCGGCGGGCACCTCGCGCATGCCGATCCGCACATGGATCTGGCGCCGGTATTGATCGCGCTTGGCGCCGAGGTCGTGGTTACCGGACGCAAGGGCGACCGACGCATCCCCGTGCAAGATTTGTACGCGGGGTACTACGAGACCGTGTCTGGCGCGCGACGAGTTGATCAGCGAGGTCATCATTCCGGCGCAGCAGCAACGGCGCGCGACCTACATCAAGTGCAGCACGCGTGCCGCCCATGATTGGCCGGCGCTTGGCGTCGCCGTCAGCCTGGACGTGGCTGAGTAATGTCGGCCGCGCGCCGCGGATCGTCGTCAGCGCCGTCAGCGACCGGCCGATACGGATTGAGGCGTCTGAAGCGATCCTCAACGGTCAACAACTTGAGCCGAGCACGTTGCGCAGCGCCGCCGAGGCTGCCGCTGACAAAATTGAAACAACATCTGACGCGCGCGGCTCCGCCGCTTACAAGAAGCAGCTGGTGCGCGTCTACGTGGAGCGCGCGCTGCGCGCCGCGATTAATACCAGTGCGGGACATCGCCCATGAACGAGATGACAATGCCAGGGCGCCAGATCGGGCGCTCACTGCCCCGCCTCGAGGCGCGCGACAAAGTCACCGGCCGCACCGAATATGTCCACAACCTGCGCCTGCCCGGCATGCTGTATGGAAAGATTTTCCGCAGCACCGTGGCGCACGGCCGGATCCGCAATATCGATGTCAGAGCCGCGCGGGCGCATGCGGGCGTGGCGCACGTCATCACCGGCGAGGACGTGCGCAAGATCATCCCGCGCCCGTTCTATGGACCGGCGTTTCATGACCAACCGGTCCTGGCGCTCGACAAGGTTCACTATGTGGGCGAGCCGGTCGCCGTGGTGCTCGCGTCCGATCCCTACGTCGCG
Organism: uncultured Alphaproteobacteria bacterium; assembly: GCA_963760435.1. GTDB lineage: Bacteria > Pseudomonadota > Alphaproteobacteria > Rhizobiales > Xanthobacteraceae > JAFAXD01. The sequence goes on from CAVXDE010000036.1 coordinate 145,130, forward strand.
GACGAAGCGGTCCAGCTCGATCACCGCCGAGTACGATGAGCTGCCGGCGGTGTTCGACGAAGTCGAGGCCATGACCTCGCAGGCCATCGTGCACGACGAGCTCAAACCGGCCGGCACGTTTCCGGACCTCAAGCATCTGCAGGGACGCCGCAACACCAACGTCGCGCTCGACTTTCATTTGCGGCGCGGCGACGTGGATAAAGCCTTCGCGACAGCGGATCGCATTTTCGAACACACGTTCCGCACCCAGCAGGTGCTGCACCTGCCGCTCGAGCCGTTCGTGTCGGTTGCCGAGCCGACCGGTTCAGGAATTACGATTCACACGGCTTCGCAGAGCCCATCGTTCGTCCGCATCGAGATCGCGCGCCTGCTCGGCTGGCCGGAAAATCGTGTGCGGGTGAAGGTGCCGTATCTCGGCGGCGGCTTTGGCGCCAAGCTCTACATCAAGCTCGAGGCCATGGTGACGGCGCTCGCTCTGCTGGTGCAGCGCCCGGTGAAAGTCGCGCTCACCATGGAGGAGCAGTTCTACACACTGACCAAACACGCCAGCACGTTCCGCATCAAAAGCGCAGTGAACAAGGACGGCCGCATCACGGCGCGACATTGCGAGGTGTGGTGGAACGGCGGCGCTTATGCGGATATCGGCCCGCGTATCACCCAGAAATCCGGGTTCACGGCACCCGGCCCCTACGACATCGACAATGTTTCGATCAACTCCTATTCGCTCTACACCAATCTGCCGCCGGCCGGCGCGTTGCGCGGCTTCGGCATCCCGCAGCTGGTGTGGGCCTACGAGAGCCACGCTGACATGATCGCGCGCGAGCTTGCGCTCGATCCAGTCGAATTCCGCCGTCGCAACATTCTGCGCGAAGGCCGCCCGCAGGCGACCGGCACCTTGATGCGCGACGCGGCAATCGAAGCGGTGCTCGAACGCCTGGCTGAGCGGCTCGACTGGGACAAATCTTTCGATCGCGGCAGCGGCACGGTACGACGCGGGCGCGGGCTCGGGATCGGCTTCAAGGCATCGATCTCGCCGACCACCTCCATCGCGATCGTCAACGTGGCGGCCGATGGCAGCGCGACGCTCTATTGCAGCACGGTCGACATGGGTCAGGGTTCCGATACGGCCAACGCGCAAGTGGTCGCCGAAGTACTGGACGTGCCGGCGGAGTCGGTGCGGATCGTTCATCCGGACACCGACGTCACGCCCTACGACATGGCGACGCTTGGATCGCGCTCCATGTTCCACATGGGCAATGCGGTGCGGCTCGCCGCACAGGACGCCAAGGCAAAGCTCGCAGCGCTTGCCGCCGAACTCGGCTTGCCGCCGGGGTCCAACATTCCGCTGCCGGAGCTGTTTCGCCGCAAGTACGGCATGCAGGCCGGCAACGTCATCGGCATCGGCAGCTACGTGCCGACCTATGAATCTCCCGACCACGACACCGGGCAGACCAGCAATGCGACGCCCTACTGGATGATCGGCGGCACCGCGGTCGAGATCGAGGTCGATACCGAAACCGGGCACGTGCGCATCATCCGTATCATCAACGTGGTCGATGCCGGCAAGCCGATCAATCCGAAGATCGTCGAAGACCAGATCTCCGGCGCGGCGGTGATGCAGCTCGGCTTCACGATGCAGGAGAAGATGCTGTTCGAGGGAGGCCAGGTGACCAACGCCTCGCTTGCCGATTACAAGATTCCCAGCATTCTCGACGTGCCGCCGATGATCAGCGAGGCAGTTGATGCCCAACAACATGATGGCCCGTTCGGCGCCAAGGGCGTTGGTGAATCCGGCACGTTTGCGCTGTCGCCCGCCATTGCTAATGCGATCGCAGACGCCGTTGGCGTGCGCGTGACGGAGCTGCCGATCACCGCGGAAGCCGTCTATCGGGCGCTGCGCGCTGCTGCCAATAACCCTCTTGAGGACCTCTGAGATGCCCGGCACCGTGCGACGCACGATCCGCTTCACCCTCAACGACCAACCGGTCACGGCCGACGTTGAGCCGCACTGGACCCTGGTCGACCTGTTGCAGCGCTGCTTCGATTTGTTTGGGGCGCGCGAGAGTTGCGCCCAAGGCCTGTGCGGATGCTGCACCGTCGTGCTGGACGGGAAAGCCGTGTCGGGTTGCCTTTATCTGGCGGCGCTCGCTGATGGAGCCACGATCCAAACGATCGAGCAATCCGCACAGCACCTCGATCCGGTGCAGAACGCGTTCATCGAAGCCGGCGCATTTCAATGCGGATTCTGCACGCCCGGTTTTGTATTGATGACGCGGCAGTTGCTCGCCGCCAATCCGGACCCGAGCGAGGACGACATTCGCCACTATCTGGCCGGCAACCTGTGCCGCTGCGGCGCTTATCCGCAGATCATCGCGGCCGTGAAAATCGCGGCGCGGAATTTTCGTCCTGCTTCTTCGAACTAAAGCATGATGCGCTGAGGTTAAATCAAAGCACCAGCCAAATACGTCGTCATTGCGAGCGAAGCGAAGCAATCCAGGGGCCACAACACTGGGCTCTGGATTGCTTCGGCGCGGAGCCTGTCATCGGGCCGGCCACTTCGGGCCGGACCCGTTGGCGCCTCGCAATGACGAGTTCTGGAAATCTGCTCGAACTTGATTTCATCGCTCTCTAAAACCCAGAGCCACTACACCAGCCGGCTCTGCTCCACCGCCGCTTCGATGAACGATGAGAACAGCGGGTGCGGGGCGAACGGCCGCGACTTCAGCTCGGGATGGAACTGGACGCCGATGAACCAGGGATGATCCGGATATTCGATCGTCTCCGGCAGGATGCCGTCCGGCGACATGCCGGAGAAGCGCATGCCGTGCTGCTCCAAGCTGCCCTTGTATCGGGTGTTCACCTCGTATCGGTGCCGGTGGCGCTCTGAGATTTCCGTCGTGCCATAGATGTCGGCGATGCGGCTGCCGCGCGCGAGGTGCGCCGGGTAGGCGCCAAGCCGCATGGTGCCGCCGAGGTCGCCGCCCTCCCCGCGCGTCTGCAACTCGTTGCCCTTGATCCATTCGGTCATCAGACCAACGACCGGTTCCGGCGTCGGCGCGAATTCGGTGGAGTTCGCTTCCGCCACGCCCAACAAATTCCGCGCCGCCTCGATCACCGCCATCTGCATGCCGAAGCAGATGCCGAAATACGGCACCTTGCGCTCGCGCGCGAACCGGGCGGCGCGAATCTTTCCTTCGGCGCCACGCTGACCGAAGCCGCCGGGGACGAGGATTCCGTGCACATGTTCGAGGAACGGGGTCGGATCCTCGCCCTCGAAAATCTCGCTTTCGATCCAGTCGAGATTGACCCGCACCTTGTTGGCGATGCCGCCGTGCGAGAGCGCTTCGACCAGCGATTTGTAGGCGTCCTTGAGGCCTGTGTACTTCCCGACCACCGCAATGGTGACGTCACCGTCCGGATTGCGGACGCGCTCGTTGATCAGCCGCCAGCGCTCGAGATCGGGCGACCGTAACGGATCAATTCCGAAAGCATCCAACACCTCGGTGTCCAGGCCCGCAGCGTGATAGGCTTCCGGGCACCGCGTAGATGTTGTCGACGTCGCGCGCTTCGATCACCGCCGATTCGCGCACGTTGCAGAACAACGAGAGCTTGCGGCGCTCCTCGGGCGGAATTTCCCGGTCACTGCGGCACAACAAGATGTCGGGCTGGATGCCGATCGAGCGCAGCTCCTTGACCGAGTGCTGCGTAGGTTTGGTCTTGAGCTCGCCGGCGGAGGGAATGAACGGCAACAAGGTCAGGTGGATATAGACCGCGTGATGGCGCGGCAGCTCGTTGCCGAGCTGGCGGATCGCTTCGAAGAACGGCAAGCCCTCGATATCGCCGACGGTTCCGCCGATCTCGCAGAGGACGAAATCAAAGCCTTCGTTGCCGTCGCGGATGAAATCCTTAATTGCGTTGGTGACGTGCGGGATGACCTGGATCGTGGCGCCGAGATAATCTCCGCGCCGCTCCTTGGTGAGGATATCCTGATAGATGCGCCCGGTTGTGATGTTGTCGGTGCGGCTTGCCGGCCGGCCGGTGAACCGCTCGTAGTGGCCGAGATCGAGGTCGGTCTCGGCGCCGTCATCGGTCACGAACACTTCGCCGTGCTGATACGGCGACATCGTGCCTGGATCGACGTTGAGGTAGGGGTCGAGCTTGCGCAGGCGGACCTTGTAGCCACGTGCCTGCAGCAACGCGCCGAGGGCGGCTGATGCAAGACCTTTTCCAAGTGAGGAGACCACGCCGCCGGTGATGAATATGTACCGCGCCATGGGATTCAACGTTTAGCGCGGCGTAAACCGATTCGAACAGCAAAAACCAACGCTCTCCACTGCTCGATCCGATCCCGCGGCCATGCCTGCGTTGGTGAGAAACCTCAGACCATTCAGTCGCATAGAGTGCTGCGGACGGCCCTTGCGGGAGCGCGTTCCGAATTGCTCCTGTGCATAATCCTCAGAGCTCGGGCGCACCTCGCCTTGCTCAGCGCGATTGCGGCACTTGCGGCCCCGTCGGAGCCGGCGCCTCAGGCGCTGAAGCAGGCGCGGATGGCGCACCGGGCGCCTGCTGCTGACCCTGCTTGCGCAGCGCGTCGAGCACACCGCCGCCTTCTCCGAGCGGCGCCGGTGGCGCGCCCGGCTCCTGCTGGGACGCCGGCGTGGTCGTATTGATGATCGACCGCGGCTTGCGGTCGATCCCGGCGAGGATCGACAGGCCCAGGCTGGTGATGAAGAACAGAGCCGCCAGAATCGCGGTTGCCCGCGTCAGCACGTTCGCGGTTCCCCGGCTGGTCAGAAAGCCTCCGCCTGAGCCGATCCCCAGGCCGCCGCCTTCCGATTTCTGCAGAAGCACGACGCCGATCATGGCAACCACGATCATAAGGTGAACGACGACAACAAGGGTCATGCGTCAGGGCTCCTGGGCGCGCAGCGCCTTCCATCCGGGCCTTCTGGGAATGGGCGGCTCTCTACACGATCGCGCGGCGAATGGCTATCCGCCGGGCTGAGATAGGGCGGCGCGGGCGATCGCGCAACGCGCCTTGCAGCTGATTCGCGAGCTTTTACCGGTAGGTACCGGCAATCCCGAGAAAATCCTCGGCTTTCAGGCTGGCGCCGCCCACAAGCGCGCCGCCCACATTGTCGACGGTGAGAATCTCTGCGCAGTTGGAGGGTTTGACCGACCCGCCGTAAAGGATGCGCACGGCGTCCCCCTCGGATCCAAAGCGTATGTGCAGCCGCTTGCGGATGAACCCATGCACTTCCGCAACGTCGGCAGGCGTGGGCGTGCGCCCCGTTCCGATGGCCCACACAGGCTCGTAGGCGATCACCAGATTATCGGCCTTTGCCCCGTCCGGCACCGATTCCCCTAGCTGGCGCTCGAGCCGCGACAAAGTGGCTCCCGCGTGCCGCTCAAACTCGGTCTCGCCGATGCATATGATCGCCGTCAGGCCAGCGCGCCAAGCAGCCTGCGCCTTGCTGCGCACCTGCTCATCGCTCTCCTGATGACCAAGGCGCCGCTCGGAATGACCGACTATCACGGCAAGCGCGCCGGCGTCGGCCAGCATCGGGGCGGAGATATCGCCGGTGAAGGCGCCGGAATCCTCCCAATGACAATCCTGGCCACCGATCCTCACACCTGAATCGCGCGCACGCGCCGCAAACGCAGGGACCAGCGTCGCCGGCGGACAAACGAGCAGCTCGACCTTGTTGGTGAGCGCGCGGCCACCGGCGATGATTCGGTCGAGCTCGCCGATGGACGCAGTGAGCCCGTTCATTTTCCAGTTACCAGCAACGAGCGGCGCAAGCGCCATGTTGGACCCCCTCCTCCCCGTGTATGCAGTTGCTTTTGGTGGCACAAAGCCCGTGGATAAGCCACGGGCCTGCCGGGCGCGTTCCAATGCGCCGCAGTTGGCCGGGTTGCGACGCGCCCAACCCCTCCCTATGATGCGGCCCGCGGCTGCAGCCGTTTTCCCAATCTCCTCAATGTGGTTGCTCTATGCTTCGGGGTCTGCGCAAAGCCTCTTCCAGTTGGCTCGGCCAAGTCGTGATGGCGACCGTGGTCGGCTTTCTGATCATCGCTTTCGGCATCTGGGGCATCGCCGACGTGTTTCGCGGCAGTGGGCGACAGACGGTTGCGACGGTTGGAGGCGTGGAAATCTCCGCCGACCAGTTCCGCCAAGCCTACAATGATCAGTTGCAACAATTGCAGCGGCAGATCGGGCGGCCGATTCCGCCTGAACAGGCCCGCGCCTTTGGGCTCGATCGCCAGGTGCTGCAAAAGCTGATGACCGACGCGGCGCTCAATGAGCGCGCGCGCCAGCTCGGGCTCGGCGTCGGCGACGATGAGATCGTCCGACACATCTTGCAGGATCCAAGTTTCCGCGGGATCAACGGCCAATTCGATCAGACGCGCTTCGAACAGACATTGCGCGCCTATGGCTTCACCGAGCCGCGCTACGTCGCCAAGCTGCGCGGCGACGCTGTGCGCGGACAGCTCGCCGACAGCTTTATCAGTGGCGTGACGGTCCCCAAAACCGCGCTCGAAGCCTTCAATCGCTATCAGAACGAGGAGCGCAATGTTGACTATGTCGTGCTCGGGCCCGCCGTCGCGGGCGACATTCCCGAACCGAGCCCCGAGGTCCTGACCAAATACTTCGAGGATCGCAAGGCGCTGTTTCGCGCGCCCGAATATCGCAAGGTGGTGTTGCTGGCGCTAAGCCCCGAGACGATCGCGAAGAGCATCGAAGTGTCGGATGCGGACGTCAAACGCGCCTACGACGACCACCTGTCGCGCTACACGACCCCGGAGCGGCGCGATCTTCAACAAATCGTCTTCCCCAATCAGGAAGAAGCCGACAAGGCGGCGCAACGGCTCAAGGAAGGCACCACCTTCGACGCACTGGTGAAGGAACGCGGATTGAAAGACACCGACGTCAATCTGGGGCTCGTCACCAAGACTGGAATTGTCGACCCGGCCATCGCCGATGCCGCGTTCGCGCTGCCGGCAGATGCAACCAGCGATCCGATCAAGGGCCGTTTCGGCATCACCCTGGTCCACGTCAACAAGATTGAACCGCAGCAGGTGAAGGCCTTTGCCGACGTCGAAGCCGAGCTCAAACACGAGATCGCCCTCGACCGGGCCAAGGCGACCATCACAGACAGCACCAACAAGGTGGAAGACGAGCTTGCCTCCGGTGCGCGCCTCGATGAAGTCGCGACCAAGCTGAACCTCCCCTACCGCACGATCGATGCCATCGACCGGTCCGGCCGCGATCCGGCGGGAACCGCGGTTGCGGATCTGCCGGACAGCCCAGATCTCCTGTCCAACGCATTCGCCGCCGCGGTAGGCGCGCAAAACGATGCGCTGCAGCTCAAGGGCGGCGGCTACGTCTGGTACGAGGTTGCCGGCATTACGCCGGGGCGTGACCGGACGCTTGATGAGGTCAAGGACAAGGTCGAGGCACGCTGGCGCCAGGGCGAGATCGAATCCAAGCTGCGCGCCAAAGCCGACGAGATGGTCAAACAAATCAACGGCGGCACCAAGCTCGCTGATCTCGCGGCAACCGACAAGCTGCAAGTCCAGTGGGCCAACAATCTCAAACGCCAGGGGAGCCCGACGCTTCCGGCACAAGCCGTGGCCGCGGTGTTTGAGACCCCGCAAGGGTCGGCCGGCACCGCCGAGGGCCGGGACGCAAGCGAGCGCATCGTGTTTCAGGTGACCAACATCAATGTTCCCCCGTTCGATCCCAATGCGCCGGAAGCCAAGAAGATCGAGGACACGCTCAAGCGCATGCTGGGCGATGAAACGCTGATGCAGTACCTGCAGAAGACAGCCGCGGACATGGGCACCACCGTCAATCAAGACGTCATCAATCAGGCGCTGGGTGCCGGGAATCAATAGATGCAGGTCGAACCGGCGGCCGAGGTCTTCGCCCAGCGTTACAAGCAGGGCCAGGCGCAGGTTGTTTGGACCACGCTGGTCGCCGACCTCGAAACGCCGGTCTCGGCATTCCTGAAGATTGCCGCCGCGAAGCCGATGAGCTTCTTGCTGGAGTCGGTCGAAGGCGGGGCGGTGCGCGGGCGCTATTCGATCATCGGCCTCGATCCCGACGTGATCTGGCGCGCGAACGGAACAGGCGCCGAGGTCAATCGCAGCCCGTCCGCGACGCCGGCAAGCTTCGTCCCGTTGCGCACGCCACCGCTGACCGCGTTGCGCGAGTTCGTGGCCGAGAGCCGCATCGAGCTTCCCGACACCCTCCCCCCGATGGCGGCAGGCCTGTTCGGCTATCTCGGTTACGACATGGTCCGCCTGATGGAGGACTTGCCGGCCCCCAACCCGGATCCGATCGGCATTCCCGACGCCATCCTGGTGCGGCCGACGGTGGTCGTCATCTTTGATGCCGTGAAGGACACCGTGACGGTCGTGACGCCGGTACGGCCCGCAAACGGGGTCTCCGCCGACGCCGCATTCGCGCGCGCCGTCGAACGGCTGACTGCGGTAATCGATGATCTCGATCGCCCGCTGCACCAGGAAGCGGCGATCAATGTCGATGGTCCTCTCAACGTCCCGGCCGTCTCCAACACCAGCCCGGAAGAATTCCAGCGCATGGTGCGCAAGGGGAAGGAATACATTGCGGCCGGCGACGTCTTCCAAGTCGTGCTGGCGCAGCGTTTCGAGACTCCGTTCACGCTGCCGCCGTTTGCGCTCTATCGCGCGCTGCGACGCGTCAATCCGGCGCCGTTCCTGTTCTATCTCAACTACGGCACGTTTGCGGTCGCCGGCTCAAGCCCGGAGATTCTCGTGCGCGTGCGCGACGGCACCGTCACGATCCGTCCTGTGGCCGGGACGCGGCCGCGCGGCGCGACGCCGCATGAAGACAAGGCGCTGGAGGAGGAACTCCTCGCCGACCCCAAGGAATGCGCCGAGCACCTGATGCTGCTCGACCTCGGCCGCAACGACGTGGGGCGCGTGGCAAAGATCGGCTCCGTCGAGGTGACCGATCAGTTCTTCATCGAGCGCTTCAGCCAGGTGATGCACATCGTGTCCAATGTCGAAGGCGCCCTCGATTCGCGTTACGACGCGCTCGATGCGCTCGCAGCCGGCTTTCCGGCGGGCACGGTGTCGGGTGCCCCGAAGGTGCGCGCCATGCAGATCATCGACGAGTTGGAGAAGGAAAAGCGCGGTCTCTACGCCGGCTGCGTCGGCTATTTCTCGGCCGCTGGTGACCTCGACAGCTGCATCGTGTTGCGCACAGCCCTGGTGAAGGACGGCCGCATGTATGTGCAGGCCGGCGCCGGCATTGTGGCGGATTCCGATCCGGCCGCCGAACAGCAAGAATGCATCAACAAAGCCAAAGCCCTGTTCCGGGCCGCCGAAGAAGCGCGCCGATTTGCGTCAGCAGCGAGCCGCGGACAGTAAGCCCCCCGCTTGCCACCGCTCCCCCGCCTCAGATAAGACCGCTTTGGGGGGATAAACGCGGGTCATGATCCTGCTGATCGACAACTATGACAGCTTCACCTTCAACCTCGTCCATTACCTGGGCGGCTTGGGGGCGCAGGTCGATGTCCATCGCAATGATAAGATCAGCGTCGATGACGTGCTCGCGCGCGACCCCGACGCCATCGTGCTGTCGCCCGGTCCATGCACGCCCAACGAGGCCGGCATCTGCCTCGATCTGATCAAGCGCGCTTCCGTGCACATTCCGATCTTTGGCGTCTGCCTCGGCCACCAGGCCATCGGCCAGGCTTTTGGCGGCAGCGTGATCCGGGCGCCGGTTCCGGTGCACGGCAAGCTCTCCGAAATCCGGCAGACCGGCGCAGGTGTCTTCCACGGCATCAACGGGCCGTTCCGGGCGACGCGCTATCACTCGCTCATCGTCGATCGCAAAAACCTCCCGCAAGATCTTGAAGTGACAGCGGAAACGACCGACGCCCTGATCATGGGGATGCACCACCGCCGCTATCCGGTGCACGGCGTGCAATTCCATCCCGAGAGCATCGCCTCCGAGCATGGCCACTTGATCTTGAAGAATTTTCTCGACATAGCCGCGCAATGGAATGCCGCCACCGGCCGGTTTGCGGCGCCGCGGCGGACCGCACAGGCTCATTGACATGGAACTCAAGGCACTCATCGGCCAGGTCGCGACCGGTGCGCAGCTGACGCGCGACGAGGCCGCGGCCGCCTTCGAGAGCATGATGTCGGGCGAGGCAACCCCATCGCAGATGGGTGGGTTGCTGATGGCGCTGCGGGTTCGCGGCGAGACGATCGATGAGATCACCGGCGCGGTGTCGGCGATGCGTGCGAAAATGGTGCGGGTCGACGCGCCCCCAGGCGCCATGGACGTCGTCGGCACTGGTGGTGATGCGTCCGGATCCTACAACATTTCCACCTGCGCGGCCTTCGTGGTGGCTGGCGCCGGGGTGCCAGTCGCCAAGCACGGCAACCGGGCGCTCTCGTCCCGTTCCGGTGCGGCCGACGTCCTCACCGCGCTTGGGGTGAAGATCGATCTCACTCCGGAAGCCATCGCCCGCTGCATTGCCGAAGCCGGTATCGGCTTCATGTTTGCCCCGGCGCATCATCCGGCGACGAAGAACGTGGCCGCGACCCGGGCGGAGCTCGGCACGCGGACGATCTTCAACCTGCTGGGCCCGCTGTCGAACCCCGCCAGCGTGAAGCGGCAGATGGTCGGGGTCTTCTCCAAGCAGTGGGTCGAGCCCCTCGCCCACGTCCTGAAAAATCTCGGCTCGGAGCGCGCCTATGTGGTGCACGGGTCCGACGGGCTCGATGAAATCACCACGTCGGGGCCAACCTACGTCGCGGCGCTCGACAAAGGCGCCGTGCATACGTTCGAGATCGTACCCGAAGAGCTTGGCCTGACGCGTGTGAAACCGGAAAACCTCCGGGGTGGCGATGCTGAAACGAACGCGGATGCGCTGACTCAGGTGCTGCAGGGCAAGGCCGGTCCGTTCCGGGATGTCGCCTTGCTCAATGCCGCGGCTGCGCTTGTGGTCGCCGATGTTGCTGCCGATCTCAAGCAAGGGCTGGCGCTGGCCAGGAAGTCTGTCGATTTGGGGGAAGCCGAGGGCGCGCTTGATCGCCTGATTGCGGTTTCGAATGACTGATGTCGGACATCCTCACCAGAATTGAAGCTTACAAGCGCACGGAGATCGCGGCCGCCAAGCGCGCGCGTTCGCTCGCGCAGATCGAAGCCGACGCCAAGGCCGCATCGGCACCGCGCGGTTTCGTGGCGCACATCGCACGGCGGCTGGCGCGGCGATGAATACGCGCTCATTGCCGAAGTGAAGAAAGCGAGCCCGTCGAAAGGTCTGATCCGCGCGGACTTTGACCCACCGGCATTGGCGCGCGCTTATGAGCAAGGCGGAGCCACGTGCCTGTCCGTGCTCACCGATGGTCCGTCCTTCCAAGGCGAGCCCGACTATCTGGTGCGGGCGCGCGCCGCGACCAGCCTGCCCGCGCTGCGCAAAGATTTCATGTTTGATCCCTATCAGGTCGTCGAAGCACGTGCCTGGGGAGCCGATTGCATTCTCATCATCATGGCCGCACTGGACGACCCGACGGCCGCCGACCTCGAAGCCGCCGCCCTGGCTCTCGGGATGGACGTCCTGATCGAAATTCATGATGAGCATGAGCTCGAGCGGGCGCTGCGTCTCAAATCGCAGCTCATCGGCATCAATAATCGCGACCTCAAGACGTTCAAGACCGACATTGCAAACAGCGAACGCCTGGCCCCGCGCATTCCGCGCGACAAAATCATCGTCGCCGAAAGCGGCTTGGCGGAGCCCCGTGATCTCGCCCGCATGGCGAAGTGCGGGATCTCAACGTTCCTGATCGGCGAAAGCCTGATGCGCCAGGTGGATGTAGCCCACGCAACGCGGGCGCTCCTCACCCGCGCCGACGCGGCCGCGGCGCCGGCGCAATGAAAGGCCGGAGACTGACCCATCTTGGGCGGCGCGGCGAAGCGCGCATGGTCGATGTCTCCAAGAAGCCCCCGACCGAACGCTTGGCCGTTGCGGAAGGCCGCGTCATCATGCGCAAGTCGACGCTCGACATTGTCCGCAAGGGCGATGCCAAAAAGGGCGACGTGATCGGGGCCGCGCGCATTGCCGGCATCATGGCGGCGAAGCGCACGCACGAGCTGATCCCGCTGTGCCACCCCCTGTCGCTCACGCGGGTCGAAGTCGATATCACGCCCGACGAGAAACTGCCTGGACTGATCGTACGCGCGACGGCTGGCGTCACCGGAAACACCGGCGTTGAGATGGAAGCCCTGACCGCGGCGTCGGTTGCCTGCCTGACGGTCTACGACATGGTCAAAGCCTTGGAGCGCGGCATGCGCATCGAGGGCCTCCGCCTCATTGAAAAGCGCGGTGGCAAGTCCGGTCATTTCCTGGCGGAGGCGTGAATGCTGAGCGTCGCGGACGCGCTTGCTCGCGTGCTGGCCGACGCCAAGGCCCTCCCCCCGGCAGATACCGCGCTCGTCGATGCGCATGGGCGCGTGCTCGCGCGCGATGTCGCGGCGCTGCGCACCCAGCCGCCGGCGTCGATGTCCGCGATGGACGGTTATGCGGTGCGAGCGGCTGACGTGGCCAAGGTCCCGGCGCGTCTGAAGATCGTCGGCGAAGTGGCCGCTGGTCGGCCGTTCGAAAAGGTCGTTGGTCCGCGCGAGGCCGCCCGCATCTTCACCGGTGGCGTCGTCCCGGCGGGCGCCGACACCATTGTGATCCAGGAACACACCACGCGCAGCGGGGATGACGTCACCGTCACGCGGACTGCCACGCTGGGCCGCAACATTCGTGCTCAGGGACTCGATTTCAGCGCCGGCGAAGTGTTGCTCAAGTACGGACATCGCCTGGGCGCGCGCGACCTCGCGCTCGCGGCGGCTATGAACCATCCGACCTTGCCGGTGCATCGGCGCCCGAAACTCGCGCTGCTCGCGACCGGGGATGAGCTCGTCCCTCCCGGCAGCACGCCGGGCCCCGGACAGATCGTTTATTCGAACGGCTTTGCCTTGATGGCGCTGGCGCGCAACGAAGGCGCCGAGGTAATCGACCTCGGAATTGTCCCGGACCGGCTCGACGAAACCGTCGCCGCGGTCCGCAAAGCCCGCGCGGTTAAAGCCGACATCCTCGTGACCACCGGCGGCGCGTCCGTCGGCGAGTACGATCTGGTGCAGAAAGCGTTCGGCGCCGAGGGTATGACCTTGTCGTTCTGGAAGGTCGCGGTGCGGCCCGGCCGACCGCTGATGCATGGGCGGCTGGGCGACATGCAGGTGCTGGGGTTGCCAGGTAATCCGGTCTCCGCCTTCGTGTGCGGGCTTTTGTTCCTGGTACCGCTGCTGCGCACCCTCTCCGGACGCGCTGACATCAACCTGCCAACCGAATCAGCTCTGCTTGGCAGCTCGCTTCCGGCCAACGATGAGCGGGCGGATTACCTGCGCGCGAGGCTCGATGCGGACCCCCAGGGCCACCCGGTCGCGACCGCGTTCGGGACCCAGGACAGCTCCATGATCGCGACCTTGTCGAAGGCGAATTGTCTTTTGATCAGAGAGCCTTACGCACCCGCGGCCGACCCGGGCAGCGCCTGTTCGGTGATCCGTATCCCGCTCTGAATGGCGGCCGCGCCGCGCAGACCCGGACTTCTTCACGCGATATTAAATGGTTGCGGAACACATATGGAACAGATAGTGTTCGTTCATGATTTGTTTTGTGCTGCTGCGGCAGCCTAACGTGGGGCCTCGCGATGTTGACACGTAAGCAGTTCGAGCTCCTGCGCTTCATCCACGAGCGGCTGAAGGAAAGCGGAGTTCCGCCGTCGTTCGATGAGATGAAAGACGCACTCGACCTGCGATCCAAATCTGGGATCCATCGGCTCATCACGGCGCTCGAGGAACGCGGGTTTATTCGGCGCATGCCCAACCGGGCGCGTGCGATTGAAGTGATCAAGCTGCCCGAGTTGGTCAGCCAGGGCATCGGGGCGCGGTCGCGTGGCTTCACGCCCAGCGTCATCGAAGGCAATCTCGGCAAGGTCCGGCCGCCCTCCGTTGAAGACGAGGCCGGGCGTCCGATCGCAGTGCCGGTCATGGGCCGGATCGCCGCCGGTACGCCCATCGAGGCCATTCAGAACCGAAGCGCGGTCATCAATATTCCAACCGAACTCCTCTCGGTCGGCGAACATTTCGCGCTCGAGGTACGCGGCGAACTCGATGATCGAAGCGGGTATTCTCGACGGCGACATGGCGCTGATCAAACGCACCGAAGCCGCCGACACCGGCGACATCGTCGTCGCGCTCATTGATGATGAAGAAGCAACGCTCAAGCGCTTCCGTCGTCGCGGCGCCTCGATCGCACTCGAGCCGGCCAACACTGCCTACGAGGTGCGGATTCTTCCGCCCAACCGTGTGCGCATTCAAGGCAAGCTGGTCGGGCTTTTCCGCAAGTACTAAATCTAATCATCGGCGCCGAGATCCTCGACGCGTGGCGTCACGTCGGTTCCGGATACGGGACTGCTTCGAGCGCGCTCGTGACCTGCATTGCGTGCCCAAGGACGCTCCGATCCGGACGGCACAGCTGCTTGGACCGACCAGCTGTTCCCGACGCGGTGAAGCGTCACGGCACCGCCCGCGCCAAGTTTGCGTCGATCAATTGCAAGAGCGCGACATTGGGGGGGCGCCTCGCGCGGCGTGATCACCAGCGAGGCCTGATCGCAATCTTCGACAAGCCCATGCGCCGTGCGCGCGATGGACACGACTGAGTTATCGGGAAGACGCGCGATACAGGCCGCCGCATCGCAGTTGAAACCCTCCTTCAGCCCCGGATCGGTCGACGCTCGCGCATCAGCATCGGCGCTGAGCCATTCCCGCAGTGCGAATACATCGCTGCCGTTGCGCAAGGCGGAGAGATGCCCATTCGCCCCGCGCACGGCGACCAAGTCGGCATTTGCACTGATCAGCACGTCCGGCTGCGGTGTGCGCAAAGCCATCACAATGGCGACGATGAGCAGCGCAATCCCACTCCAACGCAGCCTGGTCCGCAGCAGGCAGATCAAGCACAAGCCGGCCGTCGCAGCCACGAGCGCACCGATGCTGAACGCCGGGATACGGCCCACCGCGCCGGGCAGGCTTGCCACCCAAAGCGCGACCGCGTCCATCCACTCGATCCCCTGCCCCATTGCGCGCCAGAGCGGACCGTCGAAGCCGAACGGCATGGCGAGGAGCGCCAGCAAGCCTGCCGGCATCACCCATACCGAGACGATCGGCATGGCGAGCAAGTTGGCGATGACGCCGTAGGGCGCGAGCCGATGAAAGTGGAATGCCGCATAAGGCGTGGTCGCGAGGCCAGCGACAAGCGACGCCAGCACCAGCGTCGTGACTTCGCGCAGTCCCCAACTTGCGGCCTGAGCCGCAAGCGACCCGGGTTTGCCTCCGCCCGCCCACGGCCCGCCGCCCTGATAGGCCGCGACCAGCGCCAAGGTTGCTGCGAACGACATTTGGAAGCTGGGATGAACAACGGCCTCCGGCGCGAGCAGCATGACAAACAACGCCGCAAGCGCGAGATTGCGCAACGTCAGGGCCGACCGGTCGACCATGACGCCGATCAACACGATCGCGATCATGATGAACGAGCGCTGCGTCGCGACTTCCGCGCCTGAGAGCACCAGGTAGAACGTCGCCGCCAACAGCGCCGCGAGCGCGCCCCACTTCTTGATCGGATGACGCAGCGCTATTCCAGGGATCAGCGCAAGCCCGGCGCGAAACACAAAGAACACAACGCCGGCAACGACTGCCATGTGATAGCCCGAGATCGACAACACGTGGCCGAGGCCGGATATGAACATGGCGTCGTTCACCGATGTGGACAGCGCGTCCCGCTTTCCGGTGATCAGCGCTGAAGCAATCGCGCCGGCATCGCCCGGCACGAGCGCCCGGATGCGCCGATCGATGCCATCGCGCATGGCGTCGATCGTGCTCAAGAACCTCAGCCGCAGGCCAGGCGCGGATGGCGCCGTTTCAACCTTGATCGCGCCGGTCACAAAGCCGGTCGCGCCGATGCGCTGGAAGTAGAGGTCGCGCGCGAAGTCATATCCGCCGGGACGAAACGGAGGCGGTGGCGGATTGAGCCGCGCTTTCAGGCGCACGAAGGACCCGACGGCCGGCGCAGCGCCGCGGCGAACCGATAAGCGCACGCGCTCCAGCGTGAAATCGACGCGGTCGCCGTCCAGGTCGATGACTTTGACGACGATGCGATCGGTCCGCTCCCGCTCCTCGCGCGTTTCGATGAAACCGGTGATGCTGGCCCCGTAGAGCGGGCGTTCGAGGATTGGATGCGAAATGAGCGCGGTCTTCAGTGTGGCAACCGCAAACCCGATGGCCGCAGCGCCGATCAGCACCAGCGCCGCAAACGCGATCGCCCGCCGGCGTGCGACGAAACCGGCGATCGCAGTTGCGCCAGCAAGCAACAGTGCGGCGATCCAGGACGGCTCGCGCTCAGCGGTGAAATAGGCCGCAATCCCGATGCCGAACGCGACCGGAATCCACGGCACCAGTCGGCCTGCCCCTGCTTCGGCAATGGCCGCCGCCCGGAACGCCTCGATGAAGCGCTGCGCGAGCACGTCGAGCGCAGGCAATCGGATGGCACCGGCAAGCGCTCGCGCGCGGCCTTGCGGCCACGTGCGTGCACGCTCCCTCGCCGTGCCCCTGTCCATCGCGCGGTCCCTTCGCGCGTACGCTGGTCCTGCCTAACGGTAACGCGTGGCGCGTGCCGCCGATAGCCTCCTCACGGGTGCGCCCCTGCGCGTTGCACCCATTTCATCACTTCGCGTCGGGCCTATTCACATACAGGATGTAATAGTGGGGATCGGCCCAACCCTTTACCTTGCCATCCGTGATGGCGAGTGCGCCGTCTACGAAATCGATCGGCTTGAGATTCTCGGAGGCGACAAACGGACACTCGTCCTTTTGAGCAACGCTCGCCAAGATCTCCACATTCAACCCAACGCCGGATTGTTGAATGACCATCAGGTCGCCCCACAAGCCGCTGGCGATAACTGGAGATCGACATAAGAACATGCCCGCGTCGGCAGCGAACGCAGGGGTGAACGTGATCGTGGCGACAAAGGCCGCGGCAGGCCATCGCCCGCGAATGTTGCTGAGCGTCATGGGCGGTCAGCCCGGCTCCATGCCTTTTTGGCCTTGATCACTGCGATCGCGGCCGGAGTGGTCAGAGGTTTCAATCGCGCTTGGGCCCCTGCCTTATAACGGCCGACAGGACGGCCAATGCGGCAAACGTTGCAGCGTACAGGATGGGTTTCATCGATCTCCCCCTTACGGCGTTCTTTGGCATAAACTATCACGCCGGGCGGCCCCACCACGAGATGTGCCGCAGGTCAAACAAGGGAGTGACAAGAAGCGCACCTAACCCATCGTAGGACTTGTCTTGGACGCAGAACCAATCCGAAACTGGCGAGTTAAACGCCTGATGAGCAGAGCTTTCGTCAAGAACACGGATGAAGCGACGGACGAGCTTCCGGATCGGCCGATCTCGTCGCAGCCAAATATCGTAACCGCCGAAGGGCTCGCCGCTATTGAAGCCAATCTGGCGCGCTTTCAGGACGAATATGGGCGCGCTCAATCTCAGAACGACCGCCCGGCGCTGGCGGCGGCCTCACGCGAACTGCGCTATTGGAGTTCCCGGATGGCTTCTGCACAGGTCGCGCCGATGCCGGCTGATACAGGTCAGGTTCAGTTCGGCTGCAAGGTGACCATTCTGCGACAAGACGGGCGGCAACAGACCTATCGCATCGTCGGCGAGGACGAAGCGGATCCGGCGAGCGGGAAGATCTCATACCTGTCGCCGGTTGCCCGAGCGCTGATGGGATGTCGGGTTGGCGACGTTGTCACCGCGGGAAATCTGGAAGTCGAACTGGTTGCGATCGACGTGTGAGGCCGGCCTTCAGTCCCTGAAATTGCGGCCCTTCAAACGGTCCAGATCTCGCTCCGGATAATAGTCGCCGCGCTGGATGCGGTCCCGTGTCGACTGATCATCGGGACGCGGTCTGATTCTCGGCTTGTCGTCCTCGTCGTCGGGTTTCACGACGGCCGGTGAATTGCGCGCCCCGCGTGCGTCGTCATCATCTCGACCGGCGGCGATTTTGTATGTTGATGACTGAAGATCGACGCTCCGGCTCGCTTGCGCGAATGCCGTGAGCCTCGCATCAACAACAAAAGCGAAGATCGCGACTGCGACGACCAACAACGAAGCCCTGATCGTGTCATTCGGACTCCACTATCCGCAAATAATATCAGAGCCGAAGAGAGTCGGTAGCCCGTTTACGTGACGTTGGCGACTTTCGCCCAGGTATCACGCAGGCCGACCGTACGGTTGAAAACGAGGCGACCAGGCGTGCTGTCGGGATCGCGGTAGAAATAGCCCTGGCGCTCGAACTGGACTGGCGCGTCGATGTTGTCGGACGCGAGCGCCGCTTCGAGCCGGCTGTCGCTCAGCACCTCCATCGACTGCGGATTGAGGTCGGCCGCAAAATCAGCGGCGTTCGGTTCCGGACGCGTGAACAGGTGATTGTAGAGCCGCACCTCGGCCGGAACGCTGCCGCTCGTCGAGACCCAGTGGATCGTGGCCTGCACCTTGCGTCCATCAGGGGCATTTCCGCCACGGGTCGCCGGATCATAGGTGCAGCGCAATTCCACCACCTCGCCGGATCCATCCTTCACCACCTCGCGGCAGGTGATGAAATAGGCATAACGCAGCCGCACCTCGCGTCCGGGTGCGAGGCGAAAGAATTTCTTCGGCGGATTCTCCATGAAATCGTCGCGCTCGATGAAGATCTCGCGCCCGAAGCGAACCTGCCTGGTGCCGGCGCCCGGGTCGTCCGGATGGTTGGCGGCCTCCAAGGTCTCGGTCTTATCGTCGGGGTAGTTCTCGATGATCACCCGCAGCGGCCGCAGCACCGCCATCCGCCGCGGCGACGTGCGATTGAGCACCTCGCGCACCGCATGCTCGAACATGCCGAAGTCGACCAAACTGTTAGCCTTGGCCACGCCGATGCGCTTGACGAACTCGCGGATCGCGGCGGCCGGCACGCCGCGCCGACGCAGGCCCGCCAAGGTCGGCATGCGCGGGTCATCCCAGCCGCTCACGTGGCCCTCGCGCACGAGCCCGGTGAGCACGCGCTTGGAGAGCACCGTGTAGGTCAGGTTGAGGCGCGCGAACTCATACTGGTGCGGCTGCGATGGCACCGGCAGGTTGGCGATGAACCAGTCGTAAAGCGGGCGATGATCCTCGAACTCGAGCGTGCAGATCGAATGCGTGATCTGCTCGATGGCATCGGACTGGCCGTGCGCAAAATCGTAACTCGGATAGATCGACCAGGTCGTGCCGGTGCGCGGGTGGTTGGCGTGCAGAATGCGGTAGAGCGTCGGGTCGCGCAGATTGATGTTGCCCGATGCCATGTCGATCTTGGCGCGCAGCACCCGCGCGCCGTTGGGGAACTCGCCGGCCCGCATGCGGCGAAACAGGTCGAGGTTCTCGGCCACGCTGCGCTCGCGATACGGACTGTTGGTTCCGGGCTCGGTCAGGGTGCCGCGCGTCGCCCGCATGTCGTGCGGCGACTGGTCGTCCACGTAGGCCTTGCCCTCACGAATAAGGTACTCGGCCCATTCGTAGAGCTGCTCGAAATAGTCCGAGGCGTGGTAGAGGTGCCCGCCCCAGTCAAAGCCGAGCCAGCGCACGTCGCGCTCGATCGCGTCGATATATTCCTGCTCTTCCTTGGTCGGGTTGGTGTCGTCGAAGCGCAGGTGACAGCGACCGCCGAACTCCTCGGCGATGCCGAAATTGAGACAGATCGATTTGGCGTGGCCGATGTGCAGGTAGCCGTTCGGCTCCGGCGGGAACCTGGTGACCACACTCCGATGTCGCCCGGCAGCAAGGTCCGCCGCCACGATATCGCGAATGAAATCGCGGCCGGCTTCCAGTGCTGCCGTTTCGGTTAGAGCCATTGTGTTGAGCCTCAATCTCCCCCGCGCGGGTGTGTGCCTTATGTGGCAAATTCGGGCCGCTGCGCCAAGATGTGAGGATTTTGGCGTGACATCCGCGTCGTGCCCCCTATTACAGGGGCAACTGTTTCGTGCGAAATGGGCCCTATCTCGTAACCGTACCGCAGAGGCTGGATGACTGTCGTTACACGATTTGCCCCCTCGCCCACCGGGTTCCTGCATATCGGCGGCGGCCGTACGGCGCTGTTCAATTGGCTCTATGCGCGCGCGCGCGGCGGCAAGATGTTGCTGCGGATCGAGGACACGGACCGGGAGCGCTCGACCGACGCTGCCGTGGCGGCGATCATCGACGGGCTCAAGTGGCTCGGCTTGACCTGGGACGGCGAGCCGATTTCGCAATTCGCGCGCGCCGAGCGCCACCGCGAGGTTGCCGCACAGCTGCTGGCCAGCGGACATGCCTACTACTGCTACGCGTCTCCCCAGGAGTTGGAGCAGATGCGGGAGAAGGCGCGTGCCGAGGGCCGCACGCGGCTTTATGATGGGCGCTGGCGAGACCGCGATGCTAGCGAAGCGCCGGCCGGCGTGAAGCCTGTCATCCGCTTGCGCTCGCGGCTCGAGGGCGAGACCGTTATCGAGGACCAGGTTCAAGGCCGGGTGGTCTGGCGCAACGAGGACCTCGACGACCTCATCCTGGTTCGCTCCGATGGAAGCCCCGTCTACAACTTCGCCGTTGTGGTTGATGACCACGACATGGGCATTACTCACATCATCCGCGGTGACGACCATCTCACCAACGGCGCGCGCCAAGTGCAGATCTATGAGGCGCTCGGCTGGTCGCCGCCGATCATGGCGCACATCCCGCTCATCCACGGCCCGGACGGCTCGAAGATGTCCAAGCGCCACGGCGCGCTGGGCGTCGATGCATACCGCGCCATGGGCTATCTGCCGGCCGCCATGCGCAACTATCTGGTACGCCTCGGCTGGGCGCATGGAGACCAGGAGATCTTTTCGACCGAGGAGATGCTGGCCGCTTTCGACCTGCCGCAGATCGGCCGCTCGCCCGCGCGCTTCGATTTTGCCAAGCTGGAAAATCTCAACGGGCACTATATCCGGGCAAGCTCCGACGCCGAATTGCTGGACCAGATCGAGCGGCTGCTGCCGCACATCGAAGGGGGCGCCGAGCTGGGTGCACGCCTGACGCCCGAGCTGCGCGCCAAGCTCCTGGCTGCCATGCCCGGTCTGAAGGAGCGGGCCAAGACCTTGGTCGAGCTCATCGAGAGCGCGCGCTACGTCTATGCGCAACGGCCGATCGCCATCGATGATAAGGCGCAGGCACTGCTCAATGGCGGTGGATGCGCGCTCATCGGTGATGTCCTCGATGTGCTGGCTGCGGTTGAGCCCTGGGACGCCCAGACGACTGAAGCCGCGGTGCGCACATTTTCTGAGCGGGCGGGCATCAAGCTCGGCGCCGTTGCTCAGCCGCTGCGTGCCGCGCTGACCGGCCGCACCACCTCGCCGGGAATTTTCGAGGTGCTGGCGGTGCTGGGAAAAGATGAAACGCTGGCGCGCCTCGCCGATCAGCGTGAGGACGCTGCACGGCGCGCGGCGAGCTAGCGAACAGGCCTGGGCAGTGCCGGCTGCAAGGCACGCCATCTTGCAGCGCACCCTTCGATGGTGCTACGCACAGGAGCCGGAATTTCAAGCGCGCCCGCTGGCCCGCCAGCGCAACGCAGCTGCGACGAAGGCAGTTCTCCGTCAGATCGAGGACCTACGGTCATGGACGCGACCACCCCTGCCAAAAGCAACACGCCACCCGCCAAACTGACCGTCGGTGACAAGGACACGACCTTCCACGTGTCACACGGCACGATCGGACCGTCGGTCATCGACATCGCCAAGCTCTATCACGACACCGGGATGTTCACGTACGATCCCGGCTTCACGTCCACGGCGAGCTGCGAGTTGAAGATTACCTACATCGATGGCGATGAGGGCATCCTGCTCTATCGCGGGTATCCGATCGATCAGCTGGCCGAGAACGGCGACTTCCTCGAGACCTGTTATCTGCTGCTCTATGGCGAGTTGCCGACCTCCGCGCAGAAGGCCGACTTCGACTATCGCGTGACCCGCCACACGATGGTGCACGAGCAGATGAGCCGGTTTTTCCAGGGCTTCCGGCGCGATGCACATCCGATGGCGGTGATGGTCGGAAGCGTCGGCGCGCTCTCGGCGTTCTACCACGACTCGACGGACATCTCCGATCCGGTCCAGCGCATGGTCGCGTCGATCCGCATGATCGCAAAAATGCCGACGCTGGCCGCGATGGCCTTCAAATACACCGTTGGCCAGCCGTTCATCTATCCGCGCAACGAGCTCGACTACGCCTCCAACTTCCTGCGCATGTGCTACGCGGTGCCGGCGGAGGACTACAAGGTCAATCCGGTTCTGGCCCGCGCAATGGATCGCATCTTCATTCTGCATGCCGATCACGAGCAGAATGCCTCGACCTCGACGGTGCGGCTCGCCGGCTCATCCGGCGCCAACCCGTTTGCCTGCATCGCGGCCGGCATCGCCTGCCTCTGGGGACCGGCGCACGGTGGCGCCAACGAAGCCGCGCTCAAGATGCTGACCGAGATCGGACGCGTCGAACGCATCCCGGAATTCATCAAGCGCGCAAAGGACAAGAACGATCCGTTCCGCCTGATGGGCTTCGGGCACCGGGTCTACAAGAACTATGATCCGCGCGCCAAGATCATGCAGAAGACCTGCCACGAGGTGCTCAACGAGATGGGCATCAAGGACGACCCGCTGCTGGACGTGGCAATCGAGCTTGAGCGCATCGCGCTGCACGATGAGTATTTCATCGAGAAGAAGCTCTACCCCAACATCGACTTCTATTCCGGCATTACGCTCAAGGCGATGGGCTTCCCGGTCAGCATGTTCACCGTGTTATTCGCGGTCGCCCGTACGGTCGGCTGGATCGCCCAGTGGAAAGAGATGATCGAGGATCCGAGCCAGAAGATCGGCCGTCCCCGCCAGCTCTATACCGGCGCTACGGAACGCGAGTACGTGCCGATCTCGCGCCGGAAGTAAGCGCGCCATCTTTGCGATTTTGTCGGGCGTCTCGCCTTAGGCGAGGCGCCCGTTTCTGTTTCGTGGCCCACTCGCCCGCCTGGACTTGGAACATTGCCGAGGTAGGAAGCGTTACCTAGGCGATAGCCGCGCAATAGAGACGTCGCACACGATTTGGCCGGAAACCCGCTCAGCAAGAAAGTACGCACCGCGCTGGACGAGACGCGCCTCCTGATCCTCGGCGCACAAGTGCTGTTTGGCTTCCAATTGGAAGCGGTGTTTCAGAATCAGTTTGCAACCTTGCCCTTGTTGTCGCGGTATCTCGACTGCGCCGCGCAAGTTTTGATGACGATCTCGGTCGCGTGCTTGGTCACGCCGTCGATGCTGCACCGGATTGCTGAGCAGGGTGAGGACACGCAACGAATTCTGCGGTCTGCGACGTTGTGGGCCGGAATTTCACTCCTCCCTTTTGCCCTGAGCCTCGGGCTCGATTTCTACGTCGTATTCGAGCTGGTCACCGGCCGTCCGGCCGCGGTGGCAGCCGGTTTCATTTTCTTCGGATTGGCGGGGGCATACTGGTACGGGTTCGAGTTCATGAGCAAACAACACGAGCAAGTCGCCGGATGGGCGCCGACACCCGCCACGACGCCACTGTCAACCAAGATCGAGAATATGTTGCGCGAGGCGCGCGTGATCCTGCCGGGCGCGCAAGCTCTGCTTGGTTTTCAGTTCGTCGTGATCCTCACCAAAGAATTTGCTGCTCTCGAGCCGCTCTCACAAGGTTTGCATCTCGCCGCCCTCTGCTTCGTCGCCTTTGCCACCATCCTGCTGATGACGCCCGCTGCGTTGCACCGGATCACGTATGCGGGCGAAGAGTTGGAGGAGTTCCTGAAACGAGGCTCCCGATTCGTGACGACGGCGCCGTTCTTCCTGGGGTTGGGAATTGCTGCTGACCTCTACGTCGTCACCAACGCGGCGGTGCAATCGCACAGTCTCGGCGTTGCCATCGGAGTCGGTGCGTTCATCCTGCTGAGCACCTTGTGGTACGGCTTCCCGTTTGCCATAAGAAAGGACAAGCCGACCTGAGCGCGTTCCGCTAACCTCCGGATTGGAGGGGAACCTCGGGATCGGGCGATATGATCGTGACCCCGGCGCGTAGGTTTGTCGCGGGGACGCCGCCTCACAAGCGATACGAACCCGCTTCTTGCGCTTGGTGGCCAATCCATCCGTTCATGAGAGTGAGAACTGTGCCTCAACAAGCATTGAAACACTCCGATTCCGAGCTTCGCTCTGCAGCCACGCACGCTGTGCCGGAGGTCCCGTTCTATATTCCTGCGACCAATCTACCGTCGCGCCCGCGCTATACGATCAAGCACGGCGGCACCTTCGTGGTCATGGATAGCCACGGCGACATCGGCGCTGCCTCTGGCGGGGCGGATGGTCTCTTCCACGAAGACACGCGCTACATGTCGCAATTCGAGCTGCGTTTTGAGGGAGAAGCGCCGCTCCTGCTCGGCAGCAATGTGCGCGACGACAATTCAGCCCTGAGCGCAGACCTCACCAATCCCGACATCTACCGCAACGGTCATATCGTGCTGCAGAAGGATACCGTGCACATCGTGCGCACGACGTTCCTGTGGCGCAAGACCGCTTATCAGCGCATCGCGGTGAAGAACCACGGAGAGCAGCCGATTGACTGCGAACTCTCGTTGCGATTCGCCAACGATTTTGCAGACATCTTCGAAGTGCGCGGCATCCCCCGGACACGCCGCGGCATCGCCCAGCAGCCGGTGGTCGGGCCTGACGTCGTGTTGCTCAACTACGAAGGCCTCGACAAATCGGTGCGGCGGACCAGGATCGTGTTCGATCCCGCCCCCACTGAACTGGAAGAACAGGTCGCCCGCTACGGGCTCAAACTGGAGCCGCATCAAGCAGCCGCGATTCTCATCGCGCTTGAATGCAATCCCGCAATTGAGCCGCCGCGGAACTTCTACAAGGCGTTACTTGCATCCCGCCGCGAGAATCGGGCGGCGACCCGGAACATGGCCACGGTGCAGACCTCCAACGACATTTTCAACGAGGTTCTGTGCCGCTCGATGGCCGATCTCAACATGCTGATGACCCAGACGCCGGATGGCCGTTATCCGTACGCCGGCATCCCTTGGTACTCGACGACCTTTGGCCGCGACGGACTCATTACGGCTCAGGAAATTCTCTGGCTCGACCCGACGGTGGCGTGCGGCGTGCTGCGTCGGCTCGCGCGCTATCAAGCAACCAAACACGATGAGCAAGCCGACGCCCAGCCGGGCAAGATCCTCCATGAAATGCGTGCCGGTGAAATGGCCGCGCTGCACGAGGTTCCGTTCGGGCTCTATTACGGCAGCGTCGATTCCACTCCGTTGTTCGTCATGCTGGCAGGCCTTTATGTGCAGCGGACCGGAGATGTTGCGACCCTCAAGGAGCTGTGGCCTGCCATCGACGCGGGCTTGGCCTGGATGGATGGACCGGGCGATCCCGACGGCGACGGTTTCCTCGAATATCACCGCGCTAACGAAAAGGGCCTGGTGAACCAAGGATGGAAGGACTCTTTCGATTCCATCTTCCACGCCGACGGATCACTGGCGCAGGGGCCGATCGCGCTTGCGGAAGTCCAGGGATATGCGTACGCCGCCAAGCAGCTCGCGGCGCATTGCGCGGGATTGCTCGGGCTGAATGAGCGTGCTGCCGCGCTTGAGAGCCAAGCCAAGAAGCTGGCGCGACGATTCGAGGAGATGTTCTGGTGTCCCGACCTCGGCACATACGCGCTGGCACTGGACGGGGCGAAGAATCCCTGCCGCGTACGGACATCCAACGCCGGACAGCTTCTCTTCACCGGCATCGTCAGCCCCGAACGCGCCGCCGCAGTGACTGAGCAGCTCTTGCGCCCAGACTTCTTCTCCGGCTGGGGTATTCGCACCGTCGCGGCAGGCGAAGCCCGCTACAATCCGATGTCGTATCACAACGGCTCGATCTGGCCGCATGACAACGCGCTGATCGCGCTCGGCTTTGCGCGCTACGGCCATCGGGCCGCCGCCGGCAAGATCCTGGAAGCAATGTTCGTGGCGGCCAGCTACATGGATTTGCGCCGGCTGCCGGAACTCTATTGCGGTTTTCCACGCCGGCGCGGCCGCGGACCGACGCTCTATCCCGTCGCCTGTTCGCCCCAGGCTTGGGCAGCGGGTGCACCCTTCCTGCTGGTACAAGCGACGCTCGGCCTCACCTTCGATCCAAGCCGAAACGAGATCCGCCTGGAGAACCCGTACGTGCCGTTATTCCTGGACCACCTCCTGCTGCGCAATGTCGGGCTTTGCGGCGCCAGCGCAGACCTGCTGGTACATCGCGATGGGGATGCGGTTTCGGTCGAAGTCATTCGCGCCGAAGGCGAGATCCGCGTTTCCGTTGTCTATGACTATTCGCGTTCCGCCCTGGCTTAAGGGCCGGAAAATACACGTGAATCGTGTGTTGCGCCGGGATCGAGAGGGAGATTGCATGCTGCGATCCGCCCTGTCGCCCTCCCGTATCATTATTCAGTGAGCACACACCGGAGCGCTGGCTTCATGCCTGGACATTGGCACTACTCTGTTCAGTACGGGAATAGGCACTGTCTCCGCGGGTGACGGCATTTCCAGATGAAGCGCGAAATTATCGAGAACGAGGAGGCGCGCCTCAACGCCCTGCGCAACCTTCGGCTGCTCGACACCCCGCCGAGCGAAAGCTTCGACCGCATCACCCGGATGGCCAGCCGATTGCTCGGAGCACCCGTTTCCACAATCTCCCTGACCGACCGCGACCGGCAATGGTTCAAGTCCCGGGTTGGTGTCGATCTCGCGGAGATCCCCCGCGCCGAGGCTCCTTGCAACTACGCGATCCACAGCGATGAGGTCTTTGTCGTCTCTGACCTGCTTGAGGATACGCGGTTCAAGGAGAGCCTGCTGGCCCGTGCTGGTATCCGGTTTTATGCCGGCGCCCCACTGATCACGCGATCCGGCTACGGGCTTGGCACGCTCTGCGTGATCGACGACAAGCCACGGCGGATGAGCGAGGACGAGCAGCATGTCCTGATCGACCTCGCCGCCATGGTCATGACGCAGATCGAGCTGCAGAACACGATCGGGCGCATCGACCCGACCAGCGGCCTCCCCAACGAGCACCAGCTGTTCGAGGATTTGGAAGACCTCGCCAAGCGCTCTCCCGGCGAGCGCAAGGTGGGACTTCTGGTTGAGCTTGTGTCTCCCCGCCAGATCAGTCACGGGATGCGCGTTCTGGGTGCCACCTACGCCGAAGAACTGATCCGCAACTCGACGGAGATCATTCGGCTGGCCATCGGCGAGAGCTCGCGGGTCTACCATGTCGGCCTGACGCGGTGCGTGGCCGTGCTCGATGATCAAGCCGATCGCAGCTGGGACGCGATCGCGCACGATTTGCAGCGCCGCTTGCACGACTCGATCCCCTGCGCGGGGATTCCCGTCTCCGCCGATCCGGTGGTCGGCGCGTACGCGTTCCAAACCGATAAGGTCGGCCCGCGCGACGTGCTGCGCCGGTTGTTCAATGCGGCCGACGACGCACGCACCAGCGGACGCGTTATCGCGTCGTACAATGAGATCCATGACCGCGCGCACACGCGCAGCTTCAGGCTGCTCAGCGACATGCGTGAGGCGCTGGAACGGCGTGGCGAATTCAGCCTGGTCTATCAGCCAGTGACGGACTTTGCCTCGGGCCGCTATGCGGGTGCGGAGGCGCTCTTGCGCTGGAAGCATCCGAGCCTCGGCGAGGTGCTGCCGGCGGAATTCATCCCACCCGTTGAAGAGACGGCGTTCACGCGTCCGCTGACCGAGTGGGTTCTCAACGCGGCCATCAGCCAAGTGGCCCAATGGCAGCGTTTCCGGGACGTTGGCAAGATCTCCATCAACGCTTCGGCCCGCAATCTGGAAGAAGCGGATTTTGCTGACCGGGTCGCCGCCATTTTGGAAAAACACGGGGTCCCTCCTCGCTCGATCCAGCTGGAATTCACCGAGAATTCCGTCTTGGGAGATAATCCTCGTGTATTGGAACAGCTGCGCGCCCTCAAACGTCTGGGCGTGTCGATCGCGATCGACGATTTCGGCACCGGCTACAGCGCGCTGTCCTATCTACAACAGTTCCCAGCCAACGTGCTCAAGATCGATCGCGCCTTCATCAAGGCCTTGCCGACCAGCGAGCACGATCAGAAACTCGTGCGCGCCTTGATCCACATGGCGCATGACTTGGGCTACCGGGTCGTGGCGGAGGGAATTGAAGACCGGGCGGCCTATGACCTGCTCGCACAGTGGAAATGCGATGAGGCGCAGGGCTTCTATATTGCAGAGCCCATGAGCGTAGAGCGGATGGAGAAATGGTTGGCGCCGACCAAGGTCGACAGCTGACCTCAAACGTTCTCCACCGCCGGACTGAATTCGCGATCCAAAGCCGCCACATCGGCTACGGTGGGCAATCCCGCCTCGTTGCCGAGTCGCTGCACCTTGAAAGCGGCGGCGGCACGGGCAAAGCGGAAATGATCGATCCAGCGCTTTTGCGGATCGGCCAGGTAGGAATACACATAGGCGCCGTGGAACACGTCGCCGGCGCCGCTTGTATCGATCACACGCCGCGGCGGGACCTGCAGCGCGGGAAGCGTGCTCCTGCGCCCACGCTCGTCGTACCAGAACAGACCGCGCTCGCCGAAGGTCACGCCGCCGACGCGGCAGCCACGCTCGGCTAGATAGTCGAGTGTTTGCTCCGGCGACAGTTTCAGCTGGTGAGAGAAGCGCTCGGACACAATGGCGACATCGATGTGGGACAGCACTTCATGGGTATTGCTGCGCACACCGCCGCCGTCGAGTGAGGTCAGGATTCCGGCCTCGCGGCACGCGCGCGCGTAATGCAGCGCCGCGTCGGGCTGGTGGCCGTCGATGTGCAGGACGCGGCAGCCGGTAATGTCGAGATGCGGGAACGGATGCAGATAGCGGTCGTCGCGCGCGCGCAGGATCGCGCGCTCACCGCCGTGCGGCATCACGAATGACAGCGAGGAGCGCCGTACCTTGCGAATGTGCAGTTCGACCTCGTACTTACGGGCCATGTCGCGGAACATGTCGCCGAGCCAGTCATCCGCTCCGGTAGCGACGAGATCGGGTTTGATGCCGAGCTTGGCGCAGCAGAAGGCTGCGGTAACGGCGTTGCCGCCAAACGACACAGCATATTCCGTCGCCACGTCCTTATCGTCACCGGTCGGAACGTGATCGGTCATGATGGTCACATCGATATACGTGTGGCCGATGAACAATGCGTGCATCCGATGCTCCAATCGTGCAGAGCGAGCGAGTCGCAACCTAGATATCGTTCCTGATGATCGTAGCTACGAGTAAATCCGAGCCTTTATAGGATCTACGCCAGACCCCATATGGTGTCATGCCAGGGAAATCCCCGTGGACGGGAACCCCCGTAGTGGCTCCCGCGTTCCATCGTTTCGTCGGGGGCAACCAAGCTTGAGTTGTAACACGATCGGTATACATCCGGGAGTCATCGGAACCGTAAATACGTGAACGCGTTGTGAAACTTTGGTGGGTTACAGCGGGACGAATTTCGCCATGCCAGCAAGTGTTGCGGAGACGAGCGCGCCGCCGCTCATCCCGGATGTAGATGATTGGGCTATCCTGCTCGACGTCGATGGAACGATCCTCGATCTGGCGCCAACGCCACGCGATATCCGGGTTCCCCCTTCGCTGCGCGACACGCTGGAGCGCATCAAACTGCGCACGGCCGGGGCAACCGCCCTGGTCAGCGGCCGTACTCTGAACGATCTCGACGGCATTTTTGCGCCGCTTAAGCTCGCGGCAATCGGCGGTCATGGCGCCGAGATGCGGCCCTGGCCGGACACCGCGCCACGGCGCAGCCACGCGCAACCCCTCGACCCGGCGCTCCGCATGCAGCTCGCCGCGATTGCCACCGCCGGATCGGGCATTCTCTTTGAGGACAAAGGCTATTCGATCGCCCTGCACTATCGCCTCGCCCCGGAAAAGGGTGCCTTCGTGCGTGAGGCCGTGGCGGCAATTTCCCGCGGCGCTTTGCAGCGCCTCGAGCTGCTCGAAGGGACGAATGTGGTCGAGGTGAAGCATCTCGGCTTCAGCAAGGGCACCGCCGTCCGTGAGCTGATGGCGCAACCCCCCTTTGCCGGCCGTCGGCCGATCTTCATCGGCGACGACACCACCGATCAGGCCGCCTTCGCCGTGATGCCGCAGTTTCGCGGAATCGCCATTTCGGTGCGCCGGCGGGTTACCGGAGTTGATTTTCATTTTGATACGCCCAGTGAGGTCCGCGCCTGGCTCGAACGCATTGTCCCGGCCAACGAAGGGGCGACGGCATGATCGACCACGGGCTCGACCTGGCCCTGATCGGCAACGGCCGCACCGGCGCGCTCATCAATCCGTGCGGCCGCATCGTGTGGTGGTGCTATCCGCGTTATGACGGCGATCCGGTCTTCTCTCGGCTGCTCGCCGGCAACGAGGAGAAGGGGTTCACCGATGTAGTCCTCGACGACATGGTGGACTATACATCGGAGTACCTGCGCAACACCGCGGTCGTATCGACAATCCTCACCGACAGCCGGGGCGCCCGCGTCCGCATCACCGATTTTGCCCCCCGCTTTCGCCATTACGAGCGCATCTTCCGTGCGCCGCAGCTGTTCCGGATCATCGAGCCGATCGAAGGGCTGCCGCGCATCACCATCCGGGTCCGGCCGACGCAAAACTACGGCGAGCCGATCGGCCGGCGGGCGGCCAGCAGCAATCACATCCGCTACCAGGGGACCGAGGTCGTCCGCCTGACCACCGACGCGCCGCTCTCGATGATCGAGCGCGAGTCGCCGTTCGTGTTGAATCGGCCGCTACATCTCGTGTTCGGCCCCGATGAACCATTCACCGGGGACCTCCAGACGACCACGCGCGAGTTCTGCGACCGCACCCGCGATTATTGGACCGCTTGGGTGCGCGGCCTCACGATCTCCTACGACTGGCAAGATGCAATCATCCGCGCCGGCATCACACTCAAACTGAGCACGTTCGAGGAGACCGGCGGCATCATCGCGGCGCATACGACGTCCATTCCGGAAGCCCCGGGTTCCGGTCGCACCTGGGACTACCGGTTCTGCTGGGTGCGCGATGCATACTTCGTGGTGAAGGCGCTCAATCGCGTCGGCGCGACGCAAACCATGGAGGAATTCATCTCCTACACGCTCGGCATCGCCGCCAATCGCGACGATCCGTTGCGCCCTGTGTACAGCGTGGTTCCGACCGAACTCGATGGAGGAGCGCACCGCAATACATCTTGCCGGATATCGCGGCGATGGCCCGGTGCGCATTGGCAATGCCGCCGCCGAACAGGTGCAGCACGATACCTATGGCAGCGTGATCCTGGCGGCCACGCCGATGTTCTTTGATTATCGCCTCCCCAAGCTCGGGGATGTGAGCCTCTTTCGGCTGCTCGAGTCGCTCGGCAATAAGGCTGCCACCCTGGCACTCCAGCCGGATGCAGGAATTTGGGAGCATCGGTTGCGCAAGCAGGTGCACACTCACTCTGCGGCGATGTGCTGGGCCGGGTGTCATCGCCTCGCGGCGATCGCGATGCACCTCGGGCTGCATGATCGCGCGGCGTACTGGAACGGTATCGCCGACCCGATCCAGAAAGAGTTGCTGGAGCGCGCCTGGAACCCGGACCGCAAGGCATTTACCGCCGCGTTCGGCTCTGACGCCCTCGACGCCAGCGTGCTGCTGTTGCCGGATCTCGGAATCATCAACGTGCATGACGAGAGGTTCGTGAGTACCGTTGCTGCAATCGAGCGTGAACTTTTACGTGAGAAGCACGTTATGCGTTACGTGAGCGCTGACGACTTCGGGCTGCCCATGACAGCCTTCCTGATTTGCCGCTTCTGGCTCATCGATACGTTGTGGGCACTTGGGCGCCGCGAAGAGGCACATGATTTGTTCGTCGATGTGTTGAAGCACCGGAACCGTTTCGGACTGTTGTCCGAAGATATCGATCCACAACAGGGGGCGTTGTGGGGAAACTTTCCACAGACCTATTCGATGGCAGGACTGATCCTGACCGGAATGCGTCTGTCGCGAAGCTGGGAGGATCAGTATTGGGGCGGCTGATCATTGTTTCTAATCGTGTGGCGATGCCGAGCCGCGATGGCGGCGCGCAGGCCGGCGGCTTGGCCGTGGCAATTCGTGCGGCGCTGCGCCATCGGCCGGGCGTCTGGTTCGGCTGGAGCGGGCGCGTCGCGCCGCAGCAGGCGGTCACCACAAGCGAGGTGCGGCAGGGCGGATTGAGCTACGTCGTCACCGACCTCGCGCAGGAAGACTACGACGAATACTACAACGGCTTCGCCAACCGCGTGCTGTGGCCGATCCTGCATTACCGGCTCGATCTCGCCGAATATTCGCGCCGTGATCTCACCGGCTATATGCGGGTCAACGAGCACTTTGCCAGCGAGTTGCACAAGCTCCTGCAACCCGACGACGTCATCTGGGTGCATGACTATCACCTGATGCCGCTGGCCCGCATGCTGCGCGAACGCGGGCATCGCAATCGCATCGGTTTCTTCCTGCACGTGCCGTTCCCGCCGTCCGAAATCATGGCGGCATTACCGCATCACGAGCGGCTGATCCCGACCATGAGTCACTATGACCTGGTTGGACTTCAAACCGAGAACGATGCCGGCAATTTCGCGGGCTATCTCGAACGCGAATGCCGCTCGCGCAAACTCGACGCGCATACCCACTTGGTGGGCGATCGCCGCGTCCGGGTCAGTGCATTTCCGATCAGCATCGAGACGGCCGAGTTCAACCGCTTAGCGCGACGCGCCAGCCGGTCGCCATTCGTCAAGAACGTGCTGGAGAGCCTATCCGGCCACATCATGATGATCGGCGTCGACCGGCTCGACTACACAAAGGGTCTTGGGCTGCGCATGGACGCGTTCGAACGCTTCCTCGAAGCGCACCCGGACTGGAGTGGGCTGGTCACCTACCTGCAAATCACGCCGAAGAGCCGCTCGGCCATTGCCGAATATGCCGAAATGGAGCGCGAGCTGGGCGCCAAGGCGGGGCGCATCAACGCGACCTATGGGGAAGCCTCTTGGACTCCGATCAGGTACGTCAATCGTACCTATAGCCGCAGCGTGCTTGCCGGACTTTACCGCGCCTCACGCATGGGCCTCGTGACCCCGTTGCGCGATGGCATGAACCTGGTGGCGAAGGAGTTTGTCGCCGCACAAGATCCCGACGATCCGGGGATATTGATCCTGTCACGCTTCGCCGGGGCGGCTGCCGAACTGAGCGCAGCATTGCTGGTCAATCCATATGATCCGGAAGCTGTCGGTCACGCCATCGAGCGGGCGCTGATCATGAGCATTGAAGAGCGCCGGCAACGGCACGCGGCGCTGTATGAGGTCATCGCCAAGCACGACATCAATCGTTGGAGTGAGGACTTCCTGAGCGCGCTCGCCGGAACTGCTTGGAGCTCGGGGACGGAGTTGCCGCCCGACCGCACCGAACCGGTCGCGCCGCGCCTCGCAGTCGGCACCGGCCTCGCGCGCCGAGGCATGGCCTCCGGCACTCACGGATAGCGCACGAGCCAGTTCGGGTTAGACTGCGGCAGGTCGTGCGACACCGTATGACGGCCGCGTATTCACAGTCTCCGGATCGAACCCGGCGGCTTTCTTGAACGACAGCGACACATCTTCCAGCTCGTGGCGCGGAATGATGTCCTCGATGTTGTTGAAACCGGCAGGCGCACGCTCCTCTGCCATCTGCATGACGATCTCGGGCCCGTATTGGCGGTTGCGCAGCACGACCTCGTTCATGGCGGGCCGGCGCGTGGCCTCGTAATCGAGAAGGCCCTTTGCGGGATCGGCGGCGCCGGCGAGCGCGTGTGCCAGCACGCGCGCGTCTACGACACCCTGGCTTCCCGCTTGCGAACCCACCGGCCGCATCGGATGTGCCGCATCTCCCAGCAAGGTCACGCGGCCGAACGTCCATGCCGGCAACGGATCCCGGTCAGACATCGGATATTCGAAAATCTCCGGCGTCGCCGAGATCACGTCGGCGAGCGGAAGCCAGGGAAAATTCCAATGTTTGAACGGCTCGAAGAACCGCTCCTTGCCAACCCGTCGGTCCCAGTTCTCCCGTTCGGCATCCTCGCCGGGGTCTACGAGCAAGGTCAGCCAGTTGACCAGCGAACGCCCGCGCCGCTGCTGATTTCGCGCTGATCGGATAGACCACGCTGCGCTGATCGTGATGGCCGATCATCACCTGGGTACGCCCGTCGAGGAACGGCTCGGCCTCCAGCGCGCCGCGCCAGTGGATCAGGCCGGAAAAGACCGGCTTGCCCTCGTTTGGATAGAGCTGCGCGCGCACCCCGGAGTGAATCCCATCCGCTCCGATCAGTACATCGCCCTGTGCCGTGACCGAGCTTCCGTCCGGACGGCGCGTGAACCGCGCCGTGACCCCGAATTGATCCTGCTCGAAGCCAATGAAGTGATGGCCGGTACGGATCCGCTCGGCGCCGAGGCTCGCACGAACCGCGTCAAGCAGGATGATGAGCAACTCGCCGCGATGGATCGAATATTGCGGCCAGCGATAGCCGGCGGCGCGGCCGCGTGGTTCCGACCAGATCAGCTGGCCGTGTTTGTTGTAGTAGGCGAGCGTCGACGTCTCGATCGCGGTCTCGGCGAGCGCGTCGCCCAGACCGAGCTCAGTGAGCTCGCGCACCGCATTGGGCTGCAGGTTGATGCCGACGCCGAGCGCGCGCAGCGAGACGACGAACTCATAGATGCAGCAATCAATGCCGGCGGCGTGCAGGCTGAGCGCCGTGGTCAGCCCGCCGATGCCACCGCCGACAATGAGAACCTGCACGGTCTCTATTTGCCGAGCGCGGTGCCACCGCGGTTCCAGCCGCGGCCGCCCTCCCCGTAGATCTCATGGCCGTTCTCGGTAACGACCACGGTATCTTCGAGCTTGATGAAGCCGCGCTTGGGATGCTGCAGCGTGGTCTCGACCGAAACCACCATGCCGGTCTCAAGCGGCTTGTCGGCGTCATAGCCGTCGTATTTCACCGGTCCGGTGCCGGTGAGCCGCGGAGCCTCGTGGCTCACCAAGCCCATGCCGTGCGCCAGGAAATGCATGTGATTGTGCTGGCGCGATTTCTTCAGGCGCTCCTCCGCAACATTGTAGATCTCGCCGCCCAGCACGCCCGGCTTGATCGGCTTGAAAGCGACGCGCTGAATCTCTTCGATCTCAGCCAACAGATCCTCAAGCTCCGCGTCGGGTTCGCCCAAGATGGCCATGCGGGCCAGGTCACCGATGTAGCCGTGATAGTTGCCGCCGGAGTCGAGGGACAGGACATCGCCCTGCTCCCATCGCTGTCCGGACGGTGCGCGATTGAGGTTTGAACCCGCGGCCACGAGGCAATACTCGAACGTCAGTCCGCGATTGACCTCCTCGCGCTTGAGCGCGTCCGCCAGCTCCTGCTTGGTGGTGCCGGGGCCGTGGTTGGCGATGACCGCCATCATGGATTCGATGACGCGCTCGGAGGCGATCTTCAGCTTCGCCAGTTCGTCCGGAGTTTTCCGGGCGCGCAGGCGCTCGAGCGTGAACAGCGCATCGATGATCTCGCTGTCGGGCATTCCCTTGCGCAACGTGCGCTCGGCGTCCGCCGGCACGAAAGCCATCTCGACGCCGATCCTGCGCGCCGGCACACCCGACTTGCGCACATAGTCGATCGCCCGCTGCATGGCGTCGACGGAGCCCGAGCCGCGCGTCTGCACTTCGGGCGTCCAGAACGGATGCACCTCGTGCTGATATCCTTCCATGGCGTGGCCGATGAAGCCCGCCTTGTCCGGCTTGCCCTTGGGATAGATCAGGACCGGCAGGTACCGGCTGATCCCGACCGCGTCCATGTAGTCGAAGAAAAAGGCGCGATGCCCACCCATCAGGTACTGCACGTTGTGCTTCGACGTCGCCAGCAGGACATCCATGCCCGCGTCATCCATGAGCCGGTCGAGCCGAGCGGTATCGAACGGAACGGCGGGGATCTTTACGGCTGTCTGCATGGGCGGCTCCTTGGACCGGGTGTTGTGTTGTCGGCGATTTTAGGGGAAACCCAGGGGCGCGTCATGCGCAAACCGGACGACCGGGCATGAGAAAAAGCTGCCCCTGTCGGGAGAAAACGATGCTCAAGGTTCTTCGCGCGCTACTGCTGCGCAATGCAGTGCTCATCGCCCTGATCGGCTGCCTGTTTGCTCCCGCACCGGCGCTTGCGCAGGATTGGCCGACCAAGCCAGTGACCATCGTCGTTCCCTTCGTGGCAGGCGGCACCACCGATATCGTTGCCCGGATTGTGGCACAGCCGCTATCGGAGCGACTGCACCAGCCGATCGTCATTGAAAATGTGGGCGGAGGTGGCGGCACGATCGGAGCGGCCAATGCGGCGCGCGCCCCGGCAGACGGCTATACGATCTTCATGGCCACCGTCGCCCACACCATGGCGCCCGGCATCTACAAGAAATTGTCCTACGACTTTGAGAAGGACTTCGACCCGATCACCATCGCGGCGTCCGTCCCCAATATTCTGATCGTCAACCCATCGGTGCCGGCCAATACCGTCGCCGAGCTGATCTCCTACATCAAATCCAATCCCGGCAAGGTCAACTACGGCTCGGCCGGGATCGGCAGCACCGAGCACATGTCGGGCGCGCTGTTTCGCTCGCTGGCCGGGCTCGACATCGTGCACGTACCCTATCGCGGCGGCGCTCCCATGATGGGCGACCTGGTCGCCGGGCATATTCAGATGTCGATCGAGACGAGTGGCGCGGCGACGCCATTCATCAAGGCGGGCCAGGTGCGCGCGCTCGCGGTCAGTCCGGCCAAGCGCTCGGCTCTGTTCCCGGAGTTGCCGACGCTCGCTGAGGCCGGCCTGGCCGGCTACGACGTGACCACCTGGTACGGAGTCCTGGTCCCGAAGGGAACCCCGCAGCCGATCCGCGACAAGCTCTATCAGGAACTGGTGCAGGTCCTGAAGAGTCCGGACGTCATCGGGCGCCTGCGCGATATCGGCGCGGAGCCGGGCGGCGAACCGCCGGCGCAGTTCGCCGCGTTCATCCACGCTGAGACCGAAAAGTGGATCAAGCTCGCCAAGGACGCCGGGATCCAGGCCGATTGATGCTCTACAACAACACAAAGGGGCCCTGCCGTGATGGCTAGCCAAGCCTCCCGCCCGGCCGCTTGGATCTTTCCTTCGCTGCGCAGCTACACGCTCGCGATGCTGCCGACGGACGCGCTTGCCGCGCTGGTGCTGACCGCGATTGCGCTGCCGGGACAGCTGGCCACCGCCAAGCTGATGCATCTCTCGCCGATGGCTGGCTTGTTGGCATTCGCGGCCGGCTCGTTTGCGTTTGCGGCTCTGGGATCCAACCGGTTCGCTTCGGTCGCGGCCGACTCCACCATCGCCCCGATCATGGCGGGCAGCCTCACGCTGATGGTCATGCCGGAGAACCCCCACTACGCGGCGCTGGCCGCGACCTTGGCTCTGCTGGTCGGCGCCATTCTGCTGCTCGCCGGCGTCCTGCGCGCGGGTTGGATCGCCGACCTGCTCTCGGTGCCGGTCACCACCGGATTTCTCGCCGGCATCGCCGTCCACATCATCGTTGGCCAGCTGCCGACGGTGTTCGGGGTTTCGGTCAAGCCCGACCAACACGTGTTGGGGCGCTTCCTCGAGCTGATGCAACACCTGCCGGACGCCAAGCCCATTCCAGTAGCGATCGGCTTCGGCGTGCTCGCCTGTACGCTGATCGCCGAATGGCTCAACCCGCGTATCCCCGGCTCTCTCATCGGCCTCGTGGCGAGCGGATTGGCGGTGTGGTGGTTCGCATTCGACCACAATCAAGTCGCCGTGCTGGGCGCGCTTCCGCTCACGCCGCCGACGCTCGCGCTGAGCCTGCCCAAGTGGAGCGAGTTCACGCAACTGCTGCAGCTCGCCGTGACCGTCGCGCTCGTCTGCATGATGCAGACCGCGGCGGTGGTGCGTTCGTTTCCCTCGGATCCGAGGCAGGCGGAAAACGTCAGCCGCGATTTTGGCGGCGTGGGCGCCGGCAGCATTCTGGCCGGATTGTTGGGCTCGTTCGCGGTTGACGCGAGCCCGCCGAGCACCGCCGCAGTCGTCGAGTCGGGCGGCCGGACCCAAGCCTGCAGCCTGCTCGCCATTCTGATCATTGCGGTCATTGCGTTGTTCGCGGGCGGCTTGTTCAGCTTTGTGCCCGAGGCGGCGCTCGCCGGCGTGCTAATGTTCATCGCACTGCGCATCTGTCGTATCGACACGATGCGCAGGATCTATCTGAACGGCGGAATCGAGATCCTGCTGGTCATCGCCAGCGCCGCGCTTGTCGTCATCATGCCGATCCAGGCCGGCGTCGCCATGAGCATCGGGT
Source organism: uncultured Alphaproteobacteria bacterium (assembly GCA_963760435.1). Lineage (GTDB taxonomy): Bacteria > Pseudomonadota > Alphaproteobacteria > Rhizobiales > Xanthobacteraceae > JAFAXD01. The sequence goes on from CAVXDE010000036.1 coordinate 183,757, forward strand.
TGTCGCTGCTCCAGAGCCTCTACATCGTCGCCCGCCCGGACTCCGCCGTGCTGGCGCGCGTTCCAGACACGACCATCTGGTGGAACCTGCCGGCGCAAGCACACGGCGAGCACGAGCCCGGCGTGCTTGTATTCGCGCCTGGCGCGCCCATCAACTTCACCAATGCCTACTACATCCGTGACAAACTGCAGGCGGCCATCGCGAAACTGCCTGAGCCGTGCCGCCTGGTGGTGATCGAGGCCAATGGCGTGATCAACTTCGACTTCACCGGCGCCGACATCATGCAGCAGATAATCACCGAGCTGCGCAACCAAGGCATCGACGTCATGCTGGCCCGGATGGAATCGGAGATCGCTCAGCACGCGGCCGAACGCGCCGGGTTGCTGAGGTTGCTCGGTCCCGACCACGTCTTCCGTTCGGTTGAAGACGCCATTCTGGCCTATCGAGCCCGGTCCAAACATCAGGAGAAGACCGCATGAGCGAGTGGGTCGATGAGGCGCGGCGCAAGCGGCTCGCGCTGCGCGCGCTGCTCGCAGGCTCGGAGCTTGTGGTCATGCCGGGCGGCTTCAGTCCGGTCTATGCCCGCATGGCCCAGGAGGTCGGGTTCACCTGCTTCTTCCTCGCCGGATCGCAGATGTCGGGTTTTCTGCTCGGCGTGCCCGATACGGGAATCCTGGGCCTGCGCGATATCGTCGATCACGCGCGCCACGCCGCGGCCTGCACCACCATCCCGATGCTGCTCGATGCTGACACCGGCTTCGGCAATGCGCTCAACGTGCACTACAGCGTCCAGGAAATCGTCCGCTCTGGCGTCGCCGCGCTCAACATTGAGGACCAGGAGGCGCCGAAGAAATCGCCGACCGGCGGCGGCCGGCGCTGCATCCCGTTGGACGAGGCGGTCGGCAAGATCCGCGCCGCCGTCGCGGCGCGTGATGCGATCGATCCGTCATTCGTGATTTGCGCGCGTTGCGATTCGATCGGCGTTGAACCGGATCTCGAGCAAACCGTCGCCCGCTGTGTCGCCTATGCCAAGGCTGGCGCGGATCTGGTCTGGCTCAATGCGGTCGAGCGCCGCGAGCAGCTGGCCCGCGTCTGCGCCGCGACCGCCGCGCCGGTGCTGTGCAATTGGTTCAGCACCGTCGAGCCGCCGCCGAGCTTCGAGGAATTGCGCAAGCTCGGCGTCCGGGTCGCGCTCTACCCGGTGATGGCCGCGCAGGCCGGGTTGCAGGGCGCCTGGGAGCTGATGAACGATTTCCATGCGCGTGGTCCGGCAGCGCTTGCGGACTGGCGGCAACGCGCCGCCAAGAGTCCGTTCGGCCTTGCCGATTACAAGGCACTGACCGGGCACGGCGCGGTCCGAGAGATCGAGCAGCAATTCCTGCCCGCAGGCGATCAGCGCGACTACCGCGGGTAAATGCTTTTGCGACGCACCATCGTGGCGGAAAATATTGCCTCAAGCCCGCGTCTGTTTGGTGCAAATCATTCGCCAATTCACGGGCTGCGCATCGGCTATGTCGCGAACCCTCCCGGTTTGCGGGCGCCGCCCGCATGGCGTATCTCCATGGGGACGCCCGCCGGTCGGGCCCAATTTTCATGCCTGCGGACGCCCAATGCAGATTTGTGACGGCATCATTCCGGCCATCGGCAATACCCCGCTGATCAAACTCAAGCGCGCGTCGGAGGAGACGGGCTGCGAAATTCTCGGCAAGGCCGAGTTCATGAACCCGGGCCAGTCGGTCAAGGATCGCGCCGGGCTGTTCATCATCGAGGATGCGGTGCGCAAGGGCCAGCTGCGCCCCGGCGGGGTGATCGTCGAAGGGACCGCCGGCAACACCGGGATCGGGCTCGCTTTGGTCGGCAACGCGCTCGGCTTCCGCTGCGTCATCGTCATCCCGGAGACCCAGAGCCAGGAGAAGAAGGACACGCTGCGGCTGTGCGGCGCCGAGCTCGTCGAGGTGCCCGCCGTCCCCTACTCCAATCCCAACAACTACGTGCGGCTCTCTGGCCGGCTCGCCGCCGAGCTCGCCAAGACCGAACCCAACGGGGCGATCTGGGCCAACCAGTTCGACAACGTGGCGAACCGCGACGGCCATATCGCGACCACCGGCCCGGAGATCTGGAACCAGACCGACGGCGGCGTCGACGGCTTCACCTGCGCGGTCGGCACCGGCGGCACCTTGGCCGGCGTCGCGCTGGCGCTGAAGGAGCGCAAGCCCAACGTCAAGATCGCGCTCGCCGATCCGATGGGCGCTTCGCTTTACAGCTACTACACCACGGGCGTGCTCAAGGCCCAAGGCTCGTCGATCACCGAGGGCATCGGCCAGAGCCGCATCACCAAGAATCTCGAGGATGCGCCGATCGACCTCGCCTATCAGATCCCCGACACCGAGGCGGTGCCGATCATCTTCGACTTGCTGGAGCACGAAGGCCTGTGCCTCGGCGGCTCCTCCGGCATCAACGTCGCCGGCGCGATCCGTCTCGCCAAGGAGCTGGGCCCCGGGCACACCATCGTCACGATCCTGGCCGACTACGGCACCCGCTACGTCTCCAAACTGTTTGATCCGAAATTCCTGCGATCCAAGGACTTGCCCGTGCCGGCGTGGCTGGAGCGGCGCTCCAACCTCAAAGTCCCCTACGAGAAGGTTTGACCATGGCCGAGCAACCTGTCAGCCGCTGGCTCGTGAGCCCCACCTGGTTGGCCGAGCGCTTGGGCAAGCCTGACGTCGTGGTTGTTGATGGCTCGTTCTACCTGCCGGCGATGAAGCGCGACGCGGCGGCGGAATATCTCGCCGGCCACATCCCTGGCGCGGTGCGCTTCGATATCGATGCGATTGCGGACCACACGATCCCGCTGCCACATATGCTCCCCTCGCCCGAGGCCTTCGCCCAGGCCGTCGGCGCGCTTGGCATTTCCGAGCGCGACACCATCGTGGTTTACGATGGCGCCGGTTTGTTTTCGTCACCGCGCGTGTGGTGGACGTTCCGGCTGTTCGGCGCGGAGAATGTCTTCATCCTCGACGGCGGGCTGCCGCGCTGGAAGGCCGAAGGCCGACCACTGGACGCTGGCGCCGTGCAACGCGCATCCAAACAGTTCACCGCCAAGGCGCGGGCCAAAATCGTTGCCGGCGTGCAGGACGTACAATCCGCATTGGCGCAGCGGTCGGCACAAGTTGTTGATGCGCGGCCGGCGGATCGCTTTCGCGGCGAGGCGCCGGAGCCGCGCGCTGGCGTGCGCTCTGGTCATATGCCCGGCTCATTCAACGTCCCGTCCAGTGCGGTCGTGGAGAACGGCAGCCTCAAGTCGCCGGACGCGATCGCCTCGGCTTTTCGCGCCGGCAACGTCGATCTCGAGGCGCCGATCATCACCAGCTGCGGCTCAGGCGTGTCCGCCGCGATCCTGTGGCTCGCGCTCGACGCGATTGGCAAGCCACCGCAGGCGCTCTACGACGGTTCCTGGTCGGAATGGGGTGCGCGCGACGATCTGCCGGTCGCGACCAGCAAATCCTGAGCTACTTCTGCGCAAAGTCGACGGATTGAACGATCGGCCGCCAGACCTCCTGTTCCTTGCGGATGAACTGCGTCGTCTCCTCGGGCGACATCGGCCGCACCCAGGTGCCGAGATCCTGGAAGCTTTTGCGCAGCTCCGGGCGGTCGAGAACGGTGCGCAGATCCTTGTTGACCTGGCGCACGATGGCGTCCGGCGTCCCGGCCGGCGCCAGCAGCGCGAACCAGCCGAGTGCCTCGAACCCCGGCACGGTTTCGGCCGCGGCCGGGATGTCGGGAAAATTCGGCAGCCGCTCCTTCGAGGCGACCGCGAGCGGCTTGATCGAGCCCGACTGCATGGCGCCGTAGAGCGCGCCGACGCTCTCGACCACCAGCGAGATCCGCCCGCCCATCAGGTCCTGCAGTCCGGCCGCCGCGCCCGGATAGGGCACGAAGGTCAGATCGGCGCCGGTCTCCTTGCGCAGCCGCTCGACCGTGAGGTGCGGAAACGTGCCGCGCAGGTTCGCGGCGTAGAGGACTTCGCCCGGGCGCTTTTTCGACACAGCCACCAGTTCCGGTAGCGTGCTCACGCCCAGCGAGGGCGCCGCGCCAAACACCATCGGCTGCTCGCCGACGAACCCGACGCGGACAAAATCCCGGTCGATGTCGAACGGCTGGTTGGGAAACATCAGCGGCATGACCAGGAAGGTCGACGTGGCGGCGAGGTAGAGCGTGTAGCCGTCGGGCGCCGCGCTGGCCGCGGTGCGGGCCGCTGCCGTGCCCCCTGCTCCCGGCTGGTTGATGATCACGAGCTGTTGACCCCACAACCGGCCGAGGTGATCGCTGACGATGCGGGCGATGACATCCGGCCCACTGCCCGCCGCGCCTTGGGTCACCAATCGCACCGGCCGCTCCGGGTAGGTCTGAGCCGACGCCGGCGATGACATCGCCGTGATTGTGACCGCGGTTACTGCGAGCAGATGGCGCGTGCGCCATTGAAACATGGCGTCCTCCGGCTGTTTCGTCCCTGTGAACCACCACCTTGGCGATGAGGTCCGATGGTACTCTTCCGGAATCGCCGGGGAATAGGCAACTATTCTCGACTGGTTTTGTGCTATATTTTACCTATGTAGTAGCCGGTGGAGAGAATCATGATCTTTCGCCAGCTCTTCGACGCCACCTCGGGCACCTACACCTACCTGGTCGCCAGCCGCCGCGGCGGCGAAGCGCTGATCATCGATCCGGTGCTGGAGAAGGTCGACCGCTACCTGCAGCTGGTGCGCGAGCTCGATCTCCGGCTGGTCAAGGCGATCGACACCCATCTGCATGCGGACCACATCACCGGGCTCGGCGCGCTGCGCGACCGCACCCAGTGCGTGACGGTGATGGGCGAGCAGACCAAGGCCGACGTGGTGTCGATCCGGGTCGCCGAGGGCGACACGGTCGAGGTCGAGGGCATCGCGCTCGAGGCGCTGTACACGCCCGGCCATACCGACGATTCCTACAGCTACCTGATGCAGGACCGCGTCTTCACCGGCGACACGCTGCTCATTCGCGGCACCGGCCGCACCGACTTTCAGAACGGCGACCCGCGCGCCCAGTACGATTCGATCTTCAACAAATTGCTGAAGCTGCCGACGGAGACGCTGGTCTATCCGGCGCACGACTACAAGGGCGACACCGTCTCCACCATCGGCGAGGAGAAAGCCTGCAATCCGCGCCTGCAGATCAAATCGGTCGATGAGTATGTCGAGCTGATGAACAACCTGAAGCTCGCCAACCCGAAGATGATGGACGTCGCCGTGCCGGCCAACATGCATGTCGGCCTGGCGCAGGAGGATGTCGCGCATCGCGAGTGGACCCTGGAGGTCGCAGAAGCGATGTCGCTGATGGGCAAACCCGACGTCGCCTTCGTCGACCTGCGCGAGGCCAAGGAGCGCTGCAAGCACGGCGTCATTCCCAACTCGCTGCACGCGCCCTATGCGGACCTGATGGAGAACGTGCACGCCGGCGGCATGCTCTATGAGCTCGCCCGCGCCACCTCGCGGCGGCTCCTGTTCTACTGCGCGTTCGGCGAGCGCTCCGCCATGGCAGTGCGCGCCGCCCACGGCGCCGGACTGGGCTCGGCCTGTCACATCAAGGGCGGCATCAACGCGTGGAAGAAGGCCGGCGGGCCGTTTGAACACGTAGCTAACCCGGCAGAGAGCTGGATTGCTTCGTCGCTTCGCTCCTCGCAATGACGAGCCCCCAAGCCGTCATTGCGAGCGCAGCGAAGCAATCCAGGAGTTTAGTGGCTTTTGAGTATCTGACTCAAAAACGCGCGCGTCCTTTCGTGGCGCGGGTTTCCGAAGAACGCATCGGGCGGCGCCATCTCGACGATCTGTCCGGCGTCCATGAACACCATGCGGTTGGCGACCTGGCGCGCGAAGCCCATCTCGTGGGTGACGACCAGCATGGTCATCCCCTCCTGGGCGAGCTCCACCATGGTGTCGAGCACCTCCTTCACCATCTCCGGATCGAGCGATGACGTCGGCTCATCGAACATCATGATCTTCGGGCTCATGCATAGCGCCCGTGCGATGGCGACGCGCTGCTGCTGGCCGCCGGAGAGCTGGCCCGGATATTTGTCGGCCTGCTCGGGAATGCGCACCCGGGTGAGGTATTTGCGCGCGACGGCTTCGGCTTCCGCCTTCGGCATCTTGCGCACGTGGATCGGCGCCAGCGTGCAATTCTCCAGCACGGTCAGGTGCGGAAACAGATTGAATTGCTGGAACACCATGCCGACTTCGCGCCGGATCTCGTCGATGCGCTTGAGGTTATGGGTGAGCGGCACGCCCTCGACCTTGACCTCGCCGCGCTGGTAGTCCTCGAGCGCATTGATGCAGCGGATCAAGCGTCGACTTGCCGGAACCGGACGGCCCGCAGATCACCACCCGCTCGCCGTTGCGAACTTTCAGGTTGATATCGGCCAGCACCTGGAAATCGCCGAACCATTTGTGGAGCCCGCTGATCTCGACCGCGAGGCCGTTCCGCTCCGCCTCCTTTTCGCCCGCCCCGTCCAGCGACATGGCCCCTCTCCGCTCAGCGCCGCTCGGCGCGCGCCAACCGATATTCGATGCGGTCGGCATAGCGCGTCATGAGAAAGCAGAACACGAAATAGAACACGGCCGCGAACGCGTAACCGGTCGCGCTGGTCACCGGGGTCGCCCATTTGGGATCGACGCGGGCGACCTCGATGGTTTTCAGCAAATCGAATATCCCGACGAAGAACACCAAGGTGGTGTCCTTGAACAGCGCGATGAAGCTGTTGACGATGTTCGGGATGGTGATGCGCAGCGCCTGCGGCAGCACGATCAGCCCCTGCATGCGCCAGAAGCGCAAGCCGAGCGCGCGCGCCGCCTCGTATTGGCCGCGCGGCACTGCGAGCAGCCCGGCGCGCACGACCTCGGCCATGTAGGCGGACGAGAACAGCGCGATGCCGACCAGCGCCCGCAGCAGCTTGTCCGGCGACCAGGCGGGTGGCACGAACAGCGGCAGCATCACGCTTGCCATGAAAAGCACGGTAATCAGCGGCACGCCGCGCACGAACTCGATGAACATGATCGAGAGCACGCGCACCGCCGGCATGGAGGAGCGTCGCCCGAGCGCCAGCACGATGCCGAACGGCAACGACGCGACCATTCCGACCGTGGTCACCACCACGGTGACGAGGACGCCGCCCCACAGCGAGGTATCGACCGCCGGCAGGCCGATCAGCGGCCAGCCGTTGAGCAGCACATAGGCGCAGACCGGCATGATGATGAAGAAATAGATGGCGCCGAGCCCGCGCCGCGGGGCATCGAGCCAAAGGAGCCAACCCGCGCCGAACGCCAGCATCACGAAGAACAGATCGACGCGCCAGCGCTGCGGGATCGGATAGGAGCCGTAGATGAAATAAGGCAGCCGCTCGCGCACGAACGCCCAGCAGGCGCCGACCTCGCCGTTCGGCCCGCCCAGACACGCGTCGCGATCGGTCCCGCTCCACACCGCATCGATGAACAGGAACCGGATCACCGGCGGGATGACCAGGATCAGCAGACCCAGAATGGCCAGCGTGAGCAGAGTGTTGAGCGGCGATGAGAACAGGTTCGCGCGCAGCCAGCCGATCGGGCCGGTGGTCGCAACCGGCGCCGGCAGAACCGGCAGGCGCTGGCTTTGCACAAAGATGTCGTCCTCAGTGACGCCGATACCGAACGTTCTGGTTTCGCTGGTGCTGGACATTGGCTAGCGGCTCACAAAAGCGACGCGCGAGCCGTACCAGCCCATCGCCGCCGAGGTGGCAAAGCTCAGCGCCAGGTAGACCGCGAGCGTGATGAGCACGACTTCCACCGCCTGGCCGGTTTGATTGAGCACGGTGCCGGTGAAGATCTGCACGAAATCCGGATAGCCGATCGCGACGGCGAGCGAGGAATTCTTCGTCAGGTTCAGATACTGGTTGGTCAGCGGCGGGATCATTACCCGCTTGGCCTGGGGGATGATGATGAGGTTGAGGATCTGCCGCCGCCGCAGCCCCAGTGCCGCGGCCGCCTCGCTCTGGCCGCGCGGGACGGAGAGCAATCCCGCCCGCACGACTTCGGCAATGAACGCCGCCGTGTAGATGACCAGGCCGAACAGCAACGCCACGAACTCGGGCAGGATCTCGACGCCGCCGCTGACGTTGAAACGCCCGAGCTGCGGAAATTCGAATTCGATCGTGCCGCCGACCGCCACATAGGTGAGGATGAGCGCGCCGACAACCAGGATCGCCCCGGGCAACAGGACCGGCAGCAGGTGGCCGGTGCGCTCGAACCGTCGTTGCGCGATGAAGCGCCAGATGAACGCGACCGCGAGCGCCGCAACGCCGGCGAGCGCGGCCCACGCGAGGCCCGGACCAAAACTCGGTTGTGGGAGGAACAAGCCGCGATTGTTGAGCACGGCAACACCGGCGATCGGGATGCTCTGGCGGATATCCGGCAGCGCCTTGAGCACGGCGTTGTACCAGAAGAGGAGTTGCAGCAGCAGCGGAATGTTGCGCACGAACTCCACATAGGCCCGCGCGACGTTGGCCAGGAGCCAGTTGCGCGACAGCCGCGCAATCCCGATCACAAACCCGAGGATCGTCGCCAGCACGATTCCGAGCACGGCGATCAGCAACGTGTTGAGCAGCCCGACCCAGAAGGCGCGGCCGTAGGTCGACGTCTGCACCGAGTAATCGATCAGCGTCTGGCTGATATCGAAGCCGGCGATCTGGTCGAGAAAACCAAACCCGGAGGTGATGTGATTGCGGGCAAGATTGTCAGCAACATTGCGCCAGACCGCGATGGCGGCGAGCGCCACGACAACGCACAGCGCGACCTGATAGAGGATGCCGCGCACGCGTGGATTATCGAGCAGGGCCGCCCTGCCCCACCCGTCGCTCTTCTCCCCCACCACGCGCCTAAATCCTCAGCGGACCGGCGGCCCGTATTGAATGCCGCCCTTGGTCCACAGCGCGTTGAGGCCGCGCGTGATCTTGAGTTGCGAGTTCACGCCCAGGTTTTTGTCAAACACTTCGGCGTAATTGCCGACGAGCTTGACGATCCGATAGGCCCAATCCTTGGTCAGGCCAAACTGCTCGCCGAAATTCTGCTCGCTGCCGAGCAGCCGCTTGATCTCCGGGTTCTCCGACTTGAGCTGCTCATCGATGTTGCTTTTGTTGATGTTGAGCTCCTCGGCGTTGAGCATCGCGTAATGCACCCAGCGCACGATGTTGAACCACTGGTCGTCACCCTGGCGCACGAACGGACTGAGCGGCTCCTTGGAGATGATCTCCGGCAGCACCACGTGGTCGTCCGGTTTGGCAAGCTTGAGTCGTACGCTGTAGAGCTGTGAAACGTCGGTGGTGAAGGCGTCGCAGCGTCCGGTATCGTAGGCTTTCAAGGCTTCATCGAGTTGCGCGAACGTCACCGACTTGAGCTTCATGCGGTTGGCGCGGAAATAATCGGCGAGATTGAGCTCGGTGGTGGTGCCCTGCTGCACGCAGACCGAGGCATCGCTGAGCTCGAGCGCCGAATTGACCTTGAGCGCCTTGCGCACGATGAACCCCTGGCCGTCGTAGTAGTTCGGCCCGGTCGCGTGCAGGCCGAGCTGCGTCTCGCGCGAGCTGGTCCAGGTGGTGTTGCGGGCGAGCACGTCGACGTCGCCCGATTGCAGCGCCGTGAAGCGGTCCTTGGCGGTGAGTGCGACGAACTTCACCTTGGTCGGGTCATTGAAAATCGTCGCCGCGTAGGCGCGGCAATAGTCCACGTCGAAGCCGGTCCAGTTGCCCTGGGCGTCGGGCAGGCCGAAGCCCGGCAGCTGACCGTTGGCGCCGCAGATCACCATCCCGCGCGAGCGCACGTCGTCGAGGGTTCCGGCCCCGGCCGGCAGCGTCAGCGCCGCCAGAACGGCGGCCACAATGATCGACGGTTTCATCACACTGCCTTTGCCTGCTGAGCCCCTGTAATTCCGCGGCATCTGAGAACGATCGCCATGCTGGGTCAAGGGCTTGACGCACCCACGCACGAGGCGGAGTAGATTTACGTGAGGGACGAATTGCGTCGTGCATTCAGAGGATCGGCGTGAAGAAAGATGAGACGGGCGCGCGGCCGCTGAAGCCCGACACGACGGTGACGGTCGCGGGCCGCAACCCGTTTGCGCATCACGGTTACGTCAACCCGCCGGTCTATCACGCCTCGACCCTGCTCTATCCGACGGTCGAGGGATATCTGGATCACCGCGGCCCGTACCAATACGGCCGCCGCGGCACGCCGACCTCCGAAGCCTTGGAGCAAGCGCTCCAGCAACTCGAGGGGCCCGCGTGTGCCGGGGTCAAGGTGGCGCCCTCCGGCCTCACGGCGATTTCGATCGCGCTGCTCGCGGTGCTCAATGCCGGCGACCACCTGCTGGTGACCGACAGCGCCTACGGCCCGACGCGCTCGTTCTGCGACACCGTGCTGGCGCGCCTTGGGGTGAGCACGACCTACTACGATCCGTGTGCCGGCGACCGCATTGCCTTTCTGTTGCAGCCGAACACCCGCGCCGTGTTCACCGAGTCGCCGGGCTCGCTCTCCTTCGAGATGCAGGATATCCCGGCGATTGCCGCGGCGGCGCATGCGCAGAACGCGGTCGTGCTGATGGACAATACCTGGGCGAGCCCGCTCTACTTCCGGCCGCTCGAGCACGGCGTCGACATCGCGATCCAGTCCGGCACCAAATATATCGGCGGCCATTCCGACGTGATGCTGGGAACGATCGCCGCCAACGCCGCGACCTGGCCGCGCATACATGACATCGTGGGAACGATGGGGATCTGCGTCGGGCCGGACGACATGTTCCTCGGCCTGCGCGGGCTGCGCACGCTCGCGGTACGGCTTGCACGGCACATGCAATCCGGCCTCACCGTCGCGCGCTGGCTCGCGCAGCGCGACGAAGTGCTGCGGGTGCTGCATCCGGCGCTGCCGAGCGATCGCGGCCATGCCATCTGGCAGCGCGACTTCACCGGCGCCTGCGGGCTGTTCTCCGTCGTGCTCAAGCCGGCGCCGCAAGCCGCGGTGCACGCCTTCCTCAACGCGCTCACCCTCTTCGGCATGGGCGCATCCTGGGGCGGTTTCGAGAGCCTCGCCACGCCGTTCGACTGCACCAAGGCCCGCACCGCCACCACCTGGGCCCCCGGCGGTCCGACCATCCGGCTGCATATCGGGCTCGAGGACGTGGATGACCTTATCGCCGATCTCGAGCGCGGCTTTGCGGCGCTGGCGGCCGCGCGCGCATAGATGACCTTTTCGCCATAGATGACATAGGTGACGTTTCTCACGCGCGTTCATGAAGACCCGGTAGGCCGGATGCAGAGGGGCAGCGCGCCCAAGGGGCACGCCATTGATGCCATTTCCGACATAGATGTCATAGATGACAGCGCTCGAGCCGCGCCCGCACCAGGCCCTGCGCATAGATGACGCCCGCTGCATAGGTGTCATAGATGACGACCCAGCGCATAGATGACGTCGCCGCGCTTAGATGACGGTGGCCCGCATACATGACGGCGCCCTTTGCTTGAGATCATGATTCACTTTTCAAATAGCCCGGCGCAGACACACGCCCTGCACCAATTGGCTGACCATGCATTTTGTTATGGCTTGTCTCAATAGGGACGTTTTGGGGAAACACGTGCCTGCGGCCATCCTTCGAGACGCATGCGCGCTCACGCACGCATGCTCCTCAGGATGAGGGCTGCGGTGGTGGAAAGGTCCGAAAAACCGCGCAAAAACCACCGACCCTCATCCTGAGGAGCCTGGTCCCGCAGGGACCAGGCGTCTCGAAGGATGGCCCCGGGGAGCAACCCCGCCACAAGCTAAGTTATCCCCGGCGATAATCACCCGGCCATGGCGGTTTCGACCAGGCGCACCCAGTAGGACGTGCCGATCGGGATCACGTCGTCATTGAAATTGTAGGCCGGGTGATGCAGGCCGGCGCTGTCGCCATTGCCGACAAAGATGAACGCGCCGGGACGCGCTTCCAGCATGTAGGAGAAATCCTCCGCGCCCATGACCGGCGCAAAATCCGTGTCGATGCGCTCCGCGCCCACGACCTCGCCGGCCACCGAGGCGGCAAAGCCGGTCTCCTTCTCGTGGTTCATGAGCACCGGGTAGCCGCGCCGGTAGGTGAGCTTCGCCTTGGCGCCGTAGAGCTTTGCCGTGCCTTCCACCACCTCGTGCAGGCGCCGCTCGAGCAAATCGCGCACGGCCGGCGTGAGGCTGCGCGCGGTGCCGCGCAGCTGCGCGGTCTGCGGGATGACGTTGTCGGTGGTGCCGGCCTGGAACACGCAGATCGAGACCACGGCGGACTCGATCGGATCGACGTTGCGGGCGACGATCGACTGGATCTGGTTGACGATCTGCGCCCCGACCAGGACGGTGTCGACGGAGAGCTGCGGCCGCGCCGCATGGCCGCCGACCCCCTCGATGTCGATCGTGACGGTGTCAGCCGCCGCCATCGTCGGCCCGGTGCGGATGCCGAACCGGCCGAGCGGCAGCCCGGGATAATTGTGCATGCCATAGACCTCCTGGACGCCGAAGCGCTCCATGAGGCCGTCCTCGACCATTTCCTTGCCGCCGCCCCCGCCCTCCTCGGCCGGCTGGAACACCACGACCGCGGTGCCGGCGAAGTTGCGCGTCTCGGCGAGATACTTGGCGGCGCCGAGCAGCATGGCGGTGTGGCCGTCATGGCCGCAGGCGTGCATCTTGCCGGGGATCGTCGAGGCGTAAGGCAGCCCCGTTGCCTCCATAATGGGCAGCGCATCCATGTCGGCGCGCATGCCGATCACCTTGCTCCCCGGCCCGCGCTTGCCGCGGATGACCCCGACCACGCCGGTGCGGCCGATGCCGGTCACGACCTCGTCGCAGCCGAAGGTGGTGAGCATGTCGGCGACGGTCGCCGCCGTCCGGTGCACGTCGAACAGGAGCTCCGGATGGGCATGAATGTGATGGCGCCACTCGGCGATTTCGCCCGCGAGGTCGGCGACGCGGTTTACGATCGGCATGGGAACGAACTCCTTGGCACCGGCGGGCGCAGCCGCGGCACATGTCTCGGGAAAATGCGCATGGGTGCCAGTAGACCGCCGGACGCGAGGGAGTGCAAGCGAAGGGTATGTGACAGCGCGGTTTGGCGAGGTGGGCGCCCGCGCGGTGAGCAAGAGCCACCGCAAGCTGGCGAGGCACGTGTCCCGGGCGCGGCGCAGCACGAAGTGGTGCGCTGCAGACCCGGGACCGCCAAAGAACGACGGCATTCGGTTGGCGGGCGGCACCAGAGCGGCGATTGGGACGGCTGCCGCCTATTGACCCGCCGCGGGGGCACCCGTACACACCGCGCCAGCATGGCGCAGCCGTCCCGCATCGGCCCGCGCGCCTGCGAGCCCGTAGCTCAGTCGGTAGAGCACTTGACTTTTAATCAAGGGGTCCTGGGTTCGAGCCCCAGCGGGCTCACCAAAAAACCAAGTGAAAACAGGATCTTGTTTGGTCCAGGCAAGAGCCTAGACGGGATCATCATTCGCCGGGGGCGCATTGGGGGCGCATATTTCCCGGGGTGCCCGCGCGGGCCCGGCCCTGGTCCGCCAATCGGATTGGGGGGTTGCGGGATCGTGCAAGGGCGCGCGCCTGTGCGCTGGCGGCGCTCGGGTCGCCCGGGCCGCAAAACGAACCAGCGGGCTTCCTATTGGCTTGGTCTAGTGCAGCCCCTGCCGGTCATCGGAGGGCTTCCAATACGGAGCGCGCTGGTCGACCCATTCGGCGAGATCAGCCAGTTCAAGCCACCGCCGCGCCAGATCACGCATCTCGACGCGCACACGGGGGTCCGTGTTAACCCCGGCCAGGGTGGCACATTCATTCGCCTTTTGGTGACACCACTCGACTCGGGTCATCTTTTGTGCGCAGCGGTTGGGTTGTTCAGGTAGCTGTGACGCTCCCACGTGTTGTCCAAAGGGAAATTGCGCCTAGTCAAAAATAGACTGCCGTCGTTGTCGATTTCGCGCTCGGCTCTTTCGACCGTTATGACCGAGCCTATGCTCTGGCGCTCCCCTGGTCCTGTCCGTCACCCGCCCGGCTTTATCGAGCCGTGCCTGCCGACCAATGGGCCCGCGGTGCCCACCGAGCCGCAGTGGGCCTACGAGATCAAGCACGACGGATTCCGGTTCAACGCCCGGCGGACGTGGTGGCTTGAGAATCACGCAGCGCGCGCTACAATGTGTTTTGGAGCCGCTTTGCGCCTGACGACAGAACTGGGTCGATCAAGGGGGGGACATGGAATTAGCAGTTCGCAAGGACGCCGACCGTTTCGTTAAACAGGGCGCTTACGGTGCGCTGCAGGCGCGCCTCAGGAGCCGGTCCAGCGAGCTGGCGGAGCTTCCTACGGTTGTGCTGTCTGCGTTTGATCGAAGCACACGTCTGCTCCCGTTCGTCTTTTACGACTGCGTTTATGTTTCCCGCCGGAGCGAGCGCAATTGCCAACGCGCTCCATCAGGCTGGATTTGCCCGCACCCGGGCTGTGTTTCAGCTCTGGAATCCCAACTTCAAAGCAAGTCGGGCGCGCTTCGACGGGCGTGGGCTAGAGATGTTGTTAGTATCCAGCATGCAAATTCATTCGCAGCGGGCTTATGACGCGATCAGTGAGGCGTGGTCCCTCGGCCCCGAGCGGCCACTGATCATCGCTGGAGGGCCCAAGGCGATTTATGAGCCATATCACTTCTGGCCGGAGCGGGAAAAGCGCGCTTCGGCCGCCCCCGATGTGGTGGTTACGGGGGAGCAGTACGTTCTGCTCGAACTGCTTAATACGTTGATCGAGTATCGCAGTGCTCGTGGTACGATGCGTTCGGCGTTCGAGCGAGCGCGGAGCGAAGGCGCACTGGATGCCATTCCTGGACTCGTCTACCTTGCGCCCGGCGCCAGCGCGCAGGAACCAATCCTGATCGATACCGGGCTGCAGAGGCTGGTCCAAGATCTTGATGAGTTGCCTAGCGAAGAGACGGCGCTCGATTTGCTCGAACCACCGCATCGCGGCACCGGGCTGTCTCCAAAACCGCTCTCTCCGTTGCGCGTTGGCCGATACGCCAGGATAGTGAGCTTGCTTGTCACCCAGGGATGCAAATTCAACTGCTCCTATTGTCCGATTCCCGCCGTCAATCAGAAGAGTTGGCGCCATCGAAGTCCCGAAGCCTTGACGCGAACGATTGCCTCGATTTACGAACGTTTCCACATCAAGTACGTCTTCGGGGCGGACGACAATTTTTTAAATCGGCGGGAGACCGCAGAGGCGTTGCTGACTGCGATGGCCCGTTCGACGGCTGACGGCCGGCCTTTTCGCGAACGAATCCGCTTTGCTACCGAAGCCACGCAGTTTGATGCCTATCGCAACCGCGACCTGCTGCCGTTGGCTCGGGACGCCGGCGTGCATGCACTATGGTTCGGCATTGAAGACTTGACGGCAACGCTGATCAACAAGGGCCAAAAACCAACTCAGACGATCGAACTCTTTCGGCTACTGGACGAGCACAAGATCTCGCCGATGGCGATGATGATGTTTCACGAGGGCCAGCCGTATCACACGCCGGGCGCTTTGTATGGATTGTACAACCAGATCAAGTTTCTCCACGAAGCCGGTGCCGTTAGTGTTCAATGCACGGTACACAGCCCGGCCGTTGGAACGCGCGAGCAGGAGGCCATCTATGCGAAAGGCGGAGTGCTTCGCAGCATCGGCAGCTACATCATCCCGGAATCCATGTACGACGGTAACCACGTGATGGTAGTGGCCGGCGAAGCCCCTTGGAAACGTCAGGTCAAACTGCTCGGCGGTTATGCGGCTTTCTACAATCCCGCGAACTTCGTGCGGGCGCTGAAGCGCGATGGCTCCCCTTTGCGCCGCCGGCGTATCCGCTATCAGTTGGCTGGGATGGCGGCCGTGATTTGGACCGCTGCCAAAATGACGCCTTACATCCTACGCCTCATGACGGGAAAGCCGTCGTACAGAAGGGACGCCGGGGCAACAGCAATCGAGATCCGTCATCCCGATCAGGCATTCCGGCGATGGCCGACAACGCTGAAGCAGAAGGACAGGCTGACGGCGGCCTGAGCTTCACAGCCCACCTCTTCTGGGACAGACTGATCAAGGCGCCTGCAGCCCAAACGCGCCGATTGGGCGTTCGGATTCTCATGGCGCTGCCGCGGTGTAGGTCAACGAGTTCGGATCGTGGGTCGCCAATGAAATCTAAAACAAGCACCCATCAGGAGCCAGTCTGATGACGCTCGGCAACATGTGCGAGTTGAGCGTGGCCCCGCGCTAGTGAGGTGGGTCCCGACCGCCCTCGTGGTGGGGGTCACGTGTTGAGGCCCGGTACGTAGGCCTACGTGCGCTGGCCGGGATAGAGCCGCACCTCGGGTCATCCGGCGAGCAAAACGCACCAGGGGGCTTATTGCTGACGCGGAATGCCCACCGACCCGGTGGGGTTACAGAAAGTGCCTGGAGGCAGCAAAATCGCCGGGAGGTCCTCCGATGCGAACTTTCTATTTCGTCGGTTTACTGGTGGGAATCGCATTTACGGTGTTTTCTGGCACCCGGCCAAGTGTCGCCGTAGTAATCTATCCTTGGTGCGCTAATTACGGCGGCGGCGGCATGGGCGGATATGGAGCCAGTAGTTGCGGTTCCACGTCTTTCCAGCAATGTTTGGCGACCCTCTGGGGCAATGGGGGCACTTGCAGCTCCAACCCGTATTATCAGCCCTACCCACCGCCGACGACGTACGCTCCGCCGATACGGCGGTGAACTCTCGCCTGCGGCAGAGCGGCGGGGCCGGACCCCAAATCGCGCCTACGGGGTGCCTATTGGCTGGGGTGATTCGCCCTTTCGCGCTGGTCGGCCGGTCAACGGCGGTGTTAGGCTGTGACGGCCCGGATGGCCTCGCATCCGTCCGTGCCTCCTGTTGCGGACGGCGGGGCAACTCCAACATTCCCCGCCGTTTGTCCTTCCGCGAGCCACTATGGGTCCCAACCGGCGAGCACAAGAGCGCGAGCGTGCTGCAGCCAAAGCTGCCGAAGCGGCCAAGCGCGCGGAGGCGGAGCGCAAGGCGGCTGCCGAGGCACAGAAGATCGTCGAGATCTGGAATGCTCGACAAGCCGGCGGCCGCGCGCTGTGGTTCTACCCGACGATCGGCGCAGCTATCGCGGCCAAGTACCCGTGGCTCACGTTCTCCTGTCCAGGGTGTCGCGTCGTCGGCTCGGTTGACCTGCGCAGGCTCGATCGTCACCCAGGGGCCGCGATCTCAAGCCTGATCCCGTCCCTGTCGTGCCGCCGGTGCTCCCCGCATCCGCCGTTCGCAAATTTGGAGATGCTCAGCGCCGAGAGACCGTGATGACGCGCAGGCGCAGGAGGTTGATCCGGGACGCGGTGCTGGCGGTCGTTATCGCGCTCATCCTGTTCGGCCTGTGGAAACTGGCACTCGTTCTGGCAGTCCCGTGAACCTCTGCGCATCGGTTGACTCGCTGACTCGACTCAAGATTGGATCGCCCGTTATTGAACGAGCATGCGCTGGACTACCGCATCGCCCGTCCGCCACCCTCCCGGCTTCATCGCACCCTGCCTGCCGACCAACGGCCGCGCGGTCCCGACCGCGCCCACAATGGGTCTATGAGATCAAGCACGACGGCTATCGCTTCATCTGCCGACGCGATGGCGACCGGGTGCGGGTGTTCTCCCGCAGGGGCAATGATTGGACGGATCGAGTGCCGCAGATCGCCGAGGCGCTGATAGCGCTCCGGGTCAAGTCAGTCACCATCGAAGGTGAGGGCTGCTGCTGCCGGGCGACGTCAGTCCTTCGTGACCGCCACGCAATCGACCTCAACGTCGAAGGGCCCGGTCCACTCAGGCACGCAGAAGAAGATGCGCGCTGGGGGGTTTTTCGGGAAGTAGCGCTTATAGACTTCGTTGAAGGCCTTGAACCGGTCCGCCGAGATGCACATCACATTGCACTTCAGCACATGGTCGAGGTCCGACCCGGCGGCCTCCAGCGCCTTCTTCACCTGCTCCAGGATCAGCTCAACCTGGCGCTCGAACGGGGCGTGGACGAGGATCTCGCCGGTCTCGGGATCGAAGGGCGGCATGCCGAGACGAACACCATGTTGCCGCCGCGGGTGCAGGTAGACACCGGCGCGCCCCACTTCTCGAAATTGCTGTCAATCGGCTCGACCCGGATGATCTCTCGTTGCATGCGTCCGCTCCTGGTCCCATGTGTCGCCAAATCTAAGATCTTAGCACATCGAGGATGTCGACGGCGCGATCAGGTGTTCCGGCACGCCTGCAAGCTCGGGCTGGACGGCATCGTCGCCAAGCGCCGGGATCGGTCGTATAGGTCGGGGCGATCGCCGGATTGGATCAAGATCAAGAACCCGGACGCATCGGCGGCAACACGGATCATGGCTTCTAGATCGGAAGCACCCGTCCCATGACGCACCTTGACGCGCGAGTTATCGACTTGTGGGACATTGGCACATTCAATTCACCGCTACTCGCACTGTTGGAGACGGAAGCCGATTTGATCCGCAATTATCTGCAGACCGATCAAAAGATCTTTCTCGACTTCGACCACAGCGATAACCCTAACCGCCCCATGCTCCGGCCCCCCGACAATCCGTACGCCTATGCCTTCAGCGCCCTTGAAGAAGCCATCGGCAGAGAGATGGAGCAGCGCACGATCCGCGCGTTTCACTACACCCGGATGACTGATAACGAAGTGGGAATACTGAGATCTGAAGGCATCCATCTCTCGACGCCGGCCACCTTGGAGCGCAGGTTGGGCGACATTGTTGATGCCGGACTGTTGAGCCGAGATATTGCCGACCAAATTGTTGCGGAAAGTCCGTTTGTAATCGACGAGCAGCTTAGAGCCAGAGCGGATAAGTTCTACCTGGCATCCCATCCAGTTGTTATTGACAATCCTGGCGTCAAACCCCTGCTCAAGTACTGGGGCGGCGAAGTCGCTTCGATGTATATCCGAGACAAAGAACTGGCTGCGCGGTTGGCTCTATGGGGCAAGCCACGGATTATTGAAGTCGCGGTGCCGATGCGAGCGACGACCAAGTACCACCCCCACAGTGCAGGCTGTGCGGCTCTTGCGAGCTTCGCGCGATCCCGTGGCTCCATCACATCTAGCCACGCCTTCGATGTTGCCGTGAATAAGCCGCTGCCCGCTACGGCAATCCTAGCCGTGCATACAGAAGGTGACCCCCCTTTCGCACAAATGGGTCGGGAATACCCGCCCGACTTTGTTGATGTAGATCTTGGATACTGGAAGGAACTCACTGGCGAGGATTAGTCCAATGGCGGCACCCAAACACCCGCCCGGCCCGCCGATGGACCTTGCCAACATGCGCCGGCAGGGCGTGCATCACCTGATTGCGTACTGTTTGAACAACTCTTGCCGCCACCAAGCGATCATCGATGTGTCGAGCTATCCGGGCGACGCCGGTCCCGTGGTTCGGGACAAAGGTGAAATGCGGCAAGTGCGGCGCGCGCGACCGGCGGATCGATGTGAGGCCAAACTGGAAAAAGGCGAGCCCGGTTCAAGACTGGCGCGGGCGGCCGTCTAGGTCGACGGAGGAAAACAAACGTCAGGGTTCGTGGGAGGTCGACGAGGAGCCGCCTTCTTTAGACTGAAGCTTACCGAGAAGCTGGCTTTTCGCCGCATCATAGCCCGGCACATTGACGAGGACTGATTTCTCTACCGCATCAACATACTTGCGCGCGAAGGCCGTTTTCGCAGCCAGACCGGCTAGGAAACAAAGAACCACGAGCAAAACGAACGCCAGCAGATCAGCGACGAAGGCATGGGTGAAATCGCCTTTAAAGAGTGCATTAGCGACCGGAACAACTGCCTTTTGCGCGTATCCCAGCCCCTTCTCGATTATCGCAAGCAACACGATGACAGGAACAAGAAATATGATTCCGCCAAGAAGAGTTGTTTTGATGGAGTTATACATTCAACGGCCCTTTGCTGAAAAAATCCGGATGCCGACGGACCTCACTGGCCCAAGCGCATAATATGGCCGTCGCCAGGGGTAGGCGGTTTGCGGTGGGTCAAAGCCAAACGCGCTCAGGTATGTAGCGCCGCCTGGAGGCAGATATACAATCCCGTCCAGGACGGCCGCGCGCGGCGGGTGGCTCTAAGCCCTGACCGTGGCCCGTCCGCGAGGCGAACCCGGTGCAGAGCTGCGCCGTCCAACTACCCTGCCGTATGCGCCGCTGGCGCGTTGACCTCATCGGCAAGAAGCTGCAGCGCCTGGGCAACGTGGTCCCGCACACTGAACAGGAGGCCATCGCGGCAGCGATCAAGCAGATGAATATCGCGCCCGCACTGCAGTCCAAGATCGCCGGGAGGTCAGCGAGGGAACAGCCCCGCCCCGGTGAGTGACGTGGCAAAACCTCATGTCCGAGCTAGCGATGACGAGGAAGCTCGATTATCGCTGATCCCTCACTGGCCCAGCCGGCACTTCCGGAAAGTTGAAATGGTGCTAACCTACCCTCGCTTGATCGGGAGGGATGGATGCGACGGCGCGAGTTTATTGCGGGGCTCGGCAGCGCGGCGGCGTGGCCGTTGGTGGCGCGCGGGCAGGAAGCGAGGCATGTGCCGATTATCGGCTATGTCGCGCCGACCAATCCTCTGGTGCCAAGCCGAAGTACGGGCGCATTTTTGCAGCGGCTGCGCGAACTAGGCTGGATCGAGGGTCAAACAATCACAATCGAGTCTCAATGGGCGGCCGCACGCCCCGAACAACTCGACGAGATCGCCGCTGAGTTCGTCCGGCTCAAGGTCGACCTGATCGTCACGTCATCAACTAATGACTCCATCGTAATGAAGCGAGTGGCACCGCAAATCCCGATGGTCTTTGCAGTGTCGGGCGATCCGGTCGGCGTCGGCTTGGTCGCAAGTCTGGCGCGGCCGGGCGGCAATATTACTGGCCTTTCGAACCAGTCGACCGATGCAGTTGGTAAGCGTCTCCAATTGTTGCGTGAGATCGTCCCTGGTCTCCATCGGCTGGCGATCCTCGCCAATCCCAGCGGTCGCCAAGCTATGGTGGAGGTGAGCGAGGTTCAGGCCGCGGTCCGGACGCTCGGCGTCGACGTTGCTACCTCAGAGATGCGCCAAACCGCGGACGTCAATTCTGCGTTCGAGCTGCTCAAGAGCCGGGCGGATGCGCTGTACATCGTCCCGGACCCGCTTGCGAACACGAACCGGATACTCATCGGCACGCTAGCGCTCGGAGCGCGACTGCCGATGATGTGCGGGTTTCGAGAATTCGTGGAAGCGGGATGTCTGATGTCCTATGGACCAAATCTGCCCGACCTGTACCGTCGCGCCGCTGAATTCGCTGACAAGATTTTGCGGGGGGCGAAGCCCGGTGACATTCCGGTCGAGCAACCAACCAAGTTCGAGCTTGTGATCAACCTCACGACGGCGAAGGCACTTGGTCTCACAGTCCCGCCCTCGCTACTCGCCCGCGCCGACGAGGTCATCGAGTGAAGCGGCGCGCTTTCATAACGGCACTCGGCCGCGCGGCGGCGTGGCCGGCCACCAGACGAGCATGAATTGTTTGCGTGGGACACAGAGTTACAGAGTTAAACACAACCGCATGAATACGTACCTTTTGACACAAGGGCCGCTCCGGGAAATCCGGCTGGGTTTAACCACCCGATGCAATCTTCGTTGTGTCTATTGTGCGGTGAGTCAATCCTGGTATGAAGGGATTGACATGCCGGCCACCCTGATTGGTGAGGTCACGAAGTCTATTTTATTATTAGCTTCGAAGAAAACACTTCAGCTCGTTCATGTGAATGGTCATGGCGAAACAACATTTCTGTCTAATTGGACGGAACCGTGTCGAGTGTTGCTCAATCACAACCTTCCGCTGATGTTGACCACGAACCTTGCTAAGCGCTTCAGCGACGAGGAACTGCAGACGCTGGCGCGTATGCATATCATAGCGGTGTCGATCGATACGAATAGTCGAATGATGATGCGCCGCCTGCGCAGGAAAGTGGACCTTGATAGGATCGTGTCCAACATCGAACAGATTCGGAGGACGGCGCGCCTGCTAGGAAAAGGTCCCTTACCTGAGATTCACCTTTCGTGCGGCCTTTACGATCAGAACAGTTTGGGAATAGAGGCTTTTGCCCAGTTTGCCATTGATCTGGGAGTCAGAGGTGTTGGGTTCTGGAACCTGACGCATTGGAATAATGACCACTTTCCTTATGAATTGACTGACGTGACCGAAGCAGATCGGATCTATTCGCTCGACGACTTGACAGACGATGCACTGCATCCCCGCCTCGAGTCCATTAAGCGGGCTATTGCGCTACTCAGCGCAAACCAAGTGGGGGTAACCGTCAACGGCAATTTCGTTGACTTGCTTGGCCGACGTTTCGATCCGGTGCCGAAGGTTATCCCTGCCCGAAGCACTTCGCTTTCTGAAGGAATGACGCGGAACTGCCTCGACCCATGGTGTTATGCGGAGGTCAACCCGAACGGAGACGTTCAACCCTGTTGCGCGCGCCCCCCAGTGGGCAATCTCGCAACAGCCGGGCTGTCTGACATCCTTGACGGGGAGCCGATACGGCGCCTCCGAGCTGATCTGCTGGAAGGTCACCTCGATTCCTTTTGTGCGAACTGCACCCTCCGCGGATTGATCGAGCCGCACCGGTTACAGCAGCGCGTTGAGGAGAATTCTCGGGGCTCCGACGGTGGAGGCGGATCTGTGGACAGTCGCGGCGCGGGACGTTGAGATTTTGATGCAAAAAGCTTTAACGTGCGCAAGGATGGGGCAAGCTAATCTTGCCTGGCGGTATGCTTCGCAAGCCTTGGTGATCGATCCAGGCATACCTCATTCGAGCCTTCCCGACCCAGTCTCTGTGCGAAATGATCTAAATAGGGTTCTACGCGAGGCGCGCTTTCCGCTAACGCTCAGCTGGCTAGCCGCGCTCTTTCGAGAAATAGGCGATGACGAAAGCTGGTTTCGTCTTTTAAGGCGCTATCTTGAAGTGGCTCCAGATGCCCCAGACTATGACCATGTGGTCCGCGAGCTGACGAGAAGCGGCTCTGGTTTGGAAGCGGATGAGGAGGCAGCGACGCAGACAGAAGCGAGATAGTTGCGTGCAGCAAGGGATTGCAGATCATTATGGTCCATGCGGTGGACAAACTGGACGCAGTGATGAGAAACAATGGTGCGGATGCTGTCATTGTCCAACCGAGTCTTCCACGCAAGCGCACCAGCGAGCATTTGCGCCACCTTCATCGCGGCGCTTGGCGGCTCGGCGGCGTTGGCCACGGGACGGCGTAGTGGCTGCGGTGGCGCGAGGGCAGCTCCCGTCAGGGAGGCGCTAACAAGTTTCCCTCGCAACGGTGCTGCCTGGCACAGGGCGCTCAGATCTTATCAAGCGGAGATCGCCTCATGTACAGGCTCGCTCCTCTCCACGCGGGTGCAAAGCAGTCGACCATTGCAGTCGCGACCATATTGATCGTGATTCTTTTGAGCATATTGCTTTGGCATGATCGCTTTTTCGCTGTCTCCATAGATATTGCGGCTCATTACCAAGTCGTTTTCTGCATCAAGGAGTCTTGGTCATGGCCTCATCTGGAAACGCCATGTTTCGGAGGAATGATGGGAGCTTACCCGCCACTGACCCACATGCTCGCCATATTCACTGGTTTATTCGCTGGATCACCGTTCATTGGAATGCATGTCCTGACAGTTCTCTCCCTCACGGCAAGCTATTTCGTTTTGGCGTATTCGATGCCAAGGCTATTGCCGCCGCTATACCTGCTGGTTCTAGTTTTGCTTCTAGCTTTGTTAGCGGCTTTTCGGACGAGCAGCGCATTGTACGGGTTTGAGATTATCGGCGGCAATTATTTCTTCGCGCAGCTCGTCTCGAACGCGGCGTTCCTCATCATTCTGCTGCTCTTCTGTCGCTCCAAACTAAGCATCGTTCGGTGGACGCTGCTTGCCATCTTAAGCGTCTGGATCATGGGCTCCGCCTATTCTCTCTCCGCGCTTCATCTCGCGCTTGGCTTAGAAGCGAGCGCAATAATTCGAGTAACGCGGGCAGCGCTTTCGGCCAAGCGAGTAGACAGACGAAGCGTTCTGGGCCTCAGCCTTCTCGCATTACTGCTCGGGGCTGCCGTCGTTCTTCATCCGACTTTTGAGTTTATGATCCAAGGTGCACGCCATGATGGTGGCCTCAACCTCGCTTTCGGCGAGAACTGGTTACTCCCGCTTTCTGTGGCCCTTGCTGCGGCCGCTTTAATGATTGCCTGGGAATACTGTCGGAACAGGACCGGGACGGGATCCTTGTTCCTAGCGTCAGCGGATCTCGCCATAGCCGTTGCGGCGGTAGCGCAAATCGGGTCATTCAGCATTTTAGAGATGGGGTCGCATTATGCAGTCAAGAAACATGCCTTCGGTCTCGTTACGTTGCTAATCGTAAGCATTGTGCACCTCTCGATACTCTATGCTCTCAGATTCGCTCGGACCTCAAAAAATCTTCGACAATCCGTACCGAGTGGCGACACCTTGACAGTCATATCGGTGGGGGCTTTCTCAGTTTTGGTACTGATCATCGTCTTTCCTGAGGACCCGTCACTATCTGTCTCGAGCTTTATCCAAATCCAGCAAGCGGCGAGGCAAATCGTTCACGACAATGCTCCGGTCGATGCCGTTGGGCACTCGATCTCTTTGCAAGGAAACCTTCCTGAAGCGCTGAACGGCGTAATATCAGCTACGGAATTTGAATTTCCTTTTTCGCCCGCGCTCCATTATGTTTATGGCTTTCGTAGAATTTTCCTTGAGAGTGAGGTGGAAAGCGTGCCTCCCAAATACGCTTTCGCTTCTGGCGACGCACACGGGCACGGAACCGAGTGCAATCTCAGTCACGACGGCTCGACGCCGGGTTTGAGATTGGTGAAATACGGATGCCTCATCTCGACGCCGCCCTATCGGCCAGGGCAGCGATTAACCGGGGGCGATGCCGAATGGCCTTTCATGCGCAGCGGTTGGAGTGTAAAGGAGCCATGGGGCTCGTGGACCAACGACCAGGAGGCGATACTTGCGTTTCGCCTTCCTGGGTCAGCTCAACCTGATCTCGTACTGGAGGCCGATGCTTTTGCGTTTGTCACCCCGGCGCATTCGCAGACCGTAGAGATCTCCGCGAATGGTACCAAGCTGGGTGAGTGGTTTTTTTCGGCCACGAAGCCGCAAGTAATCCACCCCTTGATCATTCCCGCTGAAGCGGTTGGCCAGTCTGATACATTGTTGATTAGTTTTCGGCTGCTAGACGCTATCTCGCCATACGAGCTTGGAATCAGCGAAGACCGACGTGTACTTGGTCTCGGACTACGATCGATCCTTCTGAAAAGCCGATCCGATCCGCGTCCTTGATCCCTCGGGACGAACGTGATCGCGTCCGGCGGCGGTCGCCCACGCCGATGATGCTCGGCAACATGCGCGTAAAACGCCGGCGTTTGACAGGCCGCTTCCTGGGGTAAACCGGACAGGCCTGGATGGTAGGATTGGCGTTAATGAACCCGGACCTGAAGGCGTTCCGCACTCCCAATTCGCCGCTGGCCCCTTCCAGGACGCCCAGTTAAGTCGCTACTATGCTGCCTTCTGGGCTTGGGAGGCATGTATGAGGCGGCGCGACTTCATCGCGGGGCTCGGGAGCGCGGCAGCGTGGCCCGTTACACCATCCGCATAGCGATGCGTCATGAGTGAGTCGAGAAAGCTCGCGGCAATACTGGCAGCCGACGTAGTCGGATATAGCCAACTCGCGGGAGCAGATGAAGATCTTACGCTTGCGCGGCTTCGGGCGCTCCGCAGCGATCTGATCGATCCAACTATCGCGGTCCATCACGGGCGCGTCGTGAAGCGCACTGGTGACGGAGCTTTGGTCGAGTTCCGCAGCGTTGTTGATGCAGTTCGCTGCGCCCTTGAGGTACAAAACGGCATGATCGAGCGCAATGCTGGCCTACCTGCCGAGCGCCGCATTGACTTTCGTATCGGCATTCATCTCGGCGATATCGTTGAGGAGAGCGACGGCGACCTGATGGGCGATGGCGTCAACATCGCCTCGCGCTTGGAAGGTATCGCGAAGCCCGGTGGGATTTGTCTTTCCGAAGACGCCTACCGCCAAGTGAAGGCGCGGCTTAGTGCGACTGTCAGCGATCTCGGCGCAACTCAACTCAAGAATATAGCTGATCCAATCCGCGTTTATTCGGTTGAGGTCGGAGTCGCACCCCAGGTGAAATCTGCAAAGCTCAGTGAGCCGGTATCATCGGAAAAGCCTTCGACACCGCTCGCGCTCCCCGACAAGCCTTCGATCGCCGTCTTGCCCTTCCAAAACATGAGCGGCGATCCTGAGCAGGAGTACTTTGCCGACGGAATGGTTGAAGACATCATCACCGCGTTGTCACGTTTCAACAACCTTTTCGTCATCGCGCGCAATTCTAGCTTCACCTACAAGGGCCGCGCCGTGGACATAAAGCAGGTAGGCCGTGAACTTGGCGTGCGGTACGTGCTTGAAGGCAGCGTCCGCAAGTCCGGCAATCGCGTGCGTATCACCGCCCAACTCATCGATGCTGCGACAGGAGCGCATCTTTGGGCCGATCGCTTCGACGGCGCACTTGATGAAATTTTCGATTTGCAGGACCAAGTGACGTCCCGCGTCGTGGGTGCCGTCGCACCAAAGCTTGAATTGGCTGAGATTGAGCGTGCTAGGCTCAAGCCGACCGAAAGCCTTGACGCCTATGAGTATTGCCTGCGGGGAATTTGGAGTTTTCACGACTGCAAGTCGGATACGCGAGAGAATACGAAAGACGCACTGCGTGCCTTTTACAAAGCGATCGAACTAGATCCCCATTATGCGGCCGCTTACGGCTTTGCGGCGTGGTGTTACGTGCGGAGGTTTTCCAATGTC
This sequence comes from uncultured Alphaproteobacteria bacterium, assembly GCA_963760435.1. Lineage (GTDB taxonomy): Bacteria > Pseudomonadota > Alphaproteobacteria > Rhizobiales > Xanthobacteraceae > JAFAXD01. The sequence goes on from CAVXDE010000036.1 coordinate 210,775, forward strand.
TGGATGGATGATCGCGTAGCGGAGGTCGCCGAAACCACGAGGCTTTCGCACAAGGCCGTCGAATTGGGAAGGGACGATGCGGTTGCTCTTTACACCGCCGCGTATGGGCTCGGCATTGTCGTCGGCGACTTGGATTACGCCGCTGTCGTCATCGACCGTGCCTTGCTGCTCAATCCGAATTTGGCGCAGGCTTGGCTTGCCAGCGGGTGGATCAGGATTCGCCGCGGCGAGTCTGAACTCGGCCTTGAGCACCTTGCACACGCTCGTCGCTTGAGCCCGGTTGATCCGGTGTCTTACGTTAATTTTGGAGCGACAGCTACTGGACACTTCTTTGCCGGCCGCTATGACGATGCGGTGTCATGGGCGTAAAAGGCGGAGGCCGGACTGCCGACGTATGCGACGCCATACCGAATTGCAGCCGCCAGTCATGCACTTGCCGGACGACCAGAAGCCGCCGCAAAGGCGCTCGCACAATTACGATTGATTGATCCCGAGGCGCGCATTTCGCATGTCAGGGATTGGATTACGCTGCGCCGGCCGGAAGACTATTCCAAGCTCGAGGAGGGTTTGCGCAAGGCGGGCTTGCCGGAATAATTGGAACGTGCCGCTGTAGGTCCGCTATTTTCATGCACATCGCGTCAATCGCGAACACCGTCGCTTTCGGACCGAAGCGGAAGCGCCGTGATATGGCTCAGCTCCTAACCCTGCCGCCCATGGGCCGCTGCGGCGAGACCGTGCTTGACGGATACAATGCGATCGGCGCCAGCAACTTGCCAGCCAGTACGCGCTGCCACGCCACGCGAGCCTGACTGACGTCGACATTGCGATCAGCGTCTACGAGTCCGAGGGCTAGGCCGTAAGGCAAATCATTGAATGTCGAGAACGGAACATCCCCGACGGCTACCGCGGCGCAAAGGAACGGCTTGATGCCGAGACCATCCCGCCGATGAAAGCGCGCGGCCTTGCCGGCCCAAAAGGCGATGTCGTATTTGCCCGCCAGCCCCTCGCGCCGCGCGGCGGTCAGCAACCAAGCGAACGAGAGCTTGAATTGCGCATGAAATTCATCCATCGACAGGGCGCGATCGCCACGCGGCACCAGAACTGGGAACCATTCCAACGCAATGTCCTGTAAGCGCTTGAATTCAAAATCGGTTGGCAACGCTTCTTTTGGCACATGCGGCGTGGGCACGCCCTAAATCCTGACGGGGCGATTTTCGCTTGCCGCCGGCTTCGGCCTGAGCTCAGCAAGCTCACGCTGCAGATCCGCGATCTGCGCCTTCAGCTCTGCGATTTCATTGGTGGTGTTGGCCATCGATTTCCTCTCTGCTTGTAGTAGGTGCCGGGCGCGCTCAGTCGGAAAACCGAGCCGCCCGGCAGGGGCCCCGTTGCTTCTGCCACCCGGACACGGTCGCCTTGTCCGAGGGGCCGCCAGCGCCAACCGGCGACCCAACCACGAGATGCCCGCCGGCCGAGCAACCGAGGCCGCCGACGGGCCAGTTTCGCCGTCTTTCAGGAGAGGCCGCGGGTCACGGCAAGACCGGCCTTCCGCCTCTGCGCTGACTACCTCCGAGGCAAAACTCATCTAGAACTCACCACGACGCTTTTTCTGGACACGTTCAAAAAGCTCGACGGCCTCTTGGTAAGTCAGCTTTGTCCCTTGCTTCGGCGGCGGTGGCGGCTCAACGGGATCGGCGTCACAAGGCCGCCGCGCTTTCTCCATCGCGGCCAGGACGCGCGCCGGCGTCGCGACGAAGGCGTCCAATTCGCCCGCAAGCTCGTCGAGCTGATCACGCTTTTTCAGCAAACTCGTGTGCAGGCGCCGCTCCTCGGCGGCAAGTTTGTCCTGACGCTCAAGCAGTTGCCCCACCTCCGCGGTTGCCGCTGGTGACACGGTGCCGATGAGTTCCCAGCCGCTGCCGGGATTGGAGCTGAACAGTTCAAGATCACCGCGCGTGCTTCGATATAATTTCTGAGACATTTTCACCTTTCCCGCGACGCGTCCTTCACAAGACAGCGCACGTTGTCAATCTCTTCGCCCCACCTAGCGCGAACCCGCAGGCTCTCAATCAGACCGCGCCGTGACCACTGCCACCACCCGGGCAAGGCGCGCACTTGATCCTCAAAAGCGGCTAAGGTGTCAGAGGCCTGGTTGCGCTGCGCCACCGCGACTTCGCCACGCAATGCGGCGAGCAGCCGCTCCTGCCGCCCGATGTCTGCGCGCAATCGATCGCGGCGCTTTTCTAACCGTTCAATTTCCTCGTTAAGGTCGCTGACCACCTTCATCATAATGACGAGGCTAGGAGTCGCCCGCGGTTTGACGCAAGTCAAAATTGCCTCAAACTCAATCCAGCGCCGGCGGCACCGCCTCAAGCCGCTTCTGTAAATAAACCTGGAGCTTGGCCTTGCTGACACGATACCGATTGGTTGGCGCATCGTAATAACCGATCGGGTCGACCGAGCGGCGGCACCAATTGCGAACGGTTTCCTGACTTCGCCGAACAATCGCCGCCGCCACGGGCACGGTGACGGTGTCGGTATCGACCGCCACGCCGACGCACCGCGCCTCGACGAGCCCGCACAAAGTCCTGACCTGGTCCGTGAGGGCGGCGATCGCGGCGAGCACGTCGTCCATGGTCGCGGCATGAATAGTGGCCGATCTATCGAGCATGCGCGCCGTCCTCATCGTCTAGCCCCGCGAGCCGGAGAACCAGGAGCACGAGCAGCCCAATGGCCATGTATTTTTCAGCCGGCCGGGCCTTGCGCTTGACCGCGCGGCGAAGTCGCGTCGAACGTTCGATCGACCTGGTCGCTGATATCGGGAACCCGGGATTTCATCAGCAATTATCCAAGCAAAAGGCGCGCCGCAGGCATCAATTCACCCGCGCTTGTCCGAAAGGCGGGCGACATCATCCATCACCGCGGCAAAAACCTCCTTCAAAGCGGCCGACGCTGCCGCGCCCGCATTTTCCTGTTGCGCGCGGGCTTCAGAACTCCCAATAAGCCGCGCGAGGACTTGTTCGTATAACCATTCAATTTTTAGCTTTTCGGCCGCTTCGTGCCCATCGGCGTCACGATGCACAGCGCCCATCATGCGCAAGGCTTCCCAGAAGGAATCCGACAATTCGGGACGAACCCCGTCGCGCACGGCACGCGCCATGTCGACCACGCAGCGATCGATCGCCCGATCAAGGTTGCGGTTCATCCTGCGCCTCATGGGTGGCCCCGCCATTGGTCTTCTTGGGCCGTCTCCCGCGCTTGCGCACGTGATCCTCGACGTATGAGATCTCCAAGTGTTGAAGGGTATCCAAAACCTCGTCAATCAGACGCTCCAGGATTTCCTGTCGTGCAAGCGGCGTCGTCGCGCCCTCCAACAGCGTCGCTCCCCGCGATGGAATCGATAAGAAGACTTGCCGGCACACGCTCATGATCGCGGCGAGCACTTCCTCGACCGCATCACGATTGAAAACTGCCCCGCGAAGCTCATCGAGCTCAATTCGATGCTTCTCGGCCAGAAAGTTTTCTTTTAAACGTCGCGCTTCGCTTAGAGAATGGGGGGCGCCGTGCGCCTCTAACCAGTGCGCAGCAGCCGCATCAGCATCCGCGTGGGCCGAGGTAGAGCTGATATTAGCAGGCCTATCCGCACCTGACCGGCCCTTGCCGGGACGCCCGGCCAAAGCCCGATCGCTCGCCTCAATGTCCACCAACCCCGCCGGCGTGAACACAAGCCAGCCGTCGCGTTTCCAGGCGCTGACCGTGGATTTGTTTACATTCTTCAGTTTCGCGTATTCGCACTGCCGAACGGCAGATACCCGCTCGTCACCGTTATTTTTCTTGACCATACACGCCATCCTAAGGTAAGTTTTGAACTCTCAGCGCTAAATATATGAAAATAAAGGGCAATCGCGCGCGAACCGTTACCTCTTATGCAACTAGAGGGACCCGCTCTATTGTATATCAACCTCATAGGCGTAATCGTGTACAATGTACACGGTTTGTCCGTCATAGTTGCAGCGTCCTATCTCAGGGTTTGCGCCTTCACTTAACAACAGCAAGATGTGCTCCCTGACGAAGCGCAGCGCCTGCGTCGTACTCCTCTGATGGGGGCAACCACCGCATGTTGAACGGACAGACCACCAAGTCGCCCTGTGTCACAGTGATCGACCAAGGCGCCCTTCGGTGCAGGGATAGCAGAGCATCGTGTGCTGCTTGCCGCCGATCGATACCCACAGCTCGTCCCGCAACATCAGGCCGGCGTTTGTGTCCCAATCGTCCTTGCAGTCGTGGCACACGAACGCGCCGGTTTCGGGATTGATCCTGCGCACAGAGTCGGCGATTGCCCATGACGTCGAGAAGGTTCGGCAGCTTGATGCCGGTCTTTGCCTCAATCTCAGCGCGCATTGCAAAAAACGTTTTGATCCAACGGAGATTAAAATCATGCGCGCGCTTGGTGCGCCACGGCCCGACCAGCAACCCCAGCCTTCCGACGTCATATCGAAAGAGCCATCCGATCGCGCTCGGAACCGAACCTCGGTGGTGGAGTGGTCGAGCCACCAATAGATGTCGTGCATCGCGAACCTGTGCCGCACGCCGAAATACTTGGCCACGTCGCGGCTATTGGTGCACAGCCCGCCATTTTCGCCGACCCACACAGGTAACTCGGGCGCCAGCCCGAAAATCGGATCGGTCTCGAGGCTTTCAATGTTGCTCATGATGTGGCCTCCTCAGAACCTGTTCCCACGCAAATGACGGACATGTGCGTCATGCGTTGGTTTGTTTGGTTGTGAACACGTCGACACGGCGCGGAGCGCGGTTGCCTCTGGTCCCAGTGGTCCTAGCGACCGAGCAATGTAACTCCAACTTAGCCGCAACCTTCCCCCTAGCCTCTCAAGTACAGCCTACATTGGCTGGTCACTAGGACCACTAGGACCGAAGGCCGATGCCTGTATAGACGTAGGGACGCTCAGCGCTGTCCGTCTGTCGCGGCCGCGTTCTTCGGACCGAAGGGGCGGCCGCGCGCAGATCGCGCCCGAATAGGTGCTTGCTGGCTTTCGCGTGCTCGTTTTCGATGCACCAAGTCCGGTAGGTGTTAAAAACCAGATCAACCTCAACTTCCTTTTCTGGACTGATTTCGCACTTTTCCCGCACAAAGGCGGCCACGGGCGAGGCGAGATCGCGCATTGTCGTGATGGCTTCGTCCGCTGCGGCAAGCCGTGTAAACCTATTGTCGTTTTCGAGCGTCAACCGCTCCAGCCCCAGCAGTGACCAGTTTAAGATGCTAGTCAGCTCAAGGTGTAAGCGCTGCTCTAGCTCCTGATCTTCCTTCCCGAGCCAGGATTGAGAGAGCAGGAGCAGGATTATACGGCCGACGACGGCGGTCGAAGCATCGCCGAGCCGAGGCAACTCGTTCGAGATCACATGCAGACGACAGGGCAGTTTCCCGGTCCACTGATCCCGATATTTGCGGTTTACGGTTAGCGTGTCCTCGCCGCTGATTGACAGCAGGCGCTCGACAACAATGTTGCCGTTCTTGCCGACAAACCGAGCGTCGGAAATAATCGCCAGTGGCTTGCCAATCAGCGGTGCCAGTCCGAAGTCGCCGCCCAGGCTGTTGAGCGTTGGTCCGGCAACATTCTGCTTACCGATAAGAGCAGTGAGGACGCGAGCAATAACTCCTTTGCCGCCGCGTGTGGGACCGACCATCAGCAATATTTTATGCAAGTCGAGCCGTCCCGAAATCACGTAGCCGAACCATTCTTGCAACACCTCAACGGCGTCCGGTTCCTGCGGCCATAGCTTGTCGAGAAAATAGAGCCACCAGCTCGGGGGTGCCGCATCAGGGTCATAGGCAAAGGGCACGGCTGTTTGGTTGAAGTAGCGCGGCGTGTGTGCGTGCAGTTGGCGCGACGTGATGTCGAGCAGCCCATTAGCGACCGCCACGATGGTGCCGGTTGTCGTGTGCGTATCGACCCAGCACGGCTGATCGATCTCATCCGAGAGAATCACGATAGCACCCAGCGCTTCCAATAAGTCGCCGATTTTGCGCCGGTTTGGCGACCAGGACCTTGGTCCGGCCGCCCACGAAGATCGCATGCTCCGTAAACTGATAGAGTAGGCTGCGCACTGCGCGGTTCTCGACCTCAACCCAATGCGAGGTACGCCAGGCCCACCATCCGCCGCGCCAATTGCGCAGTGTCAATTGGTCGTGCCCATTGTTGAACAAGCAACACTCCTGCACAAACATGCGAGCCACCGCCATCGGTTCTTCTGGCGGCGGCAGAACGGCTCCCTCATGTTGGTCGTAACGTTTCTGCCGCTCGCGTTTAATATTAGCGGTGATTTCCGAGGCGACCTTCTGTTCATGATACGAGTTCCGCGAGCAGATCAAACAATTCGCTGCTGATTGCTGGATATTTAGATTGCAGACCGCGCAAGCGCTTGATCACAGCTTCCAATTGATCGGGTGGCAGTTGAATCAAGCTCTCGCTGTTGTCTGCAATTGCCGAAATCCCGTGCGTCCGAAGCGCATAAAGGACCACATCCACCGTGCTTTCGGCCGCGCCATAGCGTCCCCCGCGTTGACCGATGCTACGCTCATTGGCGCGTTGTATGGCCCGCTCGCTGCTGATGCCCTCGCGCTTAACGAGCGGAATGTCGGCGTGAAAGACGCGTGCCCGCTCATTTATTTTTGGTTGATCCTGCTTGCTGTCAGCTTCCCGGCACAGGCGGGCGAAGCTATCGCTGAGCCCGTGGTAATCGCTGGCAATATCTGCGCGCGCCTCGCTCAATTTCTCGGCCGCGTCTTGCAGCCGAGTGACGGCTTCCAACATGTCGGCTTCGCCGGTGGCATAGAGATGCAGCCAGGTCTCGCAGCGCGCCTCAAACACGGCGAGCGGATCGAATCCAACATGTACACGCGGCGCGCCCTTGCGATGGTGAAGCGTGCTCATCGCGGCCGCTCCGCGATGACCGGGCTATCGGCCGGCAGCGTCCGCAAAAGGACGCGACGCTCGCGCTCGATCGAGCTGGCCAGGTTGCCGCGCCGCTCGACGGTGAGCGGATCCGGCTTGCTTTTGGCTGTGGCTTGCTTAAACGCAGGCCCGTTCTCGCCGTCCGCGAAAACGTCCTGATGAGGCCCAGGGTCGCCGCCCCTGGGCCTTGTCATATCTGAGGACATTGCCGATCACGCGACCACCTGCCGCCGGTTGGCGGCTGTGGCGGCGGGGTCCTTCAGCGGCTTGCCGCCCTTGCGCTTCGGGCGGCCATCTCCGGTAGCCGCATAGGCTAGGATCGACCGCGTGGTGATCTTGACTAGCCGCCCGGTGTATATGGTTTCAAGCTTCCCGGCCCGAATAAGCTCGGCAAGCTTATTATGCCCAATTAACAAGGCTTGCTGCGCGCCGATTTTGGTCTGCAGCGGAAGCGCAGCATTCCAATCTGGATTTGCAAGCGGCTTCATGACTTCGCTACTCCTTTCACACACAGTTCGCCATTTCAGACGGCGTGTGTCGGTTCAGCGAATCATGAAATCGGGGAAGGAAGTTATAGGGGCACACGATGGCGCGTGTGTGTCAAGGCGATTTCCGCGATTGTTCAGAACTTCTCACTCGGGCCTGGATTCTGTGCACAAGCTTCACCGCCGCAGCGTGACAACGTTCGGCTCCTGCCCGCGCAGGACCGCGCTCAAGGCGAACGACCACCGGCGCCACGCCTCGGCCTTTTCCGGTGCGAGATCGTAGAGGTCATAATGCTTGCGGGTAACGCCGCCGGTGATGTGGTTGAGGATGGCGCTCACGTGCTCGCCAGCCACGCCGGTGGCTCGCGTGCGCGTCGCTGCGGTTCTCCGGAGGTCGTGACACGTTGGCACGTCGGCGTGCCATGTGTCTGCGCCCGGCATGTCGTCGGGTAGTTCCACAGCGAGGCGTCGCATTGCTACCGTCAGCGCGTGGCCAGCAATCGGCTCGCCGCCATTGGTGCGTGAGGGAAACACGGCGTCTGTGCCCTCCCCGGCCAGCGCTAGCGCTTCGGTGAGCAGCTCGACCGCGAGGGGTGGCAACGGCACGTACAGCGCTCGCTCGTTCTTCGCGCGCTCGGCGGGCAAGGTCCAGCTGACTGGGGTGCCTTCTCGGTCAAATTCAAATTCACGCCGCGTCATCCCGGCGACCTCATCGGCACGACACCCCAACACGAGTAAGAGCCGCAGCGCCAGTCCGGTAGCGCGGCCTACGGCGGGCGTAACTACGGCGCGCTGCCAGAAGAGCCGGATCTCGTCGTCGGACAATTTGCGTTTCTTCGCCGTCTCTTTCCCGCGCTTAGAAAGCCTCAAGGCTGGATGGGCCTCAAGCAGAGCGGCATCGAGCGCAAACGAAAAGACCTTGGACACTAAGGCCTGCACCCGGTTTGCGGCGATCGGTGTGCCAGCCTTCACGATGCGCTCTACCAGTTCGATAACGTCGGCGCGCTTAAGCGTCTTGTAGTCGCGATCCGCCCAGTACGGCAGCACGTGCTTTTTTAAAGCTTGCACGTCGGCGTCCCAACTCCGCTTTTTGCGTTTTGCGTGTTCCTCAACATAGCGCTCGGCCAAGTGTGCAAAGGTGCGCTCGGCAGTGCCCCGCTTATGGGCAGCTGGGTCTCTGCCGGCAGCGACCTCACCGCGTAGCGCGTCGGCGCGAGCGCGCGCGTCGCGCAACCTGACGTCCGGGTAGGAGCCGATCGGCATGCGCTCGCCGCGTCCGTAGCGAAAGCTAAAGGACCGTTCGTCGTTGCTGGTGACGCGGAAGCGCAATCCGCGACAGGCGGGATCAGCCAATTCCAGACGGCCGGTCGGGGGTGGTTTGAGGTTGCGCAGGAAGGCGTCGGTAAGAGCCTTTGACATTTGGTCGAGTAATCCTTGCGGGGGCGCATTGGGGGCGCAAAATAGCCGGGATACAGACGGCGTCGTGAAGGAACATTATAGGCTACAATATATGCAAAATCAATGACTTATACATTCCTTCTCCAACCCGTCAGCACCCGTCAAAAAGGCAACAATTCGACTTTTAATCAAGTGGTCCTGGGTTCGAGTCCCAGCGGGCTCACCATATTTTCCGACAAAAAGCTGGTGGCATTCCGACAAATCCTGCCGATCTGAGCCGGATTTGTTCTTGTTGATCGCTATCATTTTTTCTCCGACTTGAGCAGCTGATCAAATGAAAGCTGGCCGTCGTCGACGGCGCCAGGCGCAGTCGCCGGCGGCCGGTTTGCATGCCGCTTGTGCGTGCCCTCGATGATCTGCGCCTGCGTGCGTTTGATGTATTTGCGCAGCACCTTCGGGCTCTTGTGCCGGCTCAGCGCGCGGATCTGGGCGTCGGTGAGATTTCGCATCGCCCAGCTCAGTCATGCCGCCGTGGCGGAAGCAGGTGAAGCTGAGCTCGGGATTGAGTTCGGCCGCAAGGATCACCTCCTTCGCCTTCTTCTTCACCGTGTCGAGACCACCCTTCGGGTCGCCCAGGGCAGCGGCAGCTTGGCGCTGCGATCGAGCCAGTCGCGCACAAAGAACACACCTTGGGGACCGCGGGAGACTTCGATGGAAATCACGCTCAATTGCTTGGCAGCGCTCTGCGCCTTCGGAGCCGCCTGGTTCTGGTATAAATCGGCTCAGGTCGTGCCAGACCCTCCGGCGGGCATGTTCGCGGAACAGGTCATGCCAGCTTTGAAGTCTACCGCGAAGCTGCTCACCGCTCGGCGCTAGCGAACAGAACAGCAGTATTGCGGAGTGGTTTGGCGGCCCTTTTCGCCGGTGTCAGTCAGCTATGGCCAATCGCGTATGGCCTCTGACGACGATCTCCCCTTCAAAGGTCGAGGAATGGGACCGGACCGGTAACGCGGTCGAGCAGGTCATCGCCCGCGCCGTCAATGCCGTCGTCGGCCGTGGCGCCTATGAGGCGGCCCGGCAGCAGTACCCGCGCGCCAGGCTGACGTTGCACATCGGCATCCGGGTGCTTGAGGACAGCGAGGAATAGCTGCCCGCCGGCAGCTATGTCAGCATTGCGACCAGCATGCCTGCCGGTCCGGCCAAGAGCGGGGAGGGCAACTAAGCCGGGAGAGGCCCTAAAACCAGAACCGTTCCGTGATCGTACCGTGACCAAGCAATGAGAAGCTCGGAAGAAATCGAGCTCGGTTCAACTGCACCACAGGGCACACGTGGCCAAAGAGACTGTAGATACCCACCTGGCAGGAGCGCAAACAATACGGCCTGGTTGGGTTCTGCTATCGATCCTGATTGTGCTCGTTTCCGGCATTGTTGCAGTCCTGCAGGCGCCCGATCCTCAGCCCACCAAGCCTCAAAAATCTTTTCTCGAATGGCTCCGTTACCCGATCGAAACAAATCCTGGCATACGCCTTCCATCCGCCCCTGCGGTGTTATTCGGCGTCGCCTTCGCCGATAATGGCCAAACCGGCTTGGTAGTCGGTGACGGTGGTACCATTCTTGCCAGCACGGACGGAGGTGAAACATGGACCGCGCAGAACAGCGGTGTAAGCAACACTCTACATCGAATCTATTGCGACTCGCAGTGCGAGCACGCTTGGGCGGTGGGAAGTAATGGCGCGATCCTGAATACCATCGATGGCGGCAAGCACTGGAATGCGCGCCAGATTCAACCGAACAGCGACGTCTATCTAAACGCAGTGCAGTTCAGAAATGGTGACACCGCGGGTTGGGTGGTGGGCAGTTCAGGCAGTATTTGGGCCACCCGTGACGGCGGGGAGACTTGGCAGAAGCAAGCGAATCCCGGACTTTCTCGATCTCGGCGCAGGCTCACCCGCTCTTTGCTTTGACCCGCAAGGGCAGCGGGGATGGGCGGTGGGAAATAATGGCTTGATCCTGAATACCATCGACGGCGGAAAAACTTGGACCAACCGGGATGAGGGAGTTGAGCATTTCAGATCAGTGAATTTCACTCCCGACGGCCAGCACGGCTGGGTCGTTGGTGATAATAATACAATTATTTTCGACGATGAACGGCGGCGATCGCTGGCTTACAGCTAACCAACTTGATCCCGGCTCACCGGTCCCGCTGATCCTCTACTCGGTCGAATTCAATACCGACGGTCGCCGGGGCTGGGTAACGCGTGAGGACGGCGCAATCTTTAGCACTGTCGATGGGGGCGATACGTGGCACAAGCAAGATAGCGGGATCAATATCGAACTTACGGCGTTGCGCTTTGACCCAAAGGGCCTGCACGGCTTGGGCAGTTGGCTCTGGCGGCACAATTCTATCCACAAGCGATGGAGGCTTGGATTGGATTACGAGGACCTCCAGCAAAGTATCTCGTTTGCTCTCGATCCACTTGGACGCCGCCGGCAAGTTCTCGCTGCGGCGGTGGGGGATGGGGGAACCATTATCGCGACACTCGATGGGGGCACTCACTGGACATCTCAAACCAGTGGTGTTGCTCAACGCTTAAATTGCATCGACTTTCTTGATGACAACCAGCGGGGATGGGCGGTTGGTGATGCCGGCACGATCATTGCGACCAACGATGGCGGAGAGCACTGGAAAGCTCAAAACAGCACCGTGGGCAATACCCTGGCAGCAGTCCAATTCAACTCCACGGGTCAGCAAGGTTGGGCTGTCGGTGCTGCCGGCCTTATTCTCACCACTCAAAACGGCGGCATAACCTGGAATGCGCAAAAACTTCCTGGCAGCCCATATCTGGAGGCTGTTTTGGTTCGAACCCAAGGGAGTAAAAGGATGGGCAGTGTCCCGAGGTGGGCACATTTACGGCAGCACGGACGGTGGACAAAACTGGGAGACCCAAAATTCCCCAACGCGTAGCACTTTACAGGGCTTATGGTTCGATAGCACGGGTCAACGAGGGTGGGCGGTTGGAGCCTCCGGTGCAATTATCTCTACGAGCAACGGCGGTGACAAGTGGACTGCACAACAGAGCCGTACCAGCGCAGATCTACACGGGGTCCAGTTTCTCCCTGATGATCAACAAGGTTGGATCGTTGGCCTCAATGGTGTCATTCTTACAACTGCTGACGGCGGTACAAACTGGTCGCCAGCGGACAGCAAGGTAGGCTCTTCGCGCGTTGCGTTGGCTTTTGCCAGTAGTGGATCGGTCGGCTGGGCAGTCGGCTATCCTCCCGCACTCGTGAAAACCGCCGATGGCGGCAAAACGTGGCAACCTATCCCGTGGCCGCTCAGCAACCAGAGATACCCGGCGCCTTGGTTTTGGTTGACGCTGATTGTCGCCGCGTTCTGCTTCTGGCGATCGGTCCGCGTAGATCCTGCTTCTGCGACTACAGGCATCGAAGCGATCGGCACATCCGATGCGCCAATTGGAGAATTCGCTCGTGACCGTTTGCAGTTTGGACCACTGGCGCGAGGCATCTCCCGTTTTCTTCGTAACACCAATACTCGGCCGCCACTCACATTGACTATTTCCGGCGATTGGGGTTCTGGCAAAAGCACCCTGATGGAGTTGGTGTGCACCGACCTGCGTCGCTTTGGCATTAGACCTGTCTGGTTCAATGCTTGGCACCACCAACAAGAAGAGCAGTTGTTAGCTGCCTTGTTAAACGCGATCCGCGACAAGGGTCTACCGCCGATGGGATCGGCGGACGGCTTAGCCTTCAATTCCGTTTGCTCGTAATGAGATCCAAGAAGCACTTTGTGATCTCTTTGGTGATCATAGTCGCTATCGCAGCGCTGACGGGATATTTGCTCGGTCACGATTTCTCCGAATGGAATAATCTTTGGTATACTTTAAGCGATCTCGCGGCGAGGATGCCGCGGACTCAAGGGTCAATCGAAACCAACATCACGCTCGGCGATGTGAGCTGGTTGAGCGCCCAAATCGCTGCCGGGGCTGCAGCGTTGTATTCGCTTTATCAAGGATTGACTGCATTCAAGATTGATCCAGCGGTTTTGCTCTCTACCACGGCGGAGAATTTCAAACTAAAGGACGCGAGCGCACAAACGAGCTTCCGCAGCAGATTTGCTGCGGAATTTGAGGAAGTGACTCGTGCTCTGCCTTATACGATGGTGATTGTCATTGACGACCTGGATCGGTGCCAGCCGGCGACCGTCCTGACGGTGATGGAGGCGGTAAACTTCCTGGTCTCTTCGGGTGAGTGCTTCATCATTTTTGGCATGGCAACGAACAGGGTCGAGGCTGCTCTCGCGCTCGAGCTTGAGGATATAGCCGACGAACTGGCGGCACTTGAGACGAAGCCGCCAGATGAAACAAAGAAAAATCCCGAAGGTGACCGCCGGCTTGCCTATGTACGCGACTATCTGGACAAGCTCGTCAACCTAGAAGTCGTTGTTCCGAACCGCTCCGACTTTCTGCCTAATCTTTTGGACGATTTACCCACCGTGGCATCATCGATGATTCTCACCGCAGGCAGACAGTGTCTCGAATTTTGGCCGTCGTGGCTGGCGGGGACGGTGCTTATCCTCGGGCTATTGTTCAGGAGTCGAATATGATTTTCCTCAGGTAAATACCCAGAAGGCGCCGCCCGTCGTGCAGGTGGCACTGCAGCCGCCCGCAAAGTCCGGGCCACCGACGCCTGGGGCGCCAGTGCCCTTAACTCCCATAAGCCAGGTTACGGCTTACCACTACATCCCCGAAATGCAAAAGAATAGTCAGTTCGTACTAGATAAATTGGCGGTTGCAATAACGTTGGCGCTGATCACCTCAGTCGCAGGAGGCATAATTCTTTTCGGTCTCCGAGCTGCTTCCCGGCGAGTATACGATTCGCAGACTTTCCGTGAGGCACTACGGATTTGGCTGCCGGTGGTTCAGTGTCGCCGTGTTACTCCTCGCGGCATCAAACGATTCGGCAATCGATTGCGCTACCTGGCCATGCTGCAACAGCATCCCAATCTCGATGAATCGGGCTTCGATAAGATTCGCAGGCGCTTGACTTTTCTCGCGAGCCTCTTCCGGAGACGCATTCCCCGTGGGTCGCAAGGAGCTGAAGGCCCCATCGGCGCAGGGGAGAGCGGAATATCAGAGCCTGTCCTGGTAGCGCTTGCCTCTTTGCACGAAATTTATGGACCGGATTGGCAGTCCCATCTACAGCCGACGGGCAGTGGAAATGTGGAAGCCGCTGTCGAGTGCGCGATCAAGCGCTACACTCAAACAACACAAACAAACTGGCCGCCAAATAGCTCCGACCTTATAAAGTTTGCGCAATCGCTAAAGGGAATAAAGCTCGCTGACGGGTATTGATGGTTTTCGTATTTGACTGACAGAATTTCCTACAAAACCTCGAACTGGTGGTAAACCTAACGAGGAATTGGGGTCAGAGTTAAATTGCTACCAAGTTGCGGGTTGCCGCACGGGCCTATCAGCGGAAGTCTACTTTGACGCCACGTTTGCACATCGCAGGTTGGACGATCCAGAGCTTCAAACTGACAGGATTAGTTTTTATCGCGTCAGCCAATGCGTCGACTTGGACTGGCGGTTGATGATCCAATCCCAAGCATCCGCATCTGAATGCACGTGGACCACGTCTTGCGTCCGACCGTCGAGACGTTCGATCTCGACGGAATGACTTTCATCATCATCTTTTCTTCGCGGTCCGAAGCTAGTGAGCTGTTTGGTCATGCCGTCAGCGTACGGCCGATTTTCTTTCCGAAAAGTTATCGCAAGCACGGCCGCGGCTTGGGACGACCACTGCTCAAGTCGTGAGGTGGCTTCGGGGGGAGCGTATTGCGCCTCGGGCAAACGGTTCACGATCTCTCGAAACAACAAAAGCGGCCGAATGCTGGAACGCCGCGAGACAAGCGCGGTACGTCGATGTGGGGCGCCTATTCGAAGAGATTGCCGAACAGTGGATGCTGGTTGCAGACCACATCGTCGATGGTCAGCAATCGCGGACGGTCTTAGCCGCACAATAGAGCACCTCGTGCGGAGAGCCTGGTGACAGCATCTCGGCCTCAGTGCTGAGCGGTCATGAGCCCGGCGCGTCGGCCAGAGTTGTTGATCAGAGCATCTTGGCGGTGATCTTCACCATCTCTTCCGCCGAAAAGGCTCGCAAGGACTCCGTGCGGACGTTGCCGAGCGCGCTAAGGCTCAGGTTGAGTGCCGTGGCGGCGAGCTCATCGGGTGCATCCGTGATAGCCACAATGTCGTATCGCCCCTGCGTCCAGAATATTTCCTTGACGGTCACTCCAAATGTCTTGGCCATTTGCTTGAAGGCCTCAGCTCGTTTCGGAGAGTCCTTGGCGGTCTTGATACCCTGATCGGTGAACGTTGCGAGCACTACGTAGGCGGCCATGATACCTCCTGTCAGTGCGCAGAAGATTAGATAGGATACTACGGGCTGAGCTGGTGGAATATGCGAAAATGGGTTGGTTTGTGAATCGATACGATGACCATACCCGATGAGCGCAGGCCGCAGGGTTGCCATCATTGAAGTTGCTGTTTCAGGCCGTCTGTGTTCAGGTGACCAGCGCCGCGGATTGGACTTAAGCAGGTCGCCTGTCGACACCGATGGCCTTTGCCTGGTCCTCGCATTCCCGGTATGTCCGCTAGCCCGGGCTTTGCCGCTGCGCGGTGTGGTATATCAATCCATAATCAGTCCGCAGGGAGAAACGCATGAACCGCCCCACTATTCCGAAATAATTGGGTCGGAGTTGAATTTCCGCTCAGTCGCACGTCGCTGCCCGATCCTTTTGATAGAATTTTAGGTGCAGAAGAACAGCCGGCCACACTACTGCTTATTGTGTCAGTCCCTCAACCGCGTAAGAACGAAACTTGGCGTATTGGTCCCCGACCTTTTGAGCATCTTTGTATTGTGTCGAGTTTCGCCAACTCTGTAGTTGCTCCATGCTGTCCCAAATGCCGATGGCAACGCGGGACTTCGGTGCTTCTCCTTCAACGGCTGTTGGTTGACCAGCCGCAACTAAGCGCCCGCCGGAAGCCTTGATCGAGGCTCGAATGAGGGGAGCGTATTCGTTCATGTAGCCATCCTGGTTGGTAATATCGATTTGTGCCACAAAGTAGAGAGGTGGTTTCGATTGAGCGTGGATCGCTTGAACAGCGAAAGCGCCAACGCCGATGCCAGCCAACATTGCTAGGGTCGCACTAGAGCGAGCTTTCACGACTTCCTCCTCGATACATGACAACAAAAAAGCCGCCGCGCCGGACGGGGACACTTTGGACCGAGAAGAATGAGGTCCGTTGAGTGCGGTGCCTGCCGATGGCACTGAGGCTGTCCGTTGCAACGAACTTGGACTTCGGCACGGTGCCGTCAAAGGAACAGCTCGTGGCAAGTCTACGCCATGATTGTCACCCCGACAACTCGCGGTCGGGCCTCTGTCGTAAGCTCACGAGTTGTCCGGGTTAGGTAGCACACGAGTTGTCCGGTTTTGTACCCCGCAAAGGAGCGGGGCAATGAACCGGGCAGCGTGGCTACAGGACCGTAGGATGCAGAAGTTTCGGGACGTATTCGGCCGCTGGGAGGCGGGGGACCTATCGATGATGGAGGCGGGCGAGTTGCTCGGGATGTCGGAACGGCAGTTCCGGCGCTACCGGGACCGCTATGAGGAGGACGGTGTCGAGGGGCTGGTCGATCGGCGCCTCGGCAAGCCGTCCTCGAAGCGAGTACCCGCGACGGAGCGGGAGCGGATGCTCGCGTTGTATCGGGAGGTTTATCGAGGCTGGAACGTCCAGCATTTCCACGAGCATCTGCGGCGCGACCACGGCTTCCGCTGGGGCTACACCTGGGTGAAGACGCAACTGCACACGGCGGGGCTTGTGGAGCGCGCCAAACGCCGCGGGGCGCATCGGCGCAAGCGCGAACGCAAGCCATTCAAAGGCATGATGCTGCACCAGGACGGCTCGCGCGCCGGCTGGCTTGCGGGAGAGCCGCCTCTCGACCTGATTGTCACGATGGACGATGCGACGAGCACGATCTACTCGGCGTTTCTGGTTGAGGAAGAAGGCACGGCATCGAGCTTTCGTGGGCTTCTGGAGACGTTTACCACACACGGTTTGCCATCGAGCCTCTACACGGATCGTGGCAGCCACTACTTCTACACGCCGCACGCGGATGGACCGGTCGACAAGCAGCATCTGACGCAGGTTGGGCGAGCTCTCAAGCACCTCGGGATCGAGCATATTCCAGCCTATTCGCCGGAGGCGCGCGGGCGCAGCGAGCGCATGTTCGGCACCTTGCAAGACCGGCTGATCAAGGAACTCGCGCTGGCCGGGATCACCAACATTGCGGCGGCCAACCGATTCATCCGCAAGATCTATCTGCCGCAGCACAATGCCCGTTTTGCCAAGCCTGCGGCGCTGACGGACAGTGCATTCGTGGCCGCCGATCCTGCGCTTCTCAGCGAGGTTCTCTGCATCGAGGAGGAGCGCATCGTGGCGCGTGACAACACCGTGGTTTACGGCCGCCGCCATCTGCAGCTGCCCGCAACCCCATCCCGCGCCCATTACGTCAAAGCCACCGTCCGGATCCGCGAGTATCCAGACGGCTGCCTAGCCGTATTCCACGGGCCGCGCCGGCTGGCGCGCTACGACGCCGCAGGCAAGGTCCTCAAAGCATCCAATCTGCGGGCGGCCGCGTGATCCGCTTCGACCGGCAACCCGCGCCTTGTGGATTTGTGGACGGGCGAAAGTGCCCGCCCACAAGCTCCACAACGCCAACACCACAAGCAACAGAAGCGGACAAGTGATGTGCTACCAAAACCGGACAACTTGAAAAGCTACCGACACTCGCGGTCGGGCCTCGGTGCTCATCCGCGGTCGCCAACCTGGCCCGCCAGGAGGACGAGCAACGCACTGTTTGGTGCTCCTGTACCAGGAAAAATCACAGTCATGTTTGTGACTCGGATCATAAATTCGTAGCGTCCCGCGGAGCTAAACTCACATCAGTATCGGCAGCCTGCATAAGCGGCTGGGCTTGGTCGCTTCGTGCGCGCTGTCTTCATTCCGTGATGACACAACTGAACGCGCGAGCCAAGGAGAATCTCCATGTCATCCAAACGCAGCGCCCATAGACGCACGCGCATTTGCCACGACACGTAACCGAACCCGCCGACCCATTGGCACGCCTCATCGGTCCGCGCCGTCTCGTCACCGCACGGCGGTTACGGCTGGGTCCCCGACCTGCCCGACGCCCGCGATTATCTCTACTCCGCGCCGCTGTTCCGCTTTCCGCAGGGCCTTCCGACAGCGGTGGACCTGCGGCCGGAGTGCCCGTCGGTCTATGACCAGGGTCAGCTCGGCAGCTGTACCGGCAATGGCATCGCCGGCGCGATCGAGTTTGATCAGAAAAAGCAGGGCACGGCCGAGTACACGCCCTCACGTCTCTTCATCTACTACAACGAGCGGGTGATCGAGGGGACCGTCAACCAGGACGCCGGCGCCCAGATCCGTGATGGCATCAAGGCGGTGGTGAAACTCGGCGCTCCGTCCGGAGGACGACTGGCCCTACGACATCGCGGAATTCACCAAGAGGCCGCCGATGAAGGCTTACACTGACGCCAAGAAGGACGTCGTGAGCTCGTATGCGCGCGTCGCACAGGATTTGACGCAGATGCGCGGCTGTATTGCCGCCGGCTTTCCGTTCGTATTCGGGTTCACCGTCTACGACAGTTTCGAGAGCCAGGAGGTAGCGCAGACCGGCATTGTGCCGATGCCGTCCCCGGGCGAAAGCGTGCTGGGCGGCCACTGTGTGGTCGCGGTCGGCTATGACGACAGCGAACGCCATTTCATCATTCGCAACTCGTGGGGCAGAGGCTGGGGCCAGCAGGGCTACTGTTTTATGCCTTACGAGTATTTGATGTCGCGCCATCTGGCGAGTGACTTCTGGACCATCCGCTCGGTGACTGGCTGAGCCGGACGCTCTGGGCACTCGACCGTGCTTCGCGGCCGAGTGCCCTTTCAGGTAACCGTGTGTAGCGTGGACATTGATAGGTCCGGGACTGTTTCTCATATTCGCCGCCTCCTGCCGGTCCTGGTTGCCATCACTCGCCATTAGTCACGCCGCGGCGCAGGTATTCCCCGGGCGCAAAGCGCGGCATTGTTTTACACTGAGACCCGCTCGACGATGGCCTTGCTGAGGTGACCCCATATGGTCGCCCGGGTAAAAGCGGCGCAGTCTTCGGGCATGCAAAATTAGGCTGCGTTCGAACGGTTCGCATTCTCTCGAGAGGAAACTGCCTATGGGGCGGGGATACTGGACGACAATCGTCATGGTTCTTGCCCTTGGGACGATACGGTCCGAAGCGCAGACATGGCCCGCACGGCAAATCGAGCTGATCATGCCGTGGCCCGCCGGCAGTGGCGTCGACGTAATCGCCCGCGCCATAGCGCAGGCGATTGCCGCCGAGCTTCGCCAGAACATCGTGGTGCTCAATCGCGACGGTGCGTCGGGAACCATTGGCTTCAACGCGTTGGCCTCGGCGCCAGCCGACGGCTACACCCTCGGCGGTGGCCCAACCACGCCAATTGCCAATGCGCCTTACCTGGTGAAGGGCGCCCGCTATCAGGTGACCTCCTTCGACTATATTTGCCAGTATTACGAGAACGTTTTTTCCTTGGCGGTGGCGCGCGACTCGCGCTTCAAGTCGGCTGAGGAGCTATTTGCCGCCGCGCGCGCAACACCGGGCAAGCTCGCTTACGGTCACGCCGGGGTTGGCTCGATCCCTCACCTCTCCGTCGAGAACCTGTCCGACGCCTTGGGATTGAAGTTCCAATCCGTGCCGTTTCGTGGCGAAACGCCGATGCTGCCGGTGCTGATCGGCGGCGATCTTGATTTCGGATCGGTCTCGCTCGCGAGCGTGCGCGACCACAATCTGCGCGTCCTTGCTGTGTTCGCGGATGCGCGGCGAGCGGGCTATCCAGAGGCCCCGAGTATCAAGGAATTCGGCGTCGGCACGTTTGTGCCGCCAGGTCATAATGGCTTATTCGCGCCGGCAGGCTTGCCCGAACCGGTCCGCGCGCGGCTCGAGCAGGCCTGCAGCAACGCGACGAAGGATGAAGGGGTGCTCCGCACGATGGCCGGCGCCGGCCAGACAGTGGCATTCCTGGATAGCGCAAAGTTCCGCGAACAAACCCTCGCTGACTACAAGTTCAAAGGTGAGATCGTCCGAAGGCTCGGGCTCGAGGCTAACTAATCGATAAACTATTCTTTGCGTGGGACGTATAGCCGGGCTCTACACCGGGCACATCTTAAAGGGAGAACAGCCTGGCGAGCTTCCGATACAGCAGTCCACAAAAGTTGAATTCATCATCAAGTTCAAAATGCAACAGCTCTTTGCCTAGATATTCCACCAACGCTGCTACCAACCGCCGACGAGGCCATCGAATGAAAAAGCGCGCCTCGCGAGAGCTAGTGGGGAAGACTGAGTTCTCAGGTTGGTAGTCGCTGGCAGATTCCAAATGTGTTGCAGAACAAGCCACGTTTGCAGCCGACACTCTTTATAACCGTGCCAAAATTGACCAGACCGCATCTGGCACCTTCTCCCGGAAGACCAGTCGGCCGAGGCGACGCTGGAGCCGAAGGCCGCGGCGGTGGAGATGGAAACTGACAAACGCCGAAAATACATTTGTCCCCTCTCCTTGTGCAGTCTGAATCAGCGTTACAGTAATCAGTCAAACACCATTTCAGCCCCAAGAAGCCCGCCTGACAGCTTTGCCCATCTGGACATTGCGACGTACTGCTGCAAAGTGACTGTCCCTGGCATTTGGACTAAGCAAGCCAATAATTAGACATACTGCTACGAGAGCCGCTCGCCAACCTTTACACATGTCCGCCCCGGATGTGCGCTTAGTAAGAACTTTACTAGACGACAAATTCCCGTCAACGGCAGAGTGGTGAAGGACGGATCGAGCAAATGAGATCCGCTTGCCCCGACGGCGCCTGTCGCTTGCGAGTCGTGTGACCCAAGTCACAAACAGCACCAACGAAGCAGCATAATGTCCTGGCCGGCTTGTTGGCGCCGGAAGCGGCGTGCCGGTTCTGTGGAGAGGATCGGTGCCACCTGAACACCGAACTTCCCGGAGGTGCTCCATGCCCGAGGCTAGTATCGCGGTCCCACCGGTGCCGCCGCCACCTGACCCTCTCCTGACGCTCGCGAGGGTGACCTTTCACACCAACGATGACGATAAGGACAACGATACTCTCGTCGAGGTCGAGGTCCGATTGAGCGATCAGCGCACGGTCGTGGCGAAGTTGTCAGACTACCTGGGCCATTTTCCCGATCACAGCGACGCCGGGCCGTTCACTTTGGTCATGGTCCAGCCGGCCCGACGCAGCCAGCTCCGGATCGGCAGCGTCAACATCCTGGCTTCCGCCCACGCTACCTTTCCGCCGTTCGGCCACGGCGATACATGGCGTTTCAACTTCGTGGTGGATCTCCTTTTCGATGATGGCGCGCATCTACTCGCGCGAGCCAATGGCATTGAACTGAACTCTCCAGGCGTAGCCGTGCAGCAGTCGTTCGGGATTGAGTAACGACAGACAGGAGGAGCAGCATGGCGACCGGAGACAATGCGCTCTTGATCCGGGCCAGTGTGAGTTTTCATACGAACGACGAGGACAAGGACGATGACTCGCGAGTCGATGTCACAGTTCGCCTGATGGATCAGACGGTCGTCGCCAGCATCGCTGATGAGTTCGGGCACTTCGACGATCACAGTGACGCAGGGCCATTCGACCTACTGATCAAGCAGGCGGCGACCCGTGGGGAGTTGAAGACCGGCAGCGTCGCCGTGAAGATCGAACCGAACGGCAACGACACATGGCGCTTCAACTTCTTTCTTGACCTCCTGTTCGATGATGGCGCGCACTTGATCGCCTGGGCCAATGGGCTCGAACTCACCGAATCGCGTCAGGAGCAATCCTTTGGGATCGAATGACATCGGTGCCGCTTTGGCACCTCTCTGACAACCTCCGGGGGAGTGTTCTCTTGCCAAACGGTAGCTAAAGGAGGAACGGATGGCACGGTCGTCAAAAAAGGTTCGCGTTCTCGGAACATTAAAATACCCAGTTACACTTCAAGCTCACGAACCAGAGTTTGAACAAATTGATTTGCATTATCTAGATGTGGACGCGGTTACGCGCGCTGCTAGGACGGAGATCCCTTTGGGCTTTATTAAAACATGTTGTTGCGGAGCTCAGCTGGTGCGGGCTGAAATTCGTAAGGGGATGGTCACCGCCATACGCATCGACGAGCCCGCCAAGAAGGAACGAACACCAATTTCCCGCGACTTTGCAAAGATGCTCAGAGAGTTGCGAAGGAATATACAGAAACGAAATAGGCCAGCTCAAAAATTTCCTATTCCGGTCTCAGAGTTTCTCAACAAGAGCATTGCATATGATATAATCGTACAGACTCTGCAGTGCGTTCGCATATGCTTTTGGAGTTGGTGCATCACATGCTGCTGGCGGACTGACATTCCGGATGCCGAAGCTATCTGTGGACATATCAGCATTGATACCACGGTCCTGGATTAAGGCGTCTGGTGATTTGCCTCCAATCCATGAGCCTGTCGATCGGGGCGGCGGAGTGGCCCGAGATTGCGCCAGTGCATATGCAAACTAGACAGTTACCAACCCTGATAGAGAAGCGAGCGTTGCTCCTGCGGCGCCTGCGGGAGACCACCAAGTCTGATCGCCAACGATGCCATCAGCCGTCAAACCTTGCTGGGTTTGATAGGCTCGTACGGCGGCTTCGGTTCTTGGCCCGAACTGCCCATCGATTGGTCCCGGATCAGTAGGGCTGTTGGGAACGTCAAACTTCTTCAAGCCCTTTTGCAAGCCGGATACGGCACTGCCTGTTGCTCCAATCGCAAGCCTGGGGGTGTTGGGGTCCGCAGGGAGTTCTCGTCCACGTCAGGGGGCCGACGACTCCGTCGACGGCTAGACTGTTTCCTTGTTGAAAGTCTTTGACTAACTCGAGCGTCTTAGGGCCGAAATTGCCGTCGATATCTGAAGGGTTCATCTCCTTCATCATCACGAAAAGAACCTGAAGTCGCCGGACGTCTGGTCCTGTCGAGCCGATGGACAACGTTGGTCCGCTGTTCATGCTTCCTCCCTCATGTGCAAAAGCGCGCTTACCGCAAATACATAGCCTGAAGTGACGAGCCACCATTGCTGGTACGGAGAAACTCCGCACCCTTCGTCGCGAGCGCAGGCTCTCGGCGAGCCCCGCGGTGCCCTAAGTAGCGTCGATGGGTCCTTCATTTTCTAACGAATTGACGATCTGCCACGTTTGATGGCCAACAATGCCATCGACAGTGATCCCATATGCCTGTTGAAGTACCTTCACCGCTGCCTCAGTTTTAGGGCCAAAGCGTCCATCGACACCCCCAGTAACATAAGGGAAACCACCATCAGGCTGGGACTGGAAAGCACTCATGCGGCTTTGAAGACGGCGAACTGGTAGGCCAGCGGAGCCATTTTGCAGTACGGGCTCGCTCTGATCTGCCTCGTCGATGTTCCGCCACGTAATCGTGCCGACAACTCCGTCAACCGTGATCCCCTTGGCCTGCTGAAATGCCCGCACGGCGGCTTCAGTTTGCGCCCCGAACACACCATCAATTGTTCCGGGATTTTGCCCCAAGGTTTTGAGGGCTTCCTGCAAGTCGCGCACCGCAGGATCGGTAGAACCCTTCTGCAAGACCGGCTCTGCCATCGAAATCTCCCTTGGCCCAAGTCAAGATACCTTAACCTACGCCGGTTCGGGAACAGATGGCACTGATTCGGCGCACGTAGGTCGACCGGGTTGCGGATTAGGCGGGTGAAGTCACGGGGTCCGTCTATACCGAAAAGGCACATGGTACCTTGGTATGATTAGCCGGAAAATCCGATAGCTCTTCACCGAGGTCAGGGGCAATATAGTAACGCCGAAGACAAAGAAAGCCGCTTAATTGCAGGAGCGCGGCTCATGTGAAAAGAGCCGCGCTCCGCTTCAGGGATACAAGCCTGCCAAGGCAAGCATGCCTAGGGTATCAGTGGCCAGGAAATAACCGCCGGCGGGGTAGGCCTGGCTGGGGCAGAAAATTGCCAGAGTCCGTAGTTTGCTTGGTTGATAGCGTCCGGAACTAATTAAGATAGCGCATTCCTACACCCAGGAATTCGACGTTGATTGTGGGATCGCTTCGCTGAATTTCAACATCCCACCAGTACGATTCATTTATTCGGATCGTGTAGGAGGGAAAAAAGCAGGCGACATTATGCGGCCCCGAAAGAGTTGACATGTTCGAATCGCAAACGCCATTCGTCACCGCTACATTGCTTCCCAGCGCGGCATGGCGAAAAACGGCCTGGACCCGCGCTCCCTCGGCGATTCCATCGCCGTCAATAACGCTGAGGAATGTGATTCCTATGTTCGTGCCGATCATGTTCCCGCTCACCGTAAAGGAACACAGAAGTCGAATCGTTCCTGTATTAGAACCTCTAAACCCGATACCGAATCCGCGCGTTTCATACAAACCCTCACGGATTGTGACACCGTCTGGGACGCACACCCCGCCGATCTGGTCAAGCGGCCCGTCTGCAGCCCGCGCCGTATCCGCAATTTCCAGCAAGAAAGCACCAAACGCGAGAACGAAGCAGCCAAGTATTATACGTATTGTCATCTACCAATTCCTCGTTGACCTCGGACGCGGTGTCCGCCTAGCCACGGAACAACGAAAGGTACCGAAATTTCGATGCCATACCCTTTGGGGCGCGGCTATTGAGGCTGCACCATAGGGCTTCGCACGAGTGGTATGATGTGAACCACCTCACACGTGCAGTTTCGGCCGGTCGTAAACAAAGTAACGCAAGATCGAAACATTGCCGCCTCCTCAAGTGAGATTACCGTATGTGCCTGATTGCATATCGGCCCGCATGCTCCGAAAACAGCCCTGGCTAGCTATTTCGAGAGCGATAGCAACCGCAGCCGATCCACCAACGGGATGAGCCATCGCCACCAGACCCACGGATCGCATTCGAGTTGATAGTAGGCCAATGTCAGACTGTGCGGGGCGCCGTCAGCCCACAACGCCTCGGCGCCGACTCCAACTACTGAAAATCCAGAAGGTAGAACGACAAACCCGGTGCGGACGCTGGAGTTGTTGGTTGTGAATTGGCCTTGGCCAACTATCTTCGTCGGCCCTTGGTAACTTCCATCTGGACTGTTGAGATTGGCCGCAATCGTCACTTGGGCGGCGACCCCAGGGCGGTTGGAAGTGATGGTGACGCTCACCTCGGGCACTCGGTTTGCAGAAGGTAACGCAACTTGGCACTCTTGTGAGACATTCATCGAGATGCGATCGCCCGCCGCTTCCAAATGTGCCCCAACGCGGGGCGCCTCGTTCGGATTGCGCCGCATATTCCGCCAGATACCCGCGATATCCATCGTGCGTCTCCCTGTGCTTTCAGCATAGATCATGCTCGGCAGATCCAAATAGGATTCGGCAAGTTAACCCTTTCCGAGGCGGCCCCTGAGTTCTCCCGCTGTCACAAGCCAGACGCATCGATTCGAGAACTCGGTGAGGTAATTAGCGCCCGAGCTTTCCGCAGTTTCACACGCCGGTTATTCTCGAACGGCATCCAATGGCCCCAGATGATCGGATTGCTGAGTGGAGTGGAACGATGCCGACGAGCCCGAACTTCGATCCAGACACGGTTGAGCTGCTGAAAAGAATATCGGTGGAGAGCGAAGCGATGCTACCGATCCAGGCGCGAATCGGAGATCAGGGTCCGATTAGCTTCCGGAATATTATCCGCGGCCAATGACGGGGAACGAGACCCTGGACGATTGCGCTCTGCGGCGCTGAGCGGGATAGATCGGCTTAATTCGGTTCCGAGGCTCCTGGCTCGATTAATGTCGTCGCCCCAATGCGTTCCGGTAATCGAGGTTTAGGCCCGGAGAGGTATAACGGGCTCTCCAGTTCGTCGGCCTTAAGCGAAAATTCATCTGCGAGTTTCCGAAGCTCCTCTCTTGTCCGGTTGTCATAGCAATCACGAGCGGCTGTCAGACAACGCACCGCCAACCCGCGAAAATATGTTGCACTCAGGGACTGACCCATGACCCCCTACCTCGGAGCCAAAAGGGTGAACCGAGACCGGACCGGGTGCAGTGATTTCCGACACGTTTCGGCGCATGCATGGTGGCCGTACCTGGGTACATGCAACCGAGGAGAGACTGCCGGTCCCGTATAGCAAACTCTATACGCCCCTGTGCAAATCGCACAACCTCACGATGTTACTTCGTCCAGGAAGTGCAACCATTGACCATTTCTCTCATTCAGGAATGTGCTCTGTCACCCGACGTCTAAGAAGGGCGTGGAGACATCGCGCTGGTGCGCAACTTCAGGCGCCGCGTCTGGTCAAACCCTTTGACTTGCGCGCAGGCCGATGGTGCGCGGTGGAGAACCTAACCGCGCGTGCATTAATCCAATGCTGGGCCCCTGCCTTAGGCGCGACAGACTTGCTCACGCGTTTACATGGCCGATCGCCAACTTGGAACCGCCAACGGTGGTCGCATCAATCAGGAGCAGTGAGCCCTCGGGATCGCTCAGTGCATCGAAATCGATGATCCGCGATGGCGGCTTTTCGCCCGGGGCATGCATCGGCGCGTCCTTTTCAGCTAACGCTGTGCGCAGCGTCGGCACGTCGCAGAAAATAAAATCGAGCGCGGCGTTGAACAGCCGACCAGAACCGCACTGCCGGCTCAACGAGCCATTTTGGAAGTTCGAAGGCTGTAAGCGACAGCTCTGCGCACTGGCTTGACCGATCGTCCTGCGTCGCCACCGAGGACTCCCGTTACTCAAATATGGCCTTTATACCGCGTCGCGATACACCACCAAGTTGGCGATCCGCCTTGCAAGTACGTGCCGAGTGCTGCCGCTCGTGTGACATGGGTCACTTGGTGACAAGAGTTTTTCGGTCCAACCTTGAGGGCCTGTTTGGTAGGAAAGGCGCTCCTAATGTACGACGAATCAAAATACCTTCAGGTAAGAGGAAGTGGTGTCGTAGTCACCGGAGGGGCTAACACTAGAACTACAGTGACTTGGCTTCAGGAGCGAGGGACCGGAAGCTTCACTCAAGTCCCGGGCAACACGCGGCTCATCATTACGGATTTCGTCTACCTACCGCAAGGCGATTTGACCTCTAGGCACGTGATCAACATAGCCAAGTCTGGGAGCGGTGAAATCATCCTGCAACTGTTCGTCGATCCGAACGTCAGCACGCAGACTCATTTCTTGACTGGTTTGGTAATTGGCTCGGGGAGCACTGTTACCGCATTCACCGATGCTGCTGGAACGGCGGGCCAGCACGTGACCCTGTACTTGGTTGGCTACCTTGCTCGTCCCCTACAACAAAAGATCGCTAGAAGCCGCAAATAAACAGCCTCACTCGTTTTCGCTGCCAAGCCGCTGGCCACGGTAGCCCAATCTCGCTCCTACGCTTGGTCCAAAACAATAAAAATTGACGAGTGCCACGGCACCCGAACGCGCCCACCCGTGCAGTTGGTTAGCCGGTCGCGGCGGCCAGCGTGCGCCGACATTCACACATTTCCAGTTACTCTAAGTATGACATCGATGACGGCATTAGACGCGATCGCGAGCAATCGCGAGATAATGCTGAGATCAACTCCAAGGTCCCTGCCTAACATCGGCAAGATGATCAATAGCGCTAGCAGAATGAGCATGCCGTAACGCTCCATTCGTGCGAGCGGTATCGCGAGGACATCAGGCAAAAGGCCGACTGCAATTCGTCCGCCATCTAGCGGCGGCAGTGGAAATAAATTGAAGATCGCAAGCAGTACGTTGATTATGAGGGCGTTCTTCAGGTTGTAAGCCACCCAACGTGCACTGTCTGCCGGCAAAATGCCTATCAGGTGAAACCCCAGCGCAGCAATGATGGCTAGCGCGATATTCGTCGCTGGTCCTGCAGCAGCAACCCAAACCATGTTGCGGCGAGGGTTGCGTAACGCAGCAAACTTCACCGGTACGGGCTTGGCATAACCAAAGAGAAACGGAGACCGCGCAAGCAGGAGAAGCCCAGGAAGCAGAATAGTCCCCACGAGATCGATGTGCTTGAAGGGGTTTAGGGTGACCCGCCCCAACTTGGATGCCGTGTCATCACCGAGAAAGCGCGCGACGAATGCATGCGCTGCCTCGTGAAGCGTAATGGCGAGCAGGAGGGGAATGACCCATGTGGATGCGAGATAGAGCGCCTCTGGCATGCAAATTACCTAGGCGCGTTTGTCGAAAACAGCAAACGGCCGCGTCGAGTAAGGGATAGCTTTAAGTTTGGGCGGAGAGAACACCCGCTCCAAGATCACGCCCGCGCGCCGGTTCAAGATCGTGGCGACGGAGGTCGATCCGGCACGGAATTGACACGCCATGAGATGGCGCCAAGCTCTCCAGGTCCGGTGACTATGCCGATGATCGCGTGTTGCTAGCCGTCGCGGCTGTCCAGACCGCCGTACGGAACGCCTACAAGAAAGAGGCCCGCGCACACGAAAGGTGGAGCGGGGCTGAGTTCGCGGGTTTGGGAAGAATCCGCTCTCGTGTGGGACGCACGACCCATACGAGAACGGCGCGGATTAGGTCATAGGTTTCCTGCGTTCACCAGATCAAAGCATCGGCAATGAATGCACGCGAACCGCTCACAAACAGCCGCTGGCGCGATCACGGCGCCTAAAGGCCGTTTCGGCGTCTTCAACATCCATACCTCTCCGGCGCGATATTTCACAGTTCCAAAAACGAGCGGACAATTGGATTGATCAATTCCGGGCGCGTAAGCGGAGCCATATGGCCGCCCCCCGGCGCTTCCTTGTAGGCCCACGCCGGACATGATTGGTGCAGAATTGCCGTGATCTCGCGGATAGGTAAGACGGTGTCGGGATCGCATACCAGTAGCGTATCCCGCGGAAGCAGAATGGCCCATTGCGCCGCGGATGTAGTTTCGTTCATCACTGCGTCCCATTCAAAGAAATTCGGCTTGAGAGCTTCCACGAACGCAGCGCGCCTATCCGACGGCATTTCCTGCCAAGTTCCTTTGCCATTCCAGTAGTCGAGAATCTTTCAGCGGCCGTCGCCCATTCGCCAAGCGCCCCGAATTTTTTGATGCAGTTGCGTAAGTCCATTGCCTCGGCGAACGCATCGTCACTACCCGCTTGCGCTAGAAGATAAAACGGATTGGTCTCAAGCAGAACGATCTTGCTGACGCGATCGCCGAGTCGAGCGGCCGCTTTCATGGCAACAGACCCACCAAACGAGTGGCCAACAAGATAAACCTCGTCGGCGTTTGCTGGCAAAGCCGCCTCAACGAGGCGCGCTTGATCGTCTAGCGTCTGGGTTTGGTCGGAAAACCATGGTGGGGTCTTGCCATATCCAAACAGGTTCACCGCACGGACAAAAAAGCGGTCCTTCAGACCCTCCATTAGCCGGCGCCATTGGCGCGCCCCCGACACGCTGGAATGAACCAGCATAACGACCGGACCGGACGACCCCGCTTCCAGAAAATCGACTTGAATAGACAGAGAATTAGTCAATCATCGCCTCGCTGCATCTTCGGCGAAGCTTACGGGAATGAATATCTCCCGCAACGGGTCATTCGCATCGTTTCGACGATGACAGCGCGTCCGCTTCGCCCCCAACACCTGCCGCGACCGCGGACATTGCTGATTGGTCGAGACAGTGCCAACCTGCGACATTACCGAATACAGCCGGATGATCGTTCCAGCCCCCTAGAGGGTTCGATGCCGGTGGATTAGCATGGTCGTATTCTCGACAGTGATAAATGCGGAGGGGACATGGCTCGATGCTTCGTCGCAGTCGCGCTGCTGGCGGTCTCTTGGCTGGTCAGCGGTGCATCCAATAGCTACGCCGCACCGTGTTTTATAGTAACTCTCACCGGCACACAGGGGGGACCACAATCTTTTAATGGTCTCTTTTAATGGTCTCGCAGGCGCTGGAACGCTGGTGCGCTTTGGCGATGACGCCGATGAGTGTGGGGCGGTGAAGTTGCAATTTGATGCCGGCCGCGGGACCACCATGCGGCTATCGCAGCTAAAAGTCGGACCTGAGCAGCTAGATGCAGTATTCTTCACGCACATGCACAACGACCACACGGAAGGTTTCGCCGATCTGGTGCAGCTTCGAGGTCCCCTCTCGCGTCGTTAACAGACGTAACATCGGACATTTTTGGTCGGCTGCTTCGTGCCAAGAAGCGACATGCCGCCCGGGGCATTGGATCCCGCTCTAATTCGTCGTTAAAATTTCCACTTTCGTGTTGGCCAGGATCAATCGTTTGGCGAGTAGAACCGCCAGATTGCGCACAATCTGTTGGCCAGATCGCGGGTTGCGAACGCAGAATGTATCGTAACTCGACAGCGGCAGCTCAAGGCACTTCACCTGGGTGTCCGCCCATACATCGGCGGTGCGGTGGTGTTCAATCAACGACATTTCTCCGAATGCCATTCCCTGGGTCAGGGACGCCAGCCGAACGCCACTAGATAATTTGACGCTGACCATGCCGGATTCAAGAAAGAACAGCGATGCAGCCGGCTGTTCAGCCGCGATGATCCTTTCGCCGGTTTTATAAGTTCGCGGAATGCAGTGCTCGGCCACTTCGCACAGCTCCTCCTCAGAAAGTCCCGCGAGCAGCACCTGCTCCCGCAGATGCGACGCATTTCTCTTAAAGTCGTAACCACCATAGCGATAAACGATCTGATCCTCAGCCCACTCGATCGCCTCATCGACTTGATCAAAGCGACGTATGTGTGGGAGACCTTTCAGCCAGGGCGCAATCACGGCCCAAGCCAGGGAATCGTCCGGGAGCCCCGAGAAAATTGCGAGGACATTTTGTGAGCGCAGGCCGGATAAGCAGTCTCCAAGTAATCGAGCCGCGGCGTTCGTAATCGTTGGTACACGACGAAAATCGAGCAGCACTAATTGCGGGAGTTGCGGGGATAGGAGTTGACGTGACAGGTAGTCGATGGTGGCAAAGCTCAGTGCACCGACAAGCTCAACGATCCGAATATCGCCGGCGTGTTCGTTCAGGATCTCCTGTTCATGGGCCTGGCGGCTGCGGCGCGAGGAAATGCCTTTAATATCATAGTCGGCATTGATGCAGGTCTTCACATCACCGCTGCGACCAAGGACGTGCAGGTCGAAGTGCGAGGACAGTTCTTCGCATACCTTCAAACCGCGCACACTATTTCCGTGCTCATCGAGCGGCGGAGAGAAGGTGCCGAGGCCTAGCTGGGCGGGCAGTGCCGCCATGATGCCACCTCCAACGCCGCTCTTGGCCGGCATTCCAACCCGATAGACCCACTCACCTGCGTAGTCGTACATTCCCGAGCTGATCATCACTGACAGGGTACGCGAAACGGCATAGGGTGACAGAACCCTCTCACCGGTGATCGGATTTACACCGCTATTCGCCAGAGTTGCAGCCATTACCGCCAGATCGCGAGCGGTGACTAGGATCGAGCATTGACGGAAATAGACCTCCAGCACCGCATCGACATCCCCCTCGATCACGTTATAGGTACGCAGAAGATAGGCAATCGCCCGATTGCGATCACCAGTTTCTGATTCTGACGCAAACACCGCTTCATCGACCCTCAATTGCCTGCCAGCGAAGTCGCTTAACGATTGGCGTATCCGTTCGAACGCATCGCCCCTCTCAGCCCTGTAGATCAACCCTGAGCAGGCGATCGCGCCAGCATTCACCATCGCATTGAATGGACAATTCTTCGAATTCAGCCGAATGGAATTAAACGCGTCACCGCTCGGCTCAACGCCTATCGCTTCTTCGACCGCGTGTGGGCCGATAATTTCCAACGCAAGCGCGAAAACGAAGGCCTTGGATATCGATTGGATTGTGAAAGGGATCGCGCTGTCCCCCACCTCGTAGACATAACCGTCGATTGTCGCGAGACCGATTCCAAAAAGACCCGGATTTGCTTTAGCGAGCTCGGGGATATAGTTCGCGATTGAGCCACTGTCCTCAGCGGCGTGCTTTCGCAGACTGTGTTGAAGAAATTGCAGAAGTGGCGGTGTTGGTGTTAGCCGCTTAATGCCCGCCTGCAACCGCGGGTCAGAGATAATCTCGTTCACAACGCCCCGTATATTTGATCCCTTACACCGTTTATTGATGAGCCTTATGGGCAAGTAAAGGGCCAAGCTTCGCAACAATTGCCGCACCAGCCGACGCAGCTATGTTTGCTTGAAGTTGTCTAGCACAACTCGTCGGCACCTGGTCGCTCGTGTCGATCCACTATGTCGAGAAGGACGGCCGCGGACCGGGCGCCATGGGGATGCTCTTTTTCGACGCCGGCGGCCACTTTGCGACGCAGGTGATGGCCGTGAATCGGCCGCGGTTTGCCTCGAACAACCGCATGATCGGAACGGCTGAAGAGAACAGGGCGGTGTCGCAGAATGTCGTTGCGTATTTCGGGAGCTACACGGTCGACGCGCCCAATCACGTGGTCACCCTGCATATCGAGCAGAGCTCGTTTCCGAACTGGAATGGGACGGATCAGCAAAGGAGCTTTGCGTTCACGGGCGACGAACTGCACTACACTGCGGCGGGCTCGATGGCGAACCCCGCGGAATCAGCCGAGCTCGTTTGGAAGCGACTACGCTGAGGTTCGTTGACCGGGATTGGGAACGGGGACTGCGAAAGTCGGACGTTTCTTCCGGGTCAATTCCGGCCTCGGATGGCCGCTCGCACGATGGCCGCCCTCCCCTTCTTAGCAGACATCACATCGGACACTGTTGATCGGCTGGTTCGTGCCCCAAAATCGGACGTCCGTCGCGTTGCCGTTCAGCCTGCCGACACCCCCGCCGCTGCCCGACTCATTCCGAGAGCCAGAATGCGATGCAGCAGGTCGGGGTACGCGAGGCCGTCATGCTGAGCTGCCGTCGCGAACTCTTCGCTCTTCGCAATTTCGGGATTGGGATTCGCTTCGAGGAAATATGGAATTCCGTCGGCAGAGAGCCGAAAGTCTATGCGCGCATATCCATCAAGCTCCAATACTTGGTAGACGCGTTTGGCTAATCGCTGGATCCGGGAGTGTAGTTCAGGCGCAAGGTCCTCGGCCGGCCCATCCAGGATACCGGCGCGTTTCTGATACTTGAGATCGTGTTTGACCTTCTCCGTGGCAATGGGCAGTGCACCCGGGGCGATGTTGCCGAATTTCAGCTCCCACACCGGCAACACCCGCAGCCTCGTGTTGCCGAGCACTCCGACATAGAGCTCACGCCCCTCGATATATTGCTCGGCGATGGCGGCAGTGCCGATCTGCTCGTGAACGAAGGCGACGCGCTCCGCGAGTTTCTCATCCGTGTGGACAACGGACGCCTGCGAGATGCCACGGGATCCGTCCTCGGTCAGGCTCTTGACGAACAACGGCAGCGCGAGACTCGCCGGGCGCTTGACCTTGCGGCGCATCGGAAACACGGCAAAGGCCGGCACCGGAATCCGGCGATAATGCGCCAGTGTCTTCGACAGGTCCTTGCCGCGCGCGAGCAACAAGCCGCGCGGATTGCACCCGGTATACGGGACCTCCATCAGCTCGAGATAGCTTGCGACGTTCTGGTCGAAAATGAGCTCGCCGTGATACTTCTCCAGCAAAGTGAACGCGACATGCGGCTTAAAGTTTTCGATCCCGTCGCGTACCGGCTTGAATTCATCCTTCACGCCGAGCGGGTGAACTTCATGTCCGGCCGCGCGCAAGGTGCTGACGATGTCGTATTCTGTTTTAAACTCATGAATTTGCTGCGCGGTGTACCCGCTCGTCGAGTCCGGTGGGACAAAGTCGGCCCGCATGAGTACCAGGATGCGCAAGCGCTTCATAACGCGATCCATTTGCGCTGCGACGGGCCGAACAGCGCGTGCATGGTCTTGGCCGTAACCAGGACAGTGAAATCGCTCAGGAGCTTCCGCTCGGAACCGGCGGCTCGCAGATTATGTGCGCGACAGCGGGCGATCATGTCATCAAGCACCGCCTCGATCATGAGTTGGTTTTCGCCCGTCCATCTAGCAACCAGCTTCCTGACGTGGTCGCGATGGCGCCTGATAAAGCCCGAAGCCGGTTGCGCCATGCGATGCCTTGGGTTGGCGGAAAATAGCCGGTAGAGATCCCGGTCGTAAGTCTTGGGTGGACTGATGGCGTAGAACGCCTGTTTTTTTTGATAGTGGCTGCCCAAAGTCTCGCTGAGCTCATGCAGAGGATCGACGGGCTCGCGCGACGTGAGCAGTGGCCGTTTGCCCGCGATCTCGCCCATCAACTCGTCCACATATTCAAGCTTTTTGAGCGCAGGCCAGCCGGCATACCGTGCCCGCCAGTTCGAACGCGGCCGCAACCACACCGCAAACGTCTCGGCGAAATCCTCGTCCGGATGGCTCTGCGCGTACCAGAGCCGAAGATGCTGGACGTAACGCCGGCTGGCTGGATCGGGCCGATAGTAGAGCGGATAGCGTTTCGAGGACAGGCCGAACAGTTGCTGCCATCGGCGGCGGCGGTGCAATCGGTAGGCCTGCTGTACCGCGTGGCCGGCCTCATGACGGAGAATGGCCATACACTCGGACCACGTGCCGCCTTCGACCTCGAGCATCATTTTCTTTTCGAGCTTCATCAAACGGGGATGGGCGAGATAGAACGGGATGGCAATTCCCGGCTTGCGGTCCGGACTGAACCACTCGCTCGATATCCACGTGTGGGGCCTCAGCCGAATATCCCGCTCTTTGAGCTCTTCATGGAGACTGCTGACGCAATCCTCGAGCCAGGTGCCTTCGACCGTAACCCTCAGACTGCTGAGGCGGCGCTTGAGCAACTGCTCATCAGGTAGCGTCTCCCAATCGTATTTCCGGCGCGGCATAGGGCTTCCGAACAAGAGCGCAATTCAGCATTGAGATGATGTCATGGGACGTCGGTTGCGCCAACCGCGGAGGGTCGCGGCGCGTGCAAGGGCTGGACCGTGCGATCGAAGCGGCCCAGGTCCGCTTTGGGTCCAATTCCGGCCCTAGATACGCATCCGTGTTATGTCCGCCCTCCTCTCGCGAAACAGACATCAAAGCGGACGTAGTTGATCGGTAGCTCCGTGCCAACAAGAGACATCATTGTGCTACGCTGCATTGGCAAAGCATGCTCCTGACCCTCTGCCAGGACGTCACCAAGTATAACGCAGGCCGAGGTCTCCCTTGCCATCGCGCCGGCCACCACATTTTCCGACAAAGGCTGGTGGCATTCCGACAATCACGTCGGATTTCTGTCGGCTCGGCGATCCGCGCACTTCGCGGAAATAATTGGGGTCAGAGTTCAATTTCTGCTCCGTCACACGTCGCTGCCCGATCCTTTGGTGGAATTTTACTCTGACCCCATTTCTTCTTGCTCAACCTTGAACGGCAAATCGTCGTTTGTGGCCATCGGCACGCCCCTCTGGAGACTCCATGAGAACAAATAGGAAACATTGCCGTCAAGATCAGTGCTGCCGCATGCGCGATTCTTCAAGTCGGAACGCCGTCGGCCTAGCGGCTGAGATCGCGCGCCCTGCTCGGTATGGATTTTGCTGTACAGTTTACCAAGAGTTGGTATAGCATTCGCTGTACATCGGCGCCCTCACCCCAAGCGAACCCCCACTCGCGAGGTCCCCGATCAGCCCCGCCGATTACCCCTCGGCGGGGTTTTCTTTTGGGTGCTATGCATCGCGCGACCTCCCTCATCCATGCGGTTCCTGGTCTAGTTGCATTGGACGGCCGCGCGGTGCTCCCCCTGGGGCCGGGTGAAGTCTGTTCGGCACGTGCTGCGGCCGTCCACCCTATCCGCCGATGTTAACGAGAGTGGACCAATCTTAATTCGGTGCGGCGCTTCGCGCGCGCCGACCGTCTCTCCATCTCGTCAGCAAGACGGAGCCAATGGATGCCGTTGCTCAATGACTGTTGCCGAAGCTTCGGATCGTCCGCAGCACACGCAATCGAAAAGCATTGTTCGGCTTCCAAGCGGTACTTTATTGCGACTTCACGCATATCTCGAATTCCCACCCCGGCCCCAAGGATTGTCTTGACGATGTAATAAAGCAGCTGGCGCAAACAACGTTGCCACCCGGTCACCATTTCGTGCGGAACTGTGGCCAGCTCGCACTAGCGCCGCACCGTCCCGGGCGGGGTTTTCTTTTGAACGAGCGGCCCAGGCGACTAATTTTGTTGAGAGGATGGTCTTGCGCCCTTGTTGCCTTCGCGCGTCATCTCAAGGCAGGTCATTAGTTCGGAGTAGACTGGATGAATTTGCCCCTGCTTCGAAATGCCAATGCACATGGTCTTGTTGGCAGACGTGAATTTCGACCATTCCCTTTCCAGACGATCGTGTGCATCTTTTTCTGATTCAACACAGTTTTTAGCGGCATCCGGTCCTGTGATGCTAGCTTCCGGGACAGCGGTTAATGCCCGACAAGCCGCCCCAATGTCGTAAGTGGGAAGCCCGCTTGCTGCCTGTGTGATCGGGGCCGCGGCCCGGGAAGCAGCACCGGTCGAATTAACCACCATCAATGATGGCACGAGCAACGCCAAAGCAAAGGGCAGCCGCATTTGTTATCTCCCGACGACGCCCTTGCCGGAAAAGATAGCACACCAACATCGGGGTCGGAGGTGCCCGAGCACAACGGTTCGCGCCAACGTCCGTTTGCCGTCACCCAGCGACATTGACTCGACTCGCCATCGAGCTTCGTCGCTATTGAATGGTCATGCACTGGCGCAATCCTGACCCCGTCCGTCACCCTGCCAGGTTCATCGAGCCCTACCTGCCGACCGGTGGGCACGTGTGCCGAGCGGGCCGCAGTGGGCCTATGAGATCAAGCACGACGGATTTCGGTTCATCTGCCGCCGCGATGGCGACCGCGTGCGGGAAGGTCCGCCTAAGCGCTCGCGTCGTCGCTGACTGAGACCCGTCCATCCGGAGCGGATCGGAACAACAGCCCTCGCCGCCAGTCGTTGGAGGAGCCTCGGGCCATCAAGGCGAAGTAACGGCGCCTCGATCAAATAATAGGAGGCGAAAGCTGCCAGGAAAACCAGCGCGAGCGCCAGCAGCTTTCGAATTCCAACCGTCATCAATATGGTCTAGGCGATGGGAGGCGGAATTTGTCAAGAGGCGGCACCGGATCGGCGAGATCAATGCTGTGCCCGTGTCAGAACCGCCACCTCACATTGCCCATGACCGAGTTGTCCTGGATCCGGCTGGCGAGTTGGCCGAAATAGGCCACCTGCAACGCGAGCTGGCGCGTGAGGTTCAGATCGAACCCGGCTTCCACCAGAGCCGCGTCCTGCGCCAGCGGGACACCGGCGGTTACGAAAGACGCGCCATTGCTCTCGAACGCAAGTGCCGCGGTCGGATTGATGGTGCCGAAAGCATGCTGCCAAGCGGCCGAGACATGCGGGGTGACTACAAAGCCATTCGCGAGCACGTAGTTGATCGCTGCGCGAGCACCAAGGCTGGAATAACCGACATCTTCTGTACTGCTAGAACCGCTGAGCGCCGCAATGTTGTTGCTTCCGGTTTCGGCAAAGCCGTCAGTATTGAGATGCACGAACGCCAATCCGGCGAACGGTTCGGTAGCAATCTGCCCGAACGATGTGCCGTATCCCACTTCGCCAAACACTTGCGCCGTGGTCGCGTGATAGCGAGCGCTCTCAAAGTCCGAGAAACCGGGGAAGATGATGGCGCGGCTGGTATCGATCGTGTGGAAGCTCCCTGATGCAGCGCCGCGCAGGTTCCAAGGACCGAAGCTCGCCGCGGTGTAACCGGCAACATGGCCGGTCTCAATACCGGCGGAGCTTGTCGGGTCGGCGATGCTCAGAGACGAATTGGTGTAACCGCCCGCTAGACCGACCAGCCAATTGGGCGCGAAGCGGCGGTCAATACCAGCGAAGACGCCGGCGAGATCGCGGTTCACGTTCGCGGCATTGCCATTGCCGTTGAGTTTGCCCCAGGCACCAACGCCTTGGGCCCACAACACAGTCTCGGGTGCAGGCAGCGCGGCAGGCGGCGGAGCCTTCACCGGAAATGGAGCCTTGGATTGGGCCGAATACGCCAGGGCAGAATCCGAATCTAAATCGCCGGCATGAGAATCCGCCCCGCCCAGATACGCTAAAGTGGGCCCGCCGAGGCCAAGCGCCGCGCCTGGGCCAGCCCCGCCCATGAAAGACGCCTGGCGCATGCGCCCAAGCAGTGTCTCGCGCAGATAGACGCTATCGCTGAGGATCGCTGTGCGGGCGCTCGCGTGGACCTCGCCGTCGAGCTGCAGAAGTGCTTCGCGCAGTGGTGTTGGGTCAGTCCCGTAGTTGAGCAGATCGAGGCTGTTGTACATGCTGTCCATGCCGGTAAACAGCGCCGGATAAGGCCCGCGGTCGAGTGCGCCAGCTACCGCTCCGGCGTTCCCGCCTCCGGCGCGCGGTCCGTAGAGGAGTGCCAGGGCGCCGAGCGGCTGTGCCTCGACGAAGCTGCTTTGCGGCAGAAAAAGCGGGTATTGCGCCGACGAGCTGCATCCCGCCTGGTCCTGCTGTCTGCCAATCACATACTGCTGCACCGCGCCGCCGCGGCCCCACACGCCGGTCGGGTTATTCGGTGGAGCCGCGTTAAGGATCGGACCTGCCGTACCGAACAGGAGGCAAGTCCCTGCCGGCACCTGCACAATGGTCTGCATGGTCGGTGTGCCTGGGAGGGCCAACACGTCGCGGATTTGCTCAGGAGTGAGCCCGCGCACTGCATTTGATCCAACAATGAATGATCCTTGCTGACCATTCCCGGTGTAGAAGCGGACGAATTGCGTTGGCACTGCCGTCAATATGGCGACTGCAGACGACGACGTAGAATTGACGAACGACAGCGTCGTTGGAGTTATGAGGCCGTCCAAAAAGTTGTTGGCATCAACCCCGTTGGTGATTGACGCCACGGACGTGCCCTGCTGGCCCAGCCTGGCAAAGCTCTGACCGCGTACCACCGGGCCAAGAACGATCTGGCCTGGAGGCAGAGGCCCTGTCTGAGAAGTCGCCGGGCCGGCGTAGGCGATGACGGCAAGCGCAGCGCAAACGGATGCGCGCCAGATCCGTCTGACCTGAGAACGTAGCCGCTCGCGTACTGTCCTAGTGAAGACTTGCTGCTCGCCCCCCTGCAAATATTTGCTGCCCGTCGCACTCATGCTCGCCCCCCGGCTTAGTGCGCTATCCGACACGAGCGTAACATCAAAAACACATTTTGACTGTTGTAGCCACGCCACAGTTTGCGAAAAACGAAATAGTCGCGGCAGCGCTACATAAAATATTCCCGCGCCGAGCTAACGTTCGCGGGCGATCAACACTTTGGTAAGTGCGCAGCGGAATTATGATTCGATCGATCTTGATTGCTGCCTCTCATTGTTGAGCCTGGCCAATCTGCCGACAGTCACAAAGCCCCGCGCCCTTGCTGGTAAAATGGATTTGATGCTGATGAGTATGGTTGTTATCGCCCCAATCCGATCAGGACCCACTGATACAACTTTATGCGGGATCTATTACTCGCCGCACTTTCCGCGGCTTGCATGCGCGCCTGTTCAACCCAAGCAACACTGTTCCCCAACTGTAACTGGAAGAGTTGTTTTCATTATATCTATTTTGAAGCATTTCGCGATCGGTGCTGCGATAAGGTAATGCAGACCCATTCCCGAGATTAGCTCATTGCCGCCCGGAGACTGCCATCTACCAGCCTCCTCGATGCCTGGGTCTGGTCCAAAGTCAAAAAGTCTGGCTACAATGTTCTGGCGCGTAAGTCGGCCGCAGGGAGAAACGCATGAACCGCCCCACCATTCGGCATCTCGCCATCTTTGTTCGCGACGTGGACAAGGTCGCGGAGTTTTATCAGTCCGTATTCCAGATGGACCTTATCAAAAAGGCCGAAGCGACCGCGACGGAGGGGAAAGCGTATTTTCTCTCGGACGGGTATTTGACCTTGGCGGTGTTGCCCCAGCGCCTGGCGGGCGAGGTCGCGCACGGCATCAATCACTTCGGCTTCACGGTCGAGGATACGGCCGAGATCTCGCGCCGGATCGTCGAGCTCGGCGTCGAGGAGCCGAAGAAAAGGCCGTCGACGCGCCCGTTTGCGGAGCACCGGGGGTGTGATCCGGAGGGGATCTTGTTTGATCTGTCGGAGCATGGGTTTGGACGGGCCGAGACGAAGGATGAGCGGGCGAAGAGGAAGGTCGTGGCGGAGGCCTGAGCTGTCGGGTGCGTCGGTTCGGGGCATTCGCGTATGGCACGGCCGGGCGAGCGACTCCCTCACCTTTCCCCGCAAGTGGATCGCTTGCGGGGAGAGGTGGAGACCGCGCTGCTGTGCGTAGCCATCTAACGCAAATGCGATTGCCCTCGGCAGGTCAACGAAGAAACCTTATGACCCGGTCTCTCGGCGCCGCCGCCGTCGCCGCGTTCCTGGCGCTGAGCTGCCCAGCCTTGGCGCAACAGTTTCCGCAGCACGAAATTCATGTCTATTGTGGGTTTCCGGCCGGCAGCAGCGCCGATGTATGGGTGCGCCACATCGCCGAGGGGCTGCGGCCGCTGGCGGGCAAGCCGGTCATTGTCGAGAACAAGGTCGGCGCCAGCGGCAACCTGGCCGTGGAGGCCTTGACCCACGCCAAGCCCGATGGGCACACGCTCGCTATTTCGCCGGGCGGTCCCCTCTCCTACAACGTCCATCTCTACAAACGGCTCGGCTACGATCCTGTCGCAGGACTCGCGCCGATCGGTACGGTCGTCAAATTCCCGTTCGTCCTGGTCGTCGACCCGAAGCGACCGGTCAGCTCCGTCGCGGAGCTCGTGGCGCAACTGAAAGGCAAGCCAGGTGACGCGACTTATGGGGCCACCGGCGGCGGGCCGATCGTGCTCTCGGAACTGCTCAAATACCACGCGGGCTTCAACGCAGTTCAGGTCCTGTACCGCAACACGTCGGCGATCATGAACGATCTCATGGCGGGCAATCTCGATTTCGTGTTCATGGATTCAGCGAGCGCGCTCGCGCAAATCCATGAAGGCCGCCTCAAGGCGCTGGCTGTCAGCACGCCGGCGCGCTCGGCGCTGGCGCCGGATATCCCGACAATGGCCGAGGCGGGCTTTCCCGGGATTGATCGCATCGCCTGGTTCGGCGCGGTCCTGCCCAAGGACACACCCGACAGCATCGCCGGCACTTTCAACAGCTGGATCCAAACAATTCTGGCGAGCGACGAGACGAAGCGCTTCTTTCAGACCGCCGGCGCTGAGGTGTTCCCGGGCACGCCCGAACAGTTGACCGTGCTGCAGCGGGATGAAATCGAAAAATGGGCGAAGCTGGCCAAGCTCGCCAAGATGGAACCGCAATAGGGAGACCGCGGCAACGCCCCCGTTCTGGCTAACCGACAGAGCTCGTTTCGGGAGGCGCAATCAGACGCGGAACGGCGCGAGGCGTGGCGGCAGGTTGCATCGGCTCAATGTTGTCTGCCCGATCATTGCTCGAATAGCGTGACAGAGAATCCAGGAGCTTGCGGTTTGTTCCTTCGAGGCTGCTGATGTGCTCCAGATTGCGCCTCGCCTCTTCTCGCAGGCGCTGATTCATCCGGCCAAAGAAGTCCACCCTGGCTTCCAGCGCAACGCGTTTGTTCTCGGAGTCATTCAGCTGCTTTTCCCTGATCGCCAGCGTCTCGGAGACGACCGCCTTGCGACCTTCAAACTGATCGGCCTGCACGATATTGTCCTTTCGCAGTTGATCAAGCTGCAGCTGCAGAGACATTGCGGCCTCGTTTGCCCTGCTGCTCGCTTGCTGTTCTGCGACATATTTTTCAGCCATGGACTTTGCTTCGCGCTCGGCCATTTCAAGATTGCTCACCGCGGATGCGAGCTCGGATTTGAGCCCGGCGTTCTCGTGCATCAGCGACTGGATCGAAAAGTCCCGCTCCTTCAGCTTCTGGCCGGTTGCTGCTCTTTCCTCGGTCGCGCGTTGACGCGCTGCGTCCGAGGACGTCAGCTTGTCAACCAGCTCACCGTTGGCCTTCCGCGCACTGGCATTCTCGGCTTCCAGCGCAATCATCCTGCGCTCCGTCTCCGCGAGCTCCTTGCGCACAGTGCGAAGCTCGTCCTCCAATCTGATCATTTCAGGCCGAACGAAGTCCAGTTCGTGCTCGGCGTCGGCAAGCCTTTTCTTGTAATCATCGTTTGCCACGCTCAACTGCGCGACCGAGACTTCACTCTTGCGGGCCGATTCCACCGCGCTGCTGACCTGGGAGCCGATCGTCGCAAGGCGGTCGCTCAACAATTCAAAGTCCAACGATAGGCCAGAGACCAACGTTGCATGCTTGCTTCTTATTTCAACGGCTTGGTTGCGCAAAGCCAGCATCAACGATCCGATATTCGTGGCGTCGTCCTCCATCGTATCGTCGGCAGCGGCCGTATCCGCGGCAGGGGTCGTATCGTGGGCAGCGGCCCTATCGAGGGTGACATCCCCTGCGATCGGAGGGCTCTCCCATTCAACCAGGGTCGCTTGCTTTGGGGCGCGCTTTCGCAAAAGTCGAGCGGCCAGCCTCACCGCGCCGAAGGCGATCAAGGCAAACAGAATGAACTCGATGGCCCAATCCAGTAGCTCATTGCCCGTGCTACCGATGAAGTCGGTCAAAAATAGA
Organism: uncultured Alphaproteobacteria bacterium; assembly: GCA_963760435.1. Lineage (GTDB taxonomy): Bacteria > Pseudomonadota > Alphaproteobacteria > Rhizobiales > Xanthobacteraceae > JAFAXD01. The sequence continues at coordinate 253,411 of CAVXDE010000036.1, forward strand.
CTAAACATGGAGCCCCCGTAACAGCAATTTCATCTGCTTGTTATATTCTGACCGTATACTGCCCAACTCAGCGAGGAAAGTCGGTTAACGGGTGAGCAGTCCAATTACGCGTGGAAAATTTTCAGCATCGCCAGCAATCGAGCTTCGGCCGATAATCTGATCTAGCCCTTTGATGCCGTTATGCATTCGGATCGTTCGTGACGGATCGATGACAATTGCGTGCGACGACAGGGCATCGTTTGACGGCCAGATATGCAGACAATGCAACGTTCGAATGTGGCCTCCGGCGCTGAATCATCGCACCGGCGGCATGCCGCGGGGCGGTGCTTCGACATCGTGCTGCTCGTGCAATCCGCGGCGCGCTTGGGCGTCGCCTCATTGCCCTTACGCCCTCAATCGCCGCCACCAGGGCCGGGCGCGCAGTGCCGCCAGATCGGCCTGCGCCTGCATGGCGGCCGCGCGTTCCCCCTCGGCTTGGGCACGCGCGACGGCGATCTCGCCCTCGGCACGGGCTGCCGCTTCCTTCGCGGCCATGAGATCGAGGGTCGTGCGCAGCACCTCGCTCAGGAGCTTGTCCGCCCGGTCGCGCTCGCGCTCGAAGTCCGCCCGATGACCGGCTGCCGCGGCCTCGACCCGGGCAAGCTCGGTTTCCAACAATTCGATGTGCGCTTTGAGCTCGGTCGCGACCGATAGGTGGCCGGCCGGTGGCCGGGCGGGCAGCGGCTTGTGCGCGATCTCAGAAAGATCAACGGTGACCAGCGTCTTTCCATCATTCGCGCGTTGGCGGGGAAGCCGCAATCGTTTGACGAGTGACCGGGCGGCCTCCGGTGAGCAGCCCAAGCGCTGTCCCAGATCAGCATAAGTAAGAGCCTCGACGGCCATGGCTTATCGCTCCGTTCGGGCGGTGACCGGGTGGACTGCATCGTGCGGAGATAAGGTTAACAAGGCGTTCGCAGAGATCGCGGCACGCCGGGGCGACGGGCACGATCCGCCCTACCCCACGCGCCGCTCGGCATTAATTCAATGTCAACATTTCATGGACAAAAATGAATGCGCGGTGCGGTCCTGCAAGAGCCCACGCTTGTATCAGCATGGCCCGGGTCGCTTTTGCCGGCTTGGTCCGACTATTTGCGTGCGCGTCGTTTCCTCATGGCATGCCTTGCCGCAAGGGGCGCCAGGGAATGCGAACATGACAACAACCGAACTATCTCAGGCCGTCGAGAGTGTCGCGTTCATGATCCGGGGAGAGCCGCGCGCGGTCGAGCTGCGTTATCTCCATGGCTTGCTCGACATGTTGACCGAATGGGAAAGCACGCATCCGAACGAAGCTGATTCGGAGCCGTTGATCACCGCGATCCACGACCTGGTCTCGACGCTCGTCCTGAACGCAGAACCGAGCGCCTGAGACCAGCCGCTCATTTCCTCCGTGCCCGCTCCAGGCAGGCTAGAAACACCTGGGTCGTACCGCCAAGACTGACTGGGCCCGTTTTTGGGTCGACGTAATTGCCATATTGCCAGCGGCCGGTCTGGGGATTGCACCGCCCCCCGATTTGCACGGCACACTTTGCCTGAATGCTGGTGCAGGCCGCCTGGGTCGATGGCACAGGGAATGCGGCTGCGGCCGTCAGGCCGATGATCGCGCTCAGTATGGCTCTGTGGATCGGCACGCCAGCTCCTCCTCCCCGCACCATGCCGTGTTGCAGACCACGATCACGGGGCGATCACGCTCGGGACAGCCACGACGCTATCTTGACCAAAGCCCAAGCCGCAGAGCATAGAACCTTACCGTCGGGGATTCGCCCGCACACGTCCAGCCGGGGATAGCGCCGTGAAACCGAGCTCACGCCTTGCATTCGGAATTGCCCTCGCCGCCCTGTCAGTGACGGCCGCGATCGACGCCGCGGACGCGGCCAATCGCTTCGACGGGTCCTGGTGGGTGACCATCACTACGACGCGCGGCAGTTGCAGCTCCGGCGGGATGTTCCGCCTCGAGGTCCGCAACGGCGGCGTCTACGGCGGCGGCGGCGGCTTTGCGGTCGGCGGCCGGGTCGCCCCCAACGGCGCCACGTCGGTGAGCGTGAGCTCGGGGTCATCGCGCGCCAGCGGAGGCGGGCGGCTTGCCGGCAATTCGGGCCGCGGCTCCTGGCGCGGCTCCGGCTCCGAGGGCGCCTGCAGCGGTGTGTGGACAGCTAGCCGCGGGTGATGCAATCCGATCAGCGCTGGTCGCCCGAAGACGCTGCGCTCAAACCGAAGATCTGTGTATAGCGAGCCTTGACGTCCTCGCTCTGCGCCGCGACGGCATTCGGGTCGCTGCGCATCAGCTTGATCGCCGACAAGGGCGGCCGCCCTGCCCTGTCTTTCACCGCCGCATGGAACGAGTGCAAGGCGCCGCGGTCGACCAGGAACTGTTGCGCCTCCAGGCTGAATAGAAAGCTTTGGAACAGGCGGGCCGCATTCGGCTGCGGCGCGCTTGCGAAGACGGCCGAGGGCGTGGTGATCAGCGGGGTCCCCTCCGTTGCGTAGACGATCTCCACCGGGGCGCCTGCGTCCTTGAGCAGCGTCAGCGCGGAATCGACCCCGTCGGCCTGCACGGCGTGCTTGCCCGCGGCAATCAGCTTTGGCGGCTCCAGCGCCGACTGGACCTGCGTCACATCCTGCCGCGCGAGCTTTTCGAAATAAGACCAACCCAGATCCCGCGCGAGCTCAAAGGTGGCCGTCAGGATGGTGCCGCTGTAGCTCGGATTGGCCTTGACGATTGCACCTTTCCAACGATCGTCGAGCAGATCCGCGAACGCGCTTGGCGCACCATCCGGTTTGATCAGCTGCGTGTTGTAGGCAATCGGGCTGAGCCAGGAAAACAGTGCCGCATACATCCCGTCGGGGTCGACGGCATCCGACGGGAAGTGTTGCGCGACGTCCTGCGGCACATAAGGCGCAAGCAAGCCGTCGCGCTTCCAGCGCACAAAGTGCGATTCATCGGTGCTGCAGATGACGTCGACCTCATGCAGGCCGAGGTTGCGTTCGTCCTCGACGCGTTGAAAGATGCGTTCTGCACCCGATCGCTTCACGCCAACCTTGACGCCCGGATATCTCCGCTCAAACGCTTTGCCCAGTTCCTCGGCAAGCGGAATGTCCATGGCGGTGTAGAACACGACCAGGCCTTCCTTGCGGGCAGCCTCGATCATATCCGGCGTGACGGAGGTCGGCTTCGGCGCCTCCGCACGCAGGATGGCCGGCATCAGCAGGGCAGATCCCAACGCAACCGACAGCTTGATCGCTTCACGTCTCGATACGGTTGCGTACCGCATGTTTCCATCCCTCGCGCAGGTCAGGAGCGCCCGGACACGACGCACTAATCTAGTCTAACAGTTTTTCGCCCGCACCGGAGCGGCAACGCACGGACTGCGTTGGCTCATTGTTGCGGCTGCGGTAACATGGAGGCGGGCCTGTGAGGCGTAACGTGAAGCGATTTTGCCTCGTCGTGCTGCTGATCACGGCGTGCGCCGCGCCAATGCGCGCGGGCGTGCGCGACGACCTGCTGCAAAAAGCATTCAACTATGTGTTCACGGGGACAGTCGATCCACAGGATACGCCGGAGATTGTAGATCTTACCGCGTGCGCCGTGGTGGTGCCGGATCCGCGCTATCCCCGCTTCATTCGCTACTATTTCGGCCGCATCCGACCTGATAACTCGCGCATCAGCAAAGATTATGCGGGCCGCACGACCCTCTATAGGCTGGAAATCGAAAGCGACAACATTGTCATCGAGTATCTGACCGCCGACAAAACCACGGTGACGCAGGCGTTCAGGTCCGCGCAAATCAATCTGCCCGGCGATATCGAGCAGACACAAAAAGCCCTCAAGGTCATCGCCGACCGCTGCAAAGGCAACGGATCGAAATCCCCGTTCAGCTGACGTAACGGGAACGACCCCCTCGACTTACGGCGGCCATGGAGTCAAGCTGTGGCAAAAGAAACCGCAAGGGAGGAAACCCGATGCGCTACAAACCGAAATGCATCTCGGCGCTGCAGATCGCCCTCGGTGGCCTGCCGGAAAAGATGCGGGTTGAAGCGGATGCCGACACACCGCTCACCGCAAGAACCGTAGGCCAGCTGCGCAAGCTCGACTCCTGGCCGGAGAATCTCGTCCTCACCGTGCCGGAGCAATATCACGCCGCAAGTTGCGTGCGGATCGGCAAGGCCAGCGTCAAGGGGCGGGTGTCGCCGAAGCCGTGAGATGCGGGCTGACTTGAGGCGAGTTGCAGGGTGGGCACGGCGCGAAGCGTGCGCCTATCCCGCTATGAGAACGTCGCGGGCGCCGTGCCCACGCGGCCGGAGTGGCAGCGATAGCCATCCCACCCCGTACAATACGACTCACCCCGGCTCGGATTGCAGCATCCAGCGCGACAGCAGCGAGGTCCAAGTCTCGCTTCCAACAACTCCGTCTACGGTGAGGTTCTCGTTCTGCTGATAATGCCTGACCGATTTCTCGGTGGACGGCCCGAAATTTCCATCCTCGACTAGGACCGGAAATCCGCCGCGCTCGTTCAACATCAGCTGCAAATGCTTGATTACGGTCGGGCCGGACTGCGGGTTTGCCCCTTTCTGCAGCACCGGCAGGCCCAGAGTGATTTGAACATCAGCCATGGTACCGCTCCCTTTTGTACGTTCGCGACTCATAGCCCCGTTTCGCGATCGCGGCTGTGAACCGGCGCACACCGCACTTGCAACCCGCGGTGCCAACAACCGCGCTGTTATTTTTGACTGTATCATCCCGCCTATTTGATTGAGACACTGCCCGTTCGGGTCTCGGCATGTCTCTTGCCCCCAAAGCAAGAACCTCGGGTGCACGCCATGTACCAACCTGCTGGTGCCGATTTGGAGATCGTCTTTTGGCTCGCCATCATGCTGGGGGGGATCGCATTCTGGCTGGCCGTTCTCTTCGTTGTGCGAGGACGCCCTGAGCGCCGATAAGCTCAGTCCACCTTGATCTGGTTGGCTTCGGCAACCTCAAGCCAGCGTTTGGCTTCAGAGAGCGTTAACCCACGCGCAGCCTGTGCGCGTGGGCGTGCGATGCATCGATAAAGCTCCCTGGGAAGCGGCTCAGCGATGGTAGCGATAATACCGGCGTGCGCGGTAGTAACGCGGCGCGTAGGCGTAGGTGGTGTAGCCGCTGTAGCCGTAGTACGGCGCGTAGCCGTAGGTATACGGCGTATAGCCGTAATACCCGGCATAGCCATACGGATAAGGATAGGCTGGAACGCTGTAGCCATACGAGTAGTAGGGCGAGGCCAGCGCGCCCAGTGCGATCCCGCCAATGACGCCCGCGGCAAGCCAGCCGCCCCAACCCCAGCGCACATCAATGACCGAGTTATCGGCGGCACTTTTCACCGCCGCCGTGTTGGACAGAACCGGCGCTGCCGTTGCCGGCGCAATGGCCGTGATGGCGAGAGCCGTCGCCGTCGCGCCTGCGATTAAAGTTTGCTTCATGACGTGATCTCCTGTCGGCTTGCGACGCCTGTTGACGAACAAGCGTCCCCAGCTGTTGCCTCCGGGTCCGCGATTGCGGCCGGCAATCAGCACGAGTGCCGGTGCGCGGCCCGTGTGTTATCTGTGGCACGCTAATACGTGCCACTCTGTGACATATGTCACTGAACGCAGGCCTCCCGCTGCCGCGAGGTCGGTGCTGAGGCGAAGACTTTCCGGCTCCTGCGCGCGTGCAATCGGCCGCCTGCCGAGGTTGAACCCGGGGCTTGTGATTCCGGTCAAAAGGTGCGGCGCAGCCGTTGGGCATCGCCTCATTCCTGATGGCCAAACATTAATGCGGCCGCCACGGCTTTTTAACCTCGCCGGTTCGAAACTTTGGCTCGGGTGGCGACACCAAGTTGGTACATGAAATTATTTGAAGGAGAACGCCATGAACAGGAATTTGCTGATCGGTTTCACTGCGTTTGGCCTCGTCGGCGCCGCAACCACCGCCTCCGCATTCGCCGCCTCCGCGCACGCGCATCCGCGCACCGTCAGGCGGTGCAGGTGAGCCTCCAGCCGAGTGCACGCACCAGCGCGGCCAACCGGTCGATGCGCGCCGGGGTGAGGACGATGCGGCCGGGCTCCGCTTCCCGATTGCTGGGATTCCAGACCGTGTCGTCGCTCTGTTGCCGCCGATGCGAAGAACGCCCGCGCGCCCGAGCCGCCGGATCAATCCGATCAGCGATGTGTTGTCCGGCGAGGCATAATCCTCATCGGCGAGAATTGCGATTCTAGCTCAGCCCGATGAAGTCGGGCGGGACCAGCCGTCCTCCGGTTGCCGCGACCTCGATGCTGATACGAAGTCTTTCCGGCTCCTGCGCGCGTGCAATCGGCCGCCTGCCAAGGCTGAGCCCGGCGCTTGTGATTCCCATCAAAAGCTGCGGCGCAGCATTGGGCATCGCCTCATTTCCTGATGGCCACCAGAACAATGCGGCCATGGCGCCAGCCCCGCAAACCGAAGTTCTATTCAACACGGTCTCCTTCCCGCCGAAACAGTAAAGCGTAGGCGGTAGGATGGGCGTCGCGCGCTGCGCGATGCCCACGGTTTTGGTCGGCAACTCGCCGCGGCCGGCGTGAGCTTGCGGGCCGCTGCCTTGCGCGCAGCGAGCTTGTGCAGCCCGAACGCGATCGCAAACCCGATCACCAGGGCGCCGATGGCCAGCAATGGCCGGTACCAGAGCCAGGCGAGAGCGATGATTGCCGAGCCGAGCGCGATCGTCAGCACCAGCGCCACCAGTGCGGCGCCGGCGCCCAGAACGCTGCCGACGAACGGCACCACATCGGCGACCACGACCAGGGGGCTGAGGATGAGAACAAAGCCGAAGAACATGACCGCGGCGCCGATCACGCGCAGCACCCAGGTGAGGACGCGGTTCTCGTCCTCGGCCGCCTTGAACATCTCCGCGGCGGACTTCACGCCTGCAACCGCCATGAGCAACTGGTCGCCGGCCTTGGTCTGGTACGCGGTGAGATCGCTTCCGGTCTGCCGGCCGATGAGGCTCGCCGGCCCGTTCGGCGCAATCGAGTAGGAGACGCGCAGATCACCGACGCCCGGATTTCCCGGGTCGGCGGCGAAGTAAAGATCGCCGTCGACGACGGTCACAGGACTTCCCACACGCGCGCGCAGCGGAGCGGCCAGCCCGGGGGCGAGCGGCAGGCGTTCATCGGCGGGCAACAGGCGCAACACCTGCTCGCCCGGATGGAACGCACCCAACGTCGCGTCGCGCGCAATGACCACATGGCCGTGGTAGCGCATGGGCGGGTTCTGGTGGCCATCCGGTTGCTTGAAACGGTTGGAATCCTCGTAGCGATCGGACCACACGCGATGATAGGTGTAGGTCTTGACCTCCTCCTCGCCGCCGCCGAGCTTGTTGCGCGTCTCGGTCTTGGACTCCTCCTTCCATTCGTACATCTCGACCTTGCGCACCAGACGCAGCGCGTTGGCGGTGACGCCGAACTCCTGATCGTTGAGCGGAGCGCGCGCATCGAGTTCGCCGCTCACATAGACGAGCTTGCCGTCGTTGGCCGGATCGATGCTGGCCGAGCCCACCTCCACCACCGCGTGGCTGCCCTCGGCGAGCGAGCGTGCCGTCGTGACGGCGCGGCCCTCGTTCCAGAACAGAAGAATAATGGCGCCGATGATCAGCACGATGCCGATCAGCACGCCCAGAATAGATTTGCCCAGGCGCGCGATCCACGATGTGGACGTCACCTGGGTGAACGTATCGCCTGGATCCGACATTCATCCCCCGAAGTGTAGTCAGAGGCCAATGTAGCCCGAGCCGGCGGATTTGTTCCAGGTCCCTCAGGCAAGCAGGAAGTCCAGCAGCGCGCGATTGAACGCGGCCGGGTCCTGCAGCATCGCGAAATGACTGGTGTTTGGCACGATCGCGATCCGCGCGCCGGGGATAACGGCTGCCATGTGGCGGGTGTGCTCGGGCTTGATGATCTCGTCATAGGCACCATCGGCGATCGCAGTCGGCGCTGTAATGCGCGCAAGCTTCTGGTCCGGGTAATTGGGCTCGCTGCGCCACATGGGGCTGAGTCCCTCCACCAATTGCGGCCACTTTTCCGGATTGGGCGAAAGCTCGGCATATTCGGCGCGGCAGCGCGCCGCGTAAGCTGGGAAGACGCCTGCCCGCGCACCGCCCGGCTTCATCCCGGCGGGCGTGCTGTTGGCGCCGAAGGCGAACAGCTTGGCCACGCGATCCGGTCGGGTCATCGCCAGCTCAAGCCCGGTCACACCGCCATCGCTCCAGCCGACGATGCTACTGGTCTGAATGTGCAGATAATCCAGCAGCGCGATGGCGTCCTGGGCAAACAAACCATAGCTGAAAGCGCGCGAGATCAGCGGACTGTGGCCATGTCCGCGGGTGTCCATGACGGTCACGGCGAACTGTTTGGACAGCTCAACAACCTGGTGTCCCCAGTAGTTGGAATTGCCCAAACCGCCATGCAACATGAGCACCGGCGGGCCGGTCTCGCCGAATTGCGCGAAATAGATTTCGGCACCATTGATAGACACAGTCTCGCTGCGGCGCGGCGCCGGCAGCTTGGGGGTCGGCGGCAGCGTCAGCCAGGCCGGGGCCGTGTTCTTCGCCCGCGCCGGGTTGGTCAGTCCGGCTGTGCCAAGCAGGACCAGAACTTGCAGTGCTCGGCGGCGGGTCCAGGACTGCTGCGATTGGACGCCCCAACGCCCGAGCGGGCTTGTCACCACGCCGTGATACGTGCTTGGGCTTATTGGCGCGTTTATGGGGGCCAAAGCGAATGCAACCAATCGTTCAGGTTGAGGACGTCCACAAATCGTTCGACAAGACCCCGATCCTGAAAGGTGTCAGCTTCAAGATCGAGGAAGGCGACCTCGTCTCGCTCATTGGTCCGTCGGGATGCGGTAAGTCAACCCTGCTGCGCTGCCTCAACGGCCTCGAAGTGCTGGAACTCAGGGCGGGTCGAGATCTGCGGCGTCGCCATGGAGCGCAAGCCAAGCACGCCTGCCGGGCCGCTCGCCGACGTGGCCCACAAGTTGCGCCGCAACGTCGGCATGGTGTTCCAGAGCTTCAACCTGTTCCCGCACAAGACGTTGATCCAGAACGTCATGCTGGCCCCCATGGTGGTGAAGGGTATTGCCCGCGACGAAGCGGCCGGATTGGCCGAAAAACTGCTCAAGAAGGTGGGCCTCGGCGAGCAAGTCGACCGCTATCCGCTCAACCTCTCGGGCGGCCAGCAGCAGCGCGGCGCGATTGCCCGCGCCTTGGCGATGGCGCCAAAGGTGATGCTCTACGACGAGCCGACGTCGGCGCTCGATCCGATCGTGGTCGACGAGGTGCTCGACGTCATGAAGGAGCTCGACCGCGAGGGAATGACGCAGATCGTGGTGACGCACGAGATGCGGTTTGCCCGCGACGCCTCCGACTACATCGTCTTCATGGATAAAGGCGAGATCATCGAGATTTCCGATGAAGACGAGATCTTTCAAAATCCGAAAGATCCGCGCACGCGCCAGTTCCTGCACCGCTTCCTCTGATGAGGTTCCCCCTCATGACGCGCCTCGCTCTTATCTTTGTCCTGCTGATCTCGTCCGTTATCACGGCTTTCGCACAACCGGTTCAAACCACGCCCGCCGGCGCCCTACCGCAGCTGCGCTATGGCGGCGCGCTCAGCAGCGGCGCGCCATACACGTTCCGCGATCCGGGTGATCCCAACAAGATCATCGGGTTCGAGGTCGATATCATGAACACATTGGCTGAGCGGCTCGGCTACCGTCCGGTATTCGTCAACAATGATTGGGCAAGCCTGATCCCGGGCCTCGATACTGGGCTTTACGACCTCGTCATCAACGGATTGGAGATCACATCCGCCCATCAGGCCGCGGCCGATTTCTCGATCCCCTACTACATCACGTTTGGCCAGATCGTGATCCGGCGCGGCGACCCGCCGCTCGATAACCTGGCCGCCCTCAAGGGCAAACGCGTCGGCACCTTGCAGGCGAGCCAGATGGAATACGTCCTGCGCGCCGCCGGAAATATCGACGTGCGCGTCTATGACGAAGAGATCGACGTCTACTCGGATCTCAAGCTGGGGCGCATCGACGCCAGCGTCATGGATTTCCCGATCGCGGTCTATTACGCCAAGCCCGACCGCGCGCTCGAGTTCACCGGCGATCCGATCGGACGCATCGAATACGGGATCGCGTTGAAGAAAGGCGCGCATCCCGACCTCCTCGCCAACATCAATTCGGCGCTGTCCACCATGCTCGCCGATGGGACCATGCATCGCATTCTCGACCGCTGGGCGCTGTGGACGCAGATGATGGCGCAGGCCACCGGGGACGCGCGCTCGATGCTGGCGCAGCCGATCGATTATGATCGCTTTGTCGAGGCGACCGAACCGACCACGTGGCGCGGCCAGCTCGAGCGTTACATGCGTTTCCTGCCGCAGCTGGGCTGGGCTGCCGTTGCGACCGTGCAGATCTCGGTCCTGTCGATGGTACTGGCGGTCGCGTTCGGCGTGGTGCTGGCGCTGTGCCGGGTCTATGGCGGCGTCGTGCTCGATCGCATCGCGCAAGTCTATATCGAGGCCATCCGCGGCACGCCGCTGCTGATACAGCTTCTGTTCATCTACTACGGGCTGCCCAAGATCGGCCTCCAACTCGACCCCTATGTGGCGGGCGTGCTGGCGCTCGGGCTCAACTACGCGGCCTACGAGGCCGAGAACTATCGGGCCGGCTTGCTGGCGATCCCGCGCCATCAAATGGAAGCCGCCATCGCGCTCAACATGACCGAGCGGCAGTCGCTGCGCTACGTGGTGATCCCGCAAGCGGCGCGCATCGTCGTGCCGCCGACCACCAATGACTTCATTTCGCTGCTCAAGGATTCCTCGCTCGTCTCGGTTATCTCCTTGGTGGAACTGACCAAGACCTATGAGCTGCTCTCGACCACCTACTACGATTATTTCGGTACCGGCCTCCTGGTCGGCGCCATCTACTTGCTGCTCGGGTTGCCGTTCGTGCGCCTGGCCCGCTGGGCCGAGCGCCACCTCAGCCGCGGCATGACCCGCGCCTCATCTTGATCGAAATGTGACGGGACGACCCGGTTTTCGGGCGTCTCAAACGACGTACCGGCTGCGTCATGCCCCTCACGTCCAAGCCGGCACCCACCAATCCGGCCTTGAAGTACCGAAATTATCCAAATCGGGTATGCGGCTGCCGCCGACGCAAGTCTAGTGCCCCAGGTTGAAAGTCCTAAGACACCCAATCGAAACCTCCGTATAATTGCCCCGGCAGGCCCCGAGTGAGATTATGCGGTTACCCCGTTGGCGCTGGGTCCCCCTCACCCTCCAGTCCCAGCGCCCCTGTTCCAAAAGCCCCGCCCCACCCTCGGCGGGGCTTTTGATTTGTGGGGCGTATGATACCGCTTGGCTAAGGTCGGTGCGCTAGACGGGCTACGGCGGCTTTTTTCATGCATGCTGGGCAGTTTCGTGCGCTGACGAGGGCACGCTCGGCAGCGGCTCCTCAAAGGTGAACCGTTGGCGTCGGAATAAATCGAGGCAGGCGTCAACCGCAGCCGGATCAAACAAGCGGCCCTTGCCTTCCTCGATTTCGGCCAAGGCGCGCTCGAGACCGAGTGCTGCCCGGTACGGGCGATGCGACATCATCGCTTCTGCGACGTCAGCCACGGCCAGGATTTTGGCTCCTGGCAAAATTGCCTCGGAGCACAGGCCGTTCGGATAGCCTGACCCGTCCAGCCGTTCGTGGTGCTGCAGGATCATGTCGGCCACAGGCCACGGGAAATCGATTCCCTTGACGATGTCATAGCCCGCTTGCACGTGCGATTTGATCAACTCAAATTCAATCAGCGTCAGCTTGCCCGGTTTGCTCAAAATATCGGAAGGGACGCGGATCTTGCCGATGTCGTGAATGACGCTGGCAAAGAAGATGCCTTGGACCTCGTGCTCGGGGATCCGCAGCTCGCGCGCAATCGCACTCGCAAGCACCGAGACCCGGTGCTGATGACCCGCTGTGTAGGGGTCGCGGCTCTCCACGGTGGTTGCGAGTGCGGTCACGGTCGCACTCAGGCTTCGCTGCAACCGCTCGACCGCAGCCTCACGCTCTTTGCGATCGCGCAGCGCAGTCAGACCGTAGGTCAGTCTGCCGGCCAACTCCTCCAGAAGCTCCACCTCCTCCGGCTGAAATGCGTCAGGCTCTCGGGAATATATCGCCAGAATGCCGCGGAACTTTGCGCTGTCTCCCAGGGGCAAGGCAATGTTTGATGCAAGCCCATGTTCCAACGCCGGCTTTCGCCATGGGCCCATGGATGCGTCACGGCCAAAATTGCGATTGATCTGCGTCCTCCCCGTCTTGATCGCAATTCCGCCGGGCCCGGACCCCTTTTCGTCATCAGCCCAGGTCACGGAAATCTTACTGAGGTAACCCGGTTCAGAACCCGCATAGGCGATGGGGCGCACCGATTTCGCAGCGTCGTTCTGCGCAGCGGCAATGCAGGCCAGCGGGTAACTGCTGTTTTCGACAATCACGCGGCACATGTCATTGACCAGCTGCTGCTCGTCAGTCGCCTGGACAAGGACAGCGTCGGCAGTGCTCAGCAGGCGCAGCGCGCGGTTCACTTGGCGCAACGTTCCTTCGTTGCGCTTGCGTTCGGTGATATCCTGACTGACACCGAACGCACGCACAGTTCGGCCTGTTGCATCCTTCACCACAGAAATACGCAACGCGACGTAGCCGATCGCACCGTCCGCACAAATGATACGGTGCTCAAGCTCGCTGATATAATTGCAGTCGTTCGTTGCAATTGACGCCTGTATTTCCCGCGCCACGAGGCTGATCTCATCGGGATAGACGAAGCGCCGCGCGTATTCTGCGGAGCTCATGGTGTAGCCACCGACCTGCTCCGCCGTGGTATGGAAGATGCGATAGAAGTTGTCGTTGAATATGAACTGATCCCTGGCGACATCGTATTCCCAGTGGGCAGCACGCGCGATCGCCAGCGCGTTGGACAGCTGCGCCTCGCTCAGACGCAGACTGGCCTCCACGCGCTTTTGCTCGGTAACGTCGATGATCACCCCGATTACCGCGGGACGACCGAGGAAAAACGCGAGCGCGCCCTGCGCGAGCACATCGGCGTGCGTGCCGTCCTTGCGCTTCATGCCGAACGCGAGCGTGCCGGGCAGCTCAGCGCCGCTCAAACGTGCTGTGGCAGAGTGGCGGACCCGTTCTCTGTCGGCATCGGCGACGAAATCCGTAAATGGCCGCCCGATCACCTCGGCCGGCGCGTAACCGAACATCGCGGCAAAGCGCGGGTTCACGTAGGCAAGCACGCCGTCCGAAGCGATCATGTAGATCCCGGCAATCTCCTGCTCAACTACGGCGCGGAACTGCCCTTCCTCTTCGCCCATCTGGCGCTCGGCCTGCTTTTGTGCCGTGATATCCCGGTCAGCGCCCAGGTAACCGGTGAGCCTACCGTCGCGGGCAAAAACGGGAACACCGCTGCTTTCAAGCAGGAGCTTTTGGCCGCTTCTACTGATGACTGCGTTTTCCAGGCGAGCGAAGGGCTTGCGTTGCTGTACGATAGCTTCAAAAGCGGCTCGCGCGGCAGTGGGCATAAGATCGAAATAGGGCTTCCCGATCAGTTCTTCTGTCTCGTAGCCCAGGACGTCGTGCGCACGCGGACCGATATGGGTGTAGGCGCCGCTTGTATCGACCTCCCAGATCCAATCAGCGAAAGTTTCAGCGAGAGAGCGAAACTTGCCCCCGCCCTTCGCTAGGTTCGCCAGATCCGTTTCGGATGGAGTGTCGCCATCCGGACAGGATCCCTGCGGTTGCTGTTGGATCATTCATGTTCAATGCACGCCCGACCGCAAATACCTTTGACCGAGATCAAACGTGCCGGATCACCGCCCCGTTGCGAACCCCAGCGCGGGCAATCGCCGCTCATCGCGACGACCGCCCAATGCCAGACCCGTGGGTGATCAGAACTTATAGCTGGCCGCGACGCGGGCAACCTGCACGTTGTAATTTGACCAGCCGTAGTTCAGAGTTTGCGTGCCGCCGACTTGAACCGGGAGCACGGATCCGGTCAGAGAGATGTTGTTGTTGAGATTGTAGTAGAGGTATTCCGCCCGGATCATGATATTCGGCGTTGCCATCCATTCGGCGCCGCCGCCCAGAACCCACCCCGCCTTGGTGGTCGTCGCTGCGACCTGGCTGGTGACCTGCGAACCCAAGAACGGCACCATCGCCTGTCCATTGTATTCGACGTTGGCCCACGCGGCACCGCCGGTGAAATAGAACAACGTGTTGTTCCAGCCGACGTAGCCGATTCGCGCGCGGGCGCTCGAAAGCCATTGCGTGTTTGCGCTCATTGACGCCGAGCTGCCCGCCCTGGCGGTACCGCCGTTGAACGTCAATGGCGCGAGCGTGCGATGGTCGGCGAGCGACGCCCAGGAGAAGTCACCCTCAACGCCGAGCAGCCAAGCCGGCGCGAATTGCCAGTTGTAACCGGCCTGCAGTCCGCCCACGCCGCCGAGGTTTCCGGTTCCGGTCAGGGTCTGCGGATCAAACACGAGGAGTGCCGCACGATCGGCGAACGACCAATTCGGCGCGGACTGCCAGGCGGCTCCGCCGTGCACGCCGATATAGAGGCCAGTCCAGGTCGAAGCGACGGCCGGCGGGCCGGCAAGTGCTTTTACGGCCATGTCGGCAGCCGCAGCGATTTGCGTCAAGGCAAAAACGGATGCTCCACTGAGGAGCGTGACAGCGAGACGTCTCATTGTAATTCCCCACCTGTGATGTCGGGTATCGGGATAGTATGACCTCGCCCGGTATCATAGGGCGAACCGCGCTGCGCCCGCTGAATCAACAGCCATTGTGACGTTTGCGTAACACCGAGCAGACATGCCTTGACTTCAGTCGCAAGGACGCAGCTAACCGAAGGTCTGATCCCGCGACCAGATCAGCCCCACCACGGTCGCCATCAGGGCTTGTGAGACCAGCAACATGCTCACTGTGGCCGGCCAACCTGCTTTGGCCCAGGTGAGGCCCGGCAACACCGCGCCGACACTTCCACCGATGTAAAAGAAAGTGACGTAGAGGCCGACGGCTGCCGATCTTCCCTGCTTGGCGATCGTGGTCACGTAGCCGGTCGAAATGGTCTGGCAAACGATGCCGCAAGCGGCGCACAAAACCAATCCGATCGCAATTGCAGTGATGGACGAAAACAGCGTGATGAGGCCGCCGACGCCCCAGGTGGCCAGCACGCCGAGCATGAACCTGCGGCGGCTGAAGCGAGCAACGAACTGCCCGGTCCACGGTGCGACCAGGGCGCCGGCCAGGTAGGTCACGAAGATCAGCCCGAGCCAGCTGCTGGAGAAATCGTAGGGCGGCGCGGCAAGCCTGAAGCTGACATAGGTGAAGGTCGCGATGAAGTTGAAGAGCGTACCGAACCCGACCGCAAAAGTCGCAAGCAGTTGGGCGTTGCCGAGGTGACGCAGCATCTGCCGCAGCGCCGTGTAAAGCCCCTCGGAACGGGTGAAGTGTTTCTCGCGCGGCAGCATGAAGGCGATGATAATTGCAGCGACAAACGTGATTGCCGCGGGGGCCGCGAGGCCAATGCGCCAGCCGAATGCATCACTCAGCAACCCAGGGATCATGCGGCCGGCGAAGCCGCCGATGCTCGAACCCGCCACGTAGATGCCCGCAACACCGGTCACCTCCGCAGGAGGCCACTCGTCGCCGATGTAGGCCACCGTGACCGCAAAGATCGGCGGCAAAAGCAATCCTTGGACAAAGCGCCAGAACGCAATGCCGGGTATGTCTGCCGCGGTCGCGACCAGCAGCATGGGCACACAAATGCAAAAGAGCGCGGTGACAATGACGCGCTTACGTCCCAGCGCATCCGCGACGGCGCCGGTGAGCGGTGCGGTCAACGCCACCGCGAACGTGCTCGCGAACATGATGGTGCTGACCTCGGCCGGTGTCGCCGCAAATTGCCGCGACAGTTCCGGCAGCAGCGCCTGGGGCGAATAGAGGTTGAGAAAGGCACAAAAGCCGCTCAGGGCGACAGCGTATCGGCGCACATCCGAGATCATTGCGGATCATCTGCTATCACCAATGACGGATTTTGCCAGCCGATCGGCCGCGGGACGGCTGTCCGAAAATTGCAGGCTCGAACCGTAGTCCAGTCGCGCGAAAATCTCCTCGGTCGTGAACACATCCCCGAACTGCTGGATAATCGTTTCGAGGCTCGCCTGGTGCTCATGGTCCGACAGCGCCGCACAACAATCGGAGACCATGGCCACCTTGAAATCGAGCATCATGGCGTCACGCGCCGTCGCCTCACAGCATACATTGGTCTTGGTGCCAGCGATCAGAACCGTGTCGATGCCGCGCTCCCGCAACTCGCGCTCCAGACCTGAGGAGCCAGCAATAAGCGCGCTGTAGCGATTCTTGATGATCGTGAGGTCCTGCGGTGCGGTCACAAGATCGCCCCACACGCGTTGCCGGCCCGGAGCGAGACTTTCGATCGTGCGCTCGCGCACGTCGTCTGCCACCACATAGTTGAAGAACAGGTCCCAGTCGGTTGCGCTGCCACGTCGCGCGTTGGCGTGAAGCACCCAGATGACCGGCACGCCGCGCATGCGCAACCCGGCTGTCAGGGTGTTGATGCCGCCAATAATGCCACGCGCGGATGGGACCTCCGCCGGTCCGCCGGGTGCGCAGAACGTCTCCTGCATGTCGATGACAAGGACCGCAGTTTTTGCCGCATCGAGTGTGTCGAACCAGTGAATCCGACCGCGGCGGGCGAGCAAGCGATCAAGAATTTCGCGACGGATCAGCGTCTGATGCACCGAATGATCTCCGTGATTGCAGCGATAGTGAGCAGGTGTTGTCCTCGATCCGCATCACAAAAGCTCGTACTCGCCCGGAAGCAATTCCATCAGCAGGAAAAGCAATAACACGCCCACCAGGATGGCCATGACCACGTGGAACTGGATCTGGACGAGCCGTTCGCCCAACCGCTCCCCGCTCAATCCAAGGAAGAACTTGCTTGAGGCCAGTATTGCGGCTGCCGAGATGGCCATGAACATCGCAAGTGCAATCAGATTGACGAGCCAGTACTCGAAGAACTGCTCAACGGATTCCAGAGATTCCCAATGCGTTGTCAGCCCATGGCGCGCGAAGGTAACCACCAGGGCGGTTAGGAAGAACAGAGCAAAGAGCTTGAACTCGCGGGACAATCTCATCGTCATCCTCAATCAACTTGCGCCAGGCGCGGGAAGCTCGATGCGCAGCGGCGGCGCCGCTGATGGATCGCGTCGGTGAAATCATGGGGCGCATGTACAACGCGTGAACGCGCCCGCACGCAACACAATTTAATCTGGAAGCTTGCTCGCGAGCAATTCCAGATAGGAAGCAAGGGCCGTCACCGGACGATGACCCGGAAGCCCCACGTCGCTCACGTCCATCTGGAGAATCTGCCGCCCCATGGCGATCGAAATTCCGGCGGGCGGCGGCGGCAGCGGGACATCGCCGATCCCTTGCTGCTCGAGCCGGCGAGTCAGTTCGGCCTGCAGAAATTGCGCGTGTGGGAGGATGTCCCGGGCGAACTCGCTGACCTTCTCATTCTGCAACGCTTTCAGTTGCTCCACCTGCTGATCGCGTTCGCTTTGGGTGTCCGTGCGTTTGTCCAGGACTTCCAAGCGTCGCGAATCGTAGAACTGTTCGAAGGCCTTCATCTGCTCCGTGAAGGCGGCGGTCGCGGCCTTGAACTGCGTGTCCGTCATATCGGCCGAGCCAACCCGGGTGACCGCCGGCGCGCTCGGAGCCTTAGCGTCGATCTCCGACGCAGGTGGAGCGGCTGTTATCTGTTCGGGTGCAGGGGCGGCCGGCTGTGCGCTGACCTGCGGTTGTTCCGAGACCGGAGCGGGCCCGGCCTGAGGAGCCGGCATCGAGGCTGGAGCTTCCGGCCGGGCAATTGGAGCCGTGGGCGCGTCCGCCCGGGGCCCGAGTTTTGGCGCACGTGCCAGATGCACCTGCCACCAAACCCCGGCCGCAGTGATCATGAGACCGACAATGATCGCCAACAGCGGGCCCGCGTTCATATTCACAACTCGCATTCCTAGCGGCGTCGCCTCCGACTAGCTGCAGCAGTGCTCATCAACTATATGCGTTCTGACGTATCGAAGCGAATATTACCCGCGTTTGCTGAGGAATGATTCATGGCTGGCGTTCATCATGTCACTGCAATCTGCGGACGAGCCGAGCGCAATCTCGCCTTCTACACCCGCGTACTCGGGTTGCGACTTGTCAAGAAAACCGTGAATTTCGATGATCCCGGCACCTACCATCTCTATTACGGAGATGAGATCGGACATCCGGGGACGATCCTGACGTTTTTCCCCTGGGAATATGCGCCATTGGGGCGCGCCGGGATCGGGCAAGCGGAGCAAATCATGCTCCGTGTGCCGGCCAGTGCACTGGGATACTGGATGCATCGCTTCGTCGAACGCGGCGTTGCCCACGAGCAACCAATCAAACGGTTCGGCGAAACCACCCTGCCCTTCGCGGATCCCGATGGTCTGCGCATGGCGCTGGTCGCCTTCGCCGGTACCGAGGCCGAACCTGCCTGGAGCGCGGGGGATATCCCGCGTGAGCACGCAATCCGTGGATTTCATAGTGTCGTGTTGATGCTGGAGGACGGTGCGCGCACGGCCGCCATTCTCACCGACGTTTTTGGATTTGCCGAGGCCGGGCGCGAGGGCTCGGTGCTGCGTCTCCGCGCGAATGGCGCTATCGGCAGCATCGTCGACATCCACGAGGCTGGGGGCTTCCTGCCGGCAGCCATGGGACGCGGTGCTGTGCATCACGTCGCCTTCCGCGCCGCAGACGACGGTGCACAGGCGGAGTTGGCACGCAAGGTCCGCGACCATCACGGTGTGCAGACCACCGAGCGCAAGGACCGCCATTATTTTCGTTCGGTCTACTTCCGCGAGCCTGGTGGCACTTTGTTCGAGATTGCGACGGATCAGCCGGGCTTTACTGTCGACGAATCTCCAACACGTCTCGGTCACGCGCTCAAGCTGCCGCCGTTTCTCGAACTGCGTCGCAAGGAGATCGAGGCGGTGCTTCCCCCGCTCGAGGTTGCTGCCTGATGGCCGCCCCGCTGTCGTTCACCCACCGCTTCGAGCCTGCGCAGCGGGAGGACATTCCTCCGCTCCTGTTGTTGCACGGGACGGGCGGCAATGAAGACGACCTCCTCCCGCTCGGGCGCATGGTTGCGCCGGATGCAGCCCTGCTCTCACCCCGCGGCAAAGTGCTTGAGAGCGGAATGCTACGCTTCTTCCGTCGCCTGAGCGCAGGCGTGTTCGACGAGGACGACGTGCGTCGCAATGCCGAAGACCTGGCGGATTTCGTTGAACAGGCATGCAAGGCGTACGACCTCGTGGCCCCGATCGCGCTCGGCTATTCCAATGGGGCCAATGTGGCAGCGGCTGTCTTGCTGTTGCGCCCGAGCGTGCTCGCGGGGGCGGTGTTGTTGCGTGCAACATTGCCCCTCTCCCAGCCACCACGCCCAGGGCTCGAGGGCAGGAGCGTGCTGATTTTGTCGGGCGCGACCGACGCCTTGATCTCCCTTAATGGGGCAAAGCGACTCGCTGCGACGCTGACGGAAGCCGGCGCGAACGCGACACACCGTACCTTGCCTGTGGGTCACGAACTGTCGCAAGCCGATGTATCGCTTGCGCGCAAGTGGCTCGACCAACAATCTGTCGGCGCTCGTCATTGATGTGATCGCAGCCGATCAGTTCTCTTTCTTTGTAGGCTTTGGCGTACCGACTTGGCTGGCGATCTGATCGAGAATGGCCTGGACGCTCTGGCCTTCCGGGCCTTGATTGATCTCGGTTTCGCCCTCCATGGCTGCGAGCTTGCGCAGGATGGTAACATCCGCACTGACCTGAATGTCGTCCTTCTCGGATGCAATCGTAAAGATTACCCGCTCCACCGGATTGCCGCCCCGCACAGCGCGCGACGAGAGGCTTTCCAGCGCCGCCTTGGAGGCCGGCTGCTCAAACGTGAGGATCTGCCCGCTCTCCTTGGCCACGTGGAACTTGCGCTTGGACATCTCGGCTACGAGTGCCTTCTTGACTCGATCAAGACTCGTTCCCGAGATCGTCACCTGCGGATTGGTTGGCTGTGGCAGGGGCGGCGTGGCGGAGGTGCATCCAAACAATACGCCCGCACAAGCCGCAAACCCCAGCATTCGGATATGCGCCGGATTCCAAGTCATCGCCGTCGTGTGATCCACCCCGATTCGTTTCCCTGGTTTTGTCATACTGCGTCGAGGAAGCCTAGATTCCAAGCGCTGCCGGAGCATGAGGGGCCCTGAGCGTCGGGGCGGAATCGGCGGCTTGGTGGCACCCCCGGCCTGCGGGGCCCGCCCCGAAAGCGCCGCCTTTATAACGAAGTTCCAGCAAGGCACGGGAACGGGACATTAGGAGTGCAAGCCGAGCAGATGCTGCCCGGCGAGTTGGAAATGCGATGACCGGGCCTGCAGCTGCTGCGTGACGGTGTTCATGTCGCGAAACCGCCGCTCGAATTCTTGTGCCCGGAAGATCGCGGAAGAACCGGCTGCGTGATAGATGGCCGCCACGACTGCGCCGGCGTCGCGGATCACATAAACCGACGCCAACCGCATCAATGCGCTTCGCGCCGGGGTGAACCCGTCTACGACCGCAACGTCCCAGGCCTCCTGTAACGTTGTCAACAAATACGCCCGGCCCGCGCGCAATCGCGCTTCTGCCAGCGCAACCTCGTGTTGGACCACGGCATCCTCGCGCAGCCGCCGGGGCGAACCGTGCGGGGCCTTCTCTGCTGCCAATTGCACAAACGCATCCAGCATGGCGCGCGCGATGCCGAGCGCGACAGCGGCGAAACCAAATCCGAACATGTTCAGGATGGAAAACCGATAGAGCGGCCCGTCCAGGCGCCGCTCAGCGGCGGCGTCGCGGGTGAACGAATACGCCTCTCGGACAAAGAGATCTGTGACGGCGTAGCGATGGCTGCCCGTCCCGCGCAGGCCCATCACATCCCAAGATTTGGTAATGACGGCGCATGCTTTGGGGAACAGGAGCGTGCGCTCGACCGCCCGGCCGTCTTTCTCTTGCCGCGGCGATCCATCCGCATCGCAAATCGTACAGTGAGCGCCAAGCCAAGTCGCATGCCCGATGCCGCTGGCGAAAGGCCACGAACCAGTCACCCGAAACCCGCCGTCTACAGCAATTGCGCGCGCGTTCGTTCCTGGCGGCCCCGACGCAAGCGCCGCGTCCCGAGCGCCAAACACATCGCGGGCGACCGCTGGCGCCAGATAGCCCGCACCGAGCGATGACCCTGATGCCTGGGCCATGCACCAGGCGGTGCTGGCGTCGGCCTTGGCAATCTCTTCGACCGCCTGCACATACCAGACGGGTTGCAACTCTTCGCCATCATAAGCGCGTGGAATGAGCAGGCGGAACAGACGCGCATCATGCATTGCGGCGATGACATCCGCCGCGATTGCGCCGTCCTGCTCGATGCGGGGTGCCGCAGCGGTGATCATCGGCGCCAGCGCGCGCGCTCGTTCAATAAAATCGGCAGGCGATTGGGCGCGACCGCGGGACCGCTCGAGCATCAGGCCTCCCACTTCGGTGCGTTGTGACCCGCACTCCGTTAGGCGACCCGAACCATACGTCGAGATCACCGCAGTTTGCTAGCGCTCACCCACAATCGAGCAAACAAACCTGTGCCCGCGGCCACCGCCGCGAGCACATGAAACTTGGATGACTACCCGGCGTTAACGGCGCAATTCCGTTGCCGCACCATGAGGCGAAGCGGCAGCACCACCTTGCATCCCCGTTCCAGCGGGCATTGCATTGGCCTGCGCAGCGCGCCCGGCTTGAGCCCGTCCGGCTGCCATACCCGGACCGGCCGTGTTCATCCGGCGAGATACCCCGCTGATATTGGTCGTCGTGACTCCACCACCGTTCGCCATCCCATAAGCCCTTCGGCCCGATGCCATGCCGTAGGCGCGTCCGTTCCGATAGACGCGTGAGGCCGCATAGGTACGCCCGCCACGCGTCGCATAAGTGCCGTAGGAGCGATAACGATAGCGCGGAGCGTAAGCGTAGGACCGGGTCGCGTAGGTGGTTCCGGCATAGCCGTAGGATGGGCCATAACCATAGCTCGCGTAGCCGCCCGGGCTGTAGCCATAGTCGACGTCATCCCCGTAGGTCGCATAGCCCGGGGATCCGTACCCATAGGCATAGCCGGGATAATCGTATCCATATGCCGCATATCCCGGGTAGCCGTAGCCGTAATAGCCGCCGTAGTAAGGGCCCGCGACCGCCGCGCTCGCAAGGGCTGCGCCGGCGAGACCAAGACCGATGCCCGCCGCGACGGGGCCGCCCCAACCCCAGCCGCCCCACCAGCGAGCTTGTGAAGGAGTAGCCGAAGCCACCGCGAGCGCACCCGTTAGGGCCACGGCGGCCGTGATCTTACCCGCAAAGTTCATGTGTGATGCCTTTCTTGTTGACGCACTCCTGCATAGCAACGAGCAAGGCGGAACACTGTTCCCTGCTCCATTTGCGGGAAATGTGAACGGAGACGAGGTAGGACTCGCAGCGGCTTGAGGGACCGCTACGCGAGCTATTCACGCTTTCCTAACTGCGTGGGAGACGCGTCTGTTCATGCGGGACACGCGTCTGTTCATATCGTTCGTGAAACACCGCGGGGGCGAAAATTATCAACAATATGGCGCTGAGGAAAGTCGTCACGGTGGCGATAACCAGCGTGCCGTCAAGCAGATTGTCGAACGTAAAATCTGCGCCATCCGCCAACTCGCCCATGGCCCAGCTCAACACTGCGACCACGATGCTCAGCGCGAACATCAGCACCAGCCACCAGAACAAGCGCACTTTGTCCACGTGACTTACTCTCCACGGCCGCCCTGTCTGGTCCGGTTCCGTCACCGAAGGCCTGTACCGTCTTATGATCTTAAAGCGGCCGACCGGAAGATGCACGGCACATTCTGCGCTCTCGCATTGGCTTTGTCATGGGCCGCCGCGCATTATGGTAACCTGCGTCGCCGGTCTGCAAATTGTGGTTGCGGTGCGGCATTGGATTTTACCGAGCAAATCGGCTCTGGAATTATCAGGCCGCCCAGACCCGATTGCGGCCGCCGTTCTTGGCGGCGTAAAGGGCTCGGTCCGTCATTTTGATGAGATCGAATAGGGTTTCCATATACGGATTGGCTTGGGCGACCCCGATACTGATCGTTGTCATGATGGCACGCGAATCGATCGAAAACTCGCGCATTTCAACCACGCGGCGCAATCGTTCCGCCACGCTCTGTGCCTCATCGAGGTCCGTCTCGGGCAACAGCAACAGGAACTCCTCGCCCCCGAAGCGCGCGACGACATCAGATTTGCGTTTCTCCTCCCGGCAAATATCCGCGATACGAATGATGATGTGATCGCCCACGTCATGGCCGAATTGATCATTGATCGACTTGAACTGATCGATATCGATCATCAACAAAGACATCGGCCGCCAATGGCGCTGATACCTGGCCCACTCGATCTCCGCGAGCGAGAAGAAATGCCGGCGATTGAACAAACCCGTCATGCCGTCAACCGTCGCAAGCTCTTTCAGCTTGTCCGCCTGTTCGACCAGATCCGTAACATCGGTATAGACCAGCATGCGCCCGCCATCGGGCAATGGCTTACACTTGACGCGGATGACCTTGCCGCCATCAACCCGCACGTCGCGCGGGTCCTCGGCACCGGCACGAATAAGCTTGGTCCGCTTCTTGATGAACTCATTGAACTTGACCGCAGGCATCGGCTGAGACTGCTTGCTCACGATGACCTGCATCAGACCTTCGAAATCGAGCTTCTTGAGTTCCGCCGCATTGTTCAGATGCCACATACGCATGAAGCAGCGGTTGATGAATTGCGGAACCAGATCCCTGTCGAGCAGCACCACCCCGATCTCGACCTCATCGAGGGCGGCATGCAGGGTGTCTACAACCTGGCTGGGTGTTGTTTGATCAATGACCATGGCTGGCCCCCGTCAGGCTTTCGCGATCAGACAAAACTCAATAAAGGACCCCGGCGGCACTAGGCAAATTGCGAGGCCAATTTATCACGAAAACGACCGCTCGGAAGAACGGCCTGGTCGGCTTTGCAAAACTCTCTATAGGGCGAGATTCGAGACCGCGATGTTCAGCTTGCCATCCGCTTCAGTGATGACGCGCAACGCCTTCGCATCAAAGGCGATGCCTACCAGGCGCAAATCGGTAATGCCGGCATCGACGCGGACGGAGGGATCCTGCCTGGCAAACTCGGCAACGGCTGCCGATAACTGCTGCTTGGCCTGGGCGGCAAATGGCTTGAGGTCGATGACGGCGTATCGGGCGAGCTCATCGCGCAGCATCGGGCGAGCCGCCTGGGCGGCGGCACCCAGCAAGCCAAAGGCCGCTTCCGACTGAACATCGAGCTCGATGTCGGTCAGGCGCAGAATCTGCTGCTCGCGATCGAGTTGCGGACGGCCCCAGACATAGACGTCCGCCTCCGCACCCAGTCCAAACCAGCTCTTTTTCTCGCGCGCTTTGACCCGCAACGAGATCAGCAGGCGGTCCCCCGACGGAGCCAGGGCGGCATGCCGAATGGTGACGTCGACCGGGCCGCTGCCATCCTGGGGGTACGTCTTGCCGGTCAGCTGGGCCTCCAGCAGCTTGTCCAGCTCAGGGAATGGAATGTCGATCGGGACCGCAATCTGGACCCGCCCCTGTTCGGGCCGGGGAACGAGCTCAAGCTCCGCCGGGAACGGACACGTCGGCCGGGTTTCCGCCGGGACGATCCGAGTCTCGGCCTGAACTCCCAGTGTGAGGATCACGTCATTCGCATCAAATCGAGGTTGGGCCGAGAAGGCCCGGGTCGGCCGCACCTCCAGCCACAGGTTCGGCAACCCACGAGAGCCACCCCCAATCGGAATGGAACGGCACATCTGCGCCCATTGCCGGCGCGCCGTCTGCTCGAGCCGCGGGTCGCTGCGTACCTGGCCCTGCAGGAGGGACACCTGCTCGGATACTGCCCGATCGAGATACGGCTTGACCTCGTCGCCGATGTTGAGCGGGACGCCCGAGATCGACATGGATGCGTCGGCGAGCGAGACCTGCGCGTTCAGGTTGGGGTCGATCCGCCAGTTTGCCGTGACGGCCGGGCGGGCCGTCATCGTGACGGTGCCTCGAAAGTCGGCGCGCTGATCGATGGTCTTGCCAGTCAGCCTCTGCAGGTTTTGGCCGAGATTCCGGTCGATCAGGCCTCCCAGCATGCCCGTCAGGTTGCCGGCCGCTTCACTGAGCTGGCCGGTAATGTGCATTGTGCCGTTCAGGACGGTCGAAACAATGAGTGCGTCGGAACGTCCGGCAACCGCCAGCGGACCGCGGTGCACGGTCCAGCCAATATCGGCGTTCGACAGCAGCTGAGCGACGGGATTATCCTTCTTTCCCGCGAGATCGCGTGGGGCTTGCGCTTCCAAGGCGTCGCGAATCGCAGCGTCGGCAATGGCGACGGGCACAACGATGGTCGAGGAACGCGCAACGGCGTCGAGCGCAGGGACCTCCGACAGGGCTGGTGGACCGCCCGGCGGCACGCGCGGCCAGATCCAATCCATGATCCACAACGCGCCAAAAAACGCGATTGCGAGGAACACGATGATTGCAGCAACCCTGCGCATGCCCTCCGCGTCCCATCGGTCCGAATCCGCTGCGAATTCTGCCACGAACACGCAACCGGGAAAACCACACTCCATTCCGCCCGCTAGCGTGCCGAGATGAACCGCGCAGGCAACCGCGGCCGCGTTAGTATTGGCCGTTCGGATTGCGAACTCCGAGCCTGCAGCGGCCCCGAAAACCCTCTGGCCTCAACTCGGGGCCGCTTCTATTTTGCTCATGTCGTGCTTGCTTGCGGAAGCCGGAATTGTTTGCGCGCGAACACGTGATCGGACCACGCCACCGTCGCGCTGCCACAATAACACCGCACGACCCCAGGCTCGGGGTGCGAGGTTGTGATGGTGAGATCGTTTGCCGACGGGATCCGTTCGCCGTTTGCGTTCAGGTATGAGCCCACAATCTGCTCCGCGCTCGGACCCGTACGGGCCGAGAAGCGGGCAACCAACGCCCGCAACAAGTCGAGGCGCACCGCATCAATCAGCCGCTCGCGCGGCACGTGTTTGTGGAAGCGCCGCTCGTAGCCACCGTCCCGATACTGCTCGACCACCAGGCAGACATCGGATGGGTGCAGGTCAGGACACAATTTGAACTGCATCCAGATCTCGCGAATGTGGTTCGGATGAAAGAGCGTCGGAGTTGGTCCCGACCATCCATATACCGCAAACCCGTGAATCGGCAATTTACGACCTTCCCTCGTATTGGTCACGCCCCAGCACAAGTGCGCGTATCTTGCCGTCGGCAATGCTTCGCTTGAGCATCCAAAACCCACAGTCCGGATGCACGTAGCGCACCCGCTCGGGGCCGAGTATTTTCGCAGCCCGTTCGATTCCGCGCGCCACCAGGTCAGCGCTCTCGATCTGCGTCGATTTGATATCGACCACGCCGAGCCCGAGCCCGATGTCGGGGCGCAACCCGCGGAAGACGTCGAGTTCATTCGCCGGGCGGTGCGCTGTCTCCATGACGACGTGATCAACCGCGAGGGCATTCAGGTAGTCGATCAGCTTGCCCCAAGTCCCTTGCTGGATCGATTGACCACCGTAGTTGCCAAAGCACAAGTGAACAGCGGCCACCGTTTTCACGGCGCGCAGCACGCGATTGATTGATTCCGCAGCCCAGGGCCACTCGTCCGGACTGCCGGGCAAGTTTGCTTCATCGACCTGCACGACGTCAGCATCGATATGGCGCACCTGCTCGGCCAGCGCATCGCCGAGTGCCAATGCAAGTTCGGGCAGCTTGCCGTAGTGATGATCCACCAGCGTCTTCGCCAACATATGCGGGCCGGTGAGCGTGAACTTGAATGGCCGCGTGGCAAGACTTTTGGCGCGGGCACAAGCCTGGGGCAGATCAAGCGTTCCGGGACCGATCGGACCTTCAACAACCGCTGGCGGACGCGCGCGAAATCCCATGCCGCGTTGCGCTCGATACGCCACGAGCTCATCGAAACGCATCGCCGTACGAATGCCCGTCATCGGCCGCACGAAATACTCGATCATGCCGTTGGTCTCGGGGTGGTTCACGTCGAAGCGCGACAGCTCACCATCGCAAACGAGATCAATCCCTGCACGCTCCTGGGTATGGATCACAACCCGCGTCGCATCGATGAGCGCCTGGTCGGAGGGAAGCGCGGCGAGCCAATCGGGCACCGGATAAGAGCCGACAACCGTCGTCTTGATGCGTGGTGCGTTTGTCTGCTGCATGCGAACCTGCTCCGGGTCGTTCGTCTTGCCGAGGATAAGCTGACACGTTAGTATCCAATTGGTTACTTATAGCGCTGATAGGCGCGCGTCGTCACGCCCGACATGTTGAAGCCGATGCAACAGATCACGCCCTCCGACATACCCGCCCTGCCCGACCGCTTTCGCGATGTCGAACACCTCGAAGAGGTGATGACCACACCTTCATCCGTGCTGGCGCGAGAGCTTGCGCGGATCGAGGGCGATATCATCGTGCTCGGGGTTGGCGGCAAGGTTGGACCGACGCTGGCACGACTGGCGCGCCGGGCGGCGCCGCACAAGCGCGTTATCGGTGTCGCCCGCTTCAGCGAAGCCGGCCTGCGCGACAAGCTGACCGGCTGGGGTATTGAATGTATCGAGGCGGATCTCCTCGACCGCACGTCGATCGAGAAGTTGCCAAAGTTGCCCAACGTAATCTTCATGGCCGGCCGCAAGTTCGGCTCGACCGGCAATGAGGACCTCACCTGGGCGATGAACGCTTATGTGCCGGCGCTGGTCGCTGAGGCGTTCGCAGGTTCGCGGATCGTCGCCTATTCGACCGGCAACGTGTATCCGTTTGTGAACATCCACCACGGTGGCGCGACCGAAAGCACACCGGCCAATCCGGTCGGGAGCTACGCCAATTCCTGTGTCGCACGCGAGGGCCTGTTTCACTATTTCTCGCGCACCCGCGCCACGCCTGGCCGGCTGATCCGGCTCAACTACGCAATCGACATGCGCTACGGCGTGCTGCACGACATCGCCACGCGCGTGCTGAACGGTACCAGCATCAATCTTTCCGCCGGACATGTGAACGTGATCTGGCAAGGTGACGCAAACGCCATGGTGCTGCGCGCGCTCGGGCCATTGCACGCTGCCCAACCTCCCCGCTCAATGTGAGCGGACCGGAAACGATCAGCACGCGCTGGCTCGCGACCGAGTTCGGCCAACGCCTGGGCAAGACGCCCGTGCTGCATGGGACCGAGGCGTCAGAAGGCTGGCTCATCAACACCACCGAAGCCATGCGGCTGTTCGGTTATCCGCAGGTGCCGCTCGCGTGCATGATCGATTGGGTCGCGGACTGGGTGGCGCGCGGACTGCCAAGCCTCGGCAAGGACACCCACTACGACTCGCGCGATGGCGCGTTCTGACAACTTGCCCGAAACGCTGCTCGCGCCGGCACCACTGCGTCCCGACGAACTCGGCGACGCACAGGCGCTGGTCGCCGAAGTCGGTTGGAATCAGACCGAGCGCGACTGGCGCATGTTCCTCGATTTGGGCCACGTACAGGCGGTTCGGACGGATACCGGGCGACGTCATCGCCACCGCCGCAACCCTGCCCTATGGCGGCTTCGGCTGGATCAGCATGGTGCTGGTGACGGCCGCCTGGCGGCGGCGCGGGCTCGCCTCGCAGCTCTTGCGCGACGCAATCGACGATCTGCGCGGTGCCGGACTTGTCCCGGTCTTGGACGCCACGCCGGCAGGCCGCGAGGTCTATCGCAAGTCTTGGATTTGTCGACACCTGGGGTTTCGCGCGGCTGGCGCGCGCCGCCGGTCTCAGCGACACGCGACCTCGAATCCGGCGAGCGATGATATCGATGTGCAGCCGATCACGGATGCCATGTGGTCCGCGATCTGCGCCTACGACGCGGCCACGTTTGGCTGCGAGCGCGACCGCCTGTTGGCGGGACTGCGCGGGCGCATGCCGCCCGCCGCCCTGGTTGCGCTGCGCGGAGACCGGCTCGTCGGATTCCTGCTCGGCCGCGAAGGCCGCATCGCGACGCAGCTCGGGCCACTCGTTGCCGAGGACACCATAACTGCGCGCGCCCTGCTCGGGCGAGCGCTCGCCGCTCGTCACGAGCCCGGTCTTCATCGATCTTGCCGACAGCAAACCCGAAACCCGCGCCTTCATTGAGGCGCAGGGCTTTGCCTTCACGCGCCCGCTCACCCGCATGGTCTACGGGAGAGCGGATGCCTTCGATGATGGCACTCGGACCTTCGCGGTTGTCGGTCCAGAGTTCGGCTAGGTTCTTCAGTAAAGCTTCGGTGGGTGGATCGGCGGCATCTTCACGTTCTTGTCGAGGAATTCGTTGGTGTAAGCCGTCTTCACATCGTACGGCTTTTCCATGTGCAGATATTCGTCGACCAGTTTGTAATCATCAGCCATGCGAGCATCGTCATGCCAGCCGAGCGCCACATTGCGCGAGGTGTCGTCGCTCATCAGGATGGTGACGAGGTGCCAGTTCTCGAGCTCGTTCTTAAAGAGCAACGCACCATTTGCATCGACCAGCGCCTGGATGCACGGCTCCGGCGTCTTGGCACATTCGGCGAACGCTTTTTGAGTGATCTTGATGAACTTGTCGGCCTTGTCGCGATTGGCGGCAAGCCAGGCGCCGTTGGCAATGATCGAATTGCCGTACGGGTTCACCCCGGCATCCTTCCAGGCAAGAAAGCCCATGTCGTCGCCGAGCTCGCGCGCGAACACGTGGTGCAGGTTGAAGAACGACGTGGTGACGTCGATGGTGTGCGCCTTGAGCGCGCCGAGCTTGGCGTTTGCGTCGATGTTGACCCAAGTGACCGAGTTGGGATCGATCCCGGCCTTCTTGGCGAGGGCCGGCCACATGGTGCGGGCGCCATCACCAGCCGGATTGCCGATCTTCTTGCCGGGGAAATCCTTGAGCCCGGTGATGCCGGAGCTCTTGAGCCAATACATGCCCTGCGGCGAGTTGGCGTAAATATTCATCAGGCCGACGAGATCGAGGCCCTTGCCGCGGAACAGCAATACGCCTGCCATGTCGGACAGTCCGAGCTGGGACGCTCCGGCGCCGACCTTCTGGGCGGAGGCAGCCGAGCCGCGCCCGGTCTCGAAGTCCACGTCGAGGCCTGCGTCCTTGTACCAGCCCATTTTCTGCGCATAGAAGTACGGCGCATGGTCGCCGCCAGCCACCCAGTTGAGCGTGAATGTGATTTTCTCGGCCGAAGCCGGGGCCGCGAAGGCGAGCGCGGCCGCTGCGATGACAAGCTTGCAAGCTGTCTTCATCCGTGAACCTCCCAATTTTTGCGCAGCACGCGATTGCTCGACGGGCAGCGAATTTTCGTGGTAACTGCCTGGTTACCGCGACGATATGAGCGGCCCCGAACACTGTCAATCTGCGCGCTCCAACACTTCGACGATCCAGAGCAACATGGCCAAGAACAAACGCGGCAACCGGCGCGACCCGGACCGCACGCGGGAAGCCATCCTGCTGGCGGCGCAGGAGGAGTTTGCGGCGAAGGGATTGTTCGGCGGGCGTGTCAACACCATCGCGCGGCGCGCCGGCGCCAACAAACGCATGATCTATCATTACTTCGGCAACAAGGAGGGCCTTTATCTCGCCGCTCTGGAGCGGGTCTACGAAGACCTGCGCGGGACCGAACGCACCCTGAACCTCGACCACCTGGCGCCCGAGGTGGCGATCAAACGACTCGTCGAATTCAATTTCGACTATTCACGCCAGCACCCGGAAATGATCAGCCTGTTCAACAGCGAGAACTTGCACCGTGCCCGGCATTTGTCGCGCTCGCGCAAGGTACGGGAGTTGCACAGCCCGTTCGTCAAACTGATCGGCGACATCCTCAAGCGTGGAGTCGCAAACGGTATATTCCGGCCCGGCCTCGATCCCGTGGAGGTCTACATCACCATCGCCGCGGTCGGCTATTTCTATCTTTCCAACAACTGGACACTCTCGGCCATCTTCGGCCGCGACCTTAGCACCCCGGCTGCCAATCGCCGCCGCAGGCGCCACAACGTCGATATGATCCTGCATGCCTTGAAGGCAGATTGACAGCGGCTGAATATTGGGCACCATGTAACCACACGGTTACTTGAGTGCCGTATGACCCTGCGCTGGACCGACTGGCCCCTCCCCGTGCTCGACGCGCTGCGGCGCGGTGTCGCGATCCCGGCGCATCCGCTGGCGCTCGACGCAGACCGCAAGCTCGACCCGGTGCGCCAGCGTGCGCTCAGCCGCTACTACGTCGATGCGGGCGCGGGCGGACTGGCAGTCGGGGTCCACACCACGCAATTCGCCATCCGCGAGGTCGGCCTCTACGCACCGGTTCTCGAGCTGGCGATGCGCGCGGCGACGGAATGGACGGCGCGCCCCCTCGTCATGATTGCCGGTCTGTCCGGCCGCACCGATCAGGCCCGCAAAGAAGCGCAGGTCGCACGCGGCCTGGGCTATCATGCCGGTCTGCTCTCACTCGCGGCATTCCAGGGCGCATCCGAGGATGACCTCATCGCGCATGCCCGGGCGATCGCCGAGGAAATGCCGCTGGTCGGCTTCTACCTGCAGCCGGCCGTCGGCGGCATCGTGCTGCCGGTCTCGTTCTGGCGACGGTTCGCGGCGATCGAGAACGTGGTCGCCATCAAGATCGCACCGTTCAACCGCTACCGCACGCTCGACGTGGTGCGCGGCGTCGCCGAGGCCGACGCCGCCGATCGGGTGACGCTCTACACCGGCAACGACGACCACATCGTGCTCGATCTTCTGCTCCCGTTTCGGATCGAGGCGAACGGCGCGATGCACACGCTGCGGATCAAGGGGGGCCTGCTCGGGCATTGGAGCGTCTGGGTCAAGCGCGCTGTCGAGCTGCTGGAGCGGATCCATGCCGCGATCGCCGCGGGTCAAGTTCCGCAGGAACTGGTGGAGCTCGAGGCACAGGTGACCGACGCCAACGCGGCGGTGTTCGATGCGGCCAACAATTTCCATGGCGTGATCGCCGGTTGTCATGAAATCCTGCGCCGGCAGGGATTGCTGGCCGGCACCTGGTGCCTCGACCCGAACGAGGGGCTCGGCCCGGGCCAGAAGGAAGCAATCGACCGCGTCTATGCCGCCTACCCGCATCTCAATGATGATGCGTTCGTGCGGCAGAATCGGGAGCGCTGGCTCGCATGAAACCCACAGGCGAGACAACTGGAATGCCGCCCGCCACCGCCAACCGCGACGCGCTGCAGCGTTACTCGCTCGCTGTCATCAGCCACTTGTTGCTGGTGCTGGCGTGGTACTTGTTCGTGATGATTGGACAGGTGCCGAAGTTCGTAATGCCGTCACCCTACGAGACGCTGCACGCACTCCTCGTTCCAAACTATCGCTGGGCCGAAAACATCGCGGTCACTAGCGTCGAGATCTTCGGCGGCTATGTGCTGGCCGTGGTGGTCGGAATTGCGCTGGCGCTCGTGTTCTCCTGGTCGCGCTGGCTCGAGATGGCGACCATGCCGCTCCTGGTCAGCCTCAACATGATCCCCAAGGTCGCGCTCGGTCCGCTGATCATCGTCTGGTTCAAGTACGGCATCGGTCCAAATATCATGATGGCGTTTGCCATCTGCTTCTTTCCGATCGTGCTCACGACAGCGCGTGGCTTGCGTGAGGTCGAACCGGAACTGCTCGACTTGGTGCGGACATTGCGCGGATCGCGCTGGCAATTGTTCACCAAGATCCAGTTCCCCGGCGCCCTGCCCTATATCTTTTCGGGTATGAAGGTCGCGGCGATCCTCGCCGTCGCCGGCGCGATCGTCGGCGAGTTCCTCGGCTCCGACCGCGGCTTGGGCTACCTGATGCTGCAGGTCCAGGTCACGCTTGACACCGCAGCCATGTTCATGGCGGTGATCCTGATCACCTTGATCGGCAGCGTGCTCTACCTGCTGGTGCTGGGGCTCGAGCGCCTCCTCGTCGTACGCGACGCCCGGCTGCAATGAACACGGCCGAGCCCTTCATCCATCTTGCCGGCGTGCGTAAGGTCTACCGCACGCGGGGCGTGGAATTCCTGGCGATTTCGGAGGCCACCTTCGACGTCGAGGACGGTGAACTGGTCGCGCTGGTTGGACCGTCCGGCTGCGGCAAGACCACATTGTTGAAGATCCTCGCCGGCCTGCATTCCTACGAGTTCGGGCGAAGTGCGGATCGGATCGGCCAAGCAGCCGTTCGATCCGGCGCGCGATATCGGCATGGTGTTCCAGCAGCCGCTGCTGCTCAAGTGGCGCCGCATCCTGGACAACGTGCTGCTGCCTGCCGAAATCCTGGGGCTCCCGCTC
Organism: uncultured Alphaproteobacteria bacterium; assembly: GCA_963760435.1. Lineage (GTDB taxonomy): Bacteria > Pseudomonadota > Alphaproteobacteria > Rhizobiales > Xanthobacteraceae > JAFAXD01. Next base: position 287,004 of record CAVXDE010000036.1, read on the forward strand.
GCCGCAAGCCGCGAGCGTGCGCGGCATCTGTTAGCCCTGGTCGGATTGTCAGGTGCCGAGCAGAAATATCCGTATGAACTATCAGGCGGCATGCAGCAGCGTGCCGCCATCGCGCGTGCGCTGATCCACGACCCCAAGCTGATCCTGATGGATGAGCCGTTCGGGGCGCTCGATGCCATGACGCGCGAGAAGATGAATCTCGAGTTGCTGCGCATCTGGCAGGAGGCGCGCAAGACCATCGTGTTCGTCACACACGGTATCACCGAAGCGGTCTTTCTCGGCACACGTGTCATTGTGCTCACCGCCGGGCCGGCGCGCATGGCTGACAACTTTCGTGTCGAGCTGCCACACCCGCGCACTCTCGACATGAAGACAAACGAATTGTTCGGTGACTATACCCGGCGCATCTATCACCTGCTGGGGATGGAATAAAACGCATGTCCCAGAAAAGTGGTCACCGGTTTTCTGACAAGGACATGCGCAAATAACTCACAAGGGAACAACGGATGGCGCAACATCGTCTCGGTATCATCATGAATGGCGTCACCGGCCGAATGGGGATGAATCAGCATCTGATCCGGTCGATCATGGCCATCCGGTCGCAGGGTGGCGTCGCGCTCAAGAATGGCGATCGCGTCATGCCCGATCCGATCCTGGTCGGACGCAATGCCGACAAAGTCGAAGAGCTTGCCAAGTCGCATGGCATCACGCGCTGGACCACCGATCTCGACGCCGCCTTGAAGAACCCAGATGACACGCTGTTCTTTGACGCCGCAACGACGCAGCTGCGCGCCGCGTTGCTGCGCAAGGCCATGGCAGCCGGCAAGCATATCTATTGCGAGAAACCGGTCGCCGATAATCTCAATGACGCGCTCGATCTGGTCCGCATTGCCAAGCGCGCGGGGATCAAGCATGGCGTCGTCCAGGACAAGTTGTTCCTACCAGGCCTGCTCAAGCTGCGCATGCTGATCGAGTCCGGCTTCTTCGGCCGGCTGTTCGCAGTGCGCGGCGAGTTCGGCTACTGGGTGTTCGAAGGCGACTGGCAGCCTGCCAACCGCCCGTCCTGGAATTACCGCAAGCAGGACGGCGGCGGCATCATTCTCGATATGCTGTGCCACTGGCGCTATGTACTCGACAATCTGTTCGGCGAGGTCAAAAGCGTCTCCTGCCTGGGCGCGATCCATATTCCCAAGCGCGTCGACGAGGACGGGCACCCGTACGTTGCCGACGCCGACGACGCGGCCTATGCCACGTTCGAGCTGGCCGGCGGCGTGATTGCGCACATCAATAGCTCCTGGTGCACGCGGGTGCGGCGCGACGATCTCGTCACGTTCCATGTTGACGGGACACTGGGGTCGGCAGTCGCGGGATTGCAGAAGTGCTGGAGCCAGGCACGGGTCAACACGCCACGACCAGTGTGGAACCCGGACGTGCCGCAGCCGATCAACTTCTTCGAGACGTGGTCGGAAGTGCCCGGGCTCGGCACCTACGACAATGGCTTCAAGACCGAATGGGAGCTGTTCGTCCGCCACCTCTACGAGGATGCGCCGTTCAAATGGTCCCTGCTCGAAGGCGCCAAAGGCGTGCAGCTGGCGGAGGCCGGGCTGCAAAGCTGGAAAGAACGGCGCTGGGTCGATATCCCGCAGCTGACGGTGTGATCCGATGCCAACCCTCAATCTTCCGACCGCCGACGGCCAGATCGAGCCCTATACCACGCGCCCGCCGGTGCGCTTTCCGCAAGCGACCCCGCCATTCTCCCGTGTGGCGTATGCGGCGGCGCATGTCGTTCCGGATCCGTTTGCCGACAACGACCCTTGGCTCACGCCGGCGATCGACTGGGATCGCACCATCGCGTTTCGCAAGTATCTTTGGTCGCTCGGCCTCGGGGTGGCCGAGGCCATGGACACGGCGCAACGCGGCATGGGACTCGACTGGGCAACGTCGCTCGAGTTGATCCGTCGCAGCCTCGATGCGGCGAAAGGCGTGCCCAACGCGGTGATCGCCTCGGGCGCTGGCACCGATCATCTCGAGCCCACCCCCGACGTGACGGTCGATGACGTCATCCGCGCCTATGAAGAGCAGTGCGCGGCCGTCGAGAAACTCGGCGGACGCATCATCCTCATGGCCAGTCGTGCGCTCGCCAGGGCTGCGCGCTCGCCGGACGATTACGCCAAGGTTTATGGGCGCATCCTCGGAAACGTAAAGGAGCCGGTGATCATTCACTGGCTGGGCGATATGTTCGACCCGGCACTCGCCGGTTATTGGGGACATGCTGATCTTAACGACGCAATGGCGGTAGCGGTCGATGTCATCACTGATAGTGCCGCCAAAGTCGATGGCGTGAAGATCTCGCTGCTCGACAAGGAGCGCGAGATCGCCATGCGCCGCAAGCTGCCGCAGGGCGTGCGCATGTACACCGGCGATGACTTCAACTACGCCGAGCTGATCGCCGGCGATGCCCAGGGCTACTCCGACGCGCTGCTCGGCATTTTCGATGCGATCGCGCCTGCGGCCGCGGCGGCGCTGGGTGCGCTCACGCGCGGTGAGACCACCATGTTCTACGATCTGCTGCGGCCGACCGTGGCGCTGTCGCGCCACATCTTCCGGGCGCCGACACGCTTCTACAAAACTGGCGTCGTGTTCATGGCCTATCTGAACGGGCTGCAAGACCACTTCACCATGGTGGGGGGTCAGGAAAGCGCGCGCTCAACCCTGCATTTAGCCGAGCTGTTTCGCCTAGCCGATGCCGCCGGGCTGCTTCGCGATCCCGATCAGGCAACATCGCGAATGCGCTCCGTAATGGCGACGCGAGGCGTGCACTGATGCGCGATTTCACCGACGATCTGCGCTGGCTCGCGATCAATTCCGCAACGATCAAAGCCTGGCCGCTCGATCAGCAAATCGAAGGCTTGCGCGCGAGCCGGCATTACCGGTATCGCGCCATGGCGCTACGGCTTGGCGGACCTCGGTGTCAGCCGGGCGCGCGAGCTGTTGCGCGCGCACCAGATGACGGTCACCTGCCTGTGCCGGGGCGGCATGTTCACTGCGGCCGATGCAGCCGGACGCAACGCCGCCATCGATGATAACCGCCGCGCCGTGGACGAAGCGGCGGAAATCGGTGCGCGCTGCCTGGTGCTGGTCGCCGGCGGACTGCCACCCGGCTCCAAGGACATCGCCGGCGCGCGCGCACAGATCCGCGATGGCATCGCCGCGATATTGCCGCATGCGCGTGCTGCGAACATGCCGCTTGCGATCGAGCCGCTGCATCCGATGACCGCAGCCGATCGCTGTCTCATCAATACGCTCGACCAGGCGCTCGATCTCTGTGACGAGCTTGGCGCGGGGACTGGCGTCGTCGTCGATGTCTATCACCTGTGGTGGGACCCTGAGCTGCCCGCGGCCATTGATCGCGCGCGCGGACGCATCCTCACCTACCACGTCTGCGATTGGCTCGTTCCCACCACCGACCTGCTGGAGGATCGCGGCATGATGGGCGACGGCGTCATCGACCTGCGCGGCATCCGCGCCATGGTCGAGGAAGCCGGTTACGCCGGCCACTGCGACGTCGAGATATTCTCTGCGCGCAACTGGTGGACGCGCGATCCCGCGGAGGTGTTGCAGGTCGCGATCGAGCGCTACCGCAAATTCGTGTGATGCATGAGCAATACCTATGACGGCATCATCCTCGGTGCTGGCCACAATGGGCTAATCCTGCAGGCCTACCTGGGCAAAGCCGGCTTCAAGACCCTGGCGATCGAACGCAAAGCCGTTGCCGGGGGCGGGCTTGCCACCCTGGAAGACCCGCGCCACCCCGGGTTCCTGCACAACACCCACGCGTTCTTCCAGCGCGCCATCACCACTATGCCGTGGTACGCCGACCTCGAGCTTGAACGCCATGGCGCGCGCTACATCGAACCTGAGCTCAACGTCGCCCTGATCACACGCGAGGGGCGCGCGCTTGAATGGTGGACCGATATCGAGCGCACGATCGCGTCGTTCGCGGCTTTCAGCAAACGCGACGCCGACACCTTGCGGCGCTGGCACACGGACTTCGTGCCAATCGTGCGCGATATTCTCATCCCCGAAGGACGCTCGCCGCCGCTTCCTCGCGAGGAACGTGAGACGCGGCTCAAACAAAGCGCCGCAGGCCGCCGCCTGCTCGAGGTGAGTGCGCTCTCGCCGTTGGAATTCGTGCACCAGGAATTCGAGCACCCTACTGTGCAGGCAGGGCTGCTGTTCTTCAACGGCCTGCGCGAGGTTGACCTGCGTGTGCGTGGTTTCGGCCACCACATCGCCGCGCTGCTGGCGAGCCCGGCCAAGGCGCAGATGTCGCGCGGCGGTAGTGCCGCCCTGGCGCGGGCGCTGGAAGCAGCCGTGCGCGCGTCCGGCGGGGAGATCCGGCTACTCACGCAGCCCAAGCGCATCCTGGTCGAGCGCGGGCGCGCGGTCGGCGTCGAAACGGCCGAAGGTGAAGTGTTCCGCGCCCGTTCGTTCGTCGCGTCCTCGCTCAACCCGCACCAGACATTTCTCGAACTGCTTGATGACTCGCTCCTTCCGCGCGGCATTCGCGATCAGGTCGCGCGCTTCCAATACAACCTGCTCGCCCCGCTGTTCGCGCTGAATCTCAATCTGACGGAACCGCCTCGCTACGCTGCGCGCGCCAATCACCCGGAGCTTGATCGCGCCTTCATGGTGATCCTCGGGCTTGATCATGTGGATCAGTTCCTGGACATCGTGCGCCATCACGAGGCCGGCACGATTCCACCGACGGTGATGTGGGGCGCCTGCCCGACCCTGTTCGATCCGAGCCAGGCACCGGCGAGCCGGCACACAGCCTTCATGTGGGAGAAGCTGCCGTACCACCTGCACGGCGATCCCAAGACGTGGGATCAGGCCGGCGCCGGACACGGCGAGGCCATGCTGGACCTTTGGCGGCAGTACGCGCCCAACCTGCGCGACACCGTGCTCTCACAGTTCGTGCGCACGCCGCTCGACACCGAGCGCAGCCTGCCGAACATGCGCGAGGGCGACCTTCTGGTCGGTGCCTTCAGCAACGGCCAGATCGGTTACGACCGGCCGTTCCGCGGCGCCGGCACTTACCGCACGCACATCCCTGGCCTTTATGTATGCGGGTCGAGCAGTCACCCGGGCGGCAATATCACCGGATTGCCGGCCTACAGCGCGGCGCAAGTCTTATTGGCCGACCTCGGCGTCAAAGCGGATTGGATTTCACAGGTCGTGGCGGTCTAGACTGCGCGCCACCGAAGGAGCCTCGCATGCACCCGACCCAATTGCCCGCCCACGTGATCGATCGCATCGTCTTCCGCCGCGGCCGCCTGCACGGCTTCGAGGCCGTCGATCCGCGTAAGACCGCCCTTGTGGTCGTTGATATGCAGAATGTGTTCTGTGCCAAGGGCGCGGCGGTCGAGGTCGCGGCCGCACGCGAGATCGTCCCGAACATCAATCGCCTGGCGCGCGCGACCCGTGCTGCCGGTGGCACTGTCGTCTGGGTGCAGATGGCGATCGCACGCTGGCACGAGTGGGCCCTGGTGCTGGACAATCTGCTCAGCCCGGCGGTCGCCGAGCGAACCTTTGCTCAGATCCAACCCGGCAGCGAAGGGCATGCGCTTTGGCCGGAGATGGAGCCCGCCGAGGGCGATCTGTTTGTTGCCAAGAATCGCTACAGCGCATTCCTGCCGAGCGCGAGCAATCTCGGCAACGAGCTGCGTGAGCGGGGCATGGATACCGTGATCATCGTCGGAACGCTGACGAATGTGTGCTGCGAGTCATCGGCGCGTGACGCGGCCATGCTCGATTTCAAAACTTTCATGATCTCGGATGCCAATGCGGCACGCAGCGACGAAGAGCACATGGCCACGCTGGTGAACTTCATCCAGACCTTCGGTGACGTGCGCTCGACCGATGAGATGATCGGCCTGCTGACCACGGCACAACCCGCTGCGAAGCGGGCTTAATTCGCTCGGGCTACAGCACCCGCGGAAATTGCCGCCTCCAACAACACCAGCAGCACTGCGGCGTTGAGCAGGTGCCAGATGAAATGCGTCCCGAGCGGGAACGCCGCGCAGACGGCTTGATCCATGGTGCGCAAGGCGAGCGATACCAAGAACAACATCGCGGCGAGCCAGATGGCCGGGCGCACCTTTGATGGCACGAACCAGACCAGGATCAGCATGGCGGCCAGTGCGGAGAGATAATCGACCGATCCATTCAGCGCGCCGGGGCCAGCGAGCTGCGGCAGCACACGCGACGCCGCAAAGAAGACGACCAGGACCTCGATGGATGCCCGCCATGGCAGCGCCAGGAAACGCCGCAGCGCGAGCAGCAGGTAGCCATAGATAAACACCGCGATTGGGATCACGTCGAGATAGACCGCCCCGCGGGTCGCCAGGGTGTGAAACGCGAACGAGCCGAAGCCGACCGCTACCAGGACGACAATCAACGCCAAAGTCGGCCAGTCGCGCGCCCCGGCGCGCCACCAACGCACAAAAGCTAACGCCGCGGCCAGCAGGAACGCCGCATTGGTGAGTGCATTGACCGGCTCCGCCCAAAACCCGGCGCCCATGCGCTCGCAGTACAAATCGACCGGCTCGGACCAGTTCATGCGCTCACAACGGCGGCAGGTCGCCGGCGGCCCAGTTGGCGCGGGTCTCGGCGGAGAAATCGCCGAACCGGCGCTCCGCCACAGCGGCACGGACGCCGCGCATCAGATCCTGATAGTAGTAGAGGTTGACCATGCTCAGCAGCATGGCCCCGAGTGTCTCATTGGCGCGCACCAGGTGGTGCAGATAGGCGCGCGAGAAATCACGCGCGGCCGGACAACGGCTCTGCTCGTCGAGCGGACGCGGGTCATCGCCGTGGCGCGCATTGCGCAAGTTGATCGGACCGAAGCGCGTGAAGGCCATGCCGTGGCGACCGTTACGGGTCGGCATTACGCAGTCGAACATATCGATGCCGCGTGCAACGGACTCCAGCAGATCATCCGGCGTGCCCACTCCCATCAGGTAGCGCGGGCGATCCTCCGGGAGGTGCGGCACGACCTCCCCGATCACCCGCAGCATCACGGCTTGCGGCTCGCCCACGGCAAGCCCCCCGATGGCGTAACCATGAAACCCGATGCCGACGAGCGCGCGCGTGCTGTCGATGCGCAGCCGATCGATGTCGCCGCCCTGCACGATGCCGAACAGCGCGCCGCCGCGCGAACCGTCAAACACAGCCTTGCAGCGCTCGGCCCACGTGAGCGAAAGCCGCATGGCCCGTGCAATATCCTCAGGCGAGGCCGGCAACGCGATGCATTCATCGAGCTGCATGGCGATGTCGGAACCAAGCAGGCGCTGGATCTCGATCGCCCGCTCCGGGGTGAGCACGACGGTTGCGCCATCGATATGCGAGCGGAAGGTCACGGCCTTCTCGTCGACGCTGCGGAGCGGCGCGAGCGACATGACCTGAAAGCCTCCGGAGTCAGTCAGGATCGGTCCGGTCCAACCTGAGAATACGTGCAGCCCGCCGAGGGCGGCGATGCGTTCGGCGCCGGGACGCAGCATCAGGTGATAGGTGTTGGCGAGCACGATCTCGGCGCCACTCTCGCGCACATCGCGCCACAGTACGGCCTTCATGGCGGCCTGCGTTCCGACTGGCATGAACGCCGGCGTCGTAATCCGGCCGTGCGGAGTCGTGATCTCGCCCAGCCGGGCGGCGCCGTCACGCGCGATCAATCGGAACGAGAATGCGTCTGACATTGTCTGTGCAAATTATGCCCGAAACAGCAGGCTGGCGTCGCCATAGGAATAGAACCGATAACCTTGCGCGATCGCATGCGCATAGGCGCGCTTCATGACATCCAGCCCGCAGAAGGCCGCGACCAGCATGAACAAGGTCGAGCGTGGGAGATGGAAGTTGGTCATCATCACATCGACGGCGCGGAATCGGTAGCCCGGCGTGATGAAGATCGACGTCTCGCCGGAAAACGGATGCACGGTTCCGTCTTCCGCCGCGGCGCTCTCAAGCAACCGCAACGAGGTGCTGCCGAGCGCCACGATCCGCCCACCGTTGCGGCGGGCGGTGTTGAGCGCTTCGGCAGTCACAGCATCGATCGTGCCCCACTCGGCATGCATCTTATGTTGCTCGGTATCCTCGGCTTTAACCGGGAGAAAAGTGCCGGCGCCGACGTGCAGCGTCACCGGACGGATGGCGATCTCGCGCGCGGCCAGTGCAGCCACGAGGGCTGGCGTGAAATGCAACCCGGCGGTCGGCGCCGCAACTGCCCCCTCCTCACGTGCAAACAATGTCTGATAGTCCGCACGATCACGTTCGTCGGCGGGCCGGCGTCCCGCGATATACGGCGGCAACGGCATCTCCCCGCGTTCCTCAATCGCCTGATCGAGCACCGGGCCGTGAAACGCGAAGGACAGCGTGATCTCGCCCTCCTCGCCCTTGTCTTCGACCGTGGCATCAAGCTCGCTGAGAAAACAAACCTTGCCCTCTTCGCCGAAGCGGACCACGTCGCCGACGGCAAGTTTGCGGGCGCCTTTGGCGAGTGCCCGCCAGCGCGAGCCGTCGAGCCGCTTGATCAGGGTCACGTCCACGCGCGCTTCGATCCCACGCGAGACACGCCGCCCCGAAAGCTGGGCGGGGATTACCTTGGTGTCATTGACGACAATCTGATCGCCCGGCCGCAGCAACTCGGACACCTCGGCAACGGTGTGATCTTCCAGTTCCGGCACGCCGCCGGGCCGCACCACAAGCATGCGCGCCGAGTTCGCGTGGCTCCGCCGGCCGCAACGCGATGCGCTCCGGCGGCAGCTCGAAGTCGAACAGATCGGAACGCATGACAGGATCAGGTATCAGGCATTCAGCAGCCAGGAAGACCGCTCCGAGTTCGCCTTCCTGACCTCCCGAGTGAGGATTAATGCTCGACAATCTCTGCTTTGACGATCTTGTCCGGGTTGATCACCGGCTCGCCGCGCTTGATCTTGTCGACGTTCTCCATGCCCTCGGTCACCTGGCCCCAAACCGTGTACTGGCTGTTGAGGAAGGGTGCATCGGCAAAGCAGATGAAAAACTGACTGTCGCCGGAATCCGGGTTGGCGGCGCGCGCCATCGATACGGTGCCGCGCACGTGCTTCTCCTTGTTGAACTCGGCCTTGAGCTTCTTCCCCGAGCCGCCGGTGCCGGTGCCCTGTGGGCAGCCCGTCTGCGCCATGAAGCCGTCGATCACACGATGGAACACGATGCCATTGTAGAAGCCCTGCCGCACCAGCTCCTTGATGCGGGCGACGTGATTGGGCGCGAGATCGGGGCGCATCGCGATGGTGACGCGACCCTGGGTGGTATCGAGAACGAGCGTGTTGTCAGTGCTGGTCATTTCGTTGTCCTTGTTTGTCGCCACGATCATCGACGTAGCGGATGTTGATCGGACGTCCGGCTATTGCCCCGCCCAGGCCTTTGGTCACTTGCAACGGAGCGCAGCGTGTGACCGCGGCGACGATTGCGTCGTGATAGGTCGCGCGCGTCTCTTTGGAAATCCCCCGTGTCGAATAGGTGACGCGCGGTTGCCCAAACACTTCGCCGTCGCGTTTGAAGCTCATGCGGATGGTCATCTGCATGCCGGGAGATGCATTGTCCCCATCCGGCGGCTGCCAACATGAACGCAGCGCCGCAAACAGGTCGGAGATCGTATTGAGGTCGTGGTCCGGCTTGACGTACTCGTCGATCTTGCTGCTCTGGATCGTGAGCAGCAAATCCTCACCCAATGTTCCCGGCCAGCGCGGGACACACGGATAACGCTGAAACACACTGCACACCGTCGGCTCGAACGGACGCCGGTCAAGCACAGACGGAACGCAACGCGGGTCGAACGGCCGGCACGCCGCATGCGCCGGCTCCGCCGGCAAGGCTGCCGGCAGGATCAGGGCACATATCACGAGCCAATAGAGCGTCTGTCGCATTCGTTACTTTGCGTCGGCGGCCACCTGCATGTGCGTGATCTTATCAGGATTGGTGACCGCACCGTTTTGTGACTCGGGGCCCTTCTTGATCTTGTCGACGACATCCATCCCGGACACCACCTCGCCGACCACCGTGTACTTGCCGTTCAGCCCCGGATTCTCGGCCAGCATGATGAAGAACTGGCTGTTGGCCGAGTTGGGATCAGACGTCCGCGCCATCCCGACAATGCCCCGCTTGTAGGGCACATCGGAGAACTCCGCCGGGAGATTGGGATATTTGGACCCACCGGTCCCGTCGCCGTTCTGGCCGTCGCCGGTCTGCGCCATGAAGCCGGCGATCACCCGGTGGAACGGAACGTTATCATAGAACTTCTCGCGCGCGAGCTGCTTGATCCGCTCCACGTGCTTGGGTGCCAGGTCCGGCCGCAGCTTGATGACGATGCGCCCGTATTTGGTGTCGATGAAAATCGCATTCTGCGGATCGACCCCTTTGGGGAGCGCGGCCGGGGCCGGTTTTGCTTGCGCCGGTGGGGCTGCAGGTGCGGGCGCGGTTTGCTGCGCCAGCGCCGGTGCGACGCACATGAGCACGGCCAAAGCGATGAGATTGCGGATCATGAAAACTCCTTCAGGGGTTTTTCCGCCCGGTCACACCGGGGAATTTCTGTTTGAGCCGCGCCACGACCGGCTGCGGCACGAACAAGGCGATGTCGCCACCCATGCTCGCGATCTGCCGCACCAAGGTGGCGGTGATCGGGCGAACCACCGCGGAAGCTGGCAGAAATACGGTCTGTACGTCGGGCGCCATGGCGGCGTTCATCCCGGCCATCGTCATCTCATAGTTGAAGTCGGTGTCATCACGCAGGCCGCGAATCAGCAGGGTCGCGCCCACCCGTCGCGCAGCCGAAACCACAAGGTCATCGAAGGTGACACATTTGAGCTCGCAGCCGGCTTTGCCGAGCACCTCGCTCGCCGTTTCATCGAGCATGGCGAGCCGCTCCTCGGCCGAGAACAACGGGGTCTTGCCGGGGTGCACACCGACCGCGCACACGAGCCGTTCCGCCAGGTGCACGGCTTGGCGCATGACGTCGAGGTGTCCATTGGTGACCGGATCGAACGAACCGGCATAAAGGGCGACGCGGGCCATGGCTGGGTCTAGCCTGCACCGGTTGTGGCTGCAAGGCGCCGCCATAGCGGCCGGCACCCGCATCGGTCCGGAACCGCTTGCAAAAAATATCGAGGCTTCAACCGCTTATCGACAAAACGCGGATTTGTGACAGCCGTCACGGCAAATCATTCCTGGCTGATGCCAACTCAAGCCACGAAGAGCGCGCGGGGCAGCGTTTCCGAGTGCGCGCCAAGGGGTACACGCCATGTCGAGGATTTTTGGATCGGCCGTTTTGGCCGTGGGTATCGTCTGCGCGCCGGTCCTCTTTGCCGCCAGGCCAGATAGCGGCGCTGGCCAGCCGCGCATGCGCATGCTTCCAACCCAACGCGTCGATGCGAAGCCAATGAGTGCGGCGTGTGTTCGAGAAAGCGCCTTCTACAACCCGGGCAAATGCGGATCGCGCAGTTGACGGACATCGGCACCGAGCACGCACCATGCTGAAAGTCGAGAGCGAGCAGGAAAATGATGGCCGGTGGGTCGCGGAAGTCCCGGCGCTCCCGGGCGTATTTGTCTATGGATACACCAAGGCCGCGGCAAACATGCGCGCCCAGGCATTAGCATTGCGAGTGATCGCCGATCGTCTGGAACACGGCCAGCCGCTGCCGCGTGAACTCGATGCGTTGTTTGAAGCCGCGTGACGCCCGCCGCGGCTTGCACTCACTCCCCGCCGTTCTCGCCACCCTCCTCGCTCAACCGCTCCACCGAGACCACGCGCTCGCCGTCGGCCGTGTCGAACACGATCACGCCTTGGGTCGAGCGGCCGGCAATGCGGATATCATCGACCGGGCAGCGAATAAGCTGTCCGCCGTTGGTGACCAGCATGATCTGATCGGTCTCCTCCACCGGGAATGACGCAACCAGCCGGCCGGTCTTGCGGCGGATCGAGCCATCCTTTTCACGCACGTCCATGGTCACCACGCCTTTGCCGCCGCGGCCGGTGGTGCGGTATTCGTAGGATGACGAGCGCTTGCCATAGCCGTTCTCGGAAATCGTCAGCACGAACTGCTCCGCCGCCGACATCTCCACATAGCGCTGCTCGCCCAACTCGATGGCGCCGTTCGCCGCCTCTTCGGCGTCGCCGGCAGGTTCCTCATCGACACTGCCGCCGCGGCGCACCGCACTCGCGCGGCGCAGATACGCGGCGCGCTCGTCGGCCGTCGCCTCGACGTGGCGGAGGATCGTCAAGGAGATGATCCGATCCCCCTCCTCCAGCGCCATGCCGCGCACGCCCATGGAGGTGCGCCCCTGGAACACGCGTACCTCGGTCACCGCAAAGCGGATGCACTGTCCGCCTGCCACGGTGAGCAGCACGTCATCGCGTTCGGTACAGATCTGCACGTCGACGATGGCCTCGCCGTCATCGAGCTTCATGGCGATAATGCCGGACGGGCGCACATCGACGAAATCAGAGAGCTTGTTGCGCCGGACGTTGCCGCCGGTGGTCGCAAACATGACGTCGAGCTCGCTCCAGCTCTGTTCATCCTCCGGCAAAGGCATGATGGTGGTGATTAGCTCGCCCTGCTCGAGCGGCAGGATGTTGACCAGAGCCTTGCCGCGCGCTTGCGGCGCGGCGATCGGCAGGCGCCAGACTTTCTGTTTGTAGACCCGCCCGTGCGAGGAGAAGAACAGCACCGGCGTATGGGTTGAGGCCACGAACAGCCGCGCGACGAAATCCTCGTCGCGCGTTTGCATGCCGGCGCGCCCCTTGCCGCCGCGCCGCTGCGCCCGATAGCTCGAGAGCGGTACGCGCTTGACGTAACCGTGGTGCGAGACCGTGACCACCATGTCCTCACGCTGGATCAGGTCCTCGTCCTCGACCTCGCCTTCCTGCTCGATGATCGTGGTGCGGCGCGGGGTCGCGAACTCCTCCTTCACGGCCCGCATCTCGTCCTTGACGATGGTCTGAATGCGCGCGCGCGAGCGCAGGATATCGAGATAATCGGAGATCTCGGCCGCCAGCTTATCAAGTTCCTCGGCGATCTCCTCGCGGCCGAGCGCGGTGAGCCGTTGCAGGCGCAGATCGAGAATGGCCTTGGCCTGTTCGGCGGAAAGCCGATACGTGCTGTCTTCGCTGATGCGATGACGCGGATCATCGATCAGGGTGATCATGGCCGCAACCGCGGCTGCCGGCCAGTTGCGCCCCATCAGGGCTTCGCGCGCCGCGGCCGGATCGGGCGCGCCGCGGATGATGCGAATGATTTCGTCGATATTGGCAACAGCGATGGCCAGACCCACCAACACGTGCGCGCGTTCACGTGCCTTGTTGAGCAGGTACTTGGTGCGCCGCGAGACCACCTCCTCGCGGAAGCTGATGAACACGAGCAGCAGGTCCTTGAGCGACATGACCAGCGGCCGGCCGCCGTCGAGCGCCACCACGTTGGCACCGAAGCTCGTTTGCAGCGGGGTGAAGCGATAGATCTGGTTCAGCACCACGTCGCGCTCGGCATCGCGCTTGAGCTCGATCACGACCCGATAGCCATGACGGTCGGACTCGTCGCGCAGCTCGGCGATGCCCTCGATCTTCTTCTCGCGCACCAGCTCACCGATGCGTTCCACCATGGCGGCCTTGTTCACCTGGTAGGGAATTTCCGTGACGATGATCGCATCGCGCCCGCGCAAGGTCTCAAACTCGACCTTGCCCCGCATCACGATTGAGCCTCGACCCATGTGATAGGCGGCGCGGATGCCTTGCCGGCCGAGAATGATGCCGCCGGTCGGAAAGTCCGGTCCGGGCACGATCTTGATCAGATCATCAATGGAGAGCGCTGGATCATCGATCAGCGCCGTGCACGCGTCGATGATCTCGCCGAGATTGTGCGGCGGGATGTTGGTGGCCATGCCGACCGCGATGCCGCCGGCTCCGTTGACCAACAGGTTTGGAAACCGGGCCGGCAGCACCACCGGTTCGTGCTCGTTACCGTCGTAGTTGGCCTGAAAATCGACGGTGTCTTTGTCGATATCGTCGAGCAGCGACATCGCCGGACGCGCCAACCGGCACTCGGTGTACCGCATGGCCGCCGGTGCATCGCCGTCGACCGAGCCAAAATTGCCCTGGCCGTCGATCAGCGGCAGGCGCATGGAAAAATCCTGCGCCATGCGCACGAGCGCGTCGTAGATCGCCGAGTCGCCGTGCGGGTGATATTTACCCATCACGTCGCCGACCACGCGGGCCGATTTCACGTATTTGCGGTCCGGGTAATGCCCCTGCTCGTGCATCGAGTAGAGGATGCGGCGATGCACCGGCTTGAGGCCGTCGCGCGCATCGGGGAGCGCCCGCGCCACGATCACGCTCATGGCGTAATCGAGATAGGAGCGCTTCATCTCCTCGGTGATGGAGACGGGCCGCACGTCAGAGGGACCGCCGGGTTCTCCCGGGTTCTGGTTATTGGAATCGGACATCGAACTGGGTCAGGCACCGTTTTTCGGGTCGGCTTTTGGGGCTGGGAGCGGGGCCAACATCTTGGCCGCGGACGACGAATTCTTATAGCCGATTCAGCCCGTAAACGCCATGCAAAAGCGCAGTATGCACATATGATTTATTGAATGATTTTCAATGAGTTAATGCGGCCTTCTTGAGGCCATTCCACAACCGGCCGGTGAGCCACGGCCAATCCCCTGGAAGGGAGCGCCACGCAGGACCGCTCCCCGACTCACCGCGCGCGTGCTACCGCGCCCGCATGCCGCTCGACTACGTGGTTTCCGCCTTCGTTACCTTGCTGGTGGTGGTCGACCCGATCGGGCTCGTGCCTGTCTTTGCCGGCTTGACGGCGGGCTTGCCCCAAGACGCGCGGCAGAAGGTCGCTGTGCGCGCCTGCCTGATTGCCGCAACCATTTTGTTCGGCACCGCGATTGCCGGGGAGTTCCTGCTTCACACCCTCGGCATCACGCCGCCGGCGTTCGAGATCGCCGGCGGCCTGCTGCTGTTTCTCGTCGCAACCGAGATGGTGATCGGCACGCGGCTGAAGGATCAGTCTCGCACCGCAGAGCAGGCAATCGAGGAGCATGTGCGCAACATCGCGGCGTTCCCGATAGCAATCCCGCTGATGGCTGGACCGGGCGCGATTGCGGCGACTGTCCTGCTCTCATCCGCGGCCTACACGGCCCTAATGTATGTTTCGCTGCTGCTGGTCATTGCTGCCGTTTGCGGCGTGACCCTGGCGGCATTCCACTTCGCGGATCGGATCACCCGGTTGATCGGCATCACCGGCAACGTGGTCCTCTCCAAGTTGCTCGGCATCATCCTGGCCGCGCTCGCCGTGCAGTACGTGATCGACGGCATCCGTGCCGCGTTCGTGCGTTGAGCCTTACTTCTCCATAAAGCCGCGGATCTGTTCGGCAGCTTGGGCGATCGCCAGCACGCCATTGAGATGGCCATAGGGGCCGATCAGCTTGCTGGTTTCGATGCTCGCTCCCCCGGCCGCGATCTGCTTGGCGGCGGTCTCCACAAGCGGCGCCTGGAACACCAAGTCTGTCGGCGAGTAGAGCAACAGTACCGGCATTTTGATTTTGCTCGCATCGGCGTTGGCGAGTTGGTTGGCCTTGACCAGATAGAGGAAATGATTGGCATCCGATGTCTTGGCGCGAGCCGCCGCGAGCGTGTCGAGGGTCGCCTGCACCTTGAACATATTGTCCATCGCTTTGGCTGGGTCCTTGGCTGGATCCGCAGGTTCAAGGCCAAAGGTCTTCTGCGCCCATTCCCATTGGTTCGCCTGCAGGGTCACCACCTTGAGCGCCGCAGCGAGCCCTGCGAGCGGCGGCTCCTTGCCGTAGTAATCGCCGCCGTTCCACTTGGGATCGACCCGGATCGGCTGCCCCCAGATATCCAGCCACCCGATCAGGAATGGGTCGGCGGTCGGCGTACTGATCACCGGCATGATGCGCTCGACCATGTCGGGGTAGCTTGCGGCCCACTCATAGGCCTGCAGCCCGCCCATCGAGGCGCCCGCCACCGCGTGCAGCTTGCGAATGCCGAGGCTATCGACCAGCGCCTTCTGCACATTGACGAAGTCTTTGATGCTGACCACCGGGAAGCGCATCCCATAAGGTTTTCCGGTATCCGGATCGATGCTCGCCGGCCCGGTGGTCGTGACGTTCGGCGCGTTGACGTTGAGATTGACCAAAGTATCCGAGGACAGCACGAAATATTTGTTGGTATCGATCGCCTTACCCGGACCGATGATCGCGTCCCAGTAGCCGGGAGCCGCATCGCTCGCTGCATATTTGCCAAACGCGTGGCTGGTACCGCTGAAGAAATGGGTGACCAGGATCGCGTTGGATTTTTCCGCATTCAAGGTGCCCGCGGACTCCCAGCCGATCTTCACGTTCTTGATGGTGCCGCCGGCAACCGTCGTGTAGCTCGGCAGCTCGAACGTTTTCTTCTCAACGATCAAGTCGCCTGTCTGGGCGAATGCCAGCGCGGGAAACAGCAACGCGATCGCGGTGACGCACCGAGCCAATGGGCGCACGAACTCCTCCCCAATTTAGATTTTGCACCAGTGGATTAATGCCATTCTACCACAAAGTTGGCTTCCAGATCATGAGCCCGAAGATCAGAAGCACGCCGATGAAAGCCGGCCAGCCCAGCGCAAACCAGATGGCGTAGAGGCGCCGGTATTCATCGGGCAGGTTCGCCGATTTTTGCGCGGCGTCACGAGCGACGTCGCGCAGGCGGATCTGGATGACGACGACGGGCAGCCAGCACAAGCCAACCACAACGTAAAGTGCCAGGGCTGCGAGGATCCACGACTCGAGCAGCGAATATCCGGTCAACCAGGCGAGCAACGCCCCCGAGATCGGCTGCACGATCACGGCGACTGCGGTAAAAATGGTGTCGGCGATGACCACCGTGCCCGCTGTCGCCGCGATATTGGCGGGGTCGCCGGCGCGGTTCGCCATCCACATGAAGAAGGCGATCCCCAGCCCTGTTCCAAACAGGACGGACGCGCCGAGGATGTGCACAAGCCTTAGCGCCAAGATCAGATCGGTCATCGCTCTTCGAGCACCGCAAGAGCGAATACGATCAGTAACAGAATCGGCACGATCTTGACCAAGCGGCCGAGCGGATCGAGCCAAAGCGCGGGAGCCAGCATCGTACCGAACAGCAGGTAAAGCACCGAGACTACCAGCATGCCGATCAGCGCAACTTGTGCGTAGGGCCGTATGGCAACCGCGAGCCCCAAGGCGATGTCGATGATCGCACCGGCCGCGGTGGTCAGACTGGCGAGCGTGCTATGGACCCCGGCGCTCGCGAGAAGCGCCAGCGCACCGGACCACCCCGGACCAATGGCGATAACCCCGGAAATGATCCAGAAGGCCGCAAGGCACGCGATCGCCGCGGGCTTGAGAAAATAGAGCCTGGAAAACCATCGATCTTGGAGCGTAGCGGGCCGCTCATTGAGAATCGCATCGAGATCTTTTGGCTCAATTCCCGTCGCCGCGATCCAGCTGGTCGGATCGCCATGCATCCCGGCGGCAAGCTCGGCAAATGCCGTGGAACGCGCGGGGCTACGCCAGCCCAAATAAGCGAGTGCATCGGCCGCGGCGGTGACCGCACGGGCAATGACCGCCGGCAGTTCCAACGTTGGCTGCTGCGCAAACCCGAGCCACCGCCGTTGCGCCGAAACCAGATCTGCCACCCGATACGATCGCGGGTGCAGAAGCTCAAACGTCCCCCTCACCGGTAAGCCCGGTCCCAGTGCCCAAGCCACCGTGTGCGCGACATCCCCCACACTCACAATGCGCACCTGACGATCGCCGGCGATCAGCGGGGTCCGCCATGGCAATCCGGCGAGACCGCGCAACATGGCACTCGCCCCATACACGCCCGCGGCCAACACCACGCCGGGCCGCAGGATAATCCAGGGCACCGCGCTCGCGGTGAGGCTCGCGTCAGCGTGGCCCTTGGTTCTGGCGAATGCGCTGGCGCCCTGCTCGCCAGCCCCCATGGCCGAGATCTGCACCACGCGCTTGATGCCGAGATCCTGACATGCGGCGAACAGCGCAACCGGCGCGCTGGTATGCACGGCCGCGAGGTCATCACGCCAACTTTGCTGAAACGCGCCGGCGCAATTCACCACCGCGTCGATGCCGGTGAGAATGTTTGTCCAGGCGTCTTTACTCTGCAGGTCACGGAAATCAGCAGCCACCCAACGCGCGTAGGGAAACTGCCGCCGTGCCGTGTCGATTCTGCGTCCGGTTCCGACCAGCTCGTGACCGTCGCGGTGCAAGCGTGCCAGCACCGCGGAGCCAATGAGACCATAGGCTCCGGTCACAAGCACGCGCATTGCGTGCTATGCGGCTTTCAGAACGGGATCTCGTCGTCCATGTCGCCGCGCGATCCGCCGCCGGCACCAGCCATGGCCGGCTTGCGTTCACGCGGTGCCGGTCCCGGGGAACCGAAATCGCCGTTGTCATAGCTTGGCTCGCCGCCGCCCCCGCCGGCGCGATCGAGCATGGTGAGCACGGAATTGAAGCCCTGCAGCACGATTTCCGTCGAGTAGCGCTCCTGGCCTTGCTGGTCCTGATATTTGCGCGTCTGCAGCGCACCCTCGATGTAAACCTTGGCGCCCTTTTTCAGGTACTGCTCCGCCACCTTGGCGAGCCCTTCGCTGAAGATCACGACCCGGTGCCATTCCGTCTTCTCGCGCCGCTCGCCGGTGTTCTTGTCACGCCAGGTGTCTGAGGTGGCGACGCGCAGATGAACGATGGGCCGGCCGTCCTGCGTCCGCCGCACTTCCGGGTCTGCTCCCAGGTTCCCGACCAAAATCACCTTGTTGACTGAGCCAGCCATGCCTGCGCCTCCATGCGCCACCACCCGTTGCTTCCGGGCTTGATCCAAACTGCCGAGAACCCATTCACCAATAGACCGACCGCCTCCGCCCGCAAGCGCAACATGGGAACCGTCCACACCCGTTGCTACCCGCTGGCCAGCAATCCACAGGCACGATATTGTTCTCTTTTTGTTCTTAGCATGGCAGCATCCCCGGCGCAACGGTGCGATTCGCGCCTTCCCGCTGTGTACAGGTCGGCTGTGTGCACTGGCGAACGCGAGCGCGGCTGACTACCTTGCGGACGAAACCCCGAGTAGTGAATGAATGACCGTTTCGATCAGCGCCGCGACCGTCGGGTGATCGCCGTTCGCGGGGCGCGCGAGCATAATCTCAAGAACATCGACGTGGAGCTCCCGCGCGACCAATTGGTTGTGCTCACCGGGCTATCGGGTTCCGGCAAGTCTTCACTTGCGTTCGACACGATCTACGCGGAGGGCCAGCGACGCTACGTCGAGTCCCTGTCGGCCTATGCGCGCCAGTTCCTGGAGATGATGCAGAAGCCGGACGTCGACCAGATCGACGGGTTGTCGCCGGCCATCTCGATCGAGCAGAAGACGACCTCGCGCAACCCGCGCTCCACCGTCGGAACCGTCACCGAGATTTACGACTACATGCGGCTGCTCTGGGCGCGCGTCGGCGTCCCTTACTCGCCGGCCACCGGCTTGCCGATCGAGAGCCAGACCGTCTCGCAGATGGTGGACCGCGTGATGGCGCTGCCCGAGGGAACCCGGCTCTACCTTCTGGCGCCGGTAGTGCGAGGTCGCAAGGGCGAGTACCGCAAAGAGCTGGCGGAGTGGCTTAAGAAGGGCTTCCAGCGCGTCAAGATCGACGGCGCGTTCCACGAGATCACCGAAGCGCCGGCGCTGGACAAGAAGTTCAATCACGATATCGACGTCGTGGTGGATCGCATCGTCGTGCGGCCGGAGCTGGCGCAGCGATTGGCGGAATCGTTCGAGACCGCGCTCAAGCTCGCCGATGGTCTCGCGGTGGTGGAATTCGCCGACCAAGCCGCGCCCGCAGCCGGAGCCAAGAAGACCGCCAAGATCCATGATCGCAGCGGCCCTGAGCGGCTGATGTTCTCGGAGAAATTCGCCTGCCCGGTGTCCGGCTTCACCATTCCGGAAATCGAGCCGCGGCTATTCTCGTTCAACAATCCGTTCGGCGCCTGTCCGGCTTGCGGCGGGCTCGGCGTTGAGCAGCGCATCGATCCCGACCTGATCGTGCCGGATCGCGACCTGACCCTGCGCAAGGGCGCGATCGCGCCGTGGTCGCGCTCCTCCTCGCCCTACTACACCCAGACGCTCGAGGCGCTCGCCAAGGTCTACAAGTTCACCCTCGACAGCAAGTGGAAGGACCTGAGCAAGAAGGCGCAGGAAACGATCCTCTATGGCTCGGGCGATGATCCGATCCGCTTCGTCTATGACGACGGCATGCGCTCCTATGAAACGCGCAAGCCTTTCGAGGGTGTGATCACCAACCTGGAGCGTCGTTGGAAGGAGACGGAGAGCGAGTGGATGCGCGAGGATATGGCGAAGTATTTCACCGATATCCCGTGCGCGGCCTGCTCCGGGTTCCGGCTCAAGCCCGAGGCGCTGTGCGTGAAAGTATCCGAGCAGCACATCGGCGAAGTCGCCGATATGTCGATCAAGCGCGCCGGTGAATGGTTCACCGATTTGCCGCAGCGGCTGACGCCCAAGCAGAACGAAATCGCCGGCCGCGTGCTCAAGGAAATCCGCGAGCGGCTCAAGTTCCTGGTCGATGTCGGGCTCGAATATCTGACGCTGGCACGCGCATCGGGGACACTGTCCGGCGGCGAGAGCCAGCGCATCCGGCTCGCCTCGCAGATCGGCTCAGGGCTGACCGGCGTCCTCTATGTACTGGATGAGCCTTCGATCGGCCTGCATCAGCGCGACAATGCGCGGCTCCTGGAAACGCTCAAGCGCCTGCGCGATCTCGGCAACACCGTGCTCGTCGTCGAGCACGACGAGGATGCGATCCGCACCGCCGACCACGTGGTCGATGTCGGCCCCGGCGCCGGCATCCATGGCGGGCAGATTATCGCGCAAGGGCAGGTCGAAGACCTGGTCGCCGCGCCATTGTCCTGGACCGGAAAATATCTCTCCGGCGAGTTGTCGGTGCATATTCCGGACGAGCGACGCACGCCCAATCCAAGGCGCACCCTCAAGGTGATCGGCGCCCGCGGCAACAATCTCAAAACGGTCACCGCCGAGATTCCGCTCGGATTGTTCACCTGCGTGACCGGCGTATCGGGCGGCGGCAAGTCCACACTGCTGATCGACACGATCTACAAGGCGATGGCGCGCAAGCTCAACAGCGCGAGCGAGGCCCCTGCCCCACACGATCGCATCGAGGGTTTGGAGCATCTCGACAAGGTCATCGATATCGACCAGTCGCCGATTGGGCGCACACCACGCAGCAATCCGGCAACTTACACAGGCTCGTTCACGCCGATCCGCGAATGGTTCGCGGGCCTGCCTGAAGCGCGCGCGCGAGGCTACGAGCCCGGGCGGTTCTCATTCAACGTCAAGGGCGGACGCTGCGAGGCGTGCGAGGGCGACGGCGTCATCAAGATCGAGATGCACTTCCTGCCCGACGTCTACGTCACCTGCGACGTCTGCAAGGGTAAACGCTACAACCGCGAAACCCTCGAGGTGACGTTCAAAAACAAATCGATCGCCGATGTGCTCGACATGACGGTTGACGAGGCACAGGACTTCTTCAAGGCCGTGCCGCGCGTGCGCGATACGCTGACCACCTTGCAGCGGGTCGGCCTCGGCTACATCCATGTCGGCCAGCAGGCAACGACCCTGTCAGGCGGCGAGGCGCAGCGGGTCAAGCTCGCCAAGGAACTCTCCAAGCGTGCCACTGGTCGCACCTTCTACATACTGGACGAGCCGACCACGGGGCTGCACTTCCACGACGTGGCAAAACTGCTCGACGTGCTGCACGAGCTCACCGACCAGGGCAACACGGTGGTGGTGATCGAGCACAATCTCGAAGTCATCAAGACGGCTGATTGGGTGATCGACCTCGGCCCCGAGGGCGGCGATGGCGGCGGCGAGATCGTGGCGAGCGGCCCGCCCGAGGATATCATCAAGGTCAAGCGCAGCCACACCGGCTCGTTCCTGGCGCCGGTGCTGAACCGCCGCGCCTCCGGGCGCAGGAAGGGCGTGGTGGCGGCGGAGTAAACGGCGGGTCTCCGTCCTTGCTCTGCGCCCGATGTGATGGCATGATGGCGCCATCATGAATGCACGAACCCAGATCACATTGGATCCCGAGACCCAGCGGCGCGCTCACACCAAGGCCGCTGATCTTGGCATTTCGTTTGCGGAATATGTCCGCAGGCTGATCACGGCCGACCTTGGAGCTCAGCCGCGAAGGCTGGACATCTCCGCGCTATTCGACCTGGGCGCGTCGACCGAACCTACGGACATTGCCCGGGACAAGGAGAAACTGCTCAATGAGGCGACGTGGGCTGATCATTTGCTGAAGACTGGGCGGAAGCCGGCGCGTCGCGTGACTACCCGTTCAAGACGTTGACAACCTTTGTCGATACATCGGTTTGGTTCGCCGCTGCAAATAACCGAGATCGTTACAACGCTCGGGCGAAGCAAATTCTTTCGGAACTCTCAGCTCCCCTGCTCACCGATCACATTCTTATTGAGACCTGGCGTCTCCTCAACAGCCGCGTCCATCGCCGAGCTGCCGAACAGTTCTGGTCGGGAATCCGACGTGGGTTGGCACATTTGGAAAGGATCACGATGGCCGATCTGGAGACCGCTTGGCTAATCGGTGAAGCTTTTCATGATCAGTCCTTTTCAATCGTCGATCGAACAAGCTTCGCCGTAATGGAGCGCCTCGCCCTCACACGGGTTGCAAGCTTCGACGACGATTTCGCAATTTATCGCTACGGGCGATCGCGCGAGAAGTCGTTCGAGGTTCTCCGGTGAGCCTTGCCACGCGCGGGCTGGCCGCGCCACTTTTTCGCCTTAGTTGCCCAGATGCCACACTCCCTGACCTGTGCTATAAATTCGCCTGGGTTCGTGGGGATTCTAGCCAAATGATTACTGACGTGACCGAGGGAGAGTTTTCCCAGCTCGAGACACGCGTCGCGATTGTCGAACGCGAGGTCGATGGCGAGAAGCTTGTTACGCGCCATATTCTGGAGCAAACCCGCCATAACGGGGACGACCTGGCCGCAATCCTGGGTCGGTTGGATCGAATCGAGCAACGGCTGAACGGTGTCGATCTCGCCACGCTGGTCAAGACCGTTGGCAGCCTGGAGCGCAAGCTCGACGGATTGACCAAAAACCTCCCGAAGATCATCGAGGAATCGGTGCGCGAAGCCCTGCGCGAGCGCACTGCGCGCTAAAGCCTTGGCTGAGGCCGTCCCTTCGCCATCTTGGACGGCACTTTTACCAGCGCTTCGCCATCCAGCACGATATCGTTGCGGACCCGGCATATGCAGGTGAGCCGGGCGCGCAGGCGCTCGGGAAAGAGCTCGGCAACCGCAACGGTGACCTCGACCGTGTCGCCGATCCGCACCGGTGCACGAAAGTTCAGGGTCTGCGACACATAAACTGCGCCGGGCCCGGGAGCCGGGTGCCGAGCACGGCCGAGATCAGGCTCGCGGTGTAGAGCCCGTGGGCGATGCGAGCGCCGAACGAGGTCTTGGCGGCGAAGTGCTCCGAAAGGTGGATGGGGTTGCGGTCCCCGGTCAGCTGCGCAAAGCCGATCACGTCGGAAGAAGCGACAGTCTTGTTCAGCGTCTCGGTCATACCGACCGAAAGATCTTCGAAAAATAACGTTCGCAATTCAAGCATTTATAGGTTTTCTGGTACCCAGAAAACTAATTGGGGACCATATGGGCACCATGGCTTTGAATGGCCGAATTGCTCCAGACCAATCTTTTAGAGATTCCTCCCCGCCCGCACCACCCGCTGCCCGCCCACGCGGAGATTGCGCCGAAATTGCATAGCGCTGTCCGAACCGTCATGGGAGTTGGGACTCGGACGGCCGCGCGACGTCTTCGTCCGTCCGCAGATCGGACGTGGGGTAGACGCCTGCTGCGGCTGTCCACCAATGCGGTCCCGACCGCATCTGACCGCCGGGTGGGGTATCGGCGGGAGCGATCGGGACCAGCTCTTGGGATGGGGGTTCCAAGAGCGGACACATTTAAGCCACAAAGTGTGCAGTGCGGCTACAGCAAAAGACGTACTTTGAATCAATTCGACCGGTTGTTGCGGATTGATCACGGTTCGGCGCCAAGGGCTGAGCGGGCGTTTGTGGGCGATTGCGGGTGGTCTAAAGACAAAGGACCCCGCCGGTTTGACGGGGTCCCCTGCACATTGGGAACAGTGTCGAAAAAGCGATGCCTGATGCCGTCACCCCTTTCCCCAGATTCCCCCTCGTGTTTGCATGATCACCCTCACGCCAGATCGGGACGAAATCGAGGCAATTGTGATGCGCAGCGGCAACACCATTCGCAGAAAGTAACCGTCGTTAAGAGACGGGGCCGGGGCTATTTCGAAAGGACTTCCTTTGCATCCTAGGTGTGCCCCTGGGTGACGGTCGGATTTATACGTAGAAATTGTCTCACTTCTCGCTGCGTGGAAACGCTAAACGAGCGTACACAATTGTCATGACGTCCAACAACATCACCTTCGTCATCTGGGGCGCGCTGTTATTCATGCCGGCAGCGATTTCGGCAGCCCGAGGTGGACCTTATGGCATTGCGTCGTGGGCGCTCGCGGGCTTGCTAATCGGATGGCACCCACAGGATCGATTCTGCTCACGATGCTCGCAATCACATGGCGGCAGCAAAATCCCGAACCTGAGAGTTTTGCTTGGGTGCCCCAGGGCACTCGTGACAATGGGCTAAAACCAAACAAAAGCCCCGACCACGTCGGCGGCCGGGGCTGAAGTTGGGAGACGTCTGACACCCCCATCACGCCGGAACTGGCCCACACAATTTAAAGCCGGCCGCCAGAAACGCGCTGCAGAGGCGCGCTGGGGCTGATCGACATATGTGGAGCTGGGGCTTGCGGCTCTCGGCTTCCGAACATAGCTCAACAATAGGGCCCAGTTGAAAATCAACATAAGAGGAAAACCCATGGCTTGGACAACGCCTACTCTCGTCGAAATCTGCATCGGCCTTGAGATCAACGGCTACTTGCCAGCCGAATTCTGACCTTTCAGCCGTGTGTGTTCTATGCCGTCGCATTTAACCGGTGCGACGGCTTTTCTTTTAGTGCTGCACAAACTGGCTTCTAGGCTGCAGTCGGCGGTGAGCTCGATGACACTCGCTGCTACCCGGCCCAACGCAAGCACGAACCCGGCCCGCCAATGGACCTCGCCAATACGCGCACGCTTGGGGGAGTTCGCTAGATGAACAAGACCGAGTTGGTCATTCAGTTGCTCAAGATCGCTATCGGCATTGCGTTCGCAGCTTATTTCTTGTGGTGGAGTTTGGCCGTCCTCCAGAGGCTATCCTCGCCTCTATAATACTACGCTTGGTGATAAGTAATGGCTAAGTGGCGCGTCGACTACCTCGGCAAGAAGGGCTCGCACCCTGGGCACGGTGGAGGCGCCAGATGAGAAGTCTGCCATCGAGGAGGCCATGAAGACCGTCAGCGAGGCTGGTTCAATCTCATGGTGACAAAGGTCAAGGAATAAAAAACCCCGAACCGCGGGCGGCCAGGGCTTCGGCCGGCGTACCAGCATTGGCAAAAGTTAAGTAGCACTGACGTATTTGCGAGCTACAGTCATTGGCCGGCCGGCCGCGAATGAGCACCGGTCCCCTGGCCGTGGCCGGCCGATGAGATGACCTCCTGGGCCCATTGCTGCGGCCGTCACCAAGCGGTCCCGATCGCGGTGGGACCGTCGTGGGGTGCGACGCCAACGATCGGGACCATGCTCTTGGGATGGGGGGATCGCAAGAGCAGTGCATCAATCGAAATTCTTCAATTCGTGATGTGACAGCCGTCACTAAAAAGCGCGTGCGCCAACGGAGCTATTCTTTGGGTCTACCGCCCGGAAGCCTGTGGCCCTCGCAGCGCTATCCGGGCGATCAGGAACGCCTTGTGGAGCGCCGGGCAGCGCGCGACTGATTTGTACCGGCAGTTTAGGGCGGCAGCGCGGAAATGATTTCCTTGGCCCGGATGGCCTGAGTTCGAGCTTTGTTTCAGGAGTCCGCGGCCGGGGCTAGTTGGGATGTATCCATGCGGCGTAGGCCGCAGGTTGAGCAGTCAGCGCCTGAGCAGTCCAGGGTTTTCTTTGTAGATCTTGATAAGCTCGACGAGGTTTTCAATTCCGAAGTCGGTAAACGCCATAACGCCGTCTTCTCCGACGCCATAGACCCAGATGACGCCGTCCTCGGCATCCATTTCGTTGGCGACGTGGTGCAGCCAGTCTTCGTCTTCGCCGAGGTCCTCAGCGACACGGGTGATGGTGGTGACGTGATGAACCTTGTTGACGTGCATGGTCACGCAGCTTGAACGGAGATCGCTGAGCTCGGTGGCGTCCAATTCCAGGGCAGCAGTTCGTCCAGCCGATGAGCCGGATGGGCAGCGATGCGGGCGAGGACATCGGCCAGCCAAGCCTGCGGATCGACTCCATTCATCTTGGCCGTGACGATCAGGCTATACATGGCCGCGGCGCGTCGTCCGCCGCGATCGGATCCGCAGAAGAGCCACGACTTTCGCCCGAGAGCTATGCCTCTTAGCCCTCGTTCGGCGGCATTGTTGGAGAGACAGACGCGTCCATCCTCAAGGAACAGGGTGAAGCTCGTCCATCGCTTCAGGATGTAGTTGAAGGCTTTGGCCAGGTCGTGTCCACGGGAGAGCTTGGCGGCTTGCTCTCGCATATAGACCCGAAGATCCTCGACGATCGGCCGGCTCAGCGTCCGCCGAACATCCAGACGCTCCTGCGCACTCTTGCCATTGATCGACCGCTCGATCTCGAACAGCGCGTCGATCCGACGGACGACCTCGATCGCAATTGGGGAGAGCGCGATTTCCTTTTTGCCGGCGGCCTTGCGCCGCGCATTCTCTTCGATGTCGGCCATGGCAAAGAACGGACGCCGCGCATGCGACCAACACGCCGCTTCCCGGATCGGTCCAGGCTGGCGCCCAGCCAGATAGAGCTGGTTATACCCGTCATAGGCGTCGGCCTGCAGGATACCGGCATACCGGGCCAAATGCGCCTGAGGATGCTCACCCTTGCGGTCGCGCGAGTAGTAGAACATCGCTGCCGGCGGTCCCGTTCCGCCAAACGGCCGATCGTCCCGTACGTAAATCCAGCATCGCCCCGTGTCGGTCTTTCCCTTGGCCAGGACCGGCACCGTCGTATCATCGGCATGAAGTCGCTCGGCCGCCATGACATGGGCTTCGACCAGGCGAAGCAGGGGATCAAGCGCAGTACAGACTGATCCGACGGCGTCGGCCATGGTCGACAGCGCGATCGGCACGCCTTCGAGCGCATAGCGCTCGGCCTGACGGTTGAGCGGCTGATGCTGGCCGAACTTCTCAAACACGATCATCGCCAGCAGGCTGGGTCCGGCCCATCCTCTTGCGACAGCATGGAATGGCGCTGGCGCCTGGCTAATCTTCTCGCAGTCGCGGCAGCTGAACTTCTCCCGCACCGTCTCGATCACTTTCCACTGGCGCGGCGAACACTCCAGTGTTCGCGTCACGTCTTCACCGAGTTTGCGCAGGCGATTGCTGCCACAGCACTCGCAAGCTTGCGGCGGATCGATCACCACCCGTTCGCGCGGGAGATGCTCGGGGAACGTCTGGCGTTCGCGCACGCGTGCGCGTAAACCCACGTACAGTCGTCGTCCCGGCGACAGCCCGTTCCGCCGCAAGCTCGTCTTCAGTCGCGGCGGCCTCGAGCTCTTCGAACGTCAGCGCCAATTGCTCAACCAACCGCGATGAACGCTCCGATCGCTGTCCGTAGATTTGGCGCTCGAGTTTGGCGATCCGCAGCTTCTGTTGGGCGATCAACGCCGCATCTTCCGACGCTTTCGCACGGGCAACCGCGAGCTCCGCTGTGATCTCCAAAGCGTTCGCGCGCTCTACCGCCAACGCCTCCTTCAGGGCGACGATGTCGTTCGGAATCGCTTCGCGATCAGCATCCATGCGAAGCAGTGAATCACAGATTGGATGCGTTGGGATTCCCCAAAAGGTCAGGAACCGCAAATTTTGTTTGCTCAGCCCGCGCTCTGTGGTCGCCAGGTCAGTTGCGGATTCCTCCAGTCAATTCCTTCCAGCATATAAGCCATCTGCCCCGCCGAGATCGATACGGCACCAGCCGATGCCGAGGGCCAGATGAACTTGCCGCGGTCCAGACGCTTGGCGTAGAGCGACAGCCCGATCCCGTCATGCCATAGGATCTTGACCAGATCGCCGCGGCGGCCCCGGAAGATGTAGAGATCGCCAGCATGGGGATCGCGCTTCAAGCTCTCCTGAACCGTAAGAGCCAGGCTTTGCATCCCACGGCGCATGTCGGTGTGGCCAGTGGCGATCCAAACCCTGACGCCGCTCGGGATCGGGATCATCGCCGTCTCAGGAGATCAAGGACCCGCTGCAGCGCCTCGGCGTCCACATCCCGGTCAACACGCACGCGACAGCCACTAAGTTCGATCTCGATTATTCCGGCCCTTGCGCGCGGCGCACGGGGCGAAGACGGCAGCTGCGGTCCGCATGCCAGCGCCGGTGTAGAGGTGATCTCGACAGGAACAAGAGCCGGTACGGCCTCGCCGCCAAGGCGGCCTTGGCGCGCCTGCCGACGCCAAAGATGCAGCAGGTTCGGATGAATGTCGTGCCGGCGAGCGACTTCGGCCACGGTCGTGTCGGCCGTCAAGCTCTCCTCGACAATCCGCTGCTTCTCCGCCGGAGTCCAACGACGCCGCCGCTCCGGACTAGCCAAGACCGTCACTGTCGACATGTGTGCCCGCTAACTTGCAAATAAACGGGCAAACAATCTCACAAGCTAACGCTCTTCTGTGAAGGCGGCCCTCGGCGG
>CAVXDE010000037.1:0-102500 GCA_963760435.1 uncultured Alphaproteobacteria bacterium
CATCAGGTATATATTACCCGTACTGTATCCGAGGTTAAATACGCGAGATGGGGATGGGCATCGCAACTAAAGGGCAAAGTCGATGGCATCCAGGGCGGACGACTATCGAGCGCGAGCGGCGCGGTGCGAGCGGCAGGCCGAGATAATGCGCAATGCCGCGGATCGGGAATGGCAACAGTGTCTCGCACGCGCCTATCGCTGGTTAGCGGACGTGGAATCAGAGCGCGCCGCTGGTTTGCTGGCCAAACCAAATCGCGCCGACAGGGTAGCGGCCTAGAAAGCGTCTGAGGT
The DNA here is from genome assembly GCA_963760435.1 of uncultured Alphaproteobacteria bacterium. Classification (GTDB taxonomy): domain Bacteria; phylum Pseudomonadota; class Alphaproteobacteria; order Rhizobiales; family Xanthobacteraceae; genus JAFAXD01. Next base: position 292 of record CAVXDE010000037.1, read on the forward strand.
ACTCCGCTCCGACGGGCTGCAGATTGGGCTTGTGGAGGCAACGTCGGTCGCCGCGCGAGGGCGCCGCGGTTGGCGCTCCTCCCATGTTGGTGTCCGGCAACAGCGAGGCTCTTTCTTAAGGCCACATGCAACCAGTCGCGGTACCGCCGTGCTCGCAGTATCAGTTCACGGGGAGACGAGGTAGCGTCATGGTCTATTCGCTGAGGGGATATTTGGCCTCGGGGAGGATTTAGCCAAGGCGCAGCGGCGTGAGAAACGCGCCAGGAAAATCGCCGCACGCACAGTCACAAACTCTGACGTGCACAGATCACTGTTTCCCATTCGGGTAAAGATGAAAAGGAGGGTATCTGACCATTGACTGGAGGTGCGGGAGGCCCAGAACATACCAACGGGGGTCACTCGGCTGCGATTGTCCCCTCGATCGTCCTAACACGGCCCCCAGCTAGTGGGTCGGAACAGCTGGCCGGCCTGAAAAATCATATATGAGCTGGACGGCCTGCTCGATCGCGCTTGAGGTGTTGAAACACGCCTCGGGCGAAACGCTTGAAATTGTGATTCGGATTGTCGAGGTGTACCGGTCCTCGGTCTCCATCCGCGGCTCGGTGATATCCATTTCCAGTTTTATAGGAGGCCTAAGCGCGTTCATTTCGATGCCCTCACATTGCGTCAGCTGCTAAGGGCCTTTTACCTGATCCTCATATTGGAGGACAACCGAGGCGAGCCGCGTCCGAGCAGACCGAAAGGAAGCCATGCTGGGCTCTCGCGATCCCCGCGATCAGGGCGGCGGGTCTTTTTGCGAGAACGACATTGGCGTCCTTCCGAACCGTCGACCTACGTGACCATCGTTTGCTGTGCGCCGCTCGCGTTTCGATGTGCGGCCGTTTTGGGCCTGAATGCCCTGAAACAAAGCTGTCGGGTTGAGCGTCAAGCTCCCATAATGGGTGCCGGCTGCCAACAGTCGTGGAAACTTTTCCGCACCCGCGTGCGTCGGTCGACGCCGGTTTCCGACGCTGTGTGCTCCGAGAAAAACCTCGCCGGGCGAACTCCGGGACCGGCCCCAGAGGACTGATCGAGGCTTGGACAAAAAAGGTCCGCCGACGAGCGGCGGACCTGGGGTTGGCCTCATCTAAATTCACTTACCTTCCTTTATAGCGCGCCTCATCGTCGCAAATCAATATATCGATCGATATAGACAGTGCCGCATGGCATACGACGGTTGACTAATATGGGAACGGGCGACGCGATTTTTCTTGCTCAAGTACCCTTGCTGGGAGGATCTCATGGCGCGGTGGGTTTGTAATGCCGGTTGGATCGTTGTGCTCGCTGTATCGATGTCTTCTGGAGTCGCTTATGCCGACTGTTTGGGCGTCCTGAAGGGCCAGGCGCGCCGCTGGACTAACTCGATGCAAGCTTCGGCGCGCTGGTGCTGGCAAGCAGATATCGTAACGCATGGGCAACCTCCACACTGACATTGCTGCGCGCTTACCTGCGATCAAGTCCGGCCTATCAAGAGGTATATTTACCGCTGGGGCCGGCGAAACCTATTTTGGTTCGGCATTGCAGGCCGGTCTTTTGCCAAACGAGGTATGTTTGTTGAAGCCCAGCCAGATCGAGTGCCCGCCGCGATTGCCGTCACCACGGACGTGGGCGGGTCTTTTGCGACTGAGGACTTCACATCCAGGGACGTGGTGATAACCAGCCAATCCATAGAGCCTAACCGGTGCCATCTCCGGCGCTCAAATACGAGCGGCGCGGATTTTACTCGGATGGTCTCAAGCCCAGCTGTCATTGCAATGCGGTGTTTCGGAAAGCAGCTAGTCAGAGTTGAAGCCGGATCGCTATACGTGCGCTTTGATGGCGGCGGCGGGGGAACACGGATAAAAGCGACGGCGTCCAAAGTCGACGAGTATCGAACCGGAGCTGCGCGTGCGAACAAGAAGCCAAGAAAGTACGGGATCCGGGCGAGCGAGAATGGAAAATGTGCCTAGCACCAGACTATCGAATGCTTGCGGAAATTGAAACGGAACGCCGCAAGGTCGAGACCGCTCCGGAAGCCCGGTCCGGCAAAGTCGCTGCTTAGTAGTTTAGACCGCATTGCCAATTTAAAACCAAGCCTAATGGCCGCGTCCAAATTCCGGCCTCGCATAATCTAATTCAATGCGCCCCGGTCGACTAATTCGTGGCCCGGTGTTGCCGCTTAGCAACACCGGTCACTTTTCTTAAATTTTAGCAGAAACCTATCCTGGCAATGCCGGGTTCCTCGTGATGATGGGTTCGCGGGGGTACGCTATGGAGTTTTCGCTACGGGGGTATTTGTCGGCCGGTGTCGCGTTCGCTCGGGACGCCGTTCTAGGTCGCGGGGGTAGTCATTCTTCATTAGTGACATTAGCGCGTCTTGGCGCGCCATTTGTTGCTGTATCCCCGACGCGCGCGGAGCTACCGATCATTGAAGGCGAGCAAGCAATACTGCAGCGTGAGCTTCGGGCTGCTCTCGTTGATCGGCGCATCACTGTTGATTATAACCCAGTCATTTCTCTGGTTACAAACCGAATTGTACGTTTTGAGGCAGTACCGAGATGCGAAACAGATAGAGGTTACATCGCGTCAGAACGTTTAATTGCACTCGCGGAAAAGGCCGGGCTTGGTGCGGAATTAGATGAGCAAGTTTTAAATCGAGCGTGCCAGGACGCTCGCAACTGGCCCGCGGAGATAACGGTTGCTGTACGTGTTTCAGCGATTCAATCGCAAGCTCCTACGCTGGACACCCTGACATTTGCGGCATTGGCAAACAGCGAACTCATCCCCGAACGGCTTAACTTAGAAATGGTCGAAGCCGCATTTGTTGAGCCTACCGACACAGTGGAAAAACTTATTGATAACCTGCGCAGAGGGGGCGTGAAGGTTGCTTTGGACGATTTCGGCACGGGTTATGCCTCACTTAACCAGCTACTCCGTCTCCAGTTTGACCGACTAAAGATTGATCGCCGGTTTGTTGAACGCCTTGATACAGACATGGACAGCGCCATCGTTGTCCGCGCTATAGTTAGGCTCGCTCGTGATTTTGGACTTGGATTAACCGCTAAAGGTATTGAGACGACCGAACAGGTTTCAAAGTTAGTCGCTAGTGGGTGTGAGGAAGGCCAGGGTCCCTATTTTGGAAACTCCGTATCATTGATTGAGCTTAATACCTTGCTTGGCCAGGTCGATGCGCCTCGACCGATTGGGCGCCAAAAGCCCATCGATTGATGGCGGCGGCATTTCGTGGCCTCAACTATTATCTGAATATTTGCTCGCGGTATCGGTCGGACTCCGAGTTGCCAATGACGTTGCCCCCAGCCTTCTCAATATTTGGCGGTTTGGAATTGCAGAACGAACCCATTCTCGAAGCTGCCAAGTGTGCGGACGTCTACCGTGATGTCGGCGCTGGTCTCCTAACGCGCGTCTCGGCCACCGCTGGTCCGAAGTGAGCGGCCTGAGCCGTGATCGAGAGCTTGCCGCATTGATGAAGGAGGGCCGGCGTCGACGCCGTGATCGTTACGCCAGATGGGCCGCCGCAACGATTGAAGCCTTCAAGCAGCCAAGCCATATCCTGACCGCTTCGCAGTGATGGAGCCGCATCCCGATGAATCCCCGCTCGCCCGCGCTTCGCCAAGATGGGAAGAAGCAATCTGGGATCCTCTCGGCATTCCGTGAGCTGACTCGCAAGCCTAGTCGAACCAGTAACACCGATGGGCAAGTGCGCACTTGGTGGCATCTTGGGCCCCCACCTGAGCCTCGGCCGCTAAAACCTGATAAACTCGGGCCAATGTCAGCTGCCATTCCCGAGCGCTTTTGTGACGCTCGTTCCTTGCCCGCTCTTGGCAGAGCGCGGCCCTTTGTCGGTACATGTCGGCCTTAGCGTCCACGACTAACTAGTTCCCGGTGTTCGGCAGCCGGTGCATAAAAATAGAAAAATTGTAAGAAGGAAATATATCCCACGATATTACTGTGTCAGATCCGACGGCATGCGTTCCTTCGCTGTTCGCAGTCACAACCGGATCGTATGCTTCACGCTGCCGTCCGTCGAGATCGCGCGACCGTTTGTGTTTCCGCCTCTGCTAACATTCGAAAGGCCCGCGCAAGGACCATTTGCCAATCCCGGTCACGCGAGTTTCGCGCCTTCTTCGCCCGCTCCTCACATTGAGCCGCTTTTGCCGAATATTTTCGCACTTTTGACGGTCCCATGGTTCATTTCATCCTTCCCCAATGAACCCCATCGCGGTCCAGCGAACGCGATGCGCGGCAAAGTGAAAATCTATCGTTCGATAGAGAGTAAATAAATTTATGTTTCAAAACCTGATGCTATACTTGATCGACGAACCTCGGAATAAATTGCAATCTGCTCGCACGATTTTCATCGGCGGGCGAGGTTCGCGGCGTTGCTGCTCCACTTTCGCGCTGCGGCTGGCGCGTTCGGTATTTTATTTACTTTGATCCAATCGAGCGAGCGGCCGGTACGGCCGACCTCGCCGCTGGTGACGACGCCTTCGAGGCCGATCCGACGCTCTCCTATAACGCGATGGACAGGCGGTAGGAACAAAGGAAACTCGGGAGAGCGATCTTGCCAAGGGCGAGCTTAGCTTAGCTATAGCTAGTCCCACGTGGTGACCACTTGCCTTGCCCCTCTAGGGTCAGAATGGGCCGGAACTTCAGCCCTGGCCGCGCGGGACGGGGCGTTTGTTCTGGAATTTAGGAGTTTGGCCCCACGCCGAATATCCCCAATAGCCGGAAGAAACTTCTGCTTTGACAGATCCGATTACTAGACATTTTTCGCCGCGCATATCATCATTCGCGGCTATTACTTTTAAATTGACTGATGTCGGGGGTTGGCTCGAGGGTTCAGAAAGTGGGTTTCCATCTACCGCATGAAAATTAAGCGGAGGGGGATCAGGAGCCAGGCGTATTGACACTTCGTCCGGGATTATCGGACGGTCAAGTGTTTTCGAATTGGGAGGCGGGCTTACTGGCTGCACGCCCCTTCGGCGTTTTTTGATGGTCGGAGGGGGTGCGAGCAAACGTGACAAGAGCCATCGAGAAAAGCTTCTTTGCGACGATCTTTTCATGGGTGGCAAAATCTTTGCTAGGATCAACCCTCAGCTCCGTCGCCGTGGCTACCTGCTCGTGCAAGTTCAGCCGTCGGCGAGTTCGGGGTCGTGGCGCTGTTTTGAAGGCTATCGCATCTGAAGTGCTGCGAGATCTTCCTCAAAATCCCCAACGCAACCTCGAAGGCCTAAGTTGTTTCTGGGCATCACGCGTATCCCCGCCAGCTCTCTTCACGCTCCTGGGCCACGATCCGGCCTGAGGGACCCGCCGATGTGCAGCCTGATTCGGTTTCGTCCATCGGAAAAGCCCTGTCACGAGAGACGCGGAGTGGTGGCGACCAACGCACCGCAGTCTGGTGGCAAACGGGACGCAAGAGCGCCCCTTCGGAGTAGCATAGGACCAATTCCGCCATTTCGTCCCACCGTTTAGCTTGGCCGGATCACGACTTAGCACATGCTGAGTTGGTAATTCCAGGTCCTCCGCCCGCGGACCTTTTCTCCTCCGCCGCGTATGGCCGAAGGTCGGCGTAAATCCGGCGGATTAAGCGTCAGGTGCACAAGGGCGGTGGCCCAGCGAGGTGCGCCGCTCAGCCGACCAGCCCGTCCTCTCGCCGGCTTTGGATGCCGGGGCTTTCGTTTGCTGCCAGGGCCCTTCAGAATGGAATTGCGCGACAGAGAACGCGACCTTATTGCGACCAGTGACACGATGAAAAGGATGATCGGCACTGCCGAGGGCCGAGTGGCCGCATATGCGTTTGCCATTGCGGACCCGCCCAGGCAACATTAGCCTCCAACAGCCCTTCTGGGTCGCGCTAAAAGAAATTGCAGTTAGGGCGCGGCTTCTCGTCTGTGCGCCCGCCCGGTCAATCTCAGATCAGCCTTTCGGCTATTCATTCGCGAGCACTTCGCAAGCAGCTGAAGGCAAAGAGGTGTAAGATGTGACATAACATGCCTCAGCGGAGGCTCAACAAATATTAGATCCGCAGTTCGATGTTGGCCAGACGGCTGCCTATCATCCGCAGAAAGGGACGTGAGTTCCAGTGACGTGTGCGTCCTCACGGCCATCCTGCCCGAACGGGACGGCCAGCCAAGCGATGAGCCGGCGGGGCGCATCGCTCATCAAACGATGGTCAGTGAATATCGGTCACAAAACGACCGTTACTCTGGAGCGCGAATTCTGGGATGGGGTGAAGGAGATTGCAGCCGCCCAAAAGCTTTCGCTTGACGAACTAGTGACGCTCATCAACCGCGATCGCCAGCATACCAACTTGTCGTCGGCTGTTCGACTCTTCGTGCTTGACTATTATCGCCGGCTCGCGGAGGAGCGCGCCGGTGGGGATGTGAAGGCCAAATGACATGCCGCGAGTTAGGCGCCCGCGATCTCCATTGGACGGGCTCGTTCCCTATGTTGTCCTAGTTTTAGCCGGTGCTATCTACTTCGTCTTTCTATATGCTTATTTCGCGAGATGACTATCCAACGATGCTTTGAAACCCCGCGCCGAGCAGCTGTTCCCGCAATTGTCCGAACCCAGCACCGGCGGCGGCAGACCTCCCGAGGTAAGACGGACCGCCGCACACCCGCCGGATTTGCCAACCCGATTTTTGATGGTCATGGAGTTCGCGCTTTCGCGCTCTCGTGCGGCCGGGTAGGTATCTTGTTCTTGTCCGGGGCCGCGACTTTGCTCGACCTTTTCGCCCCCATCTCGCGACGACGCCCTAGCGCTTCGCTAATTTTCGCCACCATAAGGCTGGAAAGAGGACTGACGTCCGAGCTGTCCTCATACTCGGCAGAGCAGAAAAAGCCCGGCGGTTCAGATAACGGGCTTCTAACTCAGTTCTGGCATTGCGTCTACATCCCAGGGGGCTTAACCCGTGTTAGTGCTTAAGAAGCGCTAGCTTTTGATTTGACTGAAGGACGAGGACGATGCGGCAATCGTGCATACCGGGGCTAAGGAGTGCGTTGGTTATTGGGCTGGCAATCTGGTCGGATGGAGTATTCGCGCAGACCTGCGCAACGCAAGCTCCGCAGTACCGTCTTACGTCTGATACCGTCGATTGGTCCATTCAAGTGGCGAGCGGACAAAGTTGCGTGCGCGGCCTTCGTTCGGGCAACATTGTGTTAGAAAAAGTGAGTCTGACCTCTCCGCCAAAATCGGGCAACGTCCAATTGGTCGGCCCTGGATTTCGCTATACAGGAAATCGCGGTTTTCATGGAGAGGACTCCTTCATAGTCGAGGTATCGGGGCTTGCCGGCAAAGTTCGCGGAACTTCCACGATCCGCGTAGTAGTCTCGGTCAAAGAATGAACGTGCGGCATCCGCCCCCGCTCCCACCATCACGAGCTATCAACATCGTGATCGATCATGTTTTGCAGCTCGCCTATCGAGGTAGCGCGTTGAAGCAGCGAATCGAGATTCGCCGTGAGGTCAGACGTATCCTTTGGGTCCGAAAGTTTGATGCCTTGGCCAACCAATGGGACCACGGCCACGGCCCCCTAGCAAGGAGACGTTCCACACGATACGGAGCAGGATCGCCACGACGACGCGATCACCGCGTCCCTTATGCCCATCCGGCGCATTCGTCGCCTGCTTGGCGCCCATTGTGCTCTTGGGACGATCTCCTCGCCTGTTTCGCCGATTGCGCTCGGCAGCGGCACGCTCCGGCGGTTCGGTCCCATGCTGAAGGCTGGCCAAACTCTAGGTGTCTGGCCAAGAGCGCGCTATGCATGGCCGTTGATTTAGGGTTTAGCTCGCGTATCGACCGTCATGCGCACTTCTTTCGTCGGGATGTCTCGCTCGGAAATCGTCGGTAGCCTAGCCGCACTCGCTATTTCGCTGCTGCTCGGCCTGGTGCTGATCTATCTCGTTGCGCTCGTGCACCGCAGTGAAGAGCGTGGCGCGATGACTGATTTCGCCGGAATGTTGAGCGAAGGGACCAGTGCCTCCAATGGGAAAGTCAGCCATCCATTCCTCGAAGGCGCCTCGGATGTGATTGCTGCCGGAGACCGTCTGGCGCCGGGCCAAGCCTGCGTACAGTTCTTGTCCGACAAGATCCACGAGTTGCACCCTGAATTCGACCTCGTACCCGCTCGCGATACTATCCGCCATTTTTGCGACAGTGGCGGTGCCCACGGTGAGATCGAAGCCCTCGGCCAATTGAGCGCGGTGCTCGCACTGCGGTCGGTGCACCTAGAGAGCGGCGGCATTGGCATTGAAATTATGACCGTGCCTGCCACTCCGCTTCCCTCACCCTTGATCGTGGGCGAATACCCACGATTGTTAGGCTTGGTCGTCTTGGCATCACTATTGAGCGCTGGTCTGGCCTTTCGTTGGCTCCGCGACTACCGCCGTCGGCTCCGCGAACTCGCACGTGATGGACTGACCGGCGCGCTGCGGCGAGAGAGTTTCACCGAAACCCTGGATCTAGCGATCAAACAGGCCCGAACGACCCTAACGCCCCTATGCATTGCCGTTGTTGATATCGATAATCTTAAGCCAATCAATGATCGCTACGGCCATGGCGCTGGCGATAAGACCTTGCAGGATTTGGTCGACATCGCGCGCTCTCACCTGCGCAGGGCAGACGTCATCGGCCGACTTGGAGGGGATGAATTTGTGCTGCTTATGGCCGGTGTCACGCGAACTGCGGCAGCCACAATCGCCGAGAACATTCGGAGCGAATTTGCACGATTTTCGGCCGTTGCCGCGACGGTGAGTATCGGGGTGGCGGAACTCGACCAAAACGACACGCCAGAGCAGTTCATCCAGCGCGCCGACCAACGCCTCTACGCCGCTAAGCAGACACGAAATGCTGTTGCGATGCCATGAGTAAATCTGCCAGTCGTTCCATAACTTGATCGGAGCAAGGTGCTGCGCGGCTTTCCGGTATCAAACGCGAGTGTCATTGGCGGGATGTTGGGTGACGGACTCATGTGGCGAGAACGGCCTCAGGCTTGTGACTTAGCATGAAATTCAGATGAACAACGACCAGGGCTAGCCCGCATTTCCTGATAAAGATGCTGATGTTTTCGGCTTCCGGTTGAAACAAACGCATTTAACATGAGCCCCGAGATGCAGGGCTTTTTCTTGTCGATAAGAGCGTCGGCAGTCGGACTGGGGACTTGCCGAGCCGAGATCGCCAGAGTGAATGCCGACTGATAGACTAGGGGGGATCACGGTGATGAAATGCACCCACCCGGCCATGGGGCCTCACAATTTGTTGGCTCTATCGAGCGATATAAGCCTTATGTCTAACTCCTCCCCGGACCTCTTGTCGTGCTATACTGGCAGCGTGCCTCCCGGGTGTGGGTCAAGGGAGTGTCCTATGTCGGCAACCTTGCAAAGTGTGCCCAATTGGGCAGAGATCGGCCGTCTGGAAATCCTCGGACGGCTTACTGACATCGGCAGAGTTCTGCATTTACCGGACGCAGAAATCCTTCTAGCCAGCACCAGTCCTTCCGAGCTCGCCGCATTCTGCAGTCGCTATAATCAGAGCACCCAATGGGTCGTATTCGGCAATCTCGATGAGATGATTGCTGGTAGATACGAGAGAATAAATGAAAAACAAAAGGGCTGGACGGCCGGGGTATAAGGCTGGCGTTCCCCTTGCCCATCAAGCCCAGCACCTCTCAGCAATCTATGGCAAAGAGGGTCGTCGCGGACATAGACTGTCAAAACCAGAGCTCGGACGCGATTCCGAATTGTAGTGCCAAGTGGCGACGAACCACTCCCCTGGCGAGCCTGCATCTTTTTTCCTGGTAATCTCTCCGATCTAGTGCAGGCCGGATTCGGATGCTGATGACCCAAGCCGTGCTTGAGCACCCGCAAGCTAGTCATATGCGTGAGAGAGCCACCGAAAAAAGGTCCGCCGACGGGCGACGGACCTGGGGTTGGCCTCAATCCAATTGCTCCGCTACCTTTAGACACCTGTTGCTAGGAAGGCAATATATCCGATCGATATCGGCACATCTCGACCTCAATAGCAAATGTACGCTCATCAGGCGAATTCGGTATCTGGGCAACCGGATTGTGAACTGGACCCGCGCGCATTTTTGCTATGCGCTTGCTATGCTCTATCTTGGGATAGAGTTACAAAGCCCAGATTTGGCACTAGTTGCTAACGTTCTGCTTCGTACTCAGACATTCGGGTGCCACTAGCCAGTATATCGATTGTGGCATCTGGATCGATTCGATCTATCTTTTCGAGTAACTTCAAATGCAATCGCGCTTCGATCCATCCGATTATTCATTCGTGATCAAGAAGAGTGGCAAAAGCATAAACTCGTGGAGATGGGAAATCCACCGCGCTGGCAGATCGACTCCGTTACAAAAATCGCCAATTGATTTTGATACCATGGCGGCGGCAAACAGGGATGGAAGGCAAGCCATCATACAATTCCTTTACAGATTATTTGGATACGCCTCACCCTGATTGTTGAGTTCGGGTCGTGGCGGGGTTGATGCAAACCTGCGTGCCTCTGCTCGTAATATTGGAGCGGTTTGATGTTAGGAGTAGATCGTAAACCCGATTTAGACAGAACTTAACCACCGATGAGATGATTATCGGCTGATCTCAACAAAGCGTAGGGCGGGGCCAGGAACGTTGGATAAATAAATTGCCGCAGGAAGGAATCACGGTTCATGTCGGAAGCAATGAGACAATTAACAGATGATCAATTGACGCTCGAAGCTCACGCAGCATTCGGCGCTGGCGGCGCCGCCGCCGTGGAGGCGATGAGGAGGCTTCGAGAGTGTCTCGACGCTGTTCGTCTAAGCAACAATAGGTATTCACGGCGAATGTACCGTCTTAACCTTACGCTGACCATTCTCAACATCATCTTGCTGTCTCTAATAGCTGTGCAGGTCATTGCGGTATGGCCGGCCATCAAAGGTGTCGTGAGTCACTGAGCCTCGACATCGATGGGCCCATCTATCTCCGTTCTGGACTATAGAGCTCACACCAAGAATATCGAAAAGGCGCGCCAACTTTGGTCGACCTCGCATGTGCGTCAGCTGCCCAAACACAAGGCAACGTCTGAGAAATGGGGCACGCATGGTTTTGAGGACGCGCGTGGGTGGCCTCGACTTCCCTCGGGACAATGGCGGCAGGCATCCGATTCCGCCCCAGGACGAGCGACAGTTGTTGATCGCGTTGTGCTCCTTCTAACCCCGATTTTGCGTTCTAAGAACGCCTCCAATTCTCGACCTCCCCGGCCCGATCCTCCCTCCTTCGCGAGATCGCGTTCGCGCTCGATTTGGACGACAAGCCGGAAGAGCAATGGACACACTATGAGAGGCGGCGCATGCGCCAGCTCGAGCGAAAAATTGCGCAGCTATGACAATAGGTCGTCGTCGAGCGAAGCTGGAAAAATTCTGAGGAACGTTGCTACAAAGCATTACGTTGAGATTTTAGGAAACTTGGGCCCGCCCCGCGTAAATCTCACGTAAATTACGCGAGCCCGCACCGGCTAAATGGTGACGGTCGCGGCCGGCAAAAAGGGAGATCGCTGGCTCAGGTTCCTCGTTCATTGGCTCAGCGACGCGAGGCGAATTAGAATCCAGTCTTCAGAGAGCAAGGACCCAACACCTGAATAAAAATTCTTTCTGCCGGCCGCGAGGCCCGGGGCCTTTGTTCGGAACAGGCGGCAGCGGCGTAGATCCGAACGCATGGCCACGTTGAATCGGAACGCCCGGGCGCAAGAGCCGCAAGCGGTTTCGAGCGTGTTCAATAAAAGCTCCATCTCCGATCACCTTCCAACGTGCCCTCGTTTACAAAGAGAGTCTATGCCGCAGCGGCCCAGTCTGGGCGATCCGATCGGTCAGAGATTTGCTACAACGCGAGCGAATTCGGCGTAACCTCATCCAGACGGCCGGGCGCCTTTCATTCGCGGGCTCTTGGCCATAAGAGCCCAGCGCTGATGGACCAGTGCAGTCATAGCCTTGACGCGCGCCTCATGCGCGGCCCAAAACGCTCGCCCTCGCAGATGTCGTTCAATAGCGGGAATATTCGGACTGACGCCCTGAACGTCCAGCGGCCGAGGAATTACACTGGCTTCGGCGAGACGATGGTTCTGATGCGCAAGGTGTTCCCGCACCCGTCGGCAATACTCGATCGATAATGCGGTCATCCGTTCCTCGCCATGACCTGCACGATACTTCATCAATGACCGGCAAAGGTCCCCATGAGCCAAGTTCCAAGCGCCCGCCAGGTAAGTCGCTCCCAACCGGATGTTGGTGGCGGCTTCCACCAATTCTGAGTCATCGCCGCGGAACCCCAACAGCTTCGCAGTAGAAGGGAGCACCTGCATCAGCCCGATTTCGCCGGCGGCCCCCATAGTGTTGACCTGGTAGTTGCTTTCTATTGCCATGACTGCATCAATAAGGGCGGGGTCAAGACCAGTTCGCCGTGCCTCGCGAATAATGAGGTCGCAAAAATTCGAGAACGTCGAGCAGGATGGACGAGTATCTGTCGGAGCGGTCTGTGGTCTGGCCGGGAGAGCCCATCCCCCAAGAATCAAGAGGTATATGAGCGGGACGCAAAGTCTCACTCTCGCGCTCCAGGTCGTTACAAGTTTGATCGGGCGACCTATGTACCACATGATCGCCAAAATCGCATAATCAATCAGCGCCTGCTAGGCGCGGCACGTTGTGTGCGATCGCGGCGTGCTGGCCTGTTACTCAGACCAGACAGGAACCTCGTTGACCTCGTTGCCGCGGCCCCTTGCGCGAAGCGCGGTGTGCCCAGGGGCTCAGGTCACGAACGTCTTTTTGGTGATGGCTGTCACATCATTCGGAGGCGGAATCTGGTTGATGCGCCGCTTCCCGCGGGAAACTAGGCCGCACTCGTCCTGTTTCGACGCACGTCGCGCCATAGTTCCTGCCGTTCCTCGCCGAGCAACGTGGAGTGAGCCTACAGTGGTCAAGAATGAGAACGTATCGACCTCGGAGCAGCGGAAAATCACAAGCACACCTGTGACCGCAGAGGAATGCCGGGAGCAAGCTCGCCACTGCATGCAAGAGGCGAACAAGGTCAAGGCCCATAGGGGACCGTACACTGCATGGCTCACGCTCGCGGAGCGTTGGCTTGATTTGGCCAACAGCTTGAAGCTGAAAAGTGCTGTTTGACCGCCATGCCGCGGGCGGGGCGCAAGGTCTCGGCGATTGCGGGGTGGTCCCGGTTGGTGGGTCAAATGAGCGTAAGGTCGGCAGATCAAAACTCCACCTCCCAGAACTTCACCGGCGCATGGTGCGGATGATCACCCTGCGAACTGGGCTGTGGTGGCACCGATGGCCGGCGCGCCTTCGCCCCTGCGGGCTGTCGCTTGAAAAGCCCGCGATACCGACGCCGCAGTTAGGATCCCGGCACAGCGAGAACAAAAAGCCCCGAGCCGCTGGGGCCCTTGGGCCATGCCTGGGAAAACTTACCAGCCGGGCTGCCTATTTGGATATTGAGGTTGAACAGCCCTGGCTCGCGCGATGATCGGGCATTTTCGCAAACCTATACCACTACTCGTCAGCACGAACCCTCACGCTCAGGCAGCTCTCCAAGGCTTGGCAAAGCAATGGAGCGGCGGTCAGCAGCATTGGAGCCGCACAGTGAGCGGGCCCCCATCGACCATTTTTGGGCGATTGCGGCGCCGTGGCGCCCGCGCGGTCATCCTGGCGATCCCTACCAACGGGCGGTGGTCTCGATGAGCTGCGCTATGGACGACCAAAGCACCCCGATCGTTCTCCTAATGTCGGTGACTCCGCTCCCGGCGCAAGATCTGTGATGCTCCTGTGCTAAACATGTCAGCACCGGCAAGTTCCAACCATCGAACTATTGCCGGAGGATACTCGCTGGCGTTAATTGCCGTCCCGCTGTCCATCAGATCGGACGTGGGGTAGACACTCGCTGCGGCGGTCCACCTTACGGCTCACCAGCCACTCGGCGCGCGTCATCAATTCTTCGTACTCCCGCGCAATTCGCAGCATCATCCGCTGGGAGTCGTGGTCCCGCATGCCCGCCGCACAGCGGCGCGCTTCATCAGCTAGCATTCGATATCGATTTGCGTCGCTGCTTTGCATGAGTGTGTGCCCTCGCGTGCTCGCTAACTATTTTCGACCTATGGTAGTCCCGATCGCCACGGGGTCTCGCTGATGGGGCGACGGGGTAGCGATCGGGACCGAAGTACTCTTGGGGATGGGGTCGACAAGAGCAACATAATCTAGCCACAATGTGTGGCAGTTCCGCTACGTCAAAACATAGGCAAGCGGAGCATTCGCACGGACCGTTGCAGAATAGTCACGGTTCTGTGTGGCTGTAGCGTATCAGCGGGGACGCAAGGAGCGTGGTCGTCCGGTTGCTGACAACAGTGCGCGCTTCCCCCCTCATGGTCGTCCTGCCGGCCGTCCACCTTCGAGCTCGCATAACAAGCAGTTAATTGGATAACGATAAGTTGGGCTTTTCACTTTGCTGTACATCGTCTTTGCTTCGCCCCGATGGGATCCATTGGGGAATGGGCACTATGAAAAATGAAAACAAAAGCGCGAGAGTATCTAGCGAAGGCTAAGCAGTGCGAAGAGCGTGCGCGCAAGATGCGCGACCTACGAGACCGGGAATGGCAACTGATCCTCGCGCGTGCTTATCGAATGCTGGCAGAGGCGGCAGGCGAGGACCCGGCACGACGCCAACCACAAGCTGCTTAAACCCACAACACTGCCCCGATCGATGTGCACGGGATCGGGGCAAAATGTTTTATCGAACGATCTATTCTCTTTTCCGGTGCGGCGATCCAAAGTGCAGGCCTAATTTCGGGCGACAGAATGTTGACGGCAAATAAGGCCGAACTGTACCGAGCCAAGGCCGCGCACTACCAAGAAAGAGCAAAGAGCGAGAGCCGCAAAAGTGCTCGGGAATGGCAACTGACACTGGCGCGAGTTTATCAGGTCCTAGCGAGCGAAGCGGAGAGTGCGGCCCAACCGCCGGCGGTTGATTATTATTGGAGTTGCTGGTTCTGACCGGCAAGTGCGGCGGCACGCGAATAGGCGTGCGACCGAACTGGAAAGCGCGGCCGCTCCTGGCGAGCACAAACCGCCGCGAACTTACCGCGTTCTGCCGACGCGATAATCAAAACACGAAATGAGTTATGTTTGGCCGTGTGGACGAGACGATTGTGGAGCGCCGGCCGGACAGGTTCGTAAGAAACTGGTCGACTTTATCGATTTCCGGTTCGGTGACAGACCGGTCCTACGTTGGGCCCAGAGTGCAGCGCCGGGCCAAACTCGGAAGTATTGGCCTACGATTCCTCGCGCTCTCGCGGCATTACGTGGCATAGTCTATTAGGAGCGCTGCCAAGTTGCGTTTGTTTTGGGGAGAATTGCGATGCTTCCGAAACCTGAATTGGCCTATTTCGCCATCGCCGATATCTCCGGCTACACGAGCTTCCTCACGGGAGTCGAACTCGACCATGCGCAGGACATCATCGCCGATTTCATGGACACGGTGGTCAAACGCCTCAGGCCACCCTTCCGACTTGCCAAGTTTGAGGGCGATGCCGTCTTCGTCTACGCGGTGGCCGAGAAGGTCGATGGCTCGCTCCTACAGGACACTATCGAGTCGGCCTATTTCAAGTTCCGTCGGCGCCTTCGCGATGTCAAGCAGGCATCGACCTGCGAGTGCAAAGCCTGCGTTGCGATGAGCGATCTTGATTTTAAGTTCGTCGTCCATCACGGGGAGATGGTGAAGCAGAAGATGGGCGGGCGCGAAGAGCTTGCTGGACGCGATGTGATCCTCGTCCATAGGCTCCTCAAGAACACGGTAAGTGAGAAAGTTGGCAGCCGCGCCTACGCGCTCTACAGCGACGTCTGCATCCAGACTATGGGCATGGACCCAATGGCGCACGGACTCGTCGAACATCGCGAAACTATAGACATCATTGGGGAAGTTAAGCTCTGGATCCGCGACCTCCATGAGGCGTGGAAGAAGGAGAACGAGCGCACGCATCTCGAGGTAGCGCGGGCCGACGCCTATCTGACCTGGGACTTTGATATCGCCGCACCTCGGCAGACAGTGTGGGAACATTTCACAGTGCCCGGGCAGCGGCAGAAATGGTGGCCCGCTGACGCGATCATCGAGACCTCAAGCAATAAGCGCAGGGGAATTGGCACTGAAAATCATTGCATGCACGGAAAGGACGCCATCCTCGAAGAGGTGCTGGATTGGCGTCCCTCCGACTATTTTACCGTGAGCACCCTTCTTCCGATCCCGGGCGCGCCAAAGATTATAATGACTCATGCCTTTCACGATGGCACTAACGGCGCAACGCATATAGAAATGCGGGTCGCCAAGCCCAAGCCTAAGGATAAAGCGTTCGTCGATCAGGCGGGAGTGAAGTTCAAAGAAAATATCACTAAGGCGATTGGAAACTTGCGACTGATGCTGGAAGAACAGCAGACCGCACTCCCTTTGATAGACGAGCCGCCCTTGATTGCCTCGAGCGAGCGGTTCCTGACCAAGCCAGTGAAATCAGGCGCAAGCTGAAGGATTGGCTATACGGCCCCGTTTTGGCCGAGATGTTGCTATGGCGCGGTGCCGCCACGATGCGAAGGCCACCGTCCGTCACGCACATACGTGACGTCGGGGCAGGCATTGGTTGTTGGGAGGTAGCGCCGCGCATTGGAAGCGTGGGGGCGCCGCGCCGCATTTTCCTACGCTCGCTCGGTCGAAGCGGAAGGGAAATGCGTCCTGTCGGAAAACCGGCCTGGGTAACGTTCTGAATGACAACTTTTTTGAGTTGACGCGGCCGGAATCGGTTTTATCGATTCAATTGGGGTGACTTGAGCACGACGCGGATATTGCAACCATCTGTGCTTGTGCACCGTGCAGCATTGTACCAACACGCCGTCCGCACTAAATCATCGAGTATATTGATTTTTTCGTCCAAGAATAACTCTTGCTATTTTAGTTTGAGGCCAATCCCAAGGGTTCGTCGCGTCCCGCGACGGGCCCGTTTCTTTTGGTTCCCCGAAATAACCCGGCGGTTTGGGCCTGGGCGCGCCCTGAAACAAAGCGGTGTAAGATTGAACGTCAAGCTCCATTAAGGGGCGCCGGCCGCCAACAGCCGCATGGTTAGGAAAACACCTTCAATTGCCACGAAGGCTGAAGTGGATCCATTTCGCCTCCCAAACTCACCGTCGGCTACGATCTCGCATCTCATCCGGGCTGCTCAGGACATGCGCCATGTGAGCGCGGACGACACGGCGTAGTTCCAGATCAGACCGACGGTAATCCCTGCCAATGCCGAGACCCACCATGTGTAACGTTGCTGAAATACCGCGTTGGCTATGCCAACATTGGCAATCGCGCCGACCCCGCAAACGGCAAAGAATGACAACAGCCCGATAAAGAATTTCATACCCCGCAGCCGTCGGTCACGGTAGGTGAAAACATTGTTGATGATGAAATTGCTAGTGATGGCCACCCCGGTTGCGATCGCCTGAGACGCTGCAAAGCTGAAGACCGCCATAGCGATACGCAGGGTGACGAGGTGAACGACAATGCCAGTGGTTCCAACCGCCGCGAACATGATTAGACGGGGCGGGACAAGCCAGCCTATCAGCTTGTCCAGCAGCAGCATGAGATATTCCCATGCCACAAAGCTGTCGAGCTTGCTCTCGCCATGCAGGCGGTCCCGGAACGTATAGGGCAGTTCGCGAAAGCGATATGGTTCCGGCGTCGACGCGAATAGATCTAACAGAACTTTAAATCCCTGACCCGATAGCCTACGAACGGCTCGTTCCAAAGCCGGCCGCGTAATGACAAAAAAACCGCTCATCGGATCGGATAACGGTTCATCGATGACGAGCCGCGCAAGGCGTGTGGCTAAGGAGCTCAATGCGGCGCGTTTATGGTCCCACTGACCGACCCCACCACCTTCGACGTACCGGCTTCCAACCACGAGATCGAGCTCTTCATCCTTGAGGGCGCTCACCATCTTCGGCAATAAGCGTTCATCGTGCTGCAGGTCGCCGTCGATCACCGCAAGATAAGGTGCGCTGCTCGCAAGCATTCCTTCGATAACTGCGGTCGACAACCCGCGGCGACCGATCCGCTGAATGCAGCGTACTCGCCGATTGGAAGCAGCGAGCTTGCGTGCCAGGTTTGCCGTGCCGTCAGGTGAGTCATCGTCGACGAAGATGACTTCCCATTCGATACCGCCCAGCGCGGCTGTGAGCTTGTCGACGAGGAGCGTAACGTTTTCGCGCTCGTTGAAGCACGGCACCACGACCGCAAGTTCTATCGCGTCGGCTTGAGTTTCTACCTCGTTCAACATGCAGAAGACCGCCCGGTTTTGCTCAACACTGATAGGCCCATCTCCGCTGAGCCCCAAGGCGGTTAGCAATGAGCCCGAAACACGGAGTGCGGGACTCGTCAAGGAGTGCCCCCGCTGCGTCGTCAATCCAAGCCATTTTTGCGAAACGAACCCATTAACGCCGGATCTCGAGAAAGGCGAACATTGATTTGTCTCCCGGTGCGGCGGCTTGTCATTGTGACGCGTCGGACCTCGGGGGGTAAGATGGTTTCGTGTTCGCCATCGTGAACTCCTTAAATCCGTATCTACGCGTCCGGGCCAACCACAGGATCACGGGTATTCATCCAATGAATCGAACCTCCCGTTCAACTTCCTGGAGGTTTTGGTGCTGGGAGCAGTTCATCGATTAGGCTATCATTCGATCGTCTGAATGGATTGACAAACCTCACTCGTTGTAAGACAAACCCATCCTGCAAATCCTCAGTCAGCAGAAACTCCACGCCGGCACGCTGCGCAGAGGCCCACAGCATCGCGTCCCAAAAGGCTAGCCGATGCGCTCGTACGGCCTCAAGCGCCGCCGTAAGATCTTCGCTATCGGCGGTCTGTATCGGCAAAACCGCCCGCCAAGCATCGATCATTATTCGCACGTCTTGCACAGCTATGCCTGCTTTGCGCGTCGCCACGTTGGCGAATTCCGCAAGCGTTTGCAGCAAAAGGATACTTTCTCCTCCGCGCAGCGCCCGACCGATAAGCTCGCGTGCACGCAAAGCCTTCACGTCGCTATTTGAAGCAGTTGCATAAACTAGGACATTGGTGTCGAAGCTAAGCATCACCGCGCGTGCATTTCATCGCGCTTAAACTTTCGTAAAGCGGTTCCCCAGCGTAGGCCCTTTTCCATCACCGCTATCGCGTGCCGAATAGCCTCTTCGCGTTCGGGGGTCATCGCTGAAAGACGGTAAGGACTCAGCACAGCAACCGGCTTACTCCGTTTGGTTATCAAAATTTCCTCTCCGCGTTCGACGCGCGATAGTAAGTCGGAGAACTCATGATTGGCTTGACGGGCGCTGACCACTTTCATCACGAACATCCATGTAGGACATGTAGGTACATTACTAGATCGCCAGTTCTCGGTCAAGCTGTCGGCTCAAGTCTCCGACCGCATCCCGGCGGATAACCCCTGAACGCTTTCGCCGTGCATTAATGGTTCACGCAACCGATTCTAAGCCGTGGACTTGGCTATGCACCGACTTAATCGCCGCCGCACGGCCCGCGGTCACAGACGAATTGCCGTCGGAACGTCCGTTTCGCCTCTCTGGCTCTCGTTGATCCGATGCCCGGATATCGCTTGCCTCGCTTGGCAGATCCGGCGCGTCCAGATCGTCTTCACCGGCAATTTCAGTAAGCGTAAAGAGAGCATACCTCCGGGCGCATGTGAGGGCGGCTCCGATCTTATGGGGAGCGGCGATGTCGCTCACCGGGCAAACCGGCCATTCGGACGAGACCCATTCCCCTGACGCATGCGCGAGGGTCGTCGTCAGCCGAACGAGCCCGGCCTCTCGGTCAATCGCCGCACCACAGGAGAGCCGGTGAGCTTGTCTCCTCAAAGCCCTGCTGTTAAGCGGGATCCAACTCGGTCTATGGTCGGAGCTTGACAGGATCGTAGTATGCACTATGATACGATCATAGCTGAAAGGCACACCTGTGCGGCTGCTGAGCCGGGATCAATTCTTAAAAACGCTAGGGTTGACCTCGGGCGCGTTCGATGCACAGCAACGAGCTGGGCACGTCGCGCTCGCATTTGGAAGCCCAGTACCAGCAGCGCGGGGTCGCTATTTCGATCTGGACCTAGTCGGGATGGCGATTGCGACGGGCCTCACGCCTGCGCTAGGCCGGCACACCGCCACGGTGATCGTGTTGGGGTTTTTTAATCAGTGGGTCGCAGCCGTCGGCCGCGCGGAGGCCGATACGGCGCGCAACTACTTTTTCGCAATGGGTACTGTTGGTTGGAATGACCGCGCGAAACGTCCCCGCGAGATCTGGGTAACAAACGGAACGGCCGAGCAAATTATGTTGGATCTGCAAGACGCTAGCTCCGTGATCGCGGTTAATATCACTGACATCATCGCGCGCCTACGAACCAGGGGCCGCATGGCGGGGATTGATCTCTCTCAGCCATTCTTTTTTCCCCCTGAGCACGCGAGGTTCTCCCAGATCATCGCCGAGTTCGAACAGGAGCGCGAGGCTCGCATTGCGCACCTCCGGCGCAGCAAAAAGAAGTTACGCCGACACCAGGCGCTGATGAGCCGTCAAGACATCAAGCCGATAGAGAGGTTGAGAGAATCGTCTGTCCAGTCGGCCGTCTAAGAGCCGCCGTAGCACTGATCCACGAGGTTCTCATCGGCGCTGGCAAGAGCATCGACGATCTCGTGGCCGAAAGACTGGGGAGGGCCCTCGATTATGTCGAGCGGATCGAGCACCTGACAGTCATTGCCGAGAGCCGCCGCAACGCCAGCCTGCGCGAGATCGACCGCCGTCGGCCGCTTCTTGCCGAAACGCTGCGACACACCGTGCAACAGATCGAATCCGACGAGCTCGAAGTCATTGAGACGACGCCCGCCAAAGGAGAGAATGCGGCGGGACGAGTGAGCTCAAGATCAAGGCTAACCGCGAAAATTCGCGCGCGAGCACTGGCCCGCGAACGCGATACGGCCGCGCTCGCGCAGCGCGTAACGCTCTTCGGCACGGGTTGAGCTTGCCCGTTGGTTCCGATCCAGTGTTGTCGGAACAGGTGGAAGCGCTCGCGCGCGAAATCGCAGGAGGAGACGCTAATGCCGAAATTCAGGAGTGCGCGCGTCGTGTGGCTGAAGCTGAGATCGATTTGCGCCGCTTGCGTCAGGCGCGACATCAACTCTTTACGTGTGTTTTGGCCGACCCGGACTATGACGGTCGAGCAAACATGCGTATGAAGCTTAAGTCTCTGAACAGCCTCTTACGGCCCGGCGCGCCTGATATTCCTCTAAACGCCATGGCGAACGTCTGGACCTCAAGCTTGCAGGGCGACGACAAACTTGCAGTAATTCTATGGCGAGAGGCCAAGCGATTGCAGGCCTTTGATCGGTATGAAACGCGGGCCTTGTCACGCCGCAAGCTCGCGGTTCAAGCCTTTGATACCGCAATAGCGCGCGTTGCACCTAAAAAAGAAGCTCCTAGTTGTGGGGTTGGCAGAACGAAGCCAAAAACATGAGCTATTTCAATGCCCCCCCGACACTAGAGCATCAGATCGTCCCACCCAGCGCCAGCCAGAGCACCAGCGCGACCAGCGCTACGCCCAGCACCGACCACATACAGACCGCAACCAGCTCGTATGGCGTGTCGCCGTCCTGCTGTGCGGCCGGCCGGCCGAACCAAGACGCCCGTGAGTTGCGATTTGCAACCATCGACATTGCCCAAGCTTCCCGGCAGGGTTTGCGTCACGCGCTGATCTCGAAATCGAGCGCGGGTTCGCATTGAGCATGGCAGTCACGGGCCGCGCTGTGACGCGGTTCACACTCGACGATCACTTCCACGTGGTCTGATCAATCAGGCTTCGTATTTGAACGATAGGGCAACGCGGGTTCGGAAGGCCGTCACCTTCCCGCCTTCAACCTTCATATCCATCTTGACGACTTCCGCCACGCGAAGGTCGCGGATCGATCCTGCCGCGGTTTCCACCGCGCGACGACCAGCGTCTTCCCACGAGGTGCTGCTCTCCCCGACCACATCGACGATCCTGTAGACGCTCTGCACTTGTCGCTTTGCCATTGCGTCCTCCCGCTCGGCCATTCCATTGAGCTTCCGCGTCACACGCAGGCTCAAGTCAGGATATTGAATACTCGATGCCGAAGGCAATGGCTGAGGGTGGGCGAAGTAATGCATCAAGTCTCGCAGCAGCGAACTGAGAGGTTGGGTCGGAGTTGAGTTGTAAAACCACTCAAATTGTAATCAGGCATATCAACCGTGCTCAGGACAAATACCATCGACGCACGCACGCGCGAGAGCATTGCTCGGGCACGTCGCCATGTCGCCGTGGTCGCGAGCCTCGTCGGCGTCATGTTCGTCGCTACGACGCTTCCGACCCCGCTATATGTCATCTACGAGCACACGTTCGGGTTCTCCCGCGTCACGCTGACGCTCGTTTATGCGGTCTATGTCGTCGGCAATCTGGTGGCGCTGCTGCTGCTCGGACGGATCTCGGACATCGTCGGACGGCGAAAGGTGAGCCTGGCTGCAATCGCAGTTGCAGCTGTCAGCACGTTTCTGTTTTTATTCGCATCGGGCACGGGCTGGCTGTTCTGGGCGCGGATTTTCAACGGGCTGGCGATCGGGCTTACAGCCGGTACAGCGACCGCCTGGATCACTGAACTCGATCCCGATCAAGATCGCTCCCGTGCCTCTTTCATCACCACCAGCAGCAATTTCCTGGGCCTCGCAATCGGTTCATCGCTGGCGGGCTTGCTCGCCCAATACGAGCCATGGCCGCTGCAATTCCCTTTCGTGATTTATCTGCTTGTCGTGGCGATCCTTGCAATTCCGGTTGCACGCACGCGTGAAACGGTCGCAGGCCACAGCGAGGACTTACGTGCGGTGCTGCAACGGCCGCGTCTCGGCATTCCAGCAGGGTTGCGGGCGCAGTTCATCGCCCCCGCTGTCACGGTCTTCGGAGCGATGGCGCTGGTCGGATTTTACGCGGCCTTGATCCCCAGCGTCCTTGCGGAGAATCTCGGGCAGACGAGCCACGCGGTGGCCGGCCTGGTGGTCGGGGCACTCATGCTCGTGGTCTCGATCACAATCGTGGTGACTCGCAACGCCACGAGCCGCACCGCAATGCTCGCCGGCCTCGCCTTGCTGCCGCCCGGCTTGGCATTGCTGGTTGTCTCCCAAGCCGGCGGGTCCATGCCAATCTTGCTCGCAGGCACTGTCGTGAGCGGCATATCGGCTGCACTCGGCTATCGCGGCAGCCTGCAGGTGGTGAACGAAATCGCTCCGTCCGACCGTCGTGCCGAGATGGTCTCGACCTATTTCGTGGCAGGCTTTGCCGGCAATGCGCTGCCGCTTATCGGTGTGGGCATCATTTCGACCCTTGTATCCGCATTGATTGCAAGCATCGCATTCGCGGTCACGATCGCGGTATTTGCCGGGGTCGCACTGATTATCGCTTGGCGATACTCGCCCGAATAGCCGCGCCAAGAAGCCCTTATTCTTCCGGCTCAGTCGTGAACATGAGTGGATATCCTTTGGCCCGTCCGGCGTCCGTTGCGCGCGTCGCCTTGGTCTCGGCCACATCCTTCGCGTAGACCGCGACCACGCAGACTCCACGCTGGTGCGCGGTGATCATGACCCGATAGGCCTGCTCCTCGTTCATGCGGAATTCCGCCTTCAGGATGGTAACGACGAATTCGCGCGGCGTGTAGTCGTCGTTGACGAGAATCACTTTGTGCAACTTGGGTCGTTCAGTCTTGACCCGAACCTTGGTGCGCGGCTTGGTGGTGATGTCGCTCATCGAGACATGTTCCGAGAATGTTGCTGCCAGTGCAGGCACGATCCCCCCGAGCCACCGGCAATGCTATCATAAACCACCCAATCGGAGAACCGCATGCAGCCCTTCATCACGCAATCGATGCCGGTGAGCGACGCACTGCTCAACGTCATCGTGCACCTTCCGACCAGGAGCCTGTCCGCGACAGTCGAGCCAGGATTTTTCGGCAAGTTGGCGGACAAGGATTTCATGCGTATCGCCGTATTGCTGGCACAGAAAAGTTACGATGAAGGCGGGTGTCCGATCGGCGGAGTCGTGATCGAAAACGAGACGCGGTGGATCCTGGGTAAGGGGCACAACACGCTGGTGCAGGAGAACCACCCGTATAACCATGGCGAGACCTCGGCCATTCGCGACGCCGGTCGGCAGGACTTCAGCCGAACGACAATCTTCACGACCTTAAGCCCGTGCGACGTCTGCGCCTCATTGATCTACATGCGCCAATTCGGTCGCGTCGTCGTCGGCGATATCACCAATGCGTCCGGCAACGAGGCGATGCTGCGGGCGAGGGGCGTTCAGGTTGACATATTGGAAGACCCGATCGGAATCGCACTCTACAGGAAATACGACCAGGAAAAGCCCGACCAAGCCGCGGAGGACTGGAAAGGGGTTGCGGCCGTGCGCGCCCTGAGATCAGGTGCAAAAAGCGGCGTCTGATCGTTCTGGGTTGTTCTCGCCCGGACGAACGATCCACTACCTCTTCGACGACCGCTTCTTGGCCGGGACCTTCTTGCCCTTGCGGCGCGCTTCCGAAAGTCCAATCGCGATCGCCTGCTTGCGGCTCTTCACCGTACCGCCGCGTCCACCTTTACCGCGTTTCAGGCTTCCCCGTTTGCGCCGGTGCATGGCGCTTTTGACGTCCTTGGATGCGCTGCGCGAATATTTGCGTGCCATGGCTTGCTCTCGCTTGCCCCTCAACAACAAACTCGCGCCGTTGGCTGATTGTTCCCGAGAGTTCAGATTCGGCCGGCGTCGAGGTCGCGTGAGCGCAGGTTGAGGGCGGAGAGAAACTCGTTGCGCGTCTCCGGGCGAGAGCGGAAGACGCCGAGCATGCGGCTCGTCACCATGGTGACACCGGATTTATGTACGCCGCGCGTCGTCATGCATTGATGGGTGGCTTCCAGCACGACCGCGACGCCCTGCGGCTTGAGCACGCTCTCGATGCAGCCGGCGATCTCGGCCGTCATGCGTTCCTGAATCTGCAGCCGTTTGGCGTAGACGTCGACGAGCCTTGCCAATTTCGAGATTCCCACGACGCGCGTATCCGGCAGGTAGCCGATATGCGCGCGGCCGATGATCGGCGCGAGGTGGTGTTCGCAGTAGGACTCGAAGCGAATATCGCGCAGGACGACGATCTCGTCATAGCCAGCGACTTCCTCGAAGGTTCGCTTGAGATACTCGCGCGGGTCTTCGTCATACCCCGCGAACCATTCTTCATAGGCGCGCACCGCGCGCGCGGGTGTTGCGCGCAATCCCTCCCGGTCTGGATCATCGCCGGCCCAGCGGATGAGCGTGCGTACCGCGTCCTCGGCCTCTGTACGCGTGGGCCGGTTGGTGGTCGCGGCTCGCCGTCCCGGCCTGCGGTTGAGCTTGATGACCTTGTTCATGGACGGCTCCTTACATCGCAGGAACGATGGCCGTCAGCGGTGGTTCCGAGACGGGCACTTTCGTTTGTGAGCGGCTCGCCTGTCACAACCACTTTTTCCACTTGAAAAAAACGTAAGGAAGGATCGCGGCTACCAGCATGAAAAACAGCCCAAGCGGATATCCGTAGGTCCAGTCAAGCTCCGGCATATGTTTGAAGTTCATGCCATAGATCGAGGCCAGCAGGGTGGGAGGCATGAACACGACAGCGGCCACCGAGAAGATCTTGATGATGTTGTTCTGCTGCAGGCTGACCATACCGAGCATGGCATCGAGCAGGAATTGGATCTTGTTGGAGATGTAGGAAGAGTGATCCGAGAGCGACTGCACGTCGCGCTGCATGCCCTTGAGAATGGCGCGCTGGTCCTTGGCCCAGCGCATGCTGTCCGCTTCGTTGGCGAGATACAGCAGAACCCGGCCGATCGAGACCAGACTCTCGCGCACCTTGGAGGTCACGTCTCCCTTCTTGCCGATGGTGTGCAGGATACGGCTGTAGTTGCGAAAGTCGCCGGCCGAAGCCTTTGGGTCAAAAATGTCGCGCGAGACCTGCTCGACGTCGTTGCCCATATGCTCGAGCACGTCCGCCAGGCGATCGATCACCGCATCGAGGATATCGAGCATGATGCTTTCGCCGGTGGCGTTCGCCGGGCAGAACCGCTCCAAGCGGTGATTGACGATGACGAAAGGGCGCGGTTCCTCGTAGCGCACGGTGATCAGCCGGTGTCCGGCAAGGATGAAAGTCACCGGCGTCGTGCTTGGCACTTCCGTGTCCTGATGCGCCATCAGGGTCGCGGTCATGTAGCGCGCCCCGTTCTCCACATAGAGGCGGCTCGTGATCTCGATCTCCTGCATTTCGCGCAAGGTGGGGACCGATATCCCCAGTGATTGCTCGACGGCCTTGTCTTCGCTCGGGGTCGGCAGTTCGAGATCGATCCAGAGGGCGTTATCGGGGAGCTTCGCATCCCCGTTCACCTCCTTGCGCTCGAGCGCGGCACCACGCGAGACATAGACAGCCAGCATCCAGCACCTCCGGGCAGCTTAGATCATCCGTAATAGCGTCCAGCCGCGCCCACCACCACCGTGATGAGGCCGAGCACCAGATTGATGGTTACCAGCAGCCGGATCTGGTCGATGTACTTGGCGGCGACCGGCCATTCACCGGCCGCCACCGCACGACGGAAGCGCCGCCAGGGCGCGAAGTAGAGATGCGCATAGATCAGCATCATAAGGATGCCGAGCCCCATCATCACATGCACATAGGTCCCGATTTTAGCAAAGCCGCCGAATCCCCAGATGATCATGGCGAACCCGCTGACCAGCAGCACCGCCACCGCGCCCCAGACCCACGGGAAGAAGCGCGCGAACACGCGCTGCCACAGCGCCAGCCGGGTGGGCGGATCGAGCGGTCCGGTGCTCGGGCGCAGGATCACGAGAGCGAAGAACATGCCCCCGACCCAGATCACGGCCGCCACGACATGGAACGCAACGCCGATCATCAGCATCGTCAATCTCCCTTATAGGGCGGGTTTAGCCGGTGTTGCGCGGGAAGGCGATATCTGATCATTCTTACAATCATGTCCAACATCAATCCCAATCCATTCACCACCCGGCCCGAGATTGAAGGCACTTTTGGGGTCGTCACCTCAACCCACTGGATCGCGACTGCGGTGGGCATGGCGACCCTGGAAAAAGGCGGCAACGCCTTTGATGCCGCCGTGGCGACCGCGTTCACTCTGCAGGTGGTCGAACCGCACTTGAACGGCCCTGGCGGCGACGTGCCGGTGCTTGTCTTCGACGTGCGTCGCGGGCGCCCCGAAGTGATTTGCGGGCAGGGAGTTGCTCCCGCAGCGGCAACCATTGCCCACTATCGTGCGCTTGGGCTCGACATGGTGCCGGGCACTGGGCTGCTTGCTGCGTGCGTACCGGGTACCTTTGAGACTTGGATGCTACTGCTGCGCGACTACGGCACATTGCGGCTCGCGGACGTGCTTACGCCCGCGATCGAGTACGCGGCCAACGGGCATCCGCTGGCCGAGCGGGCGAGCGCGACAATTGCCACGGTCGAAGCGCTGTTTCGTGATTATTGGCCGACGTCGGCTGACGTTTACCTTCCTGGCGGTGCCGTGCCCGCGCCGGCCGCCCTGTTCAGCAACAAGACCCTGGCGCAGACCTACGCGCGCATCCTGGCCGAGGCACAGAGCGCTGGGAGCGATCGTGTGGGGCAGATCGAGCGCGCGCGTCGCGCCTGGTCGCAGGGCTTTGTAGCCGAGGCGATCGACCGCTTCTGCCGCACCCAGGAGGTGATGGACGTATCCGGGGAGCGCCATCGGGGCGTGCTCACGGCCGCCGACATGGCCGCCTGGCAGGCGACGATCGAGGCGCCGCTGACCTACGACTATGGGCGTTACACGGTGTGCAAGGCTGGTGTGTGGAGTCAGGGTCCCGTCCTGCTCCAGCAACTCGCCTTGCTGAAAGGGTTCGATCTCGACGGGCTTGATCCCACCGGGCCCGATTTCATCCATCTCCAGGTCGAATGCGCCAAGCTCGCCTTCGCGGATCGCGAGGCGTTCTACGGTGATCCGAAATTTGTCGACGTGCCGATCACGACGCTTTTGTCGGAGGCTTACAACGCGGAACGGCGCAAGCTCGTCTCCGAGCGCGCCTCGTTGGAGATGCGTCCCGGCGTGGTGGCTGGTTTCGGGGGCAAGGTTGAGCAGACGCGACGCGCCGATATGACTCACGCGGCGGCGCTTGGCGCTGGCGAGCCGACCGTGGGTCGGTTGGGGGAGGTCGTCGGCGACACCGTGCACTTCGATATCGTGGATCGGGCCGGCAATATGGTGTCATCCACGCCGTCCGGCGGGTGGCTGCAATCCTCACCGGTCATTCCTGAGCTCGGCTTCTGCCTCGGAACGCGGGCGCAGATGTTCTGGCTTGACGAAGGTCATCCGGCGGCGCTCGCGCCGGGCAAGCGCCCTCGCACCACGCTGACCCCGACGCTGGCCCTGCGCGATGGCGAGCCCTATCTCGCCTGGGGTACCCCGGGCGGCGACCAGCAGGACCAATGGACCGCGCAGTTTTTCCTGCGCCATGTCCATGCCGGGCTCAATCTGCAGGAATCGATCGACGCGCCAGCCTGGCACTCGGATCACTTCCCGAGCTCATTCTGGCCGCGCACCGCGCAGCCCGGCGTGCTCGTCGTGGAAAGCCGCCTACCCGAGGCGACGATCAAGGCGTTGCGCGCCCGCGGCCACAAGGTCGAGGTCGGTCCGGCATGGTCCGAGGGGCGCCTCACCGCCGCGTCGCAGGTCGGGCCGCGCCGCCGCGCCGCGGCAAACCCGCGCGGCATGCAGGGCTACGCGGCAGGACGATAACGGCGCGTGCTTAGGCCGGCTTCACCTTGGCGGTGATCTGCTCGAGCACAAGACCTTTGGTTTCGACGCCGACCAGCCACAGCGCGATCGCCGCGATCAGGAAGGTGAGGGCGAAGGTGTGCAGCACGTAGGCGCCGAGTCCGTATTCGAGCATCAGCCCGACGATCAGCGGAGCCAGGAATGAGCCGATGCGACCGATGCCAAAGAACCAGCCGACCGCGGTGGCGCGCAAATAAGTCGGATGCAATTCGCTCACGTAAATGCCGGTCGCGCCGAACACCCCCGGATTGACCCAACCCACGGCCGCGATGGCGAGGTACATGGCAAACCCGCTTGCCTGTGCGAACCACAAATGGAACAGCGCGCCGATGAAATAGTAGAGAAACAACACCGGCCGCCGTCCATACCAGTCGATCAGGAATCCGCAGGCGGTGTAGCCCACCACGGCCGCCAGTGATTGGACGAGCTGAAAACTGATCGCCTGGCTCAAGCCAAACCCGCGCTGGGTCAGGATCGTCGGCAGCATGAACAGGATGCCGTTCGAGGACCACAGGAAACAGAACGACACGATCCACAGCAGGATCGTGCGTCGCGCACGTCCGTCCTCGAACAGAGCGAGCACCGTCACACCCCGCTCGGACGTAGCGCTTTCGTCTGCGATCCCAAGCGGCTGAACGGCTGCACCGCTCGGATCAACCTCCGCTTGGCGCTCGATCTCGACGACGGTGCGTTCTGCGGCTTCAACCTCCCCGCGGCTCAACTGATAGCGCACCGATTCCGGCATGTAGCGGCGCACGAAGAACAACAGCACCGCGGGCACGACGCCGACCACGAATAGCGCTCGCCAGCCGAGCGTCGGAACGATGGCGAGGCTCAGTGCCGCCGCCACAACGAGACCCACCGGGAACGCCGCCATCATGCTGCCGGTCATCCGGCCACGGATGCGGCCGGGACTGAACTCCGATGCCAGCGTCAGCGTGACCGGGACTTCGCCGCCCAGGCCGAAGTTCGACAGGAACCGAAATGTGGCGAGCACCAGCACGTTCCAGGATGCGGCGACGAGCGCGGTGAATACCGCAAAGATGCTGACGGTGGCCAGAAACGACGTCCGGCGACCGATGTAATCTGAGATCGTGCCCCAGAACAGCGCGCCGAGGAATGCGCCCACGAGTCCGACGGTCGCGAGCAGCCCGGCCTGTGCTGGGCCAAGTCCGAACTCGCGGGCGATCGGCGGCAAAGCCGCCCCGAACAGCGCAAAATCAGCGGCATCGAACATGATGCCGAGGAAACAGAGGATGAAGAAATTGCGATGCCAGCGCGAGAACGAAAGCCGCTCCAGGCGGCCAACCAGGGTTGCCGACGCTGCGGCTTTGCCGTCCATGACGTTTCCTCGTTTGCTTGTCGTTCTTGTGGGGCGAGCTTAGCACGCAGGACAGGCGACAGAAGACGGATATACTGCTCTCTCGTTTGTCCTCCGTCATCGGTCCTCAGTCATGCTCGACATCTTCAATCATTTTATGCCCGCGCCGTATTTCGAGCGGCTGCAGAAGCTCGCTCCCACCCATGCCGCAGCGACGGCCTTTCCACGCCTGCGTACGCTCTGGGATGTCGACGCGCGCCTCACACTACTCGATCAGTTCGGCGACTTGCAGCAGGTGCTCTCGCTCGCCAATCCGCCGCTCGAATATTTGGGCACTCCGGCTGAGACCCCGGAGTTGGCGCGCATGGCCAATGACGGACTGGCCGAGCTTTGCCGCCGCTATCCGGACCGCTTCCCGACCTTCATCGCCTCGCTTCCGATGAACAACATCGAGGCCTCGCTGGCGGAGATCGATCGTGCGGTCACCCAACTTGGTGCGAAGGGGATCCAGGTTTTTACCAATGTCGCTGGGGCGCCGCTGAGCGACGCCACTTTCCGTCCGATCTTTGTCCGCATGGTTGCGCACGATCTCCCGGTCTGGGTCCATCCGATGCGCGGCCCGCAGTTTTCCGACTACGCGACCGAGACTGCGTCCGAGAATGAGATCTGGTTCACATTCGGCTGGCCTTATGAAACCACGGCCTGCATGACTCGGCTGATCTATTCGGGCCTGTTTGATGAACTGCCGCAGCTCAAGATCATCACGCATCACATGGGCGGCATGATCCCGTATTTTGCCGGCCGCATTCGCCTCGGCTTTCGGCAGATTTTCTTCGGCACGAGCGCGCACAACCCGGCGCCGATACGCTCAAGCGGCCACCCGCGGACTATTTCAAGCTGCTCTATGCTGACACTGCGCTCAACGGCGAGGTTCCTGCAACCCAGTGCGGGCACGCGTACTTCGGCACTGCGCGCTGTCTGTTCGCGACCGATGCGCCGTTTGATCCGGAGCAGGGAAAAATGCTGATCAGCAATACGATCGCCGCGGTCCATGCGCTTCCGATCGAAGCTGCTGAGCGGGAGCGAATTTTCTCGCGCAATGCGCGGGGGCTGCTGAAGTTGCAGTAAGCCGAACGCCGCGACCGCCTTCCGCACCGCTCCACCCAATGCTAGCGTTCCGCTAACAAAACCCGGGTCGGGAGGAGCATCGCATGCGCACGGACCCGCTGCGCCCCGTCACCAGCGAGGAAGTCGTTAGCCGCGCCCGTGTCCTCGTGCCCGGCCTGCGTGCCCGTGCCGCCGCTGCCGAGGAGGCGCGGCGCATGCCGCCCGAGTCGGTCGCGGAGTTCATCGACGCGGGCCTGGCGCGCATTCTGGTCCCGCATCGGTTCGGTGGCTACGGCCTCGGGCTCGACACCTGGTTCGAGGTGGTGCGCGAGATCAGCGCTGCCGACGCATCGCATGGCTGGTGCGCAAGCCTGCTGATCCATCACCCGCATATGGTCGGCCAGTTTCCGGAGGAAGCCCAACAGGCGGTGTGGGCGGATGGTCCCGACGTGCCGATCGCGGCGTCGGTGCTGCCGACCACGCGGGTCACGCGCGACGGCGATGGTTTCCGCATCTCCGGCGACCAGTCGGCGTTTGCGAGCGGGGTCGATCACTGCACCTGGGTGATCGTCGGCGGTTTGCTGCACGACGGTCCGGCACCGGATTGGGTGTTGTTCCTCATCCCGCCTGGCAAGTACAGCGTGCGCGATACGTGGCTCACCAGCGGCATGCGGGCGACCGGCAGCAATACCATCGTCACCGACGACGTGTTCGTGCCGGCGACCCATGCGGTGCGCATCGAGGACCTGCGTCTCGGCAAGGGTCCCGGCGGCGCCGTCAATAAAAGCCCGATCTTCCGCGCGCCGTTCTTTTCCTATTCGCCGCTCACCTTCGTGTCAGCGATGCTGGGTGCGGCCCAGGGCGCGTATGTCTATTTCCGCGACTGGTCGCGGGATCGCAAGGCGCGCCGTGGCGTCGCGGTTGCCGAGCTTACCAGCCTACAGGTCGCGATGGCGCGTGCCGCCGCCGATCTCGATGCGGCCGAGTTGTTGTTGCGCCGTGCCGCGCTCGCGCCGCACGCGCCCGAGCCGATGAGCCCCGCGCAGCTTGCACGCTCGATCCGTGACTTCACCCGCGCGGCCGAGTTGACACTCGGCGCGATCGACACGCTGATGCAGCTCAGCGGTTCAGCCGGCTTTGCGGCCACGAATCCGATCCAACGTGCCTGGCGCGACCTGCATTTCGCCGGCTCGCATGTGGCGCTCAGTGCCTGAGAATAACTACGCGCATTTCGGACGCCTGGAGCTCGGGTTGGAGCGCGACCCAACGCAACCATTCTACTGAGGAGGATCCGTGGTTCGTCCCGTGCGCAATGCTTTAACAGGCTTTGTTGGTTGTATCGCAGCCCTGCTCGTTGCCGTGGCGGCGTTCGCGGGCGATTCCTATCCGACGCGGCCGATCCGTCTCGTCGTCGGGTTCGGGGCCGGCGGCCCGACTGATATTCCGGCTCGGTTCATCGCCGATCGGCTCGCGTCGATGCTTGGTCAGAGTGTTGTTGTTGAGAACAAACCGGGTGCTGGCGGCATGCTGGCGACGCGCGACGTGCTGGCACAGCCACGCGATGGCTACAATCTGCTGCTGTGCACGCACTTCGAATCGATCAACACGGTGCTCTACAAGAATCCGCAGTATACCCTGGCCGATCTCGCCCCCATATCGTTGATCACCAAGTATTACTACGCGCTCGCGCTCTCGAACGCGATCCCAGCCGCGAATCTCGAACAGTTCCTCGCCTACGCCAAGGCGCACCCGAATGAAGTATCCTACATCACCATCGGCAGCGGCTCGGCTCAGGAGATCCTCGCCCACCAGCTCGAGCGCCTCGCCGGCATCTCGCTCAATCGCATCCCCTACCGCGGGGGGCCTCAGGTGATGCAGGACCTGGTCTCGGGACGCGTGCATCTCTATGTGTCACCGGCGCTCGGGGTCCTGCCTCAATATCAGAGCAAGGACGTGAAGATACTCGGCGTCTCCAGCCCGCAACGGCTCGCCATTCTGCCGGAAGTCCCAACCTTTCCCGGAGCAAGGGATCGACTTCAAGCGTTTCGGCTGGCTCGGAATCTGCGCTGGCGCGGGCACCCCGCAGCCGATCATCGATCTGTTGAACCGCCATATCACGACGATCGTTGCGAGCCCCGACTATCAGAAACTGATCGAAACGGCCGGCTCAATCCCGGTTTCGTCCTCGCCGGCCGAGGTCAACGACGTGCTCAAGCAAACAGTGGACGACGTTGCAGCGACTATCCGCGAGTACGGGATGCAGCAGGAATAGCGAAGGCAACCGGCCGCAACTGGAGAAGAAATCTGTGTTCGAACTTTATCATCATGGCTCGTCCGTCTGCGCTGCCAAGGTTCGGCTCGTGCTTGGCGAAAAAGGTCTCGATTGGACGGGCCACTATGTCGATATTCTCAAGGGCGAGCAGTTCGATCCAGTCTACATGAAGCTCAATCCCAAAGCCGTGGTCCCAACGCTGGTGCACGACGGACTTGTCGTCACCGAATCCACGGTGATTTGCGAATATCTCGACGATGTGGCGCTCACGCCGGCGCTCCGGCCGTCTGCTGCCGCAGAGCGGGCGGCCATGCGGCTCTGGACCAAGGCGGTGGACGAGGACATGCATCCGGCCTGCGCCGAGATTACGTTTGCCTGCTGCCATCGCCACATCGTGCACCGCCTCGGACCCGACGGCGTCAAGCAGTTCCTCGACAGTACGCCGGCGCAATCGGTCACGGCGCAGTGGCATGCGCGCAAGAAGGAAATCGTCATGTCGGGGTTCGACGCGCCCGACATCGCGCGTCCGTTCGCGCTCTATGATCGCTATCTGCAGAAGATGGAGGACACGTTGGCCAACAGTAGATGGCTCACCGGCGATACGTTTTCACTCGCTGACGTGGGCATGGCTCCTTACCTCAACCGGCTCGACATGCTTGGGATGCTGAGCCAGTGGACAAGTCGGCGGCCTCGCGTTACCGACTGGTTTGCCCGGGTCAAGTCGCGACCGACCTTCAACCCTGCCTTCCTCGAGTGGTGCCCGCCGGATCTCACCGCCGATCTCAAGACCTACGGGACACAAAGTTGGCCCGATGTGCAACGTGTCCTTCAGGCGGCGTGAGATTGAGCAATGATCGAACTTTATCACCACGGATCGTCCGTCTGTGCCGCCAAGGTGCGCTTCGTCCTGATGGAGAAAGACATCCCGTGGGAGAGCCGCTACCTCGATATCCTGAAAGGCGAGCACTTCCATCCGGATTATCTCAAGCTCAACCCGATGGCAGTGGTGCCGACGCTGGTCCATGACGGCGAGGTGCTGGTTGAGTCGACCGTAATTTGTGAATACCTGGACGATGCGTTTCCGGAATCGCCGCTCAAGCCCGCGTCACCGCTGGAGCGCGCACGGATGCGCTTGTGGACGAAGGCTGTCGACGAACATATCCACCCGGCCTGCAAATACATCACCTATGCGGCGTGCCATCGTCACATCATACGACGGTTGCCGCCGGAGAAGTTTGCGCAGTACATGAAAGGGCCGGAGGGTGTGGCGCAGACGCGCGTCGCCGGCGATCCCAATTGGGTCGAGAGCAAGCTGGCCATTGTCGCCACCGGACTGGAGGCACCCGGCGTCGCTTCAAAGTTCCGAATGTATGACGACTATCTGCAGAAGATGGAACGCGCGCTCGAACAACATACCTGGCTCGCAGGCCCGACGTTCACCCTCGCGGACATTGCGATGACGCCTTACGTGAACCAACTCGACATGCTGGGAATGTCAGATATGTGGGTCGGCTCGCGCCCGCGCCTGACGGACTGGTTCGAGCGCATCAAGGCGCGGCCAACATTCAAGCCTTGTTTTCTCGACTATTGTCCGACGGACCTTACGGCAGACTTGAAGACCTATGGCTCGCAGAGCTGGCCCGAGGTGAGAGCCATTCTCGCCGCTTAGTCGGCCGATGATCGAAGCGCAGCCCACGGGTTCATTGCCCGCTCCAGAGGTCGCGAAATTCCGACGCCACCAATTCATCATATGGGATCGGAGCTACGATCAACCCATTTGCCTCGGCGAACTTGTTTAAGCCGGTGACGGCTTCCGTCGATATTGTAGCGTCGTAAAACGGGGCGTCGCGCGCGATCAGATCGGCAATCAATGAGGCTTCCTCGCGAGGGAACAAATCCCTTGCGACTTCAGTCGCGAGCCCGGAATCCAGCTTGAGCGCCTTTTGGGTTTTCACGATCGCACGGATCGCCGCGGCTGCGACTTGCGGCTGCTCGCGGACGAACTGTTCCGTCGTGGTCAGGGCCGCGAAGTTATACCAGCGCGCGCCTGGCGGGCCGTCGCCGCGGCGCAGGTCGAGGTGCAGTTTCGCGACCCCGAGATGCTCGCCGATCGCAACACGCATGCCGTTACCCCAGTAGCCATCAGCAACGCCCCGCTCGATGGCAATAACGCCGTCGCGTCCTTTCAAGTGCTCCTGTCCAGGCGCGGTCGGACTCGCAACAATTCCCACGTTGTCGCGCACGGGATCAATCCCGGCTTCGGCCAGCATGTATCGCAGCCCCATTTCGGGAAAGGTTGGTGAGCAGGCGATCCGCAGCCCTTTGACCGCATTGAGGTCACCGCGTTTGATCTTGAGATCGGCGCGCACCGCCATGAACCAATACGAATACTGGGACAACGCGCAGAGAAGTTTTGCGCCCTTCCAGCCTGGGAACGCACGGGTTGCCACGTAGGCGGGGCCGCCGAGGAAATGCAGCGTCCCATCGCGCAGGCGTTCCGGTCCGTATTTGGCGCCATAAACCGCCTCAAACTCGACGTCGATTCCTTCCTGCGCGAAGAATCCGAGTTTGGCCGCAGCCGTTGCGACGAAATAGGAAGGCAAATCGACGTCGGCAACCATCAGCCGATACATCCGGAGTACTCCGCGGGTTCAGTCTGCCTTGATATTTGCTGCTTTGACGATCGGCCACCATTTCTCGATCTCGGCACGCTGCAACGTGCCGAGCCCTTCCGGCGTCTGTGCTGCGCGCGGCGGAAGTTCTTGGGCGAGATCGGCAAGGCGTCGCTGTACACTCGCCTCCGCCAGGGCCTCGACAATCGCCGCATCGAGGCTCGCAACCACATTCGCGGGCGTGCCTTTTGGCACCCAGACGCCGTGCCAATTGGAGACGTAGAAGCCTGGCAACCCGGCCTCATCCACCGTGGGAACCTCGGGCGCGACGGGGAGACGGTTGCTCGCCGTAACCGCGTAGCCTTTGATCGTGCCGGCGCGCAGCTGCGGCACGCAATTCGCCGCGACGCTGAACATCATGTCGATTTGTCCGGCCATCAAGTCCGTCATCGCGGCGCCGACGCCGAGCCGATACGGCACAAACTGGAAGCGCGTGTTTGTTTCCCGCTGAAACAACGTGCCGACTACGTGTGACGTGCTGCCAGCGCCGCCGGTTCCCTGAGTACCCTTGTCTGGATTGGCCCGGAGCCACGCGATCAACTCACTCAAGCTGTTCGCCGGCATATCTGGTCTTGCAATGATGACCTGCGGATCGCTGGCGATTTGCGCAACAGGCGCGAAGTCCTGCAGCAAATCGTATGGCAGCGCGAACACGGCGCCATTCAGGACGTGTGAGGCCCAATTGCCGATGCCCACCGTGTAGCCGTCGCCGGAAGCGCGCGCGAGCCGGCCGACACCGATTGTAGCTGACCCCCCTGCGACGTTCTCAATGATGATTGGTTGGCCGAGCGATTTGCGCATGCCTTCAGCGATGATGCGTGCAACCGTGTCGGTCGGCCCGCCCGCGCCGTACGGCACGATCATGCTGATAGGCCGTGCCGGATAGGCTTGCGCCCGTGCTGTGCGCCCGAGCGTCGGGATTGCCGTGGCGCTCGCTGCCAGGCGTAGAAATTGACGGCGCTGAACTTTCACGGATTTATTTCGACTTGCTCGTTGCCTTGCCGTCGGCGCCGCGCACGCCGGCCCAGGGATCTTGTTTCACGTTGGCGTCGGGGATCTTCTCAAGTCCGGCCCGGTAAGCCTTGTCGGCCTCCTCGGCCTTGCGCTTTTGCGCAGCCGCCTGCTCGCGCTGCTCCGGCTTGCCGCCTCCGCGCTGGTGACCTTGCGCCAACGCAGGTGCGAGCGAGCAGTGCGACAGCAAGACCCGCGATCAGCGCCCTCATGCGGCGCCCTTGCCGGTGTGACCCCAGAGGGCGTCCCAGTCATTGCCGCCCATGTCGGTGACGCGCCCCTCCTGGTCGAAGAACTTGTTCGGCACCTGGAAGATCGCAAGCATCAGCCCGCCCTCCGGGCACCATGCCACGTGCCGGCTGCCGACCTCGCGCCAGACGAACTCACCCGGCCCGACCTCGAGGCCCGCAGCAGGCCCTTCCTTGTCGACGAGCTTGCCCTCGATCACCCACGTCTGCTCGATCTGCACGTGCTCATGGTCCGGCAGCACGGCGCCGGGCGCAAAGCGCATCAGCGCGGTGACGAGCCCGGACTTGCGGTCGAGCAGCAGCGTCTTCGCCTCGCATCCGGGAAAGCGCGTCTTCTGCCATTCCATCTCGGCCGGGCGCACGACATGCGAGTGCGTGTCGGCTGTTGTTGCTGCTGTGCCGCGCTCCAGTGTTGTTGTTGCCATCGTGTCCTCCATCAATTCGCCGGCGGGGCCACCGCGGCGTCGGGTTGGTTGCTGCGCTTGAGCGCGTCGGCCACGAAACCGCTCGCCTTCATCTCCTCGACGAACGCCGCAAGGTAGCGGCTCCCGGCCTCGCCGCGGCCTTTCGGCGTGCCCATGGCCTGGCGGATCTCCATGAAGCGGCCGTCGAGCACGCGCACGCCCGGATTCTTGCTGGCGAAGGCGACCAGCGGCTGCTTCACGCCGGCGGCCGCCTCGAGCTTGTCTTTCACGAATTGCGCGATGCCGTCGTCGCTGCGCATCAGGGTGGCGTGCTTGAGGGTTCGCGTGAGATAGAGGTCATAGGCCGAGTTCTTGCTCACGCCGATGCGCACGCCGTCGCGATCAACCTCTTCGACGCGCGTGATCTTGGAATCCTGCGGCACCATATAGACGCCCTCGATGATCACGTAGGGTGCCGTAAACGCGATCTCGTTAGCGCGCACCGGCTCGATGGCGAGGAACATGACATCGAGGTTGCCGGAGTTTACCGCCTCGAACACCTTCCCGGCCGCATCGAAGGGCACGAGTTCGACCGGAACATGCAGCCGCCGTCCGAGTTCCTGGGCAAGATCGGCGGTAACGCCCTTGGGCCGCCCGGTTGCCGGATCCTTCTGCGCCAAGACCATGTTGCCGAGATTGATGGCGGCGCGCAGCTTGCCGGTGGGGGCGAGGTCTTGCAAAACATCGGGTGAGACGGGGGTCATCGGACTGCCTTGTTTCGAGGAGGAACTCGAGGTCTGTGCGGAGGCTGCGCTAAGCGCGGCTGCGAGCGCAATCATAGCGGTCATCGCGATCCTGGTCATGATGTTCCTCCCGCATGGCCCGGCGGCAGAATGGAGAGTAACCGTGGCGGAACTCGCGCGTATCCGAACTTCCGTGCTCGACGTCGCCTATGAGACGAGCGGGCCCGAGCATGCCACGCCCGTCATCCTGCTGCACGGCTTTCCCTACGATCCGCGCAGCTTCGATCAAGTCGTGCCGATCCTCAACGGCGGCGGCTTGCGCACCATCGTGCCGTACCTGCGGGGCTATGGCCCGACACGGTTCCTGTCGGCGGAAACCATGCGTTCCGGTCAGCAGGCCGGGCTTGCGCATGATGTGCTCGATCTGCTCGACGCGCTGGGCATGGAACAGGCGATCCTGGCCGGGTTCGATTGGGGGGCCCGGTCGGCCTGCATCCTGGGAGCGCTATGGCCGGCGCGGGTACGTGGCCTGGTGACTTGCTGCGGCTATATCATCCAGGACATCGCGCGCGCCGGAAACCCGGTTGATCCCGAGCAGGAGCGCCGGCTCTGGTACACGTATTATTTCAACACGGAGCGGGGGCGGGCTGGGCTCGCCGCCAACCGCGTGCCGCTCTGCCGGTTGTTATGGACCTTGTGGTCGCCGACCTGGCCGTTCGACGAGCAGGCCTATGCGCGTACCGCACGCTCACTGGACAATCCCGATTTCGTTGATGTTGCGGTCCATTCCTACCGGCATCGTTATGGCGTGGTTCCCGGTGATCCCCGCTACCAGGAGACAGAAGCACGTCTCGCAGCGTTGCCGAAGGTTGGCGTGTCCGCCATCACGCTGCACGGGGCCGTCGATGGCGTGACGCCGGCCGCTACCTCCGAACATCACGACACCCATTTCATCGGCCGCTACGAGCGACGCGTTCTCGACAATGTCGGCCACGACGTGCCGCGCGAAGCACCAACTGCGTTCGCACAAGCGGTGCTTGACGTGTCTGGTTGGTGAAAGTTCCTACTCGATCTGCGGAATCTTGGCGCTCGCCACAAGCTCCTTGAAGAACACGACCTCCTTGGCGATCCGCGCCTTGAGCACGTCCGGCCCTCCAGCAATTGGCGCATATCCGACCTGACGCAGGCGCGCTTTCACGGCGTCTTGCGCCAGCACGTCTTTCGTGGCCTTGGCCAGTCGTTCGATAACCTCAGACGGCGT
Organism: uncultured Alphaproteobacteria bacterium; assembly: GCA_963760435.1. GTDB lineage: Bacteria > Pseudomonadota > Alphaproteobacteria > Rhizobiales > Xanthobacteraceae > JAFAXD01. The sequence goes on from CAVXDE010000037.1 coordinate 40,334, forward strand.
GCCGGCTGGCGCGAGCAGAAAATGTCCGGTGTCGAGCACGATGTCGGGAAATCCAAGCTCGACGAAGGTCGGCACATCGGGAAGCTCCGGCCAGCGCTCGCGGCTGGTCATGGCGAGCCCCTTCATGGTGCCACCCAGCACCTGTTCCTGCACATTCGGCAGTGAGGCGCTGAGCAGATCCACAGTCCCGCTCAGCAACGCTTGTGTCGCCGGTCCGCCGCCCCCATAGGCGATATTGGTGATGTTGATTCCGGCCCGCAGCTTGAACAGCTCCATCGTCAGCTGCGGTGTCGTGCCGTTGCCGGGGCTCGCATAGTTCAGCTTCTGCGGATCGGCCTTTGCGCGCGCAATCACGTCGCGCAGCGATTTGAGCTCGGAATTCGGCAGCGCCGCGATGATGTTGGGCGCCACTGCCATATCGGCAATTGGGGCAAAGTCCTTCACCGGGTCGTAGGGCAAATTCTTGTAGAGCGCCGGGTTGGCGACGAAGGCGCTGGTCGTAATGAGGAGCGTCGATCCGTCCGGCTCGGCATGCGCGACCGCGGCGGTGCCGAGATTGCTTCCGGCCCCGGGCCGGTTCTCGATGATGATGTTCTGCTGGAGCGCCTGCCCGAGCGGCTGTTGCAGGACGCGGGCGATGACGTCGGCGGAGCCCGCCGGGCCGAACGGAATGATGATGCGGATCGGCTTACCGGAGCTCACCTGTGCTGATGCCGGCGGCGCTCCAATCCCCATCAGCAACAAACCGGCCGCCAAGATGATCACGAACGCACGCAGACGAGCGACCGCATCTACGGTCCGTCGAACCATCAATTCCTCCCAGTCTAGTCACGCCGCGCGCTTATGTGCCGCCAGCGCCTCGCCGAAGGCGCGAAACAGCGCCGCGTTTATTGGGTTTCGTTGCGGGTCGTACTCGGCGTGCCATTGCACGCCGAGCGCAAAGCCCGGCGCTTCGGCGATGCGGATCGCCTCGATCGTGCCGTCCTCAGCGACACCTTCGATCACGACGCGTTCGCCGGGCTCGAGGATGCCCTGGCCGTGCAGCGAGTTCACCCGGATGGTGTCCTGGCCCAGGATCTTTGCGAAAACGCCGCCCGCCACGAGCTTCACGTCGTGGCGGTCGGCGAAGATGACTTCCGGGTCCGGATGAAGCTCGCCGTTCTCCAACCGCGGGGCGCGGTGGTTCAAGCGCCCGGGCAATTCGCGGATCTCATGATGCAACGAGCCGCCGAAGGCGACGTTCATCTCCTGAAAGCCACGGCAGATGCCGAAGATCGGGATGGCGCGGGCGACGCAGGCTTCAATCAGCCCCAGAGACACGGCATCGCGCGCCTCATCGTAGGGCTCGTGCCGGGGATGCGGTTCGACGCGGAAACGGGTCGGATGTACATTGGCGCGGGCGCCGGTGAGCAGCACGCCGTCCACTGCGTCCAGCAGCGCACCCACGTCCGTGATGTCCGGCGCGCCGGCAAACATCAGCGGCAGCGCGCCGGAGACATCGGCGATCGCACGGAGCGATTTTTCTCCGACCGCCTGCATGCTGAAGCGCTTTTCGACGAGATGTGCGTTGGCGATCACGCCGACCACAGGTCGGGCCATCACTCGGTCCCTATTTTCCCGGCGTGCAGCATATTTCTACTAAATTGTCCCAATCGCCCAGCATGTGTCTACTAAATTAGGGCGGACCCTACGCCCGCAAATCCGCAAATGCGTCATCCAATCGGTCGAGCGCCTCGGCAAGGATCGGCCGCGGCGTCGCAAAGTTGAAGCGCTGCCAGGTTTCGCCGCCCGGTCCGAACTGCTGGCCGGGGCTCACGAAGATGCGTGCGCGGGTTTTGATCCGAGCGGCGATCTCCTCGGGTGGCAGGCCGGTGCGGGAGAAATCGACCCAGCCTAGATAGGTCGCATCGAGCCGCATGGAGCGGGCGCCCGGCGCGGCAGCCTCGATGCGCGCGTCGAAAAAATCGCGCGCCGCCGTGAGGTAGAGCAGCAGCGCGTCGAGCCATGCATCGCCGGTTCGCCACGCCGCCTCGGTCGCGATCATGCCGAACCTGTTGTAGGAGCCGAGCCCGCTTGCGGCGACGCGTGCGTCGATTCGGCGCTTGAGCTCGGCGTTCGAGGTGACGCACGCCCCCACATGGGCGCCAGCAAGATTGAATGTCTTGGTGGCCGCGATGCATGTGATCAGCCGATCCGCGATTTCGGGCGCGGCCGCGATGGTCGGCGTGTGCTTGGCGCCGCCCAGCAGCAGGTCGCAATGAATCTCATCAGAGACGAGAATGAGATTGTGCTCCTCGCAGAATGCTGCGAGGGCACGGATCTCCTCCACCGACCACACGGTCCCTCCGGGATTGTGGGGGCTGCAGAAGAACACGACCTTCGTTCGCAGTGTGAGTTTCGCACGCAGCGCGTCGAGATCCATACGGTAGCGGCCGTCCGTTTCGACCAGCTGCGCGTCGAGGATGCGCCGCTCATTGGCGACGATGATCCGGCGGAACGCGTGATAGGCGGGCGGGAACACGACGACTTCATCCCCCGGCGCGCTCACCGCCTGCAGGACCAGTCCCAACCCGGACACGATCCCAGGCGTCGGGCTGACCCAGGCCGGGTCCACCCGCCAGCCGTGCCGGCGCGCGACCCAATCTGACAGGGCCGCCGCCCAGCTGCCTGTGTCAGCGTAATAGCCGTGCGTCGCGAGCGTCACCTCTGCCTGCAGCGCCTGCGTCACGCCGGGCGGGGCGGCGAAATCCATGTCCGCGACCCACATCGGGATCATATCCGGCGCGTCGATGCCCGAGATCCGCGGCCCCACATCCCATTTGGACGCATGGGTGCCGCGTCGGTCGATGACGCGATCGAAATCAAACATCACTCGCTCCTGGTGCAATGGCGGCAATGTCAGACGCGGACCATTCCGCCGTCGACGTAGAGCGTCTGCCCGGTCATGAACGCTGCATCATCGCTTGTCAGGAACGACATTGCGCCGACGAGGTCTTCGGGCACCTCTGGGCGCGGGATCGCTTGTCGCGCGGCGAGTGCCGCAAATTCCTCGTCCATGCTGTTGCGGCCGAAGCGCGGGGCGCGCGACAGCGTGCCCGGCGAGCGTGTCAGGCTGGGCGAAATCGCATTGACCGTGATGCCGTAGCCGCCGAACTCGGACGCCAGCGCCCGGGTGAAGCCGACCACGCCGCCTTTGCTGGCGATGTAGTGCGCATAGTGGGTCACGACCGTACTGACCGTGCTCGACGACATGTTGACGATGCGACCCCAGCCGCGCTGCTTCATCCCGGGGATGAAGGCCGATGTGGTCAGGAACGCGGCGTCGAGATTGATCGACATGACATGGCGCCAGTCGGCGAAGGTCATCTCGTCGAACGGCTTGAGCGGGTAGATGCCGGCGTTGTTGATGAGAATATCGCAGCGACCGAACGTGAGCTCGACATCCTTGGCAAGCGCAGCGACCGAATCCGGCGATGCCACGTCGCATTTGCAGGCGATGGCGCGCCGCCCGGCCGTTTCGACGAGCTTCACGGTCTCGGCGGCAGGGCTGATGTCGGCGATGACGACATGGGCGCCGTCCTGCGCCAATCGTTTCGCGAATGCCTGGCCGATGCCGCCGGCCGCGCCGGTGACGACCGCGACCTTATCCAAGTGGCCTTTTCCCATATCTGACGTCCTGCCCTCGCCGCTCCGAAATAAAGGACGGACATCATAACGGGCTCAGCAGCGACCCGGTCGAGGTTTCGCCTCCATATCGGGGATCAGGTATGGCGAGATCGAATGGCGCGCCCGGTGCGCAGATCGGTCAGGGCAGCTCCGCCACCGCAAGATGCAGGCGCAGCAGCTCCGGAATGGTCTCCAGCTTGCGCCGCCCGAAGCCACACTCAGTACCGACGGAAAATTTCTCAGCGAACTTGCGGGCGGTGGCAAGCCTCTGCCGCGCGCCGTCCAGCCCATCCGTATGGTGCACGAGCCCGAGGCACAACTCGGTTTCCGGCCGCAGCCGCAGGTTCGTCAACGGCGCAAAGTAAGCCTCATCGGCACGATCGCGCGGCACCGGCATATGCACCAGGTTAACCGGCCGGCTGATCCGCGCCATCACCCGGTTGGTGAACTCGACCATGTCGCCCATGTCGGTGGGCTCGACCACATGGCGATGGTTGGAGTCGCCGTAGCACAGGTGATAGAGCAGCTCGATATCGCCCGGCACGTGGTTGCCGAGATCGATCAGGATGTTGCTGAAGGTCTCCTGCAGCTCGGCTTTGCTGCGGCCATAGCTGCCGACCTGCTCCCGCTGCAGCCGGGCAAACACCGCGGAGGCCACATCGAACTGGATCGCCAGCTCGTCATGCGGGATCGCGGCCGCGATCTTGTCGATCTCGCGCTTGACCGCGGCATTGTAGATCGGGTCGATCGCTGCATGCAGCGCGTCGGTCAGGAACAACCAGATCACCGAATGCGCCGGCACCAGATCGACCTGGAAACGCGTGCCGGCCGGGATGGTGCCTGCGTCCTTCAACCGTTTGAAGACGGCATACGACTCTTTCGCGATGTCGGCATAAAACAGATTGTCGATCTTGACGTCGGACGCGGTGTAGCCGGGACGCAAGCCGTAGCGGCGGATCGGCTTTGCGGTTTCATGCAGGCGAAAGACGTCGTCGGACAGCTCAAGCGCGGGGTTTTGTGAGAACACCGGCTCCAGCCAGGTGATCCAATCCAGGCGCTTGCCGGTCTCGCCGTCGGGAATGCGCTTGAGCCGATCGCCGAACAGCGGTGCCACCGTGTTGAACACGTCTTCGGCGCTCTTAAGCGGCACGCTGCCGACCAGATAGATGTCATGGCTCATGGGATTCACTTCAGTCGTTGTGCGGCTTCCGAGATCACGCTCAGATCGGAGTGGCCTTTGATATCGATGTCACCTTTCAGGAAGCCCAGTGCTTTCTGCTCGTCCACATTGGACTGCAAGGCGGCCAGGTTGGGCACCATGTTGGGATCGCGATAGTAATCCTTGTTGGTGAACAGCCAGGACTCGAAGATCGCGGCCGGCTGCTTGGTCACGCGCACCGCGATGGCAACAGCCTCATTGTGGTTTGCCGGGTCGAGATACCAACGCACCACGCGCAGCGTATCCTCCATGAAATCAACCAGCGCGGGGCGGTTCTTCTCGATGAAACCTTTGCGGGCCGCATAGATCGCCATCTGCGTCGTGCCGACCGCTTCCTTCTGCACGAACAGCGTGCGCGAGATCTTGCGCAACTCGGGGTCCAGCGAGAACGGCAGGACTCCGGGAACCAGGTCGGCCTTCTTCTCCGCCAGCAGGGCGCGCATGGCCGGAAACTGCGCTTCGACCACCGTGTAATCACGCCGGTCTTCCATACCGTTCTTACGCAGCATGGCCTTCATGGCGATGTCGACCGCGCTTCCGAGCGCGTTGGTGGCGAGGATCTTGCCTTTGAGATCTTGCACTTTCTGGAACGGCGCGTCCTTGAGGACAAAGAACTCCTGCGAGTAGTAGTCGCCGACACCATCCTGGAACTCGTCGGCGATGATGCGCAGGTCGTCGAGACCGGCGTTCTGCACTGCCAATCCGATCGCCGAGAAGGTGAGGTTGGCGACGTCGAGCTCGCCGTTCGCCAGCGCCGTGACCATCAGCGGCGTACCGGTGTAGCGCGTCGGCTCCAGCACGTAGGATTTGCCGAGATGCGTCATCAGATCCTTCTTCTCCAGGAGGATCGACATCCAGTTGGAGACGGGCACGGTCCACGACGCCCGGATCTTCACGGGGTCCGCAACCGCCGCCTGACTTGCGCCGATTGCCAGCGCAACAATCAAACATTTGGTGAGTTTGCGCATCGTTCCCCCTGTTAGTTGTTGCGGTCGCGGGCAACCTCGGCATGGATATCCAGCAAACGAAGCACCAGATCCGGCGTTCGGGCGCGGGCCATGCCGCACTCCATCGCAATCCCGAACTTAGGGACGTAACGGGAGGCCGCGGCGATCCGACGCCGCGTGCACTCGGCTCCGTCACGGGCGACGACACCAAGATAAACTTCGGTCTCCGGTGCGAGCTTGAGCTCGCGCAACGGAGCGAAGAACGCATCATCCGTGCGATTGATTGGAACCGGCATGTGGATGTAATCCAATCGGCGCTTGACCGAACGCGCCAGCCCGTTTGCGGCTTCGACTATCTTCGCCGCATCGATCGGCTCGAGAAAATGCTTGGCGCCGAAATCGCCGTAGCAGAGATGAACGCCAAGCTCGACCGTTTCCGGAATCGGGTCGCACAGGCGCTGCATGCGCTCCATGATCTCCGCCGTTGACGCTTTGATGGTCGGGAACTGTTCCTGTGGCTGACCGTCGATCAGGATCATCTCATCACAGAAATCCCATTGGATGCAGAGATCGCCGTGCGGAATGTGGCGGCATATCGCGTCGACCTCCCGCAGCATGGCTTGCTCGTAGGCGGCTTCGATGGTGGCGAGGTCGCGCGGCGTACAGAAGGTGTAGATGACGCCCATCGGTGTGGGCAGGCACACCTGAAACTTCAAATGAGCGGGCAGCTCGCCGCGTTTCTTGGCTGCGCAGAAATCCAGATACGATGCGCGCGCTTCGCGGGCGTAGCCAAGCTCGCCGAAGCGAAGCTCGGATGGGCTCACGCCTTCGGCCAGGCACAGCAGCGGAAAGCCGGTAGTGATGCGCTTGGCCCCGCTCGGGTCCGGCCGCAGAAACGGGCTCGAGCGCAGCAGCGGATATTGCCAGCTGATCCAGAGCCGGCGTCCGCCGGGTTCGCCGTCCGGTATGCGTCGCAGATACTTGCCGAGCCTCTGGCCGGCGTCACGGAAGACATCCTCGACCGTGTCGAGCCCGATACTGCCGACCAGGTGCACCTGTTGCGACAGGTTTGCCTCCACCGTTTCCTCCCTGATCGTTCGGCAGCGCCGCTAGCGCGCCCGGTTGGTGACATTGACCTCCGGTCATCTATTCATGTCAAATACAACGGCCGAAGCTTTCCATAGGCCCTATGAATGGACTTCGATCTCAAGCAACTGCGCAATCTGCTGGCGATCGCCAGGCATGGCTCGTTCAGCCGTGCCGCCGTCGCGCTGAAAATGTCGCAACCGGCGTTGTCGAACAGCATCGTGCAGCTGGAACGCCGGCTGCACGACCGCGTGCTCGAGCGCGGGCGTCATGGTGCGCAACTCACCAAACTCGGGCAGTTGTTGGTGCGCCATGCCGAGTTGATGGAAGTCGGGCTTGAGCGCGCGGTCGAGGAAATCCGCAGCCATGAGCGCGCCGCCGTCGGCCCGTTGCTGATCGGCGTCACGCCCATTGCGGCCGCGCAGCTCGTCCCGCGCGCCTTGCGGTTGCTGCGTCAGGAAGTTCCCAACCTGTCGGCGTCAGTGTTGGAAATGGCATTTGCCGACGCGATGCCGGCGCTGCTCAAAGGTCAGATCGACCTCATGGTGGGGCCGGTCGGGGTCTATGCCAAGGTCGACGGCGTGGAAGAAGAACGCCTCACCACCGACCCGTTCGCGGTCATCGTGCGGTCTGGACATCCGCTGTGTCGCAGGCGATCGATCTCGCTGCGCGAGCTCGCTGATGCCGCCTGGGTTTTGCCGAACGATCAGAGCGCGTTTCACCACCAGCTCGAGGCGTTGTTCATTGTCGCCGGGGTGTCCTGGCCGACCAACGCGATCGTGACCAATTCCATGGTGGCCCTGAAATCGATGGTGGTGCACGGCGATGGCGTCACCATCATCCCGCGGCAACTGGTGGCGCTGGAACGCGAGGCGGGGCTGTTGCATTGCATCGACCTCGTCGAGGCCGGCGCCGCGCGTGCGCTTGGGTTGAGCTGGGCGCGCGACCGCAAGCTGTCGCCGCTGGCACAACGTTTTGCCGAGATCATTCGCACGTGTGCTGCGGAGGAACGGGCGCGCCCGCCGGCGAAAGGACGAGAGCTCAGGAACGCGCACACGCGAACCAAACATTCGATCCGTGCCCGCGCCGATGGCGGCAAGCATCTATAAGCAGAGGCTATGGAAAGCGCGGCTCCAACTATTTGACACCGCGTGCGGGTTGTGACGATCACAGTGCCCGATTGGCGGCGATGCAACGAGGGAGGCGCGAATGAAACACAGCACCGATCGAATCCTCGTCACCCATGCCGGCAGCTTGCCGCGCCCCGACAAGTTGATCGCCGCATGGTCTGCGGCAACTTCCGACGTTGACGCCATGCTGGCCGCATCGGTGACCGATATCGTCAACGCGCAGGCGAAGGCTGGCGTCGATGTTGTCAACGACGGCGAGCTCGGCAAGCCGATGCGCTCCAAATCCGATCTGGCCGCCTGGGGTACCTACATCTTCGGTCGCCTCGGCGGCTTTGGTCCGACACCAGCCGGATCGGCGGCGCCGAATCGCGCGGTGGCCGGCCAGCCCATGCGCATCGTCGGCGAGCGCTGGGAGCAGCGGCAGTTTCCCCAGTTCTACACTGAGGCGGCGTTCGTTCCGACCACGGCCTCGCGCCCGTCCTGTATCGGACCCATCACATATACCGGGCAAGAGGCGCTGCATCGCGACCTCGCCAACCTCAAGGCCGCGACAACCGCCGCCGGTGTGTCCGAGGCCTTCGTGACCTCGATCGCGGTCGGCAGCCTGGAGATGTTCTGCCGCGGGCAGAACCTTCACTATCCGAATGCCGAGGCTTTTCTCGACGCGATCGCGCAGGCGCTGGCGGTCGAATATCGGGCGATCGTCGAGGCCGGGTTTGTGCTCCAGCTTGATGATCCGGGCCTGCCCGATACCTGGGACATGCTTGATCCGCATCCCTCGCTCGAGGACTACCGCCGCTACGCCATGCTGCGCGTCGAGGCGCTGAACCACGCGCTGCGGGGAATTCCCGAGGACCGCGTGCGCTTCCATATCTGCTGGGGCAGCTGGCACGGACCGCACGTCACGGACCTGCCGCTGCGCGACATCGTCGAGGTCATGCTGCGCGTGAAGGCGCAGGCCTATTCGGTCGAAGCCGGCAACGTGCGTCATGAGCACGAGCACAAGGTCTGGCGCGACGTAAAATTGCCGGACGGCAAGATCCTCATCCCGGGCGTCGTCAGCCACGCCACCAACGTGGTCGAGCATCCCGAGGTCGTCGCCGACCGCATTCTCGCCTACGCCAAGGCGGTCGGCCGCGAAAACGTCATCGCCGGAACCGATTGCGGCCTCGGCGGCCGCGTCCATCCTGAGATCGCCTGGGCCAAGCTGCGCGCGCTGGCCGAAGGCGCAAAGCTGGCGACGAAGCAGTTGTGGGGATGATCAGTCTGGTGAGTTGTCAGACTGTTTGACTTCTCCAGGCTGCTGTTCCTGATCCCCCTCCTTCGCGGCCTTTTCCAGATAGGCCGCGGCGAGCAGGCGCAGGCCGTTGGCGATGTGCGGGTCGGGCGTCGTCTCCGCCATCGCCAGATAACGCTGCGCCCGGTCGCGCGGATGTTCCGGTGAAGACACTACGATTCCTCACTACAGTCCTCGTCCTGAGGAGCCTTGGCCTGCAAGGCCAAGGCGTCTCGAAGGACGGCCACGGGCGACGTCCTCGCCTCTGGCCATCCTTCGAGACGCACACGAGCTGACGCTCGTGTGCTCCTCAGGATGAGGTCAGCGGATGAGGATCCTACTTGAATTCCCGAGTGCATGTACTTCGCCACTCACGCCGAGCCCTGCAGCCACACCTCGGTGAACTTCGGTGTGCCCGGCAGATTGTCGCTCAAGTTCTGGACCCGCGGATTGTAGATCAGGATGTTTGGCGCGACGAACTGCGGCAGCTGCATTGCCTGCTCGATGACGAAGCGCTGCAGCTTGGCAAACGCCGCCTTGCGGGCGGGTTGATCCTGCGCTTCCAGCGTTGCGTCGAGCAAGTCGCGATAGCCTGGCAGCTCGATCTTGGAGGAATTGCGCAGCGCGTCTTTGGCGAACTGCGCGTCGTAGTATTGGCTTGGGTCTGGATAGCCCCCGGTCGGGCTGAACAACATCGAGCCTTTCTTTTCCAGCATGAAGTTGGTCATCGCCGTCTGCGGCGCGGCCGGGGTGAGCTTGATGCGGATGCCGGCCTTCGCCAGCTGGCCCATGATCAGCTCCTGGCGCTTCATTGCGGTTTGGTCGGCCCAGCCATAAGCCTCGATCTCGATCCCGTTCGGGTAGCCGGCCTCCGCCAGCAGCGCTTTCGCCTTGTCGATGTCATGCGTGTAGTAGTTGGCGGTCGACGGGTCATAGGCCCAGTGCTCCTTGGCCAGGATTGCACTCGAGGGCTGGCCGAGGCCGATCTCGATCACCTTGTTGATCTCGTCGCGATCGATCGCGTAGTTCAAGGCCCGGCGAATGCGGACATCATCGAGCGGCGGCCGGCCGTAGTTGAGGAATGCGCCGTAGAAGGTCAGCGACGGCCCGACCTTCACTACCAGATTGGGCGAGCGGTCGGCGATGACCTTCTGGGTCGGCTGCATGTTCGTCACGACGTCGGCTTCGCCGCTGACGACGGTACGCAGTGCGGTGTTCAACTCATTGACGATACGGATTTCGATTCCATCGAGATAGGGCAGGCCGGGCTTCCAGTAATTGTCATTGCGCACCAGCTTGAAGCTCGCATTGTCCTGCCAGTCGACGAACCGGAATGGCCCGGTGCCGACGGGGGTGCGATCGATGTTGCCGCCCTGCGCCGCGGACTTGGGCGACACCATGCAGCCGACCCGGTGCGTGAGCACGAGCGGCAGGCCCGCATTGGGTTTGCCGAGATGCAAGGTGACCTGGTATGGCCCGGTGATCTCGACCTGATCCACCGCGCCGAGGTCGGCTTTGTAGTTGGAGCGCGGGTCGGTCTTGTAGCGCTCCAGGTTGAACTTGACGGCCTCGGCGTTGAAATTAGTGCCGTCGTGGAATTTCGCGTCGGTGACGAGGTCGAGCACAAGCATCTTCGGATCGCTGAAGCGCCACGCCTTGGCGAGGCCGGGCTTGAGCTCGAGCGTCCACGGATCGAAATCGAGCAACGCGTCGAACACGGCGTAGACCACGATCATATCCGGGCCGTTGCGACCGGTCATTGGATCGACGGAGCCCGGGTTGTACGGCATGGTGAGCCGCAGGGTGCCGCCGCGGCGCGGGGCGTTCTGCGCGGCAGCCGTTAGCGGCAAAGCAAGCGCGCCGGCGGCGCCCGCGGCCACCCTCAACAGATCGCGACGATGAATAGGGTGCGCGCTCCCGGCCTGTCCCGACATCCGTGGTCCTCCGCTTTCGCCACGCATCGTTTAATCGCGTCGTCGGCGTGGACCGGAGAATAGGCGATGTCTCAGGAAATGTCTGCGCGGGCGCAATTAGCCTTTCGCCAGCTCAGCGAGGATGTGCTTCACTGACGGTGTCACGAGTGCCACGAACTGCGCTTCGCGCAGGCGCCGCGCCGGCTCGGATCCGGCAAGATATCCGCGCGCACCGGACTGCAGCATGGCCGCCTGCGCCGCTTCGAGCGCCAGCCAGGAGATCGCGAGCCGCGCGCGCAGCACCTCGAGAAACGCAGCGCGATCGGTTACTTGCGGATCGCGCGCCAGCGCCTTTACGTCCGCCGCTAGCGCGTCGCAGCGCGCATCGATCTCATCCGGTCCCAGCGGCAAGTTTGCGCCGAGACGCCGTCCGACCGAGTCCTCGCGCATCGACCGTGCGGCGCCGCGGGCCGCGCCAAGAGCAATCCCCGCCTGCAGCAGCACGAAGCCCTTGCGGATGTTGGTCACGAACGTGGCGGCGTCCTCGCTCAGCACGTCGTCATCCGGCACGAATGCGTCGCGGATCTGCACCGAGTAGGTCGCGCTGCCCTCGAGCGCGATGAAGTGCGCGTTGCGCACCAAGCTGACGTGCTCGTGCCCGGCGCGAAACACCGCCATGCCCAGGCGCTCCGACGGGCCTTCGATGCGGAAGATTCCGGCAAACAAGTGCCCGGGCTCGACGTTGGAGACGAACGGCAGGCGCCCGGTGATCCGATAGCCACCCGGCACCTTCGCGCCGCGCAGCGCCAGCGGCTCGATGCCCGACATCGCCTTCATGGGATTGGAAAGCCCGGTCCCGCCGAGCTGGCGGCCCAGTGCCACCTCGCCCAGATAGCGCTCCCGCGCACGCGGATTTTCCGCATTGGCCAGATACCAGACGAGCGCGTCCTGACACCACACGCAAAACCCCGTCGAGATGCAGGCGGCGCTGACCTCCGCCATTGCCTCGATTGCAGCAAACAAACCGTGATCGCCGGCCGCGCCATCCGCGTGCGCCTGGAATGCGCCAGCCGTACCGAGCTGCTGCATCACAGCGGCGGGATAGAGTCCCTCTTCGTCGATGCGGCGGACGAGCGGGCGCAACGCGCCCGTGACGACGCCGCGCACGGTCGGCGTCGTCTGCGGCGATACATCAAGTTGAACGGCGGCCTGCGTCATCAGCTTCGCGCAACCGTCACCGGCACGGGGTTCTTGACCGTGTTGAGCACCGGCGACCACGTGGCCGAATGCGCGACCAACTCGTCGAGTTGAGCAGGTGTCGCCCCGTCAGCCTCGACATGCGCCCTGATCCGCACCGCCGTCAGGCCGAGCGGCTTGGGCGAAAGGTCGCCGGTTCCCCACACGGAGGTGATGTTGATGTCGCCTTCGAGCTCCAGTTCGATGGAGCGGATCGCGATCCCGCGCGCCACCGCGTTGGCCTGGATTCCAACGGAGACGCAGCTTCCCAGCGCGGCGAGCAGCGCTTCGGTCGGGTTGGGCGCGGTATCGTCGCCGAGCAGGCCCGGCGGTTCATCAACAATGTGCGCGGGCAGATTGCGGATGTAGTTGAGATGACGGAAGCGCTTGCCCTCGGCCACTGTCTTGCAGCGCACGGTGCGCACGGCTGAGGGATCGGCCTTGCCCTTGTCGGACAGCGTCTTGAGCGCGTCCTTGTCGATCGTTTCGAATGTAGCGACGGTTTTCAGCGTTGCTGTACTCATAAGAACCTCCGGCTTGTTATTCTCAGGTTGTGGGCGTCCAACGCGTGTGGTGGATCGTGTAGGCGATGACCGAGTTGATCAGGAAGCCGATGACGCCGATCAGGAGCACCAGCGCACCCAACCGGTCGTAGGACAGGGTGTCGCGCGCGTCGTTGATGGCGTAGCCCAGCCCGCTCGTCACGCCGAGATACTCGGCCGGGACCAGCACGATCCAGGCAACGCCGAGCGCGAGGCGCAGACCGCTGAGGATGTCGCGCGCGACCGCCGGGATCACGACGGTGCGCAGAATGGCGAAGCGGTTGCCGCCGAGATTGTTGGCCATCGCAAGCCACACCGGATCGATGTGCCGTACGCCGGCCGCAGTGGAGAAAACGATCGGCCAGATCGCGGCGGCCGCGATCAGGAAGATGATCGCGCCATCCCAGCTAGCAAACAGCAACACTGCGATCGGCATCCAGGCGAGTGGACTAACCATGCGCAGGATCTGAAACGGGAGCCGCAGCAGCGCCTCGAGCAGGCGCAGGCCGCCGATGGCGAGCCCGACCGGTGCGCCGATTACAAACGACCACAGCAAGCCCTGTCCGATGCGCGCGAGGCTCGGTGCCGTCGCATGCCAGGCGGCACCCGTCGTCACCAGGTCCGCAAAGGATGCCAATGTCGGTCCGATGGTGAAGCCGCGGAAGGCGACGAGCCGTGGCGAGCCCTCAAGAGCAAGACCCGCGATCCACCACACCCCGAACACCAGTGCCAGGCCAGCAAGTGAGACCAGCAGCGGAGCGATGCTCGCCACGGTCCATCGCGGAGCGGCTTCGAAAGCAGGCGTGTCGTAGGCGATGGCCATCACAGCTCCAGCACTTCGGCGCGCACGTAAGGATTCGCTTTGTCCACGCTCGGATCGTTCTTCCAGGCGGGGAAGCGTTCGAGCGCGGATTTCACGAACCGGTAATCGATGAGATCGTCTGCCACGAACGCCGGATCGAGTCCCTTGAGGAAGGTCGTATCGCCTTCCACGACGGTCTTGTTCATGGCGTCGACGATCAGCTTTGTCGCCGACGGGTAGGGCCATGGCTGGAAATCAATGCGGCCGTTGTCCCACCCGCGATGCCGGATGGCGCCGGTTTTCTCATAGTCCGGACCGTAGTCGGTCATCGCCTTGACCACCGCATCCGAGGGTGTCGGCAGATAGCCCTTGCCATCGCGCGACAGGAGCTTTGCCACCTCGCCCTTGTTCTGCGAGGCGAAGATGTGGGCGCGCACCACGGCATCCACGACCTTCTGGGTCCACTCCGGACGGTCCTTGGTGTTGCTCTCCTGCGTGCAGATCACGCAGCACGGATGGTTCTTCCAGATATCGCCGGTGAAGCGCAGCATCCGGGCGCCAACGCGCAGCTCGCCCAACGCATTGAACGGCTCCGCCACGATGTAGCCGTCGATCTTCTTGGCCGCGAGCGCGGTCGGCATGTCAGGCGGTGGCAGGATCTGCAATGCGCACTCGTTCGCCGCGAGCTTGGCACTCTCCGGCTTGATGACCGGCACGACGCCGGACGCACGCAGCGCATATTGCAGCACGATGTTGTGCATCGAGTACCAGTACGGCACGGCGATCCGCCGGCCGCCGAGATCGGCGAATTTGCTGATGCCGGTGTCGCCGCCGACCACCAGGCCGGAGCCATTGGTGTGGCCCCAGGCCAGGATCTTGACCGGGAACTTGTTGTTGTAGCGCATCCACACCGGCACCGGTTTGAGCAGGTGCACGAGGTTGAACTTTCCAGCCGCGAAGCCTTCGGCCAGCGCCGACCAGCTGCGCACCAGGGTCGGCGGTTCGACCTTGAGACCGGCCTCTTCGAAATAGCCGTTGGCATGCGCCACCAGCAGCGCGCTCGCGTCGGTGATCGGCAGGTAGCCGATGCGCACGACATCATCGGTCTGCGCCCGGGCGGCGTTGAACCCGCTGCTCGCCATCAGCGCGGCGAGCCCACCGCGCGCCAGGTAGTCCAGGGTCTTGCGCCGCGTGACCGGCTTGGCGAAGCCGGGCTCGCAGCAGGAGCAATTCAGATGCCAGGCGGACTGTGATCGTGTCATTGCGGAACAGTTGTTGTGGTTGTCAGGCGACTTGCCGCAGGTGCGAGAGGCGCGCGCGCAGGCGCAGCTCAGGCTCGGCGTCGAGCGCGAAATCGTCTTTGATGCTCGATGGCGCACCGTCGAGCACCAGCACGCGATCCGCCATCGCGGCCGCGTCAGCAAGGTCATGCGTGACGGTCACAAGCGTGATGCCATTGAGGTGGGCCAGCGCGCGAATGTCCTTGCGCAGCGTCGCCCGGGTCTCACCGTCCAGCGCCGAGAAAGGTTCATCGAGCAACAGCACGGCTGGATTTGCCGCGAGCGCGCGTGCCAATGCGACGCGCTGCTGCTGTCCGCCCGACAGATTGACCGGAAGGGCCGTGGTGCGCTCCGCGAGGCCGATCTGTTCGATGAGCAACTCGACTTTGGCGCGGGCGGCGCTTGGATCACGCCGGGCGAGGCCCGAGTAGCGCAGCGGCAGGAGGATATTGTCGTAGACGCTGAGCCAGGGCAGCAGGGCGGGGCGCTGGAACATCAACACCGGTTTGCGGCCAGGCGCCGTCACCTCGCGGCCGTCGATAAGAATGCGGCCATGGGTCGGCCGATGAATCCCGGCCAACAGGTAGAGCAGGGTCGATTTGCCGACTCCCGATCGGCCGAGAATGGCAACGTGTTCGGCGGGCGCGATCGCAAACGACATGCGCTCGAACACGGTGGTGCTGCCGTGACGGAAACCCGCGTTCTCGACGGTGATCCTGCCGCTGCTGATGCCAATTTGCGCCATGGCCGCAATATGGTGTGGGCGCGATCCGCTTTGAATTCCAAATGTTTCCGGGTCTGGAACAGGATTATGTTGAGCCGCCTTGCCGAAGTAGAAAATTCTCCTTTCTGTCGTACGTCTCCGTACGGCTTTTTGGACATTCGCACTATAGTGTCTGCCAGCCAGGCGCCAGCATCACCACGAGACGCGCCGGCCGGGGAGGAACATGGCTTCAGCGGCAGCAGCGTTGGCGGTCTCGAGCTCCGTGCCGGGCGCCCCGCCGACATCGACCGAAATTCCACGCGACTACAATTTCGCAGCCGATATCCTTGGCCGCAATCTCGCGGCCGGACGCGTCAATAAACCGGCGTTCATCGACCAGCGCAAAAGCTGGACCTACGGAGAGCTGGCCGATCGCGTCAATCGCTTCGGAGCTGCGCTGCGCGCCAAGGGGATCAGGCGCGAGGAACGCATTCTGATCTGCCTCCTCGACACCATCGACTGGCCGACCGCATTTCTCGGCGCCCTGAAGGCCGGTGTTGTTGCTGTACCGGTCAATACGCTGATGACGGAAGCCGATTATGCCTTCATGCTCGCCGACAGCCGGGCTCGCATGCTGGTCGTCTCCGATGTGCTGCTGCCGCGGTTTGAGAAACTCTTCGCTGTCTGCCCGGACCTCGCCCATGTCGTCGTGTCGGGTGCGGAGGGTAAGGGACACGAACGGTTCGAGGATCTGCTCGCTGCCGCATCAGCTGAGGATGTCACCGCCCCGACCACGCGCGACGACATCGCCTTCTGGCTCTACACGTCAGGCTCGACCGGCAAGCCGAAGGGCGCGGTGCATGTGCACGCGAGCCTGCGGCTGACCAACGATCTCTACGCCGCGCCGATCCTCGGCTTGAATGAGAACGACGTCTGCTATTCGGTCGCCAAGCTGTTCTTCGCCTACGGGCTCGGCAACGCGTTGACATTTCCCATGTCGGCCGGGGCGACGACAATCTTGTTGGCGGATCGTCCGACGCCGGACGCTGTTGCGGCGTTATTGCGCCAGCATCCCGTCACTGTGTTCTACGGTGTGCCCACGTTCTACGCCGGTTTCCTCGCCAGCGCGGCGGCCCCACAAGGCGGCGAAGTCAAATTCCGCCGCTGTGTCTCCGCCGGGGAGGCGTTGCCAAGCGACGTCGGCCGGCGCTGGCGCGAGCGCTACGGCTGCGACATTCTCGATGGCATCGGCTCGACCGAGATGCTGCACATCTTCCTCTCCAACAGTCCGGGAGACGTGAAATACGGCACCACCGGCAAGCCCGTCCCGGGCTATGAGGTCAAGCTCGTGGACGAGTCCGGAATTCCGGTCAGCCGCGGTGAGCTCGGCGAGCTCATCATTCGCGGGCCGTCGAGCGCCATCATGTATTGGAACAACCGCGAGCAGTCGCGCCGCACGTTCATGGGCGAATGGACCCGATCGGGCGACAAATATCGCGAGGACGAGGAGGGCTACTACGTCTATTGCGGCCGTAACGACGACATGTTGAAGGTCTCCGGTCTTTATGTGTCGCCGTTTGAGGTCGAAGCCGCGCTTCAGAGTCACGCAGCGGTGCTGGAATGCGCGGTGGTCGCCTGGCTCGACGACGATGATCTGACCAAGCCGAAGGCCTTCATCGTCTTGAAGTCGGCGAAGGCCGGATCCCCAGAGATGGCGTGTGCACTGCAGGAGCACGTAAAGACCGCGCTGGCGCCGTTCAAATATCCGCGCTGGATCGAGTTCCGCGAGGAATTGCCCAAAACCGCGACCGGGAAGATTCAGCGCTTCAAATTGCGCGCCGAGCAGGCGCGCGGATAGCCATGCCACTCGCAATCAGGGCGAAAGTTCCTCAAGGACCCTGCCTTTTGTTTCGATCGCAAACCACAGTGTCACCAAGCCACCGATCAAAGCCACTGCCGCAAATGCTGCGAACACGTATCGGATGCCGAAGTCGCCGACGATCCAGCCGACCAGCAGCGGACCGATCGACGACCCCGCCCGAAGCCACGCACTGCCGAAGCCGGTGCCGATGGCACGCAAGCGCGTCGGATAGAGTTCGGCCGAGTAGAGGTAGAGCGAGAACGCAATCGTCTGCAGCACCGCGTAGGCAGCGGTTGCCAGGATCAGGACCTCGGTCGCTGACGTGGCGCCGAGCGCGGTGAGGGCCAGAAGCGGCAGCGTTCCCAGCAGGAATGCCGTCGCGTACCAGGGCTTGCGGCCAACCTTGTCGATCGAGAGCGCGCAGACCACAGAAGCGATGACCCCGACCCCCGACGTGATCCAACCATAAGCGAGGCTCGTCTGTAGCGGCAGATGAAAGACCTGCTTGTAAAGTGTGGGCAACCACGTCACCAGGCCGTTGTTGATCATGTAGGCGCACAGCCACAAGCCCCAGATCATGATCGTTCGCTTCAAGTAGATGCCGCGGAACAGTTCGCGCCAGTCTGAGCGGGCGGTTGCCTTCGCAGCGAGGGGAGTCACCGCAGGGTCGCGCAGAATGACGCCGCGGCGTCTCGCATCGCTCTCCAGCAGTTTCACCACGGCGTCCGCTTCGGCAACGCGGCCCTTGGAGGCAAGCCAGCGCGGTGATTCAGGCATGAACCAGCGCAATGGAATCGTGAGCATCGCCGGGATCAGGCCGACGACGAACATCGCCTTCCAGCCGTAGATCGGCACCAGCAAGAAGCCCACCATGCCGGCAAACATCAATCCGACGGGGAAAATCACCTCGTAAAGCAGGAAGAAGCGGCCGCGCTTCTCGGCGCCGATGAACTCATTGATGTAGGCGCTTG
Organism: uncultured Alphaproteobacteria bacterium; assembly: GCA_963760435.1. Lineage (GTDB taxonomy): Bacteria > Pseudomonadota > Alphaproteobacteria > Rhizobiales > Xanthobacteraceae > JAFAXD01. The sequence continues at coordinate 58,966 of CAVXDE010000037.1, forward strand.
CTACGGGCACCTCGCCGCCTGTGCCGACCCCTTGCAGGAAGCGGAAGGCCATCATCGACGCGCCGCTCCAGGCAAACAAACAGGAGATATCCATCGACACGAATAGAATGATGGTGATGAACAGGGTCTTCAGGCGGCCGATCCTCTCGGCCAGCGATCCGAACAGAAGCGCACCAAACAGCTGGCCGACATAGCCGGCCGAGATGATCATGCCGACGTCAGCCGGCGCGAGCTTCCATTCTGTCACGAGTTGCGGCATCGCGAACGCAATGGCCAGAACCGTGTAGGCGTCGAAGAACGTGGCAATGCCAACAACAACGCGGATGAGCATCAATCTCGGCGTGACCGGAAGCCGCTCGATGCGGGCAATCAGCTCGGCGTTGGTGGCCGCGTGCAACGAAACCGTGGTCGCTGTGCCGAATTCGGCCCCATCCGCAACAAGCACGGTCATGAGGTTCCTCCCTGTTTGTTATCGGCGGAGCGCAAAGCCGCTCCGCCGTTGCCGATGAGCGGCCGCCGGCTTTTAGCCGCTTATGCAGCCGACCGGATTGCCGACTGCCCCAGTAATCCGGCCGAGCGGAGCGCGTCCGCGATCTCGACCTCGGCGCCCGGTTCCAGTGGCAGCAGCGGGGAGCGAACCGTTGCATGCTCGAGGATGCCCCGCGCGACAAGTCCGTGCTTGAGCGCTACTGTGCCTTCCATGTGCGATCCGCGATGATAGACGGTGCGTGTCACCGCGAGCAGCCGATCATGTACGGCGCGGGCACGCGGGTAATCCTTGGCTTTGCCGGCCGCGATGAGCTCAATGAGCGGCTCGGGGGTGAGAGTGCCATACCCGACGAGAGCGCCGTCAACATCGAACATGGTGTGCAGCAGATATTCGTCGTGACAGGTGAGGAGTTGCAGGTTGGGGCGCTCCCGGCGGATGACGGGAATTTCGGTGTCCCACCTGCGCATGTTACGCACCCCGTTCTTCATGGCAAACACGCCTGGCTGCGCCGCAATAGCGAGTTGGGTCTCGAGATTGTACGTTGCCTTCGTGGCGTCGGGGTACTGAAACAGGATCAGCGGCAGGCCGCTCTCTTCGTAAATCGCACGATAGCGGTCCTGCGGCGCTCCCTTCTGATAACCGAAGCGCAGCCAGCCATGCGACGGATAAACGAGCCCGGCGGCCGCTCCGGCCTTCACGGCCCGCTTGGCCTCCAGTGCCGCCACCTTGGTGCCCTCGAGCGTGATCCCCGCGATGATGGGCAATTTGCCGTCGACGGATGTCCGGAAGCTGTCGATCACGCCGGTCTGCTCGTCCGGGGTGAGGAATGTCCCCTCTCCGGCATGGCCAAGAACGACCAGGCCTTTGACGCCTGTGAAGCTCCCGAGCCAGGAGCCCAGACGCTGGATTGCCGCGTGGTCGACCTCACCGTCTCGCGTGAAAGGGGTCACCGGCGCGGGGACGAGCCCTCGCAGATCAATCGATGTCATGTCGTTTCCTCCGATGCGAGAAGCTCTACATTCTTGGCGCGATGGTCCGGGGGAAGCGCTCGCATCATGGGTCGCTACCGCAACGCCGATCGCACGGCGGCCATTGTACGAGCGGGTTCTTATACCGGAAGACTCAGATCTCACATTTCAGATATAATAAACGAAGTATAGCAGGAGAAATGCGTGGACTACCCGACCTGGAAGCTCTTCACGGACGCGGCCGAGCTGGGCAGCCTCAGCAAGGTAGCTGTGGCTTACGGCACGACGCAGCCGCACATCAGCCGCCGGATCATCGAACTCGAGCGTGAATGCGGAGGGCGATTGTTCCAACGTACCGGTCGCGGCGTTGTCCTGACCGAGTTGGGTCAGCGCATCGCGCCCAAGGTCAGGGCGTGGCTGGCCAGCACCGAGCAACTCGCCAACGATGTCCGCACCTCGGCGGGCACGCCGATCGGCAAGGTCCGCATCGCAAGCATGCCGTCCGCGGCGCATCCATTGGTCAACACGCTCTACAAGCGGCTCAACGAGCAATACCCGCTCATCCAACTCGCAGTGCGCGAAGGCCAAGGCAATCAGCTCGAGACTTGGCTGGAGGAGGGCAGTGTCGATCTCGCGATCCTCTATCGAACGAACCCGTCGCCGAAGAACGGCGACACATACCTCGCGGAGACATCAACCTATCTCGTCAGCGCCGCTGGTGACCCGCTGACGTCGCGCGCGACGGTGCCATTTTCGGCCCTGCACGATCGGCCGCTCGTGTTTTTCTGCCGCCCAAACAGCTGGCGCAATCAGCTGGAAGCGATCGGTGCAGAGCAAGGGATTTCGCTCAATGTTGTCTTGGAGGCGGACTCGCTGAGTTTGCAGACGCACATTGTCGCCGAGGGTGGCATCTACGCATTGTTGGGACCGTACGCTATCGCGGCCGCAGCAAGGGAATGTCGCCTGCAAGCGTCGAAGCTCGTCCGTCCCGTGGTGCATCGCTACATCGCCCTCGCCATCTCGCGCCACGCCCAATTGACACTTGCGTGTCGCACCGTAATGCAGGTCACGCGCGATATTGCGAAGTCAGGTCTGGCGGGGCTGGCGAGGATCTAGAATTACTTCACATTCTCCCGCAGCCATTGGTCGATGAGGCCGGCGATCTGCAGATTGTTCTTCTCCAGCATCACCATGTGACCGTTGCCGAAGATACCGCGGTCCTGCAGCCGGATGTACTCGGTCTTCACGCCGGCCTGGTTGAGATATTTCGCCGTGCAGTGGTCGTAGGTCTGATGATATGAGGCCTCGGCGGCGATGATGACCGTCGGAATGCCCTTGAGGTTGACGAGCTGGTGCGCCGGCGCCTTCTGCATCCAGCACACGAACAGATCGCGACCTTCCGGCTCGGCGTCGCGCTGGACGGCGAGTTCGCTCGCGTCCTTGATCGGCGGATCGTAGCGCACCGGGATGTCGGTCACGCCCCAAGCTCGTGCCTTGCCGGTGCCGATGATCGTCGCCTCGAACGGCGGACCGGATGGCTCGATAGCAACGATGGCCTTCACCAGGTTCGGCCGGGCATCGGCGATGAGCCAGCCGAACGGGCCTGACTGCGAGTGGGTGAGCACGATGGCCGGACCGATCTTGTCGAGCAATGCTGCGCCGGCGTCCTGGTTGCGCTGCTGCGTCTCCTCGTTGGAGACAACGGTCTCGACCTGCGTTGCATAGAACGCATCGAAGATCGGGTCGCCCTTGCGCCCTTTGTTCGGTCCGTCGCCCGGCCATTGCGTGTGTTTCTTGGCCTGCGGCCAAGTGCCTGCGGTCTCGATTGCAGTGAACTGAAACTCTTCGTTCGGCGCCGTGAACATGCGGGTCGCGCCATCGCCGGGGTGCCAGGCGGAGCGCCCGCGCATTGGCTGGTCGATCATGTAGACCACGTAGCCCTGCTCGACGAAATATTCGGCCCAGCCCTTGCGCCCGTCCGGCGTTCCCATCCAGTTCGTTGCGGTCTGCGCGGCCCCATGGATCAGGACCAGCGGATAGGGCTGGCGCACATCCTTCGGGGCCAGCACCTCCACATAGGTCTGCCCCTGCATGATCTCCTTGCCGGGCTCGCCCGAATATTTGCCGCCCACGTAGAAATAACCGCGCTGGGCGACGGCGGATTGATCGACGGCGGGGACCGGCAGCTTGGGCGGCTCGGCCTGCGCAGCAAACGCGCACACAGACATGAATGCGAAACTCGCAGCGGCGCGCAGCATCTTACCGGCCATGAACTCCTCCCGGCGGCGCTACTCACGCCGCCACATTGGTCGTGGTTGACGGGGAGCGTGAGCCCGCTGGAGGTGGGTTGTCAATGCGGCGTCCAACAACCCAGCATGGCGCGTCCGGCAATATTTTGATTGACCGGTTCATAACAAAATACATTATCCATTTTGTTATTGCGACGGCGCCCGAGCGCGTCGAGCTGTTTGACAAGTGAGTGTGCGACCATCCTTCGAGACGCTCACGCGCTGTCGCGCGTGAGCTCCTCAGGATGAGGGCCAGGTGGTGGCCGCGCTTCAACAAACTCTGCCCTCATCCTGAGGAGCCTTGGCCTGAAAGGCCAAGGCGTCTCGAAGGATGGCCGCACACGTCATGTATGGAGATAAACGTCATCTATGCGGGCCGGCGTCATCTATGCGGGCCCGGAGTCATCTATGCCGAAACCGCGTCACCTATGTGCGGGGACGTCATCTATGCGGGGCAACGTCATCAATGCCCGTCACCGTCATCTATGCGCGGGCACCGCCGCCCTGTAAGGTTGCCAAAACCCCAGGGAGGACTATTGCCGATGTTGCGTCGTTTCGCGCCCGCGCTGGCGGGTCTTGCACTTGCGCTCGCCGCTCCCGTGGCGCTCGCCCAGGCCAATAAGGATACGGTCCGGCTTGCCGTCTACCAGCCGGTCTCGATGATCGACACGATCTATAATCCGCATCCGGAGACGAGCCTCATAGCCAACCCGGTGTTCGACTCGCTCGTGCATTTCGATCCGGTGAAGCGGGAATACGTGCCGCTGCTGGCCAGCTCGTGGAAACGGCTCGACGACAAGACCTACGAGTTCAAGCTGCGCGAGGGCGTCAAATTTCACGACGGCTCGCCGTTCTCGGCCGATGACGTCATCTATTCGTTCGATGTGTTCATGGACCCCAAATACAATTTCCGCTTCAAGGACACGCGCTTCGGCTGGCTCGACAAGGTCGAGAAGGTTGACGATATGACGGTGCGGATCTCCAGCAAGGAGCCGTACGCGCCTTTCCTCGATCGGCTCACCGCCAATACGCCGATATATCCGGCGAAGATCTACCGTGCGCTGGAGAACAAGAGCGACTTCGGCCGCAATCCGATCGGCACAGGCCCCTATAAGGTGGTGTCGTTCGATCCGGCCAAGGGCGAGGTCGTCTACGAGCGCAACGAAAATTACACCATGGGCGCCATTCGCCAGCCAGGCTCGGTCAAGAATATCCGGCTCTCGTCCATTCCCGATCAGCAGACGCAGATCGCCAAGCTGTTCTCGAGTGAGCTCGACCTCGTCTACAACATCGAGCCCGACATGGTGGCCTCGCTTGCGGCCAACCCGAGCCTCAAGGTCGCGGTCGAGCGCACGGTCTCCTACACGTACATCCAGTTCGACACGCGCGACCGCACCGGCATCGGCTTCTTCAAGGACAAACGCGTGCGCGAAGCGTTGCTCAAAGCGATCGATCGCAAGGCGCTGCTCAAGGCATTCCTGCCGCCGGAGCAGCAGAATGATCCGCCGCAGCTTGGCATGTGCCACACTTGGCATATCGGCTGTGCGTGGTCGGTGGCCGGGCCGGCGTACGATCCGGAAGGGGCGAAGAAGCTGCTCACTGAAGCCGGCTATCCGAACGGCTTTGAGCTCACGATCTCGACCTGGGGACCCTCGCGCCGCATCGCCGAGGCGGTTGCCGGCCAGTTCCGTAAGGTGGGCGTGAATGCCAAAGTCGATGCTTCGACAGTGGGTGTGTTCGTGCAGAAGCGCGCCGACGGCAAGATCCAGACGCAGGTCTCGTTGTGGGACAATGGGGTTGCACAGCCCGATATCGACTCGACCCTGAGCTTCTTCTTCGTGCCGAGCTCACGCGACGCGATTGGGGATCCGACCCTGGCCAAGGCGGTGGATGAAGGCCGCATTGAGCTTGATCCCAAGAAGCGCGAGGCGATCTACAAGGCGGCGTTCGATCGGGCGACCAGCGAGGATTATCTGGAGCCGCTCGTGCCGCTGCCGGCGATCGTGGCCCACAACAAGGATCTCAAGCTCATCCCCGGCAACATGAGCCCGGAAGGCGTGGAACTGAACTACTTGTCATGGAAGTAGGGCTGCCGAGCTGGATTGCTTCGTCGCGGAGCCTGTCATCGGGCCGGCCACTTCGGGCCGGACCCGTTGGCTCCTCGCAATGACGAGCCCCAACCGTCATTGCGAGCGAAGCGAAGCAATCTAGAGAGATCAATTAGTTCCTACCTTCCGGCGCGGTGACGTCGCGGACGCCATCGCCCAGCATGTTGATCGCCATCACCAGGAGGAAGATCGCAGCGCCGGGCAGCTCGATCAGGTAGGGCTTGTAGAAAATGAAGTTGCGGCCCTCCGACACCATCAGGCCCCAGGACGGGGTCGGCGGCTGCGTCCCCAGCCCGAGGAATGACAACGCCGCCTCGACCAGGATGGCGATCGCCATCTCCAAGGTCGCGACCACGATCACCTGATTGAGTACATTGGGAAGAATCTCGCCGACGATGATGCGCAGCCGCGACGCGCCGCAGGCCTGAGCCGCGAGCACGAACTCGGCACGGCGGATCTGTTGCGTGGCGCTGCGCGTCACGACCGCGTAGCGCTCCCAGAACAGGAAGCCGAGAATGATGACCAGCGCGGTGATCGAACCGCCGAACATCGCGACCAGAGACAGCGCGATCAGGATGCCCGGCAGCGCGAGCTTCACGTTGACGAGGTACATGACGAAACCGTCGGTGCGGCCGCCAAAATAGCCGCCGATCAGGCCGAGGCTCACCCCGATCAGGCCGGAGATGAACGATGCTCCGAAGCCGACGATCAGCGAGACGCGAGCCCCGAAGATGATACGGCTCAGGTAGTCGCGCCCGAGCGCGTCCGTGCCGAGCGGATGCGCCCAGCTGCCGCCGGTCGCCCACACCGGCTCGATCAGGCGGGCGGTGAGATCCTGTTCATAAGGATCATGCGGGGCGATCAAGGGCGCGAGCACCGCGACCAAAATCATGAGCAGAAGCCAGGCGCCGCCGATGAGAAGGCCGCGATGACGCAGCGCGCGCCGGCGCATGACGGCGAATGGCGAGGGCCAGCGCACCTCCTCGGCGGCGCTGTCGGTGACGGCGTTGTCGAGCGCGACCATTGCCGCCTCACGCGAGCCGGATGCGCGGATCAAGCCACGCGTTGACCATGTCGGCGAGCAACGTCAGCCCGATATAGGCGAAGGAGACGAAGACGATGATCGCCTGCACTACGGGAAAATCGGCGCGGACGATCGATTGGAAGGCGAGGAGCCCGATGCCGTTGAGCGCAAACACCGATTCGACGATCACCGATCCACCGAGCAGGAACCCGAAGGTGACCGCGAGCAGCGACACCACAGGCAGGATCGCGTTGCGCAGGGCATGTTTGAAGATCACGGTGTGCGGCAACAGCCCTTTGGCGCGGGCGGTGCGGATATAATCGGCGTGGAGCACGTCGAGCATGCCGGAGCGGGTGAGGCGCATGAACGGCGGCATGACGGTGAAACCTAGAGTCACCGTCGGCAGCACGAAGTTGAGAAGTGAATCGGAGCCCGAGATCGGCAGCCACTGCAATGTGACGCCGAACACGACGATGAGGATCAGGCCGAACCAGAAATTGGGGATGGCTTGGCCGAAGACCGCAAGTGCGAGTGCGCTGCGATCGATGGCGCTGTTGGCGCGCACCGCAGCGACAACTCCGAGCGTGACGCCGATGATGGCCGCAAAGAGGATCGAGAAGATCGCGAGCTTGAGCGTGACGCCGATGCGCTCGCCAATCAGCTCGGAGACTGGCTCATTGGTGAAGAGCGATCTCCCCAAATTGCCGGTCAGCGCGTTGCCGGCCCAGTCGACATATTGAACGTAGAGCGGGCGATCGAGGCCGTAGCGACGCGCGACCTCGGCGACCTGAGCCGGGCGCGCGTCGTCGCCTGCAAGCTGGTGAGCCAGATCACCTGACAGGCGCAGCAGGGAAAAGCCGATCACCGACACGGTGAGTGACACGAAGACCGCAATGATCAAGCGACGAAAGATGAATTGGCCCATGCGGCCCCTGTGCTTGCGTTTCCTCGACGCGCATTATTGGACGGGGGCCGCGGAGTGACAACCGCTGGAGGTGCTTACCCTCCCCCTTGTGGGGAGGGTCGGCGCGAAGCGCCGGGGTGGGGGTAGGAGTTTGTGGCACGCACCCCGATCCACACTCCTACCCCCACCCCGCCCGCCGGCGCTTCGCTTGGCGGTCGACCCTCCCCACAAGGGGGAGGGTAAAAAGCAGGAGCGCGGTCCCCTAATTCCCTTCGCTCACCGTGCGCACGACGCTGTTGGTCGGCTTGGCGTTGGCGGTCCCGCCTTTGATTTCCTGCGACATCATGGCGTCGTACTGGGGCAGAGTCTCGGCGACCGACTTGGGCCGCAGCTGCACCACTTTGAAGCCTGCAGCCTTGAGGTCGGCGAGCAGCTGCGGCAGGGCCTGTGCGGTGCTGCGCTGGAAGTCGTGCATCAGGATGATGCCCTTGCCCTGTTTCTTGAGCTTGGTCATCACCGACTCGATGAGCTTGTCCTCTTTATGAATCTTGAAGTCGAAGGAATCGATGTCCGTCGAGAACATCGCGATGTTGCGGCCTTCCAGGTAGCTGATCATCTCGGGAGGTTGGCGCAGTTCCGGGAACCGGAAGAAGGGAGCGACCGGCCCACCCAATGCGGCGTGTACGGCGCTCAGGCCCTTCTCGATCTCGTCCTTGGCCTCGTCGGGCGTCTTCTTCGACAAGTCGGCGTGCGACCAGGTATGCGAGCCGACGGTATGCCCGGCGGCGGCGACCTGCTTGAGGATCTCGGGATGCCAGATCGCGTGCTTGCCGATCGAGAAGAACGTTCCCTTGGTGCACTGGGCGGCAAGCGCCGCGAGCACCGCGGGCGTGTTGCCGGGCCATGGCCCGTCGTCGAAGGTCAACACCACCTCGCCGGGGTTAAGGAAATCGTAAGCCTTGAAGTGCTGGAAGCCGAACCCCGGACCGCCGCTGGTATCGATCTCCACCACTCGGGCGACGCCGAGCGCGCCGGGGTTCTGGCATGGGGCCTCGGCGACCCGCGGCATCGGGGTGGGCTGCGGCGGCTGGACAGCCGGCGCCTGCGCCATCACTTGCACCTTGCTCGCGGGCGCAAGCGCTGCCGTCGCCTCAACTGGCGCCGGCTTTGCGGCCGCCGCCGTCTGCGAGACGCCGGGAGCCGTGCTCTTGCCACCGCCAATGAACAGCGACCCTATTCCCAGGCCGACCAAAGCCACGGCGCTTACCCCGTACACGACAATCGCGCGCATTGCTGTTCCTTGTCTGGCGATCCACCCATCGCCATGCTGATCCGCCGCTCGTCTCGCGTTCGCTGTTGGTAGCGCTGATGCGGCGCCTTGCGCCTAGTCTTCTCGCAAGAAGGTGAACGGGCCCTTACCGATGTTGACAATTTGTTGGAACAAAATGCCGCGCTCGTGGGGTGGATTTGGCCTACAGGAACTCGGGCTGCATGCCGGCCTGTGCCAGCTCGCGGGCGAGCCGCTTGCGTGCGTAAAACATGCGGGTCTTCACCGTGTTGACCGGGATGTTGACGATCTGTGCAACCTCGTCGATCGATTTGTCGTGGTAGTAGATCAGGTCGATGACCTCGCGGTGATCACCAGAGAGGCGGCCGAGCAAGTTGCGCAAAATCCTGCCACGGTCTTTGCGCTGCAACACGAGCTCTGGACCATCGGCGTCGTCCGGAAGCTGTGCGGCGGTTGCGTCCTCGAGTTCGCACTCGCGTTCGCGTCGTAGCCGCGAGAGCGCCTTGAAGCGCGCGATCGCCAGGATCCAGGTAGCCGCCGCGGAGCGCCCCTCAAACCGGCCGGCGTTGCGCCAGATCTCGAGAAAAACGTCGCTGGTGAGTTCATCAGCCGATGCTTCGCTGCGCATAAGGCGCTGCAGGAATCGGAATACTTTGCCGCGATGGCGCTCAAAGAGCGTGCGCATCGCGGCCGAATTGCCGCATGCGATGTCGCGAATCAGGGCTTCATCAGTCTGGGAGGGGCACATGGCGATGCCTCGGCGGTCGCCTGCGGGCCGGGTGGAATCAGTTGGTCCGCAGCGTCGAGGCAATGATTATTTTTTCGGGCTCCCGCAGCGACTGCAATGAGTTGGACGGCATAGCAATGTTTGGAGGCAGACCGCGCGGGCGTGTGCGATCTCGCCAAAATTTACGAAAAAATGTTAGGGTTTGCGAATAGAACGCGGAATCGCCTTGGTGTCGAACAAATCCAGACCACAGAGCAAGAACGAGCGCCTGGCCATCGCCACAGCGATCCAGCACCATCTCGACGCGCATGGGCTGGCGCGCAAAGACCTGATCCGCGACTACCTGTCCAAGTCCACGATCGACAAGCTGTTTCAGGGCGAGTTCTCGGAACGGACCCTGACCAAGATTGAGGCAATCCTCAAAATCTCGCTCACCTCCAAGCCTGGCGAGGATGACCAGGCGCCGGGCCAGTTCGGCGGCTACACGCTGCAGGCCGTCGAATACATGCAGGGCGATTATCTATGCGTGCGGCCCATGTTTACGCACCCGACGAATCTCAGTGCCTACATCATACGCATCGTCTGGGACCGGACGGTGCCGAGTTTATGCTTCGAGGAACTGTCCCGACCCGATTTCAAATATGCCCAGAAGGGAGCGGTCTACGTCCCGTTCGGCACGCCCTTCATCAACCTGGTGAGCACGCATCTGGGCAACCTGCGCACCGTGCTCCTATCGCTGCCGGACCGCGACGGCGTCTGCCGCGGGCTCATCACCACGCTCAGCAACCCGAAGGGCACCATGTACACGCCAGTCGCGGCGCCGATCTTCCTCCGGCGGCTCGGCCAGGGCGAGCAGCCGGAGCTTGGGTTCATCGCGCCGGAGCACAAGGCTTATGTCGACTACCTGAATCTGCTGGCGAGCGTCGTCACCGATGAGTACGGACGTTTTGTGCCGGCCCCACCGTTGCCGACCGATCGCCGGCGCGTCATCGCGGCGGTCAAACCGTAGGCATCAGTGTCCCGATAGGGGACGGGCTGTGGCCCGGCCGCCACACACCATTCATAAACGATTGATACTCGGGCGTTTCAGGCGATCCGCAATTGCTCGGTTCGCGAAAAAGCCGTTTTGTGGCGCGATCGGTATCGTGGGGCTCCGTCGGATTCATAATTCTCGATGAATGCAGTCCTCATCAAGATTTTTGCTACCGCGCTTGCCCTTAGCCAGGTCACGACGCGACCGGACGCGATCAAGACGCAGTTCGACCCCGTCGCCGACCAGGCGCAGGTCGTGCAGATCTTGCGCGACGGATGCGCCCACATGCGCAAGGCCTTCGATATCGAGGACATCAATCTCGACAGCCTGATTACCACCGCGATGGACGACCCCAAGGCGGTCACGGGCGATGTCAAGGCGTTCAAAGGGCTCAATTTCAACGACCTCTATGTGGCTTATCGCCAGTTCTGCAAGAATGAGGCGGTGGAGAGCTCGCCATTCGATGCCGGCGAGGTGATCACCTTCTTCAACAAGGCGATGGTCGATCTGCCGCCGGATTCGCGGCTGAAAAACCTCAAGCCCGGTGCAGGCTTCGTGGTCCTCGACGGCAAGGGGACGCGCTACGCCGAAATCTATCCCGAGCATCGGCGCGACTGGATCTCGATCCGTCAAATCCCAAATTACGTGCAGAAAGCGTTCGTCACCGCGGAGGACAAGCGCTTCTACCAGCACAAGGGCATCGATGAGCGCGGCCTGATCCGCGCCTTTATCACCAACCTCGCCGAGCCCGGGCGTCCGCAGGGTGGCTCGACCATCACCCAGCAGGTGGCCAAGAATCTGGTGGTCGGTGACGACGTCACCTATGAGCGCAAGATGCGCGAGATGATCGTCGCCTCGCGCTTGGAAAGCCTGCTCAGCAAGGACGAAATTCTCGAGCTCTATCTCAACTCGATCTATCTCGGCCGCGGTGCCTGGGGCATCGAGCTCGCGGCGCGCAACTTTTTCGGCAAATCCGCCAAGGACCTGACTGTGACGGAGGGGGCGCAGCTTGCGGGGCTGGCCAAAGGTCCGAACTTCTTCAACCCGGAGCGTCATCCGGAGCGTGCCAAGGAGCGCCTCGCCTACGTGCTCGGGCGCATGCAGGAAGACGGCGTGATCACGGCCGAGCAGGCGCGGCGCGCCGAGGCCGAGCCGCTGCAGCTGGTCGCGGCCGAAGCGCCGGCGCGGCGTGACAGCGGGTTTTATTTCGTCGACCAGATTCCGCGCGAGGTGCGCAGCCTTGGGCTCGAGAACCTGGGACCGGAAACATATACTGTGCATTCGACCATTCGGCCGGACCTGCAGCGGGCAGCCGAAACTGCCTTGCAGGACGGCTTGGCGCGTTACGAAGCCTCGACCGGCCGCGCCCGCTTCCAAGGACCGGAGACCAGCCTCGCCGAGGCGGTCAAGAAGATCGAGGCTGCGCATCAACCGGGCAAACCGGCTTGGCAGCAGGCGCTCGAAGAGGCGCGGTTGCCGCTCTACGACCTGCACTGGATGCCGGCGGTCGTCGTCCCGGGCCGCAAAGGGGCAGGCATCCAGGTCGGTCTCACCGATGGCCGCATCCTGCCACTCGCCATCCCGACGGTGGCGATCCGCAAGGCGCTTGCGCCTTATGACGTCGTCTATGTGCGGGTGGGCGCGAGCCGCAACGCCCGGGCCGAGCTGCGCATCCGGCCGGTCGTGCAGGGCGCCGTCGTCGTTCTCGATAATGCGACCGGGGGAGTTCTCGCGGTCGCGGGCGGGTTTTCCTATCCGCTGAGCCAGCTCAATCGCGCCACCCAGGCTCAGCGTCAGCCCGGGTCCACATTCAAGCCGTTCACCTATCTGGCGGCGCTGCACAAGGGCCTGCAGCCGAACACGATCATCAAGGATGCCGAGATCACGCTCCCCCCGATCGGCGGCAGCGTGCTGAACTCGCCGAGCATCATCACGGACCCGTTCGTGCAGAACCGGGATTACTGGACGCCGCGCAATTACGGCGGCGGCGCCTGGGGCGTCGCGACAATGCGGCGCGGGCTGGAAAATTCCCGCAACCTGGTGACCGCAAACCTGCTCGAGGGCGGCATCGAACATTCGGCGGCGCAAAGCCTGCAGCGCGTCTGCGATCTCGCCATCGAGGCGCAGCTCTACAAGGAATGCGTGCCTTACTATCCGTTCGTCCTCGGCGCACAGCCGGCGCGGCTGATCGACCTTGCCGCCTTCTATGCGGCGATCGCCAATGAAGGCGCCCGGCCGCAGCCGCATCTGATCGAACTCGATCGAACAGAATGGGCGCACGGTCTACCGCCAGAATGGTGCGGTGACTTGGCTCGCGGACGGCGACCGGGCCGCCTTCTACCAGCTCAAATCCATGCTGCAGGGCGTCGTGGCGCGGGGAACTGCCAATTCGATCAAGCAATTGGCTCCCTACGTCGCGGGCAAGACCGGCACTACCGAGGATGAAAACGACGCGCTCTTCGTCGGCTTCTCCAATGAGGTGACGGTGGCGGTCTGGGTCGGGTATGATAATGCGGATGGCAAGCGACGCACCCTGGGAGGCGGCATCACCGGCGGCAAGGCCGCGGCTCCGATCTTCGAGCCGGTCATCCAGGCCGTGTGGCAGTCCTACGCACCCCGCACCGCCTTGGCGCCGCCGTCCGCTGAGGCGCGTCGGCAACTTGTGGCTGTGCCCATCAACTATTATACCGGCGATCAGGTACCTGCCGGAACCCCGAATGCCTTCACGGAATATATGCGGGCCGAACGCGGCGGCGGCGTCACTGACACCCAGTATGACCTCGTGTCGCGCGCGGAGGCTGAGTCCTATCGCTACTATCAGGGCGGCAGCGGTGGCTACGACGACGGTTACTACGGGCGGGACGATTACTACGCCTCACGCGGTTACGGCTACGGCAATTCGTCCTACGGGCGTTCAGGCTACTATCCGCCCGGCAACTACGTTCCTCCCGGTTATGTTCAGGCACCCACGCCGCCGCCATTGTTTGGTGGGCTGTTTGGTGGTCAGCAATATTACTATCAACAACAACCGCAACCCGCGCCGCGCGTGCGCCGCGTAGATCCGGATTACTTCTTCGGCCGACGCCAATACTACTGACGACCGACCGTTCTCGAACATCCACTCCAACCGGGATTTCCCGATGCGATTGATTGTTGCTCTCCTGCTCGGCGCCACACTTGCAACGACGGCACGTGCCGCCGAGTTTCGGCTCGAAGAGGTGCCGTTGGTGACGGCCGTTCCGATCGACCAGCTCAAGCCAGGTGTTATCGCCTTCAGCGATCACCGCAAGGACGAACTCGTCGAACTCGACAACCGGCTTGATCAAGTTTGCCGACTGGGAGCGCGAACGGCCGCAGCAGAAGCAGTTGATGAGCCTCTATCCGTCGTACGAGGAGCCGATGGTCAAGAAGACCTCGGGCGGCGTGACCTCGACGCGCAAAGAGCGGCTGCACATGTACGTCGTTGAAGCGCGTTTTCTGGTAAACAAGGCGAACATCGATCTCACGCGTTACGCGACGCTGCCCTTTATCGAAAAGCTTGATCCCGCCATTACGTCGAAAACCATTACGGCGGCGGACGCGATGCCGCTCAAGGAAGCGCAATTCGCCTATAACCGCATCCCCGACCGGCCGTGGTGCGAGGACAAGCCAAACAACGTTTGCTTGACCTCACGCTACAAGTTCGAGGGCAAGCTGCCGATCGGCATCACGCTGCTCAACCAATTGCGTGAAAGCTCGAAGAAGATCGCGACCTATATCGATTTCCAGAGCGAGCTGCGGGTCCTCGCACCCGATCAGATCGACGAAGCGAAGCTCAAGCAATTGACGGCCGTCGATACGCCGATCACGGGCGTGCTCGAGCAGAACATCTTCTGGGTCAACCAGATCATGCAATTCGGCAAGTTTGTCGCCATCGCGCAGAAACACCCGACCGAAGTGGGTGAAACGATCGTCACGGTGTTTGCCGCGCTCGCGGTCGACAGCGATCTGTTCGAGAAAAAGAAGGAATACGAGCACGTGCCGGTGCTGCGCAACCTGGTGCCGGCGCAAGTGCTGGCCGGCAACAGCTCGTTCAACACCGGAAACTCGATCAGCTCGGGGTTGCCGAACTACGCACGCAACCGCATCAAGTCGATTGCCGAGGTGCTGGAGAACGACAAAGAGAAAGCGGCGGGGAATTAAAGTTGATCTCTCAACTCGTCATGGCCGGGCTCGTCCCGGCGACCCGCGTCATTGCGAGGAGCGCAGCGACGAAGCAATCCAGTGCGGCACCTCAGCGCTGGATTGCTTCGCTTCGCTCGCAATGACGGGAAGTGATTAGATCACATCTTCAACAAACGCTTCGCGTTTCCGCTCAGCAACTTCACCTGATCTTCGTGACACAGCGGCACGGTCTTCACCCACTCGGTGGCGACCGTGTTCTTGACGAACGGCCAATCGACCGAGAACAGAATGCGGTCGATGCCAAGCTCCTGCACGCAGCAGAGCAGTGCCGGATTGGAGAAGAAGCCGCTGGTGGTGACGCTGAAGTGGCTTGAGAACGTGGCGCGGAAGTCGACCTTGGCCTGGCGCGACAGGGCTTCGTCCATGCGTGCCATCAGGAACGGAATGCCCTCGCCGAGGTGACCGAGGATCACCTTCAGCTTTGGGCAATGCTGGAACAAGCCGCTCAGGACAAGGCGCAGCGCCGTAGTCGCGGTCTCGACCGTAAAGCCCCAGCCGGCGCTGAGGATCGTCGGCACGCTCTCCACGTACTCTTTGTAGTAGGCGTCGATCACCGCCTGCTGTGGGAACGAGGGGTGGAAATAAACCGGGACGTCCAACGCCTCGGCGCGCTCGTAGATCGGCCAGAACCTCTTGTCGTCGAGGAACACCCCATTGGCGAGGCCATGCAGCATGGCGCCCTTGAAGCCCGAGCTTGGTGATGCAGCGCTCCAACTCGTCAGCGCCTTTACGCGGATCGTTGGTCGGCACCATGGCGAAGCCGGCAAAGCGCGTCGGGTGCAGCTTGATCGCGGCGTGCAGGCGATCATTGACGCCACGCGCCAGTTCGAGGGCGATGTCATCGGGCAGCTTCTGTCCACCCGGCGCGCCGTGCGAGAGGACTTGGATGTCGATGCCCGCTTCGTCCATTTCCTTGATGCGGATCTCGCCCAGATCGTAGAGGCGCTTCTCCAGGTCCGGTGCGCGGATCACGTCACCGCCTTTGACATGCTTGACGAGCTCCGGGTCCCAGAAGTGTTCCTCGATTGCGATCACCTGCGGCCGGCTTTGCTGCGCCATGATGTTGTCCTCCCGGGATGGATGTTGTGTCAGCCCTTTGTGGTCGAACGGCCGATGCTCTCGTACATGAAACCGCTGCCGAGCATCTCGTCGACGGGATAGATGTTGCGCAGATCGATGAGAACCGGCGCGGTCATGACCGATTTGAGCCGCTCGAGATCAAGCGCGCGGAACTGCTCCCATTCGGTGACGATGACGACCGCATCGGCGGCCTCGGCACAGGCATAGGGTCCGTCGCAAAACGTGACGTCGGGCATCAGCGGGCGCGCCTGGTCCATGCCGGCCGGATCATAGGCGCGCACGCGCGCGCCAAAGTCCTGCAGCGCGGTCACCAGCGGGATGGAGGGTGCCTCGCGCATGTCGTCGGTGTTTGGTTTGAAGGTGAGGCCCAGTACCGCGATGGTCTTGCCGCGCAGGTTGCCGACCGCACTCGCGACCTTGCGCGCCATCGCCCGCTTGCGCGCATCGTTGACGGCGGCGACGGCCTCGACGAGACGCAATGGCGTGGCCTGGTCCTGCCCGATCTTCACCAGCGCCAGGATGTCCTTGGGCAGGCACGATCCGCCAAAACCTGGTCCGGCATGCAGGAACTTTGAACCGATGCGGTTGTCGAGGCCGATGCCGCGCGCCACTTCCTGCACGTCGGCGCCGACGCGCTCGCAGAGGTCCGCGATCTCGTTGATGAAGGTGATCTTGGTGGCGAGGAACGCGTTCGCGGCGTATTTGATGAGCTCGGCCGTGCGCCGACCGGTGTAGAGGATCGGCGCCTGGTTCAGATAAAGCGGCCGATATAGTTCGGCCATCACGTGGCGCGCCCGCGGATCATCGGTGCCGATGACGATGCGGTCCGGGTGTTTGAAATCCTGGATGGCGGCGCCTTCGCGCAGGAACTCGGGGTTCGAGACCACCGCGAACTCCGCGTCGGGGCGCGTTTCCTGGATAATGCGCTCCACGTCGTCGCTGGTGCCGACCGGCACGGTGGACTTCGTGACGATGACTGTGAAGCCGGACAAGGTGGCGGCAATCTCGCGCGCGGCCGCGTGCACGTAGGACAGGTCTGCATGGCCGTCGCCGCGCCGCGACGGCGTGCCGACGGCGATGAACACCGCGTCCGCCTCGACCACCGGCTGCTTGAGGTCGGTCGTGAAGGTAAGTCGGCCCTCGCGCGCATTGGTCGCGACCATTTGGTCGAGACCCGGCTCATAGATCGGAATTTCGTTGCGGCTCAGCGCTGCGATCTTGGCGGTGTCGCGATCGACGCAGGTGACGTGATGGCCAAAGTCCGCAAAGCACGCGCCCGAGACGAGCCCGACGTAACCCGTCCCGATCATTGCAACCCGCATGCGCACCCCTGCTCAAGACGCCTGCCGCAAGGCCGGTCCGGCGCTAACCCCTGCGGCCAACGGCGATTTCCGAAATCCCGCCCGGCTCTTAGCAGAGGGCTTGAGGGAACGCGAGCCAGATGGGGATTGCGGGCTTTGCCGGCGTGACATTGCGGCTCTGCGTGCCTAAATGTGGGCCATGCCCAAAGCTCCTGCGCCAGCCAAGCCGAAGAAGGGCGATCACGTCTTTTTGGTCGACGGGTCGTCCTACATTTTCCGCGCCTACTGGCAGTCGATGAACCAGGACGCGAAGTATAACCGCCGGTCCGACGGATTGCCGACCGGCGCGGTGCGCATGTTCTGCATCATGCTCTGGCGCATCCTCGCCGAGATGAAGCCCGAGGAGCGGCCGACGCATCTCGCCGTGGTGTTCGACAAGTCGGAGAAGACTTTCCGCACCGAGATCTATCCCGACTACAAAGCGCACC
Source organism: uncultured Alphaproteobacteria bacterium (assembly GCA_963760435.1). Lineage (GTDB taxonomy): Bacteria > Pseudomonadota > Alphaproteobacteria > Rhizobiales > Xanthobacteraceae > JAFAXD01. Next base: position 76,889 of record CAVXDE010000037.1, read on the forward strand.
GGCCGGATCCGCCCGATGACCTGCGTCCGCAGTTCCCGCTCATTCGCGACGCGGTGCGGGCGTTTGATCTGCCCTCGATCGAGATGGCAGGCTTCGAGGCCGACGATCTGATCGCGACCTACGTGCGTGAGGCGCGGGAGGTTGGTGCGACGGTCACGATCGTCGCGTCCGACAAGGACCTGATGCAACTCGTCGGCGACGGCGTCGTCATGTACGACACCATGAAAGACCGTTACATCGGCGTCCCCGAGGTGATCGAGAAATTCGGCGTGCCGCCCAACAAAGTCATCGAGGTGCAGGCGCTGATCGGCGATTCCACCGACAACGTGCCTGGTGTGCCTGGCATCGGGCCCAAGACAGCGGCCGAGCTGATCAAGCAATACGACGATCTCGAAACGGTGCTCCTGCGCGCATCCGAGATCAAACAGGAGAAACGCCGGCAGGCCCTGATCGACAATGCCGAGAAGGCGCGGCTCTCCAAACGCCTGGTCACGCTCGACGACACGGTGAAGCTGGAGGTGCCGCTCGCTGATCTCGCGGTGCATCAGCCGGACTACAAGCGCCTCGTCGCCTTCCTCAAGGCGATGGAGTTCACCACGCTGGTGCGGCGTATCGCCGAAGCCTGCGGGATCGACGCATCGGAGATCGAGCCTGACTCCGCGGTGAAAACCGGGGCAATCCCGCTGCGCCGCGCCGCCGATATGGCGGCAGTGGCCCAGGACGAAACCGCGCTGGCACCCGCTGCGGCGAGTGCCGCCGAACCCGCATCGCTGCCGCTCACCGGCGGGCGGATGAACCGCAAGCCGGTGGCAAAGACCGGTGATGCCGGCGCGAAGCTGGGTGACTTTTCCGGGGTGCCGCAGGCCGTGGTCGAGGCTCGCGCGCAGGCGGCGCATAAAACGGGAGTTGATCGCTCGCGCTACGAGATTGTGCGCGACGCAAGACGGCTTAAAGAATGGGTCGCGCGTGCGCAGGATCTCGGCATCGTTGCCATCGACACCGAAACCTCGACGCTGGATCCGATGCAAGCCACTTTATGCGGCTTCTCGCTAGCGGTTGCGCCAAACGAGGCGTGCTATGTGCCGCTCGCGCACCGGGTGGGCGGCGAAAAAGGAAGTCTGTTTGCTGGCGATCTTGCACCTGAGCAGATGTCCGAGCCCGAGGCTTTGGCCACGCTCAAGCCGCTGCTGGAGGATCGCGGCGTCCTCAAGATCGGCCAGAACCTGAAATTCGATTGGCAGATTTTTGCGCTGCGCGGCATCGAGCTCGGGCCTTACGACGACACCATGCTGATGTCCTATGTGCTGGATGCCGGGCGCTCCGACCACGGCCTCGATCCGTTGTCGAAGCGCTACTTCGATCACACGACGCTCGATTACAACGAGGTCACCAAGGTCGGCAAATCGCGCCTCCCGTTCGAAGCGGTGGAGATCAGCAAGGCTGCCGAATACGCCGCTGAAGATGCCGATGTGACGCTGCGGCTGTGGCATGTGCTCAAGCCGCGCCTCGTCGCCGAGGGCATGAGCACGGTTTACGAAACGCTGGAGCGGCCGCTGCTCGCGGTTCTGGCCCGCATGGAGCGGCGCGGCATCTCGATCGACCCTCAGGTGCTCTCGCGCATGTCGGGGGACTTTGCGCAGCGCGCCGGCGCGCTCGAGGCGGAGATCAAGAAGTTGGCGGACGGGCCGCTCAATCCCGGGAGCACCAAGCAGGTATCGGATTTTCTATTCGGCAAGATGCAGCTGCCAGGCGGCAAGAAGACCAAGACCGGAGCGTGGTCGACATCCGCCTCCGTGCTCGATGAGCTCGCCGAGGCTGGCCACGAATTGCCGCAGCGGATTCTCGACTGGCGCCAGATCACCAAGCTCAAGTCGACATACACCGACGCGCTGCCCGGCTTCGTCAATCCGACGACGCATCGCGTGCATACGTCCTACGCGCTCGCATCAACAACAACCGGGCGATTGTCGTCGTCCGAGCCGAACCTGCAGAACATTCCGATCCGTACCGAGGAGGGGCGCAAGATCCGGCGTGCGTTCATTGCGGATCCGGGGACGAAGCTCGTGTCGGCCGACTATTCGCAGATCGAGCTGCGGCTGCTGGCCGAGATTGCCGACATCCCGGCGCTGCGCAAGGCGTTCCGCGATGGGCTCGACATCCACGCGATGACCGCATCCGAGATGTTCGGCGTACCGGTCAAGGACATGCCGCCCGACGTGCGCCGCCGCGCCAAGGCGATCAACTTCGGCATCATCTACGGCATCTCCGCCTTCGGTCTTGCCAACCAGCTCGGCATCGCCCGCGACGAAGCTGGCGCCTATATCCGCAAATACTTCGAACGCTTCCCCGGCATTCGTGCCTACATGGATGAGACCAAGGCGTTCTGCAAACAGAACGGCTATGTGCTGACGTTGTTCGGGCGCAAATGCCATTACCCGGATATCACCAACAGCAATCCATCAATCCGCGCCTTCAACGAGCGCGCATCCATCAATGCGCGCCTGCAGGGCACCGCGGCCGATATCATTCGCCGCGCCATGATCCGCATGGATGACGAATTGAAAAAGCAGAAGCTCACCGGACACATGCTGCTGCAGGTGCATGATGAACTGATCTTCGAGGTGCCGGATGGCGAGGTTGCCAAGACCCTGCCCGTGGTCAAGCAGGTGATGGAGCACGCGGCCCTGCCGGCGGTTTCGCTCTCGGTTCCGCTGCACGTCGATGCGCGCGCGGCGACCAACTGGGACGAGGCGCATTGATTTTGATGATGCCGACAACCGGCTGTAACATTGTTCTGTTCTGACTGGAGTAGTTGTCGACCAATCTTGCTGTAGGATATTTCAAATGCGCTGGCTGTCTTTTGCCGTACTTGCTTTCGCTCTGGCGCCCCTCATGGCACTCGCGCAAGCCCCGTTGCCGCCTGAGCAACATTATGGGGAGATCGCTGATCCGTCGGTGTGGCCGTTCTCAGCCGTCGGACGCGTCAACCGGACCACGCGCTCAGACGAACGCGGGTTCTGTACGGGAACGCTTATTGCCCCGAACCTGGTATTGACGGCGGCGCACTGCCTTTATCAGGACGAGGGCGTTCGCAGTGTCATCCACTTCGTGACTGCGGTTGCAAACGGCGTGCCCGCCGAGCACGCGATTGCCAAACGGGTGGTCATCTCACCGCAATACGTTCCGCATCAGCCGTTCCGGGTCGAAACTGTGCAGAACGATTGGGGCATTATCGTTCTTAACGAAGCGCTCGCCACCAAGCCTGTTCCGGTTCGATCGCTGACACTCGCCCAAGTCGAGAAAGCGGGTCCGTTTATGCACGTTGGGTATGGAAAGGATCGCCCGTTCCTGCCCTCTGTCGTGCGCGATTGCTGGGTCGGCGGCCTCGACGAACAGACGCTGATGTATCGGTGCCTCACGAATTCCGGTTTCTCTGGGGCGCCGATTCTGACGCAAGTTGGCGGGACCTATGCGGTCATAGGCATTGGCTCGGGGTCGAATCATGAAATGCGTCAGGGCTATGCCTGCTCGGCCACGCAATTTGAGAAAGCCGTCGCGGAACTGTCAAAACCGGAATGAGCGCTTGCGCTGTCTCGGAATAGCGAAATAGATTTCGGTTCGTTTTAATCGCGCGTCACGGCAGTAACTATTTCGGAACAGCGAAAATGGAGGAATGTCCGCAAGCGGCCGAAGCGGCGTATGGTCCGTTGGCCGGCGTGCGCGTGCTCGATCTGACGACCGTCGTGATGGGGCCGTTCGCCACGCAAATCCTGGGCGATCTTGGCGCAGACATCATCAAGATCGAGCAGCCGTCAGGCGATTCCATGCGTCAAGTCGGGCCATTCCGGCACCACGGCATGGGCCCGATGTATCTCCAGGCCAATCGCAACAAGCGCAGCGTCGTACTGGATCTGAAATCCGAACGTGACCGGGACGTGCTGCTCGATCTGGCTCAAGAGACCGACGTGTTCGTTTACAACGTGCGCCCGCAGGCGATGGCGCGCCTGGGGCTGGGCTACGAGACGCTCGCCGCGCGCAACCCGGGGATCATCTATTGCGGCGCCGTGGGCTACGGCTCGGGCGGCCCGGACGCCGGCAAAGCGGTTTACGACGATCTGATGCAGGCCGGTGCCGGCATTGCCGGCTTGTTCGCTTCAGTCGATGGAGCGCCACGCTACGCGCCCGTCAACATCTGCGACCGTGTGGTCGGTCTCTATCTCGCGCTCGCCATCGTCAGCGCACTGCATCATCGCGCGCGCACCGGCGAGGGGCAGCAGATCGAGGTGCCGATGCTGGAAACAATGGCGCAGTTCGTTCTCGCCGATCACATGGGCGGCGGCGCCTTCGCTCCACCCATTGGTCCGATGGGATACAAGCGCCTGCTCTCACGCACGCGCGGCCCTTATCCGACGCTCGACGGCTATCTCGCGATTGTTGTTTATACGAATAAGCACTGGCGCGCGTTTTCTAAGCTTATTGGCAAGCCGGACTTGCTCGATACCGACCCGCGCTTTTTCAATCAGGAGACGCGGACGCAGCACGCCGAGGAGGTGGGCAGGTTCCTCACCGAACATTTGCCAATGAAGACGACGCAAGAGTGGCTTGAGGCGTTGCGCCAGGTGGATATCCCTGCGTCGCGCGTCAATTCGATCGATAATCTGTTCCAAGATCCGCATCTCAACGCGGTCGAGTTGTTCAGCGACATGGAGCATCCGACCGAGGGAATGCTCAAAGTGGCGCGTTTCCCTGTTTCATTCAGCAAGACGCCCGCGAGCGTGCGCAGGCTCGCGCCTAATCTTGGCCAACACACCGATGAGGTGATCGGTGCGGGACGGAACGCAGGCTCGCATGGCGGACCGATCCGCAGCAGCAAGGACTGAGAGATGTTTGAGACGCTTGCCGATACGCCGGAACGCGCTGAAATTCGCGATGCGGTCCGCGCCATTTGCAACAAGTTTGATGATACGTATTGGGCTGAGAAGGATCGCACTCATTCGTTCCCGTTCGAGTTCGCCAAAGCTATCGCCGATGGCGGCTGGCTCGGCATTGCCATGCCGACGGAATATGGCGGGGCCGGGCTTGGGGTGACCGAGGCCTGCATCATGATGCAGGAAGTCGGTCGCTCAGCAGGCGCCTTCGCGGCGTGCTCGACGGTGCACATCAATATTTTCGGCCTGCATTCGATCGTCAAGCACGGCACCGACGAGCAGAAAAAGAAGTGGTTGCCGTCGATCATCGATGGATCATCGCGCGCCTGTTTTGGCGTGACGGAGCCTGACGCCGGTCTCGATACCAGCAAGATCAAGACGCGTGCGGTGCTGCAGGGCGACAAGTATATTGTGCACGGTCAGAAGATCTGGACCAGCACGGCGCAACAAGCCGACAAGATCGTGCTGCTCGCGCGCACCACGCCGATCGAAGAATGCGCGAAGCCGACTGACGGTCTCTCCCTCTTCTACACGGACATGGATCGCGCGAAGGTCGAAGTGCGCGAAATTCCCAAAATGGGACGCCATGCGGTGAATTCGAACCAGACATTCTTCGACGGACTGGTTGTTCCCGTCGAGCATCGTATCGGCGAAGAGGGCAAGGGCTTTCGCTATATTCTCGACAGCCTCAATCCGGAGCGCATCCTCAACGCCGCCGAAGTTGTTGGAATGGGCCGGCGCGCTTTGGAAAAGGCAGTCAAATACGCCAATGAACGCGTCGTGTTCGGGCGCCCTATTGGCAAGAACCAGTCGATCCAGCATCCGCTCGCCGAATGCTGGTCGGAGCTTTACGCGGCCGAATTGATGGCGCTGCACGCGGCGGAGCTTTATGACACGGGTAAACCATGTGGCGCGCAGGCCAATGCTGCGAAATATCTCGCAGCCGACGCCGGGTTCCGCGCCTGCGATCGCGCCATCCGCACGCACGGCGGCATGGGTTACGCCGCCGAATATCATGTGGAGCGCTACTTCCGCGAAATGGTTGCGGTGCAGCTCGCGCCGGTCTCGCGTGAAATGATCCTGTGCTTCATCGCGGAGCGCGAGCTCGGCTTGCCGAAATCATATTGATCGGGCGGCGGATGAGCGAAGCAGAACAAGACGTTCTGACCGAACGGCGCGGCAAGGCGCTCTGGATTACGATCAATCGCGAGGCACGGCGCAATGCTATTAATCCTGGCGTGATCGCCGGCATTCACGACGCGGTGCTCCGCGCCGCGGCGGACCCGAGCGTGCGCGTCATGGTGCTGACCGGTGCGGGCAACAAGGCCTTCTGCGCCGGGGCTGATCTGACGCGCGGCACCAAAACCTTCACGCTTGGCCTGGACGAGCCGATGACCGACTTCGGCAAGCTCGCGCGGTTTGTGCGCGACTGTGCCATTCCGATGATCGCGCGCGTCAATGGCGATTGTGTCGCCGGCGGAATGGGCCTGATGTCGCTGTGCGACCTTGCCGTGGTTGCCGATCACGCAAGGTTCGGATTGCCGGAGGCGCGCGTCGGCGTGTTCCCCATGCAGGTGCTGGTCTATCTACGCCGTATGCTGCACGCGCGTCATATCAACGAGCTGTGCCTGACGGGTGAGCTGATCGACGCGACCAGAGCAAAGGAGATCGGGATCGCGAATTACGTGGTGCCCGCCGCGAGCCTCGATGAGAAGGTGACGCAACTCGTCACCAAGTTGTGCGAGATGTCGCCGATCGCGCTCAAGCGCGGCAAGTACGCGATGGCCGCCATGGAATCCATGGGCTTTGCCGAGGCGCTGGCCTTCGCCGAGACATCGATCGCGGTCGCCTCGCGCACCAACGATGCGGAGGAGGGGCTCGCTGCCTTCAACGAGCGCCGCAAGCCGCGCTGGATCGCGGACGATCCCAATGACTGACAAGATCGTCAGGATCGGCGGCGCGTCGGGCGCGTGGGGCGACAGCCCCATGGCGATCCCGCAGCTGCTCGGCGCCGACGTTCAATATCTGATGATGGACTACCTCGCCGAAGTGACCATGTCGCTGTTGGCACGCGCCAAGCTGAAAGATCCTGCGGCTGGCTATCCGCCCGATTTTATCAGCTACCTGAAGCGGCCGCTGCCCCAGATCGCGCGTCGGGGGATCAAGATCATCAGCAATGCGGGCGGCGTCAATCCAAAGGCCTGCAAGCGAGCCCTCGAGGCACTCTGTGCCGAGCTTGGACTTTCGCTGCGCATCGCCGTCGTCGAGGGCGACGATTTGATGCCACGGCTTGATGAACTGCGCGACCACGTGCGGGAGGCCGTTTCGGGCGAACCTTTGCCCGCGCGCCTGCTGACCGCCAACGCCTATCTCGGAGCACTTCCGATCGCCGCAGCGCTTGCGGCCGGTGCAGACATTGTGGTGACCGGTCGTTGCGCCGATAGCGCGCTGGCGCTCGGAATTCTCATGCACGAGTTTGGCTGGAAGGCAGATGATTACGACCGGCTCGCCGCCGGTAGCCTGGTCGGACACCTCCTCGAGTGCGGGCCGCAGTCGACTGGCGGCACGTTCACCGACTGGGAGGAGGTGCCGGACTGGCACAACATCGGCTATCCGATTGCCGAGTGCGCAGCCGATGGCACATTCGTTCTCACCAAGCCGGAGGGCACCGGCGGACTGGTTGCGCCGGGATCGGCGGCCGAGCAGGTGCTGTACGAAGTGGGTGATCCGGCGGCGTACATCCTGCCGGATGTCGTCGCCGATTTTTCGCACGTGACGGTGAAACAGGTCGGCCCAGACCGTGTCAAACTGGCTGGTGCCAAAGGTCGCCCGCCAACCACGCAGTACAAGGTGTCAGCAACTTTTCAGGACGGGTATCGCGCCGTCGCGTCGATCTCCATCGTGGGGCGGGATGCGGCACGCAAGGCGGAGCGAACCGCACAGGCGCTACTCGAGCGGGCACGCATGCAATTTCGCCAGCAAAACCGTGCGGATTTTTCGGCGACCCACGTAGAGGCGCTTGGCGCCGAAGCGTCCTACGGCAGTGAATCGCGAACACGCGCCACGCGCGAGGTGTTGTTGCGGCTCGTCGTTGAGCATCAGGACCGTGAGGCTTTGGAGATCTTTGCCCGCGAGCTCGGAGCGGTGGGGATAAGCTTCGCACCCGGAACGACAGGTATCTACAGCGGACGTCCAAAGCCTACTCCGGTCGTTAGGCTCTTTACGTTTTTCGTTGAGAAGTCTTCGCTTCCGCCGCCGACGGTTCAGGTCGGAGAAACTGCACCCTTCGATGTTGTTGTTCCAGTCGGCGGTGGGTATGTAGAAGCGCAAACGGCGGAAGCCGCTGGGACTCTTGCGTCGACTGATGCCACAGTCGAGGTCGATCTGCTCGCGCTGGCGTATGCGCGCTCGGGCGACAAAGGTGATTCCTCCAACATCGCCATCATCGCGCGCAAACCCGAGTATGTTCCGATCCTGCGCCGCGAGCTGACGCCGGAGCGGGTTGCCCGGCATTTTGCGCAAAGCGTTCACGGGCGTGTTGTGCGCTTTGAGGCACCGGGCCTCGATGGATTCAATTTTCTCCTCTCCAATGCGCTTGGCGGCGGCGGCATGGCGTCGCGCCGGATCGATCCGCAAGGAAAGGCCTACGGCCAACGCGCGCTTGAGATGCGTATTGCCGTGCCGAAGGCGATAGCGGAAGCGCTGTCGCAAGCACCGCTCAAATGACAATAACCGCATAGGGAAAACGCCAGCGGAGGAGGACGTGCTGAAAAGACTTTTTCGTTTCACAACAATTGTGGTGTTTGCAGTCAGCTCTGTCGGCCTGGCTTTCGCGCAGTCCTATCCGACGCGTCCCGTCACCCTCATCGTGCCGTTTCCGCCCGGTGCCGTGACTGATTCCACGGCGCGTGTTCTCCAGGCGGCGGTCGAAGGTCCGCTGGGGCAGCCGATCGTGATCGAGAACCGGCCCGGCGCGGGCGGCGTGCTCGGCACCAACCTCGTGGCCCACGCACAACCGGATGGCTACACGCTGCTGCTCACCGTCAACTCGCCGGTGGTGCAGAGCCCGTTCATTCAGGCCAACTATCCGATCGACCCCACGACTGCGCTGAGCGGTGTTGCGCGCGTGGCTGATACATATTTGGCGCTGGCGGTGCAGAAAAAGTCTCCAATCAATTCCGTGGCCGATGTCATCCGCCTCGCGAAGGAAAGACCCGGGGAAATGACGTTCGGCAGTGCGGGGGTCGGCTCGGCGCACCAGATCGCCGGCGAGCTTCTCAACAAGAATGCCGGCATCCGGATCACGCACGTGCCGTTTCAGGGTGGCGGGCCGGCAATTCAAAATCTCGTTGGCGGGCACATCGATATGAGCTACGGCACGCTTCCCGCCGTGCTGCCGTTTGTCGAAAGCGGAGAATTGAAGCTCATCGCCATGGCGGAGCCCAAGCGTATCGCCGAATTGCCGGACGTGCCGGCGATGAATGAAACGGTTCCCGGCGTGGAGACAACGACCTGGGTCGGGATATTTGCCCCCGCCGGAACCCCAAAGCCGATCCGCGAACGGTGGTACGAGCTGATCGCGAATGCGCTCAAGACGCCGGACGTGATGGCAAAAATGAAAGCATTGGGGGTCAATCCGACGCTCGAAGGACCGGATCAATTCGACGCGACAATCGCCAAGGACCTCGTGTTCTGGAAAGCGGCGATCGAGAAGACCGGGATCGAGAAGCGCTGAAAAGCTGAGCGGTACACGTGAAGATCTGCATTTACGGCGCCGGAGCCGGCGGAGGCCATGTTGCCGTCAAGCTCGCGGCTGCGGGCCATGACGTGTCGGTCGTCGCCCGTGGCGCGCATCTGGTCGCGATCCAAGAACACGGATTGCAACTGCGTGGCGGCGCGCGCTCGCTTGAAGCAAAGGTGGTGGCGACCCATGACCCCAGCGAGCTCGGTCCGCAAGATCTTGTCGTGGTCGCCGTCAAAGCGACCGCGCTAAGTGACGTCGCCAGCAATGTCGGTTGTTTGCTCACGCCGGCAACGCCAGTCATTTTTCCCCAGAACGGGATGCCATGGTGGTATCGCCACGGGCTGTCGCACCAATATCCGGCGCCACCCGACATCCCGATCTTTTCGCTGTCCGAACGCTTCCTGAAATCGATGCGCCTGGAGCAGGTCGTTGGCGGCGTGATCTATTCGGCCAACGAGATCAATGCGCCGGGCGTGATCAAAAACAATTCACCCGATCACAATTGTTTGGAGATCGGTTCGATTTCCGGGCCGGACTCAAACAACATTGCACGCATTCGTGCCGTCTTGAGTGACGCCGGCATCGAGTCGCCGGTCATCCACGACATTCGCGAGGCCGTTTGGATGAAACTGCTCGCCAATATGAGCGCCTCGACCATCGCTCTGGTCACGCGCAATCAGTCGAGCATATCGAGGAAAGATCCGGCGTTGCGCGAGATCTTCATCCGTCTGGTCGACGAAGGGCTGGCAATCGCGGCCGCGCACGGTTTTACGCTCGATTTTGACGCCGAGGTGATGCTGTCGCGGCTCATGGACCACAAACCTTCGCTGCTGCAGGACTACGAGCGGTCGCGGCCGATGGAAGTCGCCGAGATCATTCTCGCTCCGGCGGCTTTTGCCCGCGCGCGCAACGTGCGATGTCCCACGCTGGACGTGTTTGCCGCGATTGCGGCGCGTATGGTCACTGATCGTGGCGCTGACTCCGCCGGCACGTGAGCGGCGAAAGAACAAGGCAGGTGGCGGGTCGTCGCCATTCGGCCGCCGAAAGATACATTTACTGATTCCAAGACACTGGACGATAGAGGTCCGAGCACCCTCAGCCCAGGCCTTACCACGACTGTTTTTTTCGCATCATTTCCTTCTGAATAATGTCGCCGTCCCGGTCCAGTTCCACGATCACCGTACGGGGATTGCGAAGCAGTTTGTCGACGTCTGCGGCGTGCTTGACGGGAACCTGGTTGATTGAGAGCAGGATATCGCCGCGTTGGAAGTCGTAAGTGTTGGCAGGTGTGCTCGTCTCGACGTCAACCACTGCTACCCCTTCCGCATTGGTGTCGAGACCCAGTTCTTCGGCGAGCGCCGGAGTCAAAGTTGCCATCGTCGCCCCCCTCAACGGCGAGGCGCTCTTTATGAGAATGATCTCACGGGTCGCGACGTCGGGCGCCGGTTTGAGCTCGACTTGTAGGGTCGCCTGCTGGCGATCACGCACCAAGCCGACGCGTGTTGAGCCCGTCGTTCCCTTTGTGGTGAATCGGTAATCGAACACGTTGGGGTCCCGGATCGGTTCGCCGTCCAGGGAAACAATAACGTCGCCCGGGAGCAGACCCGCAGTCGCAGCCGGGCTGTCATTGATGACGCGCTCGATCATGGCGCCAGCCGGTAGCTTGAGCCCCAAACGGGAAGCTGTTCGCATATCAATTGGGTTCAACTTTGCACCCAGCCAGGGCCGGCGGACAACTTTCTCGCCGTTCCGAGCGAAGTTCAAAACAAACGACACCATATTCGCTGGTACGGCAAACCCGATGCCTTGCCACCCCTTGCTCTGGGACGCGATCGCAATCGTGATCCCGATCAGTCGTCCCGACGTGTCAACGAGCGCCCCGCCCGAGCTGCCGGGGTTCATTGGGGTGTCAGTCTGGATGTAGTATTCGTACGTGTTCAGTTGAATCTGCGTACGACCTACGGCTGACACGATGCCATGCGTAATGGTTTGTCCGACTTCCAGGGGATTGCCGATCGCGATGGCGAAATCGCCGGCTCGAACGTCATCCGAATTTGCGAGCTGGACAACTGGCAGATCGTGAAGGCCCTTCAAGCGAACCACCGCGAGGTCTGTCCGGTGGTCCACCAGCACAATTTCGGCCTCAAATTCCTGACCGTCGTTGAGCGCGACTTTGATCGGACCTCGTCCCTCCAAGCCATGGCCTGAAGTCACGATCAAACCAGATGCATCGAGGATCACGCCTGATCCCGAGGACCCGATTTCCTCATCGTTAACGCCTGATCCCCCGAACTGTGCAAGGTTGGAATTTTGCGCGCGCATGCGTTTGATGGTGACGATTGCGGGAGCAGCACGCTCGACAACGGCGGCGTAGGACGTGATGGACGGAGTACTTCGTTCTGTGTCGGCCGCGACGCCTCCGCCGAAGCCCAAGAGAACGCAGGCTAATGTGATCACGAATCTGAAACTGTTCGAGTGTTTGCGCGCGCAACCGGCGCGCAGTGGCAACGCCTGATTCTCGATGCACTGCGAACTCGTTTTGTCCCCGGACATTGGCACTTGAGAACTCCGCCGATGATAGGCAAGCAAAATGAAGCAAGCGCGGAACCAAGGCATTGACCTCGCTCAACGTTCTGCTTCATGACAGGGGACCGCTTGACGCAACTCGACGTTGCCGGCGATTTTTGCCCTTCCGCTCGTGTTTGGCCTAGGGCGGGCTGGCTACAGGCTCACGCGGTTTTAGAAACAGGAAGTTGGGAGCGACGCGTCAAAATGGCGAAATACGGCATCGGGCAACCAGTCCTGCGATTTGAGGATGCGCGGCTGCTGCAGGGGCGCGGGCGCTATATCCATGATGTGAACCTACCGGGCCAGGCTTACGCCGTGTTTCTGCGCTCGCCCCATGCCCACGCCAAGATCGTCAGCATCGATACGGCGGTCGCCAAGGAGGTGCCCGGCGTGATCGCGGTCTATACCGGCGCGGATTACGCCGCAGATGGGCTCGGCGCACCCAAAGTCAGCATGCCGCGCAAGCGACCTGACGGCTCGCCGATGTTTGCACCCGCCCGCCCGGCGCTCTGTGTCGACCGCGTCCGCTACGTCGGAGATCCGGTCGCCATGGTGGTCGCGGAAAGCTTGGCTCAGGCGATGGACGCGGCCGAGCGTATTGCCGTCGCCTACGATGCGCTTCCCTCGGTGACCTCGACCGCGGAGGCGACGTTAGCCGGCGCACCGCCGGTGTGGGATGAGTGCCCCGACAACGTCTCGAACTTCATCGAGCGCGGCAACAAGGCAGCGACTGACGCCGCATTCGCGCAGGCCGCGCGGGTCGTTCGCCGGCGTTACGTCATCACCCGGGTGCACGCGCAGTACATGGAGCCGCGTGGGGCGCTCGCCACTTATGACGCGGCGGAGGATCGGCTGACACTCTATGCGGATGTGCAATATCCGCATCGCGTGCGGCAGATGCTGGCACAATCCGTCTTTCGCGTGCCCGAAAGCAAGCTGCGCGTGATCAGTGGCGACGTTGGCGGCGGCTTCGGCACCAAAGGGTGGCAATACGTCGAGCATCGCCTCACGGTGTGGGCCGCGCGCAAGCTCGGCCGCCCGGTCAAATGGATGTGCGAGCGTTCGGAAGCGATTATGGCCGACGAGCACGGCCGCGACAACATCGGCGACATCGAGCTGGCGCTCGACGCCAACAACAAGTTCGTCGGCCTGCGGCTCAACATGCTGGCGAATATCGGCGCCTATGTGGGTTCCGATCGAAACCTGCTGTCGCCGTTCGGCATGATCGGAACTGTGAACGGCGTCTATCGAATTCCGGCCGCCTACCTGAGGGTGATCGGGCTCCTGTCCAACACCAATCCGACCGCACCCTATCGCGGCGCCGGCCGTCCCGAAGCGATCTACCTGATCGAGCGATTGATCGACGATGCGGCACGCGAACTTGGTGTGGACCGGATCGAGTTGCGGCGCATCAACATGTTGCCTTCGGCAGCGCTTCCCTATCAGAGCCCGCTCGGTCCCTACTATGACTGCGGTGACTTCGAGAAGAACCTCGACATGGCGTTGAAGCTTGCGGACGTGGCCGGTTTTGCGAAACGGCGCGATGCGTCACACGAGCGCGGCAAGCTCCGCGGCCTCGGGATCGCCAATGCGATCGAGCAAGCAGGAGGAACGGTTCAGCCGGAATATGCGGAAATCCGCTTCAACCCGAGCGGAACCGCGATGCTGCTCATGGGGACCAAGGCCCAGGGACAGGGGCATGAGACCGCGTTCAAACAAATCCTGCATGAGCGCCTCGGCATCGATCCGCACGACGTCCAATATGTCGATGGAGACACCGATCGGGTCGCGTTCGGCATGGGGACGAATGGATCGAGATCGATCGTGCTGGGCGGGTCCGCTCTCTACGTTGCCGCCGGCAAAGTCATCGATAAAGCCAAGCGCATTGCCGCGCATATGCTGGAGGCAAGTGTCGATGACGTGGAGTTCGCAGACGGCACGTTCAGGGTCGCCGGCACCGACAAGGTTGTCTCGTTGAAAGAGGCGGCGATCGCCTCGTTCCAGCCCGCGCGTGTTCCAGCCGGACTGGAACTTGGGTTGTACGAGAACGCGACCTACTTGGGCCAGAAAGACACCTATCCGAACGGCTGCCACGTCGCCGAAGTGGAAGTTGATCCCGAGACCGGGCATGTGCAGCTTGATCGCTATTCCGTCGTCGACGATGTCGGCACGGTGATCAATCCGATCGGGCTCAAGGGCCAGATCCATGGCGGCGTGGCACAGGGCGTCGGCCAGATCCTGATGGAGGAAGTCGTCTGGGACGGGGACTCCGGCCAGCTGCTGACCGCGAGTTTTCTCGACTATGCGATGCCGCGCGCCGACACGCTCACCAACATGGCGATCGAGAGCAATCCGGTGCCGACCAAATTCAATCCGCTCGGCGCCAAAGGCGCCGGTGAAGCCGGCACCGTCGGCGCCATGCCAGCGACCATGAATGCCGTGATGGATGCGCTGGCGTCGGTCGGCGTGCGCGAGCTCGATATGCCCGCCACGAGCGGGCGCGTGTGGGCCGCGATCCAGAAGGCGAAGACGGGGTGACGCCCTCCATATGTTTTCGATTCCGCATCCGGCTAGTGTGACATCAGGCAACAAATCGAGCTGGCGGCGAGGAGGTCGCGCGTGACGCCGCCGAAAAACCACTCACCGAGGCGGCTATGTCCGTATGCTCCGGCCACGAGTAAATCCGCGCCTTCCTTGTGGGCGAGCTTGGTCAGCTGATCGGCAGCGGATGCGCCGCGGTCCGGAATGACGCGCGGATCTCCGCTGATGCCGTGACGTGCCAGGTAATCGGCCACGTCGTCGAGCTGCTTTGAAACTGAATCTCCGTCTTCTGTTTCACAGATTCCGACAATTGTGACGTGGCGGGCGCTGTGCAGAAACGGAAGCGCGTCGCTCACGGCTCGACGCGCCTCCCGGGTATCCTTCCAGGCGATCATCACATGGTCGGCTCGCAGCGAGCTCACGGCATCGGGGACGATCAGGGTCGGCCGGCCAATCCGCAATAGCGCTGCGGCGGGATCGAGCGAACTATATTCATCCCCCGGCGTCTTGGTGCGCCCGAGGATGATCAGATCGGCGCAGCGCGCCTCGCGCGAGACGGCATCGATTGGAAACTCCAGCACAGACCGCCACGCGACCTTTCCATGCTCCGTCCGCGCAGATCGTTGAAACCAATCCCCCTGGCGGGCAACTTTCAGCTTCATCTGTTCGATGTCGGCACCGATCACTTTATCGCTGTTGAATGTCTCGTCCAGGAACAGCGGTCGAATTGCAAGCGCGCTTAAGCCGATCAAAGTCGATTTGAATTTGTCGCTCAGCTCCGTCGCAAGGGTCACGCGATTTTTTGGATGGCCGTCGACCTCAACATAAACCATCAGCGTGGCATAGGACATGATGTCCTCCGTTCCTCAGCCGCTCAGGCGCCCGGCAGCATTCGCGCCAGCGTACGGTCGCGCAAGACCCAGTGGTGAACAAGCGCCGCCACCGCGTGCAGGCACGCAAGTATGACCAGCGCGTTCGCAAGGATCTCGTGAACTTCAGTCACAGAACGCGCGAAGGCGCGATCCTTCACCCAGGGTGATGCGATCTCGTAGAGACCGAAGATCGACACCGCATCGCCGCGAGCGAACTGCGTCACGATTCCTGCAATGGGTACGAGCGTCAGCAGCAGATACATCAGATAGTGCGCGAGGCGCCCGGCAAGATCGAGCCACGAGCCGAGTGCCGTCGGCTCCGGCTCGGGCGGTGGATCGGCGAAGCGCCATGCGAGCCGCGCAACCAAGAACACCAGCACCCCGAGCCCGAGTGCGATGTGAATCGACAAAGTACCGCGCGGCAGATCGTCGATGAATTGTCCGAGCAGCCAAGCCGTAATGACGAGCGCGACCACGACCCAATGCAGGAATTGCGGGACGGCTCCATACCGATCTTTTGAGTTCGTAAGACGCATTTCATTCGCTCGCTGTAAAAAACTCGACCGCCGCCGCCATCGACGTTGCTAACGCCGAGCTTTGAGCGGGATCACTGATCTACATCAATTGGCAGTGGCGGCCTTCGCCTGCACCCGCTGGTCGAAGCGGGCGACGTTGACCACGACGCGCTGGTGCGTACCGTCCCCAATGGTTTCCTTCTCGTCGCGAGCTTCCACCCGAAACGTGAGGGTGCGGCCATCGACCTGGGTCAATTCGGCGGTTGCCCGCACGCGCATCCCGATGGGCGTTGCCGCGACGTGACGCACGTCAAGATGGATCCCCAGGCTCTGGTGTCCTGGGGGCAGCAGGTGCTCGGCCGCGGCAAGCGCGGCTGCTTCCATCAGGTTGATCATCACCGGCGTTCCCAGGACTGGGATCACGCCGCTGCCGATGCTGGGTGCCGTGTGTTCCGAGCCGACCAGGAGCCCGGCCGATCCAGTGAGGCCTGGCCTGAGTTTGGAAAGATCCATCGCTTAGGCCTCCTTGCTCGGCATGAGTTGCCGGCCGCCACGCGTCAATACGCGTTGATAGAGATTATCGATTTCGCGCACTGCGCGCTCACGTGAGAACACTTCGAGCGCATAAGCGAGGCGGGGCGGTCGGCTGATGGCGAGATCGGCCAGCATGCTAGCAAGTCTCGCCACATCGTCCACGTCGACCCAGCGTACGCGCGGGTCGGTCACGAATTCAATCGGTCCCTGGCTGCGGGTGAGCACCAGCGGGGCGCGCGCCGCCATGGCCTCCAGGATCGCAATCCCGAACGGCTCGAAGCGCGCTGCGTTTACATAGGCATCGAAGCCAAGATGGAACGCAGCGACCTCGCGCTGTGAGCCTGCAAGGATGATACGTGGATCGCCGGCCGCGCGCGCGTTGAGCTCCGCACGGAGCGGACCGTCCCCGACGATGACCAGGCGCACCGGTTCGTGCCGGGACGGAAACGCGGCGCGAAACGCATCGATCAGCAGGTCCATGCCTTTTTCTGCAACCAAGCGGCCGACGCTGCCAAACACGAACACCTGGTCGTCAGCCTGCCAGCTTTGACGCAAAGTTAGCGTCGTCTCGGCATCGGCGTTTGCCAGCGCCTTGGCGACACTGACAGGAAGCCAGTTGCGCACCACCGCGATCTCGCCGGCAAAGTCCGTGGGTAGCGTTTTGCGTTGCCATTCGGCAATGCAGACCAACCCATCGCACGTCCCATACTCCGGCGCGCTGAAACTCAGATGTAAGGTTGCGACGTGGCCCATACCGAGCCGCTGTGCGACGCGCCCAATCCGTCGCGTCGCAGGATCAAGATGCGTGTGCACGATCTGCGGCCGGAACCGCGCAAGCACAGCGTAGGCAAATGGCCGATGCAGGAAAGCCGGCAGATGACGTGGGAATGCGATGAGCTGCGGGCGACCGTCGCTATCAGCGATCGCGCTGCGCACCGCGCGCGTGCACTCAGACGAGGGGCCCAGCGTCACGATCTGAACGGTGTGACCCTGGCTCGCTTGTGCCACGGCCAACTCGGCGCAGTAGCGCTCGCTGCCGTAGAAGCCCTCGCTCAGCACCGCGTGCAGAATGCGCAACGTAGCCGTTCCCGGTCATCTTGAGTTTACCCTCTCAGCTCGTCACGGCCGGGCGATGACGACGGAGAGGAATGGATTCGAAGTATAGACGCGACGGCGCCTTGCGGAAGCTTGACTCAGAATAGATCGGATGAAATCCGAGGGTTGTCCCGCACGAGGCTCCTTGCGGGCTGAGAGGCCCGCATGGCTGAACATGGCTTCGCGCCGCATATTGTTTTCGGGCTCAACCCGCTGGCGGTATCGACGCTCATCCTGGTCCTGACCTACGCGGTCATCATCTGGGACAGGTTCAACCGCGCCGTGGTGGCGCTGCTCGGCGCCGCGATCCTGATCCTCATTGGTGCCCTCGATCAGGCCGAGGCCGTAAAGGGAATCGATTGGAACACGATCGGGCTGCTGACCGGGATGATGATCCTGGTCTCGATCGCCCGCCGCTCCGGAATGTTCCAGTTCGTGGCGATCTGGTCGGCGCAGCGGGTCAATGCCAGTCCGGCCGGAATCCTGTTGCTGCTGCAGGTCGTCACCGCCGTGCTCTCGGCTTTGCTCGACAACGTCACGACCGTGCTCCTCATTGTGTCGGTCACGCTCGCGATCACGGAAGAGCTCGACGTGCCGCCCTATCCGTTTCTGTTCGCCGAAATCTTTGCCTCCAATATTGGCGGCGCTTCAACGCTGGTCGGTGACCCGCCCAATATTCTGATCGGCTCCGGAGCGGGTCTCGACTTCAACGCGTTCCTGGTCGTGCTCGGTCCGGTCATCGTCGTCGTGATGCTGGTGCAACTGCTGATCATTCATGTCATCTGGGGGCGCAAACTGCACGCGAGCCCGATGGCGCGCACGCTGGTGATGGGCATGAACGCTGCCGGGATGATCACCGACTGGACCTTGATGCGACAGTCACTGGCGGTGTTCGCGCTGGTCACGCTGGCATTCATCTTGGCGCGCTGGCTGCATCTCGAGCCGGCGACGATCGCGCTGGGCGGCGCCGCGCTGCTGTTGCTGCTCCACACCTGGAAGGGGTCGTCGGAGCAGCAGACCGAAGCGGTGCACAAGAGCCTGGCGGAGGTCGAATGGATCACGATCTTCTTCTTCGTCGGCCTGTTCATCCTGGTGCACGCCGTCGAAGTGAGTGGGCTTCTGGGGTTGATTGCCGACGCGCTGGTGTCCGCGACCGGCGGCCACCTCCCGGCGGCCGCCTACGCGATCCTCTGGGGCTCGGCACTGCTCTCGGCCATCATCGACAACATTCCGTTCGTCGCGACCATGATGCCGGTGGTCAAGGGGATGGCGCCGGCCTATGGCGGGCTCGATAAAATCGAGCCGTTGTGGTGGAGCTTGTCGCTGGGCGCCTGCCTCGGCGGCAACGCGACCCTGGTCGGCGCATCCGCCAATCTGCTGGTGGCCGGTCTCGGGGAACGCAATGGCGTGCCATTCCGGTTCGTCAGCTATTCGCTCTACGCCGTGCCGATGACGATCGTCTCGATCGCGATCTGCCACCTGTATTTGTGGTGGCGATTTTTCTGAGCGCTACAAACCTACCCTGATGCAGATTTTGTCCGAGTGTTGCCCACAATCACTAGTCCGGACGGTAAATCCGGGTTAGCGATTATGGCAGCAAAGGGGCAGAACAGTGTTCAAATTGGATCCGCGCGGGCAGGCCCCGCGCAGCATTGGCGTCCTTCTCGCACTTCTTGCGGCCGCACTCGCCTACTCGGTTCCGGCTAAGGCCGGGATCTTTGACGTTCTGTTCGGCGGTTTTTTCGGACAGCCGCAAACCGTCGCTCCGCCGTCCGGAGGCGCAGGCTACGCGTCCTACTGCGTGCGCACCTGCGATGGGCGCTACTTCCCGCTGCCGCGTACCAACGCTCAGCAATCGGCGCACATCTGCCAGAGCCTGTGTCCGGCCTCCGAGACCAAGGTGTTCTCCGGCAGCGGCATCGATTACGCGTCCACGGCCGACGGGATGCCTTACACACGGCTCGTGAACGCGTTTGCATATCGGCAGAAGATCGTGCCGGGCTGCACCTGCAACGGGCACGACGCATTCGGCACGGCGGCGATGAAGCTCGAAGACGATCCGACCCTGCGGCCGGACGATCTAGTCGCCACCAAGAGCGGCCTGGTGCGCTACACCGGTACCCCGGGAACGCAGTTCGCGGCTGCTGACAGCGCAACGGCGCCGCCGCCCGCGCCCGTCCGTCGGCGGACCAGCGCCCAAGCCACGCCGGTGTTCCCGTTCTTCTTCCCGATCATGCGGTAAATGTCGCTCAGATCGGCCTGATGCTGTCGCCGGCCGCAATCGGGCCGCCGGCGACGACCTCCGCGTAGATCCCGCAATCGGCGTGACCATATCGCCGCAGCAGGGTCGCCGGGATGGCGAGGTCGCGCGCTCCGGTTGAGGGATCAACATTCGTCGCCGCACAGCGCACGATGCGTTTGACTGGCTTGAGCCGTACCGCGCTGCCGATCGCGAGCTCCTGGTCAAGGAGCTCGAACTCCCGCCACGCCGGCCAGCCGTCGACATAGATATTAGCCCGGAAGCGCAGCGGATCCACCGGCGCACCGATCGCGCCCGCGACTTCTGCCACAGATGCGAGATTGATGATCGAGACCACCTTACGGGCGACGTCGGAGAAGCTGTGCCCGGAGGCGTGCAGGATTTTTGGCGGTCCGCGCAGCTCGTCGGAACAGAAGCTGGCGAAGAACTGCTCGATTGCAGTACGTCCGGAGGCGCTGCGAAGGTCGCCTTGCACCACCGCGCTGCCGTCTTGCTTGATGGTGAGCGTATGTGTGGCTTCTTCCAAGTGGGTCGCGAGGCTTGCCAGGCGCTCATTGCGCATGAGCATCAGGAAGCGCTGCTTGGGGAAGTAGGCGGGCGCGGCTGGATCGAACCCCGAAGCTCCGTTCTCGATGGCATAGGCCCGGTCGAGCGGCACTGTCTGGCCAGGCGCGAGCGTGATCCGGTCGAGGGGCTCGGGCGATAAGCCTTTGACCGGATAGCGATAGATGCGGGCGACGGTTGCGGAGCCTTGCATCGTCCCTTCCTGGGTGATCCCCGTGTCGCGATCAAGCCCTTCACGGCAGAGATTCTGCGATCTTGGCCTCTTTCACAGCCGCAACCGGGTTCCCACATTGTGCGTTGCGGGTCTTGATGGACGTCAAGGCTGCGCAAGACAATTCCAATGACGATGCTCCGGCCGTGCCGCTTGGGCGGACGGGGCAGGCCGAGGAGTTTCCATGAACATCGAGAAGTATACCGACCGCGCGCGCGGATTCGTTCAGTCGGCCCAGACGCTCGCGCTCAACGAGGGCCATCAGCAATTCACCACCGAGCACCTGCTCAAGGTCCTGCTCGACGACCCGGAAGGACTATGTGCCGGACTGATCGACCGGTCCGGGGGCAACTCGCGTGCCGCCCTGCAGGCGGTCGAGGAGGCGCTGCGCAAGCGCCCCAAGGTGCAGGGTAGCGGCGCGGGCCAGCTCTATCTGGATGCCGGGCTGAGCCGGGTTTTTACCGCCGCCGAGAAGCTCGCCGACAAGGCCGGCGACAGCTTCGTCACCGTCGAACGGCTGCTGCTCGCGCTGGCGATCGAGAAAGACACCGAAGCTGGCAAGATCCTGGCGCACGCCGGCGTCACCCCGCAGAACCTGAATGCGGCGATCGAGGCCTTGCGCAAGGGCCGCACAGCGGACAGCGCATCGGCGGAGAATGCCTACGACGCGCTCAAGAAATATGCCCGCGATCTCACCCAGGCCGCACGCGACGGCAAGATCGATCCGGTCATTGGCCGCGATGAGGAGATCCGTCGCACCATCCAGGTGCTCTCCCGGCGCACCAAGAACAACCCGGTGCTGATCGGCGAGCCAGGCGTGGGCAAGACGGCGATCGTCGAGGGGCTCGCGCAACGCATCGTCAATGGCGACGTGCCCGAAAGCTTGCAGGACAAAAAGCTGCTCGCGCTCGACATGGGCGCGCTGATCGCCGGCGCCAAATATCGCGGCGAGTTCGAGGAGCGATTGAAGGCAGTGTTGCAGGAAGTGACGTCATCGAACGGCGGCATCGTCCTGTTCATCGATGAGATGCACACCATCGTTGGTGCTGGCAAAGCCGATGGCGCGATGGATGCCTCGAACCTGCTCAAGCCGGCGCTCGCGCGCGGTGAGCTGCATTGCATCGGGGCGACGACCCTCGACGAATACAAGAAGCACGTCGAGAAGGACGCCGCACTGGCCCGCCGGTTCCAACCTGTCTACGTCAATGAGCCGGCGGTCGAGGACACGATCTCGATTCTGCGCGGGCTCAAGGACCGGTACGAAACCCATCACGGCGTGCGCATCACGGATTCTGCGCTCGTTGCAGCCGCGACCTTGTCGCATCGCTACATCACCGACCGCTTCCTGCCCGACAAGGCCATCGATCTCGTCGACGAAGCGGCGGCGCGGCTGAAGATGCAGATCGATTCCAAGCCGGAAGAGCTTGACGCGCTCGATCGCGAGATCGTCCGGCTCAAGATCGAGCAGGAAGCGCTGAAAAAGGAAACCGATGCGGCCTCGAAGGATCGCCTCAAGAATCTCGAGAAGGAACTTGCGGAGCTCGAGCAGCGCTCGGCCGAGTTGACCAGCCGCTGGAAGTCCGAAAAGGACAAGCTCTCAGAGGCGCAGAAGCTCAAGACCGAGCTCGACCAGCTGCGCAACGACCTCGCCAACGCGCAACGACGCGGCGAGTATCAGAAAGCCGGCGAACTGGCGTACGGCCGCATTCCGGAGTTGGAACGCAAGCTGCGCGAGGTCGAGGCCTCCGAGAGTAAAGGCGCCATGGTGGAAGAAGCCGTGACCGCCGACCACGTGGCCCAGGTGGTTTCGCGTTGGACCGGCGTGCCGGTCGACAGGATGCTGGAGGGCGAACGCGAGAAGTTGCTGAAGATGGAGAATAGTATCGGCAACCGGGTCGTCGGCCAGGAAGAGGCCGTGAAGGCCGTCTCGACGGCCGTGCGGCGCGCTCGCGCCGGCTTGCAGGACCCAAACCGGCCGATCGGCTCGTTCATGTTCCTCGGCCCAACCGGTGTCGGCAAGACCGAGCTCACCAAGGCCCTGGCCGAGTTTCTGTTTGATGATGAGACCGCGCTGATCCGCATCGACATGTCGGAATACATGGAGAAGCACTCGGTCGCGCGTTTGATCGGTGCACCGCCCGGTTACGTCGGCTATGAGGAAGGCGGCGCATTGACGGAAGCGGTGCGGCGCCGGCCTTACCAGGTCGTGCTGTTCGATGAGATCGAGAAGGCGCACCCCGATGTGTTCAACGTGTTGCTGCAGGTGCTCGATGATGGCCGGCTGACGGACGGCCAGGGCCGCACCGTCGACTTCCGCAACACGCTGATCATCATGACCTCGAACCTCGGCGCCGAATTCCTGGTCAGCCAGCCGGAGGGGCAGGATTCCGACGCGGTGCGCGACCAGGTCATGGCCGTGGTGCGCGCGTCGTTCCGGCCTGAGTTCCTCAACCGGGTTGACGAGATCATCCTGTTTCATCGCCTCAAGCGCGCGCAGATGGGCCGTATCGTCGAGATTCAGCTCGGGCGCTTGCAGAAGCTCCTGGACGACCGCAAGATCAAGCTTGTGCTTGAGCCGTCAGCGCGTGACTGGCTTGCCGATAAGGGCTATGACCCGGCCTATGGGGCGCGCCCGCTCAAGCGCGTGATTCAGCGCTACCTGCAGGATCCGCTGGCCGAGATGTTGCTCGCCGGAACGATCCGCGACGGCGAGACCGTCGAGGTCTCGGCCAGCAAGCAGGGTCTTGCGTTCAACGGCAAGGCAATTGCTGAAGCGGCGTAATTTGTTGTTTGGAACCTCATCCTGAGGAGCATGGGTGCGTGAGCACCCATGCGTCTCGAAGGATGGCGAAATCAAAGGCCTCACCCGCGGCCGTCCTTCGAGAAGCCTTGGCCTTACAGGCCAAGGCTCCTCAGGACGAGGGCATCAATTGCTGAAACCTATCGTCCCGCCACGCGCGCCGGGCCCCGTTGCGCCATGATGCCGTCGAGGCGTTCGCGCTCCTTGTCGAACGAGGCGAGGACTGTGCCCTCCAGCGAGCGGCCGCGCGGCAGCTTCACGCGCATTGGATCAACAAAACGGCCATTGACCATGATCTCGAAGTGACAATGGGCGCCAGTCGAAAGACCGGTTGATCCGATGAAGCCAATGACCTGTCCCTGCCGGACGCGCGTGCCGGCCTGCATGCCCTTGGCAAACGCCGTCATGTGGCCATAGGCGGTTTCATAGCCGTTGTTGTGTTTGATACGGATATACTTGCCGTAACCGCTTTCCCAGCCGACTTTCTCAAGCGTACCGCTACCGGCGGCGAAGATCGGCGTGCCCATGGGCGCGGCCCAATCCACGCCCGTGTGCATCTTGGTGTAGCCGAGGATCGGGTGATTGCGGGCCCCGAACCCCGACCGCATGATCGCGTTCGCCACCGGTTTGCGCACCAGGAACTTGCGCGCGCTCTTGCCGGTGTCGTCATAGTAATCGACCTGGCCGTCGTTGGTCTGGAACCGATAGTACTTCTTCACTTCGCCGCCCAGCGTCAGCGCCGCATAGAGAACGTCGCCGCCCTTGCTGTCGCTGCCGGCGTTTTCGTCGTCGCTTACATAAAGAACCTCAAACGCGTCGCCGGCCTGAGTTTTGCGCTGAAAATCGACGTCGTAGGAGTAGACGCGGATCATATCGTCGATGACCGCGCGCGGAATTTGGCTGCGCATCGCGGTCTCGTAGATGCTCTGATACAGTCGCACGCCGCTGCCGTCGTCATCCTCGTCATCGGAGCTGTTGTCAGCGGTTGCGGTTGGCGCTTCGGCACTCTGCACATCAACCGAAACGTATTTGCCCATATCAGACAATGCCACGACGGCCTCAACCGCCGTGTCGTTCATGAGGATCACGCGCACTGGCTGCGGGTGGCCGGAGGATGCGGGGATCAACACCCGGATCTTGTCGCCTTCCTTGAGCGATCCGTCTTTGCCGAACGGCCCAAGCGCCTCGGCGATGGCTTTGATCTCGCCCGGCGCGGCACCAAGGTCGCGCAGGACGCTGCCGATCGTGTCGCCCTTCTTGACTGTTACAAGCTTTTCGTTGGCGCCAGTGCTGGCCTGCGACTCGGTCTTGGGCAGCATCGTGATGTTTTCTGCAACGACGCGCGATTCAAAGCCCGCATAGAGGTCGAGACTGTTGCTGTCGCCGGTCGCCGCATAGGCAAGCTGCTGATTTCCCGGCAGGCCGGGGAGCGCATAGTGGGTCGCGCTCCCACCGGTGAAGCTGATTGCTCGTACCGCGGCGACCACGTCCTCGGACGTGACGTTCGCCGCGATGCGCACGCGCGGCAACGCGCTCGCGAGATCGCGCGTCACGAACGATACTTCCGCATCAGGTTCGGCGGCGGCTTCGTCCGACGGCGCCGGTGTGCCGACGTCGCCCAGCATCTTTTGCGGATTGAATGGGGGAATGTTGGCGGAAAGTTCTGATACCGTCAGCGATAGATTGGAGACGACGCGCACATAAGGACGCACACGCACCACCTCCCGATCGCCGACACGGTTTGTTGTTGTAACGCGAATGACATTGCGCGTCGTATTAGTCTCAACCGGGGCCGGCAGCCGGTCGGCCTTGCGAATGGCAGCAATAATACGTTCGCCGAAGCCATTGAGCGAACCGCGCAGCGCGGTTTCCCACCGCTCCGGCTCCGAGGCAAATGTAGTCTCGCCATCTAATGCAGCAAAAACGGCGCCTCCCATCAGGGCGGCGCCGCATAATCCAGTCAGAATCGTCCCGCTGAAC
>CAVXDE010000037.1:110000-333110 GCA_963760435.1 uncultured Alphaproteobacteria bacterium
GCCGACCAACCTGGCACGCGCCGCTGGCGAGCTCCTCAACGAGCGCGCCGGACTACAAGCCGTGCCCGTGCCTTACAAGAGCACGGTCGAAGCCATGAATGATCTCAACCGCGGCTTCATCGATTACATCTGGACCGACGCCACCTTCGCGCTCGGGCTCGCGCGCCAGGACAAGCTACGCGTTCTCGCGGTGACGACGCAGACGCGCTCGAGTCTCGATCCGGAGATCCCGACGTTGCAGGAATCCGGCGTCGGCAATTTCCATCTCGAAGCCTGGTGGGGCGCCTGGTTCCCGGCCAAGACGCCACAGCCGATCGTCGACCAGATGGCGACGTGGCTCAATCAAATCATCGCCGATCCGGAGACGCGCCACTTCCTGGCAACGTCGATTCCCTCCGAGCCGTTTCCCGGCAGCCCGGCTTCGCTGCTGGCTTATCTCAAGGACGACATTCCGCGCTGGGCCGAGGCCTACCGCCTCTCCAAGATCGAGCCGCAGTGAGTTCTGTTTGTAGGGTGGCTGCGCGGCCGAGCTGGATTGCTTCGTCGCTTCGCTCCTCGCAATGACGACTCTGAGCTGTCATTGCGAGCGAAGCGAAGCAATCCAGAGCACCCTACGAGGCCTTCACCTTATTCACCAGATAATCCCGCGACTGCGTCGCAAGCTCCGCGACGCGCTTCATATCAACACCGACCAGCTTGCCGTCGCGCTTCTTCACCGTGCCGGCCACCAGCACCGTGTCGATGTTTGATCCATCCATCCCCAGCGCGATCGCCGCGAGCGGATCATTCACCGGCAGCACGTTGATCGCATTCTTGCGCAGCAGGATGATATCCGCCTGCTTGCCCGGCGTCAGCGACCCGGTCTTGCCCTCGAGCCCGCAGGCCTTGGCGCCCTCGATCGTCGCGAACTCGATCACGTCGCGCGCCGAGATCGGCTTCGGCACGTCCTTCTCCCCCTGCGCCTTGCGCTGCGTGAGCGCGACGCGCTGCGCGGCGAGGCAGAGCTGCATCTGCGCGAACATCGTTGTCGGCACGTTGGTCTCCGCGTCGATCGACAGCGACGGCCGGACCCCGGCGTCGAGCGCGCCCTGCAGCAGCGGCATGGCGATGTCCATCAGCATCTCGGTGCCGGGCGAAACCGAGTAGCTGCCGCCGCTCTGCGCCATCAGCTTCCAGTCATCGGCGCCGTAGCCGCCGCAATGCACGTAGGTCGTATCCGACCCGAGCTTAATGGCATTGCTGAGTTTGACGAGCTGGTCCTTGCCCGACGCATGCACGGTGATGCGCGCGCCGACGTCGCGCGCCGCCGCCCATTCGCGCTTGGCGATGTCCATGTTGCCGAAGCCCGCGGTCGCCGCGAGCGCCAGCGTGAGCAGCTGATCGTCGGAGGAGAAGTATTGCTTGCGCAACCGCGCGATATCGCCGGGGAACTGGTGCGAGCTCGTCTCGACCCACCACGGCTTGCCGCCCAGCTCCGGAAACCCGTAGGCGAACATCGCGCGCATGCCGGATTCCTGCAGCGCGCGGATCGCCGCGTCGGTGTGCGCCGGCGTGTTCTGGATGTGCGACCAGTCGACGATCGTGGTGATGCCGGCATCGAGCGCCGAGAGCGCGCTGACGAGATCGCCGATATAGACGTCGTCCGGCCGGTACGCCGGTCCATATTTGCCGAGGATCACCGTGAGATAATCGCGCAGGTTCGCGTCGGGGATGAGGTTGCGGATCGCCCCTTCCCACATGTGCCGGTGGCTGTCGATGAAGCCCGGCATCACGATCATCTCGCGCGCGTCGATCACCTGCGCGTTGTCGGCCGCAAGGCTTTGCCCAACTGCGGCGATGCGCGCGCCCTCGATCAACACATCGCCTTGCGGCAGGTCGCCGATGCCACGATCGACACTCACCACGCTGCCGCCTTTGAGCAGCGTGCGGCCGGACGGCGCCGGCGTTTGCGCCAGCGCGCGATCAAACAAAGGTATTGCGCCAACCACACCGGCGGCCGCAAGCGCGGCCGCGCCCGACCGCAGCAGGTTTCTCCGGGACGTGCGCATCATCTCCTCCCTTGATTTGGCTTTGTTCTATCAACTCCCACCGCTCGCGCGCCACAACGCGATCATGCGCCGGCAGAATGCCTTCGGCTTCTCCGCGAACAGGCGCCCGGCCTGGCGCATCGCCGTCTCGATGTGATCGGCCTGGCGCGCCGCGATGGCAGGCGCCAGCCGCGCGCGCCACGGCGCCAGCGGCTGGTGCGGGCCGGCGAGAGCGGCGAGCACCGCGAGATCGTGATGGCGGCCGAGCCGGTCGCGCAGGCGCTGCGCCTCCTGGATCCAGACGTGGCCGAGCCGCGGCCACAGCGGCTCCACCAGCTCCATCTGGTAGCGGTGAATAATCACGCGCTGACGCAGCCCGTGCAACTCCTCGATCTCGGCCGTGGTCCAGTCATCGGGGATCGCCAGCTGCGCGCGCCGGTAGCCGTCGGTCAGGCTCTCGGCGAGATGCGCGAAGGTGAGCTTGTTGAATTGCCAGCGCTCGACCGCATCGAGCGTGAGCGCGAATGCGTTGGCGAGGCCTTCGCGCGCGCCCGGCTTGAGCGTTGCGCTCTCCGCATCGCTGCGCACCTCGTCGATGCGCTGCTTCACCGTGGCGAGCGATTTTTCCGAGAACGGCGCGTATTCTTCGCCCAGGTCCTTGAGCGCGTCGAGCGCCGACTGCGCGTCCCGCGCGCCCGCCAATCCGCGCGCAATATCACGCGCCTCGAGCCGCAGGCGGGCGCCATCTTCGTCGAGAAACGGCTCGAGCAGCCGCAGATAGGCGCGCCAGCGTTTCATCTGCGTGCGCACGCCGTGGATTGCGAGCGCGTCGGTTTCCGCGCGCGTTTCATGCGCGGCCTGCGCCAGCATCGACCGCGCGATCGCGATCAGCGACGGCCCGATCGGCTGCTGCGGGTCGAGTTCCGGCTCCGCGCTCATGGCTGGCACATGGGAATATTGGGCGTGGTTGGACGTGACGAAAAGATGACGGAGCGGGCTTTGCAATCCCGATCCCGGTTGCTACATAACCCGCGCGCGGCGAGGCCGTGCGGAAAAGTTTATCGCGGGGTGGAGCAGCCCGGTAGCTCGTCAGGCTCATAACCTGAAGGTCAGAGGTTCAAATCCTCTCCCCGCAACCAAGAAAAGCCCGGTAGATCAGGGAGTTAGGGCCCGGTTTGCCGGGCTTTTTCATCTTTGGGTCCTAGCTGGTACGGGTCGATGCCAGCAGGCCCGGGCGGTTCATTTATCGAAGCGATCCGGGCCCCAGCGTTGTCGACGGGGCAATCGTCCTTCGGCAAGTTTCTAGGGTTGTGCCTGCGTAAAAGTGCTGAAGGTCCCGCTGCTCTATAAAGGCAGCGACTTCGCCCACCGACCTGGCTTGACCCTCAGCGTCGCGTTCCAAGTTCGCATGATATTTGCGGCACTCTCCGGGAGCTTCGCAATTACTACGCGGCGTGCTGATCGCGCTCCAGCTTATACTGCTCGAATGCGGTCTTAGCCTTGCCATATGCACATTTGTAAACCTTCTCCCGTTCGACGAAGAAATGAAAGAAGCCAGCCGGGGCGTTGGGGGCAACCTCGATCAGGTTCACGTGCCTGAACGGTGGGTGCAGATATCCCTGTTTGACGAGTTTGTTGATCTGGTTCAGCGTGTCGACTTCAGCCTTATAGCCGGCTGAAAACCACATCTCTGTTTGCCAGTCCTGGACCTCGAACCAGTTGCTGGGTGGCTTGGCGCGCCATCCGGGTGCCAGCGGCCGTGCCACAAAGATGTGCTCGAACATGTGCAGTTCGGACACGATGCAAGCTCGGTTATACGCGCCGTCCATCAGGTTGTTCATCGGGAGGTGATCAAACCCATAGAGCGAGAGCCAGAGTGCAGATTCCACCGCTTGCGCAGTAATGGGTTGCAGCTCGAGTTCAGGCTCGGGCGTTTCCTGACCGGTCACGGATGCCGAGCGGGGTGCAATTGATATTTTTTTCGTCGGCTCCCAAATGGACCTGGCGACCTCGTTTCCAAATAGCACGGCTTGTCCGGTTTCGAGGTTGTATGCATTGAACACCACCCCAATCCCTTTGCCTTCGGCCTTGTTGTTGAAGGCATCCGCAATGTCGGCAAACTCCTCGGGTTTGCGCGTCGGGACGTAGACCTCGGCCGGAAGAACGCGATCGAACAGAGATTTGAAAGGGTTGTCCAGGTCAGGAAATCGCAGCCAGCGCCGAATGGTCTCCGCATATGCCGGGCGAAACACGCCGGGCTCGCCGCCGAAGGCCACGGTGAGCTGCGCGAGCTTGTTGTGCTCAAGTTCGCGATCGATAATCGCCTTCTCCAGATCGCATCCCATCAGCCATTTCGCCAGGATGACGATCTGTCCGCTGGTTGCTGTCACCAGTTGGGGTATGACGCCGCAGTCCGTTGCGGCAGCCAGAAAGCCGGCGCCGTGGGCGTTGAACCCGCCAAGGCCTGCCAGGGCGAACGCCAGGCATTTTTTGCTGTTGTCCACGGGATCACCTCGATATCGAGAGGGACGCCGAGTTCTACGTCATGACATACCCAGCAAACATCATGCCACAGACAGGACCAGAGCAGATAGAGATTGCTGACGGTCGGGTCGGATGCGGCCGATACGGTCGTGATTCTATCGTGATCTTTCGGTGATCATGCTGTCGCAACGCTGCGGGGCTTTATCGAACAAGTCATTCGCAACGAGCTGTTTTGGCGCGTCCCGCGGGCCGAGAAGGCAGCGGTCGTCACTGTCATGGCCAGATGGTTGCTGACGCGCTCAAACCAACACTTGTCCGTGGTCCCTTGACTGTCGTCGAAACCCCTGACGACGGACATCTGGCGGTATCGAACCGCGGGCCCGAACGTTAGCTCGTTCCGTCGCGCCCGCGGAGACCCGCCCGCCGCAAGGCATCTGCCAATGCTCCGTCGGAAGTTTTGGTATTGCGGCTCGGACTATTGGCGAAACTGCGCTTGGCGGCAACGCGATCGGTTCCAGCGGAACGAGGCGGCTGAGTGCCGATTTCGTCGTCGAGACGAAGCGACAGGCTGATGCGTTTGCGCGGCTGGTCAACTTCCAGCACTTTCACACGCACGATATCGCCCGGCTTCACCACGCTGCGGGGATCTTTCACGAACGTCTTCGACATTGCTGAGACGTGCACGAGGCCATCCTGGTGCACACCGATATCGACGAATGCGCCGAACGCCGCGACATTCGTCACAGCGCCCTCAAGCACCATACCCGGCCGCAGGTCGCTGAGTGTTTCGACGCCTTCCTTGAACTCCGCCGTCTTGAATGCGGGCCGCGGATCGCGGCCCGGCTTCTCCAGCTCGCGCAGGATATCCGTGACGGTGGGCAGGCCGAACTTGTCGTCGACGAAAACTTGGGGTTTTAGCGCGCGCAGAACGGGCGCGTTTCCGATCAGACCGCGAATGTCGCTCTTGGTGGCTTGCATGATGCGGCGCACCACCGGATAGGATTCCGGATGCACTGCGGAAGCGTCTAGCGGATCGTCGCCGCCGGAAATACGCAAGAAGCCGGCGCATTGCTCGAATGCCTTGGGGCCGAGCCTCGGCACATCCATGAGCGCCTTACGAGAGCGGAACGAACCGTGTGCGTCGCGATATGATACGATACTCTGAGCGAGCCCGGCGCCGATTCCGGAGACGCGCGCCAGCAGAGGCGGCGAAGCGGTGTTCAGATCCACGCCGACGCCGTTGACGCAGTCCTCGACCACCGCGCCGAGGGATCGCGACAGTTTGAATTCACTGAGATCGTGTTGATACTGACCGACGCCGATTGATTTCGGATCGATTTTCACCAGCTCGGCGAGAGGATCCTGCAAGCGGCGGGCGATCGAAACCGCGCCACGCAGTGTTACATCGAGATCGGGGAGTTCTTCCGACGCGTAGGCCGAGGCCGAATAGACTGACGCGCCTGCCTCTGACACCACCACCTTGTGCAGCTTGAGATCGGAGAGCTTTTTCACCAGCTCGATTGCAAGTTTGTCGGTCTCGCGCGAAGCGGTGCCGTTGCCGATGGCGACCAGCTCCACCTTGTGCTCGCGCGCGAGTTTCATAAGGACGGCGAGCGCTTCGTCCCATCGCCGCTGCGGCTCGTGCGGATAGATCGTGCTGGTGGCAACGACCTTGCCCGTGGCGTCGACCACCGCGACCTTCACACCCGTCCGGTATCCGGGATCAAGCCCGAGGGTCGGCCGCGGGCCTCCTGGCGCCGCGAGCAGAAGATCGCGGAGGTTGGAGGCGAAGACGCGCACGGCTTCCTCTTCGGCCGCGCCCCACAGACGCACCCGGACGTCGATCGACAGCGTCATGAAAATCTTCGTGCGCCAAGCCCAACGTGCGGTGTCTACGAGCCATTTGTCGCCCGGACGGTTCCGATCGGCGATGCCGAAGGCGTTCATGATGCGCAGCTCATAGGCGCTGACAGCCGGGCGCGTCGCCGCATCATCCGGCTCAACGGCGAGAGCGAGGATGTCTTCCCGTTCGCCGCGGAACAGCGCCAGAACGCGATGCGACGGCATCTTGTTCAGAGGCTCCGAAAATTCGAAATAGTCCTTGAATTTCGCGCCCGCTTCCTGCTTGCCGTCGCGCACGGCGGACTTAAGGCGGCCATTCGCCCACAACTCCTCGCGCAGCGCGCCAATGAGGTCCGCGTTCTCCGCGAACCGCTCAACGAGAATGGCGCGCGCGCCGTCCAATGCTGCTGCCACGTCGGCGACATTCCTGTCGGCCGAAACAAATGGCGTCGCACTTGCCTCAGGCTCGTTCCGAGGCTCCATCAGCAACAAGTCGGCGAGTGGCTCCAGACCCGCTTCCTTGGCGATCTCGGCCTTGGTGCGGCGCTTCGGCTTGTAGGGAAGATAGATATCTTCAAGCCGGCTTTTGCTCTCGGCGGCCATAATCGCCGCTTCAAGCGTCGCGTCGAGCTTGCCCTGTTCGCGCACGGAGTTGAGGATAACCTTGCGCCGGTCCTCAAGCTCGCGCAGATACCGCAGCCGCTCCTCAAGCGTGCGAAGCTGTGCATCGTCAAGCGATCCGGTGACTTCCTTGCGATAGCGGGCGACGAACGGCACGGTTGCACCGCTGTCGAGCAACTCGACGGCAGCTTGGACTTGCTGCTCTTTGACTCCGAGTTCGACGGAAATTCGCGCCTGTATAGAAACCACCAAAAGCACCTCATCGCGGAGTTTGAGAGAGTGACCGAACCGGGGAACGGATATGGACCGCGCACTCTTGATTCTTCAAGCCGCTGTTTTGCCCGTCACCGACGTGGTCAGGGGCGCAGCGCGCCTGAACGACGTTACCGGTGCGCGGAGCCGACAAAAGATCGAGCGCAATGCCCGCCTTGACCACGGCCGCGTCGGGATCGATCAAACCCTCCAAACCCGACGCCAGCAGAAATCGCTTCGACGCTTCAGCTTCAGTTGCGAAACGCCGCATGGGCTTTTTCATGCGCGCTTCCATTCACACTCTGCGTGAGTCCCGTGACGCACATACGGCCAGCGCTTGACGCTCATTCCTTCGCCACGTGACATCTCGACCAACAAGTTCGTTGACACGCCCGAAAGCAAAACGCCTAGGCTCGCGTGTTGTCGGACCGGGATGTGTCTCCGGCCAAGCACGGGCTCGAACAAGAGCCGGGCTATTTGACATAGTGTAGCTTGCGAAAAGACGAGGCGGTCAACGTCCTGCAATCCCATCCGTGCACGTTGTCATAGTCACCTATGAGAAAAGCGTCATGTATGCGAGCGGCCATCGTTCGTGGCCTGCACCCGGTTTTGTGGACAGACCTAAACTCTCTGTCAGCGAAGCCGGGTGCAGGCCAAACGTCATCAATAGGGGGAAGGGACGTCAATGCGGGGGAGCGTCATCAATGGGAGAAAGGACATCTATGCGGGGGAGCGTCATCAATGGGAGAAAGGACATCTATGCGGGGGAGCGTCATCAATGGGAGAAAGGACATCTATGCGGGGGAGCGTCATCAATGGGAGAAAGGACATCTATGCGGGGGAGCGTCATGAATGGGGAGAAAGGACATCTATGCGGGGGAGCGTCATCAATGGGGAGAAAGGACATCTATGCGGGGGAGCGTCATCAATGGGGAGAGAGGACATCTATGTGGGGGAGCGTCATCAATGGGGAGGAGGGGACATCTATGCGGGGGAGCGTCATCAATGGGGAGAAAGGACATCTATGCGGGGAGCGTCATCAATGGGGGGAGGGAGGAACATCTTTGCGGGGGTGCCATCAATGAGCGGGAAAGGACATCTGTCGGCGAGGGTCTCCGAACTGTCGAATCCGGTTGGTTTGCATATTCTTAGATGATATCTAGATATCTTCTGGAGATATCTAATATGGCTCTTTTCATCCGTGACGCCGAGGTGGACGCCCTAGCGGAGGAGGTCCGTAAGGTCACCAACGCGAAAACCAAGACCGAAGCCGTTCGCTGCGCTCTCGAGGCGCAATTGGCGAATGTGCGTCGCGCTCTGCCGCTGCGGGAGCGATTGGCGCGCTCCAAAGCGCTTGCCGACGCAATGGGACCAAGTGATCCCGCGTTCGATATGAAATCCTATACGGACGAGATGTGGGGCGGCGACTGATGTTCATCGATGCCTCCGCTATCGTCGCCATTCTCGGCCGCGAGCCGGGCTATGAGGAAATTGAAAAGCGCCTGGCGTCGACCGACGGGCCATTCTTGGTTTCGCCATTGGTTAAGTTCGAGGCAACGGTCGCCCTGGCGCGACAGAAGTCGCAGGGGAACGCCAAGCCAACAGGCGATCTCCTGCTCCAGGCTCTGCGGGTCGTGGAAACGTTTGTCGAGGATCTCGGCGCGGACGAGGTTGCGATTTCAGCGCAGATCGGGCGATCCGCGATCGAGGCGAGCGCCGCCTATGGGCGGGTCGTAGGCCATGTTGCCGATCTCAATTTTGG
The DNA here is from genome assembly GCA_963760435.1 of uncultured Alphaproteobacteria bacterium. Lineage (GTDB taxonomy): Bacteria > Pseudomonadota > Alphaproteobacteria > Rhizobiales > Xanthobacteraceae > JAFAXD01. Next base: position 118,989 of record CAVXDE010000037.1, read on the forward strand.
TGATTGCTTTGCCTACGCATGCGCAAAAGTGCTCAAGGCCCCGCTGCTCTATAAGGGCAACGACTTCGCCCAGACCGACCTGGCCTGACCTGCGCAGCCACTATCCGCTGGACAATTTCGCCCCACGACTTGGTGGCGCGCCTCTCTGATCAAATTGAGATTGATCACCGTTCTTGGACCAGCCCTGCTGGAAATCCGGCTGCATGCCGGGGTCCTGCGCGGACGCCAGTTGATTCCACAGCTTGAGCTGATCGGGGCGGGCCGAATGGCCCGCGCAATCGAATGCAATCTTGGCCGACCGTAGCGTCGCCATGTTGCAATCGGCGATCAGAACCGTCTCTCCCTCCACCGGGCCGGCGATCACCTCGCCAAACGGATCGATGATGGCGCTATGGCCAGCACAATCGTGCGGGAGAAAATCGCGATACTTTTCGGGGATGACGCTCCTGCTCAAGACCGCCCCAACGCACACCACGTAAGCGCCGGCCTGCGCCGCAAAGGCGCGTGAGAGCAGGTGCTGGCGCGCCGCTTTCGCATTGGCCCGGCTCGGCCCTGGCGGCTCGCCGCCGGGCCAGCTTGCCACATGCACCTGGCTCCCTTGCTCGGCGAGCGCGTAGGTCGGCAGCACCATCTGGTGCTCGGTGCTGGTCAAGCCGCTCAGGCCGCCATAGGGGCGATCATGCACCCGAAGTTCGACGGCATCGCCGTCGGCCCAGACGCTGCGCTCATGCGGCGCCGGCTTGAGCTGGCGATGGCGGCCGAGGATCTGCCCCTCGGCGCCGATGAACAGCAACGTCGCGTAGGCCGAGCCGCGCGTGTTGGTGTCGCGCTCCGACACGCCGATGACGACGTCGATTACTTTCTCCCGCGCGACCGCGCAGAGCGCATCGGTGGCCGGGCCTGGAATCTCGATTGATTGGTCGAGATAGGCCGACGCGAGCTCCCACCACAGCGGTGACGTGGACGACGCCAAGGCGTGAATCGGATAGCCGGGCAGCCACGCTTCGCCGAACGCCGCCAGCATGGCGCCTTCGTCGGCGGCCTGCTTGATCAGGTTGACGGCCTTCTCCAGGCTTGCATCCCGGTCGAGGAAAATCGGCGCGGCCTGGACCGCGGCGACGCGAAGAATCCCGGTATCGGCCATGACGTCGCGTCCGCCCAGTGAGTTGTTGTTGTTGCTCTGGATCAGGGCGCGGCGGCGCGGTCGGCTTGTTTGGTCGCGCCGGAACGCCCCGGCTTCTCCACGTCGACGATCAGGGTCGGGGCGATGCGCGCCCAGATGTGATCGAAGATGCGCTTCCAGCTGTCGCAGTAGACGCTCGGATTGTCGAACCCGCGCTCCTTCGACCAGCGCTGCGCCAGGTGGCCGCCGCCACAGGAATCCAGATATTCGCAGGCGCGGCAGGTGTCGCACAGGCTGGTGCTGGCCGTAAAGGCGCCGCGCCAGCGCGGGTCGGCCTGCACGTCCTGCAAACTGTTGTGGCGCACGTTGGAATTGCTCGACGTGCTGCCGTCACCGATGATGCGCAAGACATCGAGCGGCTCGAGCGAGCCGTCGGTCATCAAGGTGACCGTGTCGATCGGGCCGAGGCCGATGGTGTCGGACATCGCCATGTTGCCGACCAGGCCCTGGATCATCGCGTCGAGCGTGCTGATGCGAACGCCGCGCTTGGCGTAGGTGTCGTACCAGACATCAAACAGTTTGATGAAGTAATCGGCGATCGGCGGCGGGTTGTCGGCGTGCGTCGCGTCGGGCGGCAGAATATCGAAGCGCTTGAAGCCGAGCTCGTCGACAACATAAGCCAGCACGCGCTGCGGATCGGTTGCCGGGTTGCAGACGGAGATCAGGCCGGGCTCGATATCGGCGTCGCGCAGGCAGGCGATGCCGCGCACGGTGTCGGCGTGCGTGCCCTTGCCTTTGAAGTCGATGCGCGTTGCGTCGTGAATGTCGGGCGGGCCGTCGACGCTGACGCTGACCGCGATCTCGTAGCGCTTGAAGATGTCACACCACGCCGGATCGATCAGGATCGCATTGGTGGTGACGCCGCGTTCGATCTGGCAGCCGGTACGTTCCTGGATCGCGTCCAGCCGCTTCTGAAAATCGATGAAGCGGTGTTTGGGGAAGAGCAGCGGCTCTCCCCCGTGAAACACCAGCATGAAGCATTCGAGCTCGTGCGCCCGGATGTGCTCCTCGAGCCGCTGGCAGAACGCCACTTCGGACTCGACGCTCAGCACCGCCGGCTTCTTGTAGACGTCGGCGTCGCGAAACCAGTAGCAATAGGTGCAGTTGATGTTGCAGCGCGACGCGAGCTTCACCAGCACGAAGGTGAAGACCGGAACTTCTGCCGGCAGGAAGCTCGCGTTGCGGCGATCCGCTAAGTCGTGCGGCTGGAACTGCTCCGGCATCACCAGCGGCGATACCAGCGACGATAGCCCCAGAAGCGGCGATAGCCCCAGAAGCGACGGTAGCCGCGGAAATAGAACCGGCGGAACCAGGCGGTCTTGATCGGGCGCTGGTCGTCCGCAGCCGCCGCGTCGGGAGCCTGCCCGTCCTCGATGATGTCGTTCAGCGCCGGATTGGTCGACTTGATCTTGACGTCCGGCTTGTCGTCGCTGCGCGTCAGCGCGTCGGCGCGGTTTGCGCCGAGCAGGTAGGCGGCCCCGAAGCCCAGGCCCAAAAAGCTGAAGCGATTTACAAGACCGCGCCGGGAGAGCCCGTTCTCGTTGAGCTCCTTCTGGACGCGTTTGGCTTCCTGCTGCACTTTATCGAGTTCATCGGACATTGAACGACTCCTGGCGTGCCGGTCATCCGTATCTGTGCCGCCCGCAGGATTATTGGCACGAGCCGCCGGCAAATTTCAAGGCTGTGAATTGCATACGAGCGGACGGTTGCGGACAGCGGTGCGGATGAGTCCTCATGTGGGTTGAGGCGCGTTCCTCAGGTGTCATTGCCCGCGAACGCGGGCGATCCAATAGCCCCGAATCCAAGCTCCCCCTCACGTATGTAACGTCGGCTGCGGCGCACTGGGGCGCGGAGGACGACATGAGAGAGGTCCGGTGTTCATCGCCGGCAACCCGTCAAAGTTGATGTGGATCACCGCGCCGGCTCGAAGACGTCGGTGATGATCTTATCGTCGGTGATGCCAAGTCCGGCCGCATTGGGTTGCTGAGCGCCGGATTTCGGCAAGCCGTACATCGCCTCGATGGTGCGCAGGATGTTCACGTGGGTGATGCCACGGCCCTCCGGGTATATGCCGGGGCGGACATGCGCGCCGGCGAAGATGGTCACCACGCGATTGCGCAGATCGAGCAGAAGCTGCCCGAGCCGGCTCGGCGGCGGGTAGGTGGTGCCGGGATTGGCGAACGGCGTGGTCAAGCCGGCATAGCCGAACGTGTCGTCGTTCTCATCGAAGGTGACGATCAACAAACTGTTGTGAGTTCTTGGCCCATTGGTAATAGGCGTCGAGATGTTGCTTGAGCCAGTTGTCGCCGGTCGGAATGCTCTGCGCCGGCGCGCCGTTGTGCATGTCATTGAGCAGGTTGGGGATGACGAAGGCGACCGTGGGCAGCTTGTCGAAATCGGTGGGGAAGTCCGCGAACCGCAGGTTGGATGAGGTCTCGACCGTGCTGCCGTTCGGCACATTGGCGAAGCTGATCCAGGGTACGTGCTTGCGCGCATAGATGCAGTCAACCTTGGCACAGTTCTCCGGACCGATCACCCCGGAATAACCGATCTCCGGCAGGCTTTCCGAATAGCCTTTGAAGCTGAGGCCTTTTTTGATCAGCTGTTCACCGAGATTGCTCGCCGTTAAAGGATAGTCGGCGTGCGTTGCCTTGCTCGGCACCTGATCGAAGAAACCGACATCGTGGTTGCTGCCGGAGAACAGCCAGAAATAATTGCCCTCGCTGTAGTGCTCCTCGGCGAACATCTGATCGAACACGGCGCCTTCACCGGCGAGCTGGCGCAGATAAGGTGCGGCGGATTGATCGCCAAGAATCTGATCGAAGTCCTTGTTCTCCAACACGACGATGACAATGTGGTCATAGACCGGGAGCGGGGAAGGCGTGGGTCCGGGTTCAGCGGCGACAACGGCCGCAGACCAGAGCGCACTCCAAATAAAGACGAGCAATGCCAGACTGCGCATGTGCACTCCTATGCGAATCGCGCGATCGCGCCTCATCAAGCCAACGGCGGCGGGTGACGAACTCGTCGCGGAAGTAGCCGAGATGCGCGAAGGGCCGCCGAACGAGGTCAGGCCGAGCTTGAGGAAATGCCGCGAACACCTCGGCGGTGCGACCGTGCGGCAACGTACCGTCAACGTCGGCTCTATGATCCGACATGGCCCACCCTCCTGCGCCGAGCCAGCGCTAAGCGTAGTTGGGCGCGAGCGCAACCTGTTGTGTGGCCGTCCCGGCGTGCTAATTTCGCGCCGGGCGGCGCACGGCCTCACAGGTGGGATGGCTTGGTGCGCTACGTGTCGCGGCAGCTGTCGCAGATCTCGCGCGCAATGCTCGAAGTATCGTCCGGCGACCTCGACGCCAAGATGCCGCCGGCTGGGCGCGATGAGCTGGGCGACATGGGGCGCGCGCTGCTGGTGTTCCGCGACAACGCGCGCGAGATCCGTGTCGCGCATGCGGAGGCCGATCGCGCGCGCGAACAGGCGGAGGCAGCCTCGCGCACCAAATCGACCTTCCTCGCCAACATGAGCCACGAACTGCGCACGCCGCTCAATGCCATCATCGGCTACAGCGAAATCGGTTTACTTGAGTAGCGTAGTTTTTAACAAAATTTTTAGCTCGGCACTCGCTACCACCCGTTGCGTCGCCTGGAATACCTTATAACATGCCCACCGGCGGCTCGCCTGACCGAGCCGCTCCGGCTCGTGCCAATGCCCAAGATGGTGGGCAGGATGTCGGCAAAAAATCATTGGGAGGAAATTGCACGATGACCCTCGCATCCTCGAACATGCGCACCGAACAGGCGACCGCGTCTGAAGCAAGCCGCTGGGGGCAGCTCGTCTTCGGCATCATCTGCATGGTGATGATTGCCAACCTGCAGTACGGCTGGACCCTGTTCGTCAACCCGATCGATCAGAAATATCACTGGGGCGCGCCGGCCATTCAGGTCGCCTTCAGCGTTTTCATCGCAACCGAGACTTGGCTCGTTCCGGTCGAGGGATGGTTCGTCGACCGGTACGGTCCGCGCGTGGTCGCCGCATTCGGTGGCGTATTGGTTGCGATCGCCTGGGCCTTGAACTCGATCGCGAGTTCGTTGCCGATGCTCTACTTGGCAGCCACGATTTCCGGGATCGGCGCCGGGGCCGTCTACGGCACCTGCGTTGGTAATGCGCTCAAGTGGTTTCCGGATCGCCGTGGGCTCGCCGCCGGACTAACCGCTGCCGGGTTTGGCGCCGGCGCCGCGGCAACGGTCATCCCGATTCGGGAAGTGATCCTTGCCTATGGGTTCGAGTCGGCATTCCTCTGGTTCGGTGTTGGCCAGGGGCTGATCGTTCTCCTGTTCTCACAGTTCCTGAAGGCGCCTCTCCAAGGACAGCTGCCGCCCGCACCTCCCCGGCTCACACAAACCAAGCGCGACTACGCGCCCCAGGAAGTGGTGCGCTCGCCGATTTTCTGGGTGCTTTATGTGATGTTCGTGATGGTGTCGGCCAGCGGCTTGATGGCGACGGCGCAAATTGCTCCGATCGCCAAGGACTTCAAGCTTGCCGACCAGGAAGTCACCATCCTCTTCATCACGGCGACGACGCTCAGCGCAGCACTGGTCATCGACAACATTCTCAACGGACTAGCCCGTCCGTTCTTTGGTTGGGTGTCGGACCATGTTGGCCGTGAAAACACCATGGCCGGCGTGTTTGCGTTAGGCGCTCTGGCCTATTGGGGCCTCGGCGCGTCGGGCGGCAATCCCTATATGTTCATCCTCACGGCCGGGTTCGTGTTCTTCACCTGGGGAGAAATTTTCAGCCTGTTCCCGTCCACTTGCACTGACAGCTTCGGATCCAAATACGCGACTACCAATGCCGGGCTTCTCTATACGGCGAAGGGGACATCGGCCTGGGTGGTGCCGCTCGCCAGCGTGCTCAAGGGGTACACCGGCTCATGGCACGGCGTGTTCGTGGCAGCGACAATCATGAACCTCTTGGTTGCCGCAGCCGCGCTCTTCGTCCTCAAGCCGATGCGCAAGCGGGCGCTGGAGCGCCAATAGCCCGTTTCCGTACCTTCCGCAGGGCGATGGATCGCCTTGCGGAAGCGCTCTGGTATTTTGTATAATAACGGTTTGCAAACTGGTGAATGTGCCGATGGATACTCCCGTCGCCGAAGACCGGACCGGCCACAGCAAAGCTCGCGTCGCGCTCGCGCCGCTCGCCGACACCTCGACCTTTGCCGAGCGCGCCTACGTCGCGCTCAAGGACGTGATCCTCTCAATCGACGTCTACGAGGGACCCGGCGAGGTGCGCCTCGACGAACGTGCGCTGGCGCAAGATCTCGGTATCTCGCGCACGCCGGTGCGCGAGGCGATGGCGCAGCTCGAGCGCGAAGGTTTCGTGCGCTCGGTGCCGCGGCGCGGCATTTACGTCGTGCGCAAGACCAAGCAGGAGGTGATCGAACTGATCACGGCCTGGGCCGCGCTCGAGGGTATGGCGGCGCGATTGATTACCCAGCAAGCGAGTGATCAGGAGATCGGCCAGCTGCGGCAGATGTTCACCAAGTTCGAGAATGGGCAGCTGCACGCGAAGCTCGATGAGTACTCGCAGGTCAACATCGAGTTCCACCAGACCATCATCCGGATGAGTCAAAATCGGGTGCTGATCGACCTTGCGGAGAACCTGTTCGCCCACATGCGCATGATCCGGCGCAAGACCATCGGCGAGGACGATCGCGCCGATCGCTCGATCCGGGATCACATGAACATCATCCAGGCACTGGAACAGCGGGAAACGGACCGCGCTGAAGCTTTGGTGCGCGATCACGCGCTCGGGCTGGCGGACCATGTGCAGCGCCACGCGAATTATCTCGATTGATGGCGCGTAGAGTTTGTTGAGGGAGGTTTGTCATGGCTGAAGCCGCAGTGAAGACCAAAGAGGCGACCCCGGACGCGCACGCGGATCTGACCGACGGCTTTCACCTCGTCATCGACGCGCTCAAGCTCAACGGCATCAACACGATCTACGGCGTGCCGGGCATCCCGATCACCGATCTGGGCCGCATGGCGCAGGCGGCCGGCATGCGCGTCATTTCATTCCGTCACGAACAGAACGCGGGCAATGCGGCCGCGATCGCAGGCTTCCTCACCAAGAAGCCCGGAGTGTGTTTGACCGTATCGGCGCCCGGATTTCTCAACGGCCTGACGGCGCTTGCGAACGCCACGACCAACTGCTTTCCGATGCTTCTGATCAGCGGCTCCTCGGAGCGCGAGGTCGTCGACCTGCAGCAGGGCGACTACGAGGAGATGGATCAGCTGGCCGTGGCCAAGCCCCTGTGCAAGGCGGCGTTCCGGGTGCTGCACGCGGCTGACATCGGCATTGGCGTCGCGCGGGCAATCCGCGCTGCCGTGTCAGGACGCCCCGGCGGCGTCTATCTCGACTTGCCGGCGAAGTTGTTTTCGCAAGTGGTGGACGCGGCCACCGGTCAGAAGTCGCTGGTCAAGGTCGTCGACGCAGCGCCTGCACAGATTCCAGCGCCCGCCGCGGTGAAGCGCGCGCTTGAGGTCCTCAAGAGCGCCAAGCGCCCGCTGATCATTTTGGGCAAGGGCGCGGCCTACGCGCAGGCAGACGACGCCATCCGCACGTTCGTCGAGAAAACCGGCGTTCCGTTCCTGCCGATGAGCATGGCGAAAGGTCTGTTGCCTGATACGCACCCGCAGTGCGCGGGCGCGGCACGCTCCACGGTGCTCAAGGATGCCGACGTCGTGATGTTGATCGGTGCGCGGCTCAACTGGCTCCTGTCGCACGGCAAGGGCAAGACCTGGGGCGAGCCGGGATCGAAGAAATTCATTCACATCGACATCGAGCCGAAAGAAATGGACAGCAACGTCGGCATCGTTGCACCGCTGGTTGGCGATATCGGTTCCTGCGTGACCGCGTTGCTCGACGCGATGGACAGCAAGTGGCCGGCGGCGCCGGCCGATTGGACCGGTGCGATCAACGCGAAGCGAGAAGAGAACGTCTCCAAGATGGCATCGCGGCTGATGAAGAACACCGCGCCAATGGACTTCCATGGCGCGCTCGGCGCGCTGCGCACGGTGATCAAGGAGCGACCCGACGCCATCCTGGTCAACGAAGGTGCCAACACCCTCGATCTCGCCCGCGGCGTCATCGACATGTACAAGCCGCGCAAGCGGCTCGACGTCGGCACTTGGGGCGTCATGGGCATCGGCATGGGCTTCGCCATCGCGGCGGCGATCGAGACCGGCAAGCCGGTACTCGCGGTGGAAGGCGACAGCGCCTTCGGGTTCTCCGGCATGGAGGTCGAAACGATCTGCCGCTACGGCCTGCCGGTCTGCATCGTGATCTTCAACAACGACGGCATCTATCGCGGCACCGACGTCAATGCCGGCGGTGGTGCGGATCCGGCGACGACGGTTTTCGTGAAGGGCTCCCGCTACGACAAGGTGATCGAAGCGTTTGGCGGTATCGGCGTCAACGTCACCACGCCGGATGAGCTCAAGCGCGCCGTCGATGCAGCCATGGATTCCGGCAAGCCGACCCTGATCAATGCGGTGATCGACCCGGCGGCGGGCAGTGAAAGCGGACGCATCGGCAATCTCAATCCGCAAAGCGTGCTGCGCAAGAAATAGTCCGGGCGGGAGCGTGCTGGCGAAACCAACAAAGATGAATCTGGGAGATATTTTGATGGCAAAGAAGGTCAAGGCAGCCAAGGGACGCGCCAAACCGGCTGCGAAAAAGCCTGCGCCGAAGCGTTCGGCGAAACCGGTCGTGAAGCTCAAGGTTGCCAAGGTCGCAAAGAAACCTGCCATCAAACAGAATGGCAATGGCATGCCGCGACCAAGCACGAAGCCTTATGGCGAAGCTGGCAAAGCGCTCGATGGCGTGCGCATTCTGGATTTCACCCACGTGCAATCGGGACCGACCTGCACGCAGCTTCTCGCCTACATGGGCGCGGATGTGATCAAGGTCGAACGGCCGGGCGTTGGCGACATTACCCGTGGTCAGCTGCGCGATGTGCCGAACGCGGACAGTCTTTATTTCACGATGCTCAACGGCAACAAGCGTTCGATTACGATCGATTCCAAACATCCGAAGGGCAAGGCTATTCTCGATCGTCTCATCACCAAATGCGATGTGCTCGTGGAGAATTTTGCGCCCGGCGCATTGGATCGCATGGGGCTCACCTGGGAGCACATCCACAAACTCAATCCGCGCATGATCGTCGCCTCGGTGAAGGGATTTGGTCCGGGGCCGTATGAGGACTGCAAGGTCTATGAGAACGTTGCCCAATGCGCGGGTGGCGCCGCGTCGACGACCGGTTTTCGCGAGGGCCCGCCGCTCGTCACCGGCGCACAGATCGGTGATTCAGGAACCGGACTTCATCTCGCGCTAGGCATTGTCTCGGCGCTCTATCAGCGGGTGCGCACCGGGCGCGGCCAGCGCGTGCTCGCCGCCATGCAGGACGGCGTGCTCAATCTCTGCCGGGTGAAGCTGCGCGATCAGCAGCGCCTCGGTCACGGGCCGCTCAAGGAATACAGCCAGTTTGGCGAGGGCGTTGCGTTCGGAAAAGCGGTGCCGCGCGCCGGCAACGACTCGGGCGGCGGTCAGCCCGGCTGGATCCTCAAGTGCAAGGGCTGGGAGACTGATCCCGATGCCTATATCTATTTCATCACTCAGGCGCCGGTGTGGGGTGCGATCTGCGATCTGATCGGCAAGCCCGAATGGAAGACCGACGCGGACTATGCGACGCCGCCCGCGCGCCTACCGCGGCTTAAACATATCTTCAACACGATCGAGGCCTGGACGATGACCATGACCAAACTCGAGGTCATGGATGTCTGTAACAAGCATGACATTCCCGTTGGACCGATCCTGTCCATGAAGGAGATCGCCGAGGAGCCGTCGCTGCGCGCAACCGGCACGGTGGTTGAGGTGGATCATCCGCAGCGCGGCACCTATCTCACGGTCGGCAATCCAATCAAACTGTCGGACTCGCCGTGCGACGTTAAGCGGGCGCCGCTGCTGGGCGAGCACACCGAAGAGATCCTGCGCGAGGTGCTTGGCTATAGCACCAGCGAGGTCGCCGACATCAAGGGTTCGGGTGCGATCACGCCGGGCGAGAAATCTCGCGCCGAAGCCGCGTAAGTCGCGCAGGAGATAAGGCTTCGATGCGCATTGTAGTTCATGGTCAACAAGCGTTCGGCAAGGCGGTGCTCGAGGCGCTGCTCAAGCGCGGCGAGAACGTGGTGGGGGTCTATGTTGCTCCGGAGAAACCGGGACAGAAGGCTGACCCGATGAAGGAGGCGGCGCTTGCCGCCAAGCTGCCGCTCTACCAGCCGGCCTCCTACCGCAAGCCTGAGGTGTGGGACGAGTTTCGCGCCCTCAAGCCGGACCTTCAGGTCATGGCCTTCGTCACCTTGTTCGTGCCGGAGGACTTCCTGAACATTCCGACCCATGGGTCAATCCAGTACCATCCCTCGCTTCTGCCCAAGTTTCGTGGGCCAAGCTCTATCAATTGGCCCATCATCAAGGGCGAGACGGAGACCGGACTCTCGATCTTCTGGCCCGATAATGGGCTCGATACCGGCGATATCCTGCTGCAGAAAAAGACGCCCGATCAGCTCCGAGGACTCGCTCGGCAGCGTCTACTTCGACCGCCTGTTCCCCATGGGGGTCGAGGCCATGCTCGAAGCCGTTGATCTGGTGAAGGCCGGAAAAGCGCCGCGCATCAAGCAAGATTCCGCTCATGCGACCTATGAAGGCTGGTGTTCGGCTGAGAATGCCCACATCGATTGGGCCAAGCCGTGGAACCAGATCCACAACCTGATCCGCGGGTGCAATCCGGCCCCCGGCGCGTGGACCACATGGAACGGGGCCAAGCTGCAGGTGTTTGAGTTGAGACCTTATCCTGCCCACGATCCCAAAGGCATCGGTGGGAAGATGGGAGAGATTGTTGCTGTTGACGGCGACGGTTTTCTCGTGGCTTGTGCGGATGGCCGCATCAAGGTCCTACGCGTCAAACCTGCCGATGGACCGAAAACGGCGGCCGGCGAGTTTGCGACCGCTGCCAAGCTTTCGGTCGGTATGCGAACTCGGTTGAACAACTCGATTAAGAGTATCTGATCGCATTCGGCACAACACCACATTCGCAAATACGGAAACCGCGCAATGCCAGCTTCGCAACATAGCAATCCGAAATCAGATATCGAAATCGCGCAGGCCGCGGCGAAGCGGCCGATCCTCGACATCGCGCGGGAGAAGCTCGGCATCGCGGCGGAGAACCTCGAGCCCTATGGCCACTACAAGGCCAAGATCTCGATGGACTACATCAAGTCGCTCAAGAACAAACCCAACGGCAAGCTGATCCTCGTCACTGCCATCACACCGACACCGGCCGGTGAAGGCAAGACCACCACCACGGTGGGCCTGACCGATGCGCTCAATCACATCGGCAAGAAGGCGATGCTGTGCCTGCGCGAGCCCTCGCTCGGGCCCTGCTTCGGCGTGAAGGGCGGCGCGGCTGGCGGCGGTTATGCGCAGGTCGTGCCGATGGAAGACATCAACCTGCATTTCACCGGTGACTTCCACGCCATCGGCACCGCGCACAATCTGCTCTCGGCGCTGATCGACAATCACATCTACTGGGGCAACGCGCTCGGCCTCGATAGCCGCCGCGTGGCCTGGCGCCGCGTGATGGACATGAACGATCGCGCTTTGCGCTCGATCGTCAACTCGCTCGGCGGTGTCGCCAACGGATTCCCGCGCGAGGATGGTTTCGACATCACGGTCGCTTCCGAGGTAATGGCGATTTTCTGTCTGGCGAGCGACCTCGAGGATCTGAAGAAGCGCTTGGGCAACGTCATCGTCGGCTATACGCGCGACCGCAAGCCGGTGCGCGCCAGCGAGCTCAAGGGCCACGGCCCGATGACGGCCCTGCTCAAGGATGCGCTCTCACCGAACCTGGTGCAGACACTGGAAGGCACGCCCGCATTCATCCATGGCGGTCCGTTCGCCAACATCGCGCATGGATGCAACTCGGTGCTGGCAACGACGACGGCGTTGAAGCTCGCCGATTACGTCGTGACGGAAGCCGGCTTCGGCGCCGATCTCGGCGGCGAGAAGTTCCTCGATATCAAGTGCCGCAAGACCGGGCTGGCGCCGGACTGCGCCGTCATCGTGGCGACCATCCGGGCCCTCAAGATGCATGGCGGCGTCAAGAAGGAGGATCTCAAGACCGAGAACCTCAAGGCGCTTGAGGTTGGACTGTCGAATCTGCAACGCCACGTGGAAAACATTCAGAAGTTCGGGATCGTCCCGGTCATCTCCATCAATCGGTTCTCCGCCGATACCGACGCCGAAATCGCCCTCGTCAAGGAAGGCGCCAAGAAGCTCGGTGTCGAAGCCATCATGGCCGATCACTGGGCGATGGGTGGACGCCGGAGCGGCCGACGTCGCGCACGCGGTGGTCAAGGCAATCGACAGCGGCAAGAGCCATCTCAAATTGCTGTATCCCGACGATCTGCCGTTGGTGGAAAAGATCCGGGCGATCGCCCGCGAGATTTATCGCGCCAAGGATATCGCTGTTGAGAAATCGGTGCGCGATCAGCTCGCGTGCGTTCGAGCAGATGGGTTACGGCAAGCTGCCGGTCTGTATCGCCAAGACCCAGTACAGTTTCTCAACCAACCCGGACCTCAAGGGCGCGCCGGTCGATCACGTCATCCCGGTGCGCGAGGTTCGCCTCTCCGCCGGTGCCGAGTTCGTCGTCGCGATCTGCGGTGACATCATGACCATGCCGGGCCTGCCGAAGGTGCCGGCAGCGGACTCCATCGATGTCAACGCAGAGGGAAAGATCGTAGGGCTGTTCTGAGTGAATACAGTCGTCGTGAATGACAGGCCCGCGAGCGGGCGACGGAGACCACCGAAGACACCGAAGGGCCGGCAAGTCGATCCGCGCGCGCTCGACGAGGTGCGCGCGCTGTTGGGCGACCGCTCGCGCCAGCGCGATCTTCTGATCGAGCACCTGCATCTCATTCAAGATCACTACGGTTATCTCTCGGCCGCTCATCTTGCGGCACTCGCTCAGGAGATGAAGCTCGCGCTGACCGAGGTCTACGAGGTTGCGACCTTCTACGCGCATTTCGATGTGGTGAAGGACGGGCCGCCTCCGCCGCCGGTGACGGTGCGGGTGTGCGAGAGCTTGTCCTGCGCGATGGCTGGCGCCGAAAAGCTCCTGGCGGAGCTTCCGGCTCGAGCTTGGTTCCGGCGTTCGCGTGCTGCGCGCACCCTGCATGGGCGCTTGCGATCATGCGCCGGCCTGCGCGGTCGGGCACGTGCAGGTGATGCAGGCGACAGCGGAGAAAGTGGCGGACGCCGTCAAGGCCGGAACCCACGCGCACGCCTGGCGCACGGCGAAGGATTTCACAGCCTATCAGGCCGAGGGCGGCTACGCGTTGCTGCAGGACTGCCTCGAGGGCCGGCGCACGCGCGATGACATCATCAAGGCCGTGAGCGATGCCGGGCTGCGGGGGCTGGGCGGCGCCGGATTCCCGACTGGCCGCAAATGGAGCCTTGTGCGCGCCGAGCCGGCTCCGCGGCTGATGGCCGTCAATGGTGACGAAGGCGAGGTCGGGACCTTCAAGGACCGCTTCTATCTCGAGCGTGATCCGCACCGGTTCATCGAGGGCATGCTGATCGCCGCCTGGGTGGTCGAGGCGCGCGAAGCCTATTTCTATCTCCGCGATGAGTATCCCGAAGTGCGCCTCATGCTGCTTGAGGAACTCGCCAAGGCCGAACAGGCCGGTTTGATGCGCTTCACCACGGTGCACATGCGGCGCGGCGCCGGCTCGTATATTTGCGGCGAAGAGTCGGCCATGATCGAATCGATCGAGGGCAAGCGCGGTTTGCCGCGCCACCGTCCTCCCTACGTGGCCCAGGTCGGCCTGTTCGGCCGGCCGACACTGGAGCAGAACGTCGAGACCCTGTTCTGGGTGCGCGACATCGTGGAGAAGGGCTCCGCCTGGTTCACGTCACATGGCCGGCACGACCGCAAGGGCCTGCGCAGCTTCTCGGTCTCCGGACGGGTCCGTGAACCAGGAGTGAAGCTCGCGCCGGCCGGGATCACGGTGCGCGAGCTGATCGACGAATATTGCGGCGGCATGGCACCGGGGCACACGTTCAAGGGTTATCTGCCGGGCGGCGCCTCGGGCGGCATTCTGCCGGCCAGCATGGGCGATCTGCCGCTCGATTTCGGCACCTTGGAAAAATACGGCTGCTTTGTCGGGTCGCACGCGGTTGTGATCCTGTCCGACCAGGACGATATGAAGGCGGTGGCGCTCAACCTGATGAAGTTCTTCGAGGATGAGAGTTGCGGCCAGTGTACCCCCTGCCGGGTGGGCACCGAGAAGGCGGCCAAGCTGATGGCGAGCGGCCCGTGGAACGAGGGTTTGCTGAATGAGCTGTCTGACGCGATGCGGGACGCTTCGATCTGCGGTCTCGGCCAGGCTGCGCCCAACCCGATGGTCAGCGTGTTCAAGTATTTTCGCGAGGAACTGGCGAAGCCTTTGAAGCAGTGGTGATGGCATGACCAAAGCAAACGGACACGGCGAAGCAATCAAATTCGCCCTGGACGGCCGCGACGTCGAGGCACTGCCCGGTGAGACCATCTTCCAGGTGGCCGCGCGCCAGGGCATCGAGCTGCCGCACCTCTGCTACGCGCCCAAGCCCGGCTATCGCCCCGATGGCAACTGCCGCGTCTGCATGGTCGAGATCGAGGGCGAACGGGTGCTGGCCGCGAGCTGCATCCGCACCCCGACCGCGGGCATGAAGGTGAAAACCCAGACGGATCGCGCCAAGACCGCGCGCCGGATGGTGGTCGAATTGCTGATGACGGATCAGCCGGCCCGCGAGACGGCGCACGATCCGGAGTCACACTTCTGGGAGACTGCAGACGAGCAGCACGTCGAAGCGAGCCGATTCCCGCATGCGCACCGGCCGCAGCCGGACCGCAGCCATCCGGCCATGGCGGTCAACCTCGACGCCTGCATCCACTGCAATCTCTGCGTCCGCGCGTGCCGCGAGGTGCAGGTCAACGACGTGATCGGCATGGCGGGACGCGGCCACCATGAAAAGATCGTGTTCGATTTCGACGATCCCATGGGTCACTCGACCTGCGTTGCTTGCGGCGAGTGCGTGCAGGCGTGTCCGACCGGTGCGCTGATGCCGGCGACGCTGGTCGACAGCAACAACGTGTTCACCGGAGCGGCCGATCGCACCGTGGACAGCGTCTGTCCTTATTGCGGGGTCGGCTGTCTGCTCACCTATCAGATCAAAGACGATCAGATCGCTTCTGTGACCGGCCGCGACGGGCCTGCCAACGAGAACCGGCTGTGCGTCAAAGGCCGTTTCGGCTTCGATTACGTGCGTCACAAGGATCGTCTGACAAAGCCGCTTATTCGCAAGGATGGTGTCGCCAAGCGTGTCGATGACGTCATCGATCCGGCCAATCCGTGGACACACTTTCGCGAGGCCACGTGGGAGGAGGCACTCGATCGTGCCGCCGAGGGCCTCAAGCGGATTCGCGACGAACACGGGCCCAAGGCGCTTGCCGGCTTTGGTTCAGCCAAAGCCTCCAACGAGGAAGCCTATCTGTTCCAGAAGCTGGTGCGCGCCGGGTTCGGCACCAACAACGTCGATCATTGCACGCGCTTGTGCCACGCCTCTTCGGTCGCCGCGCTGATGGAGGGCGTCGGCTCGGCTGCGGTGACGGCGACCTTCAATGAGTGCAAGAATTCGGAAGTCATCATCGTCATCGGCGCCAACCCGACCGAAAATCATCCGGTCGCGGCGACGTTCTTCAAGCAAGCCGCAAAGCGCGGCGCGACGCTGGTCGTGGCGGATCCGCGCGGCCAGGCGCTCAAGCGCCACGCCACGCACATGCTGCAGTTCCGCAACGGCACCGACGTGGCGATGCTCAACGCCATGCTCAACGTGATCGTGACCGAGAAGCTCTACGATCAGCAATATGTGCAGACTTACACGGAAGGGTTTGCGGCGCTCGCCGAGCACGTGAAGGATTTCACCCCTGAAGAGATGGAGCCGATCTGTGGCATCGAGGCGGACGTGCTGCGCACGGTGGCGCGCAAATATGCCCGCGCCAGATCGTCAATCATCTTCTGGGGCATGGGGATCTCGCAGCACACGCACGGCACCGACAACGCCCGCTGCCTGATCGCGCTGGCCTTGATTACCGGACAGATTGGCCGCCCGGGCACCGGCCTGCATCCGCTGCGCGGCCAGAACAATGTGCAGGGCGCCTCCGACGCCGGGCTCATTCCGATGTTCTTCCCCGACTACAAATCGGTGGAAGATCTCGCGATCCGCAGCAAGGTCGAATCCGTTTGGGGAACGACGCTTGATCCCAAGAAGGGATTGACCGTCGTTGAGATCATGCACGCCATCCATGATGACGTGATCAAGGGCATGTACATCATGGGTGAAAACCCGGCGATGTCGGATCCCGATCTCAATCATGCACGCAGCGCGCTTGCGCATCTCGAGCACCTGGTGGTGCAGGACTTGTTCCTCACCGAGACCGCGGCCTACGCCGACGTGATCTTGCCAGCGTCCGCGTGGCCCGAGAAGGACGGCACGGTCACCAACACGAATCGTCAAGTGCAGATGGGGCGCAAGGCCCTGCCGCTGCCCGGCGAAGCCAAGCCCGATTGGTGGATCACGCAGGAGATCGCCAAGCGCATCGGCTTGCCGTGGAACTACACGCATCCGCGCGAGATCTACCCCGAGATGGCCTCCCTGATGCCATCCCTCGACAACATTTCCTGGGACCGTATCGAGTGCGAAAGCTCGGTGACCTATCCGTCCGATGCGCCCGACAAGCCGGGCCACGATGTCGTTTTTGCCGACGGCTTCCCGCGTCCGGGCGGTCTGGGCAAGCTCGTTGCTGCGAAGCTGACCCCGCCGGATGAGCAGCCTGACGCGGAGTTCCCGTTCATCCTCACGACCGGGCGCCAGCTCGAGCATTGGCACACCGGCGCCATGACTCGGCGTGCCATGGTGCTTGACGATCTCGAACCAGCGGCCGTTGCATCGCTCTCGCGCAATCAGCTGACGCGGCTCGGCGTCGCCCCAGGTGAGATGATCCGGGTTACGACGCGGCGCGGCATGGTCGAACTCGCCGCGCGCCAGGACGATGCGATTCCCGACGGCGTCGTGTTCATCCCGTTCGCCTACGCGGAAGCCGCGGCCAATCTGTTGACCAACCCCGCGCTCGATCCGTTCGGGAAAATTCCGGAATTCAAGTACTGCGCCGCGCGCGTGGAGCCGGCCGGGGCGGGGACGCAGATCGCGGCGGAGTAACCCCTGACGCCAGTTGCAATTGCAGTGCAGCAGGGTCATCGTGCCGGCATGGATGATCGCACCACGAGTCTCGCGGCCCACGCGGGCCCGATTCGCCACGACTGGACGCGCGCCGATGTGCGCGCGCTGTTCGAACTGCCGTTCCCTGAGCTTCTGTTCCAGGCGCAGACCCTGCATCGCGCCTACTTCGATCCGCGCGAGGTGCAGATCTCGACGCTGCTCTCGATCAAGACCGGCGGATGCCCGGAGGATTGCGCTTATTGTCCGCAGAGCGTGCACTATGAGACCGGCGTCGCGGCCGAAAAACTGATGTCGCTCGATGCGGTGCTCGATGCGGCGCGCGAGGCCAAAGACGCGGGCGCGAGCCGCTTCTGCATGGGGGCGGCGTGGCGGTCACCCAAGGATCGCGATCTCGACAAGGTCTGCGCCATGGTCGACGGCGTCAAAGCGCTCGGGCTCGAGACCTGCGTCACGCTCGGCATGCTGGACGGCGGCCAGGCTCAGCGGCTGAAGACAGCGGGCCTCGACTACTACAATCACAACCTCGATACCTCGCCCGAATTTTACGGCGCGATCATCACCACGCGCACCTACGAGGATCGCCTCGACACGTTGGCGCATGTGCGCGAGGCCGGCATCCACGTGTGCTGCGGTGGCATCGTGGGCATGGGCGAGAGCCGCGAGGATCGCATCGGCATGATCGCGACGCTCGCGAGCCTGCCGGAGCATCCGGAATCGGTTCCAATCAACATGCTGGTGCGGGTCGCTGGCACGCCGCTGATGGAAACCGACGCACTCGATCCGTTCGAGTTCGTCCGCACGATCGCCGTCGCCCGCATCACCATGCCGGCCTCGGTGGTCCGGCTCTCCGCCGGCCGCGAGGACATGAGCGAGGAGACCCAGGCGCTGTGTTTTCTCGCCGGCGCCAATTCGATCTTCTACGGGCCGAAATTGCTGACCACGCCGAACCCGGCGCAGGATCGCGATCGCGCCTTGATGGACAAGCTCGGGCTCGTGCCCCGCCTGTAGGACGGCTAAGCAGCCGAAGAGGGCAGGCGTGGTCAATTCACAGGGCCATTTTGCCTGGTACGAGTTGATCACGACTGATGTCGCCGGCGCCAAGGCTTTCTACACCAA
The DNA here is from genome assembly GCA_963760435.1 of uncultured Alphaproteobacteria bacterium. GTDB lineage: Bacteria > Pseudomonadota > Alphaproteobacteria > Rhizobiales > Xanthobacteraceae > JAFAXD01. Next base: position 137,682 of record CAVXDE010000037.1, read on the forward strand.
CGTGATCGGATGGGGCGCGCACGATGCTTCAGCGCCGGGCGCGACCTACATGTTGTTCACGGCCGGAGATGCTGTGGTCGCCGGCATGATGGAGCTGCCTGCCAGCGCCAGAAGCGCCGGGGGAAAGCCCTATTGGGTCGGATATGTCGAGGTCAAAGACGTCGTCGCCACAGCCGGCGAAGTGCGTCGCCTTGGCGGAACAGTGTACGTGCCGCCGACCGGCATTCCAAACGTCGGGCGCTTTTCCGTCTTTGCAGATCCGCAAGCCGCGACACTCGGCGTGCTGACGCCATTGCATTCCAATCCCGCGCGCCCTTCCACGCTGGACGCCACAGGAGGTGTGGGCTGGCACGAGCTGCTCGCCAGCGACTGGGAAACGGCGTTTACCTTCTACCACTCGCTGTTCGGCTGGGAAAAGGCTGAGGCCGTGACCGGCGAGCTGGGCGCGTATCAGTTGTTCTCAGTCGCAGGGCGCACGATCGGCGGCATGCTCACAAAGCCCGAAATGATTTCCACTCCATTTTGGCTCTACTACTTCAACATCGAGGATATCGACGCGGCGCAGCGGAGAGTAGAGGCCGGAGGCGGCCAGATTCTCAACGGCCCACTCGAGCTGCCGGATGGCACTTGGATCATCCGATGCGTCGATCCTCAGGGGGCTATCTTCGCGCTTGAAGGCAAACGCCGCCGCCAGTCTGTGGGATATTTTGAGCGTGTTTCCTCGGGTGGCGTTGTAACAAACGACCGGCGCTGGTCCTGGTGAAGCTCCAACTCAGGCGGTCGAGTTGGACGGGCGACCGAATGCGAACTGACCGACTGGACTCTCGATGTGGAACTCAATCCCGGTCATCCTCGCGAACAGATCGATGTTCACTGTGCCAATCGCACATCCACCGAGCCCCATGTCCACCGCCATCAGGTAGAGCGTTTGCAGCAGCACGCCAACATCCTTCAGGACGAGCGAATAGGCGATCGAGCTATATTTCCACGAAATTCGGCCAAAGCGCGCGGTTATGATCAGCAGGATTTGCGGCGGCGTGGGCACGTCCATTGCAAGTTGGGCACCGGTTAGGAGCGCAGTGAACTCCGGCGTCCCTGTGTCGATTGCCACCAGAGCATGGTCGCCCGCGTCGTAATGGTAGAAGCCTCGGGCAAGCCCCTCGCATTTGTCGACCGCTAGATAGAGTTCCAACTCGTAGCTGGCGCCAGCCGACGGATATGGCCGCCCGGTATATTCAACCGATGGCTGGATGTCGCCGAGGTCAATCGCGTGTTGAGATTTCGAGCGGACTCGCGCGGTGGCTTGGAGAAAGCGCGCAAGCTCGTTAAGCGAGATCGGCCGCTGGTCGTCAAAAATGCGGGTCGAATGACGCTCTTCGAGGAGCTTGGCGAACGGGGAGATAGCCTCTGCAGCGGGCGAAAGTTCGCGCAACTCGACTCTCTTCCCAAGCCAACGCGAGCGTACCGCAGGCAACGGAGCCGTCACCCCAGCATACGGATAAAGTCCGCCTACCGGATTGGCGTGCCGGCCTTCCGTGCTGCGTGCATGGAACAGAAGATCATGAAAGTCCCAGAGAACCAGGTTGGCGTCGCCTTCGGCGGTTCGGAGGCTACGCTGATCGGAGCGCTCGACCTTGATTAGAATCCGACAATCCATCAGCAAGGCGAGAAGGTCGACTCCCGGAAAGCCTTCCTGCCGGCGAAACCGCTTGACCTGTTGTGGGGCTGAGAGGCGGGCGAGCGCGGTGACGATCTGTGGATTGAAAATCCGCAGCAGCGCGCCTGCGCGCGGCGATTCCAGCACCATCGCATCGCCGCGTCGGCGCAAAAGCGCGAAGCGTGAGAAGACCAGAACATCATCGTCGCTGAGCTGTGACGATCCCGGCCAGTAGTCAGCGACCTGCGGCTCGACGACGACGTCGTCTTCCTTGCTGCGCGCGCGCCGCAAGGGATATTCCAACAAGCCGCGCCGCGCCAGTCGGCGGACCAGCTGATATAGTTGCTGGTCGATGTCGCGGCGGCTGGAGATCAGTGACCTTAGGGGGAGTCCGATGCGCAGGTCTTGCACGCGAGCCGCGGCGTTCGGGCTGAACGTCCCGAGATCCAAATAATAGCCGCCGAACGCGACGAGGATTTTCCCGTCCGGTTGCGCTTCGAGCGTGACGGGAGCGCTGAGCCGGGCAGAAATGTTTGCTGGGACGCGCTGTTCTTGCTTCATTTGGTTTCCGCGCGCCGGCGGTGTCATCAGGTATGGGGATGGAGTGGATTAAGCTCACTTTCCGTCAGCGGCGCGGCGCGCAATCCAAGCTTGATTGGGACATCGTAGAGGCGCCCGGGCGCGAAGCGGCGATAGAAGTGCCGCAGTCCGGGTACCACGACGCGGACCACTGGAACGCCAACATCGGGTCGTGTCTGATCAAGTACCAGGAAATCCAGATCTTTGTTTTGCGCAAGTTGCATGCACGCGATCACCTGCTCGCGTGTGCCGAGCCGCGCGAACTTCTCATCAGGCTCCCATTGGACCGCCGGACTGGCCGCGGGGATCAGGAACGGATGATCCTGCAGGCGCAATGGCGTGACGCCATCAAGGCTCGATTTCTCTCCGCTCCCGCCGCCCATGAGCCCGATGGACAAGAATTGATTGAGCTCGGTCAACGCACGCAGCGCGGCAATGCGCGGATCAAAATGCGCGCCCGACCCGAACTCGATGTTTTCCTGCGAGTTCTGCATCCAGTGCAGGATCGCCACAAAGGTTGGAATCCCGAGATCGCTGGTGACGTCGAGCACCCAGAGCTTGCGTCCTGCGTCAGCAAGCTGGGTCTGCAAATCGCGGATGTATGAATCGTTGAGATGATTGAGATCGACTTGCGCGCGCTGCGAGCGATTGTACCACCAAATGGCGTAGGCGTCTCGTTCGACCAACTCGAGGAAGCCCTGGACGATTGCTTCCTCAAGCGTGTTGCCCGCCGCGCAGCCGTTGGAATCGGTGTTGATCGCGCCAGGACCTTGGTAGAAAAAGTAGAGCAGGCTGGTCGGCAGATATTTGAAACGCTTGTCACGTAGAGACCAGACCGGCGACCAGTCAATCTTGCTTGCCGGATCGAATGGTGCGGATGTCGGCGGCGTGGCATGCGCGTCATGACCAGGCGCCTGCCGTTCCTGATACTGGGCGTCGCTGAACAGCAAGACGTCGTTCGGGTGGATGGCTTCGCCGGGGGCAAAATCCGTGAACCGCCCCTTCTTCCTGATCTCGTCACCCTGAAATATTCCGCAGTAGCGCTCGATCGCCTCCATCAGGGCGCTCGCTTCCCCCTGCTCGGCGGTGCTGCCCTTGCCAAAGCTGCCGCCGCCCAAGCCGGCGCGCAGTTCATGCACCGTCTTGGCCGGTGCTGAAAAGTTGTGAACCGCGAAGTAGTTGGTGTTCAAGGGCAAGTCGGCCTCGATGCGCTCGAGACGAGAGACTACGCCGGTGAGCGGGCTCACGTGCTTGCGGAAACGCGCAACCGTGGCTCTCGGTGCGACCGTCCGATACCCGCCGCTCGTCATGACGAGCTTGGTGCCCTCAGCAAGCTCGATCGGTTGAGGCGCTCGGCCGGCGTGGCGCAACTTCGCCTGACCGCAGCTTGGGCATTGCGGACGCGCCGCCACGTAGTGCTTCACGACCGTCAGACCCGGCAGATCCAAGCTGATGATGTGGTCGCGCAATTCCGTGCGAAAGTCGGTGGCGATCGCTTTTCCGATCTCGGCGGCCGCCAAGTGGATGGCGCTTTGTCCGAACGTTTGTCGCGCCAGCGGAGACACTGTGATTGGCCGCGCCTGTCCCCGATTAAGGAATGCCTTAACCTCACGGTTGCGCCGCATGCGATCAGCAAGGCATGTCCAGCAAGCGCTTTTCTCCGGGCTGAAGATCGGACCGATCAGCGGAAAAATCCCGGAAGGTTGGACCAGCAGCCACGGCGTCGAATCCGAGAGATGCTGCTGGTTCAGTTCGGCCAACCGCTGGTCGAGATAATCGCTCACAAGCGTTACGGTCAGATCAGGAGAGCTTTTGACGATGCGAACGCCAAGTTCGCGCAAAGCGCTATCGAGCTCCGCTGCACCTTCAACCTCGATCGATTGCAATCGAATGCGGCACTTCTGGAGGTTTCTCGCCGCGGCCTCCGGCGACAGGCCAAGGCTTGCCCAATAGGCGGCAAGAACCCCAGTGGAGGATGGCGATGCGAAGACAACATAACGCCGGTCGAGCAGTCGCTTGATTGCTTCGTGGATCTTGTCAGGCGGGAAATCCGCCTCGAGTTCGCGCAGGAGCTCGCCAACACTCCTGGCGCGCTCACCGATCGCGGACGCCAATGCGCAATAGAGCGCGCCGTGCAGAAAGAACTTCCGATCCTCGGAATAGAGGCAGACGACGTCGTGCGGCAGCACGTAGGCGGTGAAATTCGGCGCAAACTGCAGCTTAGCTTTGCTGCGCTCGATGGGCTCCGGCCCCCGATTACCTGTCATGGGACCGGAACGTGCGCCAGCCTAGCACCAGAGGCAAGCGCCCCACGACAGACAGCAACTGCAGCCACAGCCGCCGCAGCCACACCCGCCACCGCATCCGCCGCAGCGGCAAGCTCGGCAACCACAACCGCGACAGGCTCGACAGCCGGCGCAGCCCCTGGCCGCACAGCCTCTAGCGGCGCAGCCTCTACAGCCGCAGCCGCCGCAGCCCCGCGCGAGTTGGACGCCAGCTTCAGGTATGTCGGCGTTTTCCTTGTCGAAGACGTAGAACGTCGCCAAGCTGACGTCGGCGATTTCCTCCTCGCCGAGCACGACAGGCGGATGTGTGAAAAGACTGTCCAGCGACACAGGTGCTGGCGCCGCAGTCGCGGATGCGCCACCCGCAATCGCGGCAGAGACCCCGGCCACTCCGGCGGCGCCGAGCGCCGGCAAGGTTTTCTTCCGATGGGTTCGCTTTGGAGCCTGCTTCGTGCGCGCCATACAGAGCACTCCTATGTCTCTAGGAGATATTCAATGCGAGTTCCGCAATACGAAGGATTGCATCTTACTCTAAAGCCGGATTGTGACAACCTTGTTCCCGTATCGACGCAATATCCAATTACAAAAGAGTCAGTTTCTGACAAAAAAGTCAGTCTCATGCGCTCTGGTTAGGGCGCCTAGTCCTTGGGGGCCAGTGCCGGCTTGCCGTATTGCAGCACCTGCACCTTTTCCTGGGTCACGAGCCCGCTGGTCATCATCTGATTGAGGATTGGCAGGAATCCATCAATCTTGTCTTGCACATCGACGATCTCAATGACGATCGGCAGGTCTTCCGACAGGTTCAGGATCTTGGTCGTGTGCAACCGACGTGGCTGGCCGTAGCCCATCGGGCTGCGCAACACCGTCGCGCCGGCGAGTTGCAGTTCGCGTGCTTTGAGGACGATCGCTTCGAATAGCGGCTGATGCTCGAAGCGCGCGTCCTCGCCAACAAAGATGCGTAGCAGAGTCGCGTCGCGAGGGAGCTGCATGGGTCACCTTGTCCGCGCATGCGGAATTTCGCGCACGGCGCCGCGGGCCGCGCTCGTCGTGAGCGCCGCGTAGGCTTGCAGCGCCGTCGAGACATGTCGATCGCGCTTTTCCGGCTGCCAAGCCCGCTCGCCGCGTGTCTCCATGGCGGTACGCCGCCGCGCAAGCTCGTCCTCGGCCACATCGAGCCGGATCGACCGGTTTGGAATATCGATCACGATGCGGTCGCCGTCCTCGACCAGCGCGATCAGTCCGCCTTCCGCCGCTTCCGGCGACACATGGCCGATGGAGAGCCCGGAGGTACCGCCAGAAAAGCGGCCGTCGGTGACGAGCGCGCACGATTTTCCAAAACCCTTCGATTTGATGTAGCTCGTCGGATAGAGCATCTCCTGCATGCCGGGGCCGCCGCGCGGGCCCTCGTAGCGGATCACGACAACATCGCCGGCACTGACTTTGCCGCCAAGAATTCCGGCGACCGCTGCGTCCTGGCTCTCGAACACGCAGGCTCGACCGGAAAAGTTGAGGATGCTCGCGTCAACGCCGGCGGTCTTCACGATGCAGCCGTCCTCCGCCAGATTTCCATACAGAACGGCAAGCCCGCCATCCTTGCTGAAGGCATGGTCGACCTCGCGGATGACGCCGGCCTTGCGGTCGATGTCGACGTCGTCGTACCGCCGCTCCTGACTGAATGGAACGGTGGTCGGAACACCGCCTGGCGCGGCGCGATAGAACGAGCGCACCGTCTCACTGCGGGTCTGGCGCACGTCCCAGTGCGCAAGTGCGTCGGCCAATGATTTGCTGTGCACGGTGTGCACGCTGGTGTCGATCAGTCCGGCGCGGCCAAGTTCGGCGAGGATTGCCATTACGCCGCCGGCGCGATGCACGTCTTCGAGATGAACATCGGGCACTGACGGCGCGACCTTGCAGAGCACGGGAACGCGCCGAGACAGGCGATCGATATCGCGCATCGAGAAGCCGACCTTGCCCTCGTGTGCGGCAGCCAACAGATGCAGGACCGTGTTGGTTGACCCACCCATCGCGATGTCGAGGGTCATGGCGTTCTCGAACGCCGCAAAGTTCGCGATGTTGCGCGGCAGCACCGACGCATCATCCTGGTCGTAGTAGCGCCGCGCCAAGTCAACGATCAGGTGACCGGCTTCGACAAACAGTCGTTTGCGATCGGCGTGCGTTGCCAGGACCGAGCCATTCCCGGGAAGACCCAAGCCAAGCGCCTCGGTGAGGCAGTTCATCGAGTTGGCGGTGAACATGCCGGAGCAAGATCCGCAGGTCGGGCAAGCCGACCGCTCCATCACCTGCACGTGCTCGTTGCTCACCCGGTCATCGGCCGCCGCCACCATGGCGTCGACGAGATCGATCGCTTGCACCTTGTCATGCAGCTTGACCTTGCCGGCTTCCATCGGTCCGCCCGACACGAACACGGTCGGCAGGTTGAGCCGCAGCGCGGCCATCAGCATGCCCGGGGTGATCTTGTCGCAATTGGAAATGCAGACCAGCGCATCGACGCAGTGGCCGTTCGCCATGTACTCGACACTGTCGGCGATGATCTCGCGCGACGGCAGGCTGTAGAGCATTCCCTCGTGCCCCATCGCGATCCCGTCATCGATGGCGATCGTGTTGAATTCCTTGGCAACGCCGCCGGCCGCCTCGATTTCGCGCGCCACCAGCTGCCCGAGATCCTTCAGATGCACGTGTCCCGGCACGAACTGGGTGAAGGAATTTGCCACCGCGATGATCGGCTTGCCGAAGTCGCCGTCTTTCATGCCGGTTGCGCGCCAGAGGCTGCGCGCGCCCGCCATGTTGCGGCCATGGGTGCTGGTGCGGGAACGGTACTGCGGCATGGGCGAGTCCCTTCTGGAGACATCAGTACGGATCGGGCCAGCGCGCAAACGTCAGGTCGCTGCGATTGTGCCGGTTCCGTATTGAAGTACTTGCACTTTCTCGATCGTGACTAGCCCACTCGACATCATGCTGTCGAGCACCGGCAGGAAGGCGTCGATCTTGCTCTGGGCGTCCACGATCTCGACGATGATGGGCAGGTCCTGCGACAAGCGCAGTGCTTGGCTGGTGTGAATGTGGCTGGAATGGCCAAACCCGATGTGGCCGCGCAGGACGGTCGCGCCGCCGAGCTGCATTTCCCGCGCTTTCAGCACGATGGCTTCGTGCAGCGGGCGATGCTCGTACCGGTCGTCCTCACCGAAAAAAATGCGCAGCAGGATCGCGTCACGCGGAACTTGCATGCTCATACCCAGCGCATGCCACTCAGGCTCGCGGCCAGAATATGCCCGGCCCACACGGCCAGCATACAGCATAGGACTGAGAGACCGATATTGGCACCGGCGCGGAACCACTCGCCCTCGTTCATGAGATTAAGCGTTTGCAGGCTGAATGACGAGAAGGTCGTGTACCCGCCACAGAACCCGACCATCACGAATTGGCGTGTGGTCGTGCCCACGAAAAACCGTCCGTCTGGGCCGGTCAGGGTGGCAAAAAAGCCGATGATGAATGAGCCGGTGATGTTAACGAGGAGGGTCCCCCAGGGAAATGTCTCGCCAATCCAGTTCGAGACAACGCCGGCGAACCAATACCGCGCAACCCCGCCGATGGCGCTGCCGATTGCGATCCAAAAATAAAGTGCCATAGCTCATCCCGCGTTTGATTGGCCGGCGTGCCCCCTCGTCGTGACGCCGACTCGAAACACCAGCAATCGACTGATGCTTGCAATTGGCGTGCACGGCAGCAGCGATCGACCACTGTCGTCATGGCGGTCAGCCGATTGGATTGCGTTTGCAATGACCACAATGCACTCCCGTTCGCACCTCGTATGCGACAGGAGTCATCAGCCCGAGGGCGGTTTTGGGGGACCCCATCCCCGTTAAGTGTTTCAATAGTAACGTACATTCGATCCGTTTCAAGCGGCAATGCCGCCTTGTGATCACAGCCTTGCGGGCGCCATGCCGCAGCCTCCTGGGCGCGAACTCCGTGTCTTGCGCCCGTCGTGAGCACGCGAGAGTGCCTGCAGATGCTTCAACGACATGTTGATTGAACCGGCAGCGGCCATCGCGCGTTACGGCTCCAAGCAAAGGAGGAGTTTGCATGTGTGACTACAGCCTGCACAACGTGGCGACGCGCCCTTCCAAGGTGGGTGACAAGCTGATGACGACGAACTTCCCAAACACCGTCACCCGCGGATTCTGCGCGGTCGGCGAACCGCACGTGGCTGTGTGTCTGATGCCCGGCACCGAGGTCGCCTTCGAGCAAGAGGCAGAGTCGGCACATCCGTTCGCGTGGCTGTTCCCGCGGCTCGGGTTCGGCAAGATCGGCGCCAACGTTGCGCGCTTCCGCCAGATCAATCTCGACTATCCGACGGCGCATCATGATGCGCTCGAGTTCGCCAACGGGAAGGTGGTGCTGGTGAACGCGCTGCGGCCTGGACAACGCGCGACGGTACTACAGCTGCCTGCCTCCGCCGGGGTTTCCGGGCGCGTCGAGGAGAAGGTCCATAGCGAGCTCACTCCCTGATTGATCGAACCGGGCCGTTCTGCGGACGGCCCATTTCTAATGCATTGCCGCGCCGGTGCGGGGCATCAAGGCTCCGGAATGCCGGATGACTTCGCCGGCCAGGCGATGCGCCGCTCCCGCGGCTGCAACCGGGGTTGCGCCGGAGAGCCGTGCGGCGAGATAGCCGGCGTTAAAGCCGTCTCCCGCCGCGGTCGCGTCGACCGGCACGACAAGCTGCGGCACCGGCACGTGCTCTTGCATGTCGGCTGAAGCGACGACCGCGCTGTTGGCCCCGTTCTTGACGACGATCTCTCCGATACCAAACGCGCGCATCCGCTCCACGGTCGCGTCTGGGCTGGGGTCGCCCCATAACACGGCTTCGTCCTCATAGGTCGGCAGCGCAATGTCTACGCGCTTGAGCACTTCCATGAACACAGTGCGCGTGCGCGCGACGTCTCCCTTCCACCCACGCGGACGAAAGTTGCCGTCAAAGGCAACCTTGACACCGCGCTGTCGCGCCAACTCCAAGACCGCGAGGAAGCGGCCGATGGCGAGGTTGGAATAGAGCGACAGCGTAATGCCGGAGAAATAGATCAATCGAGCGCTCACAAGCGCCTCGGCAACAAGCCCCCAGTTGGGCAGCTCGAAAAGTTCGCGGGCCGGTGAGGTCTCGCCCCAGGACAAGAATTGTCGCTCGCCAGTTCTGGCCGTATCGGCCAGGGTCAATCCCGGCAAGCGGCCAGGCACGCGGATTACCCAGTCGCAACCCACCCCCTCGGCCGCCGCGAGCGCAACAAGCCCGTTCGAATAGGGGTCATCCCCCATTGCTGTCGCATACGCGACCGGAATGCCGGCCCGCGCCAGATAGACGGCCGTGGTGAACGTATCGCCGTTGAAGCCGAGCCCAAACCGGCCGTCGCCGCCGCGCACGAGCTCAATCGCGACCTCGCCGACACAGATCACGGGGTTTTGCGGGTTCATGGCGTGACCTCCAAAGCGGCTATCGCGGCGCGGCCTGCTCACCAGGCTTGCGTCTAGCTGCAAACCGTTGCGGGCGTGCGGCTGCCATGTCAAATGGCGGCCCCGGAGCGATTGTAAATGGCCGCGCGCGCCCTTGGTAAACGCATCAGAGCACTCCTCGCGGCTGCTTCTGGGTCTTCCGACAAACGGTATTTGGGCACGGAGCCGATTCCGACCGGACCGCTTGGCGTCATCTGCGGAACCGCGGCGGCGTTGTTCTGGGCGGCCGGGCTGGCCGTCGCCCGTCATGGTATCGATGCCGGGCTCGCGCCGGTGGACCTCGTATTCCATCGCTGCGTCTGGGCCGGTCTCGCGTTCCTGCCGGTCGTGATTGCAAACGGCGCCGCCGACCTGCGGATCTTTGGGTGGGGCCGCGGCGTCGTGCTGACGCTGTGTGGCGGGCCGATTCTGTCGGCCTTCAGTTACAGTGGCTTTCTGGGGGCTCCGCTGGGACATGGCGGCGTTATCCAGCCGTCCTGCGCGGCGTTGGGCGGATTGGCGCTTGCCACCATCGTGCTCAAGGAACCTCTCCTGACAACGCGCCTGCTCGGTGCGCTCGTTATTGTTGCCGGCCTTGCAGTCATTGGATTTGAAGCGCTCACCAACATCGGGACCCACGCGCTCCTTGGTGACCTCTCTTTTGCGACCGCCGGCGTTCTGTTTGCTGTGTTCGGAATGCTGCTCAAACTCTGGCGCATCGCACCCACGCGGGCGGTGATCGTGACGGGGGTCCTGTCTCTCGTTCTCATCCCGGTGCAATGGGTGCTATTCGGGTTCGAGCGGATGATCGCGGCCGGGCTCTGGGAGAACCTGCTGCAAGTCGTATTTCAGGGGTTCTTGTCCGGTGCAGCCTCGATTTTTCTCTTTACCCGCGCCGTCATTCTGCTTGGCGCGGCGCGCGCCGCGGTGTTTCCCACGCTGGTTCCCCCATTCACACTCCTGATCGGTTACCTGGTTCTTGGGGTCGTCCCGACGCTGTTTCAGTTGTGCGGCCTGGTGCTGGTTCTCGCGGGCTTCCGGCTGACGCAAAAGGCCTGAGAACACCATGCAACCGAATTGGTAGATCGTTCTTGAACTGGCAAAGATCGGCAGGACGGTGGTCGCGAGATTGAGGATCTTCGCGCGCTCCTACCAGGGGCGCATATGTAGCGGGATTGATCGACGACGCACGCGCCAATACGTGCAAGCGATGCAGCAGACTTCGCCGACCGACTGATCTTTGTTTGACAGCTTACATCCCCGGCGGGATCAGCACCGGGACGGGCCGTTCCACCGTTCGCGGCGCGAAGCTGCGGGGCGGCCAGGCAAGCGCCGAGAACGGGACCGAATCAAGCGAGAGCTGGGGGCTGTAGAACGGGTCTTCAATCAGCACATCCAGCCAGCGCGCCCGTAAAATGCGCAGCTCGCGTTCAAAGCGGGCGGCGCGGTCGGTGCCGCGATCCTGACCACGGCTTGCGGACTCCAGATGCAGGAGTTGAGCATGCGGCGTGAACACGATGCGTTTGCCCAGGGCTCGCAGCTTGAGGCAGTAGTCGACGTCGTTGAAGTTGATCGGAAAATTGATCTCGTCAAAGCCGCCGACCTGCTCGTAGTCGGCTCGCCGCGTCAGCATGCACGCCGCTGTCACCGCACTGCATTCGTGCGCGACGCGCAGGAGGTCGGTGTAGCCGGGATCATCCCGCACCCGGTCCTTGAAAGCGTGGCTCGCAGCCAAATTGGAGCCAAGCACCACGCCCCCGTGCTGAACGACGCCAGTCGGCCAAGTGAGAAGCGCGCCGACCGCGCCGACATCCGGCTCTGCGCATCGGTTCAGCATCTCGTCGAGCCACACGTCGTCATTGGCTTCGATATCATTGTTGAGAAAACAAACAAATTCTCCGCGGGCGCCTTGCACCGCGATGTTGTTCAATCGCGCGAAATTGAAAGGGCCGGGTACGCGCAAGATACGCGCCGAACGGCCATCAATCGCCGCAAGAAAATCAAGCATTGCGGGTTCGGATGAATCGTTGTCGACGACAATGATCTCTGCTCCATTCCTGGAGCATGCGGGGGCGATTGTTTGTAGGCAACGGCGCAGCAGCTCGAGTTTATTTCGGGTCGGAATGATGACCGAGAGCGTGGGCCGTTCGATCTGTCGGGACACCCACACGGCTGGAAAGATTTCTCCCGACGAGGGCCGAAGCTGCGCGGCTACACCGCGTGCGGTCAGATGGCCAGCCGTGGCGTGCGCCAGTGCGCTTGCGAAGCTCGTGCGATCCAGAATGGGCAATATGGCCAGGGCACCGGGAACATGAACCACTGATCCAGCCGCTTCCGGTCCGTCGGCAATGGCATTGAAGACTCGGAACGGATTGGTCGCTGCGGCATCCAGGGCGCGTTCCACTCCGCTGCGCCGCGCGGCAAAGAGGTAAGCGCCGTAGCCCTGTTCCAGCATGCGTTCATAGTCGAACGCCGGGAATGCGAGCAGCCAATGATGCTCGCGATCGCCAGGCAACAGCAGGTCTCCGTAGACCAGAGAGGCTTGCTCACGCTGCGAGAACGCGGCGATCAGGGTCGCGACCGCGCCCGGTTGGAATGTCATTCCGGCGAGCGCGAAAATGACGATTTCGCACGCCTCCGCCTCGCCCTCCAGGAATTCACGCAAGGCAGCAGGATCGAAGTCAAGCGAGCCTTGCACGGGTGGCAGCGCAACGGCCGTCCAGGGATGTTCGGTCTGCAGTTCCAGGCTTTGCGCGGTCGGTTCAGGATCGGCGTCCCCAATGAGCACGACCGCAACTGTTTGCGGAATTTCCTGGGTTGCCACGGGCGGGTGGGGGAATCGCCGGGCCCAGCGCCGGTAGTCCGACATCGGGTATGAGCTCGGCACCAAGAGGTCGAACAAGTCGCCGCGCAACTGCTCGGTTTCGATCAGGCCCAACCGGGCGATCGCTTCGCCAAGTCCCTGATCGAAGGCAACGCACGTCACGGGGCTGCCGGGTAAATCGGTGCCGGTTTCATCAACAAAGCGAACGCGACGTACGCGCCCGTCGGCAAACCGTGTCGGCAAATGCAGATCGAATGCCGGAGCAACGCGGGCGTCTTCGCGGGATTTGCCGAGATGATGCCAGCGCCAGTTATGTGCTTGCGCGACCAACTCGCCATCAACCAGCGCGTTGACGTAAGCCGCACTCATCTCCGGTCGCTCAACCCAGCCCGTGAACCTCAACCCGCCGAGCCAGGTCACATCGCCTTTCCTCTGCTCGGCTGATTGAGCCAGATCGCCGCCGTCGATGTGAATGGGCTCGCCAACCGGCGTCCGTGTGTTGGCCAGCCTCGCTTCGATGACCGAATTGTCGGTCAGCGCATTGTCCAACAGCGCAAAGGAAAACCCGTAGCACCCGTCACCGACCCCCGCGAGCGCCTGGTCATACTCCGCGGCGTGCGTGACATCGATCGGCACTCCATCGATCAACAACTCGACCACGTGGCGTTGGTTCAGCTCCGATTCACAGACGACGTGCCCGGCGAACGTTCGCGCATCGACGCGACGAAACGCGGTGCGCAATGTTGCGGTCGGCACGGTGAGTGGCACGTCCTCATCGGCAAGCGTGGGTATCACGTCAGACAACTGCGAGATCCCCTGCAACTGCTGGCCGCCTGGTGAACCAGTGGCTCAGGATATCCGCAATCTCCGCGTCCCCCAGCGATGGATCGATGGAGAGATCTTGCGGCCGTGGTGTCCAGCTTGCTTGCGTCCAATCAAACGCAGCCACGGGCAGATCGGATCTGTCGGCGGCCGCAATGGCGGGATGGCCAAACACCGCGTTCAGGGTCGGAAGGAGCAGACCGGTCAAGGCATAGCGTCGAAACACCGTTGCATATTCGTCAGGCTCGATCGGGCCCGAGACGAAGACGTTTCCAATGCTCATCAAACCGAGATCGTCCAGAGTGGGGCCGAGGATAACAACAAACATATCAGGTGCAGCCCGCCTGAGTTGGCGTGCAATGCGGCGGATGAGATCGAGCTCGCGCGCGGTGAGGCCATACGGAATGAGTCCACAGTATCCGGCTTTCGCCTCGGGCGGTCGCGCCTCACGGGTGCGCTTCGCCGTGCGCTCGCCGTGCAAGGTAACGTCGCGTTCGAGGACCCGCTTCAGCAGCGTTCGTGCAGTCTCGTTGGGCGCCAGAACATGATCGGCGTCGCGCAGCACCGAAGCCCACCGTGTCCGCCAGACCTCGCCGGATATGTCAGTCAACGTGGTCGCACAGGATCCACAAGGTGCCGAATGCCCGATCGTCGCACAGGCTGTGCCGTCCGCCTGCTGCAACGTGCCGCGTGGGCACAGCCATCCGGCATCGGCGATCAACACGTCGACCGGATGGCCGAGCTTGGTCAGCATCTCGACCAAATCGAGGGGCAGCTTTGCCGGATCGGCAATCTCGATCCGATCCAAGTTGAGCTTGTGCAAGTAGTCCCCGAGCGCGGCTCTTTGCTTTGCCTCACTGAGGCGGAATGCGAGAGATTGGGGGTTGCCGCCGGCGGCTTCTTCGAACGCAATCGCCATGCCCGAGGCGATGCGCTCAACACTTGCGATCAGTACGCGTTTGTCCTTGCGCGCAAGCCCTCGTGCGCGGTCGCGCCCGATATCCAGGACGGCACCCGAACCGCAGACGATGAGCCGTTCGAACCCTTCGGTCGGGGGCAGTGCGCGCTCGATTGCTTCGCGCGGTTTGCGCAGCGGGTCAGCCGCCATGAACGCGGCGCATTCGCCGCGGTACTTGGGAAATTTGATGTCCAGTGCATCCAGGTTCTGCACGACGAGCGCGCGTTTTTCGGCCCGGAATGAACGCGAGCCGATGTGCGTCACGTATACCGAGGTATCGCAGATATTGCGAAAGCCGCGCTCGCGTGCCCGTAGACAGAAGTCGACGTCCTCCAGATACCCGCGTTGAAAGTTTGTCGACAGCTCGCCGACCTCGTCGAGGCAACGCCGAGTGACATAAAGGCAAAAGCCGATGCCGTTGGGAATGTCGATGAAACTGCTCGCGTTCACGCGCCGCGCGGCGCGATCGATCTCCGTCGCCAAGGCCGACACCGGATTGGATTTGTAAGCGCCGGGAAAGCTTGTGAACTCTCCGTTGTTCGACAGCGGCGTGATGGTGCCGATGCTCGGGCTTGACCGTGCTGTTGTGGCAAGGCGATCGACCAGGTCGGGAGGAACAACCGTATCGGCATTGAGCAGGAGGATGTCGCCGGTCCGGGTTAGAGCCAAGCCGCGGTTCACCGCGCCAACAAACCCCAGATTGGTTGGGTTCGTCAGAACGGTGAAGTTCGACGTTTTGGCAAGCGTTGTCAGATATTGTTTGATCTCGGGCTCGGGACTCGCATCGTCAATGACGATTGCGCGGCGGTTGCGCTTGCCCACGACATTGCGCTTGAGCGATTCCAGGCAATTGCGCGTCGCTTCGAAGTCCCGATAAACCGGAACGATGACCGTGACGGTGTGGGCGCCTGGCGTAAAGGCGATCAGAGCATCAAGCTCTGCCAAGGGGTCAACCTCGGTCGGTCCGGTTGTCAGAGGACCGTCGCGGGTCGGATCGTTCGGCTGCGTGAGCAGCGAGTAGAACTTCTTTCCGGCGCGGGCGAGGCTCACTCTCTGTATGACGCGGGATCGCGGACGATCAATCTCTATGCTGGCGATATGGTTGAACTTGGAACCGGCGAGCGGATGAGAGTCGCCGGCAGTAATCGTGAGCTTAAGCTCGGGGTCGCCGCTGAGAGTCAGCTCAATCGCGCTCTGTCCATCCCAAGCGGCCCAGCCAGCGATGACATCATCGAATACGCGCAGGCTCGCGACCGCACGCGCGCCGCTTCGATGCAATACATTCATCGCATCGGTGAGGACCTCCGGATCCGGGTCGCGGGCAATCAACGTCTTGGCTGCAGTCCGCTGAGCGGCGCCGTCAGCCCACAGCAGCAATCGGCGATTGGCCTGAATGTCTTCCGGCGCAAGTTCCAGCGCATGGGTGATATCGGCCATTGCGCCTTTGCCGTCGCCCATTCGGCTCAAAGTTTCGGCCCGCAACACGAAATGATGGGCGCGGGGCAGCGGCGAGATGCGGCAGCGGCGGTCAATGTTCCTGAACGCTTCATCGACCTTGCCCGCCGCCAGAGCCCGCAAGCAGGCGAGCTCAAGCTGCTCGGCATGAAAATCGCTGCGTGCGATAGACTGCGGCACGCGCTAAGCAGCCTTGCGGCTCGCAAGAAACGCACCCATGCGATCGAGAGCCTTGCGGATGTTCTCTGTCGAGTTGGCGTAGGACAGGCGGACGTAGCCTTCGCCCAGAATACCAAAGTCCGGCCCACCGATGATCGCGACGCCTGCGTCATCCAACAGTGCGTTGGCAAGCTCCTTGGCTTTCCAGCCGGTGCGTTTGACGTTGGGAAAAGCGTAGAACGCGCCCTTGGGAGTTGCACAGGAAATACCAGGCAAATGGTTGAGGCCTTCCACGACGACCTTCCGGCGCCGGTCGAACTCGGCCACCATTTTTTCCGCCGCGTCCTGTGGTCCCGTCAACGCGGCAAGTCCGGCGTATTGCGCGGCCGCATTCACACAGGAGTGCAGATTGACCGCAAGCTTGCGCGCATAGTCGTAAAGCTTACCTGGCCAAATCGCGTAGCCAAGACGCCAACCCGTCATGGCGTAAGTCTTGGACCAGCCATTGAGCAGGATGAGCCTGTCGCGAATGTCCGGATAAGAGAGCAGACAAACGTGGCTTTCGCCATCGTAGACCATGTGGTCGTAGATCTCGTCGGACATCACCGCCAGATCCGGGAAGCGTGCGAGGCCAGCAACGAGTTTGTCGACTTCGCTCTTCGGCGTGACACCGCCGGTCGGATTGGCGGGTGAGTTGAGTATGAGGAGCCTTGCCTGCGGGGTGATCAGCCGCAAGGTTTCCTCCGCCGAAAAAGCAAACCCATTCTCTTCGCGGATCGGCACTGGCACCGGACGCGCGCCGGTGAACTCGATCATCGAGCGATAGATAGGAAATCCCGGATCCGGATAGAGGATGTCGACACCGGGTTCGCCGAACATCAATATCGACATGAACATTGTCGGCTTGCCGCCGGGCATGATCATGACTTCATCGGGCGAAACCGTCACCTTGAAGCGCTTGTGCAGATCGGCCGCAACTGCCTCGCGCAGCGGAAGGATGCCGACCGCCGGTGTGTAGCCGTGATGCCCGTCGCGCAGCGCTTTGACGGCGGCCTCGACAATATGATCGGGGGTGCGGAAATCCGGTTGGCCGATACCGAGGTTGATGATGTCGCGCCCTTGCGCCGCGAGCGCCGTGGCGCGCGCCAGCACCGCGAATGCATTTTCTTCGCCGATTCGATCGAACGCGGCGACGGTGTGCATGGGCATTCCTTCGTCCCCTTGAAAGGCTCGCTTCGTGATCCTGTTGGGTCAGGAATGAAGCGCCGCCATGTCGGCTCGCAACGGTTTGCCGGCTTGCGCCGGCGCGGCAGTTGAGCGCATCCTCTGCCGCAAATCAAATGAGGAAGCGCATTTATGCCCAGCGCCGCCGCGAAGCGTCAAATCTATCGAAAACTCCATGAAACGGGCTGTTTCGTCATTCCCAACCCGTGGGATATCGGCAGTGCGCGCTACCTTCAACACCTCGGTTTCAAGGCACTGGCCTCGACCAGCGCCGGCTACGCCTTCACGCAAGGGCTGCCCGATAACGCGGTCGGGCTCGACATGATGCTCGCGCACCTGCGCGAACTTGCCGCGGCCACCGACGTTCCCATCAATGCCGACTTCGAGAACGGTTATGCGCATGCGCCGGATCAGGTGGCCGAGAACGTGCGGCAATGCGTCGGCACCGGTGTCGCCGGGCTTTCGATCGAAGACTCCACGGGGGACAAACAAAATCCGCTCTATGATCTCGATACGGCGGTCGCCCGCATTCGCGCGGCGCGCGCGGCGATCGATAAAGCGGGCGGTGATGTCGTGTTCACCGCCCGGGCCGAGTGTTTCCTGGTAGGCCGCCCGGATATCGGGGAGGTCATGACGCGGCTCAAAGCGTATGCGTCAGCCGGCGCCGACTGTTTGTATGCGCCGGGGATTCGGACGCGCGAACACATCGAGGCAGTGGTGAACGCCGTCGCGCCCAAGCCAGTGAACTTGCTGATGCCCGCCAACTTGGGATTCACGGTGAGCGACATCGCGGCACTCGGGGTGCGCCGCATCAGCGTCGGTGGGACGCTCGCTCGCGTCGCATGGGGCGCAACGATCCGGGCCGCGGAGCAAATCATGAAAGAGGGGCGTTTTGATACGTTCGCCGAGGCGGCGCCGCATCCGGCGCTGAATGGACTCTTCCGTGATGACATGAGCAAACGCCCGGATCGAGTGACAAAGCCATGAAGCGCACCCGCGAATTGCTTGATCTGCTGGGGATCGATCTGCCGATCGTCCTGGCTCCTATGGCGGGCAATTCAACGCCGGAGTTGGTTGCTGCCGTTTCCAATGCGGGCGGGCTTGGCTCCTATGGTTGCGCGATGCTGTCGCGCGAGCAGCTGATCGAGGAAGCTCGCCGCATGAAGGCGCTGACCAATCGCAGCTTCAATTTGAATTTCTTCTGCCATGCGCCACCCGACGTCACGGCCGAGCAGGAACGTGCGTGGCGCGACAAGCTCGCGCCCTACTATGGCGAGTTCGGAGTTGACCCGAATGCAACCGTGTCGGGGAGCAGACGACCATTTGATGATGAGACATGTGAAGCGGTGCTGGCGATTGCTCCGAAGATCGTGAGCTTCCATTTCGGCATGCCCAATGCGGATCAGGTAAGTCGTCTGAAATCGGCCGGCATGGTGTTGATGAGCTCCGCCACCACCACCGCGGAGGCGCGGCGGCTGGTCGAGCTCGGGGCAGATGTCATCGTGGCGCAGGGATTTGAAGCCGGCGGTCATCGCGGCATGTTTCTCTCCACGGACATCAGCACTCAGGTCGGCACCATGGCGCTGGTCCCGCAGGTCGTTGATGCGGTGAACGTCCCAGTCATCGCTTCGGGCGGTATTGCCGATGCACGGGGTGTTGCGGCGGCTTTGGCATTGGGTGCGGCGGCGGTGCAGGTCGGGACGGCCTATCTGTTCTCACCGCATGCGAAGGTGAGCGCGCTGCACCGTGCCGCCCTACGGGCGGCTCGAGATGACGCAACCGTGCTCACCAACCTGTTCACAGGACGGCCGGCGCGCGGCATCCTCAATCGCTTCGTTCGCGAACTCGGACCGATGAATACGACGGCCCCGCAATTTCCCATGGCTGCCAATGCGGTCACGCCACTGCGCGCGAAGGTCGAGCAACGCGGGTCAGGCGATTTTACGCCACTATGGTCCGGCCAGGCCGCAGCGCTTGCGCATGAAACTGATGCGGCCGAGCTCACTCGCAATCTCGCGGCCGGCGCGCTGGAGATCCTGGGAGATCTGGGAGAGCGGTCTCGCGCCGAACAACAAGCGCGTCGTGCGCCGGCTGCTCGCTAATCCTCGGCCAGCATGCGCTTCGAGAAGCCGCTTATTCCGGCGAAGCTGCTCCGACGCTATAAGCGCTTTCTGGCTGACGTCGAACTCGCCACCGGCGAGCAGATCACCGTGCATGTGGCGAATCCCGGTGCCATGACCGGATTGGCCGAACCGGGAACGCCGGTCTGGCTCTCCAAATCCGACAACCCGGCGCGCAAGCTCGCGCACTCCTGGGAGCTGGTCGAAGTCGACCTGGGCGGCGGCCGCGAGCTCGTTGGGATCAACACGGCGTACCCGAACCTGATCGTGGCCGAGGCCATCGCCGAGGGGTGCATACGGGAGCTCGCCGGTTATGAGCGGGTTCGGCGGGAGGTGAAATATGGCCGCAACTCCCGGGTCGATTTCGTGCTGGAAGGCGCGGACCGGGCTCCCTGCTACCTGGAAGTCAAGAACGTGCACCTGATGCGGCGGCCCGGCTTGGCTGAATTCCCGGATTCGGTCACCGCCCGCGGCGCTCGGCACCTGGATGAACTGGCGGCCATGGTGCGGGCCGGCAATCGGGCGGTGATGCTGTTTCTCGTACAGATCGCCTCCGCGACGGGATTTACGCTCGCGCGTGATATCGATCCGGCCTATGGCCTCGCCTTCGATCGTGCCCGGCAGGCTGGAGTCGAGGCCATTGCCTACCGCTGCGCGATTGCGCACCACGCTATCGTGGTGACCGGACCCGTCCCGATCCTCGCCTAAGCCCTTGCCAAAGGCATGGTTCTTGCCTCGCAATGGGCATCGCTGACGCAGGGGAGGGCTGTCGATGACCGCCACCACAACGCTTGCCGCACCGGCGCCGGTTGCACGGGCACCGCTCTACAAATCGCTGTTCGTGCAGGTCCTTGCGGCCTTGCTCCTGGGCATCATCCTGGGCGTGGCCACGCCTGATTTCGCAGTCGGCCTGAAGATTCTCAGCGATGCGTTTCTCAAGCTGATCACCATGATCGTGGCGCCGATCGTGTTCTGCGTCGTCGTGCATGGCATCGCCGGCGCCGGCGATCTCAAGAAGGTCGGGCGGGTTGGGGTCAAGGCGCTCATCTACTTCGAGGGCATGACCACGGTCGCGTTGGTGATCGGCCTCGTCCTCGCGTTTGCGTTTGCACCTGGCCACGGCATGAACATCGATCCGGCGACCCTCGATGCCAAGGCCTTGAGCTCGTACGCGGACAATGCGTCCAAGCTCAAAGGCGGTGGGGTCGGCAGCTTCCTCCTCAACATCATCCCCACGACGTCGTTCGATG
Organism: uncultured Alphaproteobacteria bacterium; assembly: GCA_963760435.1. Lineage (GTDB taxonomy): Bacteria > Pseudomonadota > Alphaproteobacteria > Rhizobiales > Xanthobacteraceae > JAFAXD01. The sequence continues at coordinate 158,520 of CAVXDE010000037.1, forward strand.
CCCTGGCGCGCAATGACGTGCTGCAGGTGCTGTTCTTCGCGATCATTTTCGGCGTCAGCCTGGCGCTCGTCGGCGACAAGGCGAAACAGGTTGCGTCGCTTATTGATCAGGCTTCGATCGTCCTGTTCCGCGCCATGGGACTGATCGTACGCGTGGCGCCGCTCGGCGTACTTGGCGCCGTCGCCTACACCGTCGGACGCTACGGTGTTGGCTCGCTCAAGCAACTCATCTCGCTCGTGGTCTTGTTCTACGCCTCGGTCGCCATCTTCGTGTTGATCATCCTGGGCGCCGTGATGCGGCTCGCCGGGCTCAACATTCTCAAGTTTCTCGGATACCTGCGCGAGGAGTTGACGATCGTCCTCGCCACGGCCTCCTCGGATGCCGTGCTGCCCCAGATCATGCGCAAGCTCGAACGCATGGGCGTGCGCGAAGAGGTGGTCGGACTGGTGATCCCGACCGGATACTCGTTCAATCTCGATGCGTTCTCGATCTATCTGACGCTGGCGGTCGTGTTCATTGCGCAAGCGACCAACACGCCGCTCTCCTTCGGTGATCTCCTGCTCGTGCTCGGGGTCTCGCTGATCACCTCGAAGGGTGCGCACGGCGTGCCGGGGTCCGCCATCGTGATCCTGGCCGCGACCCTCAACGCGGTTCCCAGCATCCCGGCAATCGGGCTTGTCCTGGTGCTGTCGGTCGACTGGTTCATCGGCATGGCCCGCGCCCTGGGCAACCTCATCGGCAACTGCGTTGCGACGGTGGTTATCGCGGCGTGGGAGAAGGACCTTGATCTCGGAACCGCCAAGAAGGTCCTCGACGGCGAGGTTCTGGTCGACGTGACGTCCGGTTAGCATGCCAGCGTCCCTCCCGGCGGTGGCTTGCATGCGCGCGATCTCGGCCTAAATTGGGTCTATCCTGCACGGGAAACGGCGGTTGAAGAGACGATGACCTATGTCGATGCGGCGGCCGCGCCGCTCCGCAAAACGGGACAGATCAAGATTCATGGGCCCGAGGGCTTCGCCGGCATGCGCAAGGCTGGCCGGCTGGTCGCCGAGTGCCTTGATCTCTTGACCGCCGAAGTAAAGCCCGGCGTTTCGACCGATCATCTTGATCGCTTCGTCTTCGAGTTCGCCATGGACCATGGCGTCTGGCCGGCGACCCTGATGTATCGCGGCTATACGAAGTCCACCTGCACGTCGATCAACCACGTGGTCTGCCACGGCATTCCCAATGAAAAACCGCTCAAGGACGGCGATATCGTCAATATCGACGTGACGCTGATCCTCGATGGCTGGCATGGGGATTCGAGCCGCATGTATCCGGTCGGTGTGATCCCGCGCCGGGCCGAGCGGCTGATCGAGGTCACGCACGAAGCCATGATGCGCGGCATCGCCACGATCAAGCCCGGCGCGACCACCGGCGATATCGGCGCGGCCATCCAGAGCTTTGTGGAGGCGCAGCACATGAGCGTGGTCCGCGATTTTTGCGGCCACGGCGTCGGCCGCCTGTTTCACGACGAGCCGAATATCATCCATGTGGGCCGCGCGGGCGAAGGGATCGTCCTGCGGCCGGGGATGATCTTTACTGTGGAGCCGATGATCAACCTCGGCCGCCCGCATGTGAAGGTGCTGTCCGACGGATGGACCGCGGTGACCCGCGACCGCTCGCTATCCGCGCAGTTCGAGCACGCCGTCGGGGTCACCCGCGACGGGGTCGAGATCTTCACCCGCTCCCCGCGCGGCTATGAACGCCCCCCGTATCCGGTGGCGTGATCAGGGCTTTGGGCCCCACACCTCACGGGCCGTTTGCACCACGAGCTCCAGTTTGCGGCGCTGGTCTTCGGGCGACAGGGCGTTTCCGGCGATAGTGCTGGCAAAGCCGCACTGCGGGCTGAGCGCCAGCCGCTCCAGTGGTATGTACTTCGCGGCCTCGCCGATGCGGCGCTTGAGTTCTTCCTTGTTCTCGAGCTGGGGCTTCTTGGTGGTGACGAGCCCGAGGACCGCAACTTTGCGACCCGTCAAATAACGCAGCGGCGCAAAGCCGCCGGCGCGCGGTGAATCATATTCCAGGAAGAACGCGTCCACGTTCATCTCCCCGAACACGATTTCGGCGATTGGGTCGTACCCGCCTTCCGCCACCCAGGAGCTCGCATGGTTGCCACGGCACATATGCACGCCGACGACCATGTCGGCGGGTTTGCCGCGCAGCGCATCGTTCATGAGCCGCACGTAGAGCTGCGGCAATGTATCCGGGTCCTCGCCGATCTTGCGCACGTTGTCGCGCAGCGCTGGATCGCACAGGAACGGCAGGTTGGTGTCGTCGATCTGCAGATAACGGCAGCCGGCCGCGTAAAGCGCGGCAATCTCTTCCTGATAGACGCGGGTCAGGTCGGCGAAAAAATCCTCGATGTCGGGATAGATGGCCGGGTCGATGGCGGCGCGGCCGCCGCGAAAATGCACGCACATCGGTGAGGGGATCGCCTGCTTTGCGGTAAGCCCGTTGCGGTCGGCGATCGGCTTGAGCGCGCGGAAATCATCGACGGCGAGCGGACGGCTGCGCCGCACCCGGGCGTGCACCTCGAACCGCGGCGGCGCGAACTCGATATCGCCCTGCTCGTTGTGGAACTTGGTGGGCAACCCGCCATGCACTTCGACGCCATCGATGCGCTCGAGGAAATCGAGAAACCAGTGGCGCCGGTGAAACTCGCCGTCGGTGCAGACCGCAAGCCCGACCTCGCGCTGCATCGCCACGGCCTCGGCCACGCCTTGGTCTTCGATCTTGCGCAGCTCCGCCGCTGAGAGCGCCCCTGATTGCTGCTTTTCGCGCGCTGCATGGATAGCGGGAGGGCGCAGCAGGCTGCCGACGACTTCGGCTTTGAATGGCGGCGTTTGGGTTATTGTGGACGTCAAGCTTTCCTCCCATGTTTGTCGCGGCTTTGTATCACGGCGATTTCCCGGGTCGACGTCGGCCGTTACGCTTCGGTTATGCGGATTTGGCAAATGCACGCAGGCCGGGCATGCTCCTGTGAGCGGCGGGATGTTTCGGGGGCTGCATGGGCGACCGGACAAGCGATGAGCGGGGAGGGCGCGGCAACCTTGCCGAAGCGCCGCCGCATTATCATGGGCATCGCGCTCGATTGCGCCAGCGCTTCCGCGAGGCAGGCGCTGAAACGCTTCCTGATTACGAGCTTCTGGAAATGGTGCTCTACGGAGCGTTTTCGCGCGGTGACACCAAGCCGCTCGCCAAGGAACTGATCCGACGCTTTGGCTCGTTCGCCGAGGTCGTGGCCGCGCCCGAGGCCCGCCTCGCCGAGGTGCCGGGGGTCGGCGAGTCAGTGATCACGATGTTGAAGGTGGTACATGCGGCGGCGTCCAGGCTGCGGCGCGTGGAGTTGCGCGACCGACCGGTGCTGTCATCCTGGTCGGCCGTCTTGGATTATTGCCGCGCCGCAATGGCATTCGCCGAGAAGGAGCAGTTTCGCATCCTGTTTCTCGACAAGCGCAACCACCTGATCGCCGACGAGGTGCAACAGGAAGGCACCGTCGATCATACGCCCGTCTACCCGCGTGAGCTTGTTAAACGCGCGCTGGAGCTTTCGTCCACGGCGGTCATTCTGGTGCACAACCATCCTTCCGGCGATCCGACACCGTCCACGGCTGATATCGAGATGACGCGGCAGATTGTTGACATTGCCGCGCCGCTCGGAATCTCGGTGCATGACCACATCATCGTCGGCAAGGACGGCCACGCGAGCTTGCGCGGGCTGAAGTTGATGTAGTTTGCGGCGCGATCCTTCGTCGCGTTTGCAGAATCCACCAAGAGCCCGTGGCTTTGCCGTGATCGTATCGTGATCAGCGCCGCGCCCCGCCAGATATTTTATGCAAGCTCGCCGATTGATTGTGAAGAAGCGCGCTCGAGGCGATAGTTGCGTGCCCAATATGCGCAAAGTTGTCCGCGGACGGACAGAACGCCGCGGCACCCGAGTGACCGAAATTACATTGGAATTCGCGTGGTTGTGGTAAATGTTGGCGCAGCAGTGCAATTCGGATGTCGGCAGGATCGTCGTCACACGACAATTCTCTGATCAGGCGGGGCGATCGCGAGGCTATGGCTGAGGTCTGCGTCATCGGAGCAGGGCCCGCCGGCGCGGTGTTCGCGGCGCGATTGGCTCATCTCCGACATCAGGTCCATCTCGTTGAAAGAGCACGCTTCCCGCGCCGGCACGTGGGCGAATCCCTCAGTCCCGGCGTCATGCCCCTGCTCGCGTCGGCGCAGATGCAAGACATTATTGAAAGGGCTGCTTTCTCCCGGGTGTCCGGCGTTTGGGTCAAGTGGGCGGACGAGCTGTCACTGCGTCAAGACGAAAGAGAGCAAGGCTTTCTGGTAGATCGCGGTGAGTTTGATTTGCGGTTGCTCGATCGTGCGCGCGACTTTGGCGTGCGCGTTTATCAACCTGCACGCATCCTCGAGCAATTCTGGGACGGCGTGCGGTGGCGCGTGCGCATCGATGCGGACGGAAACCAGACTGATCTGAGCGTTGATCTCTTCGCGGACGCCAGGGGCCGGCGCCAAACACGCCAGCGAGCACTTGTCGGGCCGTCAACGCTCGCTGTTTATGGTTACTGGCGTGGAAAACGCCTGCCGAGGATGCCCCGCATCGAGGCCGGGCGCGACGCTTGGTACTGGGGCGTGCCGCTGCCAGACGGCACTTACAACACGCTGGTGTTTATCGACCCTGAACAACTTCGTTGCGTGGCGGGCGCAACGTTGAACGAGCGCTTCTTGCGGCTCGTCGAAGCGTCCAATCTGATGGAAAATTGCAGCGACGCCGAGCTTGTCGTGCCCCCTCACGCGATCGACGCAACCGCCTATCTCAGCAACGATCCGGTGACCAGGAACCGGATTGAGATCGGTGACGCGGCGGTTGCAATAGATCCTATTTCCTCCAGCGGTGTACAGAAGGCGATTCAGACTGCGCTGTCCGGCGCCGTTGTCGCGAACACGTTGTTGCGGCGCCCCGAGTGGGCCGAGGCGGCGATCAGCTTCTATCGCGGGCAGCTTGCGGATTCATTCGATCGCCATCGTCAGTGGGCTGGTCAGCACTATCGCGCGGTTGCGGATCGCAACGACCACTCCTTCTGGAGCAAGCGTGCAATCTCAATTCCTGGTCCCGATCTCATATCGGCTCCGACGGTGGACCCACGCACATCGACGACGGCGCCGCTTGCGCTGTCGTGCGATCTCAAATTTGTACAGACACCGTGCCTGCGGGGAGATTTCGTCAGTGTCGCGGACGCCCTGCATCATCCGCGTCTGGCCAGCCCCTTGGTCTTCCTTGGCGGTCGCGAGCTGGCTCCGCTCTTGCAAGGACTGTCGCCAAGCCTCACACTCGTGCAAATTGCTCAATCTTGGTCGCGACGCATGCCATTCGCCTCGGGAATGGCAATTGCCGGTTGGCTGGTCAGCCACGGCATTCTGGTCGAACAGAATGGCGGGGAAGCTGCACCATGAGAATCTCATCTGTTGCTGAATGGCTCAAGTCGCACGGCTTTGAACGGTTCACTCAGATCTTTGAGCAGAACGAGGTCGATCTCACGACGCTCCGCGTCTTGACCGAAGCCGATTTCAAAGAATTGGGCATTCCCTTCGGGCCGCGCAAGCGAATTCTCAGTTTGCTGAGCGAAGAGAGAGCTGTCGAGAAACTATCGGATTTGGGCGGGTATGTCGTGGCGCCGATCGGCGAACGTCGCCAACTGACGGTTTTGTTCTGTGATCTGGTTGGTTTTACCAAGCTCGCCTACAAACACGACCCCGAGGCGCTGCAGATCATCATTCGCTCCTACGAACAAGCCTGCGCGGCCTGCGTCAATCGGTATGAAGGTTATGTGTTCCGAATGTTGGGCGACGGCGTTGTCGCCTTTTTCGGATTTCCGCTTGCGCATGAATCTGAGGCCGAGCGCGCCATCCGGACCGCGCTCGACATTATAGAAGCGATGCGGCGGCTGCATTTCCCCAAGGCGGGACGACTGCAGGTCCGTATTGGTATCGCCTCGGGTGTCGTCGTCGTTGCCCCTGGCGAGCGGAACGCCGTTGGCGAGGCGCTTAACCTCTCGGCACGTCTGCAAACAATCGCGGAGCCCGGGTCCGTCGTCGTGAGCGACAGCGTGCGCCGGCTGGCGGGCGGTGAGTTTCAATATGAGGATCTCGGTGAAAAGGAGCTCAAAGGCGTCAGCGGGCCGACGCGGGTCTTTCGCGTGCTGGGTGTCGGTCGGGCAGAAAGCCGGTTCGAGGCTGCAACCCAACAAGGGCTCACTCCGCTTGTAGGACGCGAGTGGGAGCTTTCGACCCTGATCGATACGTGGCGCGAGATCCGCGAAACCGGACGGGGGCGCGCGATCATTCTGCGGGGCGAAGCTGGGATCGGCAAAAGTCGGATGGTTCGTGATCTACGCGAGCAGCTGCGCGATGAAACGCGTCTGGCTTTGCTGTTTCAATGCTCGTTGTTTTTCATCAACAGCGCCTTCTATCCTGTTCGCTCTGCGATTGAACGCGCCCTGCTGTCCGACGAAACCGCAGACTCAAATACGCTCTTGAACCGGATCGAGGCGCTTGCTGTGAATCGACTTGGGCTTGCCGCAGAAGACATGCGCTTTGTCGCAGCGTTGCTGTCGCTCCCGTACGAGGAACGTTACGGTGCGATTCTTGTCTCACCGAAGCTTGCCAAAGAAGAGACGATGCGCGTGCTCATCGAGTTCGTACGCGCACAGGCACATACCGGACCGACTTTGCTCTTGTTGGAGGACGCGCACTGGGCGGACCCGACGACCCTTGATCTGCTTGATCGCTTCATTGGCCAACTCAGCGACATCCCGGCCCTGCTTGTCGTCACGGCGCGTCCGGAGTTCGATGCCACGTTCTTGCACCATTCGTCGGTCAGCGTCATGGAACTGGGCAAGTTCAACCCGGCGCAGAGCAGCTCACTCATCGACAACATCGTCGGCGGCAAAGCATTGCCGCCGGGTCTCGCCGCTCAGATCATCGCGAGGACCGACGGCGTTCCCCTGTTCGTCGAAGAACTGACCAAAACGATACTCGAGTTCGGGCGATTTGATCGCGCAGGACGATCGCTATGTTTACGCGCAATCGTCGGCCACGATCGCGCTCCCGGAAACGTTGCGCGACTCGCTGATGGCCAGGCTCGATCGCGCCCCGCTCAGCAAGGAGATCGCACAGATCGGTTCAGTCATTGGCCGCGAGTTCAGCTATGAGCTTGTTGCTGGTCTTGAAATCATGGGCGAGGAAACGCTGCGCAAAGGCCTGCAGCACCTGACGACATCCGGGCTCGCCAGCTGCCATGGCGAAATCCCCAACGCGGTCTATACGTTCTCGCATGCAATGGTGCAGGATGCAGCGTACGACTCGCTGCTCAAGAGCAGGCGCAAGCAATTGCATCGCGACGTCGCGCGTCTGCTGCAGCAACGCTGGCCGGCAATCCGCGAGACTGCGCCGGAGCTCCTCGCTTTCCACCACACCGCCGCCGAGCGCAATCGAATCGCTGCAGAGATGTGGCTGCGCGCGGGCGAAGCCGCGCTGCGACGATTCGCGCTGTCGGAGGCGGTCACCCATCTGCGCACAGGGCTCTCCGCCTTGTCCAAGCTGCGGCCATCCAAAACGCGTGACCGCATCGAGCTTTCGTTGCGAACCGCATTGGGCCCTGCCGTCGTGGCGCAACGCGGTTGGGGCGAGGCGGAGGTCAATCAGGTTCTTGAACCTGCGTGGCGCCTTGCACAGTCGTTGCAGCAGCATACGGCCTATTTGCCGATTCTGAACGCGCTGGCCGTGCATTACATGTGCATGGGCCGGCTCGAGCAGTCGCTGCGCTGGGCCGACAGGCTGCTGGAGGCCGGTACTGAGCTTGACGACAATCGGCTGAAGGTGGTCGGATATCGGGCCGCATCGGCCAGCCAATTCTGGCTCGGCGAATTCCAACAAGCCCGCGGATCCGGCGACAAGGTGCACGAATTGTATGATCCGGAGCGGCACTGGGATCTGGTGTCGCTCACGAATACCGATCCGTTCACCGGGGAGGGCATCTATCGCGGCCAATACCTCTGGATGATGGGTTATCCCGATCAGGCGCTCGCCGCCTATCAGGCCGCCGAAGCCAATGCGCGGCGCAGAGGCCATCCCTTCGACCTCGGGTTTGTGCTGACGCTTGGGGCCCAGGTATTCGAGTTTCTCCGAGAGCCCGACGAGCTTCTGCACAGGACCGAGGAGGCAGAGCTCACCAGCAAGAAACATGGCATCCCTCTGCTTGGTGAGATCATGGCCGAGATCAGCCGTGGCGTTGCGTGGCTGCGCGGAGGCCGTCTGATCGAGGGCTTGCCGCAGCTCGATCGCGGAATTGAACGACTGATGCAGACGGGGCATCGTATTTGGATCTGGTATCTCCACGCTTTGCGTGCGGAGGCCATGGCCCTTACGGGAGACCTCGATGATGCCTTGCGTGTGATCGAGGACTGCGTCGCGCGAATCGAGGCGGGTGAGGAGCGATCGCACTATGCTGAAGTGCTGCGCCTGAAAGGTTGGATACTGATGCTGTGTGGCGAGCCGGAGCGCGCTGCATCGACACTGGAGCAAGCTTTGGTAGTAGCGCGGCGCCAGCAGGCCAAATCGTGGGAGTTGCGTGCTGCGACGACGCTCGCCCGACTGTTGGCGAGCTGCGGCGACTCGGCGCGCGCGGTTGAGGTCCTGAAGCCGGTCTACGACTGGTTCACAGAAGGTCGCGATACCAAGGACTTGCAAGAGGCCGCTCAGCTTCTCGAGGAGCTAGGCGGCGCGACTAAAAGCAAAAAACGCGCGCAGCGGGTTTCGTAGGAACCAATTCGATCAAGGGAGTACGGCGAATGTCCAAAGACCATCATCAGGACGAACAAGCGATCCGGAAGCTCGATGCCGAATGGGCCAAGGCCGCGCGGGCCAAGGATTTCGACCGAGTCGTCAGCTTTTATGCGACCGACGGTTCCGTCGTTTGGCCGAGCGGGCCGGCTGCCAAGGGACACGCTGCAATCCGCGCCGAGTGGGAAAAAACCTACAAAGATCTCAAGGACCCATATCTCGATTTCAAGCCCACCCATATCGAGATCGCCGGTGGTGGCGACATGGCGGTCGATTTCGGTGTGGTGTACTTCGCGCCCAATCCCAAGCCCGGCGACCAGAAAAATATTGCCAAATATCTGGTGGTCTGGAAGCGTGAGCACGGCCACTGGAAAGTGCTCTATGATTGCTGGAACTACAATCACCTGAAATGATCGTAGACGTCAGTTTTGTCCGCAAGTGCAGCCGGGCGGCCGCTAAGCGCGAGGGCGATCTCCCGTTGCCGGTCCATCGGAGGCGGTGGATTTGCGGGCAGCGGTTGCGATGCCGCATCGTGCGTCGTCACGAGCTGGAATGCGAGCAAGACAACACGCGACGCGATGATCATTCGATGGCGACGCATCGTGCGTACCAGAAACGTGATCACGATCTCCTCCATGCCCTTCGATGCGGCTCGATCCAGATTGATTGCCAATTTGGGGTCTTTCCACCCTAAAGACGTTTGAGCAGGGCGCACCCCGACAATTGCCAAAACAAAAATCAGATTGGGAGCAGGCGACGTGTTCAGTCGCGATCAATCTTCGGCGCCGTCGGGGGCTTGCGCTGATGCGAACTGCGGCTCCCAAAAAGTGTTGACCGGTTCGGGTTGCCTGTTGTTCGCACGACATGCGGCGAGCCGATGTTCGAAGAAGTGTCTTTCCATAGGGTTGCGAGCTCTTGCGAGAGCTACTTCAAAATGCTCCTGCGCACGCGCCTGATTGCCGCATCGAAACTCAAGCTCGCCCAGGGCAGCAGGATAGAATGGATAGGCCGAAAGCCGGTCCGCATCAGCAATAGCTTGGATCTCGGCAATTCCTCGTTCCGGTCCGTCGCGTTGCGCAATAGCAATCGCTCGATTGAGTGCGACGATGGGCGACGGGTTGAGGCTCATGAGCTGATCGTAGAGCTCGATAATTGCACTCCAATCGGTGTCCTTGGTGTCGCGAGCCATGGCGTGGACCGATGCCATGGCGGCTTCGAGATGATAGGGCGTAAGCTTGGTCCCGGTCGCAGAGAGCTCCAACAATCGCATTCCTTCGCTCACGCGCGTCCGATCCCAGTGGCTGCGATCCTGATCGTAGAGTGGAACCAGGTTGCCGCCGGAATCGGTGCGCGCCGGGAGTCGCGCCGCCGTCAAGCTCATGAGCGCAGCGAGCGCGTAGGTCGTCGGCGTCTTGCCGAGCGGATGTTGGAGCAGGATGGCGACGAGTCGGATGGCCTCGTTGCACAATTCGAGGCGAACCGAACTTTCCGGTGCTGCCCCGTGATAGCCTTCGTTGAACAGCAGATAGAGGCCCCGTTGAACAGCGGGCAGTCGATCGGTGAAGTCCGCGGGCGGCGCCGTATCGAACAAGTGCTTTGATTCCGCGAGCGCGGTCTTGCCGCGCTGGATTCGTTTTTCGATCGCCGCATGCCCGCTCATGCATGCGCGTGCAATCTCATCGATACTGAACCCGCATAGGATATTCAGGATGAGCGCGACCTGGGCGGGTTCGGACAGACGCGGATGACAGCAGGAGAACATCATGCGCAGCATGCTGTCCTGGAGCGCGTCCGCGGCAAGGATATCGTCGACGACCGGAGTGAGCGTCCATTCGCTATCCAGCAATCGTCCAAGTTCCGGTGCAAATGTTGTTGCGGTTCGCTGGCGGCGCAGGACATCGAGTGCGCGGTTGCGCGCTGTCGCCATCAGCCAGGCCGATGGGTTATCCGGCATTCCGCGCATCGGCCATGTTTCCAGGGCTCGGCAGAACGCGTCCTGAACCACATCCTCCGCCAGCGCGAGGTTATGAACCCCGAATATCCGCGTCAGTGCGGATACCAGGCGTCCGGCCTCGCGCCGGAAGAAATGGTCGTTGATGTCCATCTACAATTTCGCGATGGGGCGAACCTCGACGGCGCCGCCGTCCTCGAAGATCGGGCAGCCTTTGGATAGTTCGACGGCTTGATCGAGCGTTGCAGCATCAACAAGGGTGTATCCGTTGATGAGATCTTTGGCCTCTGCAAACGGTCCGTCATGGACATCTTTGTTATGTCCACGCACCACCTTGCCCGAGCGTTCAAGCGGATTGCCGGGATTCTTGATGACGCCCTTTTCGCCGAGCTCCTTGAACCAGGTCACCCATTTTTGCATGGATTTCTGCATCTGCTCGGGCGACTTCGTATAGACGAGGCTGCCACGGTACAAAAAGAGAAATTCCGACATGTGATCGGCTCCTTGCGTTGTGTTGCGATGATAGACGTTCGAGCCAAGGTGCGGCGGACATCTATTTTCAAAATATGTCCGATGCTGCAGCAAAGCCCGATGGATTGCGCATGCTCACGGGCGCGTGAGCGAGGCAGAACCCCGCCCACGCGCGTAGGAGACTGTCCAGGCGAACTTAGTAGCTGATGTCCCAGTTGCTCTGAAAGTTAATGGCTGCCTTCATGTCAGCAGCCGCGGCCCGTCCGGCGACGTTCTCCAGCAGCATCAGCCGACCACGCGGAGCGTAGCCATGGTGCCGCACCGGCTTTGGGCTTGTCGCGGCAGACGCGACCGAGGCGGACCCGAGGCTCAGGACAATGGTCAAAACGGCGGAAATCTTGTTGATCATAGCGGTATCCTTTCTGCTCTCGCCTCCCGCGGGAATGACGTTGGAGCAGCTGATCGCCGGACAATTATTTGGGTGTAATTTATCGTCTTGGTGAAGCGGCGCCCGCGTCGGATCGCGGTACCGTGTGACGCTACGGCCGCACCAGCATGATCGGGTCGGTTCCCTCGGGAACGCGTTGCCAGGTTCCGTCGTCCTCCTCAAAGCGCCAAGCCGGACCACGTGCGGATTTGAGCACCAGCTCGCCGTGCTCCATGTGCCAGGATACGGGCCCGAAACTGAGCACCGCGGGATCGCAGCCCGCCCCGACCTTCAGGCTGAGTTCATCCTTGCCGGCCGGTTGGAGGCTGAGAGTGAGTGCGCAGATCGGCGCGCTTGCGCCACGCACCACGTTCCACTCGCCGGTCATTTCTGCGGTCGTCTTTGGCGGTGGCGCTGCCGCCGCAGCGTTTTGCAGAAAGGTCAACGGTTGCCCTGGGCGCAGGGATTCATAAATGCCGCCTTCTACCTCGGTGAATTCGTAGAGAACCTTGCCCTTCGGATTGAGGACTTGGATCACATTATCACCAATCAGAGTCCAGGCGCCCGCTTCCCTGAGCGGTGGGAAGTCTGCGCCGCAAGCCGTCCGGTTGAAGTCGAGCCTGAAGCCGCCCGCCGCATTTTCGAGCCCCAATGTGACTGCACACGTCTTGTCATGATCGGCATTGGAAATTTCCCATGCCCCGACCAGGGCCTTCATGGCGTCGCTCTGGGCGGACGCAACCGTGGGAATAAGTGCTGCAAAAATCATGGCGGCGAAACGCGCCAACGCATGCATGATCAGCTCTCTCCTGCGATCGACAAATCACACAACAGACGTGTCAACAATCAAACCAACAGTCCCACCGGGTGCTCGACCAGTGACTTGAACGCGCTGAGCAATTCACCGCCGAGGGCGCCATCTACAATGCGATGATCGCAAGATAGTGTCACCGTCATCCGGCTGACGAACCGAAATCCGTCCGTGGTCTCGATTGGGCGGCGCTCGGTCGCGCCGACCGCCAAAATGGTTGCGTGAGGCGGATTAATGATTGCCGCGAATTCGCGCACCCCATACATGCCAAGATTCGAGATCGCGCTCGCGCCACCCTGATATTCATTTGGCTTGAGGCGCCGCGCCCGCGCGCGGGCGCTCAGATCCTTCATCTCGGCGGAAATCTCGATCACGCTCTTAGCGTCCGCGTGACGGATCACAGGGGTGAGCAATCCACCCTCCGTCGCCACCGCAACCCCAATATCTGATTGTGAGAAGCGCAGGATCCGGTCGTGCGCCCACACCGCATTGGCCGCGGGAACGCGCCGTAAGGCCAGTCCCCACGCCTTGACCAGGAAATCATTGAGCGACAGGCGATATGATGGCTCGCCATCTGCGGCCTTGGGTGCGGTCGCGTTCGTCTCCTCCCGGATTTCGATCAGCCGTTCCGTGGTGAGATCGACACTGAGATAAAAGTGCGGAATCGTTTGCACCGCTTCCGTCAGCCGGGTGGCAATCGTACGGCGCATGTTGTCGAGCGCCACTTCTTCAAAGCTGCCGCGCTCATAAAGCGCGATGATGGGCTGCGGATCGCCCGTGGGTCCTCGATCGGCTGGTTGGCGTGCCTGGGTCCCGCTGACAATCGCCGCCTCCACGTCACGCGCGCTGATGCGACGGCTCGTGCTGGTCGGTGCAAGCTGGCCAAGATCAATTCCGGCTTCTGCCGCCAGCCGGCGGGCGAGCGGTGTGACGACGGTGCCTCCCGCAAGCCGCGCCGGACCAAAGTTGCGCTCAGGCGTGCGCACCTCCTGGAACGGGTCAAGCTTGATGGATTGCTGCACCGCTGCGCGCAAACCCGAGGATGCCGGCGCACGTGCGAGTGCCGGCCTAGGCTCGCTGCGCGTCAATACTGGGGTCTGAGCAGCCGTGGACGCTGCCATCGCGCCGCCGATGACGCCGACGACGGCGCCAACCAGTGCGACGTCACCTTCGGGCACACGGATCTCGGTGAGCACGCCAGCCGCGATCGCCGGGACCTCCATCGAGGTCTTGTCAGTCTCGATCTCAAACAAATTATCGCCGGGTTTGATCGCGTCGCCCGGCGCCTTGAACCATTTGGTGATCTTGCCCTCGGCGACGGTTTCGCCGAGCTGCGGCATCAGAATATCCATGCGCGCATCGTCACCAGGTCATCGAGACATATTGGGTTTCCAGGAACTCCATCAAGCCCTCGTGCGCGCCTTCGCGGCCGATGCCGCTTTGCTTCATGCCGCCGAAGGGCGCGGCCGGATCGGATACGAGGCCGCGGTTAAGGCCGATCATGCCGAAATCGAGCCGTTCCGATACACGCATGCCGCGGCCGAGGTCGCGCGTATACACATAGGCGACGAGGCCGTACTCGGTGTCGTTTGCACGTCGGATGACTTCGTCCTCGGAGTTGAAGCTCTGCAGCGCTGCGACGGGCCCGAAGATCTCCTCGCGCAGCAGGCTTGCGGAGTCGGGCACCTTGTCCAGTACGGTCGCCGGATAGAAATAACCCGGCCCCTCGGGCGCTTTGCCGCCGGTCAGCACTGAGGCACCCTTGCTCACGGCGTCCTCCACTAGGGCTTTGACCTTGTCGCGCGTGTCGGCATTGACCAGGGGCCCGAGCATCACACCGTCATCTAGTCCGTTGCCGACCTTGAGCGCCTGCATGCGTGCGGTGAGCTTCTTGGCAAATTCGTCATGCACTTTTTCGTGCACGTAGAAACGATTTGCCGCCGTGCACGCCTCGCCCATGTTGCGCATCTTTGCGATCATGGCGCCGTCGATCGCCGCGTCGACATCGGCATCGTCGAACACGATGAACGGGGCGTTGCCACCGAGTTCCATCGCCGGCTTCACCACGTTGTCAGCGGCGGCATGCAGTAGCTTGCGCCCGACCTCGGTCGAACCGGTGAAGGAGACGACGCGCACGCGCGGGTCCTTGAGCATGGCGTCGACCACCGGACCCGAGCGGCGTGATGGCACGACGTTGATGACACCAGGCGGCACGCCCGCTTCCTCCATCACCGGCATCAGCGCCAGCATTGTGAGCGGGGTTTCCGAAGCCGGCTTGAGCACGACCGAGCAGCCCGCCGCGAGCGCCGGCCCGATTTTGCGGGTCGCCATCGCGGCCGGGAAGTTCCAGGGCGTCACCAACACGGCGACGCCGGCCGGCTTGTGCTGGACGAATATACGCGCTCCTGAGGAGGGCGCCCGCGAGACCTCGCCGATGTTGCGCACCGCCTCCTCCGCGTACCAGCGGAAAAACTCGGCCGCATAGGCGACCTCCGCGCGCGAATCCGGAAGGGCCTTGCCATTCTCGATGGTCATCAGCTTGGCGAAGCGTTCGGTATCACGGACGATCAGCTCGAAGGCTTTGCGCAGCACCTCCGCGCGCTCGCGCGGTTTCTTCGCCGCCCAGCCTTCCATGGCAATGCTGGCGGCATCGACCGCGGCACGGGCGTCCTCTACGCTGGCGCTGGCGACCGATGCGACCGTCTTCTCAGTCGCCGGGTCGATTACGTCAAAGCGCTGATTGTCGGAGGACTTGCGCCACTTGCCGCCGATGTAGAGATCGGTTGGAACATTTGCGAGCAGATTGTCGTACATCGGTTTCCTCCCTGTCGCGCGATCAGCTTTGTAGCGATCGTCGCACTGTCTCGGTGATCCGTTGCACCGTCGGTAAAACTGCATCTTCCAGAACGTCGGCGGCCGGAAGTGGGATATGTGGTGTGGTGATGCGGACGGGCGGTCCATCCAAATCGTAGAACGCCTCGTCAGCAATGATTGAGACGAGTTCCGCGCCCCAACCGCACAGGCGCGGGTTTTCTTCGACCGTGAAGACCCGATGCGTACGGGCGACCGAACCGAGAATCGTCTGGGTATCGAGCGGTACCAGCGAGCGCACGTCGATGACCTCGCAATCAATGCCGTGTTCGGTCTTAAGCCGCTCCGCCGCTTCCAGCGCCCGCGGCACCATGAGTGCAAGTGCCAGGATCGTCGCATCCTTGCCGGGTCGCGCGATCGCGGCGCTGCCCAACGTGTCAACAATCTCCCCGTCGGGCACCTCGCCCTTCACCGGGTAGAGCGATTTGTGTTCGAAGAAAATCACCGGGTCCGGGTCGCGCACCGCGGCGGCCATGAGACCAACCACATCGCGTGGGTTTGATGGTGCGACGACCTTCAAGCCCGGGATCATCATGCACCAGTTCTCGACGCTCTGCGAATGCTGCGCGCCGAAGCGGGAACCGGCACCATTGCCGGTGCGCACGACCAGCGGGCATTTCAGCTGGCCATTCGACATGTAGCGGCTCTTGGAGAATTCGTTGGCGATGTAGTCAAAACACACCGCGAAGAAATCCGAGAACATGATCTCGGCGATCGGCTTGAGGCCGGTCATGGCCGCGCCCATAGCGGCGCCCATGATGGCCTGTTCGGAAATCGGCGTGTCGCGTACGCGTTTGGGTCCGAATTGCTCATAAAGCCCGACAGTTGCTTTGAACACGCCACCGGGTTTGGCCACGTCCTCACCGAAAAAGATCACATCGGGATCGCGTGCCATTTCCTGGGCGATGCCGCGCGCGACCGCGTCGCGGTAGGTCAGTTCCGCCATGCGAAGCCCCCGTCGGCGTAGACATCTGTGGTGAGTAGATCCATCGACGGCGGCGGGGCCGCCTTGCAGGCCTCCGTCGCAGCATCGACCAAGCGCGCAGTTTCTTCTTCGATCTTCAGGATCACCTGTTCAGCGATGCCGAATTGCTGGAGACGTTCGCGATAGATCTTGATTGGATCGCGCTCCTTCCAGCGCTCGAGCTCGCCTTCGGGGCGGTACTTCGCTGGATCGGCGCGCGAATGGCCGCTATGCCGATAGGTCAGGCATTCGATCAACGAAGGCCCCTGGCCGGCGCGGGCGCGTTCATACGCGGCACGTGCCGTGCGATAGACGCTATCCGCGTCGTTGCCGTCGATCACGATGCGATCGAGTCCATAGGCTGCCGCCCGATCCGCCGCCGGATGTTCGACCGCCGTCACGTCGCCGATCGGCGTGTATTCCATATAGAGATTGTTCTCGCACACGAACACGACCGGCAGCTTCCAAACCACCGCGAAATTCAAGGCCTCATGGAAGGCACCGATGTTGGTCGTGCCATCGCCGAAGAAACAAACCGAGACGTCGTCCTGTCCCTTATACT
Organism: uncultured Alphaproteobacteria bacterium; assembly: GCA_963760435.1. Taxonomy (GTDB): domain Bacteria; phylum Pseudomonadota; class Alphaproteobacteria; order Rhizobiales; family Xanthobacteraceae; genus JAFAXD01. The sequence goes on from CAVXDE010000037.1 coordinate 175,472, forward strand.
GGGCGCGCAACGCGGCTCCGCAAGCGATCGGCAAGTGCGCGCCGATGATGGCGTAGGATCCCATCACGCCGTGCTCGGCAGAGGTGAGGTGCATTGAGCCGCCTTTGCCACGCATGAGACCATTGTCGCGTTGCATCAGCTCGCCCAACACCTTTTCGACCGGTACTCCGCGGGCGAGTGTATGCGCATGGCCGCGATAGGTGCAGAAGCTCAAGTCGCCTGGGCGCATGGCAGCCGCGAACCCGACCGCTACCGCCTCCTGGCCAAGCGATAAGTGGCTCGTCCCCTTCACCAGGTTCTGCAGAAACAGGTCGAATGCCCGCTGCTCGGCCGCACGGATCTCGACCTGCATGCGATACATCCGCAGCCGCAGCTCTTCGCCAATGTCGTCGTTCGCGGCCAACGCGGAAGGGCGGCTCGGTTTCTTCGCCATTAGGGGACCTTGGGCTGACAATCTTGTGGGTATTGGGGACGTATCAGGCGGTATCTGAGACGATTGTCAACCGCGCCGCAAGGCTGCCCCTGTCCTATCCTTCAAGGGTGCTGGCCGCCGATCACTTCTGCGGGTACAAGCCGAGCCCGACCTTCTTGTCGACGAATTCGAGCGTATAGGCCTTCTGGATATCGAGAGTCGACTTGACCAAACCGGCACGCACCATTTTCTCGAAAAAGCTCTGCATCCGGCTGTCCGACATGGCCCCGATTCCAACCTCCTGCGCATCGCCGGAATCCACGATTCCGTATTCCTTCATCTTGGTGACCGAATAGGCGAGCAGGTCGTCGGTCATTTCGGGATTGAGTTTCTTGATCATCTCATTGGCAGCTCTGTTGTCGCCGTAGAGATAACGATACCAACCGATGATCGAGGCATCGACAAACCGCTGCACCAAGTCCGGCTTCTTGGCGACCACGTCGCGGCGGGTCTCAATCAATGTGGAGTAGGCGTTGAAACCCTGATCCGCGAGTAGAAATACCTTGGGCGCCTTGTGCAATGCCTTCTCGATGGCGAACGGCTCGGAAGTGACGTAGCCCTGCATGGCGCTGTTCTTGTCGGCCAGGAATGGCTGCGGGTTGAACGTGTAGGGCTTGACCTTGCTCTGGTCGAAGCCGAAGTCGGCCTTGAGCCACTGGAAATACGTGACAAGGCCTTCATTCGAGACGAACAACGTCAGCCGTTTGAGATCGGTGAATTTATCGATGCCCGCATCGGGATGCGCGATCAGCACCTGCGGATCCTTCTGGAACATGGCCGCAACCGCGATGGTCGGCACGTTCTGCGCCAGCGCGTCGAACGTCTGCAGCGTATTCGCGCCCATCAGGAAATCGATTTTGCCAGCCAGCAGCAGGAGGCGGTGGTTGACCTGGGGGCCACCCTGCTGAATGGTGACGTCGAGCCCGTACTTGTCGTAAGTACCATCCACCAAAGCTTGGTAGAAGCCGCCATGCTCGGCTTCGGCCAGCCAGTTCGTCCCAAACGTGACCTTATCGAACGCGTGTGCCGACAGGGGCCACACAATGGCGGCAAGCGTCATCAAGATGTGCAAAAGCGATCTGGGCATTGTTCCCCGGCTCTGCGTGTGAACTTTGAGTGCGCAAACTTAGCGCTGTTGCGGTCGATGCAAAAGCGGCGGCAATGTTATTGCTCGAAACGGGCAATGAACCATTTGAGAATGCGGGTCCAGATCTCGTCCTTGCCGATAGTATCCTCGATCCCATGCTCCAGGTTGGGATTGTCATTGACTTCCATGACGACGGTACCGGTCGGGGTCTGCTTGAGGTCGACCCCGTAGAACCCGTCCCCGATCTGCCGTGCGGCGCGCACGGCCATATCGACGACCTCGGCCGGCGCTTGTTCGATTGCGAAGGTGCGGAAGCCGCCTTCGGTAGCGGAGCCATCGGCCCGGTGCTTGACGATCTGCCAGTGGCCGCGCGCCATGCGATATTGACACACGAACAGCGGCTCACCACCAAGCACGCCAACACGCCAGTCGAATTCGGTCGGCAAAAATTTTTGCGCCAGGAGCAGGTCTGTTTCCTCGAACAGCTCATCGGTGACGCGTTTGAGCTCGTCGATGCTGGACACCTTGTGAATGCCACGGGAAAACGAGCCGTCGGGAATCTTCACGATCAGCGGCAAGCCAAGCTCATCCGCGGCGCGCGAAAGGTCGGCGGTGTCGGCGAGCATGACCGTCGGCGGCGTCGGCAGGCCGATGGCCGCCATCAGCTCCATGAGAAAGACTTTGTTGGTACATCGGATCATCGAGAGGGGGTCATCGATGACGGGCATACCCTCCTGCCAGGCGCGGCGCGCAAAACGATAGGTGTGATTGTTGATCGAGGTGGTCTCGCGAATGAACAGGCCATCGTATTCGGCGAGTTCCGCGAGTTGCCGGCGATCGATTGCGGCGACGTCCACCGACATGCGCCCGGCGATGCGGGCAAAGTGCTTGAGCGTGTCTTGCGACGACGGCGGCATCTTCTCGTTAGCATCGCACAGCACCGCGAGATCGTACTTGGCGATCGTCCGCGCCTTGGGGTCGCGCCATTCCCGCTTGGTGTGCTGATGCAGCGCTTCGCGAAAGAACAAGGCCTCGCCATTGGTGAGCCGCGTAATGGTCCGCATACGGATACGATCGATCGCAAACGGTTTGCGGTCCGTATCGACCGAAACTTCCAGTGCCGGGCAGCGGAACCAGTCGAACAGCAGCCGCCCGAACGCCTCGAATCGGCTGTCGCGGGCGATTCCGAAGCAGACGAGGAGCTTGAATTCCCCTTCCGGCTGGACATCGCCTCGGCGGGCACAGCGGTTGAGCTCGTCGTCGAGTTCCGGCAAGGCGCGCTCGTAGAGCTTCGTCTCGCGCAGCTCCAGCATCGTCTCCACGGTTGGGACAATGCGGTGACCTCGGGCTTCGGCCAGCAGGGAGGCGTAATAGCCCTTGGACTGGTAGGCGTAGGAGCGCGAAAGGTTCAGCAGCTTGGGGCGGCCTGAATCGAACAGGCGCGGGCGGGCGAGATAATCGCTCGTCGTGATGACTTTGTGCGGGGTTTCGGCGTTGGGAAAGTCCCGTGGCTGGTCCACCAGAATAACCCACCCCGTCATGGCGGCACTCGACATGCGGGAGCGCCGACATCAAGTTGCGCCGCAGAACGCGACGGGCGCACCCAAGTCCAGGCTGGGCACCCGTGCAGAGCCAGACCGTCATCAGAGTGGTTGAAAGCCCGTAGCCGAGGCAACATCAGATGCGCGAACCAAGGGAGATCGCCCTTAGTACTAGTGCGAAATGTGCGAGTCTCAAGCGGAATGTTTGAGCAGAGTGCTAAGACGTTGTGGGAAAGCATAGCGGCGAGCCGCCGGACAGCTTTGCGACCGACCGGGCGACTTAGCTCGTTTCGTTCGCGGCGGTGAGCTCTTTCTCGAAACGCAACGCGTCGCCTGCATCGGCGTAGTACGCCGCGTGACAGCCGAACTGGTGATAGCCGGCCTTGCGATAGCGTGAGATGGCGCGTTGATTGTTCTCGTGCACCTCGAGGCGCAGCGCTTTCCGCCCGCGCGCCGCGGCAGCTTCCTCGCTGGCGGTCAGGAGGGCGGGACCCAATCCCAGACCTGAGCTCTGCGGCGAGACCGCAATCGAGTAGAGACGCGCAGTCGAGCTGTTGGGGCGAAACAGAATGACCGCACAGCCGGCGATGCGGCCAGCATGCTCGGCGACCAGCACCGTCGCGGTTCGCGCAGCGAGGAAGTGACGCAGGCTACGGCGCGACATGCGGTCGCTCGCGAAGACCTGCGTCTCAAGCTCGACGAGATCATCCAGATCCGCCGCTCGGCCGCGGCGGATCGAGGCGACCGAACGATTGCGCGACGTCCCTGGCATGGTCGTGATTTCAATGAGTGACGGCGCGATGCGCAAGGGGGGGCGCGAGAGGCGGTGAAGCTCGCGCGATTTGCAAGTACGTCGCAATATGTAATAATATAACATCTCGCAGAGAAACGACCCATGACCCACCACCATCACCACACCAGCGAGGCTCATCCAGTTGCGCGTGTCGCGCCTTCGCTGCTGCGCATGGCCGCACGCGAGCGCCTGGCGCTGGCGGCAATCGCGGTGATCGTTCTGTGGGCCGCAGTGTGGTGGGCGCTGAGCCAGCCATGACCACGCAGGTACGCTTTCGTAATTTGACTCTGGGGTACGACCGCCATCCCGCCGTGCATCACCTCGATGGGGCGGTCGAGACTGGTGCACTGGTCGCGGTTGTCGGGCCGAATGGCGCCGGCAAGTCAACTCTGTTCAAAGGCATCATTGGGTTGATCACGCCACTTGCTGGCCGCGTCGAGCTCAATGGGCTCAAGCGTCACGAAATCGCATATCTGCCGCAGGTCGCCGACATTGATCGAAGCTTTCCGATCGGGGTCTTTGACATGGTGGCGATGGGGCTATGGCATGCGATTGGATTGTTCGGGGGCATCAATGGCAAGGCGCGCAGCCGCATCCAGGAGGCGATCGCCGCAGTTGGCCTGACCGGCTTTGAGGATCGGCCGATCGAAACGCTGTCCGGCGGCCAGATGCAACGCGTGTTGTTTGCGCGGCTGCTGCTGCAGGATGCGCGCCTGATTGTCCTGGATGAACCGTTCAATGCGGTCGACGCGAAGACGATTACGGATCTATGCGCGCTGGTTCAGCGGTGGCATGGAGAACAGCGTACCGTGCTTGCGGCGCTGCACGACCTTGATCTGGTGCGCGCCAACTTTCCGGAGGCGTTGCTGCTGGCGCGTGCTCCCGTGGCTTGGGGTGCGACGCGCGATGTGCTGACCCCCGAAAACCTGCTCAAGGCACGCCAGATGTGCGAAGCGTTTGACACGCGCGCCGAAGCCTGTCGTGCGGACGCGGCGTAATACCTTGGCTTACGAGCTTTTCATCGCGCCATTCGCCGATTTCGACTTCATGCGCCGAGCGCTGGTCGCGACACTCGCGCTTGCGCTTGGCGCTGGACCGATCGGCGTGTTTCTGATGCTGCGCCGGATGAGCCTCATGGGCGATGCCATGGCGCATGCCGTCTTGCCCGGCGCGGCGGTCGGCTTTCTGGTTGCGGGGCTAAACCTGTTTGCAATGACTCTCGGCGGCCTTGTCGCCGGGCTTGTGGTCGCGCTGCTCGCGGGAGCAATCGCGCGAACGACGAACCTGAAAGAGGACGCTTCGCTCGCCGCATTCTTTCTGATGTCGCTCGCTTTCGGCGTCGCACTTGTTTCGGCGCGCGGGTCAAACATAGACCTGTTGCACTTTCTGTTCGGCAATGTGCTGGGCCTTACGCGCGCGACCGTGCTGCTGATCGCAGCGATCAGCACCTGCTCGCTGGGGCTCCTGGCCCTGATCTGGCGTCCGCTCGTGCTCGAATGTGTCGATCCGGGCTTTTTGCGTTCAGTCAGCCGTACGGGCGCGCCGGTGCACATCGCGTTTCTGGCGCTGGTGGTGCTCAATCTCGTCGCGGGGTTTCAAGCGCTTGGTACGTTGCTGGCAGTGGGGCTGATGATGTTGCCGGCAATCACGGCCCGGTTCTGGACCCGCGATATCACGACGATGATTTTATTCGCTGTGGGCGGCGGAGTGCTGTCAGGCTACCTGGGGCTGCTGCTCTCGTTTCACAACGGTCTTGCCGCCGGCCCCTCGATCATCCTGGTGGCGGGCGCCCTTTATCTTGGCTCGGTGTTGACCGGTTCAGTCGGCGGCGTGCTGCGCCGGCTGGTGCCCAAGCCTCACCTCGAGGCGTGATGCGCCGGTACCTGTCATGGCTGATAGCGGCCGTCGCGCTGCTCGCGACTGCGACGGCCTTCGCGCAAGACAAGCTCGAGGTGGTCGCGAGCTTCACTATTCTGGCCGATCTCGCGCGCAACATCGGCGGCGACCGGGTCGTGGTGACCTCCCTCGTCGGACCAAACGGCGACGTGCACAGCTACGTGCCGACCCCCGCCGACGCCAAGGTTCTGGTCGGCGCGAAGGTCATCGTCCTCAATGGACTGGGCCTTGAAGGCGCGACCGCGCGCTTCATGGAGAGCGCGGCCAAGAACGCCCGGTCGTCGTGGCCAGCACCGGGGTTACTCCGTTGCGCCAGGGCCGAGAGGTCGATCCACACGCGTGGCAATCGATCTCCAATGCGAAGCTCTATGTCGCCAACATTCGCGACGCGCTCATTGCCGCCGATCCGTCCGATAAAGCCGTATTCGAGGCTAACGCGGCCGCCTACCTGCAGCGGCTCGACGCGCTCGACGCCGAGATCAAGGCGGAGATTGCAAAAATTCCAACCGAGCGACGCGAGTTGATCAGCATACACGACGCATTCGGCTATCTGGGAGCTGCTTACGGTATCGCATTCATCGCGCCGCACGGGGTGTCGACCGAGGCGGAGGGCTCGGCTCGCGACATCGCACGCATCATCAAGCAGATCCGCGCCGAGCACATCCCGGCCGTGTTCCTGGAGAACGTGACCGATCCGCGGGTCATGGAACAGATCGCGCGCGAATCCGGCGCGCATGTCGGCGGCACGCTTTACTCCGATGCGCTCACCGCGCCGGACGGTCCTGCCCCGACCTATATCGACCTGATGCGGCACAACGTGAGGCAGCTCGTCAGTGCATTGGCGCCATGACACTCTTCCGGGCAGCGCAGATTCGTGGCTAGAATGGGCCATGCATGACCATGACCATGAGCACGGCTCGGAGCTCTCGGACCTGCAGTTGCGGGTGCGCGCGCTCGAAACCATCCTGACCGAGAAGGGCTACATCGATCCGGCCACGCTCGACGCCGTGGTCGACGCTTACGAAACCAAGATCGGTCCGCACCGCGGCGCCCGTGTGGTCGCCAAGGCTTGGGCCGATCCGGAGTTCGAGCGCGCGTTGCTCGCCGACGCGACGGGCGCGATCACAGCGGCCAAGATGTTCGACCGCATCAGCGATCACCTGATCGCCGTCGCCAATACGGCGCAGCAGCACAACGTGGTCGTCTGCACGCTCTGCTCCTGCTACCCGTGGGACATGCTCGGCCTGCCGCCGGTCTGGTACAAATCCGCGCCCTACCGCTCGCGCGCAGTGAGCGACCCGCGTGGTGTGCTGCGCGAGTTCGGGGTCGAGCTGCCCGCCGAAACCGCAAATTCGCGTCTGGGACTCCACCGCCGAGACCCGCTTCATCGTGATTCCCATGCGTCCAGCAGGCACGGACGGCTGGAGCGAAGAGAAGCTCGCAACCTTGGTCACCCGCAACGCTATGATCGGTACGGGCCTTCCGCTTGCGCCGGGAGCAGCACGATGAATGGCGTCCATGACATGGGTGGGATGCACGGGTTCGGTCCCGTGCGCGAGGAGCCGAACGAACCGGTGTTCCACGACAAGTGGGAAGGGCGCGTCTACGCCATGAGCCGGGTGACGGGGCTCGCCGGGTTGTGGAACATCGACATGATGCGGGCTTCCCAGGAGATGCTGCCGCCGCAGGTCTATCTCTCGAGCTCTTACTATGAGCGCTGGGAGCGGGGGCTTGAGCAATTGCTGCTCAAGCACGGGCTAGTAACGGTTGAGGAAATCGCCGCTGGTCATGCACGCGCGCCCGCCAAGCCCGTCAACTCAAGCATCCCGCCATCGCAGGCGAGCAAGCTGTTCACGCGGCCGTCCTACGCGCGGCCGGCGCCCGCGCCTGCTCGCTTCAAGCCGGGCGATCGCGTGCGCGCACGCAACATCAATCCGCCCACCCACACGCGACTGCCGCGCTATGTACGCGGGCACGTCGGCACGGTCGAAGCGTTGCGTGGCTGTCACGTGTTTCCGGACGCCGTCGTTGCGGGCCAAGGCGAGGATCCGCATTGGCTTTACACTGTCGTGTTTGATGGCCGTGACCTCTGGGGGCCCGAGGGGGATCCCACCTCGAAGATTTCGGTCGAGGCCTGGGAGCCCTATTTGGAGCCGGCATGAGCGGGCTCGATCCGGCGGCCGCTCGCCTTGCCATGAACGCGGTGCGGGGCGTTCCGCGCGACCGCGACGGGCCGGTGTTTCGGGAGCCGTGGGAAGCGCAGGCGTTTGCTATGGCGCTGGCCCTGCAGGGGCGTGGCCTCTTCACCTGGGGCGAATGGGCGTCGGCACTTGGTGAGGAAATCAAGCGAGCCCAGGCCGCCGGCGACCCAGATACCGGCGAGACCTATTACCAGCATTGGCTCGCCACGCTCGAGCGCATGGTTGCCGAGAAGGGACTGAGCGATCCGGCGACGCTCACGCGCTATCATGATGCGTGGGATCACGCCGCCGCGCGCACGCCGCACGGCACGCCGATCGAATTGCGGGATGAGGATTTTGTTTGACGCGGTCGTTGAGCCGGACGCTCTCGTAGAGCGTTGATGCATCAATACAGTTCGTCCGGCTGTTGCTGCGAGTTCGAGTTGTCGTCCGTTTGCGTGTCAGGACGCTGCATCGACCAGATCGCTCCTGTGGACGCACCGGGGATTACGTACTTGTGGCCCCAGCGGGCAAAGCCTCCCGCGCCATACTTGAATGGGTGCAGCAGGGCTTGCAGCTCACTGGCCTCATGTTGCGATCGAGGCATAAGCTGCACAAGCCCTTCTTCATGTGGATGATGGTGCCACGTCCAACCTTTAGGCGGTCTCGCAGGCGCGCGGCCCCACAGATTTCGCTCAAGATTGATCCCTAGCTGTTGCAGCAGGTCCGCATATTCGCGGTCGCTCTCCTTCCTACGTAGGACGTCCTCATTGGCTTCGCGGATATGCCCCCTGCGGCCCGTGCCGACAGGCTTTTCCATTAGCCGCACTTCGGCGGCCACGCTGTAGTTGCGCCGGTTAGGTTGGCCGGACGGCGATCCGATTGCTTCGGATGCAGGCTCGCTTTTCGGAACTACCTTTGCGCCGAGGGCAGACTCAGTTTCTGACAATGCAGGTGAGGCTATAGATTCTGTTTTTGCCGCCGCAGGTATTGCCGCGGCCTCTGTTTGCGCAGCCGCTGACGTGACCGCGGGCTCTGCTTTTGCCAGGATGGACGCAGCTACGGGTTCTGCTTTCGTCGCGGCAGCAGCCGCTAGGCGCGCTGCCCGCGGTGCCGCTAGCGTTCCGATGAGCGGCTCTCCGGACAAAATGCGTGCCAGGAGCGCAGTCCTGCCAACGCCCGCCAAGGGCCCCACAGCCCCAGTCATCCAAGACGCAGTTGCTTGCGCCGGATACGCGTTGCCGAAGCGCTGCGAGGCCGCGTGGATGTCTTCTAGATGATCGTCGAGGGTTGCGGCGCCTTGGTTTGGAACCTTGCCTGCCTTGCCGTTGCGAAACGCTTCATCAGCTTCGCGCAGCGCTTGTGTTGATTTTGGGGCCACGCCGAAAGCGGTTCTGCTCACTGCTTCCAAATAGTCAGAAAGCCCGCCGGTCGCGCCCTGGGCCGCGGTGCGAGCCGCGCCACCAATGCGCTCACCGGGCGTGAGCGGTTCGGGCTGAAGCGGTGCGCCGCTCTGATCCGCCAGGATCGGCAGTGACTGGTCCTGCGGCGCGAGTGATTGTGATTGTTGCGGCGAGCCGGTGCCGGGTGCTGGCGTAAGATCAAGCGGTGTACCGGTTTGCTCCAGCGCATAGAGTTCCGGAAGCGTGTAGGAGTTTGCTTGAAGGGACTGTCCCAGCTGCTGCGCCGCATAGAGTTCGGCGAGCGAGGGCAAACGTGTTGATGGTACGCGCGATTCGCAGCGGATCCGCTGCGGACGGAATCGCTTCTTCTGCCATGAATGTGGCCTTTGCGGCGCGCGGGCGCGCGCATTGTTTGATTGATGGAGAAATTGCGCTGGGCGCGGCGGCTTACGTCAGCCGCGGACGGGTGAATCAGCGCGTGAAATAGAAACGCCCCGGAACCGGTCAGGCCCCGAGGCGCAATCTGTCACAGTAAAAAAGCGACCTACGTTTTGCTTATTGTTTGTCAACCACGCGCGACGCGCGCCTATACGCCGTCGGCGCCCCCATCGGCACGCGGGTCGTGCGCTGCTTCCACGCTGCGGTCGGGATGCAGCACCACGGCGCCGGCATGTCCCATGAGATCCGAATGTGGCTCGTCCAAAACTTCAACATCATGGCCGGCCGACATCAGCCGGTCGATCAATTGCTCGGAAAGTCGCGGCTCGACGCGCAGGTTGGTGCGGAGCGAGCCCCAGGTTCGGCCGAGCAGCCAACGCGGCGCCTCGATCGCGCGGTCGAGTGGCGCCCCATAGATGACATGCCGGGTGAAGAGCGCGGCCTGCGTTTGCGGCTGACCGTCCCCGCCCATGGTGCCGTAAGCCATGACACGGCCGTCCTTGAGCACGGCGAGCGCCGGATTGAGCGTGTGGAATGGTAGTCTGCCCTGGCGCGAGCGCGCGTGGTGAGCGCGGATCGAGCGAGAACGCTGCGCCGCGGTTCTGCATCAGCACGCCGGTCGCGGGAAGCACGCAGCCCGACCCGAATTCCCAATAGAGCGATTGGATATAGGAGACGACGCAGCCGTCCGTGTCGGCGGCTCCCATCCAGATCGTGTCGCCTGCGCTCGGTGCGGCCGGCCAGGGTGCCGCCTTTTTGCGGTCGATCTTGAGCGCCTCGACATCGAGAAACTTCGGATCGAGATAGCGATCGAAGGCTGTTTGTGCCGGGTCCCCGATCACACGATCGCGCACCAGAAATGCGCGTTTGGTTGCTTCGATCAAGCCGTGCACATGATCGAAGCTCTCCGGTTCGGTCACCCGCAGCCGCTCGAACAAACCGAGGATCAGGAGCGACGCGAGGCCCTGAGTTGGCGGCGGCGTGTTGTAGAGCGTGCCGGCCGCCAGCTTGAGCGACAGTGGTTCGGCAACGCGCGCCTGATAGGTTTCAAGATCGCGCCGCGTGACTGGGCTGCCAATCCGGGCAAGATCGGCGGCGATCTCGCGCCCGACATCGCCGCGATAGAAATCATCGAGCCCAGCGTGGGCGAGTTGCTCGAGCGTCGCGGCAAGCGCGCTCTGGCGCAGGATCGTGCCCGGCTCGGGCGCTTTTCCCTCGGGCAGGAAAGTCGCGGCGAAGCCCGGGACCTGCGCCAGTTCCTCGCGCTTTTCCGCCGACAAGCGCGCCTGGCTCCGGCTCACCACATAGCCGTCACGCGCGTAACGGATCGCGGCTTCGAGCAGCAGATGGAGCGGTAGCTTGCCGCCGAGTGCGTGTGCGGCTTCCAGCGCAAGCATCCAGCCGCCGACCGCGCCCGGAACGGTCAACGCCGCAAGCGGCCCGCGCGGCGGAATTTCGTCGTGGCCATGCTCGCGATAGAGCGCGATCGTTGCATTCGCCCCGGCCGGCCCCGGCGCCATCAGGGCACGTACGCGGCCGGTTGGCTCGCGCACCAACCAGAAGCCATCGCCGCCGATGTGGTTCATGTGCGGGTAGACGGCCGCGATGGTTGCCGCCATGGCCACCATGGCTTCGAGCGCGTTGCCACCCTCGGCCAGGATCGCGCGCCCGGCCGCAACTGCCACGTGATGCGGCGCGCAGACCGCGCCGCGGCGATGGCCGGCGCTGTGCAGGTCCATCAGGCCGGCTGCTCTGCGCGGCTGTCCAAACCGCGCTTGCGCAGCAGCGCATCGGGGCTCGGCAGTCGTCCGCGGAAGGCCGTATAGGCCTCGGCCGGATCGCGCGTGCCGCCCGCCGCATAGATGTGCGTATGCAGCTTTTGCGCCGTCGCCTTGTCGAACACGTCGCCGGCCTCGCGGAACGCCTGGAATGCGTCGGCATCCAGCACTTCCGACCACATGTAGCTGTAGTAGGCCGAGGCATACCCACCGCCCGAGAAGATGTGCGCGAAGTGCGGCGGCCGGTGGCGCATGACGATCTCCTCTGGCATGCCGATGCGCGCGAGCGACTCGCGCTCGAAACCGTTGACGTCGAGGTGGTCGGCCCGCTCCAGGAGATGAAGATCGAGGTCGACCAGTGCCGATGCAACGTATTCCACGGTGGCAAAGCTCTGGTTGAAGGTGCGCGCCGCGGCGAGCTTGCCGATCATCGCGTCCGGCATCGGGGCGCCGGTCCGGTAGTGGCGCGCGAACTCGCGCAGGATTTCCGGCTGCTCGAGCCAATGCTCGTAGAGCTGCGACGGCAGTTCGACGAAATCGGTAAGCACCGAGGTCCCCGAGATCATCGGATAGGTGACGTCGGAGAGAAGGGCGTGCAGGGCATGCCCGAACTCATGGAACAGAGTGCGGGCATCGTCGAGCGAGAGCAGCGTCGGTTCGCCAGGGCTCGCCTTGGCGAAGTTCATCACATTGATGACAAGTGGGCGCTGGTCGCCGTCGAGCTTCTGCTGCGGTCGCAGCGTCGTCATCCAGGCGCCGCTGCGCTTGGAGGAACGAGCGAAATAGTCGCCGAAGAATATTCCCATGTGCCGGCCGCCGGCGTCGGTCACTTCGAAAGTGCGTACGTCCGGGTGCCAGAGCGGAATATCCTTGCGCTCCTGAAAATTCAGTCCGAACAGGCGGTGTGCCGTCGCGAACGCCGCCGCGATCATGTTGTCGAGGGCCAGATAGGGCTTGAGCTCGGCGTCATCGAGATCGCAGCGCACTTTGCGCAGCTTCTCGGCGTAGTAGCGCCAGTCCCATGGCGCGAGCTTGAAGTTGCCGCCTTCGTTGCGGATCAGCTCCTGCAACGCGTCGCGATCCGCAAGCGCGCGCTCGCGCGCCGGGCGCCAGACCTTTTCCAGAAGCTCCCGCACCGCAGATGGCGTCTTGGCCATCGCGTCGTCGAGGCGGTAGTCGGCAAACGTGCTGTAGCCAAGCAGTCGGGCACGTTCCGTGCGCAGCGCCATCATCTCGGCGATGAGCGCCTTGTTGTCAGTCTCGCCGCCGGTGTCGCCGCGTGCGACCCAGGCGCGGAATGCCTTCTCGCGCAGGTCACGCCGGCGTGAGGACTGCAGGAATGGCTCGACGCTGGAGCGCGAGAGCGTGATGGCGTGCTTGCCAGCGAGACCCCGGGCCGCCGCTTCGGCTTGCGCTGCGTGCCGGAGGAACTCAGGCAATCCGGCGAGATCGTCCTCGGTCTCGAGCTCGAGCACGTAGGATTGCTCATCCTTGAGCACGTTCTGGGAGAAGCCGGTGCCAAGCGCTGCGAGCCGCTCGGCAATCTCTGCGAGACGCGCTTTGGCGGCCGCATCAAGGCCCGCGCCAGCGCGGCGAAAAGTCGTGTGATAGCGCTCGAGCACGCGCGCCTGCTCGGGGCTGAGCTTGAGCTGGTCACGCTGGCGCCAGAGTGCGTCGATGCGCGCGAACAGCGCGTCATTGAGGCGGATCTTATTCCAGTGCGCGGCGAGCTTGGGCGAGATCTCGCGCTCGATCGCGAGCAGGGTGTCGTTGCTGTGCGCGCCCGTGAGCGCGTGAAACAGCGACGAGACGCGGGTGAGCGCCCGGCCGCTGCGCTCCAGCGCCGCGATCGTGTTGTCGAAGCTCGGCGGCTGCGGATCGGCCGTGATGGCCTCGATCTCGCCCAGATGCGCGGCGAACGCCTGCGCGAACGCGTCGCGGAACTCGTCCGGCGCGATTTCGGCAAATGGCGGCACCTCGAAAGGGGTGCTCCAGGTGGCGAGGATCGGGTTGGATGCTGATTGGGTCATGTGGCTGATTTAGCTGTTCGGCTGGGCGATTGCACCGCCAATCTCCCCTTGATTGCGTGCGCGATTTGGTGGAGGGTCCGGCGCAACCGAGGTCAGCCGCGATGAACGAAATGACAGCAAGCCCCACAGGTCGCCACATCAAATGGCAGAGCGTTTCGACGGTTCTGAGCGCCGCCATTCTGATCGGCGCTGAAGTGTTTGGAGCTGCCTTCGCCGGCGGCTGGGCGCTGGCGAACCTTTTTGGGCTCGGCAATTACGGCGAATATGTGCTCACCGCGTTGTTGTTCCTCGTTGGCGTCGCTGTCATGGCGGCGTTCATCCGCAACGCCATGCGGGTCGAACCGTTTGTAGCTGCCGATTAGCGCCGCTGCGCGCCACCTCGGGGCCCTGATCAACAACTCGGCGACGGATTTCTGACACGATCGCGCCACGGCGATCAGGAAATTCGTGTCCGCCGCGAAGAATCTCTTGACACCCTGGTCAAATAACTTATTTGGGGACTTGCCCAATTTCGCACGTGCCTGTGGCCGTGTGTCGGTCGGTAGGTATCCGGACAAGAGGCCGGACAGCCGCCTGAGGAAGAAGCAGGTCTCCTTCCTTAGCATCGCGACCGGCAGCCGGAGGCGAAACCGGCGCACCCCGCGCTCAACGGGGGACGCGGCTTAAAGCAACGACGGAGCGGGCTTCCTTGGTCTCTGCCGGCCTTCCACCGCCGGCTCGGGTTACCGATGAGGCTTGTTCATTCATTGCCGGCCGTGCGGAATGGATCCCTTCCATTCCAATCCAAGGCAGCAGGAGCGGTTACGGATTCTCGTCGCTAGCGCGTCCCCATCGCGCGTTGGCGGCAAGGTTCGAAACCCGCATCACAATGGGCGGTCGGGCCGCCCCTTGAGCTGTAGGAAGGGAGAGCGCCATGACCGAGCGCATCCGCCAATTTCTGCGCGACCGCCGTGATGATGGTCCGTGCCTCGTCGTCGATCTCGACGTCGTCCGCGACAACTATTTGACCTTCGCCAAGGCGTTGCCGGACACGCGCGTGTTCTACGCCGTGAAGGCCAATCCGGCGCCGGAAGTTCTCAAGCTCCTCGCTGCGCTCGGTTCCTGCTTCGACACAGCCTCGGTCGCCGAGATCGAGATGGTGCTCGCCGCCGGCGCCACGCCGGATCGCATTTCCTTCGGCAACACCATCAAGAAGGAACGCGATGTCGCGCGCGCCCATGCGCTCGGCATTTCGCTCTATGCGGTCGACTGCAAGGCCGAGGTGGAAAAGATCGCGCGCGCCGCGCCCGGCAGCCGCGTGTTCTGCCGCATCCTGTGCGACTGCGTCGGGGCCGAGTGGCCGCTGTCGCGCAAGTTCGGCTGCGAGCCCACGATGGCTGTCGACGTGCTGGAGCATGCGCATCGGCTTGGTCTCGTGGCGTACGGCGTCTCGTTCCACGTCGGCTCCCAGCAGCGCGACATCACTGCGTGGGACCGTGCGCTCGCGGCTGCGTCCGCGATTTTCCGCGAGTGCGGTGAGCGGGGCATTGGTCTCACCATGGTCAATCTCGGCGGTGGCTTTCCGACGCGCTATCTGAAGAAGGTCCCGGCCGTGAAGGCGTACGGCTCAGCGATCTTCCAGGGATTGCGCAAGCACTTCGGCAACGCCATTCCGGAGACCATCATCGAACCCGGGCGTGGCATGGTCGGCAATGCCGGCGTGATCGAAGCGGAGGTCGTGCTCGTCTCCAGGAAGAGCGAGAAGGAGACCGTGCGCTGGGTCTATCTCGACATCGGTAAGTTCGGCGGCCTCGCCGAGACCATCGACGAGTCGATCCGCTACCCGATCCGCACGCCGCGGGATGGCGACAAGGTTGCGCCCTGCGTTCTCGCCGGACCAACCTGCGACTCGGTCGACGTGCTCTATGAGAAGGACCCGTACCTGCTGCCGGTCAGTCTCGAGATCGGCGACAGGGTGCTGATCGAGGGTACCGGCGCGTACACGTCGACCTACTCGACGGTGGCCTTCAACGGCTTCCCGCCGCTGAAGACCTACCACATCTAATCCGCGCCATTCGCGCTTACTCCGTCGCGGAGCCGGCTTGGCCGGCTCCCCTTCCTCATCAACCGAACTTCAAATTGCGTCGTTGTCCGCAAGTGCCACGCGCACGCGGAAGCGACGGGGAAGGACTTTGCAATGGTCACGATCCGCGCTGAACGTTTCTCCGATCTTGCCAGCCGCGAGACGCTGCTCGACACCGCCTACGGACCAAGCCGGTTCACCAAGACGTCCGAGCGTCTGCGCGAGGGGCGTCTGCCGGCCGAGCAACTTGCTTTTGTGGCTGTCGACCAAGGCCGCCTCGTCGGAACCGTACGGCTGTGGCACGTCTCGGCCGGCCCCGGGCGGCGGGCGCTGCTGCTCGGACCGCTCGCGGTGCACCCGGACTTTCGCAACCGCGGGATCGGTTCCATGCTGGTGAGCCACGCGATCAGCGCGGCACGCCGGCTGGGTCACGGCGCCGTCCTGCTGGTTGGTGACGCGCCCTACTACGCGCGGTTCGGTTTTGCGGCCGACCTGACGGCCGGGCTATGGATGCCCGGCCGCTATGAGCGCGACCGGTTGCTGGCACTCGAGCTTCGGCCAGGTGCCCTTGATGGCGCACGGGGACTGATCGGCGCGGCTGGTGCCCTGGCGCCCAAGCCCGATCTGAACGCGCTGGTCGCGGCCGACAAGGGCAGTCATCGCCGTGTCATGCGGCGGGCCGCTTGATAGTCCGTAAGCCGAGTTGAGGTTGGAGTAATCGCAGATGAACAATTCCGCCGTGCTGGCCCGCTTTGATGGGCCGATTGTGATGATCGGTTTTGGATCGATCGGCAGGGGAACCTTGCCGCTGATCGAGCGCCACATCACGTTCGATCGATCGAAGTTCGTTGTCATCGCGCCGGACGATAGCGACCGCAATCTGCTCGACGAGCGCAAGCTGCGCTTCATGCACCTTGCGATCACCAAAGAGAACTATCGCGACGTTCTGAAGCCTCTGCTCACCGCCGGGCCGGGGCGCGGGATGATCGTCAATCTCTCGGTCGAAACGTCATCGGTCGAGTTGATGGATTTCTGCAAGGACATTGACGCCTTCTATATCGACACGGTCGTTGAGCCGTGGCCGGGCCTCTACACCGACGCCAAGCTATCTGTCTCGCAGCGCTCGAACTATGCGTTGCGTGAGAGCTTGCTCGCGCTGCGCCGCCGCCGGCCCGGAGGGGTCACCGCCGTGAGTTGCTGCGGAGCCAATCCCGGCATGGTGTCGTGGATGGTCAAGCAAGCGCTGCTCGACATTGCGCGCGACACGGAACTCCCGCATGCGGAGCCACAGACGCGCGAGGATTGGGGCAAGTTGGCCCAGCGGCTGGGCATCAAAGGCATCCACATCGCCGAGCGCGACACGCAACGCGCCCGTGATCCGAAGCCGATGGGAAAGTTCGTCAATACCTGGTCGGTGGAAGGCTTTGTCTCTGAGGGCCTACAGCCTGCCGAACTCGGCTGGGGTACGCACGAGAAGGAACTTCCGGCGAATGGGCGCCGCCACGATTTCGGTTGCGAGGCCGCGATCTATTTGTTGCAGCCGGGCGCCGGCACACGTGTGCGCTCCTGGACGCCGACGCCGAAGGCGCAGCACGGGTTCCTGGTCACCCACAACGAGTCGATCTCGATCGCGGACTATTTGACGCTGCGCGAGAACGGCAAGATGGTGTACCGCCCCACCTGTCATTACGCCTACCGTCCGTGCGATGACGCGGTGCTGTCGCTGCACGAAATGGCGGGGGCCGCTTGGACCCAGCAGGAGACCTGGCACATCCTGACCGAGCACGACATCGTCGACGGCATCGATGAGCTTGGGGTTCTGCTCTACGGCCACGCCAAGAACGCCTATTGGTACGGTTCTCAGCTTTCGATTGAAGAGACGCGGAGAATCGCGCCCTACCAGAACGCAACTGGCCTACAGGTGACGTCTGCGGTGCTGGCCGGGATTATCTGGATGCTGGAGAATCCGGACCGAGGGATCGTCGAAGCGGACGAGATGGATTTTCGCCGCTGCCTGTCGGTTCAGCGTCCCTACCTCGGACCGGTCATCGGGCAATACACGGATTGGACGCCGCTCGAAGGCCGAGGCGGTGGCCTGTTCCCCGAGGAGGTCGACACTAGCGATCCCTGGCAGTTCAAGAACGTGCTGGTCCAATAGCGCCGATCTAATCCTGAAGTGCTATTAACCATGCTGGGAAAAGCGCCCGCGCACGTTGCGCGCTGGCGCCTCAGTCAAGACATTTCTTAACGACCCCACGCTTACTTTCGCAGGTGTATCCGGCGCATCACGGGAGCGTAGGGTGTGGAAGCAAATAATCGCGGCGCTTGTTCTTGTCCTCGCCGCGGCCGGTAATCCCCCCGCAAGCGCGCAATCGATTTCAGACTCACCAGCCGAACTCGACGGGCGCGTTTACGTGTTCCGCGGCGACCTGGGAATTTTCTTCTCGACCGGCATGGACTATCTCGCCGCGGAGCTCAATCAGCGCGGCCTCACCGCAGGCGTCTACAATTGGGGCGACTGGATCGCGCTCGCTGACGATGCCATTGCCCGCTATCGGGCTAATCCCGACCGCACCCGCATCCTGCTGGCCGGTCATTCCCGGGGCGGAGACGGGCTGATTGCCATGGCTTGGCGCCTGCACTCGGCGCATGTGCCGGTCGCGCTTGCGGTTGCGTTCGACCCAACGCGGGTTGTCGGCAAGGTCCCGCCCAACGTGGAGCGGTTCATCAATCTCTATCAGTCAAACAACACGCTGGGCGGTGGTGCCGCCCGTCCTTCGCGTGCATTCCGCGGCGACTACGCCACCGTGAACCTCGCCGAACATGGCGAGATGAGCCACATCACCATCGACAAGATGCTTGAGCTGCACAACGCGATTATCCCGAAGTTCATCGAGGCCGTCAGTTTTGGCTCGCCGCCCCGACAGGCCGGTATCCCGATCGAGTATCGGGTGCCCGCCGGAGCCCCGATCGAGGTGTGGGACAGCGGGGTGGAAATCCGCGCCGCCGCAGAGGACCGACCGGATTCAATCGCGGATCGTTATGGCGTGCCGAGCTGGGTGGTTTCACAGCTCAATCGCCTGCCGCCCGATGAACCGATCGAGGCCGGGCGCACGCTGGTCGTGCCCCGATTGCTGTTTGCGCCGGCTACCGTAAGCCTCGCCAAGGCCCAGGTTTTCAGCCAACGCTGATCGTAGTAGCTCAAAGCCGCAGGATGGCAGCGCGGCCGTCCTCGCGGCCGAACGCCAGCATAGTTGCCGGCACGGTTCCACGCCATGGCCGACACCGCCACTCCCTCCGGCTTGCTGGCCAGGATCTCGGCGCCGTCTTCAATGCGCACCAGCAGCACGAGGCCATGCTCGTAGCCGACGGCAACGATGTCTTGAGCCGGATGGCATGCGACAGCCACCACCCGTTTGTCGGCCGGCGCTAAAAGCTTGGGCTGCTTTCCCATCGGGCCGTCTTTTCCCTGGAACGGCCAGAGCACCAGCTGGTCGGCGCCGGAGGTCGCGAGCCATCTGCCCCCGTTGCTCCACGAGGTCGAACGGACCTTGGCCGCATAACCAGCCATACGCATGTGGCGGCCGTCGACGAGACGCCAGCCGTGCAGCGTCGGTTCCTGCATGGCCGTGACAAGGAAGCGCCCATCGGGACTGAAGGTGATGCCGAGGTGCGAGCCCTTCCAGTCCAGGAACTCGGGCTTGGCATTCGCCGCATTGGGAAACCAGAGCGACGTCCCGTTGTAGTGGCTGACAGCAAGGCGAAATCCCTTGGGGGCGAACGCGAGTCCGCCTGGACTCGAGGGCGCGTCAAAGCTGCGGTCTTCGCCTTTGGCGGTTTTGACGAACACTTGCTTGCCCGCGGACCAGGCAACCGCGTTGTCCGGTCCTTGAGCCACCTGGTCGATCCAGCGCCGCTTGGCGTCTGCCGCGACGAGTGCGGATTTGCCGTCAGGGCCGGTCGCGAGCACGCGCCCGTCATCGCCGCCGGTGATGATCCGGGACTCGTCAGCCACTGACGCCAGAATGGCGCCGGCGTGCACGTCGACGCGCCGCGTCTCGCCATTGCTCTCGGCCAGCACCAATGCTTCTTCACTGAGCACGAACCCGGCGAGGTCATTGAGAAAATGCACGGCCACTACCCGGCCGCCGACCTCAATGCTGCGCGTGCGCTCGGCGATCGAGGGATTTGCGACGCGTGTATCGCTCACAGCGATAATCCGCTCAGACCAGACACTTCTCGAAGCCTTCCCGGATCACCGCCTCAGGCAGATTGCGGCCAATGAACACCAGCCGACTCTGGCGCGGCTCGTCCGCCTTCCAGGGTCGTTGATGGTCACCGTCGAGCATCATGTGCACACCCTGGAGCACAAAGCGGTCAGGATCATCCTTGAAGGCGAGAATACCCTTGCAGCGAAGGATATTCGGTCCTTCCTTGGCGACCAGCTCCTGCATCCAGGGAAAGAATGCATCGGGATTTACTGCTCGATCGGAGGCGAGCGAGAGCGATTGCATCTCCTCGTCGTGATAGTGCTTGAGGCCGCCATGCGCGTGATGGTGATGATGCCCATCGCCATGGGCGTGATCATGGTCATGTTCGTGGTCGTCAGCCGCGTCCAGAAACTGCGGCTCGATGTCGAGAATGCGATCGAGATCGAATGCGCCACGGTTGAGCACTTCCGGCAGCGGAATGGCGCAACGCTCGGTACGGTGAATATTCGCATACGGGTTGATGCCGCGAATGCGCGCCTCGATCTCACGCAAGTCGGTATCCGCAACGAGATCAGTCTTGTTCAGCAGGATCACGTCCGCGAAGGCGATCTGATTCTTGGCTTCCGGCGCATCGCGCAGTCGATCTTTGAGCCATCTCGCGTCGGCGACCGTCACTACGGCATCAAGCTTGGTCTTCGCACCAACAGCATCGTCCACGAAAAACGTTTGCGCGACCGGCGCCGGGTCCGCGAGTCCGGTGGTCTCGACGATGATGGCGTCGAACTTGCCCTTGCGCCGCATCAGCCCGTCGATGATGCGGATCAGGTCGCCGCGCACCGTGCAGCAGATACACCCGTTGTTCATTTCGAAGACTTCTTCGTCGGCACCGACGACGAGATCGTTATCAATCCCGATCTCACCGAATTCGTTGACGATCACGGCAAATTTCTTGCCGTGCGGCTCCGACAGAATGCGATTGAGCAATGTGGTCTTGCCGGCCCCAAGATAGCCGGTGAGCACCGTGACGGGGACCTTCTCGGACGCAACTTCGGACATGGGGAAAACTCCTGACGGGGATCTCATATAGGGGCTCCCTGACGCCCAGACAAACCTCGCCACGAGCGTACCCGGGAAAAGTGGCCGCCCGGGGCCGCGCGCCATGGTTGCCGGGCTTGGTTCCGGGTAACCGGGAACTAGAGCCCGCGTGCGCGGTTTACCAACGTAAATTCAACTTCCAGGAGGAGAACCGATGCGAATGCTTGCTTGCGCTACCGCGCTGATGATGCTGACCGGCGTCGCCGTCGCGCAGAATCGCGATGCTGCCAATAACGCGAATGCCGGGCCAGGTGCTGCTCCGGCCCAGCAGTTCACCGTCACGAACTACTACAAACAGGATGTCTACGACAAAGCCGATAACAAGATCGGCACGGTCGACGATGTCTTGATCGATAAGGAAGGCCGGATCACCGCGCTGATCATCGGGGTCGGCGGGTTCCTCGGGGTAGGTCAGAAGGACGTCTCGGAACCTTTCAATAAGGTGCAGATGACCAAAAAGAACGACAAATGGTATTTGGTCATGGATGCCAGCAAAGACGCGCTGCAAAACGCGCCGGGGCTGCGATACGACCGCAACACAACGACCTGGGAGCCAGACACGGGCAACAACAGCAACCGTCCTGCTAACAGGTAATAAACCAGCGTCCCCGCGAAAACCTTCGCGCAAGCCCGCCCGGCCATGCCGGGCGGGCTTTTGTCTATTCGACGGGCCTTGCGACGTGCTGGCCGGACGCGTCTATTAAGATCAGAGAGGCTTATCCGGGGGGAATCATGCAAGCCGCTGAACTCTTCAAGCTCAAGGATCGGGCCGCGCTGGTGACCGGTGCGTCAAGCGGACTTGGCGCACGTTTCGCCGACGTGCTTGCGGCGAACGGGGCGGCAGTGGCCCTGGTTGCGCGGCGGGCTGATCGTCTGGAGCAGGCGGTACAGCGCATCGAGAAAGCGGGTGGGCGTGCGGTCGCGATCGAGGCGGACGTAACCGACCACGCCGCAATGCGGCGCGCCTTCGATGCCGCGGAGGCGGCGTTCGGCTGCGTGACGGTGCTGGTAAACAATGCCGGGGTCGCCCATTCGGACCGCGCCCTGGAACTCACCGAGCAGGGCTACCGCCGGGTCTTGGACACCAACCTCGATGCGGTGTTCTTCTGGGCGCAGGAAGGGGCTCGCCGGATGCTTGCTGCCGGCCAGCGCGGGTCAATCGTCAATATCGCCTCGGTGTTGGGCTTCGGCGTTGCCAAAGGCACCGCCGCTTATGCGATTGCCAAGGCCGGGGTTGTGCAGCTGACGAAAGCCATGGCGCTCGAGCTTGCCTTCAAAGGCGTGCGCGTCAATGCGATCGCGCCCGGCTGGTTCGTCACCGAGATCAACCGCGATTACCTGATGAGCGAAGCGGGTCGCAGCCTCACCCGTGAGATCCCCGTCGGCCGGTTCGGGCAGGACGGCGATCTCGACGGCGCACTCCTGTTGCTGGCTTCGGACGCGGGCGCTTTCATCACCGGGGCCACCATCGTGGTCGATGGTGGCCAGATGATTGCTTTACGGGGATGAGTCTTACGCGCGCCGCATCTCGGCTGAGGAGTTGATCAGCGCGTGAATGTTGCGGGCGAAATCGACGGCGCTGTCCGGATGCATGTTGAAGGCATGCCGGGCGTATTCCTTGACGCCACTGATTGCAGGCAATGGCGCCTTGAGGATGGCCGCGGTGACCTGCGCGACGGCTTCCTCGAGCTTGGCCGCGGGCACAACGTCACTGGCGATGCCAAAGCCGAGCGCGCGCTCGGCGCTGATCAGCGCCGTCGAGTACACCAGGTAGGTGAAGGCCTTGCGCGGGATGCGGTCGATGAAGGACGACATCACCATGGTCGGCAGGATGTTGTGCGCCATTTCAGGAACCTGGAAGCTCGCCTGGTCGCTTGCCAACGTGATGTCTGCGACCGCCGCAATTGCGCAGCCAAAACCAAGTGCGCGACCCTGCACGACCGCGATCACCGGAACGGGCGAGTTTCGGATGGCGCCGTAGCAGTTGAATACGGGGTCGAAGAACGCGCGCGTCGCGAACGCATTGCCGGGCCCGGTCGGCGGAGGGCCCGCGGCCACCCGGCCGATACAGAAATCCGCTCCCGCCCCGCGTAGAACGATGCACTTGGTCTCCTCGGAAGCGCGCTCGATTTGGCGCGTGAGCTCGATGGCCATGGCGTCGTCCGCGCCGTTGCCCCGGTCCGGGCGGTTGAGGGTTATATCGAGGATCGGACCATTTTGCTTCGTCAAGACGTCGGGCATTGCGAGTTCCCTTTGCGGTGGGGGGATCAGAAGGTCTACAACAGATCATTCGAGAGCGCACTTCGCGTAACCGGCCCGCAATGGGCCATCCGCGCCCTTGGCGCCGCGATAAGACGATGCCAGAAACACCGACACTCGCGCCCAGCCAAGATCACGAACGGCGGTTTGAGATCCTGCTCGAAAGCATCAGGGATTACGCGATTCTGATGCTCGATCCTGACGGACGGGTGGGCAGCTGGAACAAGGGCGCTGAGCAGATCACCGGCTACCAGGCCGATGAGATCATCGGCCGGACCTTTGAAATTTTCTATGCCGATGCGGACCGGGCGGCCCGGATACCGCAACAACTGCTAGCGCGCGCCACGTCCGAGGGGCGAGCCGAGGCCCAGGGCTGGCGCGTGCGCAAGGACGGGAGCCGCTTCTGGGCGAGTTCGGTGTTCAACCGCATCGCGGACGAAACGGGACGGCTCGTCGGTATCGCCGAGGTGACGCGCGACATCACCGACCGGCATCTCGCGCAAAATCTGCTCGACGAAGCACATGATCGCATGTTGCAGGTCCAGAAGATGGAGGCGATCGGGCAGCTGACGGGCGGCGTCGCCCACGACTTCAACAATTTGCTTACTGTTGTGATCGGTAACCTCGAGATTATCCAACGTCATTTGGATTCGGTCTCGGGAGGGGTCACGGCGAGGTTGAAGCGCGCCGCCAATAGTGCCCTGCGCGGGGCCCATCGCGCCGCCACCTTGACTCAGCGGCTATTGGCATTCGCCCGCCACCATACCCTCGATCCCAAGCCACTCGAATTGACCCGTTTCATTGCCCGCGAAGTCGAGTTCCTGCAGCGCTCGCTCGGGGAGACCATCCTGGTGGAGGCGGTTGGCGGCAGTGCGTCGCGGCAAATCGAGGTTGATGCGAACGAGCTCGAAGCTGCTCTCCTCAACCTCGCCATCAACGCTCGCGACGCGATGCCGAACGGCGGCACCCTGAAGATCGAAACCAGCGATGTTGTCCTGGACGAGGACTATTGCCGGGCGAACCCCGAAGTGCGGCAGGGCGAGTATGTGCTGATCTCGGTCGCCGACAGCGGTGTCGGCATGAGCCGCGACGTGCGTGAGCGTGCGTTCGAGCCGTTTTACACAACCAAGGCGCCGGGTCAGGGCACGGGTCTCGGGCTGAGCCAAGTGTACGGGTTCGTCAAGCAATGCCAAGGACACGTCAAGATCTATAGCGAGCCTGGCGAGGGCACGACCGTCAAGATTTACTTGCCGCGTCGGACCGGCACCGGGCTCGGCGATCACCATGTGGAACCCCAGGGCGAGCTGGTTGAAGGCGTGGCCGGACGCACGGTGCTCGTCGTCGAAGATGATGAGGACGTGCGCAGCTATCTGGTCGAGACCTTGCGAGATCTCAATTATCGCGTCCTACGCGCTGCCGATGCGATTGGGGCGCTTGGTTTTCTCCAGCAGCAGGACATTCGGATAGACTTGTTGCTGACGGACGTTGTGCTCCCCGCAATGAATGGCCGCGAACTCGGGCGGCAGGCGCAAGCATTGCGACCTGGTCTCAAGGTGCTCTATGTGACGGGCTACTCGCATAACGGCGTCGTGAAACAGGCAGAGAGCGAGCCAGGTGTTGATGTCTTGCAAAAGCCGATCACGCAGCAACTGCTGTCGAGCCGCATTCGCACCTTGCTCGATGGCCAGCCAGCATCGGACGGCGGGACCTGGCGTGAGCTAATCCTCGTGCGTATCGTGAACGGCAACCGCGCCGCGCCGCCAATAACCGGCGGCCCGCATCCATTTCTTGTTGGCGCCGTGCTCAGCGAGGAGCTGAACGCGGAGCGCTTTGGCGACGAGCGATTCACACGCGACCCATGCATAGTAATCGCCGGCCGGCAGCCGCATGGTTTTGAGCGTGCGTGCCAGCACGTCGCTTGAGCCCGCCGGCGTGCCGCGGCGATGGGCCCAGGTGACCTCGACATTGGCGTCAGTTTGGAACGTGAGTTCGTCCTCGGGGCCATCGACTTCCGCCAGGACGACGGCGCGTGTGCCGGCTGGAAATTCGCGCAGGCGCCGCCCGATCGCAGGCAAGGCGGTCTCGTCGCCGATCAGCAAATGCCAATCGTAGTTGGTCGGGATGATGAAAGATCCGCGCGGGCCGCCGATGGTTAACGCATCGCCGACGCGTGCCTGTTCTGCCCAGCGCGTCGCCGGTCCGGCATCGTGGATTGCGAAATCAATCTCAAGAGCATTGCGCTTGGTGTCGTAGAGACGCGGCGTGTAATCGCGCGCGATAGTTTGTGGCTCGGCTCCAGGGCCGGCGCTCTCATCCGGAAAGAACAGTTTCACATGGTCGTCGAAACCGAGGCTGGTGAAGCCATCAAGGTCGCCGCCAAGAGCGACGCGGATCATGTGGGCTGCGATCTTATCGACCTGCGTCACCTCGAGCTGGCGGCGGCGCGTTTCATGACGAACCCGGCGCGGCGCGCGTGCCGCGTGATCCAGCTCCTGCGTAGCGACGGCGGGGTTTTCTGACATGGCAGATCCTTCCTGATCGTGTTGTGTGTCGAGCATGCTGCTGGGGAGATTGCAAGCGGCAGAGGGCAGCCCCAAGACTTGAATTGATGCAAACAGCACGATTTGGCCTAAAATGGCAGCTCCGCGGTGCCGGGAGCGCGGGGCGCCTGCCGGAACAATCAATATGAAATCGAGTTACTTCGACGGGGGTATGTCCGGAGCACCTCGATGGCACCGCGCGCCAACTGGAAAGGCTACCTGCGCCTGTCGCTTGTGTCCTGCCCGATCGCCCTTTTCCCAGCGACGTCCGAGCGCGAAAAGGTCAGGTTTCACCAGATCAACAAAGAGACCGGCAACCGCATCCGCTTGTTGCGCGTCGATGAGAAAACCGGAAAGGAAGTGCCCTACGACGACATCATCAAGGGCTACGAGGTCAGTAAGGGACGTTACATCGAAGTGACGCCCGAGGAGCTGGAATCAGTCGCCCTCGCGAGCACGCGAACGATTGAAATCGACGAGTTCGTTCCCAAAGATGAAATCGACGAACTCTACAACATCCGCCCCTATTATATCGCGCCAACCGACAAAGTCGGCGCCGAAGCGTTTGCGGTCATCCGCGACATTATCGATCGGATGGAGATGATCGCGCTCGGGCGGGTCGTGTTGACAAGTCGCGAGCACGTCATCGCCATTGAGCCGCGCGACAAGGGATTGATGGGGACACTGCTGCGTTACCCCTACGAGGTGCGTGACGCGAGCGATTACTTCGACGACATCCCGGCCGTGCATGTGACCAAGGACATGCTCGATCTCGCCGCTCACATCGTGAGGACAAAAACGGGTCATTTCCGGCCGGAGACCTTCGAGGACCGGTATGAGCGGTCCCTCAAGGACCTGATCAAGCGCAAGCAGAAAGGCGAGACGATCGAAGCTCCGACCGAGCGTGAGCCCGCAAAGGTGATCAACCTGATGGATGCGCTACGGCAAAGTATCGAGCACGGCGGACGAAGGCGCCCGCCGGCACCGAGCAGGGCGCGACGCCAATCGCGGGGCCGGCGCACAACCCATGCCCGAACCCGTCACCGCAAAGCCAGTTGAGTTAGGCGCGGGAAAGCCGGCGGGTCCTCAGGGCGATAGCAGCCATTTCGTGCCAATACCGGGCAAGCTCCTGGTACGTGTCCCGCAGTTTCGGATCGGTCATTGCTGCGGCCTTGCGTTCGCAATGTTCGGCCTTGGCCAGCAGATCCTGAAACTGGACTGCTTGTTTGATCTCTGGGTCGCCCAGCATGACGGTAGAATGCGGCCAGTGCCGGTGGGGTTCCTCCGGTCCTTCTCATGGCCCAAAAATTAAACCCCGCCGGGTGGGGGACCGCGGCGGGGTTTGAGGGGTGCGCGAAGAGGGATGGGATGGGGTGGGGGCCCTCTCCGAGCCCACGCTACAATATGGCTTTTTATGGTCTCAATCAAGGCTAAACTTGTGCTGCTCTGCAGCAATTCTTCAGCAATTTATCCATCCGGGGCGACCGCGAGCACTGATGGCATCGCATTGTTGCGCTGGTGCCACACGCGCTGCAGACACATTCCCCCGATCATCGCCAGCACGAACACAAACACCGAAGCCGAACCGGTCCCCAGATTCTCGATGGCGGGCCCTGGACACAATCCAACCAGCCCCCAGCCCACGCCGAACAAGACCGATCCAATGACCAGCGGGCGGTCGATCGCGCTCGCTGTGGGCCACCAGCTCTTCGCCGCGAAGACCGGCTGGCCGCGACGGCGCGCATAAGCAAAGCCGGGCCAGGCAACTGCGAGGGCCGCGGCCATGACCACGGCGAGGCTCGGATCCCAGGCCCCGAACAGATCAAGGAATGCCAGCACCTTGCTGGGTTGCATCATGCCGGACACGAGTAGGCCGGCTCCGAAGATGAGCCCGCAGCCAAGTCCAATAAGGACGTTGCGCATCGCCTAGCCTCCGACCACGTGGCGGGTCAGGAAAACGACAACGATTGCGCAGGCCATGAAGATTGCGGTTGCCGCCACGGAGCGCGGCGAGACGCGGGCGATCCCGCAGATTCCATGTCCCGAGGTGCAGCCCGACGCCATTCGGGTACCGAACCCGACCAGCAGACCACTCACAACAATCAGGCCGAGGCTGCTGGGCATCGACGGAGCGGCCGCCGGAAAGCCTATTAAGGCGGCCAATAGCGGTACCGCGACGAGGCCGGCCAGGAACGCGAGCCGCCAGCCTTTATCGCTGCCAGGGTTGAGGCATTCGCCGACGATCCCACTGATGCCGGCAATGCGCCCGCAGAGCAGCATCAGCAGGACCGCCGATAGGCCAATGAGCGCGCCGCCAATCGCAGCGGAAACCGGAGTGAAATTCGCCATCGTTGTCGTCTCCGTACTCTGCTTGGGTAGTCTTCTACTGGCTATGCAGCGCCGCGAACGCCGCGTCGAGGGCCGCGGACGCATCCTTCAGTTTGCGGCGCTGATCGTCGAGCCAGTTGCGGTCGCTCTGCAAGCGGGTGGCTTGCCCCGATGTCATCCGCGCCACCTCCGCGGGCTGTGGGCCACCCAGGCCTTGGCTCGCACTCACCATGTTTTCAGGGGTCAGGGCACGGCGAAAGGCGGCCTCGCTCAACGGCAAATTCTGGTTGGTAAGCTTGAACGTGCCAGCGGCTCCCACATAGATCCGCTGAGCTTCGGGATAAGGAATGTCCGACGGCTTCAAGTCATGCGCCCGGCCGAAGTTCACGAGTTCCGAAGCGAAATGGTGTCCAACCCGGAATGGGACGTCAGCTTCGCGCTGCAAGGTATCAGCAAGTTCGGTGGTCGTTGAGTAATCGGCGTTGACTTCGGCCAGTGCCCGCGTTTCGTCGAACGCAAGCGTACCAACGAGCGCCCGGAAACTATCCAACAAATCAACCAGCTCGCGCACCACGTTGTTGGGCTGGTTACCCTGCTTGGGATTGATGAATGGCTTGTAGTCGCTCATTCCGGCCGCCACGTTGTGGGCGACCAGCAAAAACGTCTGTGCATGGCCAATGACGGTGCTCGCTTGCGCACGCAGGAACACAAGTCCCGACGGATTGCGCTTTTGCGGCATGATGCTGCTGGTACCGGTCAGTTCTCCTTCGGTCAGCAGGAACCACGGTTTGGTCTCCGCGTATTGCTGGGTGATGTCGGCGATGAAGGTGCCGACGGTCAGCGCGCTTGTGCTGGCGATCCCCACCGCCTCGGCGCCGGTATCGATCGGCGAAATCTGGTTGGCGTCGAGCGAGTTCTCGACCACGCCATCAAAGCCGAGCAATTGAGCGAGCCGCGGGCGATCGACCGGGAAGCTCGATGTGCCCAGTGCCGCGGCACCAAGCGGCGAGAGATTGATGCGCGCGTAGGCCTCCCGCACGCGGTCCGCGTCGCGCGCGAAGGCGCTCAGATACGCCGTGAGATAGTGCCCCAGCGTGATCGGCTGGGCCTGCACCCCCCAAGTGTAAGCGGGAATGATCGCATTGGGATATTTCTGGGCCAGGGCGAGCAGTGCGCCGCCTACGCCATTGAGCCGGTCGAACGCCTCGAGCAGATCATCCCGCATGGCGAGCCGCTGGATCGTTGCGCCGATATCCTGGCGGCTGCGGCCGGAGTGCAGCCGGGTCATGTCCGGCCCGCCGTCTTTGATCAGCGCATCCTCGATCACGAGGTAATTCCCGGACCGCGCAGCACCCGGATGATCGCCGGCCGCAGTCACTCGACGCACCGAGTCGGCGATGCGCGAGCCGAGCTCTTTCGGCACGATGCCGCGCTCGACGACCATGACGGCCGACGCCTTGTTGATCTCGCCCAGCCAGTAGAACGGATCGTGCTGCTGGGCGGCAGCCCGTACGGTCATCACTAACACCCCGATTATGGCGACCCAAGCTCGATTCCTGCCCGAATTCAACCCGGCCATAGACCCGGCCTTCCACATAAATGACGTTTCTTGACGGGTACTATATCTTGCCGAGAGCGAGTCCAGCTCGGGGGGAGATTTGGTCGACGTTCGTGCGCGCGTACGCGGCATCTCCATGCGGGGATACCTGCTGCTGCTCGTATTTTCGGTCGCGATCCCCGCTGCCGTATTCACCGCCATTTTGCTGCAGCGCTACTACAACTCGGAAGTCGCGCGCATCGACCAGCAGCTCTTGAACAATGCCCGTCAGCTGGCGCTCACGGTCGATCGGGATCTCGCCGGCTTGCAGGCCACCCTGCAGACCCTCGCCCTGTCGCGCTCCCTCGAAACCGGCGATCACGAAGCGTTCTACCGCCAGGCGACCCAGGTGCGTGATTATGTAGGTGCCCACGTCATACTGCGCGATGTCGCTGGACGCCGGCTGATCAATACCCACGTGCCGCTTGGGACCCCCCTGCCGAGTGGATCACTGCCGGGCGACGACGAAGTCCGTCGCGACAAGAAGCCGTTCGTGAGCGGCGTCATCATCGGCGCTGTCGCACAGGAGCCGGTGTACACGATCACGGCCGCCGTCGTGCAGAATGACGAGGTCACCCATTTCCTGACGCTGAGCCTGCCGCCACGGCGCCTTGCGGAGTTGCTCAAAGAGGGGCTCGATCCCGGCCATATCGCGGGCATCTTTGATCGCGATGGAAAATTCCTTGCGCGCACCGATCGGCACGCGGATTTTGTCGGTCGTCGCGCGCCTGCTTCGTTCCAAACGCAGATGCATGGGAACGAAGGCAATTTTCGCGCTCTCAACTCCGACGGTGACGCCGTCAGCGTGGCCTACGCGCGGTCCAATCTGTCCGGTTGGTCGATCATCACCAGCGTGCCCGACCGCGCATCGCTTGCATCGCTGCACCGCGCGCTGTGGACCCTGGCTGCGGTCGCGCTCCTGCTCACGATCCTCGCGGTGCTGCTCGCTTACGCCATCGGCAACCGAATGGCGGGTGCGGTGCGTGCACTTGCCTCGCAAGCAGCCGCGCTCGGCCGAGGCGAGTCAGTCGATGCGCATCAATTGCCGGTGCGCGAGGTCAACGCCGTCGGCCAGGTGCTGGTGGATGCCTCGGAAAGGCTGCGTCAGCGCGAACGCGAGCGCGACACCGCCGAGTACGAATTGCGCACGCTATCCGAAACTCTGGAGCAACGAGTGCAGGAGCGCACGCAAGAGCTTGCCGCCGAAATGAAGCGCCGTTCGGCAACCGAAGAGGCCTTGCGCCAGGCGCAGAAGATGGAAGCGATCGGCCAACTCACGGGAGGCATTGCGCACGACTTCAACAACATGCTCGCAATCATCATCGGCAGCCTCGATCTCGCGGCCCGGCGGCTCGCTCGCGGTGACCACGCCATCGAGAAATACCTTGCCAGCGGGCAGGAAGGGGCTCGGCGCGCCGCATCGCTTATTCAACAACTGCTCGCATTTTCACGCCAACAGCCGC
Source organism: uncultured Alphaproteobacteria bacterium (assembly GCA_963760435.1). Taxonomy (GTDB): domain Bacteria; phylum Pseudomonadota; class Alphaproteobacteria; order Rhizobiales; family Xanthobacteraceae; genus JAFAXD01. The sequence goes on from CAVXDE010000037.1 coordinate 206,645, forward strand.
TGGCGCCAACGGCGCTCGACGTCAACAACCTGATCTCCGACGTCTCGGAGTTGCTGCGCCGAAGCCTGGGCGAGCCGATCAAACTCAACGCAGTGCTCGCGCCCGATCTGTGGACGATCCATGCGGATCGCAATCAGCTGGAAAATGCGATCCTCAACCTTGCGGTGAATGCGCGGGACGCCATGCCGGATGGGGGCGAATTGACGGTTGAGACTGCCAACGCACGGCTTGCGGATGCGCAAGCCACACAGGCCGGCATTGCTGCCGGCGACTATGTGCTGATTCTTATCCGCGACACCGGCGCCGGCATGCCACCCGAGGTCATTGAGAAGGCCTTCGATCCCTTCTTCACCACCAAGAAGAGCGGGGCCGGAACCGGCCTGGGCTTGAGCCAGGTTTATGGCTTCGTGCGCCAGTCAGGCGGCTGCGTACAGATCGAGAGCGGTGTCGGGCGAGGCACCGCGGTGCGCATCTATCTGCCGCGCTACGTGGGGCCGAAGGCGCCGCGGCCCGCCGAGAGCGAGGCAAGTCCAACGCCGACTGGCGACGGTAATGTTACCGTGCTCGTGGTCGAGGACGAGGAGGGCGTGCGCGCCCACGCGGTCTCGGCCTTGCGCGAGCTCGGCTACAAGGTGCTCGAGGCGGACAACGCCAGCAAGGCGCTGGAAGTCGTGGCTTGCCACCCTGAGATTCGGCTTTTGTTTACCGACGTCGTCATGCCGGACATGAATGGGCGCCGTTTGTCCGAAGAGGTGACGCATCGTCGGCCCGGCATGAAGGTCCTGTTCACCACCGGCTATACGCGCGATGCCATCGTGCATAACGGCACCGTCGACCACGACGTCAGCCTCATCACCAAGCCGTTCACGTTGGACGAACTTGGGCGCAAGGTGGCCGAGGTGTTGAAGGGTGTATGAAAATTCTTTTTCGCAGTGCGCCAAATTGCGCGGTGAGCTCGCTGGGTGCAATTTCGTTACAGGGCGTCGGGCGTGCACGAAACCGCGCAGTGGTGGAGAAAAATGACAGCCTTCCTGCCGCTTGCGACGATCGCTATATAGGCTGAACACGCACTTCGTGTCCCCGCGGAGGCCGAGCGATGGCGCTCAAGAAAGTCACTCTCGCCGATAAATACGATCTCACTCAGGACCGAATTTTTGTCACGGGCTATCAGGCGCTGGTGCGCATGTGTCTGGTGCAGAAGGAACGCGACCGCCGGGCCGGCCTCAATACTGCGGGCTTCATTACCGGGTACCGGGGCTCGCCACTGGGCGGGCTCGATTATCAGTTCCAGCGCGCCGAGAGCGTGCTCAAGCCGAACGACATCCGCTTCCAGCCGGGCCTGAACGAGGATCTTGCCGCGACCGCGCTCTGGGGCTCGCAGCAGGCGGAACTGCGCGGCGAGGGCAAGTTCGATGGCGTGTTCGGCATGTGGTACGGCAAGGGGCCGGGCGTTGATCGCTCCGGCGACGTGCTGCGCCACGCCAATTTTGCCGGCACATCGAAGTACGGCGGCGTGCTCGCCCTGATGGGCGATGATCACACCGCCGAATCATCGACCACCGCACACCAATCTGAATTCAACTTCGTCGACGTGATGATCCCGATCCTCAACCCCGCCGGGGTGCAGGAGATCATCGACTATGGGCTCTATGGCTGGGCCATGTCTCGGTTCTGCGGGACCTGGGTCGGGCTCAAGTGCATGCACGAGACCGTCGAGTCCACCGCGGTCATCGAGGGCCACCCGGAGCGGCTCGACATCGTCATACCCAGCGATTTCGTGATGCCGGAGGGCGGGCTCAATATTCGGCTGCGGGACACCATTCTGGGCATGGAGGCACGCCTGCATGACTATAAGCGCGACGCCATGCTGGCGTTCGTGCGCGCCAACAAGCTCAACCGGGTCATCACGTCGGGCGGTCGCACGCCGAAGATCGGCGTCATCACGGTCGGCAAGAGCTATCTCGATGTGCGCCAGGCGTTGGACGAGCTTGGCCTCGACGAGGTCAAATGCAACGACTACGGCCTGCGCATTCACAAAGTCGCGTGCCCATGGCCGCTGAGTCAACGCGAGCTCAAGGAGTTCGCCGAGGGACTTGAGCTAATCATCGTGGTCGAGGAGAAGCGCTCGCTCATCGAGGTGCAGGTCCGCGAAGAGCTCTACGGCACCGCCAACCAACCAATTTGCATTGGCAAGAAGGACGAGCAGGGCAATTGGCTGTTCCCGGTGAAAGCGGCCCTTGATCCTAATGACGTCGCGATCTGCATCGGCGAGCGGCTGCTGCGCTATGTCAGCAATGAGAATCTTGCCGGCCGCGTGGCGCGGCTCAAAGAGGCGCAGGCCGCGCTCGCGCAAGCTCAGGACGTCGCGGTGCGTCTGCCTTATTTCTGCTCCGGCTGTCCGCACAACACATCCACCGTCGTACCGGACGGCATGCGCGCCTATGCGGGCATCGGCTGCCACTTCATGGTTCAATGGATGGACCGCAATACGCTCGGCTTCACCCATATGGGCGGCGAGGGTGCCAACTGGATCGGCGAAGCGCCCTTTTCCAACCGCCAGCACGTATTTCAGAACCTCGGCGACGGCACCTACAATCACTCCGGCTACATGGCGATCCGCGCGGCGATCGCATCCGGGGTGAACATCACCTACAAGATTCTCTACAACGACGCCGTGGCCATGACGGGCGGCCAGAAGAACGACGGCGGACTGAGCGTCGATCAGATCGCGCGCCAGGTCGTGGCCGAAGGTGCCAAGCGCGTGGTGCTCGTGAGCGATGAGCGATGGCGCTACACCAAGGATATGCAGTGGCCGCCGGGCATGACCATTCATGGCCGCGAAGACCTCGATGCGGTCCAGCGCGAGCTGGCAGCGATCCCGGGCTGCACGGTGCTGATCTACGATCAGACCTGCGCGGCCGAGAAGCGCCGGCGAAGAAAGCGCGGCCAATATCCGGATCCCGACAAGCGGGTGATCATCAACGAGCTCGTGTGCGAGGGCTGTGGCGACTGCGGCGTGCAGTCGAACTGCGTTTCGGTGCAGCCATTGGAGACGGAGTTCGGACGTAAGCGCACGATTGACCAATCGAACTGCAACAAAGATTTCTCCTGTGTGAAGGGTTTCTGTCCGTCTTTCGTCACGGTCGAAGGCGCCACGCTGAAGAAAGGCCGTACGGTCGCCACGCCTGCGGATCTGCCCTTGCCGCCAGATCCGGTCCTGCCTGAGATCGGCCAGACCTACGGCATTGTCGTCACCGGCATTGGCGGCACTGGCATTGTCACCGTCGGCGCGATTCTCGGCATGGCGGCGCATCTCGAGGGCAAGGGCGTCGGCGTGCTCGATATGGCCGGTCTCGCCCAGAAGGGCGGAGCGGTGCAGAGCCACATCCGCATCGCCCACAAGCCTGACGATATTCATGCGATCCGAGTGGCGGCGCGCGACGCCGAGCTGGTGATCGGCGGCGATATCGTTGTTGCTGGAAACAAGAAGGTGCTCGCTGCGGCGACGCCGGGTCGCACCCACATGGTGATCAACACGGCCGAGGTCCTGCCCGGCGAGTTCACCCGCAACACCGAGTTCTCGCTGCCGGTGGAGCGTCTGAAGCGCGCCATCAGCAACGCGGCCGGTCGTGACCACGCGCACTTTGTCGATGCCTCGCGGCTGGCGATCGGGCTGCTTGGTCAGTCGATCGGCGCCAACCTGTTCCTGGTGGGCTACGCCTATCAGCTGGGTGCGCTGCCGCTTTCGGCCGCCGCGATCGAGCAGGCGCTCGAGCTCAACGGCGAGGCGGTCGCGATGAACATCGCTGCGTTCCGCTGGGGCCGGCGCGCCGCCGCGGACTTGCAGGCGGTCGAAGCGAACCTGCCGCGGGCCGAGGAGATCGATCCGGCGCGCAAGCTCTCGCAGTCGCTCGACGAAATTGTGGAACGCCGGGCCGCTTTCCTGACGGCCTATCAGAATGCGCGCTACGCCCGCCGCTACCGATCCTGGGTCGACAAAGTGAAAGCCGCCGAAGCCGACAAAGCACCCGGCAAATCCGGGCTCGCCGATGCGGTCGCGCGCTATCTCTTCAAGCTGATGGCCTACAAAGACGAGTACGAGGTCGCGCGCCTCTACACCGACCCATCCTTCGAGCGGCAGGTGCGCAATGAGCTTGGCGGCGAGCACCTGCACTACCGCGTGCACCTGGCGCCGCCGCTTCTTGCTCGCACCGATCCTCAGACCGGCATTCCGCGCAAGATGACCTTTGGCCCTTGGATCTTTTCGGCCTTCCGCCTGATGGCGAAGTTCAAGTTCCTGCGCGGCACCCCGCTCGATCCGTTCGGCCACAGCGCCGAACGCCAGACCGAGCGCACCCTGATCCGCGATTACGAAACCCTGCTGAGTGAGATCCTCGAGCGGCTCACGCCAGAGAACCATCACCTCGCGGTCGGGCTTGCGGCAATCCCGGAAAAAATCCGCGGCTTCGGCCACATCAAGATGCGCAATCTGAAGACGGCCAAGGCCGAGGAGGCAGCCCTGCGCGAACAATTCCGGACCAGCCCCACGCCGTTGCTCAAAGCCGCCGAGTAAGATCTGGCTCTGGCGAGCGCTGCGACCAAAGGCCAAGCCTTTTGTGGCTTGACGCTGTTGGGCCGGTGCTATTGATTTTGCACGACACACCGGGTGAACCGGTGGGCAGAGTGGGACGTTGCGCAGCGTGGCCGTTGGCCGCGCGTTCAGGGAGGAGGCGGCATGCAACCTGCCGCACGCGGCGAAGTCGTTGGCGCAGGCCGCGGATACGTTCCCCAAGCTATTGGTTCAAAACGCGAAAACCCTGCAAGCCCGCCCGGCGATGCGGCACAAGGATTTGGGTATTTGGCAGACCTGGACCTGGGACGCGGTGCTAGACGAGGTACGGGCGCTCTCGCTTGGACTGGCCGAGCTCGGGCTTGGCCGCGGAGACAAGGTTGCGATCGTCGGGACCAATCGGCCGCGGCTTTACTGGGCTATGTGCGCAGCCCAGGCGCTGGGGGCGGTTCCGGTGCCGATCTACGCCGACTCGGTCGCCGACGAAATGGCCTACGTGCTGGAGCACGCCGAGGTCACCATCGCGGTCGCGGAGGACCAGGAGCAGGTCGATAAGATCATTTCCATTTCCGACCGCCTGAGTCGGCTTACGCACATACTTTATGACGAGCCGCGCGGGCTGCGCGATTACGATCACGCGCGACTGCAATGGATCACGGACGTCCAGGCGCGCGGCCGCAAGAAGCTTGAAACCGACTCCAATGCCGCGGCGGCTTGGCTTGACTCGGTCGCGCAAGGACAAGGCTCCGATCTCGCGGTCATTCTCTACACGTCGGGCACCACCGGGCGTCCCAAGGGCGTGATGCTGACCTACGACAATCTGATCATCTCGGCGCGCAACGGCAATCGCTTCGACCAACTCGGTAGCCACGAAGAGGTGCTTGCCTATCTGCCGCTCGCCTGGGTCGGCGACCACCTGTTCTCCTATGCGCAGTCCTACACGGCCGGATTTTGCGTCAACTGCCCGGAAGCGCCGGAAACCGTTGTCGAGGATCGCCGCGAGATCGGCACCACCTACGCATTCGCGCCGCCGCGGATCTATGAGAATTTGCTCACGCTCACAATGGTGCGGATGCAGGACGCGGGTCCGTTCAAGCGGGCAATGTTCCACTATTTCATCGGCGTGGCGCGCCGATGGGGTGAGAAGATCCTCGACCGCGAGCCCGTGCCGCTATCGGCACGTTTGCTCTATGCGCTGGGCAACGTTCTGGTCTATGGACCACTCAGGAATCGCTATGGGCTCTCGCGCATTCGCGTCGCCTACACGGCCGGCGAGGCGATTGGTCCGGATATCTTCCGGTTCTACCGGGCGCTCGGCATCAACCTGAAACAACTCTATGGTCAGACCGAAGCATCGGTCTACATCACGGCGCAGCCTGACGGCGAGATCTATGCCGAGAGCGTCGGCAAGCCCAACATCGATGTGGACGTCCGCATCGCCGACAACGGCGAGGTCCAATTCAAGTCACCGGGCGTGTTTGTGGGCTACTACAAGGACCCCGACCGGACGCGCGAGACCAAGACCGAAGACGGCTGGGTGCGCACCGGCGATGCCGGGCTGATCGACGAGCACACCGGCCACTTGAAAATCATCGACCGTGCCAAGGACGTCGGTCGCCTCAATGACGGCACGCTATTCGCGCCGAAATATCTGGAGAACAAGCTTAAGTTCTACCCCAATATCCGCGAAGCGGTGGCGTTCGGCGACAAGCGCGATTTCGTCACCGTCATGCTCAACATCGACCTTGTCGCCGTCGGCAGTTGGGCCGAGCGCAACAATGTGGTCTACGGCACTTATCAGGAGCTCGCGGCGCATCCGCTGGTCTACGACATGCTCGAAGCGCATGTGCGCGAGGTGAACCAATCTCTCGCGGCAGAGCGCGCCATGGCGGGTGCGCAGGTCCGGCGCTTCCTGATTCTTCCCAAGGAGCTTGATGCCGACGACGGCGAGCTCACGCGCACCATGAAGGTGCGTCGTGGGCTCATCGGCGAGCGCTACGCGCCTTTCGTGCGTGCGCTGTACGACGGATCCAGCGAGGCTGCGATTGCGACCGAAGTCACGTTCGAAGACGGCCGCAAAGGGGTCATCAACGCGCGCGTTGCTATTCGTGATGTCGCGACATCGGATAAGCCGATCCAGATAGGCAAGGCCGCATGAGGGCGCGCGGCCAAATCGATGTGGCGGCCGGCGAGGCGATCCTCTCGATCGAAAACGTTTCGCTCGCCTTCGGCGGCGTCAAGGCGCTGACCGATGTTTCCTTCGATATCCGCAAGGGCGAGATCCGCGCCATCATCGGGCCGAACGGCGCCGGCAAGACGTCGATGCTCAACGTCATCAACGGTTTCTACCAGCCGCAGCAGGGCAAGATCACGTTCAAGGGCAAGCCGCGAACGAAGATGCGGCCCTACGAGGCGGCGCGCGGCGGCATCGCTCGCACATTCCAGAACGTTGCTTTGTTTCGCGGCATGAGCGCGCTCGACAACATCATGGCCGGACGCTCGCTCGCCATGCACGTCAATTTCTTCTGGCAGCTCTTTCGCTACGGGCCGGCGCTTGCGGAAGAAATGGTGCACCGGCGCCGGGTTGAGGAGATCATCGATTTCCTCGAGATCGCCCACATCCGCAAGGTGCACGTCGGGCGGCTTCCCTACGGATTGCAAAAGCGAGTTGAGCTCGGCCGCGCGCTGGCGATGGAGCCCGAGCTGTTGTTGCTCGACGAACCGATGGCCGGCATGAATCTAGAGGAGAAAGAGGACATGTCGCGCTTCATTATCGACGTCAACAATCAGTTCGGAACGACCATTGCGCTGATCGAGCACGACATGGGCGTCGTGATGGACCTGTCGGATCGCGTGGTCGTGCTCGACTATGGCCGCAAGATCGCCGACGGCACGCCCGAGCAGATCAAGGCACCCGGCAGTGATTGATGCCTATGGGCGTGGAGGATGTGCGCTCGATCAATTCGTCTCATCCGGCCGGGTCCCGGCGATCCCGATTAGGAGTGCACGGCCTTGCCTTCCTAAGCGAGATGGCCGGGTCAAACCCGGCCTGACGACGGAGGCTCGGCTCAAAATGAGCGGGAAACGCGTTAGCGATGGATCTCCTCTACCAAATATTTGTCGATCCATTCGTGCAGATGGGCACGGCGCCGGATCTCCTGGTGCAGACCTTGTGGGAGGGACTGGTCTCCGGTGTTCTCTATGCGCTGATTGCACTCGGCTTTGTGCTGATCTTCAAGGCCTCTGGCGTGTTCAATTTCGCTCAGGGCATCATGGTGGTGTTCGCGGCGCTAACGCTCGTCGGGCTTTACGAAAAGGGCGTGCCCGCGTTCCTCGCCCTGGCGCTGACGATCGTTGTGATGCTCGGGCTCGCCGTTCTGGTCGAACGGCTGATGTTGCGCCCGCTCGTCAATCAACCAGACATCGTTCTGTTCATGGCAACGTTCGGGCTCACCTACGTGCTGATCGGGCTTGGCGAGATCATCTTTGGCGGTGACCCGAAAGTGATGATCGCCGACCAACTCTACCTTCCCCGCGGCGCCGTCGACGTGAAGATGCTGGGCGGCTTTGTGTCGCTGCAGAAGATCGACATCGCGGCGGCGATCATCGCTTCGTTGATGGTGGCAGGCCTCGCCGTGGTCTTCCAGAAGACGCGGATCGGCCGCGCTCTGCGCGCCGTGGCCGACAGCCATAAGGCGGCGCTGTCGGTCGGCATTTCGCTCGAACAGATCTGGGTGGTCGTGTGGTTTGCGGCGGGCATTGTCGCGCTCGCGACCGGCATCATGTGGGGCGCGCGCTCGAACGTGTCGTTCGCTCTTGAAATCGTCTCCCTCAAGGCGCTGCCGGTGTTGATCCTGGGCGGGCTCACGTCAATCCCCGGAGCGATTGTCGGAGGCATCATCATCGGGGTCGGCGAGAAGCTCGGGGAGTTCTACTGGGGGCCGCTGCTCGGCAGCGGCATCGAGAGCTGGCTTGCCTATGTGATCGCGCTGATTTTCCTGCTGTTCCGGCCCCAGGGCTTGTTCGGCGAGCGGATTATCGAACGGATCTGACGCATGTTTTATCGCGAAGCCGGTCAATACAAAACGAGCTACGCGGCCGATCAGGCGATATTCCCAGTGCTGCAGGATCGGCTCGGCCTGATCGCGATCCTGATCGTCGCATTCTTGGTCATTCCGCTGACAGGAAATGAGTTTCTGTTGCAGGCGGTAATGATCCCGTTTCTGGTCTTCACGCTGGCGACCATTGGTCTCAATCTTCTGACTGGTTATACCGGGCTTCTCTCCCTGGGCACCGGCGCTTTCATGGGGGTCGGCGCCTATGCGTGTTACAAGCTCGCGACCATCTTCCCGCAGATCAACCTTCTGGTCTGGGTCGTGGCATCCGGGTTCTTCGCGGCCGGCGTCGGGGTGCTGTTCGGCCTGCCCTCGCTGCGCATCAAAGGCTTCTATCTCGCCGTGGCGACGCTCGCGGCGCAGTTCTTCCTGTCCTGGTGCTTCATTCGCATTCCCTGGCTCTACAACTACAATATCTCGGCATCGATCGAAGTGCCGACACGCACCTTGTTCGGGATTCCGGTGACCGGCCCGACGGCTAGCCCGGTCACGCGCTACCTGGTGGTCCTATCCATTGTTGTCGTAATGACCTGGCTTGCGTCCAACTTGGTGCACGGACGGATCGGCCGGATGTGGATGGCGGTGCGTGACATGGACATCGCGGCCGAGCTGATCGGGATCAAGCTCTACCGCACCAAGTTGCTGGCCTTCGCGGTGTCGTCGTTCTACTGCGGGGTCGCCGGCGCAATGCTTGCATTTCTGTGGCTTGGCGCTGCCGAATCGGAAAGCTTCAATATCAACCAGTCGTTCCTGGTGCTGTTCATGGTCATTATCGGCGGGCTGGGCAGCCTCACGGGGTCATTCTTCGGCGCCCTGTTCATCTGGGGGCTGCCGATCGTATTGCGTAACGCGCCGGGAGCGTTTGGGCTTTCCATCACCGCGGCGACTGTCGAGCACATCACCTTCATGGTCACGGGCGCTCTCATCGTCTTTTTCTTGATCGTCGAGCCGAACGGGCTCGCTCGGCTCTGGCAGATCGGAAAACAAAAACTGAGGGTGTGGCCTTTCCCATACTGACGAGGCACAATCGGCTCCAATCCTCGCCCCTGATTAGGCAAGGCAAAATGAACCAAACCGGCCAACATAGGCCGGTTCAAGAGGGAGAAACGCAATGCGCATGAAACAACTGGCTCTGGGCGTCGCCCTGGCAGGCATGGTGGCTGCGCCGGCCTTGGCGCAGAACAGCATCTTTGTTCCGCTGCTGACCTACCGCACCGGGCCGTTCTCCAATTCCGGGATCCCGATCGCCAACGGAATGCACGATTATCTGGCGATGCTGAATGAACGCGATGGCGGCATTGGAGGAGTGAAGCTGGCGATCGAGGAATGCGAGACCGGCTACAAGAACGAAAAAGGCGTTGAGTGCTATGAAGCGCTCAAGAGCAAGAAGCCGGTGGTGGTCAATCCTTATTCGACTGGAATTACGCTCGCCCTTATCCCCAAGGCGTCGGTCGACCACATTCCAATTCTATCGATGGCCTATGGTCTTTCAGCTTCAGCCCAGGGTCAGGACTTCCCGTGGATCTTTAATCCGCCGGCGACGTACTGGGACGGTTTGTCCATGATCATCAAGTACATTGCCGACAAGGAAGGCGGATTGGCCAACCTCAAAGGCAAGACCATCGGCTACATCTACTTCGATGGCGGTTACGGGCTGGAACCAATCCCGCTGCTTGACCAGTTGGCCAAAGACTACGGCTTCACGGTCAAGAAATATCCGGTCCCTCCGGCCGATATGCAGAACCAGTCGGGACTTTGGCTCAGCGTGCGGCGCGATCGTCCGGCGTGGATGATCATGTGGGGCTGGGGTGCCATGAACCCGACCGCAGTTCAGGAGGCGGCCAAGATCAATTATCCGATGGATCATATGATCGGCGTGTGGTGGTCCGGCAGTGAGGATGATGCGCGCCCGGCTGGTCCCGGGGGCAAGGGGTATCTGTCGCTCAATTTCAATAGCGTGGGCGCTAACTATCCCGCCATTCAGGACATCCAGAAATACGTCATCGACAAGGGCAACAGCCAGACGGCCAAGGACAAAGTGGGCGACAATTTCTACAACCGCGGCGTCATGAACTCCGTGATCATAGCTGAGGCCATCCGCAACGCCCAACAGTTGACTGGGAAGAAAGAGGTCAACGCTGAGGATGTCCGGCGCGGCTTTGAGACGCTCAAGATCACCCCGGAACGCTGGAAGGAACTCGGACTGGACGGCTTCGCGGGCCCGGTCAATGTCACCTGCACCGATCACAACGGCCATCATGCCGCCTATGTGCAGCAATGGGACGGCACCAAGTGGGTGAAGGTGTCCGATTGGATCACGCCCATGAAGGACAAGGTGCAGCCGCTGCTTGATGCCGCCGCCCAGGATTATGTGACCAAGAACCAGCCCTGGCCGAAGCGCACGGAGGCCTGCGACAAGTCATCTTGAGAGCGGCTGATTGATGTCGCAAGCCGGCGCGCGATTGCGCTTCGGCTGTCCGCAACGAGTGCCAAGCGATCGATGCGCGAATGAGCATCCTGCAACAAACCAATTCGCAAGCAAGCAAAGCCGTTGCGGACGCGATCTTGTCACTCAACAACATCGAGGTCATGTACGACCACGTCATTCTGGTTCTCAAGGGCGTGTCGCTGGACGTGGCGCGCGGCCAGATCGTGGCCTTGCTCGGAGCTAATGGCGCCGGCAAGACCACGACCCTGAAGGCGATTTCCAACCTGCTGCACGCCGAGCGCGGCGAAGTAACCAAGGGCTCCATCACTTTTGACGGCACGCAGGTCGAGGCGCTGTCACCAAACGAATTGGTGCGCCGCGGCTGTATCCAGGTGATGGAAGGTCGGCACTGTTTTGCGCACCTTACGGTCGAGGAAAATCTGCTGACCGGAGCCTTCACGCGCCGCGACGGCGCCGCCGCGATCCGCCAGGACCTCGAGCGCGTCTATGCCTACTTCCCGCGCATCAAGTCGCGCCGGCAGGCGATCGCCGGTTACACGTCCGGCGGCGAACAGCAGATGTGCGCCATCGGCCGCGCCCTGATGTCGCGGCCTAAGATGATCCTGCTCGATGAACCATCCATGGGCCTCGCCCCGCAGGTGGTCGAAGAAATTTTCGAGATCGTGAAGGACTTGAACCGCAACGAGGGCGTATCGTTTCTGCTGGCCGAACAGAACACCCATATGGCGCTCAAATACGCGCAGCTCGGCTATATCCTCGAGAACGGCCGTGTGGTGATGGATGGTCCGGCCGCGGCGCTCGCGGAGAATGCCGACGTCAAGGAGTTCTATCTCGGCATTGCCGAGGGCAAACGCAAATCATTCCGCGACGTCAAACATTACAAGCGCCGCAAGCGCTGGCTCGCGTAAGCTGGTTCGTCCCGATGACTGCTCATTTTGATGATCTTGAAACCCGCGAACCGGCGGCGCGCGAGCGCGATCATGCCGCACGACTATCCCAGAACGTCCACAATGCCATGCAGGCGCCGGGCTGGGCCACGCACTTGGCAGGCGTCGATCCCCAAGCAATCACTAGTCGCGCCGCACTCGCCAAAATTCCCATCTTGCGCAAGTCCGATTTGCCGGCGCTGCAGAAAAGCTCGCCGCCATTTGGCGGGTTCAATGTGGTCACGCCCGGCAGGGCGCGGCGCCTGCTGATGTCGCCTGGCCCGATCTTCGAGCCGGAGGGCCAAAGCGAAGACTCTGCCGCCGCAGCGCGCGCCTTGTTTGCGGCCGGTGTGCGGGCCGGAGATATCGTGCACAATTCTTTCTCCTACCACCTCACCCCCGGCGGCTGGATGCTCGAGGGCGGCGCCCATGCGCTGGGCTGCGCCGTTATTCCGGGCGGGGTTGGCAACACCGAGCAGCAGGTCGAGGCGATCGCGCATTTTGGCGCGAGCGCCTATACGGGGACGCCCGATTTTCTCAAGGTGCTGCTCGACACGGCGGAGAAGCTTGGCAAGGACGTGTCTCGCCTCAAGCGTGGCCTCGTCTCCGGCGCCGCGCTGCCGGCGTCATTGCGCGACGAGCTCAGCGGACGGGGCGTGATTGTTCGCCAGTGTTATGCGATCGCCGAGGCAGGCGTGATCGCCTATGAGACCGAGGTGCTCGCCGGCATGGTGGTGAACGAGCACCTGCTGGCGGAAATCGTCCGCCCCGGCACCGGCGATCCTGTTCCCGAGGGAGAGGTTGGCGAAGTCGTGGTCACGACCTTCAACCCCGATTACCCAATGGTCCGGCTCGCGACCGGCGATCTCTCCGCGGTCCTTCCCGGACCCTCGCCCTGCGGGCGCACCAATATGCGCATCCGCGGCTGGATGGGACGCGCCGACCAGACCACCAAGATCAAAGGCATGTTCGTACGCCCCGACCAGGTCGCCGAGATTGCGCGACGCCACCCCGAACTCGGCCGCCTGCGACTCACGGTCACGCGCGCCCAGGAGCAGGACATCATGACCCTCTCGGCCGAGTGCGCGTCGCCGGTGGATGGGCTCGCGGATGCGATCTCTGCGACCTTGGCGTCCGTGACCAAGCTGCGGGGTGAGGCGGCCTTGGTCGCTCCCGGCAGCCTGCCGAATGACGGAAAGGTGATCGCCGACGAGCGCCCCGTCAGCTAGCGAACTGCGCTCGCCCTCGCGCGTCTCGATGGAACTGCGGGCGTGCCCTCATTAGATTTGGCATGCCATGAACGATGCATCACCCCTCTCGCAGCGCGCGCTCAACTCCCGGATCGGGGTCCTGCTCGTCAATCTCGGCAGTCCCGATGAGGCAAGCCCGGCAGCTTTGCGGCGCTACCTGCGCGAGTTTCTGTCCGATCCGCGCGTCATCGAAGATCAGGGCCTGATCTGGAAGTTCGTGCTCAACGCGATCATTCTGACCACGCGCCCGCGCCGCCGCGCGCGCGACTATGCGAAGATATGGAATACGGCGGAGAACGAAGCGCCGCTCAAGACCATCACGCGGGGCCAGGCGCAGAAACTCGCGGCGGCTCTCGCGCGGTCAAATACCGAAGTCAGGGTCGATTGGGCAATGCGCTACGGCAATCCGGCGATTGCCGAGCGCGTGGCCGCGCTGGTGGCCGAGGGCTGCGATCGCCTGCTCGTCGTGCCGCTCTATCCGCAATACGCTGCGGCCACGACGGCCACCGTCGCGGATGAAGTTTTTCGGGTGCTTTGTCGGATGCGCTCGCAGCCTGCATTGCGGCTCGCAGCGCCGTACTACGACGACCCGACCTACATTCGCGCGCTTGCAGCATCGCTCAGAACTGCCCTGGAGCAGCTTGCATTCGAGCCTGAGGTGATTCTCGCCTCGTTCCACGGGATCCCGAAATCCTACGCCGAGCAGGGTGATCCCTATCCGCAACAATGTGCCGAAACAGTGCGTCTGTTGCGCCAGGAGCTCGGCTATGACGACCGCAAGCTCGTGCTCACGTTTCAATCACGCTTCGGGCGTGCCGAATGGCTCAGGCCCTACACGGATCAAACGGTCGAGCGGCTTGCGCGCTCGGGTGTCCGCAACCTGGTGGCCATCACGCCCGGCTTCTCAGCCGATTGCCTGGAGACGCTGGAGGAGATCGCGATGGAGAATGCGGAGATTTTCCATCGCAATGGCGGCGCCAATTTCTTTGCCGTCCCGTGTCTCAACGACAGCGACGGCGGAATGGCGGTGATCCGCGCTGTTGTTGAGCGCGAGCTGCGAGGATGGCTTTGAACTTGTTTTACTGTGCGCAGGCCTGATCGGCCTTCTGCGGTTTCCAGTACGCGCGACCCATGTTGTTGGTGCCCGGAGTCGGCGCATCGTTGGGGCCGGCGCAGACATTGGCCTGCCGGCCTTCGCATGAAAACGAGCCGATCGAGTAGGCCTCGTTGCGGAAGATGCAATAGTCCTTGAGCTCGTCCGGCTTGATCACATCGTAGAAGCTCTTGCCGACCTCCTGCGAGGTCGTGTCCTGGGACATTGCCGGCGAAGCGAGTGCCAGAACGAACGTCGCGAAAACGGCCGCACGTATCATCGGGTTTCTCCTGGGTCTTGGGCTGTTTGGTAGGTTCGTATCAGTGTTCGCGGCGCACCGCCGCTCAGGCAACTCCGGCGCGCAACAGATCGTGCATATGCACGATACCGATCGGGACACCCGCCTCGACCACGAACAGGGCCGTGATCTTCGAGGAATTCAGTATTTCGAGTGCCTCGCTGGTGAGTTGATCGGGGCGGATCGTCTTGGGCCTTTTGGTCATCACGGCCTCAACCGGCATATCAAGCAAGTCGGGTTGCATCTTTCGCCGCAAGTCACCATCGGTGATGATGCCGACGAGTTGCTGCTCTTGGGTGATTCCAACACAACCGAACCCCTTTGCGGTCATCTCGACCAAGGCATCCGACATGCGGTTGCCCAGGGATGCCAACGGCATTTTGTCGCGGCTGTGCATGATGTCACGGACGGTTTTCAGCGCTGCGCCAAGTCGGCCGCCCGGATGCAGCGCGCCGAAATCAAGCGCCGTGAAGCCGCGGCTCTCAAGCAGGGCGATCGCCAGTGCGTCGCCAAGCGCGAGTTGCATCAGCGACGACGTGGTCGGCGCCAGATTGTGCGGACAGGCTTCACGCGCCTGTGGCAGCGCGAGCACGACGTCGGCCGCTTTGGCCAAGGTCGAACGCACGTCGGCGGTGACGGCGATCAGTCCGATCCGATAACGCCTCGAGTAGTCGATCAGGTTCTTCAATTCGACTGTTTCACCGGACCACGACAGCGCCATAATGACGTCATCGGCGGTGATCATGCCGAGATCGCCGTGGCTCGCTTCGGCTGGATGTACAAACAAAGCCGGCGTGCCGGTCGAGGCGAGTGTGGCGGCGATCTTGCGACCGATGTGTCCGGACTTGCCCATCCCGGTCACGACGACCCGGCCGCGCGCTGCCCGGATGGCCTCGACGGCCGCGGTGAATGCTGCGCCCAAGCCGTTTTGCATCGCGGCCACCAGCGCCGTGATCCCACCTGCCTCGGTTTCCAGCGTCCGCAGACCGGATAGGACCAGCCCGGACAATTCAGCCGGCATACGACGCGCCCTCGATTTGCTCATCAGTTCCCCCGCCCGCACGCGAAGCTATCATGATTGATATCGCGCAGCGATGCCCCGCTGTCGATCTCCGGAGTGTTTCTAATTCAGCAACCGACGGATCTCATCGCGCAACGACGGGGCGATGTCCTCCCGTTCAAGAGCATAAGCAATGTTGGCGCTCAGAAAGCCGATCTTGGAGCCGCAGTCGAAGCTCTTGCCTTCGAACTTCAACCCAAAGAATGGCTGTGTCTGGGCGAGGCGCAACATGGCGTCGGTCAATTGGATTTCGCCGCCGGCGCCGCGCGTCTGCGTGCCAAGCAGATCGAGCACTTCTGGCTGCAGGATGTAGCGTCCGGTAATGCTCAGGTTGGACGGCGCGTCTTCGACGCGCGGCTTCTCGATCATGCTGGTGATCTGGAACGCCAACCCGTTTTGCTTGCCAACGCCGACAATGCCGTACATTGAGACCCGCTCGCGCGGGACCTCCTCGACCGCAATCACGTTGGCTTTTTCGCCCAACGATTTGTAGGCATCAATCATCTGAGCGAGACACCCGCGCTTGGCCTGCACCAGCACGTCGGGCAACAGCAGTGCAAACGGTTCATGCCCGATGATCTCGCGCGCGCACCACACCGCGTGGCCTAAGCCAAGCGGCGTTTGCTGACGCGTAAAGCTCATTTGCCCCGGCTCAGGCAGGTCGCTCGCCAGGATCTGAAGGTCGCTATATCGCCGCTTCTCGGTCAGCGTGGTCTCCAGCTCGAACTGCCGGTCGAAGTGGTCCTCGATCACCCCCTTGTTGCGTCCAGTCACGAAGATGAAATGTTCAATCCCGGCTTCACGGGCCTCGTCCACCACATGCTGAATCAAAGGTCGGTCGACGACGGTGAGCATCTCCTTTGGAACCGCTTTGGTGGCGGGCAGAAATCGGGTGCCGAGACCGGCAACGGGGAGGACGGCTTTGCGAATGGGCATGGATAGGATGCGGGCTCAAACTGGTTGGAGTGGCCGGACCAAACCACGCTGTTTGCGTGAAGTCCATCGGGTGCGACCGTGACGACTTTGCCGACGCACGCTGGCGGTACGGCCATATGGCGCAGGCTGCGGCTAAACCTGCTTTTCCGGCCGAAACCCCGTGATTTCGCCACATTAAGCCTCTTGTAAGCAAAGCTGCGCCTTTATGGATGGGCCTTTTTGGCCACGGGTTGGTGCGCCATGTCGAAATCGATCATCGCTGGCAGCGTTTTGCTGCTGGTCACGTTGTCCATGACCGCGGCACAAGCGCAGGGCTTTGATGTGCGCAACCTGTTTGGCCAAGCGAATGCGCCTGCACCGCAAGCCGCGGCGCCGCAATATCCGCCCGCATCCGCACCCCGCGAGTGGAGCGGCGAATCAGGCGCTTCCGGCCATCCGTTGATGACCGCGGATGCGATCCGCGCCGCTGCAGCCAACTTCCCCAATTGCGTCGCCGGCCTGTGGCCGGACGCGGAGCGGCGCGGCATCTCGCGCGCGACCTTCGAGCAGGCGACGCGTGACCTGACACCCGATCTGCGCATCATGGACCTGCTCGACCAGCAGCCGGAGTTCACCAAGGCGTTCTGGGACTATCTGGACATCCTGGTCACGGACGCCCGTACCCAGCGCGGCCGCGAGTTGCTTCAGCAATACAAGCCGGTCTTCGATGCCGTGGAGAAAAGCACCGGCGTCGATCGCCATATCGTGGCGGCGATCTGGGGTGTGGAGTTGAACTACAGCACCATGGGGGGAGATCGGTCGGTCGTGCGCTCGACCGCGACGCTCGCCTGCGTCGGCCGGCGCCAAGCCTATTTCCGCGATGAGTTTCTGGCGGCGTTGGAAATCCTGGAACACCGCGACATGCCGGCCGAGGATCTCAAGGGCTCGTGGGCGGGCGCGTTCGGGCCGACCCAGTTCATGCCGAGCAGCTTCAAGCGCTATGCGGTTGATTTCGACGGTGATGGCCACCGCGACGTGGTGAACTCGGTGCCTGACATGATCGCCTCGACGGCCAACAATCTCAAACTCGATGGCTGGGTGCGCGGCCAAACCTGGGGATACGAAGTCGTCGCGCCCCCGAACTTCAATTTCATGCTGGCCGATCGTGCCAGGTCCATGACCATTGCTGACTGGCAGAAGCTCGGCATCACGCGCGCAGGCGGCAAACCTTTCCCGCGGCTCACCGACAAGGCTTACTTGCTGGTTCCGGCGGGTGCGCGCGGTCCAGCGTTTCTGATGCTGCAGAACTTCCGGGTCATCATGAAATACAACCCGGCGGAGGCCTACGCGCTGGCGATCGGCTACCTGGCGGATCGCTTCCGCGGCGAGCCGCCGTTCGTGCAACCCTGGCCGCGTGATGAGCGCGTGCTCTCGCTGGCCGAGCGCTACGAGCTGCAGCAGCATCTCGCGAGCCGCGGCTTCGACGTGGGCGCGCCCGATGGCCTGCTGGGCAGCAAATCGCGCTCGGCGATCATGCAATTTCAGGCGTCCGTCGGCCTGCCGTCGGATGGCTTTGCCTCCGCGGCGGTCCTCGACCGCTTGCGCGGCCAATAGAGCGGCGCCCTTCAGGTGACCCAGTTGACATGCTATGACCTGCGGGAAACTGACCGAGGCTGGAGCATGAGGGCCAAGCCGCAAATCGGCGTGCTTTTACTTGCGGTGGAGCTCGTGACCGCTCTGCTGCTGCTGTTTGCCGCGCCCGCGCCGGCGGCGGCCCAGTTTTTCGACTTCTTTGGCGGCGGTGGGCGTGGTCGCCAGCCGAGCTTCATTCCCTTTTTCGATCAGCCGCGGGCTCGCCCGCGCGTGCAAGCCCGGCCGGTGGCACCCGGAGGGCCGGCTCAGCAATCGGATTTTTCGCGCGCGCCTACACAAACTCCGCCCAAGGCTGGCTCCCCGGACGCCAAGAGCGTGGTCGTGCTGGGTGATTCGATGGCCGACTGGCTCGCGAATGGGCTTGAGCAGGCATACGCGGACGCGCCCGAAGTCGCCGTCGTTCGCAACACCCGGCCGGGCTCAAGCCTGATCTTCAATCCGGGGCGGCATGACCCCCGCACCAGCGTGGATTGGCCGGTCGCCGCGCGCGAGATGCTCGGCAACGAGCCAGCGAGCTTCATCGTCATGATGACTGGGCTCGGTGACCGCGATCCGATCCGGGTCTTGCCGCCACGTCCGAAACCCGCTCCCAAGCCCGATACGGCCAGCCCCGGCGAGCAGCAGGCCAAACCGGCCGAGGCGCCTGACAGCACAGACCAGGCGACGGCCGACCAAGGCGCTCCCGACCCGAAGGCCGTTCCGATCAGCTACGAATTCAAATCGGAGAAATGGGCGGAGCTCTACGGCAAGCGCATCGATGAGATGATCGCCGTCCTCAAGAGCAAGGGCGTGCCGGTGTTCTGGGTCGGCCTCCCGCCGGTTTTCGGGCCGCGCTCGATGGCGGACATGCAATATCTCAACGATCTGTTCCGCAAACACGCTGAGAAAGCGGGCATCACCTACATCGACGTGTGGGATGGCTTCATTGACGAGCAGGGCCGGTTCGCCCTGCAGGGGCCGGACTATGAAGGCCAGATCCGCCGTCTGCGCACGCCAGACGGCATCTTCTTCACCCCGGCCGGTGCCCGCAAGCTCGCCCATTATGTCGAGCGCGAAATCCAGCGCGCGCTGACCCCGACAGGGCCAATCGCAGTCCGCTTGCCGGAGGAGCCTTTACTCCTGCAGCAGCAGTCGCCAGCCGCTGCCCCGGGCTCCGCACCGGCTCCGGCCCCGAGCGCAGGGACACCGCGCCCGCTCGCCGGCCCAGTCATCCCACTCAATGCTAGCGTCGAGCCGTCAAAGACGGCCGCACTGCTTGGAAGCGCGGCGCCGCAGCAGTCCATTGCCGATGCGGTCGCCAATCGGGTTCTGGTCAAGGGCGATCCGGTGGCAGCCCCCGCCGGTCGCGCCGATGATTTTGCCTGGCCGCGGCGCGCGCCGGCAGCGGTTGGCGCCGATCCGGTGGCTGCGACCACCGATCTGCCGATGACGCCGATGCTGGCGAGCAATGGTGCAGCAGCGGGCCCAGGACGCTGCGCCGGGACCCAGGCCGCTGGTTCCGGTGCGACTGCTCCCGGTGCGGGTCCGGCCCGTGCGCGCGTGGTGCAGGCTCCGACGGCGCGGGCGCGCCCGCGCGTGAGCTATCAACAAAATCAGTACCGCAACCCGTTCTTCTTTTTCTTCGGTCGCTAGTTCAGCGCGGCAGGCTGGTCTCGCCCATCAGGAACTTGTCGATCGCGTGGGCGCATTGGCGCCCCTCGCGGATCGCCCAAACCACGAGCGATTGACCGCGGCGCATGTCGCCGGCAGCGAAGATCTTCGGCCGTGACGTTTGATAGCGCTCAGTATCCGCTTTGACGTTGCCGCGCTGGTCAAGCTCGAGCCCGAGCGTCTTGATCATGCCCTCGTGCACCGGGTGCACGAAGCCCATGGCCAACAGCACCAACTCGGCCTCGAGCTCAAACTCGGTTCCGGCGATCGGCTTGATCTTCTCATCGACCTGCACGCAGTGCAGCTTCGTCACCTTGCCGTCGCGGCCTGAGAATTTCTGCGTCAGCACGGAGAACTCGCGCTGCGCACCTTCCTCGTGACTTCGATGAGGTGCGCAGCTTCAGCGGCCAATCCGGCCACGTCAGCAACTTGTTCTCTTTCACCGGCGGCTGCGGCAGCAGCTCGAAATTCACGACCGACACTGCGCCCTGCCGGATCGAGGTGCCGATGCAGTCCGATCCGGTATCGCCACCGCCGATGACGATGACGCGCTTGTCCTTGGCGAGTATAGGCTTCACGTCGCCGGCCGCTTCGCCGCTCACGCGCCGATTCTGCTGTGGCAGGAAATCCATAGCGAAATGAACGCCGTCGAGATCACGTCCCTCGATCGGCAAATCCCGCGGTTTCTCGGCGCCTCCGGTGAGCGCGACCGCGTCATAGGCCGCGAGTTCTTCGACCGGCGTATTCACGCCAACATCGGCGCCATAGTGAAACGTCACGCCCTCGGCTTCCATCTGCGCGACGCGCCGGTCGATGAGCGGCTTCTCCATCTTGAAGTCGGGAATGCCGTAACGCAGCAGCCCGCCCGCTTTGGCATAGCGCTCGTAGACATGCACGTCGTGGCCGGCGCGCGCGAGTTGTTGGGCGCAGGCGAGTCCGGCCGGACCTGAGCCGACGACGGCGACCCGCTTGCCGGTTTTGATCGCCGGTGGTTCGGGTTTGACCCAACCCTGCTCGAACGCGCGGTCGACGATGGCGCATTCGATCGTCTTGATGGTGACCGGAATGTCCTCGAGGTTGAGCGTGCAAGCGGCCTCGCACGGCGCCGGACAGACCCGACCCGTCACCTCCGGGAAGTTGTTGGTGGAGTGGAGGTTTCGTGCCGCCTCCTGCCACTCGCCCGTATAGACGAGGTCGTTCCAATCGGGGATCTGGTTGTTGACCGGACAGCCGGTGTGACAATAGGGGATGCCGCAGTTCATGCAGCGCGCCGCCTGTTGCCGCGTTTCCTTTTCCGGAAGCGGCTCGACGAACTCACGCCAATGGCGGATACGCGCCTCGACCGCCTCGTAGTGTCGGTCGTTGCGTTCGAATTCGAGAAAACCTGTAACCTTGCCCATTACGCCCCGGCAGCCATCAATCGCGGTACTGACGCTTCCTGCGCCTTCATTTCGGCGAGTGCGCGCCGATACTCAAGCGGCATCACCTTGCGGAACTTGGGCAGGTACTCGGCCCAATGTTCAAGGATGTGTGCTGCTCGCAGCGAGCCGGCGAAACGCGCCTGGCGCGAGATCAACAAATGCAGCCGCGCCGCATCGTAGCGCGTCATGTCGGAGAGGATCTCGACGCGGCCATTCGTGGCGAGGTCGGCGGCGTGGTGATATTCGCGCGCATTCACTTCTTCTTCCTCGGGGACAGGCTCGAGTTCGACCATCGCCATATTGCAGCGCGTCGGGAAAGTCCCATCCTCGTCGAGCACATAGGCGATGCCGCCAGACATGCCGGCCGCAAAGTTGCGTCCGGTCGGACCGAGCACGACAACCAATCCGCCCGTCATGTATTCGCAGCAGTGATCGCCCGCGCCTTCAACGACGGCGGTGGCGCCGGAATTGCGCACGGCGAAGCGCTCGCCGGCGATGCCGCGGAAATAGCACTCGCCGCTGATGGCGCCATAGAGCACCGTGTTGCCGACGATGATGGAGTCTTCCGGTACGATGCCGGAATCAACTGGCGGCCGCACGATGATGCGCCCACCTGACAAGCCCTTGCCCACGTAGTCGTTGCCCTCACCTTCAAGCTCGAGAGTGACGCCCTTGGCGAGCCAGGCGCCAAAGCTTTGGCCAGCGGTTCCGACCAGCTTCACGTGGATCGTGTCATCAGGCAGACCGGTGTGGCCATAGCGCTGGGCGATTTCGCCCGACAACATCGCCCCGGCGGCGCGGTCGGTGTTCTGGATCGTGGTGACGATGCGAACCGGCGCGCCGCGGTCGAGCGCCGCGCGCGCGTCAGCGATCAGCCGGCGATCGAGAATGTCGTGAATCTTGTGATCCTGCTTCTCGGTGTTGCAGATCGCGACACCGGCCGGTGCCTCGGGCCGGTAGAACAGGCGCGAGAAATCGAGGCCTTTCGCTTTCCAGTGCGCGATCACCGCCCGCTGATCGAGCATCTGCATCTGCCCGATCATCTCGTTGACGGTCCGGTAGCCGAGTTCCGCCATCAGTTCGCGTACTTCCTGCGCGACGAAGAAGAAGAAGTTGATGACGTGCTCGGGCTGTCCCTTGAAGCGCTTGCGCAGCACCGGATCTTGCGTCGCGACGCCGACTGGGCAGGTGTTGAGATGGCACTTACGCATCATGATGCAGCCGGCGGCGATCAGCGGCGCGGTGGCAAACCCGAACTCGTCGGCGCCGAGCAGCGCGCCGACCACCACGTCGCGGCCGGTGCGAATGCCGCCGTCAACCTGCACCGCAATGCGGCCGCGCAATCGGTTGGCGACCAAAGTCTGATGTGTTTCGGCAAGCCCGATTTCCCAGGGCGAGCCCGCGTGTTTGATCGAGGTCAGCGGCGACGCGCCGGTGCCGCCTTCATAACCCGCGATGGTGACGTGGTCCGCGCGCGCTTTGGAGACGCCGGCCGCGACGGTGCCGACGCCTACTTCCGATACAAGCTTAACCGACACAGCACCCGCCGGGTTGACGTTCTTCAGATCGAAGATGAGCTGCGCCAAATCTTCGATCGAGTAGATGTCGTGGTGCGGCGGCGGCGATATCAGTCCGACGCCTGGCGTGGAGTGGCGCACCTTGGCGATGGTCTTGTCGACCTTGTGGCCGGGAAGCTGGCCGCCTTCGCCGGGCTTGGCGCCCTGCGCCATCTTGATCTGCATCATGTCGGAGTTGACCAGATACTCCGTGGTCACGCCGAATCGCCCGGAAGCAACTTGCTTGATAGCCGAGCGCATCGAGTCGCCGTTCGGCAGCGGCTTGAAGCGATCGGACTCTTCGCCGCCTTCGCCGGTGTTGGATTTGCCGCCGATCCGGTTCATGGCGATAGCAAGCGTGGTGTGGGCTTCGCGCGAGATCGAGCCGTACGACATCGCGCCGGTCGCAAATCGCCGCACGATCTTTTCCGCGGGCTCGACTTCATCGAGCGGCACGCTGGTGCGGCCGTCCTCAGTGGCTGATTTGAGCCGGAACAGGCCGCGAATGGTGAGCAGCCGCTCGGATTGCTCGTTCACGATCTTTGCGAAGGCGCGATAGCGGTCATACGAATTGCCGCGCACCGCATGCTGCAGCGTGCCGACCGTCTCGGCCGTCCAGGCGTGGTCCTCGCCGCGCACGCGGAATGCGTACTCGCCGCCGACGGAAAGCATTTCGCGATAGATCGGCGAATCCCCAAAGGCGATCAGGTGCCGCCGCACGGCCTCTTCAGCGACCTCGGACAGGCCGATACCCTCGATCCGCGTTGCGGTTCCTGTGAAGAACGTCTCAACGAAATCCGACCGCAGGCCGACCGCGTCGAAGATCTGCGCGCCGCAATAGGACTGGTAGGTGGAGATGCCCATCTTGGACATGACCTTGAGCAGCCCCTTGTCGATGGACTTGATGTAGCGCTTGAGGATTTCCTTATCCTCGAGCTGCTGCGGCAGGTCGTCCTTCATGGCGATGAGAGTCTCAAACGCCAGGTAGGGGTTGATCGCTTCCGCGCCGTAACCGGCGAGGCAGGCAAAGTGATGCACCTCGCGCGGCTCGCCAGATTCAACGACGAGTCCGACAGAGGTGCGCAGACCTTTGCGGATCAGGTGATGGTGCACGGCTGCGCACGCGAGCAGCGACGGAAGCGGAATGCGATCCGATCCGGCGGCGCGGTCCGACAAAATGATAATGTTGATCCCGTCTTTGACCGCTTGTTCGGCTTTCTGGCACAGCGCTTCCAGCGCAGGCGTCAGGCCTTCGGGTCCTTGTTCAGCAAGCCAGGTGGCATCGAGCGTCAGCGACTTGAAGTGCGAGTCGCTTACCTCTGAAATCGAGCGGATCTTTTCCAGATCCGCGTTGGTCAGGATCGGTTGCCGGACTTCCAACCGCTTGGTGTGCGAGAGGCCCTCGAGGTCGAACAGGTTCGGCCGCGGCCCGATGATCGACACCAGGCTCATGACCAGCTCTTCGCGGATCGGATCGATCGGCGGGTTGGTCACCTGCGCGAAGTTCTGCTTGAAGTAGGTGAACAGCGACTTCGGCTTGTCGGACAGCGCCGAGATCGGCGTGTCGTTGCCCATGGAGCCGACAGCTTCCTCGCCGGTGGAGGCCATTGGCGACATCAGGATTTTGAGATCCTCCTCGGTATAGCCGAAGGTCTGCTGCCGCTCGAGCAAGGCAATGTTCGAGATCGCGGGCGTGCTCGGCGCGGCCGGCAGATCTTCAAGCACGATCTGGGTTCGCTCCAGCCATTCGCGATAAGGATGGCTGCGCGACAGCGTCGCCTTGATTTCCTCGTCGGGAATGAGCCGGCCTTCTTCCAGATCGACCAGCAGCATCTTGCCCGGCTGCAGGCGCCACTTGGTGATGATGTCCTTTTCCGGAATCTGCAGCACGCCCATTTCCGACGCCATGACGATGCGGTCGTCGCGGGTCACCAGATAGCGCGCCGGGCGCAGCCCGTTGCGATCGAGCGTTGCGCCGATCTGCCGCCCATCGGTGAACGCGATCGCCGCCGGGCCATCCCAGGGCTCCATCAGCGCGGCGTTGTATTCGTAGAACGCGCGGCGCTCCTCATCCATGAGCGGATTGCCCGCCCAGGCCTCGGGGATCATCATCATCACGGCTTGCGCGAGCGGGTAACCACCCTGGACCAGGAATTCCAGCGCGTTGTCGAAGCAGGCCGTATCGGACTGGCCCTCATAGGAAATCGGCCAGAGTTTGTTGATGTCATCACCGTATGCTGCCGACGACACCGACGCCTGGCGCGCCGCCATCCAGTTGCGGTTGCCGCGCAGCGTGTTGATCTCGCCATTATGCGCGACCATCCGGTACGGATGGGCCAGCGACCAGGTCGGAAACGTGTTGGTGGAAAAGCGCTGATGTATCAGCGCGAGTGCGCTCTCGAAGTCGGGGTCGTGCAGGTCCGGATAATAGGTCGGCAGCTGGTCGGCCAGGAACATGCCTTTGTAGATCACGGTCCGGCATGACATCGAGACCTGGTAGTAGCCGGTGAGCCGCCGCTCGTGGCGCTCGTACAGAATGCCGGAGATCACCTTGCGCAGGATGTAAAGCCGGCGCTCGAACTCGTCGTCCGAACGGATGTGCTTCGGCCGCTCCAGGAAGATCTGCTTGTGCACCGGCTCGGTCGGCTTCACCGACCAGCCGAGCGTCGAATTGTCGGTCGGCACGTCGCGCCAGCCGATGATGCGCATGTCCTCCTTGGCGGCCTCATGCGCGTAGATGTTCATGATCTCTTGGCGCAGATTATTGTCGCGCGGCAAGAACAACTGGCCGACCGCATACTCGCCTGGGGCCGGGCAGCTCAGGCCCAGCTCCGCCAATTTCTTGGCAAAGAACTTGTGCGGGATCTGCACCAGGATGCCGGCGCCATCGCCGGCGCGCGGGTCGGCGCCTACGGCGCCCCGGTGCTCCAGGTTGAGGAGGATCGTCAGCGCATCGCGCACGATCTGGTGCGATTTCTGGCCTTTGATATGGGCGATGAAGCCGACGCCGCACGAGTTTTTGTCGAGCGCCGGATCGTAGAGGCCAAGTCCCGAACCGCCGCCCGGATCTGCCGTACCTGCGCGCCCTGCAACCATCGTGCCCTCCACCAGGGACGTTCCTCGTCACCTAGTTCTTGATCTGCCGCCGGCCGGTTGGTCCGGTCGGCGCCGTGTGCGACGGTGCACAGCTCGGGCCAAGCCGAGCTGCCCGATCGGGCGCGCGCGAGAAGAACCGGTGCGGCGACGGTCTCGCCACTTTTCGGCTCTCTGCGCGGCTTTTCGGGCGCTGCACCAAACGCCCGCCGCGTCGCATCGTGGACGGTCAGTCCCATTCACAGGGCGGGGCGCGGCTGGCAAAGTGCGACAGCAATGCTGTCCTACCTTACGATGCCAAAATTCTGACACGGACGCAAGATTTCGCCACGCCAAAATTTGAACATCCGCCCGTTCGCTGCGCATTCTCGTCCGCGCATATTGAGTATTGCGAGTGTCCGTAGTTTCCGCAATGCAATAGATGCAATCACACCAGCAATTGGGCTTGGCGGATCACCGTTCAATAGGTCGCCCACGGGTCGAACATGAATTTTGCGAGCGATAATGCGGCGGCGATCGCGCCGCCAATCCTGGACGCGATCGGGCGCGCCAATACCGCCTTTGCGCTGGGCTATGGAAACGATGCGCTGACGTGCCAGGTCGAGCGGAAGCTGAGCGATCTGTTCGAGCGCGACGTCGCGGTTTTCCTGGTGTCCACCGGAACCGGCGCCAATGCACTTTCGATCGCGCATCTGGCCCCGCCGTGGGGTGCGGTGCTCGGTCATCGCGATGCCCATATCATGACCAGCGAATGCGGCGCCCCCGAATTCTTCGGCGGCGGCCTCAAGCTTCTCGGTCTTGCCGGCGACGACGGCCGGATCAGTGCGGCTGAGCTCAAGCGGGTCCTCGAGCGCGAGGAATGGGGTGGACCGCACCACATCAGCCCGTCCGTGCTGTCGCTGACGCAGGCCACTGAAGCGGGCACGGTCTACTCCGTGGCGGACACAGCCGCGCTTGCGGCCATCGCCCATGCGCGCGGCATGACGGTGCAGATGGATGGCGCGCGCTTCGCCAACGCAGTGGCGCGGCTCGGGGCCACCCCTGCGGAGATCACCTGGAAGGCCGGTGTTGATGTGCTGGCGTTTGGCGCCACCAAGGGCGGCGCCATGGCGGCCGAGGCGGTGATCTTCTTCGACCCCGCGCGCGCGGTCGGCATGCCGGAGCGCCGCAAACGCGGCGGACATCTCGTGTCCAAGCACCGCTTCGTCGCGGCGCAGTTTGACGCGTTTGTCACGGACGGGCTCTGGCTAACGCTTGCGCGGCACGCGAACGCGATGGCGGATCGGCTCGCCCACGGGCTCAGCGCGACAGGCTTGGCACCGGTCTGGCCGGTCGAGGCCAATCTCGTGTTCGCGGTATTGCCCGCCGAGGTGCACAAGCGGCTACAGGCGGCGGGCGCCAGCTACTACCCCATGCACCGAGAGACCGCACCCCGCGCCGGGTTCGGCCGCCCGGATGATGTTCTGGTGCGCCTCGTTACCTCGTTTGCGACCACCACCGAGGAGGTCGACACTTTCGTTGCGGTAGTCGGGAGGTAAAGCTCCCCGAGATTGTCCCGTCTCTGCCCGATTAGGACCATCAGATCGCCGTTGCGCCACAGGCAAATGCAAAAAGGGCTTGGGGACCTTCAAAAGGGGTGAGCCGTGAAAACTGCCTGTGCAGTCTGCGCATTTGTGTTGGGCCTTGCGTCTCCGGTTCTGGCGCAAACCGCGCACCCGGCGGGGCGGGTACCGCCGGCGGATGTGTTGAGCAGCATCCGCTCTTTGGGACTTGATCCGGCGACCAGACCGCTGCTGCGCGGCCGCGTCTACGCGCTGCGCGCCTTCGACGCCTCGCACGCGGAGAAACGCGTTTTGGTGGATGCGCGTTCGGGTGAAGTTCTGTCGGTGCGCGCCGTCGCTGAGACGGGGCCGGCGGAAGAACCATACAATCCACGCTACGGCCACTATGAGCCGCCGCGGCCGCCCGCGCGCGTGGCTGCGGCCCCCGGCGCCGAACCGATCCTCGATGAGCCGCTGTTCCCGCGCGCCGGGCGCGGTGCTCCCACTGCTGCTCCGGCCCCGCGATCTGCGGCGCTGACGTCGCCACCCCCGGCTCCGAAGGTGCAGCAGCCAGTGCCTGTGACGGCCACGACCCAGGACAATAAAGCGCCGGTCGGCCCGAGCCCGGTTTCGGCCGACGAGACTGCGTCGAGTACCGCCCCCGCCGCGCCGCTTGCCTCGCCCGAGGTGTTGGCCGCCGCGCCGTCTACTCCGGGCAAGTCGATTCCCGCCCCGGTCGCCAACAAAGCGGATAGCGCGAAGCCGGCCACGCAATTCGTGCCTGTGGCGCCGCTCGAATAGGTCTGTCGGATCGAATATAATAAAGAGCGCCCCGGAGATCCGGAGCGCTCGGCCTTCAGTCCAATTCGTTGGATCTATGGGCTCGATCAGGCGGCCTTGACGTCGATCACATTCCCTTTGCCATTGCCGATCGCGATCTGGCGCGGCTTCTTGGCCTCGGGAACCTCGCGGACGAGGTCGACATGCAGTAGACCGTTCTCGACCGAAGCACCCTTAACCTCCACGTGCTCAGCAAGCTGGAACACACGCTCGAAGGCGCGGGCGGCAATGCCCTGGTACAGGACTTCGGTCGTCTTCTCCTCGGTCTTGGCCTGCTTCTCGCCGCGAATCGTCAGCGTGTTCTCCTTGGCCTCGATGGAAAGCTCGGACTCGGAGAAACCAGCGACTGCGACGGAGATACGGTAGGCGTTCTCACCGGTCCGCTCGATGTTGTAGGGCGGATAGCCCGGAGTGCCGCCGTCAAAGCCGGCGACGTTGTCGAGCATTGAGAACAGCCGGTCAAAACCGACGGTCGAACGATAGAGGGGAGCAAGATCAAAAGTTCGCATGGTATGTCCTCCTGTGGGTTGAGCGACATGCGGTCGATCCGCCGTGATGGCCGGATCACTCTGGGTTGCGCAGCCCTGAGGCCTGCGCAGAGGTGAGGTGGGGAGGGGGCTGCCTTCTTTCAAGAGCGGCAAGGGGGCGATCGGAACCCGCGGCACGTTTGTGTTGACCCGTCCGGATTGCAAACGTCAGTTCGCTAGAGGGCTGCCTTTATGGCCGGAGGTCTGCGCAAACCGCGTATTCTCGCTCAAATCACGTGCGCTGCTCTGTGCGGATGACAACTGTGAGGGTCATGTCACCTATGTGGGAAAGGTCATGTATGAGCGGTCCCCAGGCCCAGGCGAGCGCGCGGTGCCCCTGTATCCGCGTCTAAGAGCCGTCATCTATGGCCCCTTTCGTCATCTATGCGGTGCGAATGTGGTCCAGGGCATGCGAACGACGTCACCTATGAGGAGCAGGTCACCTATGGTCGCGAACGCGGTATTCATGCATCGCGACGTCACCTATGAGGAAAACGTCACCTATGGGCCGACAGCCAAAGTTCGTCGCCGGGATTCCGGGTCGGCAAGACATGCTATAGACAGGGCCGCCGCGCAGTTTCGCAACTGCCGTGCCCGCTCGTTCTGATCTAGATCCCCGGACCGGTCTCGCCCTGGCAGTCCCACCGTGAAACTCGTTTCGATTCCCGCCAACCCTGTTCCCGAGGGCGCTGTCGTCGCCGAGCTGCGCACCCCTGACGGGGTGTCGCTGCGCGCGGCGCACTGGCCTCCGCCGCCGGGCCGCAAGGGAACGGTCTGCCTATTCCAGGGGCGGACCGAATGCATCGAGAAATACTTCGAGGTGGTGCGCGACCTGCGCGCGCGCGGCTTCGCGGTGGCGACGCTCGATTGGCGCGGGCAGGGCCTATCGCAGCGCGCCCTCAAGGATCGCTTCAAGGGACACCTCAACAGTTTTTCCGAATATGACACTGACCTCGCGACCTTCATGCAGCAGATGGTGCTGCCCGATTGCCCGCCACCTTACTTCGCGATTGGTCATTCGACCGGCGGCAGCGTGCTTCTGCGCGCGGCGCACGGCGGTCAGCGCTGGTTCGAACGGATCGTCCTCTCCGCTCCTTTGATTCGCCTGGCCCAAGTGCAGATGCTCGGCTTTGCCGGTCCGCTCGCACGGGCCATGCACCTCCTCGGGTTTGGTAGGCTCTACGTGCCAGGAGGCGGTCCGGAGATCGGCGCGCTGCAACCTTTCCTCGGCAATCCTGTGACCTCGGACCCGGTGCGCTACACGCGCTTTGCGGCGGTGATCGAGGCCGAGCGCTCGCTCGCACTCGGTTCGCCAACGATTGGGTGGGCCGATGCGGCGTTCCGGGCCATGGCTCAGTTCGCGCGCCCGACCTATCCGATGCAGATCGCCCAACCGATCCTGGTGATTGCGGCTGGCAGCGATGTGATCACGTCGATGGCTGCCACCGAGGCGTTTTCCACGCAGCTGCGCGCGGGCGCCCACTTGCTGATCCCAGGTGCCCAGCACGAGCTGCTCATGGAGCAGGACAGTTATCGTCAGCAATTCTGGGCGGCGTTCGACGCGTTCGTGCCCGGCACGCCGCTCTATTAATCTACCCCACCAACAACGCCATGGCGGCCGCGTGCACACGGCGGTCGCCCGCCGCGATGATGCGCCCGCCCTTCTCGGCGGTTCCCCCGTCCCAGGTCGTGATGACTCCACCGGCGCCGGTGATGATCGGAATGAGCGCCGCGATGTCGTACGGCTTGATCTCGGTCTCGATCACAAGATCGATATGGCCGGCCGCGACCAGACAATAAGCGTAGCAATCACCGCCATAGCGTGACAGGCGCACCGCGCTCTCGACTTTCTGAAATGTCGCGCGGTCAGCGGCGTTCATGAGCAGCGGGCTCGTCGTGAACAGCACCGCATCCGCCAGATCGGCGCATGTTCGCGTCGCCAACATGCGCTCACCGGCCGGTCCGCGGTAACGTGCGCTCGCGCTGTCGCCGCTGAAACGCTCGCCGACAAAGGGTTGATGCATGAGACCGTAGACAGGTTCGCCCAAGCGGGTCAGTGCAATCAATGTGCCCCAGGCTGGCATGCCACAGATGAATGACTTGGTGCCATCGATTGGATCGAGCACCCACACATATTCGGCGTCCCCGCGCTCGGAACCAAACTCCTCGCCGACGATGCCGTGCTTGGGGAAGTTCTGGCGGATCAGGGCGCGCATCGTTGCTTCGGCGGCGCGGTCGGCGGCGGTCACCGGATCAAAGCCGCCGCTGCCAGCTTTGTTGTCGATACTGAGCGACGTGCGGAAGAACGGCAGGATCGCTTCGCCCGATACGTCAGCGAGCTCATCTACGAAGGCTGCGAAGTCCACCGGTGCCATGGTCTCTAACGCCTGCTTATGAGGTATGCGTCTGGCTTGGGGTTAAGTGGAATTTACCCCCTTGCATTTTGTGCGACGCGGTGGCAGATTATTGCAGTGCGGTAGCGCGATTTCGTCGTGCTACTGCCGCCCTCCTTGGGCGTTTCCTCCCTAGACTTGGGCCGCTTGCAACCGCGAGCGGCCCTTTTTTTCGTGGACCCCGCTCTACGATTTGATGGACCCCTTATCTATTCCGCAGCGGCGCGGTACGGCCGGATTTCATCTAGCGGGATTTCGGCAATGCGATCCGCAAGCGTGACGAGGTTGGCCGCGAGCAGCGCGAAGTTCGCAGAGCGCTCGTAGCGCCGCTCGTCCATGTAGAGCGCGCGATTGACCTCGAGTTGAATTGCGTGAACCCCGACCGACGGATTGCCGTAGTGTTCAGTGATGAACCCACCAGCATAAGGCTTGTTGCGGCTCACCGAGTGACCAAAGCCGGCGAGGGCGGTTTCAATCGCCTCGGCAATCACCGGCACGCAGCTCGTCCCGTAGCGATCACCGAGGACGAAGTCTGCGCGTGGCCGGTCATCCTTGTTGCCCGCCACGGACGGCATCGAGTGGCAATCGATCAGCACCGCCGCGCCAAAGTCGCGATGCATGCCGGTGATCAACCGGCGCAGCGCACGATGATAGGGCTTGTACAGACCCTCGATTCGCGTCAGCGCTTCGTCGACCGGAATGCGCTGATCGTAGATCTCGTGGGCGTCGCCGACGACGCGCGCGACCGTTCCCAGTCCGCCGGCCACCCGCATCGACCTGGTATTGGCGAATGACGGCAGCCGCCCCTCGAACATGCGCGGGTCGAGTTCATAGGGTTCGCGATTGACGTCCACATAGCAGCGCGGGAAGTAGGCGCGCATGAGCGGGAAGCCGCGGTCCACCACTGCGGCAAACAACTCGTCGACGAAGGAATCCTCCGAGCGCCGCAAGGTGGCGATATCGAGCTGTGCATGCGCCAGGAAAGCGCGCGGGTAGATGCTCCCGCTGTGGGGCGAATTGAAAATGATCGGCCCGCGCCAAGCCGCAGGCTCGATAATATCAAACGCTGGATTGAGTTCGTCGTGGACTGCTGGCATGGGCGGGTCAGGACGCGATAGGTAAGGATAGCACTTTACCCGGCCTTAGGCATGACATTGTTTCCGATGTGGGTGTGCTCATCCGGCCAGCCTGATTTCACCCGCTGTTTACCGCCAACCCGGCTTATGGAACCCGGACGGGTGCGGCGCGTGCCGTGGCTCGGTGGTGGGATATAGTGGGGCCGGCTGGGTCGTGTCATGACAAAGATTCTTCTAGCTGAGGACGATACCGACATGCGGCGCTTTCTGCTGAAGGCGCTGCAGAATGCCGGGTTTGACGTCATCTCATATGATAACGGCCTCTCGGCTTATCAGCGCCTGCGCGAGGAGCCGTTCGAGCTGCTGCTCACCGATATCGTCATGCCGGAGATGGACGGCATCGAGCTGGCGCGCCGGGCAGCCGAGCTCGATCCCGACATGAAGATCATGTTCATCACCGGATTTGCCGCCGTCGCGCTCAATTCCGATTCGACCGCGCCGCGCCAGGCCAAGGTGCTGTCGAAGCCATTTCACCTGCGCGAGCTCGTCAACGAAGTGAATAAGATGCTGGCGGCGGCGTAGCGCCTCACAACAATGCAGAGCGGTGCGGTGTGTTTACCCTCCCCCTTGTGGTGGCGGGGTGGGGGTAGTGGTAATAGTTCGAGGCGCGGCCAAGGCGCGAAACTCCGACCCCACCCCGGCGCTGCGCGCCGACCCTCCCCACAAGGGGGAGGGTGAAACTCACTGTCATCTGATTGTCGTGCAGGGAGTGGCTCTTATGTGAGCGCGCCCGGGCATGCCGTCAAAGCGGTCCTGCGTGCGAATAGGACACGCTCATGGATTTCTTCCGGCGCTTCACATTTTTGGTCTGTGCCCCGTCGTTCGATCCTGACGATCTCGAGGGGGTGCGCCTCCAGGAGATCATTACCCAGGTCGAAAAGCTCGGCTTTCAGGTGGTGCGGGCGCGCCGGATCGAGGACGCCGAGCTCGCCGTTCAGGCCGATGCGGCGATCGGCTGCATGCTGGTCGATTGGGGCAAGAAGGGTCTGGAAGGCAAGACCGCCGCGCTGATCAATCTGATGCGCCGGCGCGGCCTCGAGATGCCGATCGTCATGTTGGTGCGGCGCAAGCGGCTGGAGGACATCCCGGTCGAGGTGCTCGATTATATTGACGGCTATGTCTTCCTCGCCGAGGAGACGCCGGAATTCATTGCCAAGAATCTGGTTAGCCGGCTCAAGCAGTATGCCGAGACTTTGAAAACGCCATTCTTCGGCGCGCTCGTCGATTACGCCGAGCGCGGCAACCAGATGTGGACCTGTCCGGGGCACAACGGCGGCGTCTTCTATAACCGCAGCCCGATCGGCCGCATCTTTGTCGAGCACCTGGGCGAGGCGGTGTTTCGCGACGATCTCGATAATTCGGTGCTCGATCTCGGCGATCTCCTCGTCCACGAGGGTCCCGCGCTGCAGGCGCAGAAGGAGGCGGCGGCAATCTTCGGCGCCGAACGGACGTATTTCGTCCTCAACGGCACCTCGTCATCGAACAAGATCGTGCTTTCGGCCCTGCTCGCCGAGGGCGACCTCGTGCTGTTCGATCGCAACAATCACAAGGCCGCACACCATGGCGCGCTGTTCATCGGCGGCGCCATTCCGATCTTTCTGGAGACCGATCGCAATGCCCACGGCCTGATCGGCCCCATGTTCTACGAAGCACTCGATGAGGCCACGATCCGCGAGAAGATTCGCAACCACCCGCTCGTGGAAGATAAGGGGGCTTGGCGGCGCGAGCGGCCGTTCCGCGCCGCGGTGGTCGAGCTGTGCACCTATGACGGGACGATCTACGACGCGCAGATGATCGTCAAAAAGATCGGTCACCTCTGTGACTACATTCTGTTTGACGAGGCCTGGGCCGGCTTCATGAAGTTTCACCCGCTCTACGCCGGGCGGTTTTCCATGGGGCTTGGGGATCTGACGCCCGACGACCCCGGCATTATCGCGACCCAGTCCACCCACAAGCAGCTGGCGAGCTTTTCGCAAGCGTCGCAGATTCACGTCAAAGACCGTCACATCAAAGGGCAGCGTCGGCGCATCGAGCATCGCCGCTTCAACGAGTTCTTCATGCTGCATGCCTCGACCTCGCCGTTCTATCCGCTGTTCGCGTCGCTCGACGTCGGCGCCCAGATGATGAAGGGCCGCTCGGGCGAGGTGCTGTGGGACGACACGATCCGGCTTGGCATCGAGCTGCGCAAGAAGCTGCGCGCGATTCGCCGCGAGTTCGAAGACAAGGAGCAGGATCCCACACGCCGCTGGTTTTTCGAGGCGTTCGTGCCCGACAGCGTGACCGTGCAGGATGGCAAGGGCGGCACGAGCGAAACCGCCTGGGAGCACGTATCGACGGACGAGCTCGCCTCCAACCCGCGCTGCTGGGAGCTCGCGCCGGGCGCTGCTTGGCATGGGTTCACCCATGTGGCGCCGGGCTATGCGATGACCGATCCTAACAAGCTGACCGTGCTGACACCGGGCTTCGACCGGGCTACCGGGACTTACACCGATTTCGGCATTCCGGCGCCGATTGTCGCCGAGTACTTGCGCGAGAATGAAATCGTCCCGGAGAAGAACGATCTCAACTCGCTCTTGTTTCTGGTCACGCCGGGAGTCCAATCGAGCAAGGCCGGCACGTTGCTGAGCGCGCTCGTCGCGTTCAAGAAGCTTCACGATGCCAATGCCCGCCTCGATGACGTGATCACCGGGTTCGTGCGCAAGCGCGCCGGCGCGCTACTCGGGCCTGAGATTGCGGGACCTTTGTGCCGAGATGCACAGCTTCTTCCGCCTCAATGCCACAAGCACCTTGCAGCGGTCCCAGTTTGCGCCGGAGCATCTGCCAACGCTCGCCATGCCGCCGCACGAGGCAGTGCGGCAGATGGTGCGCAACAATGTGGATTATGTTCCGCTGGAGAAGGCGTTTGGCCGGATCGCCACGACCTTGTTCGTGGTCTACCCGCCCGGCATTGCAACCATCGTGCCCGGTGAGCGGCTTGATGAGCGCGCCCGGCCGATGCTCGAATATCTGCTGCTGTTCGAGCGCAGCTCCAACCTGTTCCCGGGCTTCGAGGCGGAGATCCAGGGAGTTTATCGGGAGACCGAAGCCGACGGCTCGATCCGGTTCTACACCTACGTGGTGCGCGAGTGATCGCGGGCCATCACTCGGCCCATAGGCGCAGGGCCCGGCGGTTGGGGGGCGGCTCTGTTTGGCCCGGCCCAAGGGCGCGCTGCATCAACATGCTATCTGTCCAGCGCCCGTATTTGTAGCCCACGCCCTTGAGCAAGCCGGCGCGTTCGAAACCAAACGCTTCGTGCAGGCTGATCGACGGGCCGTTGGCGGCGTCGATATAGGCGATCATCTGGCGGTAGCCGGCCTCCGTGCAGGCGTCGATCAACGCCGCCATGAGCTTGCGCCCGATGCCGGCGTGCAGATGGTCGGGATGGACATAGATCGAGTTCTTCACCGCATACCGGTAGGCCGGGCGCTTGCGAAACAGCACCGCGTAGGCATAGCCGACGATCACACCGTTCCGTTCGGCAGCCAGATGCGGCAGCCGGTGCTTGAGCATGTTCTTGCGCCGGCTCTTGATGTCTTTGGGATCGAGTGGCTCCAAATCGAACTCACCAAGCCCGCGTTGGATATGATGCTCGTAAATCGCGATCATCGCCGGGACATCGTCCTCAGTCGATGGACGAACGGTGATGTCGCGCACTTGCTCGAGCATGTGGTGTGGCCAATGGATCATGACCGGTGCAATAACCGGCAGGTTGCCCAAATGGCTCTCACCGGCACATGACAGTTTGATGTCAGTCGGTGCGGCCGCGCTGACCCTATTCCGCGGCCTGCACTTCGGCGGCGTCGATGAAGCCACCGGACTGGCGCTGCCACAGGGCGGCGTAGTGCCCGCCCAGTCTCAGCAGCTCGGCGTGGGTGCCCTGTTCGACCACGTGGCCGTGGTCGAGCACGATCAGGCGATCCATGCGGGCGATGGTCGAGAGCCGATGCGCGATCGCGATCACGGTCTTGCCGGCCATCAGAGCCCCGAGGCTCTGCTGAATCGCGCCCTCGACCTCGCTGTCGAGTGCGGAGGTCGCTTCGTCCAGCACCAGGATGGGGGCATCCTTGAGGATCACGCGGGCGATGGCGATGCGCTGGCGCTGTCCGCCGGAGAGCTTCACGCCGCGCTCGCCGACATGCGCATCGTAGCCGCGCCGGCCGCGCCAGTCCTCGAGATCCTCGATGAACTCGTGCGCATGCGCGAGCTTCGCCGCCGCGACGATCTCTGCCTCGGCCGCATCGGGGCGGCCGTAGCGGATATTGTCGCGGATCGAGCGATGCAGCAGCGAGGTGTCCTGCGTCACCATGGAAATGTGCGCGCGCAGCGATTCCTGGGTGACCGCGGCGATATCCTGGCCATCGATCAGGATGCGGCCGCCTTCGAGGTCGAAGAAGCGCATCAGCAGGTTGACCAAGGTGGATTTGCCGGCTCCGGAGCGGCCGATCAGGCCGATTTTTTCGCCTGGCGCAACCCGCAGCGTCAGCCCCTGGATGACGCCGGTTTGGCGGCCATAGCCGAACTCGACGTCATCGAACACGATCTCGCCGCGGCTGACCTTGAGGGGCGGCGCGTCGGCGCGGTCGGTCAGCGTGATCGGCCGCGCGATCGTGATCATCCCCTCCTGAACGACGCCGATGTTTTCGAAGATCGCCGTCACCTGCCAGGCAACCCAGCCGGCGATGTTGACGATCTGCCAAGCCAGCGGCAGCGCCATGGCGACGGTCCCGACGCCGACTTTGCCCTGCGTCCAAAGCAGCAGCGCGAGACCGCCGGTTCCGGTCACCAGTAGGGCATTGAGCGTCGACAAGGTGAAGCTGAACAGCGTGTTGAGCCGGAGCGCCACATGAAACTTGCCCGTGTGCTGATCGATGGCGTCACGCACATAGGCGTCCTCTTCGCGCGCGCGGGCGAACAGTTTGACCGTCAGAATATTGGTGTAGC
Source organism: uncultured Alphaproteobacteria bacterium (assembly GCA_963760435.1). Taxonomy (GTDB): domain Bacteria; phylum Pseudomonadota; class Alphaproteobacteria; order Rhizobiales; family Xanthobacteraceae; genus JAFAXD01. The sequence goes on from CAVXDE010000037.1 coordinate 244,112, forward strand.
TGTCGACGATCCGCCCGGTCAGCATCGAGCGGACTTCGGTCATTTCCTTGGAGCGATCGCGCATGCGCGGCACGAACACGCGCAGCATCATCGCATAACCCGCAAACCAAACGATGACCGGCAAGCACAGCCAAGGATCGGCCGATGCAAGCAGAATGAGCGCGCTGGTGCCGTAGACCAGGATGTACCAGACAGCAGTGAGCAGTGCGACGATGCTCTCGCGAATGGCCGGTCCGGTCTGCATCACGCGCGTCGCGATGCGCCCGGCAAAGTCGTTCTGGAAGAACGCCCAGGACTGGCGCACGACGTGCCAGTGATTGTGCCAGCGGATGCGGTTCGACACGTTCGCGGCAATTGCCTGGTTGGCGAGCATTGCTTGTGTGATCAGCGCCGCCGGACGTGCGACGAGCAGCACGAAGGCCATCAGCGCCAGCATCGGCCAGAACTTCTCGAACAACACGTCCGGCGGATTGGCGGTGATCAGGGCGACGATGCGGCCGATGAAGACCGGGATGAGCGAGTTGAGCAGCGCCAGCACCAGGCCGGCGCCGAACAGCGCAATGAACAGGGGCTTCGCTTCGCGCGCGAAGTGCCAATAGAACGCGAGCAGGCGCGCGGGCGGCTCTGGCCGGCCCGGCGCCTCGGTGGCATGCAGGAGTTCTTCAAAAAAACCGAACATGGCGAACTCGATCCGCTCGGATTGTCACAATCCGTAGCGTTACAAACGGTAGCTGAAACGACGGCAGCTCAGCAAGCCCAATATCATGGACCAGAGAGACGGACGCGGTCCGCCCTCAGAGTCGCGCTTTTTTGATACGGGATTGGCTCAGCTACCCGCTGTTCATGACCGCACTAAGGCGCATCCATGCGGTGAGACAGGACGAGCACGGTCGCTTCCGTGCGACGCGAGTTCAGCGATCGGTCGCCGACATCTCCGCTCGAGCGCCAAGCGACACGGCGGTCACGGCCACCGCGATCGATACGACCAGGGTGGCGGTTGCAAGCAGCTGGATGAACAAACGCGTGCGACGCGCGTAACGGCGGCTATGTACGAATACGTCCGGCCGGGTCCCGCGCATGTGCAGCTCCGCGAATCAAAAGGTTAACGAATATCTCGGGCGATACCGGCGCCCATCCGGCGCCTGTACGGCGAACTCATTGACAGGAGCCGGCAATTTCGTGGACGGTGGTTAACTTCTATTAACCATTAAGGCACTGCCAGAGAGCTTAGCAGCTGCGTTTCAGCCGGCGATTGCCATGCGGGCCGGCTGCCACTCCATCCGGATGTGGTCAGGCTGTTCGGCGATGCGCTTGAGCCAGGCGCGCACGGCGGGAAACCCTGTCAGGTCGAAACCGATCTCGTGGGCGATGTGCGTGTAGCTATAGAGCGCGATGTCGGCGATCGTGTAGTGATCTGCGGCGAAGAACGGAAATCGCCGCACGTGATTTTCCATCACGGTGAGTGCCCGGTAGCCTTGCTCCATCCAGTCCTCGAGCGCGTGCACCTGGAGATCGCGACCGCCCTTCACCAGGGTGAGCCAGAACCAGGCCGCGCCGAGGTTGGGCTCGAGGCTGTGCTGCTCGAAGAACATCCAGCGCAGCGCCTCGGCCCGGTGAATCCGGTCATCAGGCGCGAGCGGCGTCCCGCCAGCCAGATACCACAGGATCGCGTTCGAACTCGGGCAGGTAGCGATTCGGCTCGACCTCGAGCAGGGGCACGTGCCCGCTCGGATTCTTTGCCAGAAATTCGGGGGTGCGGCTCTCGCCCTTGAGGATATCGATTTCAACAAGCTTGTAGGGAAGGCGCAATTGCGCGAGTGCCAAGCGCACTTTGTAGCAGTTGCCGGAACGCTGCATGGAGTAAAGCGTGTACATCCGGTTTCCTGTCGTTCCTCCGCTGGCCCGCGTCGATTGGATGAGGAGATAGACGCGCGGGCCTTGGAACGACCCTAGCGCCTCCAAGGCGCTCACCACAACAGCCAATTACGACGCCAATGCGACTGGTTCGCCATCAACAACCATGATGGATTGCAACAATCTTGCTGATAGGCCGCGGCAGTTGGAACTTTTCAAATTTGCTCTGGATCGCGCAGGTTCGTTCTTCTCACATTTATGTGCGATCCGAGTGAGCAACGCGGGTTTGACACTTGCAGTTCCCCTCCTGCCGCTTTACCACGGGCGTCGCGCCTTTTGGCGCCGCACTCAACCATGCACAAAGGAGCCTGACGTGTCGTTCCTCGCCGAATCGCTGCAGCGCATCAAGCCGTCCGCGACCATCGCGGTCACGGACAAAGCGCGCGCGCTCAAAGCGGCAGGCCGCGACGTGATTGGGCTCGGTGCCGGCGAGCCGGATTTCGACACGCCCGAGAACATCAAGGAAGCAGCCATCAAGGCGATCCGCGCGGGCAAGACCAAATACACCGCGGTCGATGGAATTCCCGAGCTCAAGGATGCGATCGCGCGCAAGTTCAAGCGCGAGAACGGGCTCGACTACAAGCCGAGCCAGATCATCGTCGGCACCGGCGGCAAGCAAGTTTTATTCAATGCCCTGCTGGCGACGCTCAATCCGGGCGATGAGGTGATTATCCCGGCGCCGTACTGGGTGAGCTATCCGGATATCGTCCTGCTCGCCGGCGCTACGCCGGTGGTGGTGAAGACGCGGCTCGAGGACGGCTTCAAGATGAAGCCGGAAATGCTGGAAGCGGCGATCACCAAGAAGACCAAGTGGCTGATCTTCAACTCGCCCTCGAACCCGACCGGCGCTGCCTACACGGCGTCCGAGGTCAAGGCGATCACCGAGGTCCTGATGCGGCATCCGCATGTGTGGATGCTGACCGACGATATGTATGAGCATCTCGTCTACGACGACTTCGAGTTCGTGACACCGGCCCAGATCGAGCCGCAGCTTTATGAGCGCACGCTCACGCTCAACGGCGTGTCGAAGGCATTCTGTATGACCGGCTGGCGCATTGGTTACGCGGGCGCTCCCGAGTTTCTGATCAAGGCGATGGCGACGTTGCAGTCGCAGTCGACGACGAATCCGAACTCGATTGCGCAATGGGCGTCTGTGGAGGCACTCGACGGGCCGAAAGATTTCATCGCCAAGCACAACGCGGTCTTCAAGGAGCGGCGCGATCTCGCAGTCGGCATGCTCAATCAGGCAAAGGGGCTGACCTGTCCAAAGCCGGACGGCGCCTTCTATGTCTACCCGTTTTGCGAGGGCACGATCGGCAAGACGGCGCCATCCGGACGGGTGCTTGAGAATGACGAAGATTTCGTCACCGAGTTGCTCGAAGCCGAGGGGGTGGCCGTGGTGCAGGGATCGGCGTTCGGCTTGGGTCCGGCATTCCGGATTTCCTATGCGACCGCGACCCCGATGCTGGAAGAAGCCTGCCGTCGCATCCAGCGCTTCTGCGGCAACCTGCGCTAAAACTTCGCGGCGCCGCAGCTTGGGCACGCCGCCCGATGCTTACGCAAGCATCTCCGGGTAAGCCGATGCGGCGATAACCGCCGCGCGCGGGAACGCCCCACTTGCCAATGGCCATTCGCTTTGAAAGCATAGGCACCACAGGGCCTCGTGCGAAAGAAGGCCCGCAGGTGTGGAGGCGAACATGCCGAGATCGAACTCCGGCCCCCGGTGTATTGCGCTGGTGGGGCCATTCCAAAGCGGCAAGACCACCTTGCTCGAGGCGATCTTGGCACAGACCGGGGCGACCCAACGGATGGGTTCGGTCGAAACCGGCACCACCGTCGGCGACGCCAGCAAGGAGTCGCGCGAGCACCACATGAGCGTGGAGATGTCGGCGGCGACGACCACGTTCATGGATGAGAGCTACACCTTCATCGACTGCCCCGGCTCGGTCGAATTCAGCCATGACTTCCGGGCTGTACTGCCGGCGGTCGACGCGGCGGTCGTGGTCTGCGAGGCCGACGAGAAGAAGATTCCGCAGCTGCAGCTGATCCTGCGCGAGCTCGAGGACCTGAAGATCCCGCGTTTCCTGTTCCTCAACAAGATCGACAAGGGCGACATTCGCGTCATCGATGCGATCAAGATGTTGCAACCGGCATCGCGGGTCCCGCTGCTGGTGCGGCAAATCCCGATTTGGAAGGATGACATTGTCGTCGGCTTTGTCGATCTCGCGCTCGAACGCGCCTACGTCTATCGCGAGCACGCTCCCTCCGAGGTGATCCCGCTGGAGGGCGACTCACTCGACCGCGAGAAAGAGGCGCGTTTCAGCATGCTGGAGACGCTCGCCGATCACGACGACGAGTTGATGGAGCAGTTGCTCGAGGATATTCCGCCGCCGCGAGACAAGGTGTTCGATGATCTCGCCAAGGAGCAGCGCGAGGGTCTGATTTGTCCGGTGCTGATGGGAGCCGCCACGCGCACCAACGGCATCGAGCGCCTGCTGAAGGCGTTAAGGCATGAGAGCAACGGTGTTGCGCAGACGACCGAGCGGCTCGGTCTCAAGCCGAACGGCGAGGCGGTGGGCTACGTCCTCAAGACCTCGCACAGCACCCATGGCGGCAAGACCTCGATCGTGCGCGTTCTGTGCGGACAGATCGGTGACGGCACCACGCTCAATTCGCCCGACGGTGAAGTTGGACGCGTTTCCGGCGTGTCCAAGATCGTTGGCCAGAACATGGAGAAGCGTGGCCCGGCGATGGGTGGTGACACCGTCGCGCTCGGCAAGCTCGATCGCGCCCGGACCGGCGACACACTGTCCTCGGGGAAGCAGCCGCATGCGGCCATCGCCGAGGTGAAGCCGCTGCCGCCGGTGCTGGCGATTGCGATCTCGGCCAAGGAGCGCAAGGACGACGTCAAGCTTGGACAGGCGCTGCAGAAGCTGGTCGAAGAAGATCCTTCACTCGTGGTCGTGCACAATCCCGAGACCCACGAAGTCGTGGTCTGGGGGCAGGGCGAGATGCACCTGCGCGTCGCGACGGAGCGCTTGGCTGAGCGCTTCGGGGTTTCCATTGTGCGGCGGTCGCCAACCGTCGGATACCGGGAAACGATCCGCAAACCCATCGTCCAGCGTGGCCGCCACAAGAAACAATCCGGCGGTCACGGCCAGTTTGGTGACGTGGTGCTCGACATCAAACCGCTGCCGCGCGGAACCGGCTTTACCTTCGCGGACGAGATCAAGGGCGGCGTGGTGCCGAGCAACTATATTCCATCGGTTGAGGAAGGCGTGGTCGACGGCCTCAAGCACGGGCCACTCGGCTTTCCGGTCGTCGACGTCGCCGTAAAGTTGATCGACGGATCTTATCACAGCGTTAACTCGTCGGATCAGGCATTCCGCACGGCTGGGCGCATCGGTGTCGTCGAGGCGCTGCCGCAATGCAGTCCGGTTCTGCTGGAGCCGATCCACACCGTCGAGATCGTGTGCCCCACGGACGCCACGGCCAAGATCAATGCCATCATGTCGGGACGGCGCGGCCAGATCCTCGGCTTCGACACCCGCGAGGGATGGCCCGGCTGGGACTCGGTGCGCGCCCTGATGCCGGAGTCGGAGATCGGCGACCTGATCATCGAGGTACGCTCGGCCACAGCCGGTGTCGGCACGTTCACCGCCCAGTTCGATCACATGGCGGAGCTGACCGGCAAGCCGGCCGAGCAGATCGTCGCTGCTCGGAAAGCGGCGGCTGCTGCGGCTTAACTCAGCACCGGGTAGTCGGTGTAGCCCTTCTCCTCGCCGACATAGAACGTTGCCTGGTCGGCGGGATTGAGCGGCGCGGCTTCCTCAAACCGGCGCGGCAGATCAGGATTCGCCAGGAACGGAACGCCGAACGCCACAAGATCAGCATCGCCGCGCGCGATCGCGTCGTTGCCTTGAGTGACGTCGAAGCCGCCGTTCACCACGAATGTGTTGTCGAATATTTCGCGCAGGATCGGCGCCACGCGCTTCGGTGCGACGATCGGATCAACAACATGCAGGTAACCGAGCCCAAGCTTGTTCAACTCGTCCGTTAGATACGAGAACGTTGCCACCGGACCTGAATCCGACATCGCATTGAACGCACCGGTCGGCGAGATGCGGTAGCCGACGCGCTCTGCGCCCCACACATCGATGACCGCACGCGTCACCTCGAGCGGCAGGCGCGCCCGATTGGCGATCGAGCCGCCGTAAGCGTCGGTTCGTTTGTTTGCGCCATCGCGGGTAAACTGATCGAGCAGATAGCCGTTGGCGCCGTGGATCTCCACGCCGTCGAAGCCGGCACGTTTCGCGTTTTCGGCGCCGGTCCGGAACTGCGCCACGATGCCGGGGATCTCGCTGAGTTCGAGTGCACGTGGCGCCACGCGCGGCTTGTTGCCGGTTGGGGTGATCACCTCACCGCCCGGCGAAATTGCTGATGGTGCGACGGGAAGCTCGCCACCGTGGAAGTCTGGATGCGAGATGCGGCCCACATGCCAGAGTTGGAGGAAGATCTTTCCGCCGGCCTGGTGCACGGCGTCAGTTACAGCTCTCCACGCCTTCACCTGCTCGGCGGAGTGGATGCCTGGCGTGCGGATGTAACCGACACCTTGCGGACTGACCTGGGTGGCCTCGGTCACGATCAGTCCGGCGCTTGCGCGTTGCGCGTAATAAGTCGCGGCGAGTGGGTTGGGTACGTTGCCGGCAAGCGCCCGGCTGCGCGTCATCGGCGCCATCACCATGCGGTTGGCAAGTTCGAGGCTGCCAAGGTGATACGGCTTGAGCAAGTCGTTCGCGGCGGCATCGTGCTCGCGTGCTTTCGTCAGTGGAGCAGACGAAGTCATGGTTCGAATCCTCGCGATTGTTCGGGACGAGTGACGGCAGGTTCGGTTGTGGGGAGGTTTCAGAGTTTTTGCCGGGCGGCCCCTTCCGCTCGGGAGGGCTGGAATGGTCGGTCGGGGCCGCCCGGCAAATGGCGTAAAGCCGTCGCGTTCAGCAGGCGTAGCAACGCTCGGCGTATTGGTCCGGAATGGGTTGGCGCGGCAGTGCCAGGGCGACGCGCCGCAGCTCAGCCGCGAGGCGACCAGGGTTGACGCCGTCTGCCGCCATCACCGCCTGGATCAGCGGGTCGGAGAGAATTTCCGGCAAAGTCATCGACTTATCCTGGCAGCGGAGGTCGGCCAACTGGGTCATTGCATACATTTCGTCACCACGGGTATTCATCACTGCGGTACCGTTCGGTAACATAGGTACTGACCAGTAACACCTAAGTCAAGTGAAATCGAGCTGCCGCACGGGATCGTGAACGCGCTGTCGTGATTTGCTGGTGAACGCGGGTAACGGTAGCTCTCTACAAGTTCGACCATGTGTGCAGGGAGGTGCGCCATGAACGTCATTCGCCGCCGCGGTTGGGAGCTGCCCGACCGGGTCGCCACACCGGAGTATCTGTTCTTCAATCGGCGCGCGTTCCTGGCTGCGACCGGGGCGACACTTGTCGCTCCGGTCGTGGCCGCGGCGCAGGGTGCGGCCGACGCATCCGATCCGTCGGCGCATCTCTATCCGGCAAAGCGCAATGAAAAATATGTGCTCGACCGGCCGATCACCGATGAAGCGATCAACACCACCTACAATAATTTCTATGAATTCGGCTCGGCGAAGACGATATCGCGAGCGGCACAAGCGCTGAAGCTGCGACCGTGGACCGTGAAGATCGACGGCATGGTCACGAAGCCGTTCGAGATCGGTCTCGACGATCTGTTGGCGAAGATGCCGCTGGAAGAACGGCTCTATCGCCACCGCTGCGTCGAGGCTTGGTCGATGGCGATTCCGTGGTCCGGATTTCCATTGGCGAAACTGGTCGAGCTTGCGCAGCCGCTCGGCTCGGCGAAGTACCTGCGCATGGAGACGTTTCTTGATCGCGAAATGGCGCCCGGACAACGTGCTGTTTGGTACCCGTGGCCGTATGTGGAAGGTCTCACCATTCCAGAGGCGACGAACGAACTCGCGTTCCTGGTCACTGGCGCCTATGGCAAGCCTGTGTCGAAATCACAGGGCGCACCGCTGCGTCTCGCGGTGCCGTGGAAGTACGGCTTCAAGTCAATCAAATCGATTGTGCGCTTCAACTTCACGGATCAACGCCCAAAGACCTTCTGGGAAGCCCTGCAGGCGTCGGAGTATGGCTTCTGGGCTAACGTCAATCCGCAGGTCCCGCATCCGCGCTGGAGCCAGGCGGCCGAGGAACTGATTGGAACGGGCGAGCGCAGGCCGACGCTGTTATTCAATGGCTACGCGGATTACGTGGCCAACCTTTATCAAGGTCTGGAGAGCGAGCGGCTCTGGGCGTGAGCATGAGCGCGCAAAAGATTGTAAGGAGCATATAAGAAAAACGCCGAGCCCGAAGGCTCGGCGAGAGTTTTTCATCGGCATGGGCGCCGACGATCACTTTCCAGAGGGGAACAGCTGGCTGCAAAACGTCACGGTCTGGGAGGAGCACGTCACGCTTCGCCGACAGCACATGCGCAGTATGCCAACGGATGTTCATGAAACAAGGAACAGAGCCGCATGGCAGCCATAACCAGGAGTCGGTCATCAGTAGTTAGTAATCAGAATCTCAATCACAAGTCGGTGATTAAAGCAGCGCTCCGATTACCGATTACTGACCACCGATTCCTGATCTAGAAATTCCAGCGTTGCGCGTTGGCGACCAGAAAGTCTCGAAAAACTTGGACGCGTGCGACTGACTTGAGTTCCTCGGGATAGACGAAATAGCAATCGAGGGCGATTTCATCGCCTTCGCCGAACAACTGCACCAATCCGGAATCTTCGACCAGGTAGTCGGGTAGCAGTGCGATGCCGAGATCGCGCTGGCAACCCTGCATGACACCGAGGATGTTGTTGACGACGAAGTAAGATGGGCGCGGCCCTTTGCCGTTGCGTCCGACCTCCACCAACCAGTTCCGGTTCTTTTGCAGGTAGGAGGGTACGCTGCCGCCATCGAGCAGCAGGATGCGGTGCTGATCGAGGTCGTCGAGCGTGCGTGGCGTGCCAAAGCGCTTCAGATACCCAGGCGACGCATAGGCATGAAAATGCACGGCGAACAGCTTGCGCTGGATTACGTCCGGCTGCGACGGTTGCCGCATTCGAATACCAACGTCGGCTTGGCGCATCGAGAGGTCGAGCTCTTCGTCGGTGACGACGAGATTAATGCGGATATCAGGATAGAGCTCCATGAATTCGCCGAGCCGCGGAATGAGCCAGTTCACGCCAAGACCCGGCGTGGTGGTCACCTTGAGGTCGCCGTTCGGCCGCTCGCGGCTGTCGGTCAGCTTGGTCCGCGCCGCTTCGAGTTTCATGAAAACGTCATGCGCGGTACGATAGAGAAGCTCCCCCTGCTCCGTCAGGATGAGACCGCGGGCATGGCGGTGAAACAATGCGACCGAGAGTTCCTGCTCGAGCGCGCTGACCTGCCGTGACACGGCCGACTGCGAGAGCCCGAGCTGTTCGCCGGCGTGGGTGAAGCTGCCCGCCTCGGCGGCGGCGTGGAAGACCTTCAGTTTGTCCCAGTCCATTGTGGCGCGTGTTGCCATGGTGATTACTCCGCTGCCACGCGCTGCTGTTCATGGGCAGCCAGGAAGCGCTCGGATTCGAGCGCCGCCATGCATCCCATACCGGCCGCGGTGACGGCCTGGCGATAGACGTCGTCGGTCACGTCCCCCGCCGCAAAGACGCCGGGCACGGACGTCGCGGTGGAGAAAGGAGCAATCTTGATGTAGCCGGACGGCTTCATCTCGACCTTGCCTTCGAACAACTCCGTCGCCGGCAGGTGACCGATGGCGACAAACACGCCATCCACCGCGATCTCGCGCGCCGCGCCGGTCTTGGCGTGGCGCAGCTTCACGCCGGTGACTTTGAGCGGGTCGTCGTGCCCGACAACTTCGTCGACGATCGTGTCCCAGATCACCGAGATCTTCGGGTTCTTGAACAAGCGGTCCTGCAGGATCTTTTCGGCGCGGAACATATCCCGGCGGTGAACCACCGTGACTTTGTCGGCAAAGTTGGTGAGAAACAGCGCTTCCTCGACCGCGGTATTACCGCCGCCGACAACAATGACGTTCTTGCCGCGATAAAAGAAGCCGTCGCAGGTCGCGCAGGCCGAAACTCCGTAGCCTTTGAACTTCTGTTCGCTCGGCAGCTCGAGCCAGCGCGCCTGGGCGCCCGTCGCGATAATGACCAACTCGGCCAGATAGGCCGCGCCCGAATCGCAGGTCAGGCGAAAGGGCCGTTGCGTCAGATCGACATTGGTCACCAGATCCGAGACGAGGCGCGCGCCTACGTGCTCGGCTTGTTTCTGCATCTGGTCCATGAGCCACGGACCTTGGATCACGTCGGCGTAGCCAGGGTAGTTTTCGACGTCGGTCGTAATGGTGAGCTGCCCGCCTGGCTGGATTCCCGTGATCAGGATCGGCTCCAGCATCGCGCGCGCTGCATAGATCGCGGCCGTATAGCCGGCTGGTCCCGAGCCGATAATGACGACCTTCGCCTGGGTAAGCTTGGACATTCGTGCCTTCCAACTGGGCACGCTGCATTCCCGCCCCTGGACCAGCGCACCGGAATCGACGCGGGGCAATGTAGGCCATCCGGGCAGCTATGCAAGTCTTGCAACCCTCTCGCTCACAGGGAGGTGACGGATTGCGAGCCCAGCCAGCGGCCGCGCAATAATGTTTCGCGTCTGCCTTCGATCAGGGATACAAACGTCCACATTTGTCTGGAGCCAGCGATGCCGGAGCAGCTCGACGCCATCGACCAAAAGATTTTGCGGGAGCTGCAGGCCGACGGCCGCATGACCAATGTCGAGCTCGCGCGCCGGGTTGGTATCTCGGCGCCGCCCTGCCTGCGCCGGGTGCGCGCCTTGCAGGAGGCCGGCTTCATCAAAGGCTACCGTGCTCTGCTCGACGAGAAGAAGCTCGGCTTTGAAGTTACCGCCTTTGCCATGGTGCATCTGTCGAGCCAAGCCGAGGCCGATCTCGTCGCCTTCGAGGAATTCGTACGTACCAAACCGTTCGTGCGCGAGTGCTGGATGCTCTCGGGCGAGATCGATTTCGTGTTGAAATGCGTAGCGCCCAACCTGGCGGCGTTTCAAACGCTTGTAAGCGAGCTCACCGCGGCGCCGCACGTGCGCAACGTCAAGACATCGCTGACGCTGCGCAACTCCAAAGACGAGGCGATGGTGCCCTTTTAGGTTCTACTCGGCCGCCGCGGCCTACAAGGGGGAGGTGTAAACAAGGTCACCGCCACTCGACCTTGAGGATCTCGTAGGCCTTGGCCCCGCCGGGGGCGACAACCTCGATATTGGAGCCCTTGGTCTTCCCAAGCAGCGCGCGCGCCAGGGGCGACGTAATTGAGATTCTGCCCTTCTTGGCATCGGCCTCGGGCTCGCCGACGAGCTGCCAGATCTTCTTCTCGTCGGTGTCCTCGTCGATGAGGGTCACGGTCGCGCCGAACTTGATCGTGTCGCCGGAAAGCTTGGAGACGTCGATCACCTCTGCGCGCGCAAGCTTGTCCTCAAGTTCCGCAATGCGGCCTTCGTTGTGGGACTGTGCTTCCTTTGCGGCGTGATACTCCGCGTTCTCGGACAGGTCGCCATGCGAGCGTGCGTCGGTGATCTGCTGAATGATTCGCGGCCGTTCGATCTGCTGGCAATGCTTCAACTCCTGCTCAAGCAGGCTGTAGCCGGCGGCCGTCATTGGGATCTTATCCATTGCCATCTACCTCAAACGTAAAAAATGCACTCACGGGCCGGGGGTTCCGGCGCCGCGACTGCGACACAGCCTGCATTTCCGTTCCGCCGCCGGGAACTGGGCAGCGCCCCATCTCGCAATCTGATCTGTGCTGGCCGAGAAGGCCCCTGTCAGGTCTCGTCTGCGAAATAGGTCTGCAGTGCGCGCACCTCGAAGTCTCCCCCGAGATAGGCCTTTATGCCTAGCGCCCCTGCGACGGCGCCTGAAAGAGTGGTGTAGTATGGGACTTTATGCAAGAGGGCGGCGCGGCGCAGCGACCGGGAATCCGCCAAGGCGGTCGCACCCTCGGTGGTATTAAAGACCAGCTGGACGTCTCCATTCTTGATCGCGTCCACGATATGGGGGCGTCCTTCGGCGACTTTATTGACCTTGTGGGCCTTTACTCCGTTCTCTGCCAGGTAGCGCTGGGTGCCGGACGTGGCGATGACCCGGAAGCCCAGGTTTTCCAGCAGCCGCACCGCATCCAGAATGCGCGGCTTATCCACATCGCGAACCGAAACGAACACGGTCCCCGATTTCGGCAGGCGGGTGCCACCGCCGATCTGGCTCTTGGCGAAGGCGATCGCGAACGAGCGATCGAGCCCCATGACCTCGCCGGTTGATTTCATTTCCGGGCCGAGGACCGTGTCCACGCCGGGAAAGCGGGCGAACGGGAATACGGCCTCTTTGACGCCGATGTGCTTGGACTGCCCCGGCTCGAATGAGATCGGTTTGAGGCCGAAGCTCGCCAGCGGTTCGCCGGCCATGATTCGCGCGGCGATCTTGGCGACCGGCACCCCGATCACCTTGGCGACGAACGGCACCGTCCGCGACGCGCGCGGGTTGACCTCGAGCACGTAGATCTCGCCCTCTTTGATGGCGTACTGCACGTTCATCAGGCCGCCGACCTTGAGGGCGAGCGCCAGTGCTCGGGTCTGCCGGCCGAGCTCCGCGATGATTGTCTGATCGAGGTTGCGCGGCGGCAGTGCGCAGGCCGAGTCCCCCGAGTGGATCCCGGCCTCTTCGATGTGCTCCATGATGCCGGCAATGAACGTGTCCTGACCGTCGGCGAGGCAATCCACATCGACCTCGACCGCGTCCGACAGGTAGCGGTCGATCAGCAGCGGGCGCCGATCTGAAATGACGAGATCCGATGGGCGGTCGAGAGCGCCGGCGAGCCGCGCCAGGTAACGGTCGAGCTGGGCACCGTCGTTGAGTATCTCCATCGCCCGCCCGCCCAGCACATAGGACGGACGAATAAGCACGGGATAGCCGATGTGGTCGGCGATCGCCCGCGCCGCATCGGGGCTGGTCGCGATCCCGCTCTCGGGTTGGCGCAGGCCAAGCGTCGCGATCAACTTCTTGAAGCGATCCCGATCCTCGGCGAGATCGATCGCATCCGGTGAGGTGCCCAGGATCGGCACCTTGGCGCGCTCCAATGCCTCGGCAAGCTTGAGCGGCGTCTGACCACCGAATTGCACAATGACGCCACGCAAGGTTCCGTTGCTGCGTTCGGTGTCGATGATTTCGATCACGTCCTCGGTGGTCAACGGCTCGAAATACAGACGATCCGAGGTGTCGTAGTCGGTCGACACGGTCTCCGGATTGCAGTTGACCATGATGGTTTCGTAACCAGCCTCCTTGAGGGCGAAGGCCGCGTGGCAGCAGCAGTAATCGAATTCGATGCCTTGACCGATCCGGTTTGGGCCGCCGCCGAGGATGATGATCTTTTCGCGGTCCGAGGGCGCAGCCTCATCCGCCGGCGTCCCGGCAAACGGCGCCTGATAGCTCGAATACATGTAGGCCGTGGGCGAGGCGAACTCGGCCGCGCACGTGTCGATGCGCTTGTAGATCGGACGAACGCCAAGCTGGTGGCGCCGTGTCGCGACCTCCTCGACAGAGAGGCCGGTTAACTTCGCGAGCCGCGCGTCGGAAAAGCCCATCGACTTGAGCTGCCGCAGCCCAGCCGGGTCATTGGGCAATCCCTTGGCCCGGATCTCGCCCTCCATGTCGACGATGCCGCGGATCTCGGCGAGGAACCAGGGATCGATCGCGCACGCGTCATGGATCTGCTCGTCGGTGAAGCCGAGTCGCATTGCCTGCGCCACATTGAGAAGGCGGTCGGGTGTGGGCGTGCCGAGCGCGGCGCGAATCGCGTTCTTGTCGTCGCCTTGTCCCAGGCCTTCGATCGTGACCTCATCGAGGCCGGTCAATCCGGTTTCCAGCGAGCGCAGCGCCTTCTGCAGCGACTCCGCAAACGTGCGGCCGATCGCCATCGCCTCGCCGACCGACTTCATGGAGGTGGTCAGTACAGGTTCGGCGCCGGGAAACTTCTCGAACGCAAAGCGCGGAATCTTGGTGACGATGTAGTCGATCGTCGGCTCGAACGAGGCTGGCGTCGCGCCGCCGGTAATGTCGTTCTCGATCTCATCGAGGGTGTAGCCGACCGCGAGCTTGGCTGCGACCTTGGCGATGGGGAAGCCGGTCGCCTTCGAGGCAAGGGCGGACGATCGCGACACCCGCGGATTCATTTCGATGATGACGAGCCGTCCGTCCTTTGGATTAACGGCGAACTGCACATTCGACCCGCCGGTCTCCACGCCGATCTCGCGCAGGACCGCGATCGAGGCGTTGCGCATGATCTGATATTCTTTGTCCGTAAGCGTCAGCGCCGGCGCGATGGTGATCGAATCGCCGGTGTGCACGCCCATCGGATCGAGGTTCTCGATCGAGCAGACGATGATGCAGTTGTCGTTGCGATCGCGCACCACCTCCATCTCGAATTCCTTCCAGCCGAGGACGGACTCCTCGATCAGGACTTCGGTGGTCGGCGATGCATCGAGCCCGCGCTCGACGATCTCAAAGAACTCGGCCTTGTTGTATGCGATGCCGCCGCCGGTGCCGGCGAGCGTGAAGGACGGACGAATGATTGCCGGCAGGCCGATATCCGAGAGCGCATCAAGCGCCTCGATCAGACCTTTCTCGATGTAGCGCCGCTTGCGTGCCGGGTCCTCGGCGTCCCAGGATTTCTGAAAGGCGGCGAGTGTCTGCGCCTCCGCGGCCGGCGCAAGCTTCTGTGCCTTGATGCGGGCGATCTCCGCCGCGTGCTGGTCGCGATCGAGCTTCTTGAGATCGGAGGCATCGGCGAGCGCTGATTTCGGCGTGGCGAGACCGATTTTCTGCATCGCCTCGCGGAACAGCTCGCGGTCTTCCGCCTTGTCGATGGCGTCGGCGGACGCGCCGATCATCTTCACGCCGAACTGATCGAGCACCCCCATGCGGCGCAGCGAGAGCGCGCAATTGAGCGCCGTCTGTCCGCCCATGGTGGGCAGCAGCGCGTCGGGCCGCTCCTTCTCGATGATCTTGGCGACGATCTCCGGGGTGATCGGCTCGATGTAGGTGGCATCGGCCAACTCCGGATCGGTCATGATGGTCGCCGGATTGGAGTTGACCAGCACGACCCGGTAGCCCTCGGCCCGCAGGGCCTTGCAGGCTTGCGTGCCGGAATAGTCGAACTCGCAGGCTTGACCGATGACAATCGGGCCGGCGCCAATGATCAGGATCGATTTGATATCAGTCCGTTTCGGCATCCCGTTCCGACAGCTGCTCGCGCCGTGCACCCGGCCTGATCGGCGCGCATAAAAAAAGCGGCACTCGCCGCTCGCCCGCCGCACGCTCGTTCGATTGTCACGCCCGGCCGGACCATCCGGCATCGGTGGCGGCGGGCTGCCTCTAGCCCAGAATCGGCGGGGAGGGAAGGGGTGCGCCCAATTCTCGCCCACACCTCAACCGGGCTTGCACAGAAACGTCATGCGGGCCTGATTGTGGCCGAGATTGTGCGGGGCGCGGGCCGCGAAGAAGCCATGCGCCGCGAGCTTGGCAGCGAGCGCGCCCTCATCATAGCGGGCTAGCCCGATCGTGCTGCGCAATCGCCAGTAGTCGGAGAGCACTGTGCGCACGAGCCCGTGCACAGCGGCAAGGAAAAAACCATTGGCCGCTCCGAACCGGAGCAGGGCGAAGGCGTCGGTCGTGGCCGGGGTCCCTGGTGCGACGACATCGCCGAGGATGAAAAGCCCACCCGGCTTGAGCAACGACCGGATCAGCGTCAGGGCTGCGTCGAACTCGGCTGGCGTCATGTATTGAGCGACCGAGTGCATCACGACGAGATCGACGGATTGTTTCGGCAGATCAGCCAACTCCGCGAGCGAGTGCACTTCGATCTTGGGATTGGCGCCAAAGCGCGCTTGGAGGCGTTTGCGGACGCCGGGCGCCGGTTCAGCGAGGATCAGCTGGGCGGCTTTGTCGGCCACCAGATCCGCATGCAGCGCCTCGCCGCAGCTGAAGTCGAGCACGGTCGCGCCTGGGCCGGGCAGGAATTGCAGGATATCGGTCGCAATGACACGAAAATGCACGTCGCGATGCCGCGCGTTGACGTAGATCGGGTGATCCGAATCGTAGAGGTCGATCCACTCGCGCATCCTGAACTCGTCCCCGGCATTGGCCCGGGGATGGATAGCGGCCGAGTTTGGGATTTTCCAGGGACGTTCCGATGGGTTACGCGGAGCGCTTTGGGGCGGCGGCCATATCAAAGACCAGGCATGTCGTGGTGCCGTGTGCCAACAGGCGGCCCTTCGCATCTGTAAGGCGCCCCTCGGCGGTGGCGGCGCGCCGGCCGGCATTGAGGATGCGGCCTTCCGCTGTCACCGGCCCGGTCTCCGCCGTGATGGCCCGGATCAAGGTCACCTTGAACTCCAGGGTCGTGTAGCCCACGCCGACCGGAAGGGTCGAATGCACGCAGCATCCCATGCAGGAATCAAGCAGGGTGGCGGCATAGCCGCCGTGTACCGTCCCAAGCGGGTTGTAGTGTTTGAACTCGGGCGTTGACTGAAACACCACGCGGCCGAAATCGACCTCGGTCAACGTGAATCCGACCAGGTCGGCAATGGGTGGTACCGGATGTTTCCCGTCGACGATTCCGCGCAGGAACTCGAGACCGGAGCTTGCCCCGAGAAGGTCCGGGGTCACGACCCCGACGGTTGGTCTCGTCCGCTCGTCCATCGCCCGCCTCCGCTCCTATCGATATTGATAGCGATCGTAATCTAAATTCGTGCTATGGTCCACCGGCGCGTTGGTTGGACATCAGAGCCGACGTCGAACCGGGCTAGGACAGAATGCGGGTTTCCAGAGAGCAGCAGGCCAAGAATCGCGAGCAGGTCGTTGCCGCGGCCGCCAAGCTGTTGCGCGAGCGCGGCATTGAAGGCATCGGGGTCGATGCGCTGGCCAAGGCCGCCGGCATGACGCACGGCGCGATCTACAGCCAGTTCGGCTCCAAGGAGGAATTGGCGGCGGCCGCGATCCGTGAATCGCTCGCCGAAATCCGGCAGCAGTGGATCGCTGATGCTGGCGGTGACGGGGCGCCGGACCTGTTCAACAAATTGGTGCGCTCCTACGTGTCGCGGTCGCATCGCGACAACCCCGGGACGGGATGTGCGCTCGCCGCCATGGGACCCGACGCGACCCGGCACGGCGACGCGGTACGGCAGGCGTTTTCCGACTCGAGCGTCGCGATGATCGACGTGATGGCGCGGGCCTGCCCGGGCGAGACCGAGGACGCGCGGCGCGACGAAGCAATTGCCATCATTGCCGCCATGCTTGGCGCTGTGGTGCTCTCGCGCGTGGTTGAGGATCGCACGCTGTCGGATCGCATCCTGGCCGTGGTGCGCAAGCGGCTGCTCAAGACGGCGTGATTGCGCCTCCGCTGCACATAGCGTGGTCTTGCTCACATCCTAATGGTGCGATATATCGGCCGTTCGACTCTCTGAAAGGGCGACCGGGCCTGATGGATACGCTGACCATGTTCGGACTGTTCAGCGTCACCGCCATGCTGGTCTGTTATGCTTTGGAGGATCGCAGCGCCTGGTATGTCCTGGGATTTGCGGCCGCCTGCGCGCTGGGTTCGGTCTACGGTTTCTTGCAGGGCGCGTGGCCGTTCGGAATTGTCGAGGCGATCTGGTCTGTCATCGCGCTGCGCCGATGGCGTGACCGGTCGACGGCCATCGCTTCGTAGATTGGATCAACAACAAACGAGACTCACATGCTGCGCGACGACATCAACAATGCTCTCAAGGACGCCATGAAGGCGCGCGACGAGCGTCGCGTTTCGACGCTGCGTCTCGTCAACTCGACCTTGAAGAACGCCGACATCGAGGCGCGCGGTCAGGGCAAAGGGCCGCTTGCTGACGATGAGGTGCTCCCGGTGCTGCAGAAGATGATCAAGCAGCGTCAGGAATCGATCACGCTCTACGAGCAGGGCGGGCGCAACGAACTCGCCCAACAGGAGCGCGACGAGATCGCGATCATCTCCGCCTATCTGCCACAGCAACTCTCGGACGATGAGGCGCGGTCCGCCATTGCGCAGGCGATCACCGAGACGGGCGCTGCCTCCATGAAGGACATGGGCAAGGTCATCGCCGCGCTGAAGGCGCGCTACACCGGCCGCATGGATTTCGGCAAGGCCAGCCCGCTGGTGAAACAGATGCTGCAGGGTTAGCACGACCGGCGCACAGAGTGCGATTCAGCCGTCTCCGGTCACGAATTTGCGATGGGTCACTGGTTGCACCAGTGGCGGATATTCGACATCGGCGGCTTGTCGATATATTCCGTAAAATATAACGTCGGGCGAGCGGTTCGCCGTGAACGCAGCCAAGATTGGCAGGCGGGTACGGCGGACAGCATGCATTGGCGTGGAGGAATATGATGAATATCGCCGTGAACTCGTTAGTGGGACAAAAACTGGCGTCAGGCTTTCTGGCGGCCAAGCGTCAGCTCCTGATTGGAGGGAAATGGCTGGATGCGCAATCGGGTGAGACGTTCGAGGTCTTCAATCCAGCCGACGGACAGGTGATCGCGCATGTGGCCGCGGGTGACCGGGCCGACGTTGATTTGGCAGTGACGGCGGCGCGCCGTGCGTTCGATCAGGGACCTTGGAGCCGAATGACGCCGGCGGAACGCGCCAAACTGATCTGGAAGTTCGCGGACGCGCTCGAAGCAAATGCCGAGGAGCTCGCGCTGATCGAGACGCTCGACAACGGCAAGCCCCTGAAACTCGCCCGAATGGTTGATGTTGCGGGGGCGGCGGAGAAGTTGCGCTACTACGCAGGTTGGGCGACCAAGCTGACCGGCCAGACACTTGACGTTTCTCTTCCGGGCGCGTTCCACGCCTACACGATCCGGGAACCGGTCGGCGTCTGCGCTCTGATCGTGCCGTGGAATTTCCCGTTGCTGATGGCGGTGAGCAAAATTGCTCCGGCTTTGGCGGCGGGCTGCACGGTCATTCTCAAGCCCGCCGAACAGACGCCTCTTTCGGCTATCAGGCTCGGCGAGCTCGCGCAGGAAGTCGGATTTCCCGAAGGCGTGATCAACATCGTGACCGGGTTCGGGGAAACCGCCGGGGCGGCTCTCGTCGATCACAACGGCGTCGACAAGGTGTCGTTCACCGGATCGACGGAGGTCGGCAAGCTTATTCTCAAGGCGGCAACCGGGAACCTCAAGCGCGTGACCTTGGAGCTCGGTGGAAAGTCGCCGGTCATCGTCTTCCCCGATGCGGATATGAAAACCGCAATCGAGGGCGCGTCACGCAACATTTTCTACAATAGCGGACAAATATGCGCTGCCGGCTCACGGCTGTTCGCGCATCAGAAAGTGTTCGACCAATTGGTCGACGGCATTATGGCGAACGCGCGCAAGATCAAAGTTGGGCCTGGTCTCGAGGCGGAAACCGAGATGGGGCCACTGATCTCCCAGGAACAGCTCGAGCGGGTGATATCCTACATCAGCGCTGGCCAGACCGCAGGCGCCACCGTCAAGGTGGGCGGCGGCCGTATCGGTGAAGCGGGTTACTTTGTTCAGCCCACGGTCTTGACCAACACGACGGCGGATATGTCGGTGCGCCGCGAAGAGATTTTTGGGCCGGTCCTGTGTGCCATGTCATTTGCGGACGAGGATCTTGATCGGATCGCCGCGGAAGCAAACGACACGTCGTACGGGTTGGCAGCGGTAATCTTCACCCGCGATATCTCCACCGCCCACAAGATGGCGCGCCGTATCAAGGCAGGCTCCATTCGCATCAATGGGAGCGGGCTCGACACCAACGTTCCGTTCGGCGGCTACAAGCAATCGGGCTGGGGACGAGAGAACGGGCGCGAAGGCATCGAGATCTTCACGGAAATCAAGTCGGTTACGATTACGCTGTAGCGTCATTCTGAAAAGGCCTGCCCCGCACCGGTGCGGGGCAGCGACCGAATTGCCTAAGACCCGGGTTGCGCGCTATATTTTGCCGGATATACCGTAGCGCTGGCGTGGGGGCGCGCGTTCACGACAAGGTGCCCCATATGCGCGTAAAGACGAGAGGAGACAGCCCATGCCGAAAAAACCAAAGAGCCTGCGCGATCTCGCCAATCCCGAGCGCGAGCTGACGCATACGATCGATGGCCGGGGCGAAGGCAGCCGGAGCTCGTTCGAGGTGATCAACCCGTCGACGGCGGCACCGTTCGCCCGTTGCCCGGACGCCTCGATGGATCAGCTCGATCGCGCAGTTGCGGCGGCGCGCGCCGCGTTTACCGAATGGAGCCGCCGTTCGTTCGCCGAGCGCCGGCGATTCCTGCACAAGTTTGCTGCCCGTGTGCGCGACTATGCGGACGAACTCGCAACCGTCATCACCCGCGAACAGGGCAAGCCGCTGTCGAACGCGGCCCGCGAAATCGCCGGCACGGCGCATTCGCTGGAAGCGATGTCGAACATCAAGATCAAGGACCAGGTGCTGCGCAATGACGGCAAGAACCGCATTACGCTGCAGTATCGGCCGCTCGGGGTGATTGGTGCGATCACGCCTTGGAATGTGCCGGTCGGCCTTGCGTCTCACAAAATTGCGCAAGGGCTTCTGGCCGGCAACACCATGGTGCTCAAGCCATCGCCCTACACGCCGCTCGCGACCTTGCTGCTCGGAGAGCTCTCGCGTGACATTCTGCCGCCGGGCGTTTTCAACGTTCTGGCCGGCGGCAACGAGATTGGCCAGCGTCTCTCGGAACATCCCGGAATCGATAAGATCAGTTTCACCGGGTCAGTCGCGACCGGCAAGCGCGTGATGGCCAGTGCGTCCGGGACGCTCAAGCGCGTGACGCTGGAGCTCGGGGGCAATGATCCGGCGATCCTGCTCGACGATGCCGATTTCGATGCGATGACGCCGAAGATCTTCGGCGCCGCCTTCGCCAACTGCGGCCAGGTCTGCATGGCGATCAAGCGCCTGTATGTGCCGGCGCAGCGTTACGATCAGGTCTGCGATTCACTGGCGAATCTCGCCAAGAATTATCGGGTCGGCGACGGGTTCGAGCCTGACGTGCAGATGGGGCCGCTGCAGAACAAGATGCAGTACGACAAAGTGCTGGATGTCCTCGAAGACACCAAGCGTCAGCCGGGTGTTCGCATCCTGGCCGGCGGCCACACGCTCAACCAGCCCGGCTATTTTCTGGCGCCGACGATCGTGGCGGATATCGGCGATGACGCGCGCCTTGTCACCGAGGAACAGTTCGGTCCGATCCTCCCGGTGCTCAAGTACACTGATGTTGATGACGCCGTCAGCCGCGCCAACGACACGCGCATGGGTTTGTGTGCCTCGGTCTGGACCAGAGACATCGAGAAGGGTGCGGCCATTGCGGCGCGGCTTGAGGCCGGCACCGTGTGGGTCAACCATCATCTGGGCTCAGAGCCCGACGTTCCGTTCGGCGGGTTCAAGGAATCCGGTCTCGGCCGCGAGCACGGCGTGATGGGCGTGCAGAGCTACATGGAGCCGCAGGTGATCAACGTTCCGGTTGCGGCTACGCCGTAACCTCAGCGGCGTTCAGCTGAGTTTGTTGTAAGGTCGGGAGCGCAGCCATCAGGCAGGCGAGGCTCGAAGCGCGCAAGGGCGCGTAGCGCGTGGCGGTTTGGCGGCACGCGCGCTTGACGGCGGCGACCGCAGCGTGGCTGACGCAATCCGCGGGAAAGAACACGACATCCGCCCGACTGATCAATCCCGGCAATTGTCCCAAACTCTGCTCGAGGCCGCCGTCGTGATGGAGAAACTGTCCGCCTGAGCTTTCGACGAGGGCCCGCAGCTGCGGAATCTGATTGGCCCGGCCGCCGACATACAGGATTGTCGCGCCGGCGAGATCGATTGGATCGGCCGGTGTGGCAGTGACGTGCGAGAAATGCTGCTCAACCATATCGAGCTCACGCCGCAACGCCTCGGATTCGTTCGATAACACCTGCAACTGGTGTTCCTTGTCACGCAGCGCGGCGGCAAGAGCTGCTGATCGCGCTTCCGCGCTCTCGCGTCGCGCGCCATCGCGCGCGAGTTTCTTGCTCAAATCGCGGATAACCTCTTCCATCGCGGCGAGGTCATCCCGATTGCCGTTCGGCACCGGCGATTGTGGTGGCTCAAGGCGGTCGTGCTTTGCCAGCAGTTCGTTGAGCTGACGGATGATCTGATCGCGCGAGGCGAAGCCATCGCGGATTTGCTGGCGGGCGCGCCGCAGTTCGTCGGTCAAGCCGGCGTTCTCCGCTTCCAGTTCGCGCAGTCGCCGGATGTCGGCGCGGTTTGCGGCGCCGACCAGGTGGGACAACATGTGGACGTCGCCGAACGCCAGCTTGATCAGCGCTTCATCCGTCAGTGGATGCGTCAGGACGGCCCAGTAGGCGCCCGGTATGTCTCCCTTGTTCAACGCGTCTTTCCACAACGATCTCAGCGCCTCGGTGTCGTTCGCCGCGGCGAATGCCTTGATGGCGCGTTCGTGACGCCGGTCGAGCGCCTTTTGCAGGAGCTTGGCGCCGAGCTCTCGTTTGCTGGCGAGGCCGACCCCGAAACTGTGCAGGTCATGCTCGTTGGCGGCCTGCATGCCGTTGACTTTGAGTTGAACCAGGACATGACGCAGTTCGGCCGTCGACAAGCACGTCCCGATGATCGAGCAGTGGAGGCTGCTGCCGAGTTCCCAGATCCGGGTTCGGCGCGGACGTGCCGGCAAATTCTTGGAGGCGGGTACGGTGTCGAGATTGATCTCGATCGACGGGCGGAAGCCGGCCAGCGGATTCGATACTTGCGCGGCCCGGAAATCGAGCACGTTGGACAGCAATCGGTCATGTAGTCGAATGGTCATGTCGCAGATCGGACCTAACGCTATAGCTCGATGAATATAACGACTATGACACAGGCGCCGGTGATCGAAAAGGGCCAGGCCGCTCTAAACCAACGCGACGCCTTTGATTTGCGCGTAAACCTCGCTGCCGACGTGCAGCTGCAGGGTGTCCCACGATTTGCGTGTGATGCGGGAGAGGAGCTTGTCGCCGGTTCCATCGCGGCCGAGCCCGATCGACACATTCACCTGATTGCGTTCGTCGACAACATGTCCGAGCACGCGCGCCGGCAGGCAATTGAGGATCGAGCTTTCCGCCGGTGCATTGCGCGCGAGGCTTACGTCCGACGCGCCCACGCGGATACGGCGAATCTCACCGATGTTCCCCGCCACTTCGGGCAGCACGAGCGACGCCCCGCGCACGGCCACCTTGGTAAGCCCATAGGCGGTGTCATGCGCCTCGATCCGGGCGTCGAGGCTGACCGCTGCCTCCGGTATCCGCGCGAGTGGGAGTGCGGGGTTTCCCTGCACCTCGGTGAGCAATCCGGAAGCGATCACACGGCCGCGTTCGATGAGCACGATGTGGTCGGCCAGGCGCTCCACCTCGCCGAGGTCGTGGGTGACGTAGAGAACCGGAACGGCAAGCGACGCATGCAGCTTTTCCAGGTACGGCAGGATGTCGTCCTTGGTCAGCCGATCAAGCGCGGACAGTGGCTCGTCCATAAGCAGCAGCTTGGGTTGTGACAGTAGTGCACGGCCGATCGCTACGCGCTGGCGCTCGCCACCGGACAAGTCACGCGTCGAGCGTTCCAGCAAATGCGTGATCCCGAGGAGCTCAATCACATCGTCGAAGCGGATCTCTCCGTTCGCGCCTTGCGCAACGGCGCGGCGGTGGCCGTAGAGAAGATTTCGGCGCACAGAGAGATGCGCAAACAGCGAGGCTTCCTGGAACACGACGCCGATCGGCCGGCGATAGGTGGGACGAAACTGAGCTGGCGTCCTGCCACACGTCATCGCCGAGCGCGAAGTAGCCGTCGGCAAAGCGAGCGAGCCCCGCCGCGCACCGCAGCAGCGTGGTCTTGCCGCAGCCGGACGGACCGAACAACGCCGTGAAGCCGCGTGCTGGTGTCTCGAACGCCGCGTCGAGCGCGAACGCGCCGAGGCGGCCGCGAAAACGTGCCCGGATGGTCTTGCCGGCGTTCATTGTCCGGCCCGGCGCAGGCTCTTTTCCAACAGCATCATCGCCAGAATGACGCAGAAGGAGAAGATCAACATCCCGGCCGCCAGGATATGCGCCGGAGTCCATTGCAGCGTTTCGACGTAATCAAAGATCGCGATCGACAATACCTTGGTCTTGCCCGGAATATTGCCGCCGATCATGAGCACGACGCCGAATTCGCCGACGGTGTGAGCAAATCCGAGTACCGCCCCGGTCATGAGCGCCGGGGAGCGCCAGCGGCAAAGCGACGCTGAAGAAGGCATCGCGCGGCGATGCGCGCAATGTTGCGGCGACCTCGAGCGGGCGTTCGCCGAAGGCCTCGAAGGCGTTACGAATCGGCTGCACCACGAACGGCATCGAATAGAACACCGAGCCGATGACCAGGCCCTCGAACGTGAAGGCCAGGGTCCGCGCACCCCACAGGCTTGCGACCCATCCCCCGGGACCGTCGGGCCCGAGCAGGATCAACAAATAGAAGCCGAGCACGGTCGGCGGTAACACGATCGGCAATGCCACGATCGCGGCGATGACCTCTTTCCAGGCCGATTTGGAGCGTGCGAGCCACCACGCGATTGGCGTCCCGACAATCAGCAATAGCGCTGTCACCAGGGCCGCGAGTTCCAGAGTGAGACGGATCGGCGGCCAGAGGTCAGCGAGCGGGACCATGAAGGTTCAGTTCGTCTCCGGGGTGCCGTAACCGAATTTGCTCTCGATGGCCGCCGCCTCCGGTCCCTTCAGGAATTCGAGGAAAGCTTTAGCGGGTTCGACATCGGCGCCCTTCTTCAGCAACACGGCATCTTGTTTGATCGGCGAATAGAGGCTGTTCGACACCAGCCAGCGCGATCCCTCCTTGCGTTCGATCACTTGGGACAGGGCAACGAACCCGAGCTCGGCATTGCCGGTGTCGACAAACTGGAACGTCTGGGCAATGCTGTTGCCCTGCACGATCTTGGGCTGCAGGGCATCATAGACGTGCAGCGCCTTCATCGTCTCGATCGCGGCTGTTCCGTAGGGTGCAGCGACCGGATTTGCGATCGCGATTTTCGTGAACGTCCCGTCTTTGAGCGTGCTCTCGCCTTTCACCAGGTTCGGGTCACGGCTCCACAACACGAGCTTGCCCACCGCATAGGTGAATCGGCTACCGGGTACCGCAAATCCCTCGCTGACGGCCTTTTCGGGCCGTTCCTGATCGGCGGAGAGGAAGACCTGGAACGGCGCATCCTGGGTGATCTGGGTGTAGAACTGGCCACTTGCGCCAAAGCTGAACACGACCTTGTTACCGGTCTTACGTTCGAACAGTGCAGCGATCTCCTTCGCGGGCTCCGTGAAATTCGCCGCAACAGCGACATTGATGTCGGCGGCGATTGCCGAAGATGCGGTTCCACTTGCACCTGCAGCGACGACTCCGACTGCGATCAGCCGACAAAGACGATTCATTGCTCAACTCCTGTTCGCTGACCGTGCATCGTGACACCGGCACCCGCGTCATGTAAGGTAGAATATAACGCCACTCGGGTGAGCGTGGGAAGTCTGCAGTCAGTCTGGATTCAGTCAAAGAGGGCAGGGATGAAGCTTAGCGCGCGCAATGTTCTGAAGGGAACCATCGATCAGGTGCAAAAAGGTCAGACCACGGCGCATGTGCGCATCAATGTGGGTGGGACGGTTGTCACCGCGTCGATTACCAATGAGGCCGTGGACGAACTGAAGCTCAAGCAGGGGCAGACTGCCTACGCGGTGATCAAAGCCTCCGACGTGATGGTGGGCATTGACGAGTAAGTTTCGTTTCAAACTGCCTAAGCTCTGACCTCATCCTGAATATTTGCGAGGGCGAGTCGCCTGAGGCCGTCCTTCGAGACACTCGCGCGCTTTCGCGCGCGAGTTCCTCAGGACGAGGGCTCTGTTTGCTGCGATTCTGCAGGCCACATTTTTCAGACCTCATCCTGAGGAGCTTGGCGCGCAAGCGCCAAGCGTCTCGAAGGATGGCCACAAGGAAAGCCTCGCCTGGAACCGCCCTTCAAGACGCCTGGCCCTCAGGACCAGGGCCCTCACCTTTCAATTCCGCCCGCGCGTACCCGCCAACAGCCGCTCGAGCTGCGCGTCGCTTAATTCAACCTGATAGAACTGCCGGTAAAAATCGCGCGTCAGCGCCCGAATGTCGCCATTGAAACGTTGCGGGTAAAACAACCGTAGCAGCCACTGCAGCCCAAGCAGGCGGTTGAGCGATGGTGGTTCGTCGGTCCAGCCGTAGGGCAGATCCGGACTGAGGAACACGCGATTGTTCTTCACCGCCGCAATGTCCGACCATGCCGGCGTGGAATGCACCGAACCGAAGAAATTGGCGTCGACGGTGATGACAGTCTCCGGATTCCAGGCGATCACCTGCTCGGGTGACACATTGAACAAGCCGCCGCCTTCGCGCCCGCCGGTGGCCACGTTGATTCCACCGGCGCGCTCGATGATCTCCGTGTTGATTGATCCGCGGCTGCCGGTCTGCAGGCCGTTGGCTTGCCGCGCCAGGTAGACCCGCGGTCGCTGAGCCTCGGGCACCGCCATCACGGTTTGCTCCGCTTCGCCCAAGATGGCGGCCGCTTGGTCAGCAAGTGCGTTCGCACGGACGTCGACCCCGAGGATATTGCCGACGAGCTTCATGCTCGCGGCCGTGCTGGCCAGGCGTCCATCGATCAGCAAATAGGGGATGCCGGTCTGCGCCTGCACCCGATCGGCGAGCGACACATAGGTTGGATTGACCGTGCCGAAGTCGATGATGAGATCCGGCTTGGCTTTGATCACGACCTCCAGGTTGGCGGTATCGCCGCGGCCGGTGAGGCGCCCGATCTCCGGGAGCTCGCGCACTTTCGGGTTCAGAAACTCAAGCTCTGCGGGACTGGGTTTGCGCACCCATCCGATCAGCTTTTCAGGCGCCAGCACATAGAGCAGCACCGTCGCCGGTGGCCCCGCCGCTTGGACGCGCTCGACGTGGTCCGGGACCGTGACGTTGCGCCCCGCCGAATCGGTAACGACACGTGCGTCAGCCGGAGAAAAGATGAATGCCAGGCAGGCCGTTCCAAGCGCCCAGCCGACAAGCCGCCTGAAGCCGCTGCAGCGATCAGGCGCGCGACTTTGCGCCCTTGCGCGTGATGCGTGAAAGGGCGCGGAATTCCTCGCTCGCCGACGTATGTGCATGGCCTTCGATTGTCCGATAAAGATCAACGATACGCTCGCCCGTGGGCGTGAGCATCGCTCCGCCGCCGTGCTGGCCGCCGGTCGCCGCACTGACCGCGGGCTCGCGCAGCGCATCGTTGATGGCCTCGACCAGCAGCCAGGCGCGCCGATACGACATGCCGAGTTGGCGCGCGGCGGCCGATATCGAGCCCGTCTGGGCGATTGCTTCCAGCAGCGCGATCTTGCCGGGGCCGATGCGCTCGCCGCTCGCAAGATCCACTCGAATCGACAGGCGGGTGTGCGACATCTGCTCCGGACCGTGGCAAAACCATCCCCTATATTCCGCCGGATATGGCGAGGCTGTAAAGGGCGGATCGGGGTAGCGCAGCCGCTATTGAGCGTCGAGCGTAACGGCAACCTTTTGCGCCTCGGTCACCAGTGCCGCGGTCAGCGGCGTCATCGGCTCACGGTGAGGTACGACGAGACCGATCGCGTGCGTCACATCCGGTTCGACGATCGGGATCGATCGAATCGTGTCGGTGAGGCCGAGCGTGTCGGCGAGTACGGCCGGCATAATGCTCGCCCATCGCCCGGTCCGCACGTGCGAAAACAGGACGATCATCGAGTTTGATTCCAGTGTCGGCGAGGGCTCGGTGCCGGCGCGGCGCAGAATCCCGTCGATGATGCGACGGTTCTGCATGTCGGGCGTCAGCAGGCAGAGCGGAACTTGCGCCACCTCCGCCCATGTGACCTGGTCGCGATCTCCAAGCGTGCTGTCGGCCGATGTCAGCAGGCGGTAGCGCTCGTGATAGAGGGGGACCGTCGTTACGCGTCCGAGCGGCTCGTTGTCGATGTACGTGAGCCCGGCATCCACCTCGAGATTGTCCAGCGCTTTGAGCACCTCGATGGAGGTGCGCGACAGAATCGTAAAGCGCACGTTCGGGTGCCGCGCCCGATACGGTGTGGTCAGCGACGCGGCCATGGCGAGCGTCGTGGGAATGGCCGCGATACGCACATGTCCGACGAGGCCGCGCTTGAGCGCGTCGACCTCCTGACGCATCGCCCGGCTATCCGCGACGATGCGGCGCGCCCATTCGAGCACGCGCTCGCCCTCGGGCGTGAAGCCGCTGAAACCGCGAGCCGCGCTGGACCAGCAAGACCCCGAACTGGTCCTCGAGCTGCTTGATGCCGGAGGAAAACGTCGGCTGACTGACGTTGCACATCTCAGCGGCGCGGCCGAAATGCTGCTCGCGGGCAAGCGCAATGATGAATTCAAGCTTGTCGATCATGCGTTGCGTCGAGGTCCGCGAGACAATCGGGCAGACCTACAGCACAAGGGCCCGGCTGTCTGCATTCGTCGCGGCATGCCGGCATAGGCGCCGACGTTCGGTCGCCATATAGCCTCAGGCTATCGGCGTGATAGCGGCATCGATTTGAAATCCAAATCGTTTGACGGAACAGCGTTATTGATTCCGCATGACCATTCGGATCAAGGTCGTCGGCCACGGTCTTTGTTGAAAGTTGGTGATGCCAGTTTACGAGACGTGGAGTGCGGAGCGAACCGCGGAGATCATCGCGCAGCATGTTGACCAGCCCGGCGCGCTGCTCCCGATCCTGCACGGGGTGCAGGCGGCATTCGGCTGCATTGCTGAACCCGCCGTTCCCATGGTTGCCGACGCATTGAATTTATCGCGCGCCGAAGTTCATGGCGTTGTCACATTCTATCACGATTTCCGTCGCGAGCCGCCGGGCCGGCATGTGCTCAAGCTCTGCCGTGCCGAAGCCTGCCAGGCCGCAGGGGGCGATGCGCTTGCAGAGCGCGCCCAAGCGAAGGTTGGCGTTGGGCTTGGCGACACCACGACCGATGAGCGCGTGACGCTCGAGCCGACATACTGTCTCGGGCTCTGCGCTGTCGCGCCTTCCGCCATGTTCGACGATCGGGTGATCGGCCGCCTCGACGCAAAGCGGCTCGATGCGCTGCTGGAGGAAACGTGGGCGTGAGCGCGCGTGTGTTCATTGCCCGCGATGCCGGCGCTCTCGCCGTCGGTGCTGATGAAGTTGCAGCGGCGCTTGCGAGCGCCGCATCGCGACGTGGTGTCGCGCTCGAGATCACCCGCACCGGATCGCGCGGCCTCTATTGGCTGGAGCCGTTGCTCGAGGTCGTAACGCCCGCCGGGCGCGTGGCCTATGGCCCCGTGGCATCCGACGACGTCGATGCGCTCCTTGATGCCGGCATTTTTGATGGCGGCGCACATCCGTTGCGGCTCGGCTTGACCGAGGAGATCCCCTGGCTCAAGCGGCAGATCAGGTTGACCTTCGCGCGCTGCGGCGTCATCGATCCGCTCTCGCTCGACGATTACCGCGCGCATGGCGGCTACAGGGCGCTTGAGCGCGCGCTGTCGAATGGTCCCGCAGCGATTATCGAAGAGGTGGTGCAGTCGGGCCTGCGTGGCCGCGGCGGCGCCGGCTTTCCAACCGGGATCAAGTGGCGCACCGTCGCGCAGACGTCGGGACCGCAGAAATACATTGTCTGCAATGCCGACGAAGGCGACTCCGGCACGTTCGCGGATCGCATGTTGATCGAAGGCGATCCGTTCGTCTTGATCGAAGGGATGACGATCGCCGGGATCGCGGTCGGCGCCACCAAGGGCTACGTCTATATCCGCTCCGAGTATCCGCATGCGGTCGCTACTCTTGCGGCGGCGCTCGCGGTCGCGCGTCGTGACGGTCTGCTTGGTCCAGCGGTCGCTGGCTCCAAATACGCGTTCGATCTTGAGGTGCGCGTCGGCGCGGGCGCCTACGTGTGCGGCGAAGAGACGTCGCTCCTGGACAGCCTCGAAGGCAAGCGCGGGATCGTGCGGGCAAAGCCGCCACTGCCCGCACACAAAGGTTTGTTTGGTTGTCCTACCGTCATTAACAACGTGCTCTCGCTCGCCTCGGTGCCGGTTATCATCGGCCACGGTGCCCCGGCTTATCGCGACCTCGGCATTGGCCGCTCGCGCGGCACCATGCCAGTCCAGCTCGCCGGCAATGTGCGATATGGCGGATTGTTTGAGACCGCCTTCGGCATCACCCTTGGTGAGCTGGTTGATGATATCGGCGGTGGCACCGCGAGCGGCCGGCCGGTGCGCGCCGTGCAGGTCGGCGGTCCGCTGGGCGCCTATTTCCCGCGCGCGCTGTTTGACACGCCGTTCGATTATGAAGCCTTCGCGGCTCGTGATGGCCTGATCGGGCATGGCGGCATTGTCGTGTTTGATGACAGCGTCGACATGGCGAAACAGGCGCGCTTCGCCATGGAATTCTGCGCGCTGGAATCGTGCGGCAAGTGCACGCCCTGCCGCATCGGTTCGACGCGCGGTGTGGAGACGCTCGAGCGCATCATCAACGGCGACAATGCCGAGCCGAACATCGCGCTGATCGAGGACCTCTGCCACACCATGAAGTTCGGCTCGCTCTGCGCGCTCGGCGGTTTCACGCCTTATCCGGTGATGAGCGCCCTCACTCATTTCCCCGAAGATTTTCGTGTTCGCCCGCGCCGGCTCGTGGCGGCGGAGTAAGGAGACCATCATGTCGCTCGTACACGAGGTCGATTACGGCACGCCGCGCTCCCGGGCCGAGAAGACTGTGACCCTGACCATCGACGGCATGTCGGTGACGGTGCCCGAAGGCACATCAATCATGCGCGCCGCCATGGAGATCGGAACGCAGATCCCGAAACTGTGCGCGACCGACATGCTCGACGCGTTTGGCTCCTGTCGGTTGTGTCTGGTCGAGATCGACGGACGCGCCGGCACGCCGTCGTCGTGCACGACTCCGGTTGCGCCGGGCATGAGCGTGCGCACGCAGACGGAGCGGCTTAAGCGCCTGCGCAAAGGCGTGATGGAGCTCTACATCTCCGACCACCCGCTCGATTGCTTGACCTGTGCGGCCAATGGGGATTGCGAGCTGCAGGATATGGCCGGCGCCGTCGGGCTGCGCGATGTCCGCTACGGCTATTCCGGGGACAAGCATCCCAACCCCGGCAAAGACGAATCCAATCCGTATTTCACCTACGACCCGTCGAAATGCATCGTCTGCTCGCGGTGTGTGCGCGCGTGCGAGGAAGTGCAGGGGACGTTTGCGCTCACCATCGCAGGGCGTGGTTTCGACTCCGTCGTGTCGCCCGGCATGGAAGAAGCGTTTCTCGGCTCCGAATGCGTGTCCTGCGGCGCCTGCGTGCAGGCCTGCCCGACTGCGACCCTGACGGAGAAATCCGTCATTGAGATCGGCCAGCCTGAGCATTCGGTCGTGACCACCTGCGCCTATTGCGGGGTCGGCTGTGCGTTCAAGGCGGAGATGCGCGGCGATGAGGTCGTGCGCATGGTTCCTTACAAGGACGGCAAGGCGAACCGTGGTCACTCCTGCGTCAAGGGCCGCTTCGCCTGGGGCTACGCGACCCATCGCGAACGCATCCTCAAGCCGATGATCCGCGCCAAGACGTCCGATCCCTGGCGGGAAGTTTCCTGGGAGGAGGCGATCGCCTACACGGCCTCCGAGTTCAAGCGCATCCAGGCACAGTACGGACGTCGGGCCATCGGCGGCATCACCTCGTCACGTTGCACCAATGAGGAAACATTTCTGGTGCAGAAGTTGATCCGCGGCGGCTTCGGCAACAACAACGTCGACACCTGCGCGCGCGTGTGCCACTCGCCGACCGGTTACGGGCTCAGCACCACATACGGAACATCGGCCGGCACCCAGGACTTCGACTCCGTCGAGCACACCGACGTTGTCATCCTGATCGGCGCCAATCCGACCGACGCACATCCGGTGTTTGCTTCGCGATTGAAAAAGCGCCTTCGCCAGGGTGCAAAACTGATCGTCATCGATCCGCGGCAGATCGATCTGGTGCGCACGCCGCATGTGGCGGCTGCCTATCACCTGCCGCTGCTGCCCGGCACCAACGTTGCGGTCCTGACCGCGCTTGCGCATGTCATCGTGACGGAAGGCCTGGTGAATGAGACGTTCGTGCGCGAACGCTGCGACTGGGATGAGTTCCAGGATTGGGCTGCATTCGTTGCCCAGCCGCACAACAGCCCCGAGGCGGTGGCGAAGATTTCATCCGTGCCGGCGGAAACGATCCGCGCCGCGGCGCACCTTTACGCGACCGGCGGCAATGGCGCGATCTACTACGGGCTCGGCGTGACGGAGCACAGCCAGGGCTCGACCACCGTGATGGCGATTGCCAATCTCGCCATGGCGACAGGCAATATCGGCCGTCCCGGCGTGGGCGTAAACCCGCTGCGCGGTCAGAACAACGTGCAAGGCTCGTGCGATATGGGCTCGTTCCCGCACGAACTCTCCGGCTATCGGCACATTTCCGGTGACGCGACGCGCGCCGCGTTTGAAGCGCTGTGGGGTGTGCATCTGGAGAAAGAGCCGGGGCTTCGCATTCCCAACATGCTGGACGCGGCGGTCGATGGCTCCTTCAAGGGCATCTACATCCAGGGTGAAGACATCCTGCAGTCCGATCCGGACACCAAACACGTGGCGGCCGGGCTGGCGGCGATGGAATGCGTGGTGGTGCAGGATTTGTTCCTGAACGAGACCGCCAACTACGCGCACGTGTTTCTGCCGGGCTCCACGTTCCTGGAAAAGGACGGCACTTTCACCAACGCGGAGCGGCGTATTCAGCGCGTGCGTAAGGTGATGCAGTCCAAATCGGGCAAGGCCGACTGGGAGATAACGCTCGATCTCGCCAAGGCGATGGGTTTTCCCATGCACTACGACCACCCGTCGCAGGTCATGGATGAGATCGCCCGCCTGACCCCGACCTTCGCCGGCGTGTCGTTTGAGAAACTCGACGAACTCGGCTCGGTGCAGTGGCCGTGCAATGAGAAGGCCCCAGCCGGCACGCCGGTGATGCACATGAACGGCTTTGTCCGGGGCAAGGGCAAGTTCGTGATCACCGAGTACGTCGCGACCGACGAGCGCACCGGCCCGCGCTTCCCGCTGCTGCTCACCACAGGCCGGATCTTGAGCCAGTACAATGTCGGGGCCCAGACACGGCGCACCGCGAATGTCGTCTGGCACGAGGAAGATCGTCTCGAAATGCATCCGCATGATGCCGAACAGCGCGGTATTCGCGACGGCGATTGGGTCAAGCTGGCCAGCCGGGCCGGTGAGACCACCTTGCGGGCACTGATCACGGAACGCGTTGCTCCCGGCGTGGCTTACACCACGTTCCATCATCCCGACACGCAGGCCAATGTCGTTACCACGGATTATTCGGACTGGGCGACGAACTGCCCCGAGTACAAGGTAACCGCGGTGCAGATCACGCCATCAAACGGGCCGACCGAGTGGCAGGAGCGCTATGACGCGTTTGCCCGCGCGAGCCGCCGCATCGCGCCGATTGTCCAAGCTGCGGAGTAGCTGCGTGCCGCTCCCGGTTTGCCGCATCAGCCGTGTTGCCTGGTCCGCGAAGGACTTCGTGGAGGGCGATCGCGCTATTCCGGAAGAGACGGCGATCGCCTTTTCTTATGCCGGCACCACGCACGCGGTGATGATGGCGAGTCCGCAGGATCTGGAGGACTTCGCGTTCGGGTTCAGCCTGACGGAGCGCATCGTTTCCTCGCTTGATGAGATCACCCAGCTCGAGATCGTCGAGCAGAAGATTGGAATCGAGCTGCGCCTCTGGCTCGCCGAGCCGCACGCTTCGCATTTCGGCGAGCGGCGTCGCCATATGGCAGGGCCGACCGGATGCGGCCTGTGCGGGCTTGAGAGCTTGGTCGAAGCCATGCGGCCGCCAACGCCGGTCTCAAGTGACATCGTGTTCTCGCCGCGGGAGATCATGCGCGCAGTTGCGTCCATCGGGCCGGCCCAGGTGCTCAATCGCGAAACGCGTGCGGTTCACGCGGCCGCGTTCTGGGAGCCGACCTATGGGCTCGTCGCGTTGCGCGAGGACGTCGGCCGCCACAATGCGCTCGACAAGCTGGTCGGAGCGCTCGCCCGTGATGGTGTTTCCGCCAGATCAGGTATCGTGGTTCTCACCAGCCGCGTTTCAGTCGAGATGGTGCAGAAGGCCGCCGCCATCGGCGCGCCGGTAATCGCAGCAATGTCGGCGCCGACTGCGCTGGCGGTGCGCACCGCCGAGACCGCCGGCATCACCCTGATCGGTATCGCGCGCGGCGATGGATTTCGAGATCTTCACGCATCCGGATCGGATCAGGCGTGAGCAGGTGGCCTATGTCGCCTGACAAGCTCGTCTACATGGCCAACCAGATTGGCACGTTCTTCCGCAGCCAGGGCGCCGGCAAGGCGCCGGCGGCCATCGCGGAGCACATTCAGAAATTCTGGGAGCCGCGCATGCGCAGCGCGATCTTCGCGCATCTTGATGCCGGGGGCGCCGGATTAGATCCGCTCGTGCGCGAGGCGATCGAGAAACTTCGTGGACCACCGCATGGGGAGGCCCAAGCGGCACATTGATTACACCACAGAGCTCAAAAAGAGCCATAACGGAGGAAACGGGAATGGCGACGCTGGAACAAGCGGGAGGCCGTATTGGGCCTGCCGCGGGACTGCTCGACCGCGAGCGTATCATCGCCGCGGCCGGGTTCAATCGCTGGCTGGTACCGCCGGCAGCGCTCTGCATTCATCTCTGCATCGGCATGGCCTACGGCTTCAGCGTGTTCTGGATTCCGCTGTCGCGCGCGATCGGCATCAACAAATCCGTCGCCTGTCCGGATATGTCGCTGATCGAGGAGTTGTTCACGACCACCTGCGATTGGCGCATCGCCAGCCTCGGCTGGATGTTCACCTTGTTCTTTGTGTTGTTGGGAGCCTCAGCCGCGGTCTGGGGCGGGTGGCTCGAGCGCGTCGGCCCGCGCAAGGCAGGCGTTGTTGCGGCGCTGTGCTGGTGCGGTGGCCTGGTGCTTGGTGCGATCGGCATCTTTGCGCATCAGCTCTGGCTGTTGTGGCTCGGCTCCGGCGTCATCGGTGGCGTCGGGCTTGGCCTCGGCTACATCTCGCCGGTTTCGACGCTGGTGAAATGGTTTCCGGACCGGCGCGGCATGGCAACCGGCATGGCCATCATGGGGTTCGGCGGCGGAGCCATGATTGGGGCCCCGCTCGCCAATTTGCTGATGAACGACTTCCGCACGCCTGCGTCCGTCGGGGTATGGGAGACATTCCTGGCCATGGCGGCGATCTATTTCGTGTTCATGATGATCGGCGCCTTCGGCTATCGCATCCCGCCGACCGGCTGGCGTCCGGACGGCTGGACGCCGCCGAGCGAAACCAAGACGATGATCACCCAGCACCAGGTGCATCTGCGCGACGCGCACAAGACCAAGCAGTTCTGGCTGATCTGGGCGGTGCTCTGTCTCAACGTCAGCGCCGGCATCGGCGTCATCGGCATGGCGTCGCCGATGCTGCAGGAAATCTTCGGCGGCTCGCTGATCGGCCAGCCCGGCGTCGGGTTCACCCAGCTCACGCCCGAGCAACGCACCTTGGTCGCGACCATCGCCGCCGGGTTCACCGGGCTTGCTGTCGCTCTTCAACATCGGCGGCCGGTTTTTCTGGGCGTCGCTCTCCGACTATATCGGGCGCAAGAACACCTATTACACGTTCTTCCTGCTCGGCATCGCTCATGTATGCGCTCGCCCCGTGGGCCGCGCATTCCGGCAACAAGGCGCTGTTCGTCGCCTTCTTCTGCATCATCCTGTCGATGTATGGCGGCGGCTTCGCCACGGTGCCGGCCTATCTGGCGGACATCTTCGGCACCCAGTTCGTGGGCGCCATTCATGGCCGCCTGCTGACCGCGTGGTCGACCGCGGGGATCGTCGGCCCGGTTGTCGTCAACTACATCCGCGAGTTCGAAATCTCGGCGGGTGTCTCCCGCGACCACGTCTATGACGTGACCATGTACGTGCTCGCCGGCATGCTGGTCGCGGGCTTGATCTGCAATTTGCTGGTCAAGCCGCTGGCGGACAAATGGTTCATGAAGCCCGAGGAGGTCGCGGCCCTGCAGGCGAAGACCGCCTCGGCAGGCGCCACCAGCGGATCATTTGGAATCGGAAGAGGCGGCCTCGACCCGAGGGCGGCGCTGTTCTGGTGCTTCGTCGGCATTCCGATCGCCTGGGGCGTCTGGATCACGCTCAAAAATGCAATCGTGATCTTCCAGTGACGTCGGTCGATTGACATCGCCGGGACGGAGTTCTTACCTCGTCTCCGTCCCGGTGATAGGACTGAAGTATGAATATTCCAATTGTACGTCTGACGTCTCTCGCCCACGGCGGCGGATGTGGCTGCAAGCTTGCGCCCTCGGTGTTGCAGCAACTGTTGTCGGATCAGCCGGTCCTGCAGCCCTATCGGCAGCTGCTGGTCGGCACCGAGACTGGCGATGACGCTGCCGTGTGGCAGCTCGACGACGGCACTTGCGTTGTGGCGACGACCGACTTCTTCATGCCGATGGTCGACGATCCGCAGGATTTCGGCCGCATCGCTGCGACCAACGCCATTTCCGACGTCTACGCCATGGGAGCGCGGCCGATCTTCGCGCTCGCCATTCTGGGGATGCCGGTCGACAAAGTCTCGACCGAGATGGTGCGCGATATCCTCAAAGGCGGCGCCGCGGTCTGCGCCAGCGCTGGAATTCCGGTTGCTGGCGGTCATTCGATCGATTCACCCGAGCCGATCTACGGCCTCGCCGTGATCGGCACATGTCGTGCCGAGGACGTACGTCGCAACGCCAGTGCCAAGCCCGGCGATGCGATCATTCTGACCAAGGCATTGGGGGTCGGAATCTATTCGGCGGCTTTCAAGAAGGGAGCGCTTTCGCCGGCGGCTTACGCCGAGATGGTCGGCTCCATGACGTTGCTCAACCGCATTGGGATGGAGCTCGCGAAGGACCCCGCCGTGCACGCGATGACGGACGTCACAGGCTTCGGGTTGCTCGGCCACGCGCTCGAGATGGCGCGCGGCTCGAAACTCGCTTTGGTTATTCGCGCCGGCGACGTCGCGCTTCTATCTGACGCGCAACAACTGGCGCAGCAACGCTTCATCACCGGAGCTTCAACGCGCAACTGGATGAGCTACAGCGACGGCGTGACTCTGCCCGCTGACTGCCCCGACTGGCAGCGCCACATCCTCACCGACCCGCAAACCTCCGGCGGGTTGTTGATCGCCTGCGAGCCCACGCGCGCGCAAGCGATCTTGGACGTGATCATTGCGGCTGGCTACCCCAGCGCGCGCATCATCGGTCACACGCAAACCGGAACGCCGTCGGTCCAGGTGCTGCTCTAAGCACCGCCGCTCATCATGCGGTTGCGAGCGCCGCCGCGCTGCGGCGCCACGCCTCGGCGGCGCGCGCGACCGCGGCTCGCCGCGCCGGCATTGCTGAGGCCGTCCGCGCGGCAACCAGATCACGCACGGATGGTGGCGCAAGCTCCGGCCGGCCGGCGCGGAATGGCGGAGCGGGTTCATATTCCAGCATGAGCTGGACGGCTTGTGCGGCTTCCTCGCCGGCAAGCTCGGTCATGACAACCAGCGCGAAATCGATGCCCGCGGTGACGCCGCCGCCCGTGATGATGTTGCCGTCGCGCACGACGCGACCAGGATCCGGAATGGCGCCGAACAGCGCGACCAGGTCGCGCCAGGCCCAATGACAGGCGGCGCGTTTGCCCTCGAGCAACCCGGCGGCGCCGAGAATGAGTGAGCCGGTGCAAACTGAGGTGATGTAGCGCGCGCCGGCGGCGAGCCCGCGGATCGCCGACATGTAGAGCTTATCCTCCATGGCGGCGGTGCATCCGTTGCCGCCGGGCACGCACAGCACGTCGCAGTGATCGATTGCAACAAGATCGGCGAGGTTCGCGAACGTCAACCCATCCGCCGTGACTGGCCGCGCGCCGACGGAGGCGACCACGATCTTGGCGCCGGGTAGGCGCGCGAAGAACTGGTGCGGTCCGGTGAAGTCGAGGTGGGTCACGCCTTCGTAGATCGGAATGACGATAGTCAGATTCGCTGAGGCCGGCATGGCACGATGCTCCTGCTTGACGAACCCAGGATAGAGGCTCATGGTCGTGGCGAAAATGACAAAGATCCCTCATTTCACGCCATGAAGCGCCATATCGCGTTCTTCATCTTTCCGCAGTTCCAGCTGCTCGACCTCACGGGGCCGCTCACCGCGTTCCATATGGCGGGGTTTGTGCGTCAGCCCGCGCCGTATCGGCTGAGCGTCCTGTCGCGGCGCGGCGGGTTGATCCCCAGCACCGCAGGCCTTCCCATCGCCAGCGTGGCAGCGCGCGATCAGCGTCCCGACACGCTGATCGTTGTCGGCGGGCGCGGTAGCCGCGATCCGCAGATCAGCGCGGAGCAACTCGATCCGGTGCGCCGTCTGGCGAAGCGCTCGCGCCGCGTCGCCAGCGTCTGCACCGGCGCATTCATCCTCGCCGCAGCCGGCCTGCTTGATGGACGGCGCGCCACGACGCACTGGCGCCACGCATCCAAACTGCAGCGCGAGCATGGATCGGTGAAGGTCGACGGCGAGCGCATCTTCATCAAGGACGGAGCGACCTGGACCTCAGCCGGGATCACGGCGGGGATCGATCTCGCGTTGGCGCTGATCGAGGAGGATTGCGGTCACGATCTCGCGCGTGCGGTCGCGCAGGAGATGGTGGTCTATCAGCGGCGGTCCGGTGGCCAGTCGCAGTTCTCGCCGATGCTGGAGCTCGAGCCGGAGACCGATCGCATTCGCCGGGCGCT
The DNA here is from genome assembly GCA_963760435.1 of uncultured Alphaproteobacteria bacterium. Classification (GTDB taxonomy): domain Bacteria; phylum Pseudomonadota; class Alphaproteobacteria; order Rhizobiales; family Xanthobacteraceae; genus JAFAXD01. The sequence goes on from CAVXDE010000037.1 coordinate 283,092, forward strand.
GACCTTCGCGCAGGAGCACCTGGCTGAGCCGCTGCCGATCGAGCGCCTCGCCGACATCGCCTGCATCAGCCCGCGTCACTTCGGCCGCGCGTTCCGTGCCGAGACCGGCGAGACGCCCGCCAAGGCGATCGAGCGGTTGCGCGCGGATGCGGCCCGCAGCCGGATCGAAACCGGTGCCGAGCCGATCGAGCAGATCGCGCAAGCGGTCGGCTTTTCCGATCCGGAACGCATGCGCCGCGCGTTCGTGCGCCGGTTCGGTCACCCGCCGCAGGCGCTGCGCCGGATGGCGCGACACACCGATGCGATTGCGAGCTTACGATAGCACCGGATCGGATCCTCTTAGTTGAAGGCCGTTGCCAACCAAGCACTGGGTGAGCACATTCTACTTGCGGCAGGTCACAAACGTTTCCGATTGCGACGTACTCCAATGCCAAAATTCCTTCGCATCGGCGTCCATCAGTCGAACGTGTCCGGATACACGTCCAAGGCTTGGGCGATCCGCCGTGTGGGTATGACGGTTTTCCTCAAGTGGGGTGCCGTTGAGGTCCTGGGCGTAGGAGATGTCCGAAAGATCTACTGGACGATCCCGCCCCGGGAGAAAACGATCCGCTGCCGTACCGTGGAGCGCGCCCAAGATTATGTGAAGAACGCCATCGCGCGCCGCCGCAGTCACAGCTATGCGCCGCTGTCGGGAAATATTTCGTCCCGGCGCCCGCGCGCGAACCGCGGCTCCGAGCTCGAGCAGGCGCTCGCCACCATCTTGTTCATCGACATCGTGCGTTCCACCGAAAAAGCTGCGCGGCTCGGCGATGCGCGCTGGACCCAGGTGATGAACCACTACTACGCCACAGTGCGCCGGGAGCTTCGATCTCTGCGCGGCAAAGAAGTCGTTACGACCGGCGACGGGCTGCTTGCGACGTTCGACGGACCGGATGCCGCCGTCCGTTGCGCGGCCGCCATCCGCGACGCCGTGCGCACGCTCGGATTGGAAATCCGGGCGGGCCTGCATGCCGGCGAATACAAGGTTGTTGGCGCCGACGTGTTCGGCATCGCGTTTCACATCGGCGCGCGCGTGGCCGCCAAGGCGCGGGCCGGCGAGGTTTTGGTCTCGAGCGCCGTCAAGGAGCTGATGCCGCAGGCCGGAGTGCGGTTCAAGGATCGCGGCGTTCACCAGCTCAAAGGCGTGCCAAATCGCTGGCGCCTCTACCAGGTCGATCACTAAAACCTCGGCTTGACGCCGTGTGCTTGTTTGGCAAGGCTCTGCCGTACAGGAAGGAGCTTTCGTGCCAACTGGCATTTCGCTCGCGCGCCGTGCGGTCCTGCTCGTTCTGTTCACCGCCGCGCTTTCGGGGCCGGCCGCCGCGGCAGACTATCCGTTGCGTCCGATCCGCGCGATCATCAACGTCAGCGCCGGCGGCACCGCCGACGTGTTTGCGCGCACGCTCGGCGAAGAATTACATCGCCGCATCGGCCAGCCACTGATCATCGATCCGCGCCCCGGCGGCGGGTTCATTGTCGCCGGTCGTGCTTGCGCCGAAGCGGAGCCCGACGGCTACACGGTCTGCATCCTGTCCGGCGAGACCCTGGTTTACAACGAGTTCCTGTTCAAGAAACTGCCCTACGATCCACGCAAGGACTTTGCACCGATCACTAATTTCTTCTTCAACACGCAGGCGCTGGTGGTGAGCGCGACGCTCGGCGTGCACAATCTTCCTGAGCTCGCCGGGCTCGCCAAAGCCAAGCCCGGGACTCTGGCGTATGTCGCGCCGTCGATTCCGCTCGGGTTGTTCTTCGAGCACTTCAACAGGCAGAACGGCACCGATCTCGTGCGCATTCCGTTCAAAGGCGGTGGCGAGGCGGTGAGTGGCATACTCTCCGGCACGACGCCGATCGCGTTTTTCGGGCTTGCCAATTTCATCGAGCACCTGCGCGGCGGAACGCTCGCCGGATTGGCGGTGGACGGCGCTGCGCGTTCGCCGCTCTTTCCCGATATCCCGACCTTGCGCGAGCTTGGCTACACCGACGAAATCACCCGCCAATATTTCGGACTCGTCGCGCCCGCCGCAACGCCTGCACCAATCATCGCCCGCTTGCACGATGCGATTGTGAGCATCATGCACGAGCCAGAGTTCCGTCAGCGCAATCTGATCGAGCGCGGCCTCGAGCCGATCGGCGATACGCCTGATGCATTCGCGCGGTTTCTGGCGCAGGATCGCGTCTTGTCCGAACGCGTGGTGAGGGAAGCCGGCCTGCAGCCGCAGTAAGCAAAGGAACATCGATGTCTCTGCAATTCTATCTCGCCTACGTGGCAGCCTGCGTCGCGATCACGATCGTTCCTGGTCCGACAGTGTCGCTCATCATCGCCAACAGCATGACCCACGGCACCCGCGCCGGACTCATCAATGTTGCCGGCACGCAGCTCGGACTAGCTTCGATGATCGGCATCGTGCTGATCGGCCTCACCTCGCTGATCGCCACCATGGGCATGTGGTTCGATTGGGTGCGCCTCGCCGGCGCGGCCTATCTGATCTGGCTCGGCTACAAGTTCCTGCGCGCGCCCGGTGCTCTCGGCGATCCGGTGAAGATTCCGGCGCCGCGCGTCGGATTTTTCTGGCAGGGATTCCTGGTGCTGATGAGCAATCCGAAAGCGCTGCTGCTGTTCGGCGCCTTCATCCCGCAGTTCGTCGATCCCAACGGCAACTATGTGGCTCAAGTGGTGCTGCTCGGCGTCACCGCCATGGCGGTGGCCGGCGCGTCGGACACGGCCTATGCGGTGCTCACCGGGCGCGCCCGCGTGCTGCTCTCGCCGCGCCGCGTCAGGATCGTCTCGCGAGTGAGCGGCGGCTTCCTGATCGGCGGCGGCCTGTGGCTCGCCTTCGCGCGGACACGGTAAGCGCGCCTATTCGGCGGCGACGAGCCGGCGCTCCGCGCTCTCCACGACCATTGGGGTTTCCCATTCCTGGCGCTGTGGCGGGCCGGCCCAGCGCTTGGTCACCATCGCCACCCAGTCCGCGGTGTAGAACGCATCGGCTGCAGCTTTGCTGTCCCACAGATAGATGCCGACCAGCGAAGTGCCGTCGGGTGCGATCCCGTAGTATTTACGGATCAACCCGGGAATGCCCTCATAGGTGTGGGCCGTGGCGTTGATGGTCTCGACCAGCTGCGCTTTCGCGGTGCCGGCCGGCACCTTGAAGGTCCACATCACCGTGTGCATGGAACATTCTCCCTCGTCCTTGTGATCGAATTCAAGCACACGCTCGGGGCCGCGGGAAGGGCGGTGCCGTCGGATCTTCGTCCTGTTCGGCCGCCCTTGGTCTCGCGCCCGATGTGGTCTACTGAAAGAGAATAAAAACATGGATTGGGGGAGACGCCATGGCCACGACGGCCGCCCACGCCAACGCATCCGGGCTCACTGAGGCGCAGCGCAACTCCGAGGCGCTGCGGGTCGCGCTCGCTTCGCTCGTCGGCTCGACCATCGAGTGGTACGACTTCTTCCTCTACGGTACGGCGTCGGCGCTGGTGTTCGGCGAGCTGTTCTTTCCGACGTTCTCAACCGTCAGCGCAACGCTGCTCTCGTTCAGCACCATGGCGGTCGGCTATATCGCCCGGCCGCTAGGCGCTGTGGTCATGGGGCATTTCGGCGACAAGCTTGGCCGCAAGGTCATGCTGGTGAGCTCCCTCGTCATGATGGGCATCGCCACGACGATCATCGGCGTTCTGCCCTCGTTCAACGCAATTGGCGTCGCCGCGCCTCTCATTCTGGTGCTGGCGCGGCTGCTGCAAGGCTTTGCGGTCGGCGGCGAGGTCGGGGGCGCCATCACCATGGCCGTCGAGCATGCACCGGAGCGTCGCCGTGGCCTGTTCGGCGGATTTCCCCAGCTCGGCGTGGCATCGGGCCTGGTGTTGGCCAATCTCATTTTCCTTGCCTCGACTGCATCGCTCAGTCCCGAACAGTTCAAGGCGTTTGGTTGGCGCATTCCATTCCTGTTCAGCATCATTCTGGTGCTGGTCGGGATCTATGTGCGGTTGCGCGTGAGCGAGAGCCCGATCTTCGCTGTCATGAAGCGGGCCGGCGAGGAGATAAAGCTGCCGCTGGTGCGCCTGTTCGAGCGAGCCTGGAAACAGATCCTGATCGTTGCGCTCACGACCCTGTTCACCAACGTGATGGGCTTCATCGGGCTGATCTTCATGCTCCGCTATGCCACCACGTCACTCGGGATGACGCGCTCGACGATTTTGACGTTCACCATCATCGCCAATCTCATCGAGATTCCCGCTACCCTCTACTTTGCGCACCTCTCCGATCGGATCGGTCGCCGCACCGTCTACCTGTGGGCGCTGGCATTTGGCGTCGTCTGGGGAGCCGCCTTCTTCCCGCTCGCCAACACCGCGGTCCCGGCGTTGATCTTCGTTGCCATTCTGGTCGCGCGGCTCTGCATCGCGGCGATCTTTGGCCCGCAGGCGGCGCTGTTCAGCGAGCTGTTCGATACCAACATCCGCTACAGCGGCATCTCTGTGGGTTATTCGATCAGCAGCATCATCGGCGCGCAGACGCCCGCCATTGCGATCTGGATTGTTGCTGCGACCGGCGGAACGCTCGCACTGTCCGGTTACATGGCGGCGGCGGCCCTGATCTCGTTTGTCACTGCGCTGTTCCTGTGGGAGACCTACAAGGTGGACCTGCAGGCAAAGCTGGATTGATGCGGGGCTGTCGTGCCGGACACTAGGTCATTGCTCGAACCGGTCCGGCTCGGCCCCTATGTGTTGAAGAACCGGATCGTCATGTCGCCCATGACGCGCAACCGGTCGCCTGGCGAGGTCCCCAACCAGCTCAACGCGGAGTACTACGCCCAGCGCGCCAGTGCCGGCCTTATCGTCACCGAATCGACGGCGATCTCGCCGCAGGGCCTCGGCTGGATCGATTCGCCCGGCCTCTATAGCCCCGAGCAGATCAGCGGCTGGCAGGCCGTGACGGACGCGGTGCATGCGCGCGGCGGCCGCATCTTTGTCCAGCTCTGGCACACCGGCCGTTGCTCGCACGTCTGCATTCAACCCGGCGGGCAGGCGCCGGTTGCCCCCTCGGCGGTGCCGTCGCGGGGCCGCTCGCGCACACCGGCGGGTCGGCTCGAGCATTCCCCGCCGCGCGCGCTCGAAGCCGACGAGCTTCCCGGCATCGTCGCGCAGTATCGGCAGGCGGCCGCCAACGCGCTTGCGGCCGGCTTCGACGGGGTCGAGGTGCACGCCGGCAATGGCTATCTGCTCGATCAGTTTCTGCGCGATTGCACCAACCGCCGCATGGACGCCTATGGCGGCTCCGCACACAACCGTTGCCGCCTGATGTGGGAGGTGCTGCGCGCCGTTGCCCAGGAGTGCGGCCGTGATCGCGTCGGCGTGCGCATCTCGCCGACCAATCCGCATCACGACATGGTTGATTCGGATCCCGAGACATTGTTCTTTACAGCCGTCGCCGGGCTGAACGAAATCGCTCCGGTCTATCTCCATGTCGTGGAGGGTGCGACCGCGCCGGGCGCGCCGCCGATTCCCTTCGATTACCGCAAGCTGCGGTCACTGTTTGACGGGATTTACATCGCCAACAACGGCTATACGCGCGAGCGCGCTTTGCAGGCGCTTGGCGAGCGCACCGCGGACATGTTCGCATTCGGCCGGTTCTATGTGGCCAATCCGGATCTGGCAGAACGGCTACGCGTCGGCGCTTCGCTCAACGCGTTGGATCCGGAGACGCTCTACGATGGCGGCGTGCGCGGCTATACGGATTATCCGCCGCTCGCGAGAACTTAAGCCCGACATCCAGCAACAAACGACGAGCTTAGCTCTTCTGCGCTGGCCCCACTCCCGGATTGGAGTGGGCCGTAGTTGCCGAAGCGAAACAACGATTGTCTCGCTTCCGCGGGCTTGCTCAGTAATCGACGTCGAAGTTGTTCTGGAAGCTCTGCGACGCCTTTTCGTTGGCGCTGTCTTCCAGCAGGTAGAGCTTGCCGCCCTGATGATAGATCACCGAGCCCGGCTTGATTTCGCGGGCGCCTTTTTTCAGGGCCGCCTCGTGCTGGGCAGCTGTGATCTTGGTGGCGGATTTATGCACCGTTCCCTTGGGATGGAGCATAATGGCCTCACCCTCGCCGAGGGTTGTGGCCTCCGTCGACTTCTTGGTCTGCGCTATGGCGGCGCCGGACAAGCCAATCACCACGCTGGCGCCCACCACTAGCAGCGCTCTTTTTGAGACGCGCATTGTACTTTTCTCCTGACTGATCGGATTGCGAACTCGGAGCCTTTAACCGGTATGACCGGCAGCGTACAATATATCATCATTGCAGAGGGTGATATGGCTGGATTTTTGCTCCCCGCGTCTCTGCTGCGGTGCCGCAAAACCAAGCCGTATCAGGGAGAAACGCCAAAGAGGCCGCCGACTGGCGGCCTCTCATGACCATTATCGGGCGGGCGTCAGAATTGGGTCCAGGTATCCCCGCTCCAATAGCCGCGGCCCTCATGTTCCCGCCATGCGTAGTGGTCGGACGGACCCCACGCCCAATTGTCCGGATGGACAATCACGTGGGCGGCCGGCGGATACGTATAGGCCTCGTGGGTGTGCCAACAGGCGTTGCCACTGCAGACAATGGCGGCCGAGGCGCCCACGCTGGAGAAAGCCAGAACTGCGGAGCCGAGCGCGGCGCCAAGCAGGGATTTGCGTACGGGTGTCATGTCAATGCTCCATCGCCCCCGTTGGGAAACCAAACCACGTGGGTGGGCGGCGGTTCCGGACCTCTTGCGCGCGCCGCGCCTGGCGAATCAGCCTGCCGCCGTAAACTGCCGTAACCACTGGACCTGAGGGCCCCAACGAATTTTTCCGCCACACCGGGAACCGAGTGGTGCGGCCGTGGATTGATGAGACGTCCGGCCAATGTCCAACCCCCCAAGCCCCCCGTGCTTGGCTGGACCCAACTAGGGCGTAGCTGCTAGGTGTGGCTACGCCCTATTGTTTTTGGCTCGCCCCCCAACAGCTGTGGATAACCGGGACAAGGCCGCTCCGGCGGCAATCGACGCGCCGCAATGCTGCAAATGACGCATTCGGAGTTTACGCTCGCGAATCACCATGCGCTTTCCGCCGAGTTTTCTTGATGAGCTGCGCGCACGGCTTCCGGTCTCGGAAGTCGTGGGCCGCCGCGTGCAACTCAAACGGTCCGGGCGCGAGTGGAAAGGGCTCTCGCCCTTCAACAAGGAGAAGACCGCGTCGTTCTTCGTAAATGATCATAAAGCGTCGTGGTTTGATTTCTCTGCCCAACGCAACGGCGACATCTTCGATTTTGTGATGGAGACCGAAGGCCTCGGCTTCGCCGAGGCCGTCGAGCGGCTTGCCGCGATGGCGGGCGTGCCAATGCCGGTCGTATCCGAACACACTGCAGCCGAGGAACGCCACCGCAAAAGCCTGCATGAGATCATCGAGCTCGCGGCGAAATTCTTCGAAGCGACGCTTGCTTCGCGCACCGGCGCCCGGGCGCGCGGCTACTTGGCGGATCGCGCCATCGAGCCCGCCACCCAGCTGAAGTTTCGCTTGGGCTATGCGCCGTCCGAGCGCTTTGCGCTCAAAGAGCATCTCGGTGCCCAGGGCGTATCGGTCGAGCACATGATCGAAGCCGGATTGCTGGTCGCGGGCGACGACATCCCGGTTCCGTATGACCGGTTTCGCGACCGGGTGATGTTTCCCATCAGCGATCTGCGCGGGCGCGTCATCGCCTTCGGCGGACGCGCGCTCGATAAGGACGCGCCTGCCAAGTATCTCAATTCGCCGGAGACGCCGCTCTTTCATAAGGGCTCCTTGCTCTACAACAGCGCTGCGGCGCGGGCTGCCACGCATGACGGTCATCCGCTGATTGCAGTCGAAGGCTATGTCGACGTCATCGCCATGGTGACAGCCGGATTCCTGGCCACGGTCGCACCACTCGGCACCGCGCTCACCGAAGAACAGCTGGGTCTGTTGTGGCGCATGGCTGACGAGCCGATTCTCTGTTTCGATGGTGATTCGGCAGGCCGCCGCGCCGCGTACCGGGCGGTCGATCTTGCGTTGCCGCTGTTGCGGCCCGGCAAGAGCCTGCTCTTTGCCACGCTGCCGGAAGGTCAGGATCCGGATGATCTGGTGCGCTCAGGTGGACGCGCGGCCATCGCTGACATCCTCAGTCTCGCCCGTCCGCTCGCCGAGGTGCTGTGGACGCGGGAGACGGAGGCTGGGCGCTTCGATACGCCGGAGCGCCGCGCGGGACTTGAAGCGCGGCTTGGTCAGATCACCGCTGCCATCCCGGACAGTGTGCGAAAATATTATCGCCAGGACCTCGAACAGCGGCTGCGCGATTTGTTCGCGCCCGCGGTGGATGCTTACGCCGCTCGCCGCGAGCCGCGCGGCCGACCCTCACAGCGCTGGTCGCGCGGCCGTCAGCCGCCGGTCAACCATTTGCCGGCTGCCAGCCCCCGGCTTTCGGCAAGCTCGATCGTGCGTGGCTATCGTACCGCGCTGCCGCCGCGCGAAGCGTTGATCCTGCTGGCGGTGGTGAATCATCCCTGGCTGTTGGAGAGCCAGGCGGAAGAATTGTCCGAGCTTGAATTTCTGCATCCCGATGCGGATCGCCTGCGCCGCGCGTTGCTCGATGCCGGCGCGAGCCATGCAATTGCGGCATCCGAAACGTTGCGCCACGCCCTGGCTGGTGGGAATATTGAGAATATACTCCTGCGAGTGGAAGCAGCCGTGACGCACGCCGCCGATTGGCCCGTGCGCCCCGATGCGGCCGCAGGAGATGTGCAGCAATGGTGGGCTCAGGTCGTCACCTTGCATCGCAAGTCGCGGACGCTAAATAGGGAACTCAAAGAAGCTGAACGCGCCTTAGGGGACGAACCAACCGAGGAGAATCTCGCGTGGTTGCGAGATGTGCAGAACCGACTTCTAGCGTTCGAGGGAACCGAGGCGATTATCGAAGGGTTTGGGGCGTTGTCCGGCCGCCCATCGCGGGCGTAACCGGTGCGTAGAGGGAGTCGAGAGTCGCTGGAAATTCCGCCGCATCTGAGTGCAGAAAGTAAGATGCGCTGCGTTCCGCGAGCCAGCGCCGTCACCTTCAAGGTGAGACGTGGCAGCCGCTCCGGAAGGGCTCCAGCGACAGTGATGGCGTCGAGAGGCCGCTGTGACGCGAAAAGAGCAGAATCTTTTCAGCGCCGGAGCGGACGGAAGTGGCGTCTTGGGTGTTCCGAATTTGGCGATCGCAAACGCCATATCCGGAACACGATCGTTCTGAGCTTATTCCGATCTCGTGCCCTCCCGGCACGAGCGGGAGTGCGGTTCACAGGCTGACGGGCGGACGGCGATTGCGCCCCGGGAGAATTCGATGGCGACCAAGATGAAGAGCAAAGGTCCTGCGAAACCGGCCGCCAAGACGCCGCCCAAACCAAAGGTTGTTGCGAAAGTCATGACCCGACCCGCTACTCCCACGCCCAAGGCGCCTCTCAAGGCGTCCGCCAAACCGGCGATAGTTGCGAAGGAGGACGGTGCGGAGAAGGAGGTCACTGGTACCGAGGCTGCGCCGGACACGCCGCTTCCGCTGCTCGATCTCTCCGACGCCGAAGTCAAGAAGATGATCAAGCTCGCGAAGAAGCGTGGCTATGTCACGCACGAGCAGATCAACGCGGTGCTTCCGTCCGAAGAGGTAACCTCGGATCAGATCGAGGACGTGTTCGCGATGCTCAACGAGATGGGCATCAACGTGGTCGAGTCCGAGGAGCAGGATACCGAGGAGGAAAGTCGCGAGGAGGAAGAGGAAGAGAGCGGCGACGGCGATCTGGTCGAGGCGTCGAACAAGACCCCGGCCAAAGCCGAGAAGGCAGAACCTGGCGAGCGAACAGATGATCCGGTGCGCATGTATTTGCGCGAGATGGGTTCGGTCGAGCTGCTCTCGCGCGAGGGCGAAATCGCGATCGCCAAACGCATCGAGGCTGGCCGCGAGGCTATGATTGCCGGGCTATGCGAAAGCCCGCTGACCTTCCAGGCGATCATCATCTGGCGCGACGAGCTCAACGAAGGCAAGATCTTCCTGCGCGACATTATCGATCTCGAGGCGACCTATGCGGGCCCCGACGCGAAGGGGATGCCGGCCGCCAGCGCGCCGGGCGAGGATGGCGTCATCGTCCCGGGCACACCGCCGCAGATGGCCGCCCCTGCGACCGCCCCGGCCGCGCCGACGCCGTTCGTGCCCAAGCGCGACGCGGAGGATGGCGAAGCCGGCGGCGAGCCGCCGATCGGCGAAGGCGAGATGGATGACGACGATCTCGAGAACTCGCTCTCGCTTGCGGCGATCGAAGCCGAGCTCAAGCCCAAGGTGCTGGAGACCTTCGACACCGTCGCCGATTCCTACAAGCGCCTGCGCCGCCTGCAGGATCAGGACATCCAGTTCCAGCTCAAGAACCAGTCGCTCTCGCCCGCCCAGGAACGCAAATACAAAAAGCTCAAGGAAGAGATCATCACCGAGGTGAAGTCGCTGCGCCTGCATCAGGCGCGCATCGATGCCCTGGTCGAGCAGCTCTACGACATCAACAAACGCCTCGTCGGATACGAAGGCCGGCTGATGCGCCTTGGCGAAAGCCACGGCGTCGCGCGCGACGACTTCCTCAAGAACTATCAGGGTTCCGAGCTCGACCCGCGCTGGCTCAATCGCGTCTCCAAGCTCGCCAGCAAGGGCTGGCGCAATTTCGTCGCTCGGGACAAGGACCGCATCAAGGATATCCGCGGCGAGATCCATGCGCTCGCCGGCGAGACCGGCCTGGAGATCGGCGAGTTCCGCAAGATCGTCCAGATGGTGCAGAAGGGCGAGCGCGAAGCGCGCCAGGCCAAGAAGGAGATGGTCGAAGCCAACCTGCGCCTCGTCATCTCCATCGCCAAGAAATACACCAACCGCGGCCTGCAGTTCCTGGACCTGATCCAGGAAGGCAACATCGGCCTGATGAAGGCGGTCGACAAGTTCGAGTATCGGCGCGGCTACAAGTTTTCGACCTACGCCACGTGGTGGATCCGGCAGGCGATCACCCGCTCGATCGCCGACCAGGCGCGCACCATACGCATTCCGGTGCACATGATCGAAACGATCAACAAGATCGTGCGCACCAGCCGGCAGATGCTGCACGAGATCGGCCGCGAGCCGACGCCGGAGGAACTCGCCGAGAAGCTCGGCATGCCGCTCGAGAAAGTGCGCAAGGTCCTCAAGATCGCCAAGGAGCCGATCTCGCTCGAGACGCCGATCGGCGACGAGGAGGATTCGCATCTCGGCGATTTCATCGAGGACAAGAACGCGATCCTGCCGATCGATGCGGCGATCCAGTCGAACCTGCGCGAGACCACGACCCGCGTGCTCGCGTCGCTCACGCCGCGCGAGGAACGCGTGCTGCGCATGCGCTTCGGCATCGGCATGAACACCGACCACACGCTCGAAGAGGTCGGCCAGCAGTTCTCGGTCACGCGCGAGCGCATTCGCCAGATCGAGGCCAAGGCGCTGCGCAAGCTCAAGCACCCGAGCCGCTCACGCAAGCTGCGCAGCTTCTTGGATAATTAAATCGATTCAACTTTAACGTGTCCTGCGCATAGGGTAAGGTGCCGGCGATCCCACGTCGGCACCCATGAAGCGCCTCGTCCTCCTGCTCTCCTGCTGCGCGCTGCTTACCGTAGCCTTGCTCGCGGTGTCGCACGGCACGCGGCTGCCGCGCGCCAAGCAATTGATCGCCGCAACTCGCGTTGCAGAACCGGTGCCGGCGGTGGGCGCAATCAGCGGCCGTGCGCATGTGATCGACGGCGATTCGCTCAAGGTGGCCGGCACGCAGATCCGCGTGTTTGGCATTGATGCGCCCGAGTGGCGGCAGCGTTGCCGCCGCGCCGACGGTCATTTGTATCGCTGTGGCCGCTGGGCGTTCCGCGCCCTGGCGCAGCGGCTGCGCTCCGCGCCGGTGCGCTGCGTGCCGCGTGCGCGTGATCGGTTCGCCCGTCTGGTCGCGACCTGCTACCAGGGCAATGACGACCTCGCGCACTGGCTCGTTGCTCAGGGCCTGGCGCTCGACTGGCCACGCTATTCCGGGGGCACCTACGCGGATGCCGAGGACGCGGCGCGGCGCGCCGAGCGCGGGCTGTGGCAAGGCGCCTTCGTGCGCCCCTGGGAATGGCGGCATGGAGCGGGCAACACCAGATAAGGCGACGCTGGGCCTCGGTGCCGTCGGCCTTGGACGGGCCTTCATGCTCATGCTGCCGACGTTCGTGGCCGATCGCCGTGTTCATCTGGTCGCCGCAGCCGACCCGGATCCTGAGGCACGCGCACGCTTCGTGCGCGAATTCGGCGGGCGGGCTTACGCGTCCATCGCTGAGCTGTGTGCGGATCAAGCTGTCGATGTCGTCTACATCTCAACGCCGCACGAGATGCATGCCGCGCACGTCCGGGCGGCGGCGTCGGCCGGCAAGCACATTCTTGTTGAAAAGCCGATGGCGATCACGCTCGCCGAGTGCGAGAGCATGATCGAGGCCGCGCAGCGCGCCAGCGTGCATCTGATTGTTGGCCACAGCCACAGTTTCAATCAGCCGATTTTGCGTGCCCGCGAGATCATCGACAGCCGCGCTGTCGGCGCGGTGCGGATGATCACCGCGCTGAACTTCACGGATTTCCTCTATCGCCCGCGCCGGCCGGAGGAACTCGACACCCGCAAGGGCGGGGGCGTGGTGTTCAGTCAGGCCGCGCACCAGGTTGATATCGTGCGCCTGCTCGGCGGCGGACGCGTGCGCGGCGTGCGCGCCGTGACCGGCAACTGGGACAAGCGGCGCGCGACCGAGGGAGCCTATTCGGCGCTGCTGACTTTCGAAGACGGGGCCTTCGCGTCGCTGACCTATAGCGGCTACGCCCATTTCGATTCCGACGAGTTGTTGGATTGGGTCGGCGAAATGGGAGAGCAAAAGGACCCGACCCGGTATGGACGCGTGCGCGCCGCGGTGGCGGGGCTCTCCTCTGATGCAGAAGCAGCCCTGAAGAGGACCCGCACCTTTGCGGCCGGTGCCGCCGTTGCGGTAGACAGCGGCCGGCTGCATCAGCAATTCGGCACGGTCATCGTGTCATGCGAGCGCGCCGACCTGAAGCCGACCGCGCGCGGCGTTGCCATCTACGGCGATGCCGAGAAACGCTTCGATGTGCTGCCGCCTCCCGCCGTGCCGCGCGGCGAGGTAATCGATGAACTTTATGATGCCGTCGTACATGGCCGCGCACCGCTGCACAGCGGTGCCTGGGCCATGGCGACGCTCGAGGTCTGCCTCGCCATCCTGCAGTCTGCGTGCGAAGGGCGCGACGTGTTGCTGGCGCATCAGGTCCGATTAGCGTCACCGGGTCACTGATCGAGCCGCTCCGATTTCACGATACCTCGCTGTTTCGGGGAAGCAGGCCGTTCAGAACAAGATCGACATGCGCCTCGAAATATCGCTCGACGTCGACTGGTTTGCGATCCGAGAAGAGCAGCATAATGACGCTGAGCGACAGCGCCGGGCCGAGGATGATCTGCGGGTAGTCGAGCGACCCGGCCGAACGAATTTCGCCCCGGTTCACACCTTCCTCCAGGCCCTGTCGCAGGTGCTCCATGATCGGAACTCCACACCGCTGATCATGCTCGTCCACCAGCGCTGGGAAACGGTGGGCCTCAGCGATCAGCAGGCGCAGGATCTCGCGGAAATGCGCATCCTCTGCGATCACCTTGTAGAGGACAGCCAGGTAAGCCCGCACGAACTCGCGCGTCGTCCCCTTATGGTCGGCCAGGAAGCCTTCCAACTCCTCGTGGATCGGACGCGACAGCTCCCGGACCATCGTGACGAACAGGTTCTCCTTTGTCTCGAAATAGAAGTAGATCGTCCCCTTGGTCACGCCTGCACGCGCGGCGACATCCTCGAGCCGCGTGGCCGCATAGCCTTTGTCCACGAACTCCTCGAATGCAGCTTGGAGTATCTCGCCCGGTCGCTCGGCCTTGCGACGAGCCCTTACGCCTTCTGCCATTGGCCACTCCCTGCCTCGCCCAGTCGTGACTACCACATTATTGACTTATTGGTCAGTCAATAAGTCATTGACTATCGAGTTAGTCAATTATGGGGCATGGGGCCATGCAAGACATGACTTTGATGGGGGCCGGCGCAAGAGTTCGGCGCCCAGCCGGCTGGCACATCGCTGGGTTAGGCTGCGTCCCCCTGCTGCTTCTCGCGGCCTGTGGGCCGGCGTCTTCGGTTTCCCAGAAGACCCCGATCCGCGTGCAGACCCAGGTCGTCGCCTTCGCGAAGAGCGCCCCAGCGCTCATTGTCACCGGCGAGATCCGACCGAGGGTTCGCAGCGACCTTTCGTTTCGGGTGAGCGGGCGCATCAGCGAGCGCAATGTCGACGTCGGCGCGCGGGTCAGCGTGGGCGAGGTGCTCGCGCGTCTTGAGCCGCAGGAGCAGGAAGCGGATGTGCGAACCGCGGAGGCGGCCGTTCGCGCCGCTGAGGCTCAGGTGTGGCTCGCCTCCTCCACGTTCGAGCGGCAGACCGCGTTGCTGGCGCGCGGATTTACGACGCGGCGCGATTACGATCAGGCGGAAGAGGCGTTTCGGACGGCGCAGGGCTCGCTCGACTCCGCTAATGCTCAACTCCAGACCGCCCGTGACCGATTATCTGATACGGTGCTGCGCGCCAGTGCGTCCGGGATCATCACGGCCCGCAGCATTGAGACTGGCCAAGTCGTCCAGGCTGCACAGGCCGCGTTCACGATCGCGCAAGACGGGCCGCGCGATGCGGTCTTCGACGTGGATGAAAGCCGTTTGGACGAGGAAGCCCTCGATCCCCGGATCGAGGTCGCGTTGCTATCCGATCCGGAGACAATCGTGATCGGCACCGTCAGGGAGATTGCGCCGACGGTGGACGCCGCGACCGGCACGGTGCGGATCAAAGTCGGCATCGATCACCCGCCGCCCACGATGACTTTGCGGGCGGCTGTGAGTGGGGTTTGGCGCTTCAAAGCGACCGAGGTTGCCCGACTGCCGTGGACAGTGCTCGCATCCCGCAGAGGTAATCCCGCGGTTTGGGTGGTCGATCCAGACACCCGGGCCGTGTCCCTGCGGCCGGTGGTGGTCGCAAAATACGATACCGAGACCGTGCTGATTAGATCCGGAGTGAAGCCCGGAGAGATCGTGGTGACCGCAGGCGCCCAGTTCCTGCGCCCAAACCAGATTGTTGCCGCCGCAGAGGGAGCGCAGTCGTGAGCTTCGTGGCGCGCTGCGTTCTGTTTTGCGGGGCGATAGCCGTGCTCGCGGGCTGTAAGTCAGAGGGCGCAGCTCCGCAGGCGCGGGTGCGTCCGGTCCTCTCCATGGTGACCGCCTTTCACAAGCGCGGTGTCTCAGCCTTCGCGGGCACCGTCGAGCCGCGTTTCCGCTCAAGCCACGGTTTCAAAGTGCTTGGACGCATCATCGCGCGCGACGTGAATGTGGGCGACGTGGTGAAGCAGGGCATGCGGTTGGCGGCGATCGACCCGGTCGCGCTGAGACTGGCGGTACGCGCGACCCAAGCTGATCTCTCGAGTGCGCAGGCCCAGCTGGCCAACGCCAGCGCGGTCGAGTCGCGTCAGACGACATTGCTGAAACAGGGTGTAGCCACTCCGGCAACTCTCGAAGCGGCCCAACAGGGACGTGAGGCGGCTGCGGCCGCGGTTCTCCGCACGCAAGCGGCTTTGGCGAAAGCCGAGGAACAGTTGCGCGGCGCTCAATTGAACGCAGACTTCGACGGGGTGGTCACGTCAATCGACGCTGAGGTCGGCCAAGTCGTGGCGCCTGGTCAGAGCGTCATCACGATCGCGCGGCCGGACGTGCGCGAAGCTGTCGTCGACCTTCCGGATGACATGGAAGAGTCGCTGAACGCTGGAACGCAATTCGAGGTCGCCCTGCAAACCGATCCATCCTTGCGGGCGCTCGGCCGGGTCCGGGAGATTGCGCCTGAGGCAGATCCCACGACGCGCACGCGCCGTGTTCGTATCACGCTTCAGGACCCGCCAATCCGCTTCCGTCTCGGAACGACAGTAACCGCTACTCTGAGCACCACCATGGCGCAGTCGATCGATTTGCCGGCTTCGGCGCTGCTGGAGCGAGATGGACAGACGATGGTGTGGGTGGTCGATCCGACGTTAAACACGGTGGCACTACAGCCCGTCAGCGTTGGCGCGCGCACAGACGAACTCGTTCCAGGTCGTGGGTGGATTGGCCTCCGGGGTCCGTGTGGTGACCGCCGGCGTCAACAGCCTGAACCCAGGTCAGCAGGTCATGGTTGCGCAGGAGACCTCGCAGTGAAGACCTTCAACCTTTCAGACTGGGCCCTGAACCACAGGTCTCTGATCTGGTATTTCGTGATCGTCTCCACCATCGCCGGTGCGATGGCCTATATCAGTCTGGGTCGCGAAGAGGATCCGTCCTTCACCATCAAGACCATGGTGATTCAGGCCCGTTGGCCTGGGGCATCGCTTGCGGATACGACTGCTCAGATCACCGACAGGATCGAGAAAAAGCTCGAAGAGTTGCCATCGCTCGACTTCACCCGAAGCATGACCACTCCGGGGGAGACAACCATTTTCGTCAATCTCAAGGACACGACCCGGGGCCGCGAGGTACAGGCCACGTGGATTCAGGTCCGCAACCTGATTGGCGACATTCACGATCAGTTTCCGAATGGGGTGCAAGGCCCGTTCTTCAATGATCGATTTGGCGATGTCTACGGCAATATTTATGGCTTCACGTCCGACGGCCTGACCTGGCGCCAGTTGCGCGACTACGTCGAGGGGGCTCGGGCAAAGATCCTGACCATCCCGAATGCCGGTCGCGTCGATCTGATCGGTGCGCAGGACGAGGCCATTTTCCTGGAATTTTCGATGCGCCGGATGGCCGCACTCGGGCTCGATGAGCAGGCCGTCCTGCGCAGCCTGCAAAGCCAAAATGCAATCGCCCCGTCGGGTGTCATCCAGGCCGGACCGGAGCGCATCAGCGTGCGGGTTGGCGGCCAGTTTACGTCCGAGGACAGCCTTCGGGCGATCAACCTGCGGGTCAACGATCGATTTTTTCGGCTGAGCGACGTCGGCACCATCACCCGCGGCTACGTCGATCCGCCGCAATCGCTGTTTCGTGTCAACGGCAAGCCGGCGATCGCGCTCGCCATCGGAATGAAGGCCGGCGCCAATCTCCTGCAATTCGGCGAAGCGCTCAAGACGACCATGGAGCAGATTGTCGCCGAACTGCCGATCGGCGTCGGCGTGCATCTCGTTGCCGACCAGCCTGTGGTTGTCGAGGAGGCGGTCGGCGGGTTCACCAAGGCTTTGTTCGAAGCGGTCGTCATCGTGCTGATTGTCAGCTTCGTGAGCTTGGGGCTGCGTGCCGGGCTCGTTGTCGCGACTTCGATTCCGCTGGTGCTGGCGATCACCTTCATGGTCATGGCGGTTGTGGGGATCTCGCTGCAGCGCATCTCCCTCGGCGCTCTCATCATTGCGCTTGGGCTGCTTGTGGACGATGCGATGATCGCGGTTGAGATGATGGTGGCTCGGTTGGAGGTCGGCGACGATCTGCGCAAGGCGGCAACCGCCGTCTACACCTCGACGGCATTTCCGATGCTGACCGGCACACTGGTGACGGTGGCGGGCTTCATCCCGATCGGGCTCAACAACAGCAATGCGGGCGAGTATACGTTCACGCTGTTCGTCGTTCTGGCAGTTTCGCTTTTGGTATCCTGGATCGTCGCCGTATTGGTGACGCCGCTGCTCGGGGTCACCCTGCTCCCCCGTCACATGAAGCAACATCATCAAAGGCCCAGACGCCTCGGGCTGCTGTTTTCCCGTGTGCTCCTGCTCGCGATGCGGTGGCGCTGGGTCACGATTGCGGCGACGATGATCGTGTTTGCCGGCTCGCTCTACGCGATGCAGTTTGTACAGAAGCAGTTCTTTCCGTCGTCGGACCGCCCCGAATTGGTGATCGAATGGACGCTGCCCCAGAATGTGTCGATTACCGAAACCAAGGCCCAGATGGATCGCTTCGAGGCGCAACTCGCCGGGAATCCCGATATCGAGCACTGGTCATCCTACATCGGGCAGAGCGCGGTGAGGTTCATTCTCTCCTTCGATGTGCAGCCGGCGAGCCCGAACTTCGGCCAGGTGATCATTGTCGCCAAGGATCTGGAAGCTCGACAGAGGGTTCGCGCCAAGCTGCAGGCCATCATTGATCACGACTTTGTCGGCACCGATGTGCTCATCAATTTGCTCCCGCTCGGACCGCCGTCCGGCCGTCCGATCCAGTATCGTGTCAGCGGCCCAGATCTGGACAAAGCGCGGGAATTCGCCCAAGGCCTGTCTGCCATCGTCGCCGAGCATCCGCGGGTTGCCAACGTCAGTTACGATTGGAATGAGCCCGCGCGTGTGGTGAAGGTCGATGTCCTCCAGGACAAAGCCCGCCAGCTCGGTGTCAGCTCGGAGGATATCGCGTCAGCCCTGAACGGCGTCGTACGAGGCTTGTCGATCACGCAGGTGCGCGACGACATTTATCTGGTCGATGTCGTCGGACGCGCCCGTCGCGATGAGCGTGGCGCCGTCGAAACCCTGCAGAACCTGCAGCTGCCCGCCCAGAACGGGCAGTCGGTGCCGCTAGCCGCGGTCGCGGCGTTCCGTTACGAGTTGGAGCAGCCCGTCGTCTGGCGTCGCAGCCGGATCCCGACCATCACACTCAGGGCCGGCATTCTCGATGCCACCCAGCCGGCGACAATCGTGCAGCAGCTTCAGCCCCGGGTTGACGCCTTTCAGCAGCAGTTGCCGCCAGGATACCGGGTTGCGGTGGCAGGCCCGGTCGAAGACAGCGCCAAGTCGCAAGGGCCGATCGCCGCTGCTGTGCCGATCATGTTGTTTGTGATGGCCACCATTCTGATGGTCCAGCTACAGAGCTTCCAGCGTCTCTTCCTCGTGATTGCCGTTGCCCCGCTTGGTCTCATTGGTGTCGTTGCCGCCATGCTGCCAAGCGGGGCACCTCTCGGGTTCGTCGCTATCCTCGGCGTTCTGGCGCTGATCGGCATCCTGATCCGGAATTCGGTGATCCTTGTCATGCAGATCGAGGATCTGCGCAGCGAGGGCGTTGCGGCCTGGGATGCCGTCGTCGAGGCAACGCAACACAGGATGCGACCCATCGTGCTGACCGCCGCCGCCGCGAGCCTCGCGCTCATTCCGATCTCGCGCGAGGTGTTCTGGGGCCCGATGGCCTATGCGATGATGGGCGGCATCGTTGCGGGAACCGTGCTCACGCTGTTCTTTCTTCCCGCTCTCTACGTCGCGTGGTTCCGCATCCGGCCGCAGCAGGAAGTCCGGGAGCAAACGCAGGCGAAGATGTCCCTCCAGGGCGCCCTCTAACATCGTCGAGGGATAGCCATGTCCGGCATGGTTCGACAATGCGCAAAGCAGCCAACATGGCGATCGCTCTGTCTTCTGCTGTTCGCCGGATGGGTGCTTGCCGGTTGTGCGACCCGGCCCGGCCCGGAGGTGCTGAACCCGGTGCCGAATTCAGTGCCCGGCGCCAGGATTGTCACCGTTTACGTGGCCACGACACGTGCCCGCGAAATCCCGTCCAGCAACGTTTTCAACAATAACAGGGCGCCTCAGTTGAACTACGCCGAGTTTAGAATATCGATCCCGCCCGGACACCGGCCTGGAGAGATCGAATGGCCGGCGTTGGGGCTGGATCCCGCGACCAGCTTCACCACGCTACAGCAGACCGTGCTCGACCGGTCATCCTTCGAGCAGAAGATCACGGCCCGCGAGACGCGCCCCGGCGGGTCTAAAGTCGGTCTCTTCATCCATGGTTACAACAACAATTTCCAAGAGGCGCTTTTCCGGATGGCGCAAATGACGGCTGATGCCGAGGTTGATGGCGTCGCCGTCCTGTTTGCTTGGCCATCTGAAGGCCAACTCACCGGCTATGTCGCCGACAAGGATGCAGCCACCTATTCGCGCGATCAACTGGTCGAGCTGATGACGATGCTGGCCCGCAATCAGCGTATCAATCAGATTGATGTGTTGGCGCACAGCATGGGCTGTTGGCTGACGGCCGAATCCTTGCGCCAATTGCGGCTCACTGGCAACAGCGCCGCCATCAATCGGATGAAGGTCATCCTTGCCGCTCCCGACATCGATATCGATGTGTTCCGCTCCCAGTTGGACGTTATCGGGCCGCTGTCCCCGCCGATGACGCTGCTTGTCTCGCGCGACGACAAGGCGCTTGATCTCTCCAGACGCATCGCCGATGCCCGGCAGCGGGTGGGCACGATCGACGTGGACGATCCGAGAGTGCAGGAGGCTGCCCTTCGGGCGAAAGTGCAGATCGTCGATATCTCGAACCTGAACGCGACCGATGCGTTCAACCACGATCGTTACGTCAGCCTTTCGACCATCTACCGACGCTTGGCCGACACGGCCTCAAGCGATTCGGGCGGGGATTTTACGCGTGCTGGCGCCTTCGTCTTCAATACCGTCGGCAGGACCCTTTCTGCCCCTCTCACTGCGAGCCGGGGTTGGGCAGTTGGGTCAATGACGGCGTGCCCCAAGACGTCCGAGGTCTTTTGCGTTGCCTCAGGATCGCTGCGCTTATGTCCTGGCGGGTTCAAATCGGGGAGGCTTGAGCCAACGTCGCCGTGCGCTGCGTGTTGGACGGCGGCCGGTAATCTCTGGCCGACGCGCGTGCCGCGCCAAGCCCCTTCGGAAAGCCGCTGCGGTCAGCATAAAGCCCCGGTCGGCTGCGGCTGCGCTCTTGCCGCGCCGTTGTCTGCTGCGCGACGGCGATGTCGAGCGCGGCGATGCCGAGTACCATCATCAAGGCAAAGGCGACGTTGTTGCGTTGCGGGTTGTCGTTACGCAGTCCGGGCACGAGCGTCGCGACGTCCAGTCCGTCGCCGGCGACGCGGCTCCACAGTCCGGCTTGCTTCTCGGTCGACAACGATAGGACGCCGGCGGCGATCACATAGGAGCGCACGAGGCTTTCCGCGTTTGCATTGGTCGCATTCGCCGCAAATGATGGTGAACGGCACGACGACGCGGTCGCCTTTCTTGAGCTTGCCATTCACGCCGGAGCCGACCTCAACAACTTCTCCCATCATCTCATGTCCCATGATGTCGCCTGGGAGCATCGCGGGAATGAAGTTGTGGAACAGGTGCAGGTCGGAGCCGCAGATCGCGCAGCTCGTCACTTTGACGATCGCGTCACGCGGATCTTCGATTTCCGGGTCCGAAACCGTGTCGCAGCGAATGTCTTCTTTGCCGTGCCAGACGAGCGCCCGCATGCGACGTCCCCCGCATTGAACTACGCAGCGTCAACGTCAAGCTTTGGGGATGGTTGCCGTGCAGTTTCACGCGGGAGTGCAATTTTTTCCGCCCTGCGAGCGCGGTCGGCCATCCGACGTTTCAGGCCAGGATCGCTTCAACGATGCTGACCGCCGAGCGGGTCGGCACCACGCGCGTCAATGCAAATCCGGCGCTGTCGAGGCGTTGCCGATATTCCGATTCGCTGCGCTCCTGGCCGCCGGCCATGACCAGCATCAACAGACCTATCATTTTGCCTCGATGCGGCGCGTCCCCCTCCGGAAGCACCATTTCGATGATCAGCAGTCGGCTTCCTGGCTCCCTGGCTTTGCGCACGTTGTCCAGAATGGCGTGGCATCGATCCTCGGACCAGTCGTGCAAGATATGCCAGAGAAGATAGGCATCGGCGCCTTTGGGAACTGTCTTGAAGAAATCGCCGGCTGCGATCGTCACGCGGTCGCCGAAACGCCAAGGGACGGACGCGCATCCGTCCTGCCAGCTCGGCGGCGCTCTTTGGTCCGCTCGTCAGTTGGTCGGCCAAGTTCAGTTTGGCGGCGGCAACGAGCGCGCCGGCGACCCAGGTCCCGGTGACCATTTGGATCAGGCGGACGTGCGGCGGAACGACTTGCGAAGGATTGATTACTGAAAACGGGGATAACGGGGAGCTGGGACATGCCGCTGATGCAGCCCCCGTTCGGGTTGCACGTGCGCGCGGATTATGTCAGGGGTAACCCCGCTAGGGTTTGACCTATCAGGCGATTTCCGCGTCCGGGGCAGCGGTTGAAATCGAGCGCGCCCGACACCTCGCAGGCGCCGCGGGTCATGTTTCGGCGGTTGCACGCTATCTATGTGGACCGGTTAGATCGGGCATCTGCTGTGTCGGAGCCCGTCCCGGAAGAAACGGCAATACAGGAACAGGCATGAACCAGCTCGCGACCATCGATGGTGACGTGCAAGTGCTCGGTGAGCCCGAGGCGACGGTCGAGCCCTCGGGGCTCGGATGCCTTGCCATCATTGCCGGTCATCATGGCCTCGATGTCTCGGTATCGCAGCTCGCGGAACAGAGGCCGGGCGATAGCCGGGAACTCTCGGTTGCGCAGCTGTTGAAAGTTGCCAAGTCCGTCGGCCTGCAAGCGCGCAGCATGCGCCCCGACTGGAAGGAAGTCGTTGCGCTCAGCAAGGCGTTGCCGGTCCTGATCACCCTCAAGAACGGCCGCAGCATGGTGCTCACAAGGCTCGAACTCGACAACGAGCCGGCGCGCGTCGTGCTCGAGGACCCCAATGCCGGCGATGACGCGCTGCTCATCATCGATCGTACGCGCTTCGAAAGCGCGTGGAGCGGTGACGTTGTCCTGGTCCGCCGCAACTACGAGGTGCGTGACGAAGCGCAGCCGTTCTCGATCAATTTCGTTCGCGCGCTCATCTTCCGCGAGCGCCGCATTGTTCGCGACATTGCCGTCTGTGCCGTCGTACTCGGGTTTCTGTCACTGCTGCCGATCATGTTCTGGCAGGTGCTGACGGTCAGGGTGCTTGGATACAAGGCGCTCAGCACATTTTACTTCGTGGTCATTGCTATGCTTGCGGTGATCGCGCTCGAGGCCGTGTTCCGGTGGATCCGCCAGTTCCTGATCATCCATCTGACGGCACGGGTGGACGTCAAGCTCAACACCTACATCTTCGACAAGCTGATCGGATTGCCGATCGATTTTTTCGAGCGCAATCAGATCGGCGGCATTATGACCGTTTACTACTATCATCAGCGGATCTTGAGCTTCCTCACCGGGCAGTTGCTCGGGTCGCTGCTCGATTCAACCGTCTTGATGTTCTTCCTGCCGGTGATGTTCTTCCTCAGCCCGCTGGTGACAACGTTCATCCTGGTGATCTGCGCGATGATCGTTGCGTGGCTGGTTTTCACGCTGCCGATCTACCGGCGCAAGGGCAAATGGCTCGAAGCCCTGCAATCCGAGCGCGGGTCATTCCTGTATCAAACGCTCGCCGGCATTCGCACCGTCAAAGCTTTGACCTTGGAGCCGCGCCAACGCCACCGATTTGATGCGTTGACCCACAAGGTCGCGAAAAGCCGCATCGAGCACGACATGTTCGGCGCTGTGGTCAGCACGGTGGTCCGACCGCTGGAAATGACGGCAATCGTCGGCGGTCTGGCGCTTGCGGTGTACATCTGCATGACCACCGAGGATCCGACGCTGACGGCAGCGCTGTTCGCATTCCTGCTGCTGAGCCAGCGCGTGATCTCCCCACTTATCCAGATCGCCATGTCACTCAATCAGTGGGACGATGCGCGCATCGCCATCGAGGCGATCGGGGACCTGGTCAACCGGCCCGAGGAGGAGGGGCGGTCGCGTGAAGGGCCACGCCCGACGGTGCACGGCAAGATCGAGTTCCAGAACGTGACCTTCACCTACCGGGACGCCGCCGCGCCGGCGTTGCGCGACGTCTCGTTTACGGTACCGGCCGGGACGACGATTGGTCTGGTGGGGCGCAGCGGGTCCGGCAAGACAACCGTGACGCGGTTGCTGCAGCGGTTGAGCCCAAACTATCAGGGCCAGATCCTGATCGACGGGGTTGAGTTGCGCGACTACGACCTCGAGTACCTGCGCCGTTGTCTCGGGGTTGTGCTGCAGGATAATTTTCTCTTCAGCGGCACGATCCGCGACAACATCGCATCCGGCAAGCCGGATGCCAGCTTGGACGAGGTCCGCCGTGCGGCGCGCCTCGCCGGCGCCGAGGAGTTCATCGACCGGCTGCCGCGTGGCTACGACACGTTCATCTATGAGGGGTCGAGCAACATATCCGGCGGCCAGCGCCAGCGGCTGGCGATCGCGCGTGCCCTGATCCTCGATCCGCGCATTCTCATCCTCGACGAGGCGACGAGCGCGCTGGATCCGGAGAGCGAGGCGATCGTCAACAGCAACCTGGCGCGCATTGCGCACGGTCGCAGCCTCATCGTCGTGTCACATCGGCTCTCGTCGCTGGTGAAATCCGACGCCATCATGGTCCTGGAACGCGGCGGCGTGGAAGACGTTGGAACCCACCAGGAACTGCTCGGGCGCTGTGAGATCTATCGCCATCTATGGGATCAGCAGAACCGGCACATATCCGCGCCGAGCGGAGCCGGCCGGCCACCGCCGTCGCGAACGCCCAGTCTCGTCTCCTGAGCAGGCGGATGCTTGCGGCAGAGGGCCAAGCTCGTGGCGATTGGCGCTGGGCTTATGTAATTGTCGGTTCGCCGGTTTTGGCGCCTGCCGCGCGGGGCGCGCTCTTGGTTGGTTGCAAATAGCCGCCCTGCGTCAATCCCTCGATCAGCATGCGTTCCACCAAGCCGGCGTCGTCAGCTGCCGGCATCGCGCCGCGCGTTCGATCGCTTTCTTCACCGGCTCGAATGCTGTTATTTGAGCAGGTGGCAAGTCTTTGCCTTGACTGAACAATAACAAAATACATCATGCTTTTGTCTTAAACGGTTCGGTGCCGCTGGCGGGTGTCGGCGGCGGGCTATTTGCAAAGTGAATCTGAATTGGAGGCTGGCTGAGGGCAGCGAAACCTGGGCCTGTATCGACGCGCAGAAACGTCATCTATGACATCTATGCGGGATGGCGTCACCTATGCGAGGACTCCAAGCCTGCGATCTATCATCGGTGCTGCGTGCCTTATTGGCGCATAGAAAGCGTCACCTATGACATCTATGTGCGCGATGTCATCTATGTCTCGCGCTGCCAACAATGGCGGACTCGGGGCGCGCCACTGTGTCGGCAGCCTGCCATTGCGGGCAGGCCGGCTGCATGCGATAGTCCGGCTGCGGATTTCGACCATTGCGGTTAAGGCGCACAGTCGTCCCGGCAGAATCCGGAGCGGGCGTTAGTGCTGTCCGGGTGTCGCATAAGCGTCCGGCCGAAAACCGCTTCAAAGGCAACAGCAAGCCTGCGTGGGGATCCATGAACTACCAGATGTTTGCTCCGGTGGAGACCTATGGGTCGCGCGCCGCCATCGCGGTTGGCACGCCACCGGTGGATCCCCGGCGCGGTCAGAGTGTCAGCATCCGCGCCCGCGCCCCGTTGCGGCTCGGGCTCGCCGGCGGCGCGACCGACCTCTCGCCCTATTGCGACGAGTTTGGCGGCGCAATCCTCAATGCAACAATCGGGCGCTATGCCTATGCCCACCTGAGCTTCCGGGACGATCACCGGCTCTGCTTTGCGGCGCATGACGTCAAGCAGGACGACATCGTCCCGCTGGCGGCCGAGCTGCCCCTTGACAGCGGCCTCATCCTGCATCGCGCGGTGCATAACCGGATGGTGCGCGACTTCCTGCGCGGGCGTCTGCTTGCGGTCACGGTTACGTCGACCGTGGACGCCCCGCCCGGATCAGGCCTTGGGGCCTCCTCGGCGCTGGTCATTGCCCTGGTGGAAGCCTACCGCGCGGCATTCGGCTTGCCGCTGGGCCGCTACGATGTTGCCCGGCTTGCCTTCCAGATCGAGCGCATCGATCTCGGCCTTGCGGGCGGACGGCAGGATCAGTACGCCGCCGCCTTCGGCGGCCTCAACTTCATGGAGTTCCTGCCCGGCGACCGGGTGATCGTGAATCCGCTGCGCGTATCGCCGCACTATGTCTACGAGTTCGAAGCCTCGCTGGTTGTTTGCTTTACCGGCAAATCGCGCGCGTCCGATACGATCATCGCCGACCAGGTCAAGGCCGTGACCCAACACGACTCGGGCGCGCTCGAAGCCCTGCATCAGCTTAAGTCCGATGCGATCGAGATGAAACAGGCGCTGCTCGGCGGCGATATCCGCGGCGTTGCTGAAATCCTCAACCGCTCCTGGCTCGCCAAGCGCCGCACCTCGGGCTCGGTGTCGAATTCCGCGGTCGAGCAGGTGTTCGAGCTGGGGTTGAAGAATGGCGCCGTGGCCGGCAAGGTCTCGGGCGCCGGCGGCGGCGGGTTCGTGATGTTCATGACCGATCCCGAGCAACGCCATCGGCTGATTACCGCGCTCAATGAAAGCGGCGTCATGGCCGCCCCGGTACAATTTACCGAGGGCGGTGCCGAGGCCTGGACCACGAACCGCTGATTGCAAGTTCTGCTGCGTGAATGTCGATGACGGACGTCATCCGCCAAGCCTGCATCCTGGTCGGCGGCAAGGGCACCCGGCTCGGTGATCTCACCCGTACGATTCCCAAGCCGATGTTGGAGATCGCGCCTGGGACGACGTTCCTCGACCTGGTGATCGGCGAGCTGGCGCGGCAGGGCTTCAACGAGTTGGTGCTGCTTGCGGGCCATCTGGGCGACGTGGTGCGCGAGCGCTATGACGGCCGCACCGTCGCCTCGGCACGTGTGCGGGTCGTGATCGAACCGGAGCCGCGCGGGACCGCCGGTGCGCTCGCCTGCTCCCGCGACCTGCTCACTTCGCGCTTCCTGCTGCTCAACGGCGACTCGCTTTTCGATATCAACATGCGGGCGCTCGCCGCCGAACCAATGGCGGCGGACGTCGAGGGGTTGCTTGCATTGCGTCGCATCGCCGATCCAGCGCGCTACGGCACCGTCGCATTGACGGAGAACCGCATCACCGGGTTTCGCGAGAAGAATCCGGCGGTCAGCGGGCCGGCCCTGATCAATGCCGGGATTTACGTGTTGCGCGCAAGCGTCATCAATCGTGTCAATAGGTTGCCGTGCTCGCTCGAGACGGACATTTTCCCGGCCCTTGCGCGCGAGGGCCGTCTCGCCGGTGTCGAGCGCGAAGGCTATTTCCTGGACATCGGTCTGCCTGAAACATTGGCGCAGGGCCGGCGCGAGCTTCTCGCTGTGCGGCGACGGCCGGCGGCGTTCCTCGATCGCGACGGCGTCCTCAACGTCGACCATGGCTACGTCCACCGGCCCGACCAGATCGACTGGATCCCGGGCGCGATCGCTGCCGTCCGGTCGCTCAACGATCTTGGTTACAGAGTTGTGGTGGTCACCAACCAAGCCGGCGTTGCCCATGGCCGCTATGAGGAGGAAGCTGTGCACACGCTGCACGCCTGGATGCGCGACGCGCTTGCCGCGCAGGGCGCTTTTATTGATGCGTTCTATCACTGCCCCTATCACCCGGACGGGAAGGTCGAGCGCTTTCGCCTTGCCCACATCGACCGCAAGCCGGGGCCCGGCATGATCTTGCGGGCGCTTGCCGACCTTGAGATCGACAAGGAGAACAGTTTCCTGATCGGCGACAAACAAAGTGACATTACGGCGGCCGAGGCGGCCGGAATCCCGGGGTTCCTGTTTGCCGGCGGCAATCTCGCCGAGTTCGTGGACGACTGCCGCAAACGCCGGGCCGGCGTGGCGTTGGGGCTGCAGGCCGGTGGAGAACTCGCGCCATGACCGCGTTCCCGCAGCTCGCGCAAGCGCTGCCGCCGGTGCAGGCCTGGATCAGGAACGACGCCTTGCCATTCTGGGGCACGGCGGGTGTTGACCTTGCGCGCGGCGGGTTCCATGAGCGTCTTGATCTCGCCGGTGCGCCAATCATCGACGTGCCCAAGCGGCTGATGGCGCAGGGCCGGCAGCTTTACGTGTTTTGCCACGCCGGCGTACTCGGCTGGTTTGCGGACGCGCGTCCTCTCGCCGACCGCTGCGTCGCGTACATGCTGGACGCTTTCTATCAACGCGACGGTGAAGCGGGGTTCGTCCATTCGCTCGCGCCCGATGGCGGCATCGCCAATGCGACGCGCGACACCTATGCGCATGCCTTTGCGCTGCTTGGGCTCGCCTGGTACCACCGCTTCACCGGCGACACGCAGGTGCTCAAAATTGTTGATGAGACGCTGGTGTTTCTGGACAGCTTTCTTGGCTCGGATCGCGGCGGCTATCTCGATGCGCTACCTCGCCCAGATGCGCTGCGCCGGCAAAACCCGCACATGCATTTGTTCGAGGCATTCATTGCACTCTATCAGGCAACCGGCGATGCGCGTTTCCTCGCCCGCGGGGCTGAGATTTTCGGCGTGTTCTCGACCGGATTTTTCCAGCCCTCGGTCGGCGCACTGACGGAATATCTCACCGAGGATCTTGACCCGGTTCCCGATGCGCGCGGGCGCATCAGCGAACCCGGCCATCACTATGAATGGATCTGGCTGCTGCGCCATTTCCAGCGCGCGTCGGGCCGCGATGTGAGCGCGTACTGCGGCGCGCTCTATGATCACGCCAACCGCTATGGGTGGGACGCCGCGGGTTATATCCGTGACGAAGTCGAGGCGACCGGGGCGGTGATCAAGACGTCACGCCGCTGCTGGCCGCATACCGAGGGGCTCAAGGCCAACATTGTCGAGGGCGAACTGGGACGCGCCAATTGCGACGTGCTGGCGGTGCGCTGCCTGCAACGCCTCGCCGACACGTTCATCGGCCGCCCGGTGCCGGGCGGCTGGATCGATCATGTGGATGAGAAAGGCGCGCCGCTTGTCGCCATGATGCCGGCGAGCACGCTCTATCACCTGTTCTGTGCGATTGCGGAAGCGGCGCGCGTCACCAGTTAGTTTACTTACTGGACTCGCGCAGCGAGAGGGTGACGAAGGCAAAGCTGAGTGTGCGCTGGTCCGGTCCGGCGCCGACGTCCGACGGCTTGACCGCGTAAGGACACACGAAGGTCAGTGTGTTGCGCGATCCATCAGGACTGAAATACTCCTGATTGACGGGGACGAAGAATTCCTCGAGGTCGTTCTTGCCGAGCAGGAACCCGACAAACCGCCCGTTCATGTAGACGAACAGCTGCTGCACGACGTTGGTCTTCACCGGCAGCACTTTCAACGCCAGCACCGGATCAGTCTCCGGCATCGGCATGCTGAACTCCAACGTGGCTTGCGGCCCTTCCATCCAGGTGATGTCTGCTTCGGGCCGGCTCCAACCGGTCCGGGCCCAATTCCTGAAATTTCCCCCGGTGCCAAACGTCATTGCACCGTTCCAAGCCGCTACTTTCGCCATGTGTTTGATTTCCTTACTGAACGCGGACGATTTTAGTCCCGCGTGCCCCCTTACCGGCACCGCAGCATTAATCACATCGTCTTGATGGCCACAAGACAGTTAGGACTTATTTTCAATTGTTGCTGCCGGCAAATGGTCACCGAAGCGCCCGCGTAGATCACCATAGAGGTGTTCGAACATATGCCGCTTCGGCGTCAATACTGCGACATCGCTAGCATCGGGTTCAATCATTGCCTCGATTGGGGGTGGCGCGCAGACCTCGCCGCTCAACTCTCTCGTCACAGCAAGACGCGCGAGGCGCGCTGCGCCATACGCGGGCCCGACGTCCGCGCCCGCCCGATAGGCCAGTGGCCGGTTGAGGGCCGCAGCCAGCACCCGGCCCCACCAGGGGGATCGGGCGCCGCCGCCGATCACCGAGATCTGCTTGATCGCGGCTCCAGCCTCGATCAATGCGTCGAGGCCGTCAGCCAAACCGAAGGCCACGCCCTCGAGCACGGCTTGGCCGATGGCGGCAGCATCCAACTCGTGATCGAGGCCGAACAGCACGCCCCGGGCTGCAGGATCGTTGTGCGGCGTGCGCTCGCCGGAGAGATAGGGCAGGAAGATTTCGCACCCGTCGAGCCGCGCGCGCGCCTGGGCCAACGCAATCAGCGCACGGGCATCGGCGTTTCCGGTGAGGCGTGCCGCCCAATCAAGCGCGCTCGCCGCGCTGAGCACCACGCTCATCTGGTGCCAGCGCTGCGGAAGGGCATGGCAGAACGCGTGCACCGCGCGCTCCGGATTGGGCCGAAATGCTCTGCCGGCAACGAACAACACGCCGGATGTGCCAAGCGACAGAAGCGCGTCGCCCTCGTCGATGACGCCGACGCCCACCGCGCCGGCGGCATTATCACCGCCGCCGGCTGCGACCACGACCGGTTCCATGCCCCACCCGGCCGCGACTTCGTGGCGCAAGGTGCCGGTGATCTCGCAGCCCTCGTGCAGACGCGGCATCCGGTCTTGGGCGAGCCCCGTCGCGGCCAGCATCTCGTCCGACCAGGCACGCCGAGCCACGTCGAGCCAGAGCGTGCCGGACGCATCGGAGACATCGGTCGCCTTCGCGCCAGTCATGCATAGGCGCATATAGTCTTTCGGCAGCAGCACGCAGCGCGTCGCCGCAAAAGCGTCCGGCTCGTGTTGCTTGACCCACAGCAGTTTCGGCGCGGTGAAGCCGGGCATTGCGAGATTGCCGGTGATCTTGCGGCTCGCCGGCACGGCGTGCTCGAGGGTCACACATTGCGCGGCGCTGCGGCCATCGTTCCACAGGATCGCCGGCCGCAGCGGCCGGTCGGCGGCATCAAGCAGAGTTGCACCGTGCATCTGGCCGGAGAGCCCGATGGCGCGAACCTGGCGCCGGTTTTGCGCCTCGAGGGCGGTCACGGCGCGGTTGGTCGCGGTCCACCAGTCCGCCGGGTTCTGCTCTGACCAGCCGGGATGTGGACGCGAGACGATGAGCGGCGCACTTGCCTGGCCGGCGACGGTTCCGTCGTCGTCAACCAGGACGGCCTTGACGCTGGAGGTCCCGATATCGATGCCGAGAAACATCGTGCGTCAACCCTGCGGCCACAGCCAGGCTGCCCCGCGCACTCCGCTTAAATCGCCATGCCGGGCGGGCACGATTGGTGTATCGATGCCATCGGAAAAGGCATAGCGCGCGATGCGCGGCGGCAGTTCCTCATAGAGCGGGCCGATATTGGAGAGCCCACCGCCGAGCACGATGACATCGGGATCGAGGATATTGATGACGGCCGTCAGCGCGCGGGCCAATCGGTCCGCATAAACGTCAAGGCATGCGACTGCCTGCGGCTCACCGGCCGCGGCTGCTCGCGCCACCGCCTCGGCCGTGAGCCTCTTGCCGGCCTTGGCCTGATAGGCCCGGGCGAGGCCCGGTCCGCTCAGGAACGTCTCGATGCATCCCGCTTTGCCGCAGTAGCAGGGCGCGCCGGGGTGCTCATCGGGCCGTGGCCAGGGCAGGGGGTTGTGTCCCCATTCGCCGGCAATATCGTTGCGCCCGACCAGGATCTTGCGTTCGACCACCACACCGCCGCCGACCCCGGTGCCGAGGATGACCCCGAACACGACTCCCGCGCCGGCGCCCGCGCCATCGGCGGCTTCCGAGAGTGCGAAGCAGTTCGCATCGTTGGCTAACCGCACGGGGCGCCGCAACTTGGCGGCGAGATCCTGATCGAGCCGTTTGCCGATCAACATTGTGCTGTTGGAATTCTTGATCAGGCCGGTTCTTGATGAGATCGCCCCGGGCGTGCCAACCCCGACGCTGCCTCGGCAGCCGAGCTGCTGCTCGATCGTGTCGACAAGGCCGGCGACGGCATCAAGAGTGCCCGCATAATCGCCGACCGGCGTCGGCACGCGATGCCGCGCCAGGATGGTTCCATCGGCGCCGAGCGCGATCGCCTCGATTTTCGTTCCGCCGAGATCGACGCCGATTCGCATGCTTGCCTACTTGTACTGGACACGCAGACAGGCCACGTGCCAAGGAATTCGCCATGGAGAAATCGCCGCGGGAACGTGCTGTCGATCAACAGATAGGAATTCTGTCGATCGCGCTCGCGCCCTTCGGTCTTCTTATCATTCTCCTGTGGCTGTTGATCATGTACACCATCGCGGTGCATGTGTTTCCGCACGCATTCGGCATCGATTGGCCCGATCCGTTGGCGCTGATCCCACCCGGCTGGCGCCGGGCGCTGTTTTTGGCGCCGCGGACCTGAAAATCCATCGAGGTCTCAATGATAAACGTCGTCATCCCGTTGGCTGGCCTTGGCAGCCGTTTCGCCAAAGCGGGTTATACCCTGCCCAAGCCGCTGATCCCGGTGCACGGCGTGCCGATGATCCGGCTGGTGATCGAAAACGTCCGGCCGTCGGAATCGCATCGCTTCGTGTTCATCTGTCAGCGCGCGCATACGCAGCAGTTCGGGCTGCGGCAAAATCTCGAGGCCTGGTCGCCCGGCTGCGCGGTCGTGGAGCTCGACGGCGTCACCGAGGGCGCAGCCTGCACGGTGCTGACCGCGCGCGAGTTCATCGACAGCGATGACGCGCTGATGATCGCCAACAGCGACCAGTTCGTGGACATTGCGATCGCCGACTACCTGCACGCCATGACCGAGGAGAAGCTGGACGGCCTCATCATGACCATGTGGGCGGACGATCCGAAGTGGTCGTTCGCGCGGCTTGATGCGCGCGGGCTCGTCGACCTCGTGGTCGAGAAGGAAGTCGTGTCCAACTGCGCCACGGTCGGCATCTACAACTTCAAGGCAGGGCGCGATTTCGTGCGCGCCGCCGATGACATGATCGCCAAGAACCTGCGCGTCAACAACGAGTTCTACGTCGCGCCGGTCTATAACCAGCTGATCGGCGAGGGGGCGCGGATCGGAGTTTATGACGTCGGCAGCGTTGGGCGGGGCATGTACGGGCTTGGCACACCGCCCGATCTTGACGCGTTCTTGGATCTGCCCGTTTCCAAAGTCGCCACACGAGATCTCGCGTGATCATCCTCAGTCATCGCGGTTACTGGAAGACCGCGGCCGAAAAAAATACGCCGACGGCATTGAGGCGCTCGTTCGATCTCGGCTTCGGCACCGAGACCGACGTGCGCGACCGCAACGGTGAGCTCGTGATCTCGCACGACATGCCGAATGGCTCGGAGATCACGCTGGCGGCGATGCTCGATATCCTGGATGGTCGCGATCTGCCGCTTGCGATCAACATCAAGGCGGATGGTCTGGCGCGTTTGCTGAATGAGCAGATGACGACGCGCGGCTTGACCCGCTGGTTCACCTTCGACATGTCGGTTCCCGAGATGGTCGTGCAGTTGCGCTTGGGCCTGCCCGCGTTCTCGCGCGCGAGCGAGTACGAGGATCCGCCGGCCCGCTATGCGGACGCGCTCGGGATCTGGCTCGATGCCTTTACGTCGCAGTGGTATGACGTTTCGAAAATCTCCGGTTTTCTGCGCGACGGCAAGCGTGTATGCATTGTCTCGCCGGAGTTGCACGGGCGAGACCCTAAACCCTTGTGGGCGCAATTGAAACCATCAGAGGTGGCGGATCACCCCGCCCTGATGCTGTGCACCGACCTGCCCGAGGATGCGGCGGATTGGTTTGGAGGCAAGCGATGATAAAGGCCGTCGTGTTCGACATGGACGGAGTCCTGATCGAAGCCAAGGACTGGCACTACGAGGCGCTCAACCGTGCGCTGAAGCTGTTCGGTTACGAGATCAGCCGCTACGAGCACCTCACCACCTTCGACGGGCTGCCAACGCGGCGCAAGTTGCAGATCCTCTCCGCCGACAAGCATCTGCCGGTCGAGTTGCACGGTTTCATCAATGACATGAAGCAGCGCTACACGATGGAGATCGTCAACGCCAACTGCAAGCCGCGCTTCAATCATCAATACGCATTGTCGATGCTGCACGCAAAGGGCTACCGCATCGCGGTCGCGTCCAACTCCATCCGCAACACCATCGAAGTGATGATGCGGTACGCCGAGCTCGACGGATATTTGGACTTCATCATCTCCAATGAAGATGTCACCAAGGCCAAGCCGGACCCCGAGATGTACAGCCTGGCGATCAGCAAGTTGCGCGTGCAGCCGGAGGAATGCCTGGTCGTGGAGGACAATGAGAACGGCATCCGGGCGGCGCGTGCGTCCGGCGCGCACGTGCTGGAGGTGGATGAGGTGGACGACGTCACCTGGACCAACATCTCGCAGAAGATCATGGAAATCGATGCCGCGGTCGCGGCGGCGTGAGGGTGCTGCACATGCGCGTGTTGATTCTCGGAGCGGGTCCGCAACTCAAGGACAACGAAACCCCGGTCTGGCTTGCCGAAGCCAACGGTGAAGTACTGGTCGAGCGCTTCGTGAATGCCTGCAAGGGGCTTGGCGCCAAGCTCATTTTCGCTGTGCGCCGGCAGGACGTGCGGCGCTTCCACATCGACAACGTGATCAAGCTGGCCGCACCGGACGCGGCGGTCGTCGCCATCGATGGTGACACCCAGGGCGCGCCGTGCACCGCGCTCCTTTGCGTCCACCTGATCGATCCCGAGGATGAGCTCCTGATCCTCAACAGCAACGAGTTCCTCGATATCGATTACCGCGCCCCGGTCGACGACTTCCGGCAGCGCGGGTTGGATGCCGGCGTCGTGACGTTCCGTTCCCTGCATCCGCGTTATTCATACATGCTGGTGGATGGCAACGGACTGATCGTCGAGGCGGCCGAGAAACGGCCGATCAGCCGGCATGCGACTGCGGGGTTTTACTGGTACCGGCGGGGTGCGGATTTCGTGCAATCGGCACAGGACATGATCCGTAAGGATGCACACGTCGACAACAGGTTCTTCATCAGCCTGACGCTGAACGAACTGGTGCTCAAGCACAAACGCATGGGGATTCACGAAGTGGAGGCCAAACACTACCGCCCGCTCAAATCGCAACGCCAGATCTCGCTCTACGAGGCCGACATCCATCCGGAGGCAGCGCAATGAAGCAGGCGCGGCTGAACGAGATGGTGAAGGGCTGGTTCGTCGGCGACTTCGAGCCGCGGATCGCGCATAGCACCGCCTGCGAGGTGGCGGTGAAGCACTATGCGGCTGGCGATTACGAGGAGGAGCATCACCATCGGGTAGCGACCGAAGTGACGGTCGTTGTTTCCGGCCGGGTCACCATGATGGGCAAGGTGTTGGGCGCCGGCGACATCATGCTGCTCGAGCCGGGCGAGGCCACCGATTTTCGTGCGCTCACCGACGCGGTCTGCGCGGTGGTGAAGCTGCCCAGCGCGCGTGGCGACAAATATCCGGGCCGCCTGCCGTCCGCTCAATAAACAAACAGTACTGCTGAAATCATGAGTGCCGAATTGAAAGACTTGAGCCGCGCCTATGTGGCGGCGTTCAATGCCAAGAATGCGGCCGGCTGTGCGGCGTTGATGGCCGACGACTTCGCCCTCGAAGATCCCGTGGTCAAGCGTGTCGAAGGCAAAGACGGCGCAATGCGCGTGGTCGAGGGGATATTTGCCTCGTGCAACAAACTCTCGTTCGTGGCGCGCAATGTTTTTGCCGATGGCGATACCACGCTGATCGAGTTCGTGCTCACGCTTGACGACAAGGTGCTGACCGGTATCGATCTGATCGAATGGCGCAGCGGCAAGATGCATGAGCTGCGAGCCTATCTGGATGTTTGATTCTCCGCGGCGTTTGCCGGTTGCATGTCGGTTGTTGTAACGGTCGCGCAGCTCAAAGGTGGCGTTGGCAAGACAACGCTCGCGGTCGCACTCGCCGCGGAACTCGCCCGCCGCAGTGGCTCGTCCGCCTTGATCGATGCCGACCCGCAGCGCTCCGCCACGCAGGGGCGCTCCCGGGCCGTCTGCCGTGTCCGGTTTATGAGATGCCGCTGGACGACAAGCCGGTCGAAGACTGGGTGCGCCAGACGCGCACGGTTGCGGCGCAGTACGTCGTCGTCGACAGCGCGCCCAATGCCAAAACCGTGATTGCGCCGATCGCGATTTCGCAACTCACCGTGCTGCCTTGTACGCCATCCGGGTTGGATCTCGACGGAATGGCGCGCACGCTCGACTTCTTCGGTACGGTTCGCAGCCGCTGGCCGGAAAAGCGCTGCGTGATCGTGCCGAACCGGGTGGACAGCCGAACCCTGGAGGGACGGCAATTCCTGGAAGAACTGTCGCAGTTCGGACAGACCGTGGCTCCGAGTGTTGGAAATCGCGTTGCGTTCGTGCGTGCGTTCGCCGGCGGCCAGTCGGTTGCGGATTTTGAGCCGCGCGGTCCTGCGGCCGTCGAGGTCGGCCGGTTGTGCGAGTTTCTGTGCCGGGAGGTGAGTTTCTAAATCAGCCCACGCCGATGCGTTTTGCCTGATAGCCGCGGTCGAGAATCGCCTGCCACCAGCTGCGCTGGTCCAGATACCATTTCACGGTCTTCTCGATCCCGGTCTCGAACGTCTCGCGGGCGCGCCAGCCCAGCTCGCTCTCGATCTTGGTGGCGTCGATCGCGTAGCGGCGGTCGTGGCCGGGCCGGTCAGTGACGAACGCGATCAGACGCTCGCGCGTGCCCAGGTTGGACGGGTGATGTTGATCAAGCAGTCCGCAGATCGTTTGCACGACGTGCAGGTTGGTGCGCTCATTGCGGCCGCCGATGTTATAGGTCTGGCCCACGCGCCCGCGCTCCAACACCAGCGTCAGCGCTTGCGCGTGATCCTCCACATAGAGCCAGTCGCGAATGTTCTGGCCGTCGCCATAGACCGGAAGTTCCTGCTCCGCCAATCCCTTGATGATCATGTGCGGAATGAGCTTCTCGGGGAAATGATAAGGTCCGTAGTTGTTGGAACAGTTGGTGACGACCGTCGGCAATTCATAGGTCTCGCGCCATGCGCGAACGAGATGATCTGACGAGGCCTTGCTGGCCGAGTAGGGCGAATTGGGCTGATAGGCCGTGGCTTCGGTGAACAACCCCTCGGCTCCAAGCGAGCCGTAGACCTCATCCGTCGACACATGCAGCAGGCGAAAGGCGCTGCGTCGCGCTGGCTCGAGCCCGCGCCAGTAACGCAAGGCTTCCTGCAGCAGCGTGAATGTGCCGACCACGTTGGTGCGAATGAACTCGCCGGGGCCATCGATGGACCGATCGACATGGCTCTCGGCAGCGAGGTTCATCACCCCATGCGGCTGGTAGCGATCGAACAAGGCGCGCAGTGCCGGCGCATCGCAGATATCGACTTTGGCAAAAGCGTAGCGCGGGTTGCCTGCGGCCTGCGGGATGGAGCTCAGGTTCGATGCGTATGTGAGCTTGTCGATATTGACCACAAAGGCTTCGGTGTCCTCGAGCAGATGGCGAACGACCGCGGAGCCGATGAAGCCAGCTCCTCCGGTCACGAAGATCGTCAAGCCGCGAAACCGCATGATCCAGGATTCCTCATCACCCGTGTCGGGGATCTACCCGGTGGAGTCCGACAAACTGCGATAGACTGACAAGAGATATTCACCGTAGCTGCTCTTGGCGGTTTTTTGAGCAAGTTTGTGAAATTGATCAAGCGAGATATAGCCGAGCCGCAAGGCGATTTCCTCCGGACAGGCGATGCGCAGGCCCTGCCGCTGCTCCAGGATCTGGACAAAATGGCTCGCCTCCACGAGCGACGCATGGGTCCCGGTGTCGAGCCAGGCAAACCCGCGTCCCATGATCTCAACAAACAGCTCACCGTCGTCCAAATAAGCCCGGTTCACGTCAGTGATTTCAATCTCGCCGCGCGCCGACGGCTTGATTGACGCTGCTATCTCGAGCACGCGATTGTCGTAGAAATACAAACCGGTCACCGCCACGTTTGACTTCGGGTTCGCCGGCTTCTCCTCAATTGAGCGCGCACGGCCATTGCCGTCGAGTTCAACGACGCCATATTGCTCCGGCGTGTTGACGACGTAGCCGAAGATCGTGGCGCCGCGCTCGCGCGCCACCGCGTTGGTCAGCAGTTCCGGGAGCCCGTGCCCGTGAAAGATGTTATCGCCTAGAATCAAGGCAACGCGATCGGTCCCCACAAACTCGCGCCCGACAACGAAGGCATCAGCCAGCCCACGCGGCTGCTCCTGAGCCGCGTAGGCGAATTTTAACCCGAACTCCGAGCCATCTCCCAGCAGACGCTGGAACAGCGGGCGATCCTGCGGGGTTGAGATGATCAGGATCTCGCGAATTCCCGCGAACATCAATGTCGTCAGCGGGTAGTAGATCATCGGCTTGTCAAAAACCGGTAGCAACTGTTTTGAAACCACGGTTGTCACCGGATAAAGCCGGGACCCGGTGCCGCCCGCCAGAATAATACCCTTCATCGCTGCCTCATGAATGACGCATGGTCATAACAGGTGTTGCCAAGGGTACAAGTGTGTTAAGCGTCCCGCGAGCAAGCTCGTCGCATTCCCGAGTGAGACAACCCCCCGCCCATGATTGTAACCAAGACCGAAATCCCTGATGTGCTTATTATAGAGCCGAAACTGTTCGGCGATCAGCGCGGCTTTTTTCTGGAGACCTTCCAGGTCGAACGATACCAGTCGCATGGTATCAAAGGGCCATTCGTTCAAGACAATCTGTCGCGCTCCGCGCACGGTGTATTGCGCGGGCTGCACCTGCAAAACCCGAATACGCAGGGAAAGCTGGTCGCGGTGATGCGCGGGCGGGTACGCGATGTCGTGGTCGATGTACGCGTCGGCAGCCCCACATTCGGCCGCCATGTCGCCGTCGAACTGTCTGAAGACAATCGCCGGCAATTCTGGGTTCCGCGCGGCTTCGCCCACGGTTTCGTGGTGCTCTCGGACAGCGCCGATTTCTTCTACAAATGCGACGCGCCTTACAGCCCCCGCGACGAACTCATCGTCCGCTGGGACGATCCGGCGATCGGTATCGATTGGGGAATCGACGATCCGAAGCTCTCGGAGCGGGATGCGTCGGCACCGTTGCTGTCACAGGTTGAACGGCTCCCGCGTTACGGGGAGATATGAGATGCGAGTGCTGGTTACTGGTGTCACCGGCCAGGTCGGTGGAGCTCTCCTGACTGCGCTCAAGGGGAAGGCGGATGTGGTGCCGGCGCCGCGGGCCGTCCTCGACCTCGCTGACGCGGAGACGATCGCATCGGCGCTCGACCGCATCGCTCCCGACTTGATCATCAACCCGGCCGCGTATACGGCCGTCGATCGGGCCGAGGATGAGCGCGATCTCGCGTACCGGATCAATGGCGAAGCTCCCGGCCACATCGCCAACTGGGCCGCGCGCCGCAGCGTGCCATTGATCCACCTCTCCACCGACTACGTCTACGACGGCTCGAGCGAGCGCGCGTGGCGCGAGGACGACATCACCGGTCCACTCGGCGTCTACGGCGCGAGCAAACTCGCCGGCGAGGATGCGATCCGCGCCGCCAAGGGGCCGCATCTGATTATCCGGACCTCCTGGGTCTATGCAGCCAAGGGCACTAATTTCCTGCGTACCATTGCGCGTCTCGCCGCGGAGCGCCCGGAGCTGCGCATTGTCGCCGACCAGGTTGGCGCCCCAACGTCTGCTCAGGTGATTGCCGATGGCATCGCGACGATTGTGGCCGATCACAGATCCGACCTGCCGCTGCGGTTCGCGGCGGCGAACGGGCTCGTGCATCTCGCGGCAGCGGGCGAGACCAGCTGGCATGGCTTCGCGACGGCGATCATCGACGGCCTGAGGGCGCGGGGTGCCCCGCTGAAGGCGCACTCGATCGTGCCCATCCGCACCGAGGATTACCCGACCAAAGCCAAGCGTCCCGCCAACTCACGCCTCGACATGACGCGCCTGCAGCGCGTGTTCGGGGTAAGAACGCCGCATTGGCAGCAAGCGCTGGCCGTTGAACTTGATGTGCTGGCGCGCGAGCTGGCGCCGCAGGCGGGCTGAGCTAATTTAGGCTACGACGCGCTGTTCGGTTCGCGTCGTTTGCTCCAAGCTGGTCTGCACCAGGGCACGCAGCGCACGCAAATCCTTCACGAACAGACGGATGCCTTCGGCGAGTTTTTCGGTCGCCATGGCATCCTCGTTGAGGCCGAAGCGGAAGCCCACTTCGTCGTAGTGAACCCAAGCTTTGGCGCCAGCGGTAAGTGTCGGCGCGAGCACGCGCGGCAAGTTTTCCGCGGAGCCCGCGAGTTCATCCATCAGCGCGGGCGCAATCGTCAACCGATCGCAGCCGGCCAGTGCTTCGATCTCGCCGACGTTGCGGAACGACGCCCCCATCACGACGGTCGCGACGCCGCGCGCCTTGTAGGTCGCATAAATGCTGCGCACCGATGCAACGCCGGGATCATTCTCAGCCGTGTAGGGCCCGCCGCCATTCTTGACATGCCAATCCAGAATGCGCCCGACAAACGGAGAAATCAGAAAGGCGCCTGCGTCGGCGGCGGCCATTGCCTGGGTCAGCGAGAACAGCAATGTGAGATTGCAGTCGATGCCTTGCCGCTGCAGCTCGCGCGCTGCCTGGATGCCCTCCCAAGTCGATGCGAGCTTGATCAGGATCCGCTCGCGCGGCACGCCGCGCGCCGCATAGGCCGCGATCACCGCTTGCGCCTTCTCGATCGAACCCTTCACGTTGAATGACAGGTCGGCATCGACCTCGGTCGAAACGCGGCCAGGCACGATGCGCGTCAGCTCCGTGCCGATGGCCACCGCGACGCGATCACAGGCCGCGATCGTGAGTGCCTCGAGGCTGCCGTTGAGCGAGTCGGCCCAGCGCACTGCTTCCGCCAGGATCTCCTTGCCGGCCGGTGTACTCACTGCTTTCAGCACAAGGCTCGGGTTCGTGGTGCAGTCCTGCGGCTTGAGCCGCCGCACCGCATCGATGTCACCCGTGTCGCCGACGACCACCGTCATTGCACGCAGCTGATCGAGTTTTGAGGGCATCGGCTCCATCCGCGGGTTCAAAGCCTCATATGCCATAATAGTCGCGGTACCAAGCGACAAATTCCGCCACGCCGCGGCTTACGGAAGTGCTCGGGCGAAACCCGGTAAGGCGCTCAAGCAGCGTTGTGTCAGCGTAGGTAGCCGGTACGTCGCCCGGCTGCATGGGCAGATAGTTTCGTTGCGCAGGCTTGCCGATGCTTTTTTCGATCGCCTCGATGAACGTCAGCAGGCGCACGGGCTGGCCGTTGCCGATGTTGACAACCCGATACGGAGCAGCCGGGCTGAGGCCGAGATCTTCATCAGTCATGTCCGGCAGAATCGGTTTGATTGGAACGGCGTCGATCAACAAAATGATGCTTTTGGCGATGTCGTCGACGTAGGTGAAATCGCGGTCCATCTCGCCGTGATTGTAAACGTCGATCGGCGAGCCATCGAGAATGGCCTTGGTGAATTTGAACAGCGCCATGTCGGGGCGGCCCCAAGGCCCGTAGGCGGAAAAGAATCGAACCACCGTGGTCGGCAGATTCCACAGATGCGCGTAGCAATGCGCCATCGCTTCGGTGGCTTTTTTGGTTGCCGCGTAGAGCGTCAGTGGATGATCGGTGCGATCGTTTTCCGCAAACGGCATCTTGGTGTTGGCGCCGTACACCGAGCTTGTGGACGCGATCAGGAAATGTCGCGGGGCGGCAGCGCGCATCAGCTCGAGCAGATTGAACGTGCCGACCACATTGGCATCGATATAGGCGCGCGGGTTCTCCAGGCTGTAGCGCACGCCCGCTTGCGCGGCGAGATGAATGACCACCTCGGGACAATGCTCTTCATAGACCCGCGTCAGCGCCGATGCGTCTTCGAGCATCAGCTCACGCGCCGAAAAATTTGGCGATTGCAGCAGGATGCCGTGCCGGCGCTGCTTCAATTTGACATCGTAGTAGGCCGTAAGACCATCAACGCCGATCACGTCGTGCCCCGCCGCGATCAGTTGTCGCGCGACATGAAAGCCGATGAAACCCGCGGTGCCGGTGACCAGGACGCGCACGGTCCGTCTCTCAGGCTTTGATGATGTTGCTGCTGGTCGCGCCGGCACGGGCGCAGGCGTTGCGCGTGTCGACGATCAGCTTGGCGTTATGCGCCAAGGCCGCATAGTCGACGCCGTCGTGGTCGGTCGCAATCAAGACGAGATCATACTCGCGCAAGGCCTGTTCATCCCACTTGATCGAACGCCGTCCGGCCAGCTCAGGGTGTCCGCGCGTGCGTGGGATTTCGTCCACATGCGGATCATAGAATTCGGTCGTGGCGCCAGCCGCTTCGATCAGTTCCATTAATTTGAATGCCGGGCTTTCGCGAATGTCCTCGACGTTCTTCTTGTAGGCCACGCCGGCGACCAGGATCCTGGCACCGCGCAGGCCGCGTCCGAAATGCGCGTTCAATGCCTGCGCGACCTTATCCACCACATAGCGCGGCATGGACGTATTGATCTCGCCAGCAAGCTCGATGAACCGGGTGGAGATGTCAAATTCGCGCGCTTTCCAGGTCAGATAGAATGGATCGATCGGGATGCAATGGCCGCCGAGCCCCGGCCCGGGATAGAACGGCATGTAACCGAACGGTTTGGACTTGGCCGCCTCGATCACTTCCCACACGTCGATGCCCATCGCGCCATAGACCATCTTCAGCTCGTTCACGAGCGCAATGTTGACAGCGCGAAAGATGTTCTCGGTGAGCTTGACGGCCTCGGCCACCTGGGTGGACGAGACCGGAATGATGCCGGCGACGATGGCACCATACATGGAGCTCGCCAACCTGAGCGCCACGGGATCGTCGCCACCGACGATTTTTGGAATCGATTTGGTCGAAAAGTTCGGATTGCCGGGATCTTCCCGCTCGGGCGAGAATGCCAGATAGAAATCGGCGCCGCTCTTCAGGCCGCTCTGTTCCAGTATAGGTTTGACGACTTCGACCGTCGTGCCCGGCCAAGTGGTCGATTCGAGCACGATCAGCTGGCCTTTGCGCAGGTGCGGTGCCATCGCGCGCGCGGTATCGGCGACGTAACTGAGGTCGGGCTCGCGGTGTGCCGTCAGTGGCGTCGGCACGCAGATGATCACTGCGTTGGCTTCGCTCAGCTCGGCGAATTTTGATGTGGCGCGCAACCGTTTGTCGCGCACAGCGGCGGCGACCTCGGAGCTCGCGATATGCTTGATGTAACTGCGACCTTCGTTGATCGCCTCGACCTTCGCGCTGTCGCTGTCATAGCCGAGGATGCGAAAGCCGGCCGTCCAGGCGGCGAGCGCCAGCGGCATGCCGACATAGCCCAGGCCGACGATGCCGATCGTGGCTCGTCTTGAACGATAGAGCTCGTCCACGAGGTCGGCCGTATGGCTCATCTGGTACTCGGATCGACGTAGGGGATGGTGGGCGCGACAGGGATCGAACCTGTGACCCCTACGATGTCAACGTAGTGCTCTCCCGCTGAGCTACGCGCCCAATTCGCTGAATTGCGTCCCGTATATCGGCTCGATCCGGGCGAGGCAAGCGCGCCCCCGGCCGGGGCAATGTCCCCCGCGGGCTAACGGACGGCCTCGTGGCGGGTCAGTGACCCGCGAGTAGCCGTATGTGTGTGCGGCGCCGTCGAGGCCTGCTTTTCCTGGGCCTGCTCCACGGGCGGGCGCAATTGACAATAGCGATCCACCGCTTCGCCGACGGCGGCAGCGACGAGCTTGCGCCGCTCAGGTTTCCCCAGCTCCAATTCCTCGCCGCGGTTCACGATCGAACCGGCTTCGAGCAAAGCCGCGGGCATATGGGTTTGCCGCAGAACAATGAGCTGATCGTAGCGATAGACACCGACATCCGAATCAACGAGCAGCCGGCGGCGGCTTCCCATGA
This sequence comes from uncultured Alphaproteobacteria bacterium, assembly GCA_963760435.1. Lineage (GTDB taxonomy): Bacteria > Pseudomonadota > Alphaproteobacteria > Rhizobiales > Xanthobacteraceae > JAFAXD01. The sequence goes on from CAVXDE010000037.1 coordinate 326,760, forward strand.
TCGCGTCAGTGTAATGCGGCGTGTATTTCAGTCCGCGCGCCTTCAGCTCCTTGCCGATGATGGTCGCGAACAACAGGCTCGACTGATAGTCAGGGTTGTCGAGCGAGACGAAAAGCGAGTGCCCGGGGTACTGATCGTTGTAGCGCCGCGCGGTGCCGTCGAATTCCCACTTCTGCAACATGCGGTCCGGCACCGAATCGTGATAAATCGACAGGAACACGTCGGCCCCGGACTGGTTGGCGCGCGCGACCCGGGTCGCCAAGCTGTGGTGCTGAGCGCCCTCACTCACCAGGAGGATTGTCCGCTTGAATCCCATTTCGGTGAGGTGATGTTGGATGTCGCTGGCGAGCCGCAGGTTGAAATCAAACTCATTTACGCCGCGGGCGCTCATGGCACCCGGCGACTTCTGGCTGTGGCCGACATCGATAATTGCTCGGAATTGTGCCCGATCGCAGGTCCCGGGGGACGTTCGCTTGGCGGGGCTTGCCGCCAAGGCTTGCGATGCCGTCACCAAGGCAAGTGCCCCGAGCAGCGCAACGCCGCTCGTGCCAGCGCATGCACGCAAGCGATGCGCGATCGTCATGCCAACGATGCCCAATTCTCCCCCTCCCCCGCGGTCCCCACAGCGGTATCGGGGGACAAACTCCCTGGTAAAACCGGCGATTGTAGGGAGAAATCCAGGGAAATGCCGAGATTCTGCGCGAGATATTGCGCAAGCGCACCGGAAGCGCGACAATTTGGGGCAATTAGCGACGTCTCCGGGGCGCTAAATGCAGCGGGGCGGGGTGGACCGCCAGGAGTATGTGATGATGCGATACGCCTCGAAAAATCTTCGCCAGTCGCTTCGCCCGCGCCTGCTGGGCATCGGCGTTGCGGCTGTTCTGGCCCTTCCCGTAGCCGGTCTCGGAACCGGCGCAGGCGCCCAGGGCACCGGCGGCCTCGGAATTCCGGAGGCTCCGGTCGGCCATCGGCAGCCGACGCAAGCCGATCTTCCGCCCAGTGTCCGCCAGGAAGAGCAAGGAAACGTGCCTGCGCCCGACAACCCGCCCGCGGCGCAAAACAATGCGCGTGGGCGCAGCGGGTCCAAACGGGACAGCGGGAGTACACCCAGTACTGGCGCCTATGGCCAGATCCCGAGCATCTGCACGGGTTGCTAGGCGGTCCCGGTCGGGTGGTGCAGAGCCGTTTTGATGCGCTGATTGACGATCCACTTCGAGCGTCCGGCGATCCCGAGCGCCGCGTTGCGCAATAGCGGCGGCCACGTGGTCGGGATCCCGAGCAGGTAAGAGACCCGCTGTGTATGCTCGGTGAGCGGGCGTTCGTTCTGCTCCCAGGCGGCAAGGCACGGGACGACATCGCCGCTCTGTTCGAGGTGAACCGCCAGCGCCAGTCCGTTCATCATGCCGCAGCCCGCGCCCTGGCCGATATTCGGCGGCTGCGCGTGGGCGGCATCTCCCAGGATCGCAACACGACCGGCAGACCAGCGCTTGAGCTTGATCAGCTCGAAGGCGTCGTAGCGGCCCTCCTCGCCGAAACGGCCAATCAGCTCGGCGAGATGCGGAAACGACCGGGTCCATTCCGTCTTGTCGACCGGGACGCGTTTGGCGGGTTCATCGCGGTCCAGCATGGTGAGCGCGATGTAGATCTCTGTCTCGCTGCACGGCGTGAACAAGATCCGCCGCGAGCCTGACCAGTACTCGATCGTGACGCCGGGCTGCGCAAAGCGCGGCTCGTAGGACCGTTGTTCGATCAACATGCGGATGGCGCCGTCGGGTAGTCTCCGTCGCGTGCGCACCAGTCCCAAGCCGTCGCGGATGACCGAGTTGACGCCATCAGCCCCGACGATGAGGTCGGCGGTGAGACGCTCACCGCTTGCCAGCAGCAACTCACCGTCGGCGGTCGCCGACTGTGCTGCGGATCCGGTGAGGATTTCGGCGCCGGCCCGCCGCGCCGCGGCCGCGAGCGCGTTGATGACGGTCTGGCGCACGATCGAGAACACCCGGCTCTTGCTCGTATCCCAGCGATGTTCTGAGAGCACGCGGTTGCGGTCGTCGCGCACCTCGCGCGTGTGGGCGATATGTGCACCAGCAACCGCATCCGCGTAGGCCCCGAGCGCCTGCAGCACGCGCAGGCCGTTCTCGTAGATGTAGATGCCGGCACCGGCGGTGCGCAGGACGTCGCCGCGTTCGTGCACGCGTACGCGCCACCCGCGTTGCGCCAGCGCACACGCAGCGGCCAATCCGGCGAAGCCTGCGCCTACAATTTCGGCACGCCGCTGCGCGCTCATGCTGAAACAACTCCGTTATGCGAATGCCGTCGTGCAGACGCGTGAGCAAGTGCTATAATGCGGACGGTTCGCTGCCCGCAAGGAGGAGTTCATGGCCAAGCTTCGGCATTTCGCGCTCGCCGTCAGAGATCTGGAGAAATCCGCTGAATTTTACGAGAACGTATTCGGGCTCAAGCGCGTCGGGCGCGAGGATCTGGAGATCGGGTCTGGCGTCTATCTGAGCGATGGGGTGATCAACCTGGCGCTGCTCTCATTCAAGGGCGAACGTGGGTCGGGCCTGAAAGATGCCAAGAGCTTTGCCGGCGCGCATCACTTCGGCTTCGTCGTGGATGATATTGCTGAGCACAGAAGCGCATCGAGGACGCGGGCGGAACCTTCTTCTTCGATCTCGGCGAGAGCAAGGAACACGTGAACTTTGAACGCAAGTTCAAGGATCCCGACGGCATCATATTCGACATCTCGGAGCGCGGCTGGCTCGGCACCGAGGAACAGAAGCAGAAGGCGAAGGCGTAGTTTTACCCTCCCCCGGTGGGGCGCAGCTTGCACCCCCCCACCGCGCTCGCGACCGTCCCCACAAGGGGGAGGGTAAAGATCTCACTTCACGAATTCGTTCGTGTAGAGCTCGTCGAGCGGTGATTTCTTGTTGATGATGCCCTTGGCCAGATAGAAGTCCTGCAATTTGGCAAGCCGCTCCGGGTCAACGGCGCCGAGTTGCTGTTGGCCTGGATAGACCAGATCGGCGTAGTACTTGAGGGCCATCTTGACGGCGCCTTCCTTGCCTTGCCACTCCGGCACGAACTTCACGAAATCGGTCGCGGCCTGATCGGGGTTGTCCATCACGTCCTTCATGCCGTGCAGCGCCGCGTGCACGACCTTGCGCACCAGCTCCGGCTTCTCTTTGATGATCTGGTCGGAGGCGCCGATTCCTTGTGCCATGTGCGGGAAGTATTGCTCAGTCGGCATGATCTTCACTTTCACGCCGGCGGCTTCGATCGGCGGGATCCAGTCCGGTACGCCTGCCATGCCGACCGATTTGCCGGTGGCAACGAACTCCCATACGCCGGTCGGTCCGGCGGACTGGATGTTGACGTCATCCTGCGAGAGGCCCACGCTCGCCAGCAATCCAAGCAGCGCATAGTACGTCGTGTCCTGATAGGACATGACGGAAATGGTCTTGCCCTTCAGATCGGCGGGTTTCTCGATGCCGGAGTCGGCGCGCACCACAAGCTGCATGAAGCCGCGACCCCCGAACACCGCGACGATCTTGATCGGTACGCCGTTCTGGCGAACGACGATCGGCCCGTCAGCGACGATGCCGCCGACTGGCGCGTTGCCAGCTCCGACCTGTTTGGCGACGTCGACGCCGCCGCGTCCGACCGCATAGTTCACATCCAGGCCTTCCTGCGGGCGAAATAGCCCTTGCCCTTGGCAAGTTGTATCGGCGCGAAGGCCGGCAGCACGGGCGGCGCGGGGAACAAGTAGGTGATCGTCTCGGCGCTGCGTGCACTGGTGGTTGCGAATGCAAGACCGGCAATCAGCCCGATCGCCGCAGTCGCCATTGTCCACCGAGGCGAAGACCGTTTTTTGTGCATCAGTTGCTCCTAAACAGGCGCCGTACCCCGGCATCTCAACAGGCGCGAACCCATCCGAACTTTACATTACCGGCCAAGTATCGTTCTGTCAGCACCGACCATTCCAGTTGTAATCTTCAATCACATGTCGAACCTGATCCGGCTTGAATATCGCAACGTGACCATGCGGTTCGCCGCCAGGTCCGGCGGTCCGCCCACGACAGCGATCGAGAACGTGAACTTTTCGCTGCGCGACGGTGAGGTCGTGTCGCTGATCGGGCCGAGCGGTTGCGGCAAGAGCACTTTGCTCAATATCGGTTCGGGCCTCTACCAGCCGAGCCAGGGCGATGCCTATGTGGACGGTGAGCGCGTGACCGCACCGAATGCGCATGTCGCCTTCATGCTGCAGAAGGATTGTTGCTCCCCTGGCGCAGCATCATCGACAATGTGACGTTCGGCCTGGAGGTGCAGAGACATCGCGCGAGCGATCGGCTAGCACGGGCGGAGGGGCTGCTGTCGAGCTTCGGCCTCGCCGACTTTGCCAGGCACTACCCGCACCAGCTCTCCGGCGGCATGCGTCAACGTGTAGCGCTGGCGCGCACCCTCGCGGTCGATCCGACCGTGCTCCTCCTCGACGAACCGTTCTCTGCGGTCGATGCCCAGACGCGCATTGTCCTGCAGCGCGACCTCGCCCGTACGTTGCAGCGTGCCGGTAAGACCGCGCTGCTGATCACCCACGATCTGGTTGAGGCGGCGCTGATGTCGGACCGCGTGCTGGTGATGAGCCACCGGCCCGGACATATCATTGATGAAATCCCGATCGATCTGCCCGACCGCGACGATCCGATCGCGCGGCGCCAACACGCCAAGCTCGGCGACTACGTGGCCAAGCTGATGGATCGCCTGGAAATCGGCAAACATTCTCTCGCTGAAGACGAAAGCGCCGCATGAGTACAAAACGCGACAGTGCGGCGCGGCGCGGCGCGATCGCCAGCGTGGTGTTGTTGGTGCTCTTTCTTGCCGGCTGGGAATGGGGTCCGGGCTTGCTGGGCATCCCCTCGTTCATCATCCCGTCGGCGTCTGAGGTCGCTGTCGAGGGTGTGCGCATGTGGAAGGTCAGCCACTTGCTGTTCCACACCGGCATCACCTTCGCGGAGGTGATCGTCGGCTTTGCGATCGGCAGTTTGCTCGGCGTCGTCACCGGCTTTGTGCTCGGCATGGCGCCGCGCGCGGAGCTGGTGCTATCGCCCTATATCCTGGCGCTGCAGATCGCTCCCAAGGTGGCTTTTGCGCCGGTGTTCGTGATGTGGTTCGGCTTCACGGTCTATCCGAAGATCCTGGTCGCGGTACTCATCGTGTTCTTCCCGGTGATGGTGAACGTGCTCACCGCGGTGCGCACCGTCGATCCCGACCTGATCAACCTGGTCCGGTCACTCTCGGCGTCGCGCTGGCAGATCTTCCGGATGGTGGAATACCCCGCTTCGCTGGCGCCGCCGCTTTTCCGGCTTGCGCATTGCGGCGACGCTCGCCGTGATCGGTGTCGTCGTCGGCGAACTCGTCGGCGGCAATATCGGTCTAGGTTATCTCCTCACCTATGGTCAGGGGCTCGGCAACACGGCTATGGTGTTCGTCACCATCATCATGCTCACGATCGTCGGCGGCATTGCCTACCTGGCGGTGATCCTCGCCGAGCGCCGCGTGCTGCACTATCTCCCGTCGCGTGGCTACCAGGGGTTTTGATTGGTCCGCTACGCTCGTTCCACGAAACTATCCAGGATGCGCTTTTCACCGGCCTTGTCGAACTGGATGATCAGCTTGTTACCTTCCACGTGGGTGACGTTGCCGTTGCCGAACTTGAGATGAAACACCCGGTCCCCAACCGAGTAGGGCGACACGGTGCCGGTCGATTTGGCGACCAACTCCCCTTCGATCGTTGCCGGCGCGACGAACTCCGCGCGGAGCGGTTGCTCCAAACAGCTGATGCGCTGGCTTCCGCAATCCGACGCGCGCGCAGCGCGGACGCCTCCGCGTCGCCGCCCTCCTCGTATCGTGGCGTGGCGAACGGCGAGGAGGGCCCGCCGTCGTCGACGTCCTGGCTCTCGTCCTCGAATTCGCGCCGCCCACGGCGCTGGGCGCGCTGCCAGCCGGGTGTGCGGTAGCTCGAACCGAAAGTTTCCGTGGTGTCGAAGCGCGAGCCGTAGTTGCCGTATGCCGAAAATCCGCCGAACCCGCCCTGCAACTCGGTTACTTCCACGTTCGCCTCGGGCAGCTCGTCGATGAAGCGCGAGGGCAGTGAGGAAGACCAGGAGCCGTGAATGCGCCGGTTGGCGACGAAGGAAATCTTGGCGCGCCGGCGTGCCCGCGTAAGGCCCACGTGGGCGAGCCGCCGCTCCTCTTCGAGTTCGGCGCGGCCCTGCTCATCGAGCGAACGCTGATGTGGCAGCAGGCCTTCCTCCCAACCGGGGAGGAACACGGTATCGAACTCGAGCCCCT
>CAVXDE010000038.1:0-196850 GCA_963760435.1 uncultured Alphaproteobacteria bacterium
TTTCGGCTATCCGACCGGCGTCCCGTTCGGCCGCGTCAGTCTCGCCAGCGTTGTGTGAAGCCGGTCGACAAAATGCGATGCGTCTTCATTGCTTTCGATGGCACCTGGACCGAAGCCGCCGCGAACATACGACTTTACGCCGACCTCGCCGGGGTACGGGCCGCTAACAACATTGATCGCACTGTCCGGAACCGTAACGGTCATGCCCGTTAAGGTAACGATATCGACCATATCAAACTACCTCCCAAATCGATCTCTAAAGTCGCCAATTTACACGTGATCGTCGGCACAGCCGAATTCGGATCTGCCAATGTCCAGAGGAAGAATGTCATCTCTGAAGTTCAAACAACGATCATCCACGCAAATGACTTCTTTTTCAATAAGTCCAAGCAAATCGGCGGAATGCCCTTGCATTGCGCCACTTCTCCGCCGGGGCGTCTGATCAGATGATTGAGGACTGTTCTCAGGAGACAACTCTCGCGCCAAAATAAAGCTCGACGATGACGTCAAAGAGCAAGATCGCGGCGAATTGGCCGAATGCAGGAAGGAGCTCTGGCCCTCGTAGAGCCCAAGGCAAGCTCCGGGTCAGTCGCAACGCTTTGCGCCACGGTCTCGCGGTCGTCGCACGCCGGGATCCATAGTTGAACAGATGTTGCTCGCGACGGGTACCGGAGATACCCGAGACCCAAGCGAGCAATTGCTTCGATGCCGCCGCACCGCATGCCGCTAATGCTATTGAGTTTCGGCGTTGATTGCCTCATTGGGCTCTCGACAGCCCTGACTAGCCCGTCGCCTCCATCCGTCCGCGAGCCGGACGCCGCGCGGCCACATTGGGCACACGCACTACGACTCGTCGGGTGAATGGCAGGTCAGAAGTACAGCGAAAAACGCGGATGTTGCCCGGCATCAACCGGATAAATCAAAGGAGTTTGCATGGCCTGGGACGTCGATGACGATCTTGAGAAATTAACCAATGCCTTAGAGGCGCGGGACAACACGGCCACACGCGCGTTCTGCGACGACCTCATTGCGCGGGTTTACAAGGCAGCGGAACCATATCCCCTTAATCCAGCCAAGAAGCTGCTCTCGGCGCTAAGGAAACGACGATTTTTCGAGCAAATGGAACGATTGGCGGATGCTTTCATTCAAACCAGCGCTGAACTCGAATACGGTCCGCAGGCTATATGTACAGGCGCTTCTCGACCAGGGGCACTTCACCGCCGCGTTGCTGGTTCTCGAACGCCTCATCAACGACACGGAAGGCGCTGATCTGGTGGAGAACGCTGAAGCAAAGGGATTGATGGGCCGGGCATACAAGCAGCTATACATGAATGCCGCAGCGCCCACCGTGAATTGTAACCAGAAATGGCTCGACCGGGCCGTTATGGCCTACTACGGACCTTACAAGCGCGAACCCAAATCCTATGCGTGGCACGGTGTCAACGTCGTGGCGATCGCGCATCGAAGTATCCGTGATAACGTTCCGATCGCGACCTCGGAGCTTCCGCTCCCCGTCACGCTCGCGCATGAAATTCTTGAGTACATCAAGACTAAGGATGCGACGGACAGCGCAAATCATTGGGACTATGGCACTGCTATTGAGGCAAGCGTCGCCCTTGGTGAATCGAAGAACGCGCTGAAATGGGCGCGCAAATATGTCGAGGAAAAGAAGGCCGATGCCTTTGAATTCTCGAGCACGTTGCGACAGCTCGAGGAAGTGTGGGGTCTTCCAGCCGCATCCGATATGGAGAACAAGAAAAACGAGGAAGCAATCCTTTCGCTGTTGCGCGCAACGATTCTAGGGCGGGAAAGCGGTAGTGTCGAAAAAAGTGCGAGAGACCTGCGCTCAGAGTTGATCGAGCTAAAATCCGCGGATTTGGAACGCGTCTTTGGGACCGACCGCTTCGTGTCATTGGACTGGTATCGCAGGGGGCTGAGCCGCTGCGCCGGCGTGGCACGCATCGGACGCGAGGCCACCCGAGGCGTAGGAACGGGCTTCCTACTCATGGGTGCGGCCCTTCATCCTACGCTGGGTGAGGAACTCTACCTGCTGACTAACAGCCACGTTGTTAGTCCCAGCCCTGAGTTACCAGACACCGTCAGGCCGGCAGATGCCATTATAATTTTCGAAGGACTTCCTGGCGCGGAAGGTAAGAGCTGGACAGTAAAGAAGCTGATCTTCAATTCGCCAATAAGCGAGCTTGACGCAACGCTCCTGCAGCTCGATCGCAGCGTCCCAGGCGTGGAGCCCTATCCGATTGCCTCCGCGTTGCCAGATCGCACAGGCCCACACCGGCTGTACGTGGTCGGCCACCCACTGGGTGGCGGATTGTCATTTTCGCTACAAGACAATTTGCTCCTGGACTGGGATCAGCAGCGAGTGCACTACCGGACGCCAACGGAGCCCGGCAGCTCTGGCAGTCCGGTGTTTGACGATCAATGGCGCCTCATCGCGATTTATCACGCAGGCAGAGCGGATATGCGGAAGCTCAACGGCAAGCCGGGCACATACGAGGCGAATGAGGGGATCAACATTCTAACCATTGTCGAAAAAATCGGGCGGAGCTTGAGCGCTTCGTGAACCTCTGCTTCTCGGAGTATCTCACCTTCATCTGCACCACCGCTACTTTTGTTCTTGATCCCAAGCGCGATTAACTGGAGGTCACGCGAGTGTGCAGCAAATCGGGACGAGCCTGGACGAACTGCACCGCACTCGATGGGCTTTGATTGCCGGGTTTGCCGATTGTAACAAACCCGTGCGGCCCGCTGAGGACCCTGATCTCCAGCACGTCACCCGCTTTTGCCTGGACAATGAGTGGCGTATTCTCGTCCCCGGGCTCACTTAGCTGCGGCGGCCCCACCCGTGCTCGCCCTTGGTGGCGTCAATATCCGCGACGCAGCCGGGGGGTGGCTGAGCCGGTGCCGTTGTCGCGGGGGGGTGCTGCAGTAGTCGGCCGGGCCTTCGCCAGGACAGCGTTTAGCGCAACGTCGGCCGGGGAGGTGATGCTGGACGGTTGAAGGACGGTGCGGGCGAGCTGAATTTCAGACCAATTGGTCGCTTTCGTCATTGTCCCTACCGGCGATTAGTCCTTTGGTCCGTAGAACGTCACCACGAAATCGGAGCGCCCGGTGGCCCGATATCAACTTTGTAATCAGGTGACACGTCAACCACCCCACGCACCTTCCGCAATCGCGCTAATGCTCTTCGCATCGGCCCTGCCCGTTACAATGCCGATGGCATCGAGCACCCCCTCGACCTCAAGGCCGGCGGCTTTGAGATCGCGGGCGATGGCCTTGATATTGCGGTCTTTCGAAACCGTGACGATCAGAGACTGTTTCGCGGCTTTTGCCATGGCTGTACTTCCGACTTATGGACTGCGCCGCTCGGATAACGCGCCTTCGAGGGCCTCTTGTTGCGGAAAATTGAGAGACGGCCGCATGGGAATTTGCGCCGCCCGACTCTGGGGATCATTGCGCTTCCGCTGCTTCGCCTTCCCGACCGCGTGCAAGCATCTTGTAAGCACTTCGATCTTCGGCGAGTTGCCGATCCCATTGGACGCGGTCGGTGAGCACTTGGCTGTAAAGCTGGGAATCCGCGGCGGCAACTTCAAGGGTGGATCGCCGCAGGCTGCGCGGAACGAGGATCACTTGGGCAATCGGGTCCCCGGCAGCTACGTGCACGGAACCGGGCGGCTTGCCGAGTACCAGGTTGACCGAGCTTGCGTACCATTCAGTTTCGACCAGCCCACACGCCACACCGAAACCGTGGGCCGAACGGTTCAGAGGGGGCAGGAAAAGGGCATCCAGGCCGGCTGGCGTTCGCCAGATATACGGCAAGTGAAGCTTGAAGAGGTTCTGCTGATCCTTGCGATCGAAGAAGCTCAGACCCGGCTCGAGGCGCTTGGATGAGCATAAAGCAGGTCGAGGATCCCCTGTGAGTTGGTACGCATTGCCGGAGAAGCCGCAGTCCGGATCGTCGAAGACATAGAAGAGCCGCGGATCGGTAAAACCGCCGGAGGGCTTCTGTTGCTCCAACGGCGACCGAAACGCGCGACATCCCAGCGGCAACTCATCGGGTCGGCAGAGTCCGAACCGAATCGGCGCCGGGATCAGAACGCCGAGGGCGCTGGCCGCCGTGAAGGGAAGACATTGCTCGCGAATTCCATAGCCGGACGGAACGGTCGCGCGAGTCCGCGCCGACGCGACGCGTGGCAATCTCACATTGGGTACCAGCGGCACAATGGTGAAGATGGCGAAATCGACAGGCATGGCGAAATTTCCGGTTGCTCCCGCTGACAGTTGAATCGAACCGCGCCGGAATCGTAAGCCGACGCGGTCCATTCTTTGTGGTACTAGGGAGCCTGCACCAGGCCCGCGCCCACATCGCTCAGCGGGAGTGGCAGGTGCCTCGCGGTTGCTACCAGCTTCGCACGGAGCGCTGCCCCTCGCAGGGCGGGGTTGCTCTGCGCCCACAGCGCGGCGCATCCGGAGACGTGGGGGGTCGCCATGCTGGTGCCGCTGATCGTGTTGTGCAAAATCGGGCGGGGCCAGGATGAGAACACGCTCACCCCAGGTCCCGCAACGTCGATCTTCCCGCCGTTGGAGAACACCGCGACCCGCAGTGAACTGTCGAGCGCCGCAACCGACATGACGGTCGGCGAATTCGCCGGTGCGCCCGCCGGATTGATGACTCCCGGCCGGCTGCTGGCGTTTCCAGCCGCCGCGATGATCAGACATCCCGCGGCGAGCGCGGCCGCACCCGCTGCGGTATAGGAGGGTTGCACCGGGATTTGTGCGCCCAAGGACATTGAGATGACCGCGCACTTGTTGGCGATCGCCCAGTTCATACCAGCAAGGACTTGCGCCTGCGTGCCCGAGCCCGAGTTCGTCAGCACCTTGCCGACAAAAATCTGGGCGCCATACGCTATGCCGTAGCGTTAAATCGGGCCGGCGGGAGCCTGCGGCCCGCACGCAGTGCCGGTGGTGTGGGTTCCGTGGCCGTGCAAGTCCTGCACCGGCTGACTGACGAAGGTGTTGGTGACGAAGGAGCGGCCAGCAAACTCGGGGTGGCCGATGTCGAAACCGGTATCGAGAACCGCGACCTTGATGCCTTTGCCGCTGAAGTAGCTATGTGGCACCTTGCAGGCAGCGAGGCCCCACGTCACGCCTGCGACCTGAGCGGAGACATCCGCAGGCATCATTGTCGGGGCGAGGCCACCGAGGTCTTCGGCGATCATCTCGGCAGTGCGCAGGACACCCTTGAGATAGTCAGCCGGATTGATCTGCGACGCAAACATGAAATATTCGGGATCGACCGAGTTCTGTGTGTGCGTCTTCCTCGACGAAGGCAGCTTCAGTCAGGCCGTGCTCGGCGACAGCCTCGCCGCTCACCAACGCTACGCCGATCTCGGGAAACATCACGGCGTCAGCATCACTGACCTGCTCAAGGTCCACCGCCTGCCTTGCAAAATCCGCAGCGCTCGCTGTGCGCAGGCCTTTTCTGGCCTGCAGCGCTTTCATTCCGGCCGCTGCGGCCCCTTCCTTGTACGTTATCAGGAAGCGTCCGGTCTTACTGGTGTCGCCGCCGCGCTCGAGCGCAGCCATCAAGAGAGCGTCCGTGCTCATAGCGACCTTCTGATCGGCCGACACGGTGGTTTTTCGTGGTCGTCTCGCCATTGTTCCTCCTCCTTTTTTCGGGTGATTGAAAGATTGCAAAGAACTGTGACAGCGCGTCATCCGCGGCGAGCGAGGGGCAGCGGATTGCCACAGTTGCAGACTTGCACATGACTATTGACCTGAATGTGAAGCGAATCACATCCGCCAGTTGAAATTTGTCCGATGATGTGTCATACTGGCTAGAGGACGCGACGAGAGTTGGACGCTCACCTCTACGCCCGCCTTTTACTTGACTCGGATGTCGACGCAGACAGGCTGGTGGTCGGAGTTTCGGCATCCGATGCGGGCAGCGGAGCCATCTCAGCCGCCTCGTCGGTATTGTTTGCAACGGAAACCTCCGGGCCCATTTGGCGACCTAGCGTACTATCCCCGACCGAAGGGTGGAGGTGCCGACGTTGGCCCGACGAAGCGAGGAAAAGGCCTGAAAATAGTGACGATCGTGCATCATCACGGCCTGCCGCTCTCGGTTAGCACGCATGCCGCAAATCATCACGAGCCAAGCCCGAAAATCTGATCGGAGATCGCCCATATACAGCGACCGGCTCGATAAAGAATTACACCGCGACGGCATCGAAATGATCGCGCCGCACCGGTCCAATCGCAGCAGGCCTACCATACAAGATGGACGTCGGCTGAGGGATGGCTGATTTCGAACGCTTCTTTGCATGAATTCAATGGCAGCGCCGGATCCTCGTCCGATTGGAGTACTACCCGCAGAACTTCCTCGGCTTCGTCCAACTCGCTTCTTTTAAGCGATTTTGAGATAGGTTCTTTACTCAAATTGGAAGACACGCTTCCAATCGTCTTTCATGCTGACCAGCGTCCAGTTGCTTTGCTTCGCTGCATCTAGTGCCTCGTCAAGGTACCCAAAATACAACTCCCGATCGTAGGCGTACTCGCGGACAGAATCGGTATGATGCACGATCAGTCCAAGGCGGCGTCCGCTCGACATCGTCGCCCATTGCAGCATCTGTAAATCGCCATCGGAATTTCCGAACGCCGCGATAGGGCGCCGGCCGACATGCTCGTTGATGCCGACCGGCTTGCCGTCGCCATCGTCGGTGAAATTGATCTCAGGTAAGTGTATCAGTTCCGCCCGGCCGTTCTGTACAGTGAACCAAGTCTCGATGCTTGAGCCCACCACCTCCTCACGCGGGACCCCGTAGACCTGCTCGGTCCACGACCGCATAAATTCAATGCCTCCGCCCGATACGATGAAGGTCTTGAAGCCGCTGTTGCGCAGGTAGGCGAGCAACTCCAGCATTGGTTGATAGACCAGTTCTGTATAGGGTCGATTGAACCTGGGGTGACGCGCGGTCTTGAGCCAGGCAACGCAGATCTTCTCGAAATCCGCTGTGCTCATGCCGGCATGAGTGGCCATGACGAGCTCCATCAAACCTCTGTAGCCTGCTTGCTCGAGGGCAGCCATATCGTTTTCGAGCACGGCCTTGAATGGTTGCTTGTCCGTCCATTCAGGATGTTGATCAGACAGCGCCTTCACCCGATCCAGTGCAAAGGCAAGCTGCACATACATCGGCTGCTCGCACCACAGCGTGCCGTCGTTGTCGAAGGTCGCGATGCGCTGCGGCACCGGGACAAAATCAGGCGAGCCTTCGCGACTAACCGCGGCGACGAAGCTCAAGATCGACTGCTTGGGCGGACCATCGTTCCATGATGGGAGCGGATCGCCTTGCGCGCGTCTCAGTTGGCTCATTTGGCAGACATTCCCTCCGCACTTAGTGTTCCGAATCGTCCGACGAAAACCCCCGTCCTTTACGCGAGCCGACGCGCTTCCGGCAAGCCATGCTCATTCGGCATTCGGCTCTGTTTTCGATTTGAGGCATCAGCACGCGGTTCTCAAGCAGCCGCCGATGCCAAGCCCCTGTCCCCGCCCCAAGCGCAAGAAGCCCCATCCCGCCGACACCGTTCGGTACAGCGTCAACCTACTGTAAGCGGGAGGTTCGTGAGCGTCGCCGCCGCCAACGCTGGAACAGGCTTGGATCGCCGCCGACGCCCTTGAGCGCGAGTACCAAAACAGCGCAAAGGCGCTCGTTTACGCCGTCGCCGCCGATAACCGTGCGTTCGTCCCCCGCGATCCTCGGCGCGCTTAGTTGAGCGGCTTGCCCGAGCGCAGCGGCGACAAGTCGATGATCGCACGGTCGCCCGCGGTTCTTGAACGCCTCGGCATTTGTCTCGGCTTATTGGCACACGTCGATCTCCTGCATCTCATCGGGATACCCAGCGAGACGCATTTCGTCGCGCGTGAGTTTCGTCTGCCCGGCGAGACGCACGCAAGCCTCGACGAGCAGGCCTTTCACTGACATCGTCTCGAGATGAACGTCCCAGATGCGGGCGGTCATGTCATATGACGCCGTGACTATGCGCGATCCGTCTGGATTGAACACGGCGGAAACAACCGGCCCCTGATGACGGCGCAGGATCGAAATCTCTTTTGCGGTTTCGGGATCCCAGATGCGGGCGCTCATGTCATATGACGCCGTGACAATGCGCGATCCATCTGGGTTGAACGCGGCGGAAGTAATGGGGCCCTCATGGCCGCGCAGAACTACAATCTCTTTTGCGGTCGCAGCGTCCCAGATGCGGGCTATGTGTCTGCTGACCCAGTTACCACGCGCGACCTGTCGGGGCTGAACGCGGCTGAAAAACACGATATCGTCGTGGCTCCCGCAGAATCGAGATCTCTTTTGCGGTCGCAGCATCCCAGATCCCGGCAGTCTTGTCAGATGATTCGGTGACGATACGCAAACCGTCGACGCTGAACGCGGCGAACTTCACCTCGCTGGCATGGGCGCGCAAGACCGCGATTTCTTTTGCGCTCGCAGCATCCCAGATGTGGGCGGTCTTCTCAACTAACGCGGCGACGACGCGCGATCCATCAGGGCTGAACGCGGCGGACTGGAAATAGCGGCTATGGCCGCGTAAGATCGCGATCTCTTGTGCGGTCGCTGAGTCCCAGATGCGGGCGGTCTCGTCATGTGAGGCCGTGACGATGCGTGATCCGTCGGAGCTGAACGCGGCGGACTGCAAAAACCTCCGATGGCCTTGCAGGACCGCGGCTGGTGAAAACGTCAGAGATACACAGCCGACAATGGCGTGTCGCGAGGGGAGCGACTTGAAAGTACTCGTACTTCCCGCTGGGATGTTTTTTGTCGCAGGCGATAACCGCCGCAATAGCCGCGATTCGAGAGTTTTGGCCCTGTCAGCAAATCGCAGATCCATGCCACCGTGCTGGCACAGATGCGCTTAACCTGGACGCCATAGGGCGCGACGGCAGGTCACCGACGCCCGGCCTCTCAGCGGCTTCGCTGGTAGCTTTGTTAGGCGCGAATTCTGAACGATAACGGTCGGCATGCCCCGACCGTTGACACGTTGATGATTGCCGGTGCGCACTGGCAGCTTGTCCGGCCGGCAGGCTTCACCCTGAACAGGGTTCAGTGCACCGGTGCTACAGTCCCAGGTATCCGCTCGGGCAGAGACTTCCGCTCTTCCTCGCCGGTGTTGATCACGCGCGCGAACAATCGCCAGGTCAACCTGCCCACATCGTCCAACAAGGTGAACACCGCCGGCACGAAGATCAGCGACAGCGCGGTTGAGACCACGAGACCGCCGATCACCGCGATCGCCATGGGCGAGCGGAATTGACCGCCGTCACCGAAGGCGAGCGCCGAGGGGAACATGCCGGCCACCATGGCGATGGTCGTCATCACGATGGGACGCGCGCGCTTGCGCCCGGCCTCGACCAGGGCCTCGACACGGGTCTTGCCATGGCGGATTTCCTCGAGCGCCATGTCCACCAGCATGATGGCATTCTTGGTGACGATGCCCATCAGCATCAGAATGCCGATCACGACCGGCATGCTGATCGGTCGCCCGGTGAGCAGCAGCGCGATGATGGCGCCGCCGATCGAGAGCGGCAGCGAGAACAGGATCGTGACCGGCTGGCCGAAACTGCCGAACAGCAGGATCAGCACGCCGTAGACCATCATCAACCCGGCCCCCATCGCGGCGGCAAACGAGCTGAACACCTCGCCCATCACCTCGACGTCGCCGAACTCGCGCAGCTCAACGCCAGGCGGCAAGTTCTTGGCCGCGGGCAGTGCATAAATCGCCTTGAGAGCCTCGCCGAGCGCGCCATCGCCGGTGAGATCGGCTTCAATCGTCACCCGGCGGGTGCGGTCATAGCGGTTGATCGCCGTCGGCCCGCGCCGCATTTCGAAATCGGCGACGGTTTCGAGCGGAACCGCGCCCCCTGCCGCGGTCGCAACGCGCAGCGCTTTGAGCAAGCTCACGTGCGCGCGCGACTCCTCAGGGAGCTCGACGCGGATCGGGATCAGCCGATCGCCGGCGTTGAACTTGGCGAGGTTGGCATCGATATCACCCAAGGTCGCCACGCGGATCGTATCCGACAGAGCTTCGGTCGAGACACCGAGATCGGCGGCAAGCTGGGCACGCGGTGCGATCTGCAGCTCCGGTCGCTCCAGCTCCGCCGTGGAGATCGGATTCTTGATCATCGGCAGTCGCGCCATCTCGCTCGCGAGCTGGTTCGCGGTGTTATTGATCGCGGCCATGTCGGTTCCCGCGACGATCAGCTGCAAATCGCGCTGGCCGTTGTCCCGCAGGAACCAGAAGCGAATATCGGGCACGTCGGCAATCGTCTTGGCGATCGCGACCTCGACCTCCTTCTGCGTGGTTTCGCGCTGGCTCTTGTGCACCAGGTTGATCACCAGTGTTGCCTTGCGCACCTCGGCCGCGCCGCCAAGGATCTGTCCGCCGATCGCCAGCACAGACTTGATTTCGGGCATCGGCTTGAGCTGCTCGGTGATGCGGCGAGTGACTGCGTCGGTGTCGGCAAGCAATGAGCCCGGCGGCAACTCCACGGCCAGCAATGTGCGCGCGACGTCTTCGGGCGGTATGAAGCCGGACGGCAACAGTTTGGTCGACGCGATCGATGCAACAAACAGCAGCAATCCCGCTGTCAACGTGATCCAGCGGTGCCGCAACGACCAGCGCACCACGCGGGTATAGCCCCGCAGGACGGGGCCCTCGCGTTCCACCGGTGCTGGGTGTGAGCGCATGAAGTAAGCCGCGACCACCGGTGTAATAAACCGGGCGACCAACAGCGAGAACAACACCGACACAGCGATGGTCAGGCCGAACTGCCGAAAATACTGACCGGCGATACCGCCCATGAAGCTCACCGGTGCAAACACCGCGACGATGGTCATCGAGATCGCGATCACTGCGAGGCCGATTTCGTCCGCTGCCTCGAGCGCTGCCCGATAGGCGGATTTGCCCATGTGGATGTGGCGCACGATGTTCTCGACCTCGACGATCGCATCGTCGACCAGGATTCCGGTCACCAAGGTGATGGCGAGCAGCGAGACCATGTTGAGCGAAAAGCCGAGCGCGCTCATCGCCCAGAACGTCGGAATTGCTGAGAGCGGCAGCGCGATCGCCGCCACCATGGTCGCGCGAATGTCGCGCAGGAACAGAAACACGACCAGGACCGCGAGGATCGCGCCCTCGATCAGCGTCTCCATGGCCGAATGGAAATTGCCGATGGTGTTGTCGACCTGGGTGTCGACCTTGGTGAGGGTAACCTCCGGATGGCTCGCGCGAATTTTGGCAAGCCGCTGATCGACCAGGTCCGACACCGTGGCGTCGCTCGCGCCCTTGGCGCGGCTCACCGCGAAGGCGACGACCGGCTTGCCATCAAGCCGCGCAAAGGCGCGTGGCTCGGCAGCGCCGTCGGTGACCTCGGCAAGATCGTCAAGCCGCACCTTGCGGCCACCCGGCAGCGCGATCGGCAACGCCCGCAAAGCCTCAACCGAGCGGGTGCCGGCGAGCGTGCGGATGGCCTGTTCCTGGCCGCCGATGCCGCCGCGCCCACCGGCAAGATCAACGTTGGTGGCGCGCACCTGACTGTTCACATTGGCCGCGGTGACGCCAAGGGCGAGCAGCTTCTTGGGGTCGAGGGAGATGCGGATTTCCCGATCGACGCCACCCTGGCGCGTCACGCCGCCGACGCCCTTGATGCTGAGCAGCTCGCGGGCCACCACGTCATCGATGAACCAGGAGAGCTCCGCAACTGACTTGCCCGGCGCCGAGGCCGAGTAGGTGATGATCGGCAGGCCCTCGATGTCGATGCGCGAAATGATCGGCTCGTTGATGGTGCGCGGCAGGTCGGTGCGGACCTTGGAGATCTGGTCCTTCACGTCGTTGAGCGCGCGATCGACGTTGGTGCCGATATAGAACTGGATCGTGGTCACCGACGAACCGTCCGACACCGCGGACATGATGTGCCAGATGCCGTTCACACCGGCGATGGCGTCCTCGATTTTGCGCGTGACCTGGGTCTCGAGCTCACCCGGCGCCGCGCCCGATTGGGTGATCGACACCTGGACGATCGGGATATCGATATTCGGGATGCGGGTGATCGGCAGCGCTTTGAAGCTGAACAGGCCGAGAATCACCAGCACCAGAGAGGTCACGATCGCCGGCATCGGCGACCGGATCGACCACGCGGATATATTGACTCTCATCGCGCGGCTTCCCGGTGCTCGTCGAGCGCCTCGGTCGGCCGCACCTCATCGCCGGTGCGCAGGAACGCGGCTGCGCGGGCGACGACTTGTTGTCCGACTGCAAGCCCGTCGCGGAGCTCGATCGCGGTGCCGTTGGTCAGACCGACCGTGACCGGGCTCATCTCAACGCGGCCGTCATTGACGACCGCGACGGTGCTGCCAGTCGCGCTCTGTATGACCGCGGCCGCCGGCACGCTCAGTGCAACACGGTGCGCGATTTCCACTGTGCCGCTGGCGAAGGCGCCGATATGCGCGCGGAACTCGGGCCCGAGCGCGATGCGCACCTTGCCGAGGCGGGTGGTCTTGTCGACCTCGCTGGCGATCAGGCGCACGTAGCCGGTCGCTTTGCAATCGCCGGCCAGCTCGATCGCGGCCGGCATTCCAACCGCGAGCTTGGCGAGCGAATCCTCCGGCACCTCGGCTTCGAGGTCGATCGCCCCGTCGGCGATGATCCGGAACAGCGGATCGGCCGAACCCATCGCCAGCGCACCGAGCCGCGCCGTGCGCCGGCTGACGATCCCGGCGACCGGAGCGCGCACCTCAGTGCGGCCGATGCGCACCATCAGCTCACGGCGCTCCGCCTCGCGGCTGCGCTTGTCCGCCTCTGCTACCGCGAGCGCGCTGCGCGATGCCGCAACCTGGGCCTCCGAGGAGCGCGCCGTTGCAATCCGCTGATCGAGTGTTTGCTGTGTGATCACGCCGATGGCGAGACCCTTGGCGCGCGCCAGATCGGCGGCGGCCTGCTCCCGCATCGCCTCGGACTGGTCGATCTGATTGCGCGCCTGCGCGATCGCCGCGTCGGCACGCACCAGCGCCGCGTCGTTCTGAGCGAGCAGTGCATCGAGCTGGCTGCGGTCAAGCCGGGCCAGGACCTGATCCTTGTCGACCCGGTCGCCATCCTCGGCCAGCAATTCAACAACCCGCAGGCCGTCGATCTGCGCGCCCACCAGGGCTTCGTCGCGCGCCACCAGCGAACCCGACACGAACAGGCGATCGACGAAGGTGCGCTCGCGCGCCGGCGATACGGTCACCGCGGGCGGCAATGGCTTTGCGTATTTCACCGGCTCGCTTACAGGCGCCGCCGTCCGCTGCTTCAGCATCACGGCTCCGCCGGCGGCGGCGGCAACGAGCACGCCTGCCGTGACGGCAAGATAGCGTTTCATTTCAGACCCCCACCCCCAAGTCGTCCACTAGACCCCCGGCCGATTCGCCCCTCGATCGCCGCCTTGATGACGGCGAGTGCCAGCGCGAGCTCGGCATCCCCATTGAAATCAGCTTCGTGCGCGCGCCGTTTGAACAGACCGATGACGATGGTCATCATCGTACGCACGACGAAATTCGTATCCACATCGGCCGGGGCGAGTCCCGACCGTTTGGCAGCCTCGATCACCTGCGCCAGCCCGCCTCGGACATGCCCGTCGATGCCGCTGCAGAGCTTCGCGATTTCCGGTTTGCGGGTCGCTTCCGCCCAGATCTCCACGATCATCTGGAAACGCTCGCGCGGCTCTTCGAGCATGTGCTGCCGCAGCAGCATCTCGATCCCGGCCAGCGGGTTGCCGCACGAAACGAGCGTCTGCACGTTGGCAGCCAGTTCTTCCTGGTCGCACGCGCATAGCCCTGCGACGATCGCCTCCTTGGAGGGGAAATAGCGGTAAAGGTTGCCGGGACTCATCCCCGCTTCGGCTGCCACATCCTGCATGGACGACGCGTGAAAGCCCTCGCGCAGGAAGGCGCGCTCGGCTGCCGCCAGGATGTGCGCGCGGCGATCGCTGTCGCGTGCTGGCGCTTCAACTGGTGGAATTTCGGCCGTCCCCAACGGCTTACCCATTTGCCCCACCCATTGCAGACAATGAGAATGAACGTTCATTCTCACACGATTGTGGCCTGTTTAGGGATGATGAGCGCCCTTCGGCAATGCACGGCCAAGTGGACAGCGTACCGAATGGAGTTGCCATGGTCGTTCTGGTTCGTGCTAGCCTTCGTCCTGGCATGCTCAAGCGCGAAACACTGCCAATCGACCATATCTACGTTCCGACCAAGCGCCGCGCGACGCTCAAGCCGGAGCACGTGCTGGAAATTGCCCAAAGCATGCTCGACAAAGGCCAGGAGACACCGATCCTGGTCCGCCTGGACGGTGCGCGTTATGTGCTGGTGGAAGGCTTGCACCGGCTCGAAGCCGCCAAGGCGCTCGGCGAGACGACGATCGTCGGATATCTGGTGCAGGCCGCAAAGCATTAAGAATTCAGGCGCGCGGGGCAATACATCGTCCGCCGCCGGTGTATCAGCAACGTGCCGCCGCTGCGCGGCTGTTCGGTCGCTATCAACAATCAGGAACGAACCATGTCGAAACGATATCGCCAACTCCGCGCGGTTGCCGCGGGCACGACGGGACTTGCCATCGCGATTGGGCTCGCGCAGAGCGCCAACGCGGATCTGCTGTCCCACAAGGATCTGACCCTCGCAGTCGCCAAGACAATCGTCGAAACCGCGATCGCCGATTGCAAGGCGAAGGGATACGCGGTGTCCGCCGTCGTCGTCGGCCGCGACGGTGAGACGCTGGTCGCCATGCGCGGCGATAACGCGAGCCCGCACACCTTGGAGAATGCGCGGCGTAAGGCCTACACGGCGCGCAGCTTCCGCCAGTCGACTGCGGCTTATGCCAAGAAATTCGCCGACAATGACCCGACCGTGCGCCAGCAGGTCACGTTGCCGAACGTCATCGCCATACCGGGCGGGCTGCCGATCAAAGTCGGGGACGATATCGTGGGTGGAGTTGGGCTGTCAGGATCGCCCGGCGTCGATGAACCTTGCGTGCAAGCGGGCCTCGACAAGGTCGCGGACGAACTCAAATAATCGAATCAAAAAACAAAAAAGACAGGAGCCGGGGCGAAGCTGCCTTCACCCCGGATGCCCCTTTCGCCACGCTCCCCTTTGTCAGGGGAGCGCTGGCTTCGGCGGCACGACCTGCGCGCTACAATTCGTCAGCACACGTTGTTGATCGTACCGACCCGGTCAGGCGACAACCTCGACCCTTTTCTGTTCCTGGGCTTCCTCTTCGGTGCGCGGCTCTGCCGGCAACTGCAGGACGGTCGCCCGTTGGCCGGGGACGAGACGCGTCAACAACACGATGCGCCCGTCGGGGAATTCCAGCGCATCATGATGCATGTGCTGCTGGTCCTTGTTGACCTGGCGGAAGCGCGCAACGCGTGAGCCGTGCGTCGTCACTTCGTCGGTCGGGAAGTTGTCAGTCCGCACATCCTCATCGAACGCGATTTCCGTTCCGGGGAGCACGCAAACTGCCACGTTGGGCTCGCCGCTTGCTGCGAAGCCGCGGCTGATCGAGTTGTGGAACCTCGTCGACACAAGCTTATCGCCAACCTGTGCCGGTCGCGATGCGATGTGCATCAGACTGTAGTCGCACATGGAGTGTCTCCTTTGCTGCGGCCGTACTTGGCCGCCCGGGTCCTTAACGAAGTTTGCAGTGTGGCAGTTCCAGCGACCGAAACCGTCAAGCTCAGCGAGAACCGCCGGCGACGTGTAATCTTCGCACTGTGTTACTTGTAGCCGGCATTGAAGGCCGGACGTTATGCGGAGTGCCACACCCGCAGAGTCGCATTGTGCACCTGATTCGGGCATTTGCGTGAGAGCTTTTTTCTCTCTTCATCAATCCGACGTGATCCCCGATGCACGATGCGCAATGCTGTCAGACGGTCATATTTGTCGCAGCGCAATCGAGATCGCGACCTACATGACAACGGCGCGGCGATGTGCGCGTCCCGCGCGCCGTGGGTCGGCACGATTTAAGCGGCGGTGCCGAACAAACCAAGCCAATGGTCCTGGGTCGATTTTCGATTTGAATTGTCAAACAAACCGGGCCGCAGCCGACGCGCCGCGCAAAATCGGCAGCCTCCGTGAGCGTCTGCCAACCTACTTAGTGCAGTGCAATTGTCGGGCCTCGCGCGGGCGTGCTCACGCAGACGGTGAGCTTCCGTTAACCTTTGAACGCTGCGACGACCGCTCGGGATCCCGCGCGCAGAACGCGCGGGGTGCCGCGACGCGGGCCCGGCGGTACGTGACCATGACGGCCTATGTGCTTGCCAAGCCGGCCGATTCGAGCCCGGCGGACGTTTGCGCATGCTGTGGACAAGTTCGTCACAAATGCGTCACGGCGCTTTGTGACGGCTGTGGAGAACAGCCTGACAATCACCTCGGAGGATCGAGGCATCATTTTGGAATTACTCGATATTTCTCGCGGCCCCGCATGTGACGGACGTGTCAAAAATGACCTCATCCTTGTGGATGGCCGGTGCACAACCAGATCCACGTGCCGCCGAGCCGCCGCAGTGCTAAGTCCTGCGGAGAGGTTCGGGGAAAACGCCATTCATGACCACATTTGACGGGGTGATTATCGGGGCGGGGCATAACGGCCTCACGCTCGGCGCCTACATGGCCCGGTGCGGCCTGAAGATCGGTGTCTTCGAGCGCAACGCCTGGATCGGCGGCGGCTGCACCACGGAGGAGCCAATCCTCCCCGGCTTCCGCTGCAATCTCCACTCCAATTTCTATATCGGTTTCTCGCAGGCGCCGCTGATGCGCGATCTCGAGCTCGCGCGCTACGGTCTGTCGACCATCGCACCGCCGGTGCAGCACGGCGTGACGCTGCGCGACGGCACTGCGCTGACCATCCATAAGGACATCAACAAGACCTGCGCCTCGATCGCACGGTTCTCCAAGCGCGACGCCGATGCGTTTCGCGACCTGCACATGACCTACGCCGTAAAGATGCGGCCGCTGTTCACCTCATTACTTTACAACCCGCCGCTGGCTGCGGACGAGATGCGCGCGCGCATAACCGGAACGCTCGCCAACGACTTGTTTGCACATGCTGGTCTCGATTTGTTCGACGCGGTGGACCGGCATTTCGAAGATCACCGCCTACGCAGTCTTTTCAAATTGCTGATGCACGTCACCACGGGCGAAAACGCACCAAACAACGGGATGATGATGCCGCTGATCGTCTCGGCGCTGAGCGACAATGCGCTGCCGATTGGCGGTTCCGCGAGCCTCACCAACGCGCTCGCGCGCGTGATCGAGGATTGCGGCGGCCAGGTCGTCAGCGGTGCCGATGTCCGCGAAATCACGATCTCAGATGGACGCGCGACGGGCGTGCGGCTTGCGGACGCGAGCCGCATCGAGGCCAAGGTCTTCGTGGCGAGCGGGATCGACGCACCAGCAACCATGCACATGGCGGGCGAACTACACTTCCCCGAGGCTGTGCGGAAGAAGCTCAACAACTGGCACTGGGGCAACCATAGTCTGGTCACCCTGCATCTCGCGCTCAACGAGCCGCCCATCTACAGCTCACAGAAATTCGATCCGGATATCGCCCGCGCCTTCAATCTCATCTTCGGGTTCGACGATACCGATCAGGTGATCCGCTGCTTCGAGCAGTGCCGGCGCGGCGAATTTCCTGATCACCTGATGGGGAACGGCGCCTGCAATTCGCAATTCGATCCGACCTACGCGCCTGCCGGCAAGCACGTGGCGTTCTGGTGGCCGTTCGCCCCCTACGCGCTCGCCGACGGCCCCGAGGGTTGGGAGCACCGGCGCAAGGAGTATACGGAGCGCGTGCTTGCGGCGTGGCGCGATTTCGCCGTCAATCTCGATGAGCGCAATATCCTGGGTACCTATCTCTACACGCCGCGCGACATCCCGCTGCACAACGCCAACATGGTGAACGGCGCCGTGCGCATGGGCGCCTATATTCCCGCGCAACTCGGCATCAATCGCCCGCATCCGCTGCTCGCCGGATATCGCACGCCCGTCGAAGGCCTTTACCTCTGCGGCTCCTCCAACCACGGCGGTGGCGCCAACGGCGCGCCCGGCTACAACGCCGCCAACGTGATCGCCGGCGATCTCAAGCTTGATCGGTGCTGGACCCCGATCGCCCAGCCCGAATGGCACGGATGAACGAAACTCACCTCGCGCAGATCGCGACCGATGCGGCGAGCGCAGGCCGCCTCGCCGACGCATTCGCGGATTGGCTCGGTGTCACGGTCGCCGTGTTCGAAGAGCCGAGCGGCGAATGGAATATCGAGATTCACTTCGAACAGCCGCCCGACCATGATCAGATCAGAGATCTCGTGCGCGCGGTCGCCGGCAGCGCCGCCGGACAGGCGATCCGGTTTGAGCGCATCGCCGAGCGCGACTGGGTCGCCGCCAGTCTGGCCGGCCTCAAGCCAGTCGAGGCCGGCCGTTTCATCGTGCACGGCGCGCATGACCGCGCGGCAATCCTCCCGGGCCGGATCGCAATCGAAGTCGAAGCGGCACTCGCTTTCGGCACCGGGCACCATGGCACCACGCGCGGCTGTCTGCTCGCGCTCGATTATTTGCTCAGGCGCATGCCGCACGCACCTTGCCGCATCCTCGATCTGGGCACCGGCAGCGGTGTTCTGGCGATCGCGGCCGCCAAGGCTTTGCGAACGGGCGTGCTGGCGACCGACATCGACCCGCGCGCGGTGCGGGTCGCGCGCGAAAACGCCCGCATCAACAAGGTGGCGCCGCTGATCGACGTGTTCTGCGCGCGCGGCCTCGATGCCCGGCGCACCCACGCGCATGGGCCCTATGATCTCGTGTTCGCCAATATTCTGTTAGGCCCACTGCGCGGGCTCGCGCGGCCAATCGCCTCGCTACTGGCCCCCGGCGGGCGCGTCATCCTGTCCGGATTGCTGGCCACCCAGGCCAACGCGGCGCTCGCCGCTTACCTGCCGCAGGGACTGGCGCTCGAGCGGCGGATTGGGCTCGATGGCTGGATGACGCTCATATTACGGCGGCGCGCATAGCAAACATTCAGGCGCCCGGCGTTGCCGCTCCCGGCACCCGCCCATAGATTGGGCATTCAATGCCAAAAACCCGGTTTCAGAGTTTCGACGAGACGGCCGACCCGGCCGCGGCGGCCCCCCGCATGGCGGCGCTGCGCGCCGAATTGGCGCGGCAGAACCTGGCCGGCTGCATCGTGCCCCGCGCGGACCAGCACCAGAACGAGTATGTCCCTGCCTCGGAGGAACGGCTCGCCTGGCTGACCGGCTTCACCGGCTCGGCGGGCACCCTCGTGGTGCTGGCCGACAAGGCCATCTTGCTGGTCGATGGCCGCTACACATTGCAGGCGCGCCAGCAGGTGGACGAAACGCTGTTCGCAATCGAGAACAGCGCCCACCAGCGGCCGGAAGCCTGGATTGAAGCGAACCTGCCGGCATGCGGCGCACTGGCGTATGACCCATGGCTGCACACCGTGAGCGGCGCCGAGAAACTGGCCAAGGCGTGTACCGCGGCGGCCGGCAAGCTCGTCGCCGCCGACCCGGTGAGCGCGATCTGGCACGACCGCCCGTCACCTCCGCTCGGACCGGCCAGGTTGCACGACTTGCGCTTCGCGGGCGAAGCGACCGAGGCGAAGCTTGAGCAAATTCGCGCCGAGATCAGCAAACTCAAGGCCGATGCGCTGGTGGTCAGCGATCCGCATGCGCTCGCCTGGACCTTCAACATCCGCGGCGCCGACGTGCCGCACACCCCGCTGGTGCTCGGTTTTGCCATTATCCCGCAAGACGGGCGTCCTGCGATCTATGTGGACGGGCGCAAGCTCACCAACACGGTGCGGGCGGCACTCGAGGCGCTGGCCGACGTGCGGGCACCTGAGGACTTCACACGCGATCTCGCCGCACTGGGCAGCGCGCATAAATCCGTGCGCCTCGACCGCGCCACCGCCGCCGAGGCGATCAACCGGATCGTCAGCGAAGCCGGCGGTCACACCAGCAACGGCGATGATCCCATCGCGCTGATGAAAGCGGTCAAGAACGAGGTGGAAATTGCCGGTGCCCGCGCGGCGCACCTGCGCGACGGCGTCGCGGTGACGCGGTTTCTCGCCTGGTTCGATCGCGAAGCGGCGCATGGCAAGCTCACCGAAATCGATGCGGTCGAAGCGCTGGAAGACTTCCGCGCGCAGACCGGCCTACTGAAAGACATTTCGTTTCCCACCATCGCGGGCTCGGGCCCCCATGGCGCGATCGTGCACTATCGCGTCACCAACAAGAGCAACCGCCGCATCGCGCCGGGCGAGATTTTTCTTGTTGATTCCGGCGCCCAATATGAAGACGGCACCACCGACATCACGCGGACCGTCATTATCGGCGAGCCAACGGCGGAAATGCGCGAGCGTTTCACGCGCGTGCTCAAAGGCCATATCGGCATCGCCACCGCGATCTTTCCCGACGGGACCACAGGTGCGCAGCTCGACAGCTTTGCCCGCGCGCCATTATGGGCGGCCGGCATTGATTTTGATCATGGCACCGGGCACGGAGTGGGCAGTTATCTGTCCGTCCATGAAGGACCTGCACGCATTTCCAAACTGGGCGCGGCAGCGCTCAAACGCGGCATGATCCTCTCCAACGAGCCCGGCTACTACAAGGCGAATGCGTACGGGATCCGCATCGAGAATCTGGTGCTGACTAAAGAAGGGCCCTCGGTTCCAGGCGCCGAGAAACCTCTCAATGCGTTTGAGACCCTGACCTTGGTGCCGATCGACCAGCGGCTGATCGAGCCCGCATTGCTCAGCGCGGACGAGACCGCCTGGCTCAGTGCTTATCACGCGCGGGTGCGCGAGAGCCTATCGCCCTTGTGTGACAGCGCAACCGCGGCGTGGCTCGCGGATGCAACCCGCCCGCTACGGCAAGCCTGATCGCGCTATGGACGCCCCCGCCCCAAAGCTCGCCCCGCATGCGGCGCTGCACGACGATGGCCGCACGCCCTGGCAATTGCTGGGCTTGTTGATGACGATGACGGCCATCGGGTCGATGTCACTCAACATTCTGGTGCCGGCCGTGCCGCGTCTCGCCGACGTGTTCTCGGCGGACATCGAGATCATCCAACTCACCATTTCGCTCTACATCGTCGGTCTCGCGCTGGCGCAGTTGACCTGCGGACCTTTGTCGGACCGCTTCGGCCGGCGCCCCGTGATCCTTGGCGGCTTCGCGATCGCAACCTGCGCCGGACTGGGCGCAATCGTCGCGACGAGCGCGGGCTCGTTGATCGTGATGCGTGTCCTGCAGGCAATCGGCGGCGCGACCGGCGTTGCGATCGGCCGCGCCATCATCCGCGACCTGTTCGGCCGCGAGCGTGCCGCGCAGATGCTGAGCTTCATCGCCGGTGCGATGGCGGTGGCGCCGATGGTGGCGCCGCTCATCGGCGGCCTGATCGACCGCTGGTTCGGCTGGCAGGCGATCTTCCTGTTCGCCGCGTCGGCCTCGCTGCTCGTTTTTGTTTGGACCGGCATGATGCTGCCGGAAACGCGGCCGGCCCGGGCCGCGGGCCAGGGCGGTTTCTTTGTTGACGTGCGAACGCTCGCGCTCAGCCGGCGCTACATCGGCTACGTGCTGGCGGCGGCGTTCAGCTGTGGCGCATTCTTTATATTTGTTGGCGGCGGTCCGCACGCGATCATCACCATGATGCATCGCACGCCGACCGAATATGGCCTGTGGTTCCTGGCCGTATCGGCGGGCTATATCCTCGGCAACATCATCACGTCGCGGCTCTCGGTGCGCTGGGGCGTCGACACGATGGTGCTGTGGGGGTGCATCGCCGAAATTGTTGGAGGCGTGATCGGCATCACGCTGATGCTCGGCGTCGATCAACTCGGGCCGCTGGCGGTCATTGCCGGACCGGCGCTGATCTCCATCGGCAACGGGGTCGTGCTGCCGAACGCGATCGCCGGCGCGGTGAGCGTGCGTCCGCTCGCCGCCGGCACGGCGTCGGGCCTGCTTGGATGCACGCAGATGCTGTTCGGCGCCTGCATGGCGCAGATCGCCGGCCACCTGGTCGCCGGCGCGACGAGTGCCTGGCCGATCGTGATCCAAATGTTCCTGACCACGATCGCGTGCATGCTGGTGTACGTGTTGTTGCTGCGGAAGAAAGCGCGAGCCTGATCACCGCGTCCCGACCCGGCGCAGCCACTCGTCCTCGTCCAGCACCTCGACTCCGAACTCCTTGGCCTTGGCGAGCTTGGAGCCAGCGCCCGGCCCCGCCACGACGATATCCGTCTTCTTGGAGACCGAGCCTGCCACCTTCGCACCCAAGCGCTCGGCCATCGCTTTGGCTTCATCGCGCGTCATTTTCTCGAGCGAGCCGGTGAACACGACCGTCTTGCCGGCCACCGCCGAATCGGCGCGCGGTCGCTCCGCGTCAAGAATGGTGACGTGCTCGGCAAGTTGCTCGACCTTCTTCACGTTGTGGCGCTCGCCAAAATAGGCGGCGATGCTGTCGATCACCGTGCCGCCGATCTGATCGAGCGCGTCCATGTCGGTGCGGGCGTCGTCATCGCCGGCCGCAACCGCGCGCGCCGCATCGTGGAATGCCTCCCAGGTGCCATAGCCCCGCGCCAACGCCTGGGCCGTGGTCTCCCCAACGTGGCGAATGCCGAGAGCGTAGATGAAGCGCTCGAGCGAGATCTCGCGCCGCGCATCGATCGCATTGAACAGGTTGCGTATCGAGGTTTCGCCGAACCCCTCATGCTCCTCCAGTTTGATTTTGTTGTTGCGTGCTTCGAGGGTGAAGATGTCCGCCGGCTCGGTGACCCATTCGTTTTCATAGAACAGGGCAATCTGCTTCTCGCCCAGGCCTTCGATATCGAAGGCGCGGCGCGAAACGAAATGGCGCAGGTGCTCCATGCGTTGATGCGGACAGGCAAACTCGCCGCTGCAGCGCGCGACCGCGCCCTCTTCGCCGCTCGCCGTGACGTCGCGCACCACCGGCGTGTGCAACGAGCACGGACACTTGGTTGGAAAGTGAAATGGCTTGGCGTCGTGCGGGCGCTTCTCCTCGATCACGCCCAGGACCTGCGGGATCACATCACCCGCGCGCTGCACCGTGACGGTGTCGCCGATGCGCACGTCCAGGCGCGCGATCTCATCGGCATTATGCAAGGTCGCGTTCTGCACCACAACGCCGCCGACCGTGACCGGCTCGAGCTTGGCAACCGGCGTCAGGGCGCCGGTGCGGCCAACCTGGATCTCGATATCGCGCACGACGGTCGTTGCCTTCTCGGCTGGGAATTTGTGCGCCACTGCCCAGCGCGGGGTACGCGACACGAAGCCCAACCGCTCCTGCCAATCGAGGCGGTCGACCTTGTAGACGACGCCGTCGATGTCGTAGTCGAGCGCGCCGCGCTTGAGCTCAATTTCATGATGAAAGGCGAGCAGTTCTTCCACCGAGCCACACCGCTTCATCAGCGGATTGGTCTTGAACCCGGCGCGGGCGAACCAGTCGAGCATGCCCGACTGCGTCTCAGCCGGCAGTTCGCTCATCTCCCCCCACGCATAGGCGAAAAAACCGAGCGGGCGTGACGCCGTGATGGACGGATCGAGCTGGCGCAGCGAACCCGCCGCCGAATTGCGCGGATTGGCGAAGACCTGCTTGTCGGCGGCCTTCTGGCGTTCGTTCAGTTTGAGGAACGCGGATTTGGTCATGTAGACCTCACCGCGAATATCGCAGTGCGCCGGAACGCGCCTGCCCTCGAGTTGCTTTGGAATATCATCCAACGTCTTGACGTTGGCAGTGACGTCCTCGCCCTCGAGGCCGTCACCACGGGTCGCGCCACTAACGAGCTCGCCATCCTGGTAGCGCAGCGATAAGGACAGGCCATCGATCTTCGGCTCCGCCGTGAAGGCGATCGGCTCGTCGGCCGCGAGCCGCAGGAACCGCCGAATGCGCTCGACGAAATCGGTCACGTCCTGTTCGCTGAACGCATTGTCGAGCGACAGCATCGGCACGGCGTGACGTAGCTTGGCGAAGCCGCGCGCCGGCTTGGAACCGACGCGCGCCGAGGGCGAATTGGCGCGCACCAGTGCGGGAAACCGGGCTTCAATCTCATTGTTGCGGATGCGCAAGGCGTCGTAGTCTGCATCCGAGATCGTGGGCGCGTCGTGTTGATAATACCGTTCGTCGTGGCCGGCGATCTCCTGCGCCAAGCGTTTGAGCTCAGCCTTGGCCTGCGCTTGCGTCAGGTCTTCGACCGCGATGGTGTGTCCGGCTTTAGCTTTCATGAACCAACAACAATCATCCGCTGGCCCGCATCAATCGCTCGGCCGCGGCGCGCGCTTCGGCGGTGATTTCCGCGCCCGCCAGCATCCGGGCAATCTCCTCGCGGCGGCGCTCCGCAGCAAGCTCGGTGACTCGGGTTGCGACCCGCTTGCCTTTGTCGAGCGCATCCTTGCTGATCAGATAATGATGCTGGGCGCGTGCCGCGACCTGCGGGGCGTGGGTGACGGCGAGAACCTGGACCTCGCGACCAAGGCGCGCAAGCCGCAGCCCGATCGCATCCGCGACCGCGCCACCAACACCGGTATCCACCTCATCGAACACCAGCGTCGGCGCTGAGCCGCGATCGGCCAGTACGACCTTGAGCGCGAGCAGGAAGCGGGCGAGCTCACCGCCGGAGGCGACCTTCATCAATGGCCCAGGCCGCGTACCTGGATTGGTCTGAACCCAGAACTCGACGCGATCGGTGCCGGTCGGTCCGGGCTCGGCGCGCTCGATATTGGTGGAGAACTTCGCGCGTTCGAGCCGCAGCGGTGCAAGCTCGGCGTTCACGGCTTTGTCGAGACGCGTGGCGCTGCGGCGGCGGGCTTGCGCGAGGGCAGCAGCGGCCGCGTCGAATCGCGCATCGGCGTTGCGCGCCTCCTGCGTGAGCATCGCCAGGCGTTGGGCGCCGGCATCGATCAACTCCAGGTCCGCGGCAAAGCGTGCGCTGAGCGCGGCAAGCCCGTCGATCGGAACATTGTATTTGCGGCTCGCGGCCCGCAAAGCGAACAGCCGCTCCTCGATTTGCTCGAGCTCGGCCGGGTCATGATCGGCGGAGGCGAGCGCGCGTTGCAGATGGGTCCGCGCCTCCTCGAGTGCGTTGAGCGCAACGTCGAAGGCCTGTACGGCGGGGCCGATGAGTTCCGGCGCCTGACCCTGGCGACGCTCCAGGCGGCGCACGGCCGCAGCAAGTGTTGGAACAGGCGAAGTGGAACCGGCAACCGCGTCGAACGCATCACGCAGATCGGTCGCGGCCTTCTCGCCCTGCATCATGCTGGTGCGGTGTTCCGCCAGCGCCGTTTCCTCGCCCGCTTCCGGCGCAAGCTTCTTGAGCTCATCAACCGCGTGGCGCAGGAACTCCGCTTCGCGTTGCGCGCGCTCGACCTCGCGCTGATGCTCGGCGACCGCCATCTCGGCTGTGCGCCGGGCCTGCCAGAGCCGGCCAATCTCGTCGGCCTGTTGCTCGAGTCCTCCAAAGGCGTCGAGCAAGCGCCGATGCGCAGCCGGATCAACAAGCGCGCGCTCGTCATGCTGGCCGTGAATCTCGACCAGCACGCCGCCAAGGTTCTTCAAGACCTGCACGCCGACAGGTTGATCGTTGACGAAGGCCCGCGTGCGTCCATCGGCAAGCTGAACCCGTCGCAGGATCAACTCGTCCTCGAGCGGAATATCGTTGTCGCGCAGCAGCGCGCGTGCCGGGTGGTCGCTCGCGATATCAAAAGCCGCGGTCACCTGTCCCTGCTCGGCACCGGCGCGCACCAGCCCGGCATCGCCGCGCGCGCCTAGCGCCAGTGCAAATGCATCAAGCAGGATCGATTTGCCCGCCCCGGTCTCGCCGGTGAGCACCGACAGGCCGGAGGCAAAATCGATATCAAGGCGATCGATCAGGACGATGTCGCGGATCGAGAGCCGGGTCAGCATCGCCTGCCCTCACGGTCACCACCACGAAGGGTTCGTTTTAGAGGAGTTGGCGATTCGCACAACGGGCCGCGCGCTATTGGCGCGGACGCGTTACCGTTGTGACAGGGTTCCCAGGCCGACCTTCTTGAACGCCTGGGACATCCAGCCGTCGCTTTCCTTCGGCTCGAGGCCGCCGGATTTCACGAGCTCGTAGGCTTCTTTGTACCACTTGCTGTCCGGGAAGTTATGCCCCAGCACCGCCGCCGCGGTCTGCGCTTCCTGCACAATGCCCAGCGTCATGTAGCACTCGGTCAACCGCAACAGCGCTTCCTCGACGTGGCGTGTCGTCTGATATTGCGTGACCACCACCTTGAAGCGATTGATCGCGCCGATGAAATCCTTCTGCCGCATCAGGTAGCGCCCGGTCTCCATCTCCTTGGCGGCGAGCTGGTCGCGCGCCATTTCAATTTTCTTCCGGGCATCGGACGCGTATTCGCTGCTCGGATATTTTCGGTTGAGCTCGTCCAGAGCCTGAATCGCCTTCTCGGTGCGGCTCTGGTCGCGGCTCACGTCCGGGATCTGGTCGAAATACGAGGCGCCGATCAGGTACTGCGCGTATGGCGCCTCGGCACTGCCGGGATGCAGGCTGATGTAGCGTTTGGCCGAGGCGATGCAGTCGTCATACTGGCGCGCCTCATAGTAGGCGAAAGCCGACATGATCAGCGATTTGCGCGCCCAATCCGAATACGGATGCTGGCGGTCGACCTCTTCGAACTTCTTCGCCGCTTCCTTGTAGTCCTTCTTCTCGTTCAGCAGGAATACGGCCTGGTTATAGAGCTGGTCCGCCGGGACATCGACGGTTGGCTCCTCTTTCGCAGCGAATATGTTGAATTTATCGAGATCCAATCCGCTGCAGCCGCCGAGCGAGGCCAGCGCGCAAAGGATGACGAGCGCGCGCGCAGTCGCGCGGCCACACGTCCAAACTCGATTTGCAGAACCCCCGAACCCCATCCCGCCCCTCGGGCTTGCCGCCATCACACAAGAGCGCAACAGCAGCGATTACGCGACCCACCATCTATTGGGATAGGCTGACATTCAGCCCGGAATGTGGCGGCTACGGCAGCTGGTTAATGGATCAGGATACGTCCGGGGCATAGGCCGGCGCCGGCGTTGCCACCTCGGCGTGGCCGCGCACGCGCCGTGGCGGTGCGACGACCGGAGCAGTGGCTTCCACCACGGCCCATGCGGTCGGATCGGCCATGAGGGCTGAGAGAATCGCATGGTTCAGCGTGTGACCGCCACGCACCGAGCGATAGGTCGCGAGCAACGGCAGGCCAGCGAGCGCGAGATCGCCCACCGCGTCGAGCGCCTTGTGGCGCACGAACTCATCGGGGTAGCGCACGCCGTCGGCATTGAGCACACGCGTCTCGCTCACCACCAGCGTGTTCTCGAAGCTCGCGCCCAGCGCGTAGCCCTGATTCCACAGCTTGGCGACGTCGCGCATGAAACCGAAGGTGCGCGCGCGGGCAAGCTCGCGGCGGAAGTTCGCTGGGGAGACGTCAAGAGCGCAACGCTGCCGCCCGATCAGCGGGTGATCGAACTCGATGTCGATCTCAAGACGCAGGCCGCGGCTGTTGGGCAAAATCTCAGCGACCGATCGCCCCTGCGTGACACGCACCGGCTTGAGCACCTTCAGGAAGCGGCGCGGCGCATCAAGCGAGCGGACACCCGCGTGGTCGATTGCCGCGACAAAAGCCTCGGCGCTACCGTCCATGATCGGAACTTCAGGGCCGTCGACCTCAACCACCGCGTTGTCCACACCGAGCCCAGCGAGAGCAGCGAGCACGTGTTCGGCAGTGGCACAGAGAGGGCCGTCGCCGTCGCCCAAAACCGTGGCGAATTCGGTCGCCGTAACCGCGCGCACATCAGCGCGAATCTCGCAGTCCGCGCGGCCGGGCAAGCCCGTGCGCAGGAACACGATTCCCGTACCGGCATCCGCCGGATGCAAGGTTAGAGTGACCGGAGATCCTGAGTGAACCCCAATTCCCGATACCGACGCTTCGTCGCAAAGCGTGGTCTGCTTCCCCGCCTTCATACCCCTTCCCCCAATTGCATCCCGCGCCAGAAGCGCTCACCCTGGAGCTTTGCAGCTGCGAGATTTACCCCCGACAATGCCTCGCCCCAGATGTCCGTCGCCATTTTGCCTAGATGCCCGGAACCCACCCGTGACACCCGGCAGAGCATATCCCCAAGCGAAGAACCCCTTTGCGGTTGAAACCTTAGTCGGACTTCCGCGGTGCACCAACTCACGCTTTCTTACCGACTGTTACCTTCAAACTGGCCCAGTTCGACCGGGAAGTCGCCATGGGCAAGTCGGAAGCATTGATAGGGAAGCCTGATTTCGCCACGTAGCGGCCTCGCAATGGCCTCTTGTGGGCCAAATCATGCCATTGAAATGATTAACTTTTCCTAGCGGTTCATGAGTCGCGTGGCGGGGATTATTGGAGTAATCGGGACAAGCCCTGAGGCGTTCGCCGGAAGGAGCTGCGCGATAGCCGTCGGCTCCTCAATCCGTCACATCAAATTATGTGACCACAGTGCAACAACTCGTCTGCCATTGGCCGGCATGGTTGTTTTTGCCCTAAAAAGCGAGCGCCGCAGCCGCCCGAAGGCGTGCTGCGGCGCAAAATCTACTGCTTTGATTCGTTTTGTTTAATTGGCTTGTCGGCGCAGGAACGCCGGAATGTCGAGCTGATCGTCGGCCGATTGCGGTGGCGACGACCGGTCGAAATCAAGCCCGAGACTCGGCGTACGCTTGGCGAATTCCGAAACCGGTTCGGGCGGATTGGCCTCGGGCAAACGCTGCACGGGACGCGGCCGCTCGGGCATCGGCACCGCGCGCGGCGGCGCGGCCTCGCGTTGCTGCTGCGGCTCGTCTTCGGCCTCCTTGCGGCCGAGACCGACCGACGCCAGCCGCTGCAGCAGCGACATACGCGGTTTTTCCAGCGGATCTTCTGCGGCTTCGGTGCGCTCGCGTGCGCGCAACTGATTCTGCGCCGGGATCGGCAGCTCGTCGATCCGCGGCATGCGCGGCCGGCTCTGCGGACGCTCCGGCTGCGGCGGAATGAAGCTCTTGGGCGGCGGAGGGGGCTCGACCGGCATTTCCTGCGCCGCCGTCTCCACAAACAATGATGGTTTGGGCGGGATCGGACGGATCGTGAGGTCATCGCCGCCCACGCGCGGCATCAAGGCTGCCGCGACCGCGGCGGTCGCCTGGGCCTGGATTGCGGCGGGGCTCGGCCGTGCCTGCGGTGCCGCATTGGGCGGCGCACCCGCGGTCACCGGCGTCGGCGCAGCAGGACGTGCCTCCTGATTGGCACGCGGCACCTCGGCGCGAATGCGCTGGGTCGCCTCGGCAATACGCGCTTCCTGCGGTGCCGCCGAACGCGGTGCAACGGCTGCATCGACCCCGGTCGCCACGACGGAGACGCGGATGATGCCCTCGAGGCCCTGGTCGAAGGTCGCACCGACGATGATGTTGGCCTCCTGATCGACCTCCTCGCGGATGCGGGTCGCTGCTTCGTCGACTTCGTAGAGCGTCAAGTCGTTGCCGCCCGTGATCGAGATCAGCAGGCCCTTGGCGCCGCGCATCGACACGTCATCGATCAGCGGATTGGAGATCGCCGCCTCGGCCGCGCGCAGCGCACGCTTCTCGCCGGAGGCTTCGCCGGTCCCCATCATGGCCTTGCCCATCTCGCGCATCACCGCACGGACGTCGGCGAAGTCGAGGTTGATCAGGCCTTCCTTGACCATCAGGTCGGTGATGCAGGCAACGCCCGAGTAAAGCACCTGGTCCGCCATCGCGAAGGCGTCCGCAAAGGTGGTCTTTTCATTTGCGACCCGGAACAGGTTCTGGTTCGGGATGATGATCAGGGTATCGACCGCCTTCTGCAGCTCGCCGATGCCCGCTTCGGCAACGCGCATGCGTCGCTGCCCCTCGAAATGGAACGGCTTGGTCACCACGCCGACGGTGAGAATGCCGAGATCGCGCGCCGCCTTGGCAATGACCGGCGCCGCGCCCGTTCCGGTGCCGCCACCCATCCCGGCGGTGACGAACACCATGTGCGCGCCTGTGAGGTGATCGCGGATCTCGTCGATCACCTCCTCGGCGGCTGCACGCCCGACCTCGGGGTGGGAGCCAGCGCCCAGACCTTCGGTTGCCCCCACGCCCATCTGGATGATGCGCTCGGCCTTGGCGCTGGTGAGCGCCTGGGCATCGGTATTGGCGATGACAAAATCGACGCCTTGCAGCCCCGCGGTGATCATGTTGTTGACGGCGTTGCCGCCGGCGCCTCCGACCCCGAACACGGTGATGCGCGGCTTCAACTCCCGGATATCCGGGATCTTCAAGTTGATGCTCATGGGTGCCTCTTGTTGGGGCGGGCCCTGCCGCCGGTTGTCGCCGGTCCGCCACCGGCGCTCAGGATGTTGGGATGAGTGGTTCGTCGCATCAGAAACTCTCACGCAGCCAGCGTCCGACGCGAGCAACGTAGCCGCCGCTCGGCGCCCGCTGCTGACGTGTCGTGTGCCGGGATTCGAAATGTTCAAGATGTGCCGCCTGTGGGTAGACCAGGAGCCCGGCCGCGGCGGCGAAAGCCGGCCCCTTGGCGACGTCCGGCATGCCGGCGATGCCCAATGGACGGCCGAGTGAGACTGGACGCCCAAGCACGCGACCCGCGAGGTCGGCGAGACCGGTCAACAGGCTGCCGCCACCGGTGAGGACGATGCGCCCGCGTGGCTCCGCCGAGAACGGCGAGGTAGCGAGGCGATCGCGCACCATCTCGAGAATTTCTTCAACGCGCGGCCGGATGATGTTGGTGAGCATGGCGCGGGAGACAGAGCCAGGCGCATCTTCGCCGCGGATCGCCGGCAACGCGATCAAGTCGCGGTCGTCGGAGCCCCCGCCCATGACGCTGCCGTAGAGCGTCTTGATGCGCTCCGCGCTCTGCAGCCCGATCGACAATCCCCGCGCCAGGTCCATCGTCACGTGATTGCCGCCAAGCGCGAACCCGTCCGCATGTACGAAGCGGCCATCGCCAAACACCGCAAGCGTCGTCGTACCAGCGCCGAAGTCGATCACCGCGGCGCCGACATCGGCTTCATCATCGGCAAGCGTCGAAAGCCCGGACGCGTAGGCGCTCGCCACCATGGCCTCGATGTCGAGATGGCAGCGCTCGATCACGAGCATGAGGTTGCGGCACGCGCCGAGGTCGGCGGTGGCGAGGTGCATGTCGAGCCCGAAGCGGCGTGCCAGCATGCCGCGCGGCTCGCGCACGCCATTGGTGCCGTCGAGCGAAAAGCCGATCGGCAAGGCATGCAGCAGCACGCGACCCTCGGAAGCAGCACTGCGATAGCCGGCCTGGAGCGCGCGGGCGATGTCGTGATCGCTCACGCATGCACCCTGCACATCGATCTCGGCGGCGAGCCGCTCGCTGCCGATGCGCCCTGCGGAGAGCGACAGCACGATGCCATCGACCTGCACTTTGGCGGAGCGTTCGGCGAGCGCGATCGCGTTGCGGACCGCCACTTCAGCTTCGGCGAGATCGACGATGGCGCCGCCCTTGATCCCCTGTGAGATGGCGTGGCTGAATCCCAGCACCTCGATCGCGTGGCTCCGCCGGCGCAGCGCCTCGCCCTGCGCGTTCGGCCGCAATCGCGCGATCAGACAGGTGATCTTGCTGGTGCCGACATCGAGCGCCACGACCACAGCCGTGCGGCGCGGCGAGACCGGCTTCATCTTCGGCGTGAGTCCGTAATTGAGGGTGTTCATACAGCGCCCCCGTGATGAGCCTTGGCGCGCTCCTTGAGCTCGGCGTCGCGCGCCTGCGCGGCGGCATCGCTGAGCCGCACCGTAATCCGATCGGGAAGTCGTAGATCGATCGCGACGAGGTCGCGCGACATGAGCTTCTTGTCGTGGTCGAGGGTGATCAGCTCGGCGAGCGCCTGGTCGACACCGGACTCCGGCAAGCGCACATCGATCCCGTTCTTGAGCCGCAGGTTCCACCGCCGCTCCGCAATCAGCACGGCGGCGAGCACGTTATCGCGAACCTCGGGATAACGGTCGAGGACTTCGAGGAACAGCCTTCGCTCGTTTTTCTGCACCGCGGCCGACCACAAACGGCAACGACATGTAGGGGCGCGACACGAACGGCTCGAGCACAGTGCCGTCGGTGCCGATGACATTGAGCCGGCCATTGGCCTGCCAGAGCGCAAAGGCCTCGCGCTCGGTCAGCGTGATCTGCAGCCGGTCGGGGTAAAGCTTCTGGATCGTAGCGTCAGAGATCCAGGGATCGGCCAGCAGACGCGCGCGTGCCGCGCCGACATCGAAGAACACCAGCGCGGTGTTGCCGGTCACCCCGGCGCGAGCCAATACTTCCTCGCGGTTGAGATGTTTGTTGCCGGACAGCGCCACCTCGGTGACGCGAAACCCGACCACATTGGCGAGCGCATCGCGCGTATCCTGCCAGGCCGCGACGACCGTATCGACGTGATCACCTTTGACGACCCCGTAGGCGAGTGCGCCGAGGATGATCAGCAGCGAGAGGACGACGCCGCCACCACGCGTCAGCCTGCAATATTTGATGAGAAACGTCTGGCGCGCGATCCAGCGATCGAGCCCGCTCGCAGGGCGCACGCGCTCCCGCACCGGCACGAGGGCGCGGCTGGTCGAGACCACCGGGGCACGGCGGGGCTCAACCCGGATCGCCTCTGATTCGGCACCGGTCAACGATTGAGCGACGCGTCCTCGACCATCCATCGCACCAGCTCTTCAAACGTGATTCCCGCGTAGGCCGCGAGCTCGGGCACCAACGACGTTTCGGTCATGCCTGGTTGCGTGTTGACTTCGAGGCAGAACAGCCCCTGAGCCCCCGCACGTTCGTCGTAACGGAAATCCGTTCGACTTACGCCCCTACACCCGAGCGCCTGATGCGCCTGAAGGGCCAGTCTTCTGACTTCTTGGTAAACATTTGGTTTAAGTCGCGCCGGAAGCAGGTGTTTTGATCCACCCGGGGCGTACTTTGCCTCGTAATCATAGAATTTTACCGTCGGCTCGATCTCGATCACGTCGAGCGCCTTGTCGCCCATCACGGCGCACGTCAGCTCCAAGCCCGGGATATAGGTCTCGCACAGCACATTCTCGCCGAAAGCCCAGTCTTCGCGATTGAGCTCCTGCGGCGGGTGCGCATGCTGTTCGGTGACGATGAAGACGCCGACGCTCGAGCCTTCGGCAATCGGCTTGATCACGTACGGCCGCGGCAGCGCATGTGACTTGGCCGCCTCAAAGCGCGAAATCACCCGCCCCTGCGGCACCGGTACTCCGGCTGCCTCCAACACCGACTTGGCGTAGTCCTTTTGCATCGCCAATGCCGACGCCAGCACGCCGGAGTGGCTGTAGGGGATTTGCAAAATCTCGAGGATGCCCTGAATGGTGCCGTCCTCGCCGGGCCGACCGTGCAGCACGTTGAGAACAACGTCAGGTCCGGTTGTGGCGAGCACCACGGCGATGTCCCGCCCAACGTCGATGCGCGAGACCCGAAACCCTTGCCGTTCCAGCGCGTCGGCGCAGGCTTTTCCCGAGCGCAGACTGATCTCGCGTTCCGCCGACCAGCCCCCCATCAGAACAGCAACGTGCTTCAAGCGCAGAATCCTTATCAGAACGCCAAACTCTCGACTTGTCATGGCCGGGCTCGTCCCGGCCATCTCGCTTAGGAAGCCACGGCCGTGCGTCCCTTATCGGGATCGCCGGGACAAGCCCGGCGATGACGAGGAGGGTGACGCGAGTCGCGCGCGAGCATACGTCTACGCGTGTTAAATCATTATTTCAGGCGGGCACGGAATCTTTGGCAGCGAGGCCGATCCGCTTGATTTCCCATTCGAGCAGAATGCCCGAATTGGCTTGCACGCGCTGGCGCACCGTCTCACCCAGCGTTTCAATATCCGACGCCGTCGCGCCGCCAAGGTTGATCAGAAAATTGCAGTGCATGGGCGAGACCTGCGCGCCGCCGATCTGCAACCCACGACAGCCGGCGGCATCGACCAGCTGCCAGGCTTTGTGTCCGGGCGGATTCTTAAAGGTCGAGCCGCCGGTGCGGGACTTGATCGGTTGCGTCGCCTCGCGCGATTGCGTGATCTTCTCCATTTCCTGCTCAATCGCAGCGGCATCGCCGGGCGCACCTTGATAGAGCGCCTGGGTGAAGATCACGTCCTCCGGCGCGCCGCAGTGCCGATACGTGTAGTGCAGATCGGCGTTGGACCAGACGCGCACGTGCCCGGCACGATCGACCCCGCGCGCTTCGATCAGCACATCCTTGGTCTCGCGCCCATACGCGCCGCCATTCATGCGCAGCGCGCCACCAACGGCGCCCGGAATGCCGCGATAGAACGCAAGCCCGGCAATCGCCGCCTCCTGGGCGGCACGCGCAACCTTCACGTCCGGCACGGCCGCGCCAGCGCGCAGACGCGCATCAGGTTCGATCTCGACCGCGTTGAAACCGCGTCCCAAGCGGATCACCACACCCGGTACGCCGGCGTCGCGCACGATCAGGTTGGAGCCGAGCCCGATAACGGTGACAGGAATATCGTGCGATAGATGCGCCAGGAAATAGGCGAGATCGCTTTCATCCTCGGGCATGAACAACAACTGCGCCGCGCCGCCGACGCGAAACCAGGTCAGCTCGGCCAGCGGCTGGTTGGCGAGCAGCCGCCCGCGCAGATCCGGCATCTTGCCCTTCAGCTGCGGAATGAGATCAGCAAACATCAGCCCAATCACTTACGCTGCCGCGTCAGCCAGTTCGCCCGGCAGCGCGTAGGCCCACTGCGTGATCGAACCAGCGCCCAGGCAGACCACGTAATCGCCCGGGCCCGCCAACGCTTTCACCACGCCGGCGAGTTGGTCCGGCCCGTCGAGCGGAATGACCTGACGATGGCCGCGCGCGCGCAAGCCGGCGACAAAGTGATCGCGATCAACCCCTTCGATCGGCGCCTCGCCGGCCGGATAGACGTGCGCCACGATGACGATATCAGCATCATTGAAGCAGGTGCAGAATTGCTCGAACAGCGATTGCAGCCGCGTATAGCGATGCGGCTGTACCACCGCGATCACCTGCCCGTTGGTGGACTCGCGCGCGGCCTTGAGCACAGCAGCGATTTCAACCGGATGGTGACCATAATCGTCGATCACCGCGGCGCCGTTCCACGTGCCGGTGCGCGTGAACCGCCGCTTCACCCCGCCGAAGCTTTCCAGCGCGGAGCGAATGCGCGCATCAGGAATTCCAAGCTCGCGCGCGACCGCGACCGCCGCCGTCGCGTTGAGCGCATTATGCCGGCCCGGCATCGGCAAGGTCAGCCCGTTGAGTTGATATGGGTCACCGCCGGCCCGGTCGCGAAACAGCACATTGAAGCGCGTGCGTCCGTCGTGGTGGTCGAGATCGACCAGACGCGCGTCGGCCTGCGGGTTCTCGCCGTAGGTGATGATGCGCCGATCCTCGATGCGGCCGACCATCTGCTGCACGACCGGGTGGTCGGTGCACATCACGGCGAAGCCATAGAACGGCACGTTCTCGACGAACGCTTTGAACGCGTCCTGCACCGCCTCGAACGTCTTGAAATGATCGAGGTGCTCGGGATCGATGTTGGTGACGATCGCGACATCGGCCGGCAGCTTGAGGAACGTGCCGTCCGACTCGTCGGCTTCCACCACCATCCACTCACCGGCCCCGAGGCGCGCATTGGTTCCGTACGCATTGATAATGCCGCCGTTGATGACGGTCGGATCGAACTGACCAGCTTCCAACAGTCCGGCGACCAGCGATGTCGTGGTTGTCTTGCCATGCGTGCCGGCGATCGCGACGCAGCGCTTGAGCCGCATCAGCTCGGCCAACATCTCGGCCCGGCGCACGACCGGCAGCCGGCGTGCACGCGCCGCGGAAAGTTCGGGATTGTCGCGCCGGATGGCCGAGGACACGACCACGACCTCGGCATTGTCGAGATTCTCGGCCTTGTGGCCAATGGCGACGGCGATCCCTTTGTCGCGCAAGCGCTTCACGTTGGCGCTGTCTGAGACGTCGGACCCCTGGACCTTGTAGCCGAGGTTGGCAAGGACTTCGGCAATTCCGCTCATGCCGATGCCGCCGATACCCACGAAGTGAATCGGGCCGATTGCTTGCGGCAGTTTCATCGGTATGCCCCTCTCAAGTCAGTGCGTCAGCCCGGCGACCCGCTGCACCAGATCGGCGAGGCGAACGGCTGCGTCCGGCACGCCGCAGGACCGCGTCGCCTGCGCCATGGCAGCGAGACGCTCCGGCCCAGCGGCGAGTCCGGTAATCTCAGTGGCAAGCCGTTGCGGCGTAAATTCGTCCTGTTCGATCCGGATCGCCCCGCCCGCCTGCTCCAATACCCGCGCATTGGCGCGCTGGTCCTGATCGAGCGCATGCGGGAGTGGCACCAGGATGGCAGGCCGGCCGATGGCCGCCAGCTCCGCCACCGTCGAAGCCCCTGACCGCGACACCACGAGATGGCTCGCCGCCATACGGGCCGGCAAACCCGGGAAGAACGGCGCGACCGTCGCATCAACCCCGAGCCGCCGGTAAATGGCCTGGACGCGCTCCACATCCTCCTCGCGGGCTTGCTGGACAACCATCAGGCGTGCCCGCAGGTCGGGGGCCAGCGCCTCAACCGCGGGTGGCACGATATCGGCCATGATCCGCGCGCCCTGACTACCCCCGAAGGCGAGCAGGCGAAACGTCTCCGCAGGCGGCGCGTAGGATACGTTCGCCGCATCGAGTACGGCGGCACGGATCGGATTGCCGGTGTGGTGCGCCTTGGCCGCCAGCGACTGCTTTCCTTCGAGCGCGCCCGGGAAACCGGTTGCGATCGCGCTTACGAAAGGCGCGAGCAGCCGGTTGGCACGGCCCATGACCCCGTTCTGCTCGTGGATGATCGTCGGGATACGCCGCAACGCTGCCGCCGCGACCGGCGGGACCGTGGGATAGCCGCCGAACCCGATCACGGCGGCCGGCCGCAGCTGGCCGAGCAGGCCAAAGGCAACCGCGGTGCCCCGACCGAGCGCCGCCAGAGTTTGCGCGACTGCGAGGGGTCCGCTGCCGCGCAATGTGGCGCTGGGGATGAGATGGGTTTGCCGCGCTGGGAAATCACCGCCATAGCGGGTCGCGCGCTCGTCCGTCGCGAGATCGACGGTGATGCCGCGGCTCGCCAGAACGCCGGCGAGCGCCTGGGCTGGAAACAGATGACCGCCGGTGCCGCCGGCGGCCACAACAACGAGCGGCGCGTCGCTCAAGCCAGACTCCCCGACAGCGTAAGCTTCTCGGTGAGCCCAAGCTTCTCGGAGGCGGGTCGTTCGCGCATGAGCGCGAGCATCATGCCAACCCCGTAAGCAAGCGAGATCATCGAGGACCCGCCGTAGGAGATGAACGGGAGCGTCATCCCCTTGGCGGGGATCAGCGCCAGATTGACCGCCATGTTGATGGCGGATTGCGTGCCGAACAGGATGGCGAGCCCGGCGGTGGCAAATCGTGCGAACGGGTCGCTGTTGCGCATCGCGTTGGTGAGCGCCCGGAGCACGATGAATGCGATCAAAGCGACCAGGGCGAGACAGAGCACGATACCGAACTCCTCGGCGGCCACCGCAAACACGAAATCCGCATGCGCGTCCGGCAGAATGCGTTTGACCGTACCCTCGCCTGGACCGCGGCCGAACCAGCCGCCGTGTATGAACGACTCCACGGCCGTGTCGACCTGAAACGTGTCACCCGAGGCCGGGTCCATGAAGCGCCTGATGCGGCCCGCGACATGCGGCAAGAGCAGGGTCGCACCCGCCAAGCCGCATCCTGCCGCCCCCAGCAAGCCGATCACCCAGATCATCCGCATTCCAGCCATGAAGAACAGCGCACCCCAGACCAGCGCGGTCAGCATGGTCTGGCCGAAGTCGGGCTGCAGCACCAGGATAGCGATCGTGCCGAGCAGCAAGGCGAGCGCGAGCGCGTTTGCCGGAACGTCATGCGTGCGCG
The DNA here is from genome assembly GCA_963760435.1 of uncultured Alphaproteobacteria bacterium. GTDB lineage: Bacteria > Pseudomonadota > Alphaproteobacteria > Rhizobiales > Xanthobacteraceae > JAFAXD01. Next base: position 38,111 of record CAVXDE010000038.1, read on the forward strand.
ACGATTCGGCAAACAGCCACGCGATCAGGACGACGAAGGCGGGTTTGAGAAACTCGGAGGGCTGGATGTTGACCCCGAGAATAATGATCCACCGTCGGGCCCCTTTGATCTCCGCGCCGAAATACAACGTCGAGATCACCATGGCGAAGCTGATCGCGAATACAACCAACGCCACACGCCGGATCTGCCGCGGCGGCAACAGCGAGGTACCCAGCATGACCGCGATCGCCGGGATCAGATACATGACGTGACGATTGACGAAGTAGAACGGATCGAGTCCCAGCCGAGCCGCCACCGGCGGACTCGCGGCGAGCGACAGCACGATCCCGGCCAGCATGACGGCGAGCAGGGCAGCGAGCATCAGGCGATCGACGGTGCGCCACCAGGACGCGAGCGGCGAGTAATGCGAGCGCGAGGCCATGACAGATCCTGCCGATTACCGCATGTCCCGGAAAAAGCCTGCCCCGCACTCGATGCGGGGTGGCCGGTTTTCCGACAAGGACATGCGCAAACAATTCCCCGAGCTGCCTATTTGGTTCACAAAGACTTAACAAACAATTTCGGCTCAACCTATTTGCGGCGGCTGCAGATCCGGGATCGCCTTGACCAGCGTACGGAACGTGTCGCCGCGCACTTCGAAATTCGCGTACTGATCGAATGACGCACAGGCCGGCGACAACAACACGACCGCATCACTAAGCCCGCTCGCCTCGGCGTCTGTGGCGGCACTGGCAACGGCCCGGTCGAGCGTCTCGACGATCTCATGCTCGACATTCCCGGCGAGTGTCGTGGCGAATTGCGGCGCCGCCTCACCGATCAGATAGGCCTTGCGGATGCGCGGAAAAAAATGCGTGAGCGAGGTGACGCCGCCGGTCTTGGGTTTGCCGCCGAGAATCCAGAACACGTCGTGAAAACAGGCAAGGGCCTGGGCGGTCGAGTCGGCGTTGGTTGCCTTGGAGTCGTTGACGAACAGGACATTGCCCTTGCGGCCGACCTCTTCCATACGGTGCGGCAGTCCGGGAAACGACCACAGCCCGCGCTGGATCGAGCGCCCGTCGAGACCGATTGCGAGCGCCGCCGCGGCGGCGCAGGCCGCATTCTGAGCGTTATGGATGCCACGCAAGGAGTTGATCTTGCTCAGCAGCGCGAGCCCATGCGCCTTTCCGCCCGCGGCCTCCATGATCTGCTCGCCGTCAATATAAACACCGTTGTCGAGCGGTTGGCGCACGGAGATGCGCACCACCTGCTTGCCGGCTGCTTCGAGCCGATCGGCGGCCGCCTTGCACCATTCATCATCGACGCCGATCACCACCGTTCCGCTGTTCGGGACGCCGGCCAGCAGTCGTTCCTTGACGGCGGCATAGTTGCTGATGGTGCCATGGCGATCGATATGGTCCTCGCTCAGGTTGATCCATACCCCGACCGACGGATTGAGCGTCGGCGCGAGGTCGATCTGATAGGACGAGCATTCGATCACATAGGTGCGCCCGGACCGGGGCGGCTCCAGCGACAGGATCGCGGTGCCGATATTGCCGCCGAGCTGAACGTCCATCTCGGCCGTCTTCAGGATGTGCGCGATCAGGGCGGTGGTGGTGGACTTTCCATTGGTGCCGGTGATGGCGATGAAGCCCGCGTCCGGCGCTTGCAGGCGGCGCTCGCGGCAGAACAGCTCGATGTCGCCGATGACTTCCACGCCCGCCGCATGCGCAAGTTGAGCCGTCCAATGGGGGGCCGGATGGGTGAGCGGCACGCCCGGACTGAGCACGAGCGCGGCGATTTTCTCCCAGTCGATCTGGTGCAGATCAGCGGTAGGAATGCCGGCGTGGTTGGCCTCGAGCACGCGTTCGGGACTGTCGTCGAACGCCACGACATCGGCGCCGCCGGCAAGCAGCGCGCTCGCACTGGCTTTGCCTGAGCCGCCGAGCCCGAACAGCGCGACTTTGCGACCTGCGAAAGACGTAACAGGGATCATGATTGCCGGTCCGCGCGCTCTACCGCAATTTCAAGGTCGCCAGGCCGGCCATCGCAAGTATCATCGAGATGATCCAGAACCGAATCACGATCTGCGGTTCGGTCCAGCCCTTCTGTTCGAAGTGATGGTGCAGCGGCGCCATGCGGAACACGCGCTTGCCGGTGAGCTTGAAGGAGCCGACCTGGACAATCACCGACACGGCCTCGAGCACGAACAGCCCGCCGACGATCGCCAGCACGATTTCCTGCTTGATCGCAACGGCAGTCGCTCCCAGCAGACCACCGAGCGCGAGCGAGCCGGTATCGCCCATGAAGATCGATGCCGGCGGCGCGTTGAACCAGAGGAAGCCGATGCCGGCACCGATGACAGCGCCGCACAGCACAGTCAGCTCGCCGGTTCCGGCGACGTAGTTCAGTTGCAGGTAATCCGTCCACACGTAGTTTCCGACCACCCAGGAAAATACCACAAACGCTCCGCTGGCGATGATCACCGGACCGATCGCCAGGCCATCAAGGCCATCCGTGAGGTTGACGGCGTTGGCCGCGCCGATGATCACAATCGATCCGAACACCAGGAAGAACCAGCCGAGATCGAAGATCAGCTCCTTGAAAACCGGGAATGCCAGCGACGTGCTGAATGGCGGACGGCCCAAGCTCGCGAATGCGTAACAGGCGAGCAATGCGATGGCCGCCTCGAAACCGAGGCGAGCGCGCCCTGAAAACCCGCCATGTGTTTGTTTGGTCACCTTCAGGTAATCGTCATAAAAACCGATGAGACCATACCCGAGCGTCACGCCAAGTACGACCCACACATAAGGATTGGTGAGATTGGCCCACAACAGGACCGCCACCATGACACCGAACAGGATCATCAACCCGCCCATCGTCGGCGTGCCGATCTTGGTGATCAGGTGTGATTGCGGACCGTCGGCACGGATCGGCTGGCCCCTGCCTTGACGAGCACGCAACAGATCGATGATGTTGGGGCCGAACAACAACACGAACGCCAGCGCCGTCAGCGTCGCCCCGCCGGCGCGGAACGTGATGTAGCGAAAAACGTTGAGGACCGAGACCTGTCCGGAAAGGCCTGCCAACCAGTAGAGCATGACGATCCTTACACTCGCTCAGGCGCCGTTTGACGCGAGGAATGATTGACCAGCGCCTTTACGATCGGCGCCATTTTCGAACCGGCAGAGCCCTTGACCATCACGGCATCGCCGGCGTGAACCGCTGCGACCACATCGGTTTGGAGGGCAGCCGCGTTTTCCGCATACCCGCCTCGCCGCTCCGAGGGAAGTGCTTGCCAGAGCGACTGCATCAAGGGCCCGGCGCAGAACACCAGATCGATGTCGCTGTCGGTGAGGACATCGGCGAGCGCGCGATGCAGATCCACGCCTTTTGCACCAAGTTCCAGCATGTCGCCGAGCACCGCGATGCGGCGCCCGCGTCGCCCCACCGGTGCCTGCGCCAGCAGTGCAATTGCGGCGCGCATGGACGTCGGGTTCGCGTTGTAGCTCTCATCGATGACAAGGGCTTCGCCGCCATTGAGAGCAAGTTTCAGTCGCGTGCCGCGCCCAGCGGCCGGGCGGAATTCGGCGAGCGCTAATGCGGCGAGCGCGAGGTCAGCCCCCGCCAGACTGGCCGCTCCCAGCACCGCTAAAGAATTGAGAACCTGATGCCGGCCAGGCGCGCCGATCTTGTAGTCGATCCGCGTGCCGAGAATATCGGCCTCAACGGTAGAGGATTCCGGCTGCAGGGCACATTTGATCAGCCGGCAATCGGAACCCTCGGCTTCACCAAATGAGACCACCCGCGCGACGCCGGCGCGCTTGGCGCGACGCGCCAAGCGCGCAAAGTGCGGATTGTCGCGATTGAGCACCGCGGCACCGCCCGGTTCGAGACCACGGAAAATCTCCGCCTTGGCATCGGCGATCTTTTCGATCGATGCAAAGAATTCCAGGTGTACCGGCTCGATCGTGGTGATCACCGCAACGTGCGGCCGGACCAGCTTGGTGAGCGGCGTGATCTCGCCGGCATGGTTCATACCGATCTCGAACACGGCATAACGCGCGCTCTCCGGCAGGCGCGACAGCGAGAGCGGCACGCCCCAATGATTGTTGAACGAGGCCGCGGACGCGTGGGTCTCGCCGTCGCGCGACAGCGCGAGGTTCAGGGCTTCCTTGGTCGACGTTTTGCCGACCGAACCGGTCACCGCAATGATCTGCGCGCGCGAGCGCGCCCGCGCAGCGGCCGCAAGCTTGCGCAAGCCCGTCAGTACATCCCGAACCACCAGCAACGGCGCGTCTTTGCCAACGTCCGGCGCGCTTGCGGTTCGACACGACGGCTACGCCGGCTTTGGCGCGCACCGCCGCCGCGACGAAATCGTGGCCGTCATGGGCGTCGCCCTTGATGGCAAAGAATGCTTCGCCCGGTTTGATCGTGCGGCTGTCGATCGATATCCCGGTGACCGCCTCGGGCAGCGTGCCCGCGCGGCGGGCCGTCATAGCGGCCGCCATATCATCGATCGTCCACAACTCGCCCATCGAGCCCCCTTAACGCAGTCCCAGCACACTCTGCGACGCGATCGTGACCTGCTTAAGTCCTTGATGCCGCAGCGATCGCCTCGCGCGCCGTCTCCTGGTCAGAAAACGGCAGGACCTTGTTACCAACGATCTGGCCCGTTTCGTGGCCCTTGCCGGCGATCAAAAGCACGTCCCCGGGCTCGAGATCGGCCACCGCCTGGGCGATCGCAGTGCCGCGATCGCCGATCTCGAGCGCGCCGGGCGCCCCCGCCAGGATCGCGGTGCGAATGAAGGCCGGATTCTCGCTGCGCGGATTATCGTCGGTGACGATGACGCGGTCCGCCTTCTCGACCGCAATCGCCCCCATGATCGGGCGTTTGCCCTGGTCCCGATCGCCCCCCGCACCGAGCACGACCACGAGCCGGCGTTTCGTGTAGGGCCGCAGCGCCTCGAGCGCCTTGGCCAGCGCATCGGGTTTGTGCGCGTAGTCCACAAATACCGGCGCACCGCGCCGCTCGCCGACCAGTTCGAGCCGCCCTTTGGCGCCTTCAAGACTGGCCAGCGCCGCGAATACGGCGGATGCATCTTCGCAGGTGGCCAGCGCGATGCCGGCAGCGACGAGCGCGTTCTCGACCTGAAAGCCGCCGACCAGCGGCAAGCGCACCTGGTATTCGCGACCGGCGTTGGCGACCCGCATGATCTGCGCAAAGCCATCGATGCGCGTCTCCAGCAGGGTGACGGATGTGCCGTTGCGCCCGACGGTGAAGATCTCAAGCCCGCGCGCGCGCGCCGCCGCCACCATCGCGTCGGCATGCTCATGATCGACGTCGATCACGGCCGCGCCGTCCGGCTGCACGAGCCGCTCATAGATCAACAACTTGGCCCGCAGGTAAGCGTCCAATGTCTGATGATAGTCGAGGTGATCGCGGGTGATGTTGGTGAAAGCGCCGACCTTCACGCGCAAGCCGTCCAGACGATGTTGATGAAGTCCATGCGAGGACGCCTCGATAGCCAAGTGCGTCACCCCATCGGCACTCAAGCGATCAAGAGTTTCGTGCAGCTCGATCGGATCCGGGGTTGTGAGCGTTCCATAAACTGCGCCATCCGGCGCCACCACACCGATGGTGCCGACACTCGCGGCCGAGTAGCCAAGCGCGGACCAGATCTGGCGCGTGAATGCTGCGACCGACGTCTTACCGCTGGTGCCGGTAATGGCCGCTATCGTTGCAGGCTGGCGCGGAAAGAAATTCGCTGCCGTGCGCGCCAGTGCCTCCCGCACATTGCGCACGTGCACGAAGGCGACGCCGTCCGGCAAGGACGGTGTGCGCTCCGCCATCACGGCAACCGCGCCGGCCGCGAGCGCCTGCGGCACGAACGCCAGTCCGTCGGCCTTGGTGCCCGGCACCGCTGCGAACAGAAAACCCGGCTTGACGATGCGGCTATCGGCCGTAATGCCGACAATCGGCAGCACGTCGAAACGCGCATCCATCGTGGCGCCCGGCGGCAGAAGATTACGCAGATTCATGCAGCGGTCGTCCATGCTCCGAGACCGCCGGTTTAGCGCGTCGGCATGACGGGCGCTATTGGGTTCGCGCTACCACGTCGGGGCTGTGGTGAAGAATAAGTTGCTCCGCCGGGGGCAAATCAAACCGCGGCTCCAGGCCCAGCATTGGCGCGACGCGGGTAATAATGTGCGCCGTGGCGGGCCCGGCATTCCACGCCGCAGTCGCGTAGCCGTGGGTCTCGGGCAATGGCTGCGGTTCGTCGAGCATGACCATCACCAGATATCGGGGATTGTCTGACGGCAAGATCGCCATGAAATCGGTGAGCAGCCGGTTCTTGGCGTACCGGCCGTTGATCGCCTTTTCGGCGGTGCCGGTCTTGCCGCCGACGTAGTAGCCCTTCACGTCGACCTTGGTGGCACTGCCCTTCTCGGCGTTGAGCCGCATCAGGTAGCGCATCATCACGCTGGTGTCCGGCTTGATCACCTGCTGTGAAACCGCGAGGGCTTGTTCCTGCGTGCGTTTGAGGAATGTCGGCGTGATCAGGTGCCCGCCGTTGACGAGGGCCGCGACGCCCATCACGGCCTGCAGCGGCGCAACCGAGAGGCCGTGACCGAATGCGATGGTGATCGTGTTGAGCTCGCCCCAGTGCCTGGGGACGATGGGTTTGGCGCTCTCCGGCAACTCCGTCTGCAGCCGATCGAGTTGCCCAAGTTTCTTCAAGAACGCCTTGTGCCCCTCGACCCCGATGGCGAGCGCGACGCGCGCGGCACCAATGTTTGATGAGTAGGTGAAGATCTCCGGCACGCTCAGGACGCGGTTCTGCGCGTGGAAATCATGAATATCAAACTTGCCGAAACGCAGCGGCATGCGGGCGTCGAACGTGGAGTTGAGCTTGACCTTGCCGGAGTCGAGCCCCATGGCGAGCGTGAGCGCCTTGAAGGTCGACCCCATCTCGTAGGTGCCCTTGGTCAACCGGTTGATCCGCGTCGGATCGACCGCGTCGTGCGGATTGTTCGGGTCGTAGTCCGGCACCGAGACCATGGCGATGATTTCGCCGGTACGCACGTCGAGCACGATACCGGCAGCCGCCTGCGCCTTGAACTTGTCACGCGCCCAGATCAGCTCGTCGCGCACGGCATGTTGCACACGCAGATCGAGTGACAGCTCGATCGGCGCCTGGTTGCGGTCGGATGCAAATCCGGCGCGGTGCAGATCAGCAAGACCGTTGCTGTCGAGCCACTTCTCGATTCCCGCGCTCCCCTGGTTGTCGATGTTGACATAGCCGAGGACGTGCGAGACCTCGGCCGACTTCGGGTAGGTGCGCTTGGTCTCGTTGAGGAAGCCGACCCCGGGAACACCGAGCTTATAAACCTCGCGTTGCTGTTTGGCGGAGATGTCGCGCTTGAGCCAGACAAAGCCGCGTTTGGAGGCAAGGCGCTCGCGATAGTCCGTGCTGGCCAGATCAGGCATGACTGCGACCAGCAATTCACTCGCTTCATCCGCATCGATGATGCGCCGCGGCTCCGCGAACAGAGACGGGGTCAGCACGTCGGTCGCCAGCACATTGCCGTTGCGGTCGAGAATGTCAGGCCGCGCGGTGGCGACGGCATCGCTGTTGACAGCGCGGCGCGCCACATGGCTTTCCGGCGCAATGCCGTAGAGTAGAAGCCGCGCTGCGATGATCAGATAGACGAGCGCGAACGCAATGATCGCCAGTCCGAGCCGCGCTCTCGCTTTCTTGTCGCGATCGACGTTGCGGCCGTAGAGCAGCACCTGGGTGAACCGCTGGCGCCACGGCTCGGCCCGGCCACGCGCGGGCTGGTCGCCCTGTGCAGTCGTCGTGCTGGTCGGCGCGGCGTTCACTGCGCCGACCCCACGCGGCTGAAGAGGAGAGAGTCATTCTTGTTGCTCTCGATCAACGCAGCAATCGGATCAGGTCCGCCTTCGGCCGGCGTCGCTGGTCTCGGCCGTTCAGGCAAGTGATCGAGACTATCCACTTGCATTGCCTCAACCGGCTTCAGCGCCAGATGCCGCTCCGTCAAAGCTTGAATGCGCGCAGGCGTGTTCAGCATTTCCCATTGCGCACGCAGACCGGCGACGGCATCGCGCTCGCGCTTGATTTCACCGCGCAAGCGCGCGACCCGCTCCGCCCGCAACGTCGACTCAAACTTGATCTTGTAGACATAAGCCGCGGAGGCGACCAACGCGGCGATCACCAGGAGGTGCACAATTCGCATCATGACCGCACCTCCAGAATATCGGCGAGCGTCGGCGCTGGCGCGAGCGCGGGCAGATCATCGCGTGGCGGCACATCGGTCCGCTCGCCGGCGCGAAGCTTGGCGGAGCGGGCACGCGGGTTGGTGGCAACTTCGGCGGCATCAGGGATCACCGGCCGGCGGGTGAGAATCCGGAACGTTGCTGCAGTCGGCGTCGTCGGCGGACCATGCCGCGAGCCCGCGCGGACCGATCCGCGCGAGGCGAGGAATGTCTTCACGATGCGATCTTCCAGCGAGTGAAACGCGACGACCACCAGCCGACCACCGACGTTGAGCACGCGCTCGGCCGCGATCAGCGCCCGTTGCAGCTCACCGAGCTCATCGTTCACCAGAAGACGCAGCGCCTGGAACGTACGGGTCGCCGGATGAATGTCGCCGGGCTTGCTGTGCACCACGCGCGCGACGATCTCGGCGAGTTGCGTCGTGGTCGAGATCGGCTCGCGGCCACGCGCGGCCACGATGGCGCGGGCGACCGCGCGGGCGCGACGTTCCTCGCCAAGCGTTGCAATCACAAAGGCGAGGTCGCGTTCGGACGCGCGGGCGACCAGGTCAGCCGCGGTTGGACCATCGCGGTCCATGCGCATGTCGAGCGGCCCTTCGGCGCGGAATGAAAAACCCCGCACCGGCGTATCGAGCTGCATCGAGGAGACGCCGAGATCGAGGACCACGCCATCGACCCCCTGGCCGGCCGCAATATCGGCGAGCGCGGAGAACCTGTCCTCCACCAGACTGAGGCGGCCACCTGCCTCTTCAACAAGGTCGGCGCCGTGCGCGATTGCATCCTGATCGCGGTCGATGCCGATCACCCGGCAGTTCGCGGCTTGCAGGATGGCGCGCGTGTAACCGCCGGCCCCGAAGGTCGCATCGATGATCAGGCCGCCGTCGCGTGGTTGGAGGAATTCCACCACTTGGGAGGCCAGCACGGGAATGTGACGAGCCGGTCCGCCAGCGGCGCCCGGTTTCCCGGCGCCGCGGCCCGCCATCATTCCCGTGCTCCTGGGGGATATGGCCCCGCCTCCCGGGAACGCCGCGCCGCGCGCAAAGTCGCGGTGGCCTGCGCAAGGTGCGCGCGAAAGCGCTGCGGTTCCCAGATCTGAAACTTGTGCCCGAGGCCCACGAAGGTCGCGGCATCGGTGATCTCGGCGTGCGCCTTGAGATCGTCGGTCAGGGTGACCCGGCCCTCGCCATCGAGCTTGAGGGTCTGGCTCGTCCCGTAGAGCGCAACCAGAAATTCTTCGCGTTCGTCCGAATAGGGCGGATAGCGCGAAATCAGACTTTCGATATCCGCCATCAACGCATTGCCGCCGGCGTCGATCGCTGGCTGGTCGAGCGTTGGGTAGCAGTACAACCCCTCGAACCCGTCGCGCACGAGCACCCCCCGGAAAGGGGCCGGAATCGAGACCCGCCCCTTCGCATCGAGCCGCAACGTGTAGTTCGACACGAAGCGGTCCATACGCACTCCACGCTCGGATACGCGCCCTCAGAAACGGCCTCCGCGCTGGCTCACGGGCCGCGGCAACGCTGGCAACCATGAATGGGCTAGTATGGGATAGCATGGGATTACATGGGCGTCAATGGGACCTGCCGGCCACAGACTTGAGGTAACTTGCGGCCGATCAAGGAATTAGCCTTGCGCCGCCTTAAGGAAGCGTTGAAACCGTTGCGAGTTTGCGGTCCCAAGGTGGGCCATGCGCATTGCAGTCTTGTCGGACATCCACGGAAACCGGGAAGCGCTCACCGCCTGCCTCGAGCATGCCGGGGCGGCCGGTGCCGATCGCTACGTGTTCCTGGGCGACTATGTCGGCTACGGCGCCGATCCAGGGTTCGTGGTCGACGCCGTTGCGGCCCACGCGGCGCGCGGGGCGATCGCGATCCGGGGCAACCACGACGAAGCGATCGAAGTCGGCACCAACCGGATGAACGATTCGGCGGCGTTGGCCATCACCTGGACGCGCGCACAGCTCAATCCCGAGCAACGGGCGTTTCTGAGCGGCCTGCCCCTGACCGCCAAAGAGGCGGACCGGCTCTACGTGCACGCCAACGTCAATGCGCCGGCGGCTTGGGGCTATGTCACCGACCTCTACAGTGCTTCACGCAGCCTGGTCGCGATGGACGCGCATATCGCGTTCTGCGGCCATATCCATGTGCCGGCGCTCTATCACATGTCGGCCACCGGCAAGATCGCGAGCTTCGAGCCGGTCGGCGGCGTCGAGATTCCGCTCTCGCGCCATCGCCGCTGGCTCGCCGTGCTCGGCGCCGTTGGACAACCGCGCGACGGCAACCCGGCCGCCTGCTACGCGATCCTCGATACGGAGCGCGACGCCCTCACCTATGTGCGGGTCCCGTACGATCTCGACACCGCCGCCCGCAAGATCCGCGCCGCTGGACTACCGCCTCGGCTCGCCGACCGGCTCTACGAGGGGCGCTGATGGCGACGATCGCCGAGGACACGCAGGCCCCGCTGGCGCCGGTCAAGGACGTGCGCCATCTGGAGGTCGGTGACGTCGTTGACGGCTTTCGCCTTGAGGCCGCGCTGCCGGCTGGCGGCATGGCAGGTTTCTGGCGCGTGAGCCGCCCGGATATCGCAGTGCCGCTGATCATGAAGATCCCGCTGCTGCGCGCCGGCGAGGATCCGATCACCATCGTCGGCTACGAGATGGAGCACATGATTCTGCCGCGGCTCAGCGGGTCCCATGTGCCGCGCTTCATCGCCGCCGGCCCGTTCGAGGAGCCCTACATTGTGATGGAGCTCATCGAGGGGCGATCGGTGCGCGAGTTGTTGGCGCAGACGCCGCTCGCGCCCGATCGCGTCGCTGCGATCGGCGCCCAGATCGCCTTCGCGCTACACGACATCCATCGCCAGCACGTCCTCCATCTCGATCTCAAGCCGAGCAACGTGTTTCTGCGGCCGAACGGCGAAGCGGTGCTGATCGACTACGGCCTCGCTCGGCACGAGTTGTTGCCCGACCTCGTAGCCGAGGAAATCGACGGGCCGGTCGGAACCGGACCTTACGTCGCCCCCGAGCAGGTGCTGCGCGACCGCACCGACCCGCGCAGCGACATCTTTGCGCTCGGCGTGATCATGTATTTCCTCGCGACGGGGGAGCGGCCGTTCGGCGAGCCGCAGCGCGCCGCCGAATGGCGCCGCCGCTTGTGGCGCGATCCATTTCCGCCGCGCAGCTGGAACCCGCAGGTCCCGCCATGGCTACAGGAGATCATCCTGCGCTGCCTCGAGGTTGATCCGGACCGCCGTTACGCCACCGCCGGGCAGCTTGCGTTCGACCTCCAGCACCCGAACGAGGTCGCGCTCACCCGCCGCGCCGAACGGCTGCACCGCGACGGCTTCGTCACCGTGTTGCTGCGCCGGTTGCGCGCGAGCCGCGCGCCGGCGCCCCTGCGCCGCAAGAGCGTCTCCGGCATGCTGGCGGGTGCGCCGATCGTGGTCGCAGCGGTCGATCTCAATGCGGATACGCCACTCACCAATGCGCTGCGCGATGCCGTGCGGCGCGTCCTGGTGACCGATCCTTCCGCGCGGCTTGCCTGTGTGCATGTGCTCAAGACCGCACGCCTCACGATCGATACCTGGGAGGATGCACAGGGGCGTAACCTGCATCTGCAGCGCATGATCGAACTCAAGCATTGGGCCCGCGCGCTGCCGATCGATCCGGCACGCATCACCTACCATGTGCTCGAAGGCAGCGACCCCGGTGCCACGCTGGTCGAGTACGCCCGCAACAATCAAATCGATCATCTGCTGCTTGGCGCGCGCGGGGAAACGCCGCTGCGCCGCTATCTCGGCAGCACGTCGACCCACGTGGTTGCACAGGCGCCCTGCACCGTCACCATCGTGCGGGCGCATCGCACGGCGGTGACGGAGACTGACGCAGCCCAGGCGTCAACTTGATGCCAGCGCTTCGATCTGCACCCGGGGCTTTTGCTCCTGGGCCAAGGTGTCGGCCAAGGCCGGCAGCAGCAGCGCAAGCTCCTGATCGAGCCGCCATGGCGGATTGATGATCAGCAGACCCGTGCCGGTGAGTCGGGTGGCGTCGTTGCCGACATCAAGTTCGGCGAGCAGCACTTTGGCAATGCCGCTTCGCTTGATCTGATTGATCAGCGTTTTGACGGCAGACAAATCCTTGCGCGGATACCAGGCCACGTAGACCCCGGTCGACCATTTGCGTTGCGCATCGATCAAACACTGGCCGAGCCGCTCGAATTCATTGGGCTGCTCGAATGGCGGATCGATCAACACGAGACCGCGCCGCTCCTTCGGCGGCACGTAAGCGTTGAGCGCCACGAAGCCATCGATCGCGATCGCCTTCGCCCGCTTGTCCGCATGCAGGTGCGATCTCAGCGCCGCGGCCACACCCGGCTCGAGCTCGCAGGCGATCAGCCGATCCTGCGGCCGCATCAAACTCAGTGCAATCAATGGCGAGCCCGGATAGTGACGCAGCTCCCCGCCCGAATTGAGCTTTGCGACCGCATCCAGATAAGGCGCGAGCAAAGCGCTTACCGGCGCAGCCAACGACGCCGCGGTCAGCCGACCGATGCCGGCGCGCCATTCGCCGGTGCGGCTCGCATCAGGACCGGCGAGGTCATAAAGGCCGGCGCCCGCATGCGTGTCGATCATCCGGAATGGCTGCGGCTTCTCACCGAGATGGACCAGGATGCGCGCGAGCACGGCGTGTTTGACCACATCGGCAAAATTGCCGGCATGGAATGCGTGGCGGTAGTTCATGCCCTCTCATGACACGAGCGGCGCGGCGCGCCCAGCCGTCGCAGAAACAGAATGGCCGGGCGCGAGCCCGGCCAGCGCACTCTATTCAGGCTGTGCCGATTGTCAGTGCGCGCTGGCATCGGCTGCTCGCCGCACCGGCGGCATCACCAACTTGTCGCGCCGGCAGCTGCGCTGTGCCACATCCGGACAATCCTGGAACTTGAAGTCCTTGCTGATGCAGATGCGGACTTCGTTGAGACGCTTGGTGTCGCACGCAACCGAGATGCTGGTCCGCGTCATGCCCGGATTGACCTTCACGAACGCGTCCTCGACTTCGGTCGGACTGACCGTGAGCGGATCCTGCAAGGCGAGATACTGCTCAGGAATCTTCACCGTGGCACGGGCGCGACGGATCGTGTCGAAGTAGGCGCGCGCCGAGAGCCCCGAACAGGTCCCGTGCCGATCCCATTCGTGAAAGATCAACTGCGGGCTCGGCATCAGGTCGAGCATGGATGAGACGATATTGCGGTTGAGCCGCGGTGCAGGCACCTGACAGAACTCGGGAAATCCGTTCTCATATTGCGGCCACAGCCCGTGCACGACGAATGAGTACGGCCGGTCCCCGCATTGGGTATTGGCATTGCGCCGTGAATTGCGCCGGGGCTGATCGCTGGTCTTCTCCGCCGTGGCAGCCTGATCGCTCGGAGCCACATTGCTCGCGGCTTGATCGCCGCGCGCATCCGTATTCTGGTTGGTCTGTGCTGCGCGTTCGGCCGACGCGTCGCAGAACGACGGCGACCAGGACAGCGTGAGCAAATAGAAGTCGAACTGACCCGGCTCGTTCTGCCGGCGATCCTGCGCCGAAGCCGGCGAGAGGCTCGCGACCGAGGACGCGAGCGCGAAAGAAGCAATGACAGCACGCAAGTAAAACCTGGACATGACCGCTCCCTGGACAACAACTGCAACGGGAGCAGACTACGTCGCCCTCGCGAACATATCAAGAACAAAATCTAAATTCGAACACAATTCATTCGGCTGGCAAACTATAGGTCGCGGTGCCCCCTTGCGGCGCCATGCTGGGACCCACCTCTTTGCAGGCCGGCATGAAGGCCCAATTGCGATCAAGACCCATCACGCAGAACTCGACCCCCCAGGTCGAGCCGATGATGCCGGTGTCCTCGGCAACGACGTAACCGATCCGGCGCACCGTGCCGTCGCTCATATGCACTTTGCCATTGCAAAAGCGGCGTGGGATCGACGCGTAGTGCCAGGGCATCCAGCCGCTCTCGCGGATGCGCTCCCAGCCGGTGATCTGCAGCTGGGAGTTCCAGTAATCCCGTTCCTTCTGGGCAAAGTGCGATTGGATGCGCGAGAGCACGCGATCGTCCTCGCACAGCGGGACCTCCGCGTCGTATTGCGGACCCCAGAGCCCGAAGTTCTTTTCAAGCCAACTGGCCGCCGCCGCCGGCTTTGCCGAAGCGACGCCGAGCAGCGCCAATGCGAAGATCGCAAGCCGCGCACTCATCTGTCCCACCCCCACGGTGTTTCGTACCGACCGTGCCGCGGCTCCGTGACCCGGTCAAGGCGGCTTTAACGATTCCGGCAAAGCGTGGCGCAAAGGTCACGCTGATCGCTCGGCCCAATCTCCCAATGCAGCCTGCACCAGCGTCAAGGCGGCAACCGCCGCGGTGTCGGCGCGCAGAATGCGCGGCCCGAGTGCCAGCCGGATCGTATTGGATCGCCCGAGCAGCAACGCGCGTTCCTCCGGCGCAAACCCGCCCTCGGGTCCGATCAGCACTGCGAGTGGAACCGATTCGCGGCCGCGCAACGGCGCCAATGCGGCCAGCGGATCCGCAATCGGCGCGTCTTCGTCGCAAAACACCAGCGTGCGCGCGGGCTCGAGTGCGGCGAGCGCGCGGTCCAGAGCAAGGGGCTCGTCGATCGCTGGAAGCGTGAGGATGCTGCATTGCTCGGCCGCCTCGATCGCGTTGGCGCGCATCCGCTCCGTATTCACCCGCTCGACTTGTGTGTAGCGCGTGATCACCGGCGTGAGCCGCGCGGCTCCCATCTCCACCGCCTTCTGGACGGTGTAGTCGAGCCGCGCCCGTTTGAGCGGGGCGAACAGATAAGCGAGGTCGCCCGCGCGATCCTGAACCCGGGTCTGCTCCTCCAACGCCAGCACCGCGCCACGCTTGCCCGCCGGCTCGAAGACGGCGCGCCATTCGCCGTCACGGCCGTTGAACACCATCAGCTGGTCGCCCGGCCTGCGGCGCAGAACATCCGCCAAATAGTGCGACTGGGCCGCGTCGAGCGTCACCTTCATGCCCGGCCCGAGCGGGTGATCGACGTAGAGCCGGGGGCTGCGGAAATCATGCGCTGGCATTGCGCCACATTAGCGAAGCAGCCCTGCTGCGGCGAACGATCGTGTATGCTCGCGCTTCCCAACGTGCCGGCGAACAACGGCCGTGGGTTTTGGGAGGATGCCACGATGCGGGGACTGACGCGCCGCAAGCTCGTGCTCGCCGCCATGGCGGCGCCGATGGTGGCCCGAGCCCAGGGCAACACCGGGGCGTGGCCTTCCGGAAACGTCCGCATCGTTGTGCCCTATCCGCCGGGAGGCTCGACCGACGTCATCGCCCGCATGGTGCAGCCGGGCTTGCAGCAGCGCCTTGGGACGACGGTCGTTGTCGAGAACAAGCCGGGCGGTTCGGGCAGCGTCGGCACCGATATGATTGCGAAATCGCCGCCGGACGGCAGCAATTGGCTGTTCACGTTCGATAATCACGCCGTCAATCCTTTCGTCCTGCCCAAGCTGCCGTTCGACACCGAAAAGGACCTCGATCCGGTGTTCTGGGTCGGTACCGCGCCCTACGTGCTGTGCACCCAGGCGCAGAAGCCGTACCGATCCTTTGCCGACGTTGTGACCACCGCCAAGGCGCGGCCGAACCAGATCAACTTCGCCTCGGTCGGCACCGGCAGCATTGGGCACCTGGCGATGGTGCTGTTGGGCCGGCGCGCCGGAATCGAGTGGGTGCACGTGCCCTACCGGGGCGGCGGCCCGGCCATGAACGACCTGGTTGCCGGCCACGTCGAGCTGCTGATCGGCAGCATCGCGCTGGCGATGCCGCAGATCGAGCCCGGTGCCGTGCGTGCCGTGGTGCAGATGGGCCACGAGCGGGCAAGCGCGCTTCCCGAGGTCGCGACCCTGATCGAGAGCGGCTTTCCCGGGCTTGAGGCGAACGCCTGGTGGGGTTTTTTCGCTCCGGCCGGGACGCCACGGCCGATCGTCGACCGGTTCGGCGCCGAGGTCGCGGCCGTGCTGCGCGAGGACCGGATCCGCAAGCAGCTGGCCGAGTCGCAGCAGGTCCGGTTCGCCCTCGGCGGTCCCGAAGAACTCGGCAAATTCGTCCACGACCAGATGCAAACCTGGGGCGCGGTGGTACGCGAGAACGGAATCACCGCTGACTGACCAGCCTCGTTATCGCCGGATTTGGCCGGGACAAATCGACTGGGGCCACTGGGGGCTTGGGGGACACGGGATTGCAAGCGATGGCCATGGGGTGGCGTGGGGGTCTGACCGTCCTGGCGGTTCTGTTGTGGGGATTTGGCGCAGCCGCGCAAACCCTGCCTTGGCCGAGCGCACCGTCCTCGCAGCCTGGAATCGCCGCCCCCTCAGGCGCGAACCAGGCGGTGTGCACGATCGAGCTGACGCAACTGTCGCAGGACGTCGAGAACCTGCGGGCCGCGGCCCGGAACGCAACCGAACACAAGGCTAAACGCAGGGAGATCTGCGGGTATCTGACCGGGATGGCGCAGGCCGCGACCAAATTGATCCACTTTGCCAGCGCGAGCGGCAGCACCTGCGGGCTTGCCCCCGGAGCAATCGCGCAGATCAAGGGAGACGGAGAACGGGCAATCGGGGCTTGCCGCCAGATCTGCATCCTGGAGCCGGTGGCCGGCCGGCTTGACGACGTGCCTCCGGCCTTTGCCACCCCTGTCGCACTGGCCAACGCGAACTGCGGCGAGCCCTAGTCAGCCTCGCTCTCGCCGAAATTGCCCCGTTATATCCACGCCAAACATGACGCTCCGGTTCGCCGGGGGTGGGGACCAGTCGGAGTAACGCGAATGGGATGGGGCCGGATTCTGCCGGTGGGGATCGTGCTGTGGGCAAGCGCAGTGGCGGCCCAAGCACCGTGGCCAGCGCAGCAACCGCAACAGCAGCAGCAAGCTCCGTGGCCGGGCCAGCAACAGCCACAGGGGCAGGCCGCATGGCCGTCGTCACCGGCGCAAGCCTCGCAGCAGGGCGGAGGCGCCGCGCCGTGGCCCGACCAGCACTCTGCCGCAGCCGCGCCGATGGCGCCAATGATGGGCTCTCCGGGCATGTCCCCAATGGGCGGTGGCGGCGGCGGCGGAGCACCACCTTGCTTTACCGAGTTCACCAAGCTGCGCACCGAGGTGGAAAAGCGCGGCGCCGCGGCCAAGGCCGCCAACGAACGGCACGCCCAACGCGACGAGTTTTGCAAGGTGATCACCTCGCTCGCGGTGGCCGCCGAGAAATGGGCCAAGTTCACCGAGAAGGAAGCCAAGGGCTGCGGCATCCCGGGCGACGCCGTCACCCAGATCAAAGGCGAAAGCGAGCATCTCGGAAAGATCAAGACGCAGGTCTGTAGTGCAGGCCCTGCGGCGGCCGGCCCGCCGTCGCTGTCCGAGGCGCTCGGCACCGATCGCATGCCGATCGACGATGGCAACAAGGCGACGGCCAAGCGCGGCGGCGTTCTTGATTCGATGACCGGCGCTCCGATTCGATGAATGGGCGGGTCGCTGACTCGACCGGCAATTGGGTCGACAGCCACGCGCCCACCTGGATCCGCCCCTACCTCAGGCTCGCCCGTCTCGATCGCCCGATCGGCTCATGGCTGCTGCTGATCCCCTGCTGGTGGTCGACGGCGCTGGCCGGCGTCGCCGCTCATCAACAAGTCCCCAACGTCTGGGATATCGTCCTGTTCTTCATCGGCGCATTTGCAATGCGCGGTGCTGGCTGCACCTGGAACGACATCGTCGACCGCGACCTCGATGCCCGCGTCGAGCGCACGCGCTCGCGCCCGATCCCATCGGGTCAGGTCAGCGTCCAGCAGGCCGCGGCATTTCTGCTCGTGCAGGCGCTGATCGGTCTGCTGGTGCTGCTGCAGTTCAACATCTTCGCGATCGCGACCGGCATCGCTTCGCTCGCCATTGTGGCGATCTACCCATTCATGAAGCGCATCACCTACTGGCCGCAGATCGTGCTGGGGCTCGCGTTCTCGTGGGGCGCGCTGATGGGCTGGGCCGCCGCTTTTGGCCGGCTCGATGCGCCCGCCATCGTGCTCTATGCGGGCTCGATCTCCTGGGTGATCGGCTATGACACCATCTACGCGCATCAGGATCGCGAGGACGACGCGCTGATCGGCATCAAATCGACGGCGCTGCTGTTTGGCGAACGCACCAAGCCAATGCTCGCTTTGTTCTTTGCCGGGGCCGTCGTGCTGATCGGCGTGGCCGGTTATCTGGTCGGCGCCGGTCTGATTTTCTGGCTGGCGCTCGCCGCCTTTGCGGGGCACCTCGTCTGGCAAATCCGGCGGCTCGACATCGCCGACCCGGACCTTTGCCTGGCTCTGTTCAAATCAAACCGCGACGCCGGCTTCATCTTGTTTGCCGGGCTGCTGCTCGCGGCCGCGACGGCCTGATCGCGCTAAACCTGCGCCGCCGGCAGCGACGGCCGGCCGCGGATCAGATCCGCCGCTTTTTCGGCAATCATGATGGTCGGCGCGTTGATGTGGCCGCCCGGAATGGTCGGCATTACCGAGGCATCGACCACGCGCAGTGCCTCGACCCCACGCACCCGCAACGCTCCATCCACCACCGCGCTTGCGTCCTTGCCCATGCGGCAGGTGCCGCACGGATGCTGCGTCGTCGCGGCGGTCTGGCGCACGTGTTCGGTGAGCTCCGCGGCGCTCGTCACGCCGGCCCCGGGCAGGAGCTCGCCCTTGATCAGATCCTTGAGCGGCGAACGCGCGTAGACCTCGCGCGCCAGCGCGATGCCGCGCAGCGCCGTATCGATATCGGCCTGTGCACCGAACAGGTTCAGCAGGATGCGCGGCGGATCAGCCGGATTGGCAGAGCGCAGCGTCAGCCGCCCGAGCGCCTCCGGATGCTGGATCGAGATCGAGCACTGCAGTGCAAACTTCTGCGCCGCCTCCTGTCCCGGCCACCACAGGGCGGAGTCGCGCGCCAGTGCGGCGAAGATCAGCTGCACGTCGGGACGCTCAAGCTCCGGACGCGTGCGGGCGAACAGTCCCGCCGCGTTGCCGTTGACCGCAAACGGGCCACCGCCGGTGAGAAACCATTGCAAGGCCAGCATCGCGGCGCGATCCATGCGCAGGTTCCGCATGAAGCTCGCCTCGGCACGCGTTTCCACCACCAGCGGCACCAGCGGGTGCTCGGCCAGATTGGCACCGACACCGGGCAGATCGATCAATGGCTCGATCCCATGCGCGGTGAGCTCGGCAGGCGGCCCAATGCCTGAGAGCATCAGCAACTGCGGCGAGTTGTACGCACCGCCGGCAAGGATGACCTCGCGTTCGGCGTTGACGCTGTAGGTGCGGCCGTTGCGGACGTAGTCGATGCCCTCCGCGCGCTCGCGCGCGAGACGCACGCGCGTGGTCAGCGCCCGGCTGACGACGGTGAGATTGCGGCGGCGCAGCGCTGGCTTGAGAAACGCCCGATAAGTGGAATGACGCCGGCCGAAGCCCCCGACCGTCAGCTCGGCGCGCGTGATTCCTTCCGGAACCGCGCCGTGGATGTCATCGCTCTCCTTGAACCCGGCGGCCTGGGCGGCGGCGCGCAGCGGCTCGTACAGCAGGGAAGACGAGGCGCCGAGCCGTACGTTCAGCTCGCCATTGCCGCCGTGATAAGGGTCAGCGCCGCGCCAGTTGCGCTCCGAGCGCCGGAAATACGGAAGCACGTCGGCATAGCCCCAGCCCTCGAGACCGAGTTGGCGCCACTGGTCGTAGTCGCGTGGGTGGCCGCGCGAATAACGCATGGCGTTGACCGTCGATGACCCGCCCAGAACTTTGCCGCGCGGCAGCGGCACCCGGCGTCCGCCCAGCGCCGGCTCGGGTTCGGTGGTGTATCCCCAAGAAAAGCTCGGGTGGACGGAAGCGAGCGTCCAGGCGATTGGGATGTGCAGCAAAGGGTGCCAGTCACTGCCACCGGCCTCGACCAGCAGTACGCGGGTCTCACGGTCGGCGGTGAGGCGGTTAGCAAGGACGCAGCCGGCCGAACCCGCCCCGACGATGATGTAGTCATAGGAAGCGGTCATTGCGGCGGCATTCCTCCTTAGATGTCTTTCCTCTCATAGATGACGCGTCCCCCGCGAGACGCGCCCCGTCAGGCGGACCCTAAAAGTCTCGCCTGTGGCGCGCTGCCTCACAAGTGAAGTTCATGATACATCATGCGCAAATTATGGTGGAAGCCGGGGATTGCCTGATTGGCTAACGTTTCCGGACCACGTTCGATTTCACGCTGCTGATTCGCGTGCTGCTGACCCTGCGGCATACGAGTCGGCAGGACACAGGGAGAGAGAACACGCGCGATGCCATTGCTGCGTCTGCCGGGCAAGCTACTCCGGGGCGAAGAGGTCTCGCGTGCCGACGTCTTTGATGCACCCGCGGAACGCATCATTGCGCAGGGGCGTCTCGTTCTCGCCGCGCTGTCACTGATAGCAGTGCAGGTCAATCCGGCCCTGGTCACAATTGACAACGGGACTGCCATGGCGGTCCTCGTCGCCTACGGGATTTTTGCCGTCGGCCTGACGGTCGGACGCGTGTGGCGATTTCGCGAGCCGGCCGCCGGCTATCTGGTACACGCCTGCGACGTCGCGTTTCTATTGGTGCTGGGAGCGCTCTGGGGCGGGCGCGCGACGCCAGTCAGCGCGTTCTTCGCATTCTTTGTTCTGCTTGCCGCAAGCCTGCGTTGGAATTGGCAGGCGGTCGTGGCCACTGCGGGAGCCCTTGCTCTTGCGATCTGGGGGGCAGCGGCGACGCAGAGCTCCGGACTCGGTGCTGCATTGATACGCGGTGTCTACGTTCTGATCATGGGCGTGATGCTTGCGTATTCGGGTGCGATCCGTGAACGGCGGCGCGAGCAGTTGACGCGCTTGACGGCGTGGCCGGGTCCCGACCCTGCGCAGATGCATTCGCCCAACCTCGCCGACATGTTGGCGCATTGCGCCGAGGCTATCGAGGCGCCGCGCGTGCTGGTATTGTGGGAAGAATTGGAAGAGCCGTTCGTCAATGTCGGGTTATGGCAGAACGGAGAATACAAGCAAGCGCGTGAAATGGCCGGGGCCTACGGTCAGTTTGTACGTGCGAAGGCCTGTGTGGACGCGGCGTTTTGGACCGATGATGCCGGCTCAAGCTTTGCGGTTACGCCTCAAGGCCCCATGCATGTCGACGCGCCGCTCCTCGAACAACGCCTGATCAAGGCCTTCGCCATCCACAACGTCGGCACCGCGCCGTTCGAGGGGTCCGCGTCCCGCGGTCGGGTGTTCGTTCTGGATCGCGACAGCTGGAGCGATTTTCAGCTGCACCTGGTCGAGATCATCGCCTCGCGCCTAGCCAATGCGCTCGATCGCCAGTTCATGCAGACGCAGGCGCGCTCCGCAGCCGCGGAGCGCGAGCGAACCCGGTTGACGCGCGATCTGCACGATGGGCTGCTGCAGAGCCTCACCGCCGCCGGCCTGCAAATCAAGCTGTTGTCCGACAGCGAGGAGGGTGAACGGCGCACACGGCTCGAAGTCGTACGGCAGCTTCTCAACGCTGAACAACGCCGCGTCCGGGACTTTGTGCGCAAGACCCCCGCGCGCGATCAGCAATCGCCAGACGTTCCCCTCGGACTATCGCTGCAAGAAATGCTGAGCGAAACCGCGCGGCATTGGAATTGCGCCACGTCGCTGACGGTCGAGCCGCCCGAGGCAACCGCGCCGCCTTGTGCGTGCACCTTTCGCTGATGCTGGCTGAGGCGGTTGCCAACGCGGTGCGGCACGGACAGGCTTCGAGCGTAGGGGTCACCATCAGGCGCGGGCACAAGAACATCACCGTGGAAGTGCGCGACGACGGGCTCGGTTTCAAAGGTGCAACCTTCAGCCTCAATGATAATGATCTTGTAGCCGCCGGAATCGGTCCGTTTTCACTGCACGAAAGGGTGCGCGAGCTCGGTGGCCTGCTTGGCGTGAGAAGCTCGCCGGCCGGTGTCAATCTTCAGATCCAACTGCCACTATCCTGATGTTGCAAGGACAAACGATCTCTATCGTTCTCGCCGATGACCACCCCGTCGTGTTGCACGGCGTCGCCGGGATTCTGCGCGCGCAGCCAGACATGAACGTGCTGGCGGCCTGCAGCGATGGGTCCGCGGCGGCGCAGGCAATTCGACAACTCGTACCCGACGTGGCGGTACTGGACTTAGCGATGCCGGGGCTCAATGGACTCGACGTCCTGTCCAGCGTCGTGAACGAAGGCGGCAAGACCAAGGTTGTGTTTCTCACCGCGGTAGCGACGGACGACCAGATCCTGGCCGCGATCGCCAACGGCGCGAAAGGCATCGTGCTCAAGGACGCAGCTCCCGACAGCCTGGTCGATTGCGTTCGCAGCGTCGCCACCGGCAAGCAGTGGTTCCCCACCGATCTCGTGGAGGCCGCATTGCGTCACGACGGCGGCCGGCGTGCCGATCCCTCACCATTCCTGCACAAGCTGACCGCGCGCGAGCAGCAAATCGTGCTGCTCGTCGCGGAGGGCCTGTCGAACAAGGACATTGCGCGACGGATCGACGCGACGGAAGGCACGATCAAGATTCACCTTCACAATATCTACGACAAGCTCGAAATACCGAATCGAACCTCATTGACCGCACTGGCAATTGCCCACCAGCATCAATTGCGAGGCTGACGGCGCTTGTTGAAGGCATACCTGCTCCAGTGCCGCGGCGAGCGCTTGTATTGTACGCGTGCGTGCTCGGCGACGGCCCGGTGATACTGCCACCGCTCGAGCACGATGTTGCGCTCCAGCCACGTGTCGGGATTCTCACTTTCGGCCAGGACCTGCGCGAAGGCTCGGGCGACGAGACCGGGGCCGGTCGCAAGCCACGTGGTATCGGAATCGCCGCGATTGAGCGCCGGTCTCCAGCAAATCTCGAGGAAACGTCGCCCGATTTTATAGGCTATGTCGTGCACGCGCTTTTTGTTCTCCCACGGCCCGCGGCACGGGCCACTATCCCCTTGTTCGGTCCGTTCATTTGGCCCTATAAGGCTCCCTGCCGGCCACCACACCTTTCGGCCCGGCAAAAAACAATGAGCAACCAACAATACCGAGCCTGTCAGGAGCTCGACTTGGAGCTCCGGCGGTCAGGCTATGGTCCTTGAGACCGGCTCGGGGGATACTTCATGGCGGTCGAGTTCTGAACGCGAGGGTCGTCCGGAACGGACCCGGAAGACCGAGATCACTGAGCGCGCGGACTCTCCGGCCGAACTCATTGCCAAAAGCGGCCTCTTTCACCCGACCTGGTATCGCCAAGTCTACATGCCTCCGGATACGGAGTTATCCGAGGTCGAACACTACATGCGCTTCGGGGTCCGCGCCGGCGCCCCGCCCTCTCCGCTGTTCGACGTTGATTATTACACGATGGCATTCGAGGAGATCAATTTCCGCAAGATCAATCCGGTCACGCATTATCTCAAGACGCCGGTCGAGGAACGCGCCAACACACACCCGTTGTTTGATCGCACGCATTACGCACAGGCGGGCAACAAAATCCCTCCCGAGATCGATCCGTTCTTTCACTTCCTTGCCATCGGTCACGCCGGCGGGCGCCAACCGCATCCGCTATTTGATCCGCGTTTCTATCTGGAGAGCAACCCGGCCGTCGCCAACCTGACAAAACTCGCGCTCGCCCATTTCATCCTCTACGGCTATCGCGAGGGTCGCGATCCACATCCGCTATTCAGCATCAACTGGTACCTGGACGCTCACCCCGACGCGGCCGGATGGGGCAACCCGCTGATCCATTATCTCCAGATCGGCGCAGCCCAGGGCTATTCACCGCACCCGCTGTTCGATCCCGCCTGGTACTTGTCTCAGACCGACGATCCGCGTGCACGCGCCAATCCGCTCGCGCACTATCTCACCGACGGCAGCGCCGCCGGCTTGAGCCCGCACGCGTTGTTCTATCCGAGCTGGTACCGGCGCACGCAATTGCCGGAGGAGGATGCAGCGAGCGAGCCGCTCTGCCATTTCCTCCTCAAGGGCGGGCGCGCCGGTCTCGACCCCAATCCACTGTTCAGCACGTCCTGGTATCTGGCCCAGAACCCGGACGTGGAAAGTGCCGGTATGGTGGGGCTTATGCACTACGTGTCGCACGGAGCCGCCGAACACCGCCACCCGCATCCGGCATTTTCCACCGCAGCGTTCCGTCGCCGCAATCCGGATTACGCGGGTGAAAACAAGAGTCCGCTTGCCTACGCGCTCGAGGTCGACCGCCCCGGAAGCGGCAAGCCCGTATTCATTTCACTGACCGTGCCACGACCTGCCGCGCCGCGGGCACAACCGGCCACGGCCCCGGCGGCGCCAGCCCCGACGGTAAGCGAGATTCCGCCGGCGCACCGCCAGCTCGCCAATGTCGTCGCTTCGCTTTCGGATGACGAAGCGGCGCGCCGCATCGTCGGCTATTTCCGCGTGATCGACGCGCTCGAGCTCGGGCCGAGCGCGAGCACGCTATCGCGCCGCGAGAAGCTGAAAGCGCTGCTGGAACGCGTGCAATCGTTGGCCAAGGAGGCCGACGACTCGCGACCGGTCGAAGCGTCCATCGTCGTCCCGGTCTACAACAAGATCGAGTACACGATTGCCTGCGTGATCTCGCTGCTCGAGCACAAGACGCAATTGCGCTTTGAAATATTGATCGGCAACGACCGCTCGACCGACGAGACGCGCGAGTTTTTCGACGCGGTCGGCGGAAATGTCAAGTGCATCACGCCGCCCAAGAACGGAGGTTTCATCCGCAACTGCAACCTCTCGGCCAAATCGGCCGTGGGCAAGTATGTGGTGATGCTCAACAATGACACCCTGATCCTGGATCGCTGGCTTGATGGGTTGATTGCGCCGTTCGAGCGCTTCGAGAACGTTGGCTTGACTGGATCGAAGCTCCTCAACGCCGACGGATCGCTGCAGGAAGCCGGCGGCATCATCTGGCGCGACGGCAGCGGCTGGAACTTCGGGCGCAACCAGGATCAATCACTGCCCGAATTCAACTACGTCAAGGACGTGGATTACATCTCCGGCGCGGCCATCGCTATCCTCAAGTCGCTGTGGGATGCGGAGGGCGGCTTCAACGAGATGTATCTGCCGGCGTACTGCGAAGATTCCGACATGGCGTTCACGCTGCGCTCGAAGGGATATCGCACTCTCTACGTGCCGGCCTCCGCGCTGATTCACCACGAGGGCGTGTCGCACGGCAAGGATGTGGCGACCGGGATCAAGGCCTACCAGGTCGAGAACACCAGGAAGATGGTGGCAAAATGGGAGAACGTGCTCAACAATGAACACTTTCTCAACGCCGAGCATGTGTTCGTCGCGCGCGACAAGAGCCGGCGCAAGCCGCACATTCTGGTCGTCGATCACTACATCCCGCAGTTCGACAAGGATGCAGGGTCACGGACGCTGTTCGAATATTGTCGGATGTTCGTCGATGCCGGATTCCAGGTTTCGTTCTGGCCCGATAATCTCTATTACGACCGCCCCTATGCGCTGGCCTTGCAGGAGCTTGGCGTCGAGGTCCTGTACGGACCGAAGCTGGTCAACCAATTCGGCAAATGGATTGAAGCCAACGGCCAGTATCTCAACTACGTCTTCCTCAGCCGCGCCCACGTGTCGGAAAAGTACATTGCCGACATCAAGAAGCACTTCAAGGGCAAGATCCTGTTCTACGGCCACGACCTGCATTTCTCACGCCTGCAACGGGAATACGAGCGCACCAAGAATGAAGCGCTGCTCCCCGAAATCGAGACTTGGCGCAAATCCGAGCTCGGCATCTGGCGCGACTGCGACGTGATCTATTACCCGGCCGACGACGAGCGCGATTTCGTTGCCGCACAGGTGCCCGGCAAGATTGCGCGCATCCTCTCGATCTACATTTATCCCGACCACGAAATCGAAGAGGCGCGCCAGCGTATTGCCAAGGAGCAGAGCGGAATTCCGACCATCATGCTGGTCGGCGGCTTCCGGCACCGGCCCAACGTCGACGCTGCTCTGTGGCTCGCGCGCGAGATCGTGCCCAGGGTAAAGAGCGCGGTGCCGGACCTCTCGACGGTGATCGCCGGCTCGTTCCCTCCACCGGAAGTCACCAGCCTTGCCAACGATGATCTCATCGTCACCGGTTATGTGCCGGATGCGTTGCTGCGGCGCCTCTATCTCACGGCGTCCGTCATCGTCGCCCCCCTGCGTTTCGGCGGCGGTGTCAAGGGCAAGATCATCGAAGCGCTGCGATTTGGTGTTCCAGTCGCGACCACACCGCAAGGGGCTCAGGGAATGATCGGCGGCGAGGAGTATCTTGAGGTCAGCAATTCACCGGAAGCCTTCGCCAAAGGCGTGGTGCGTCTCCTGCGCGATCCCAAATTGCGACGCCAGCGTGCGCTGCGCGGGCTCGACTACATCGACAAAATATATTCCTATCACGCCGTCGTCACCGATATGGCGCGTGACATTCCGGAGCTCGCCATGTTGTTGACTGGCAAGGGTACATTCAAACGTCGCGAGTTGCCCGCAGCGGCGCGCTCTAGCCAGACCAACGTCCGGGTCGCACCGCAGAGCAAGCCCGCAACAAAGCGAGCCAGCCGATGAGTCCCGCAGTGCTGGTCACCGGCAGCGCCGGCATGGTCGGCTCGCATCTGGTCGAGCACCTGCGCGCGGCTGGCGAGATGGTGATTGCGACTTATCTGCGTCCGACGATTCCGGCCGACGAAGTGGACCGCCTGCAGCCGCTGGTCGAGCTCGACGTGCGCGACGCGGCACGGGTTTCCGCGCTCATTGCCGAGCATCGGCCGGCGAAGATCTTTCATCTTGCGGCGCAGAGCTATCCGACCTTGTCCTGGGAGCTGCCGCGCGAAACGATCGACATCAATGTCGGCGGCACCATCAACCTTTATGAGGGGATCAAGGCCGTTCGCAAGACCGAGCCGCCCTATGATCCGCTGGTCGTCAATGCCTGCTCGTCGGCGGCTTACGGAGCGACGCTACGGCCGGAAAACGTGCCGATCCGCGAAGACGCACTGCTGCAGCCGCTTCACCCCTACGGGGTGAGCAAGGCGGCGCACGACATGCTGGCGTACCAGTACTTCGTCAACGACGGCATCCGCGGCGTGCGTGCCCGCATCTTCAACTCGACGGGCCCGAGAAAAACCAACGACGTGGTCTCCGACTTCTGCTCGCGCAGCGCCGATATCGTGATGGTCGACGGCCCACTGCGTGTCGGCAATCTGGATACCCAGCGCGCGATCCTCGATGTTGCCGACCTGGTGCAGGCGCTCCTGCTGCTCGCTGATCGCGGGCGGCCGGCCGAGGCCTACAACATCTGCGCAGATCGCGCGTGTCGGGTCGGCGACATCGTCGGCATCATCGAGGGTCTCGCCGGCCGCAAACTCAAGCTGATCTCCGATCCGGCGCTGTTCCGGCCGACGGATGAGCCCATCATTTTCGGCGACACCACGAAGCTCAAGCAGGAGACCGGCTGGGCCCCGACGCTGACCCTGGCGCAAACCGTGGAGCGCGTATTCCTGTACGAGCTGCGCCGCCGATCCGGCGGGATCGAACGCCTCGGCAGCAATTTGTAGCCGCGAGATTTGCGATGTTTCTCGAATTTCGCGAACCATTCGGCCGGCTCGACGACTGGAAGAACTGGGTCGACCTGCTGCCGCAGCTGCGCGACCCAGTCTACATCCAGGAGGTGGCGCGCAGCGTGGCGTCCAGCGGCTTCATCGACCCGTTCCTGGGCGCGGTGCCCGCCGCGGAGGTCGTCATCGAGCATACCAACTATCGCGAGGGGCTGTTGGCGCGCGGCAGCACGTCCCGTTACCGCGCAATCCTGACGCATGTCGTCGACTATATCCTGGCGAATGGCCGGTGCTCGACCATCTACCTGTCGGAGCACGTCACGATGTTTGCTCGGACAATGGCTGAACACTTTCCCTACACGGTGACCAGCGAATATCTGCCAAACGCGGCGGCGCGGCGGCGTCATCCCGATATTCGACATGAGGATCCGGCGAAGCTGTCGCTGCCGGATCACAGTTTCGACCTCTACATTTCGTCGGACACCATGGTGTACGCGCCGAGCATGGAGGCATTCCTGCGCGAAGCGCGGCGCGTCTTGCGACGGTCCGGCCTGCTGCTGGCGACGTTTCCGTTCCGCTATGGCGAGCATGCCTCGGAGATCAAGGTGAAGATGATCGATGGCAAGATCGTGCACGCCGGCGAGCCGGTCTATCACGGCGATCCCATCGATCATGAACGACAGCAGCTGCTGTTCTTCATTCCCGGCTGGGACATTCTGGACCAGGCACGGGCGCTCGGGTTCCGGAGCGCCGAGATCATCGCCCATAGTTCGCGGACCAACGCGATTATCGGTGAAGAGATCGCGGCTGTGTTCGTGCTCAAAGCGATGGCTTGAGCAGACGCAACCTGGCATTAGCACCAGCAGCATTTGCGGTGGCGCAATGTCATGATAAGAAATTTGGTCAAAGGGGATGTACAGCTGAATAGCGAATGTGACATACGTCCAGGCTCCTCGGGCTTAGACATTATTTTTGAACACCTCCAGGTACCCGGATCGAGGTGGATCCGGCCGAGGCCGCCCGGTTTGCCGAGTGCGGGCGCGTGCAACCGGTTCGATTGAGTTCACATTTTTTCTATTCGGTGTCACCAACAGATTCGATGGGGGAGGATGCGAGTTCATGCCGAACGGGTTCATTCATTCCGCCCTTCGCCCGCCCGTATATTTCTACCACATCCCAAAGACCGGCGGGATGAGCCTGCGCTCATTTCTTGCTGATCAATACCTGAACGAAGAGCTCTGCCCGGCACAGGATTGGCAGTCTCTGGCCGCGCTCGATCGCGCCGCCTTGCAATCGTTCCGACTTTTTTATGGGCACTTCGCGGTCAACCTGAAGCAATATCTTCCGAGCGACGTGCGCACGATCACCTATCTGCGCAGCCCCGTTGGCCGCACCGTTTCGACGCTTCGGCACATGATGCGCGATCCCTCCTTTCACCCCTTGCATGAACACGTGAAGGGCCGAGCGCTGCGCGACGTCATCTACGATGACGAGCTGTTGTCCACGTTCCAGGATGCGCAGACCAAGCTGTTGTCATTCGATGTGCCGATTGAAGACGTCCTCGCCTATGTGCGCCGACAAGTGGCCGCGGGTAAATTCGTCGACATCGGTGAGCTCGAATGGGAGTTGAGCCCGGACAAAGCGCTGCGCGCACTTGAGGCTTACGATTTCGTCGGTCTCATGGACCATTTCAAAGAATTCAATGTGGGCGATGTGCGGGAAATTCGGTTTCGCGCCCCCCGAGATCATGCCGGAGTTGAACAAGGCAACCGACGAGCAAAACCCAGGTGATCTCAACGAAAAGGACATCGCGCATCTGCGCAGTTTCCTCGCCGGAGATATCAAGATCTACGATACGATCAGACACAAAGCCGTGGAGCGGCTGAACGGCGAACAAATCTTTGTTGACATGGTGCGTAAAGGCATCCTCACCAAGCTATCCACACCTTTCGAGCTGGATCTCGGCCGGCCATTCCTGGGTTCCGGCTGGTATGAACCAGAAAAACATGGAGACCGATCGGCCAGATGGAGCGGTCCGGAGAGCAAGGCCCTGCTTCACTTGCCGCTCCGACGCGATGCGAAGCGTTCCTTGTACGTCGAATTCATCAAATCGAAGGGTATCGGCAACGTCGAGATGCTTGTGGATGGTGAAAAGGTCGACGCCCGCACCGAATGCTATGACAACGTCTGGAGCATGGAAGCGGAACTCCCGCCGCTGAGTTCGGACGACGAACCGCTGGTCACGACAATTACGTTGGATTGCCGGCGTCCAACTCTTTCGAAGGAACGCAACGACGGCGATCTGCGCGCACTTGGATTGTTGCTCCTCACCGTCAAGCTCGATTAAGGCAGAGAGCGGCGGCCATCGGCTCCCGCCGCGCTTTGCTATTTCTTCTCGGCAGAAGCGCCGGCCTTGTCACCGCGCAAGCGGAATGGCTCATAGGTCGGCTTGTAGCTCTTCTCGTCCAGAAACTGGCGCAGCCCGGTGTTGTACGAATCTTCGCGATCGCCGAGCTTGATCGCTTTGCTCTTCTCCATCAGGTAATCGTAGGCCTGTCCGAAATCCATGTTGCGCACATGGCGAACGGCCTGCTTGGTGGCGCGCAACGTGTTGGGGCTCTTCTTCATCAGCTTGTGCGCGAGCTCGGTCGTGGCCTGCTCGAGCTTGGCCAATGGCACGGCGAAATTGACCATGCCGATGCGGGCCGCCTCCTTGCCGTCGAAGGGCTCGCCGAGGCACGCGTAGTACAGAGCATGGCGGGGCAACACCGCGTCGGCCACGACCTTAGCGACGAGCGCGCCAGGCAGAATGCCCCAATTCACTTCCGAAAGGGAAAAGGTGGCGTCTTCAGCCGCAATGGCAAAATCGGTGGCAAGGAGCTGCATGAACGCACCGCCGACGCAATAGCCGTGGATCATGGCGATGGTCGGCTTGTCGTAGTTGTAGAGGCGTTCCCACCGCCAGCGATTGGCGGCCTGGGCGGCCTTGCGACGCGCGGACGGGTTGGTGTCAAGTTCGCGGAAGAACTCCTTGAGGTCCTGCCCGGCGCTGAAATTGCCACCGGCACCGGTTATGACGATGACCTTGGCGTCATCATCAAACTCAAGTTGTTCGAGCGCATCATCCATCTCGAAGTGCAGTTTCGGGCTCATCGCATTGCGCTTCTCCGGGCGATTGAGAATGACCCAGGCGATGCCGTCTCTGATATCGACCTTGACGTTCTTGTAATCGTAGTTGCCCATCGGCGCCTTCCTCACAGGTTTGCTCGTTGATCGACCTTAGCACAGTCCGAAAGCCTACCCGTATGCATGCAGCACGTGGCGGGCAATCGCCATCTTCAACACTTCGGTCGGGCCTTCGGTGATCATCATGCTGCGCTGATTGCGCCACATCTTCTCGATCGGCAGATCGGTCGCAAGCCCCATGCCGCCGTGGATCTGCATGCAGTTGTCCGCCGCGGCAAAGGAGCGACAATCGCCGAAATTCTTCGCCATGTAGGCTTCAACCCGGATGTCCTCGCCGCGCTGATACTTGGCGGCCGCGTGATAGACCATGAGCCGCAGCTGGTGCAGGTCCGTGAAGGCGTCAGCCAGCATCCATTGTACCGCTTGCCGATCAGCCAATGGCTGGCCGAACGTCACCCGCTGCTTGGCGTAGGCCACGCCCAGCTCCAGGCAGCGCTCGATCACGCCGATCGCGCGCGCGCCGTGCCGGATACGGCCGACGCTGAGCCAGTTCTGCGCGTGGCGGAAGCCCTTGCCCTCCTCACCGATGCGGTCCTCGACGGGAACGCGCACCTCCTCGAAGGCGACCTCCCAGGGCCGATCATCGATCACCAGTTCCTGTTGCCGCAGCAGCTTAACGCCTGGCGCATTCATCGCGACGATGAAGGCCGAGATGCCGCCGTGCGAGCCTTTGGCCCGATCGGTCGCGGCGATCACCTGCGCATAATCGGCTTCACCGGCTTCGGTAATGAAGCGCTTCACCCCGTTGATGACGTAATGGTCGCCCTGACGCACCGCGGTGGTGCGCATGGCGCCGGGATCACCGCCAGCATCAGGTTCGGTCTGGCAAAAGCACCATTTGAGCTCACCGCGCAGGGTTGGCAGCAGGTATCTCTGCGTCTGCGCCTCGTTAAGCTCGTAGAGAATGGGGCTCACGTTCGGACCAAATAAATCGTTGGCGCGGGATGGCAGCGCGATGGTGCGGCCGAGCTCGCCCCAGACCACGCATTTGGCCAACAGTCCCAGGCCCAGTCCGCCGTATTCCTGAGGCACGTCAAAGCCCGCGAGACCAAGCTCGGCAATGGCGTCTTTGAGTTTCGCGCGCAGCTCCGGTTTGAGCCGGTTCTGCACCAGGGACTCGCGCTCAACGGGGATGAGCTCGCGATCGACAAATCGGCGCACGCTCTCCTTGAGCATGCGCAGCTCCGGCGGCAATTCGAAATTGACCTCCGCTTCGTCCATGTCGCTCACGTCTCACCTCGCCGCACAACGCGAACATCGACGGCGCGCACGCCCTCACCTTCGCCAAGCAGAATGAGTGGATTGATTTCAAGTTCTGCCAACGCCTTGCGATACGCGAGGAACAGACGCGAGAGCCCGGCGATCGCCCGCGCCGCGGCGTCAACATCACGCGGCGCCCGCCCGCGGAATGCGCCGAACAGCGCTCGCGCCTTGAGCTCCATCAGCGTGGTGCGCGCCTCCGTCTCATCGATTGGCAGCAAGCGCATCGCGATGTCGCCCAGCGCCTCGACCAATACACCGCCCATTCCGACCAGCATCAGTGGGCCGTATTGAGGATCCTCGCGCACGCCGACGATGAGTTCGAGGCCCGCGACCATTTCCTGCACCAGGAAGCCATCAAGCTTCGCGCCTGGGACATGCCGTGCCAACCGTTCCGCCATGGCCGTCGCCGCAGCGCCGACCGCCTCCGCGCTCGCGAGGTTGAGGGCAACGCCGCCGACCTCGGTTTTGTGGCTCGCCTGCGCCGAGACAATCTTCACCGCAACCGGAAATCCGATCTCAGTGGCATGCCTTGCAGCCACATCGGGCGTCGCGGCGAATGAGTTCTTTGGCGACGGAAGATGATAGCGCGTCAGCAAGTCCGATAAATCGGCAGCAGGAACATCAGCCGCATCAGCGGACGACACTGGCGGCGCCACCCCACGCCGAAGTGTTGCTGCATAACCGATAAGCGCCTGGATGGCGCGGACCGTTGCCGGCATGCCTTGCAGGAAATAGAGGCCAGTCGCGTCCTGGAAGGCGCGCGAGGCGGCGGTCACATTTTGCTGCAGGCGCGTAAAGCCAATGACCGGCTTCTCGACCGCCTGGGCGACGCGCGCGAAGGGGTCCGCCGGTACGCGATCCTCGGCTTCGGTGGGAACGAGGACGTGCATCGCGAACACATCGATATTGGGATCCGCCGCCATGACCCCACAGGCCTGGGCATATTTCTCGAACGCCACCGCGAGACCGGCCCCCACATCAAGCGGATTCTCAGCCGGTACGCCCGGGTCGATGATCGGCCGCAGGCGCGCGACCGTTTGCGGTGCGAGGGTGCCAAATGCCCCGCCCTCTTCGGCGACGTAGTCCATGAACAGGCCCTTGGCGCCGCCCGATGGAATCGCCATGCCGATTCGATCCCCCTTGGGCAGGCGTCCTTGAGCAAAGGCGAGCGCCGTTTCGACCATGTCGTCGAGCGAATGGCAGCGCACAATGCCGTATTTGCGACAGACCGCATCAAACACCCGGTCATCACCGGCGAGCGCACCGGTGTGGGTCTTGGCAGCCGCCTGCCCCGCTTCGCTCGCGCCAATCTTCACGACGAGGATCGGCTTGGCGCGCGCGAGCGCCTTCTCGGCCACCGCGACGAATGCATCCGGACGGCGGATCCCCTCCACCATACAACAGATGAGGCGCGTGCCTTCGTCCTCGACCAGAAAGTTGATGTAGTCGGCGAGATCGAGATCGAGCTCGTTGCCGCTCGAGACCGCGAAGGAGAATCCCAAGCCACGCACCGAGAGCTGCTGCAACCAGAACTGGAATGTACCGCCCGATTGAAACACGACACCGACTGATCCCGGCCGCAGCGCGCGAACGCGCGGCGCCGGATAGAGCAGCAAGCGGTCGCGCACATTGACGGCGCCCATGCAATTGGGCCCAGAGATGCGCAGCCCCGCGTCTTCGGACAGGGTCCGCAGCGCGGCGGCGCGCCGCGCGCCATCCGGATCGCCGCCTTCGCCGAACCGCGCGCCGTAGACGAGTGCGGCTTTGAGCCCGTGCTTGACGCCGTCCGCCAGCACGTCCGGTGTCGCCTCGGCGGGAACAACCGCAACGCCCAGATCGATCGGCGTACCGATTGCGCCGAAGTCCGGGTAGACCTTTTGGCCCCAGAGCTCGCTGCGCCGCGGATTGATGAGATAGACCTCGGCGGGAAAGCCAGCGAAGGCGAGGTTGTCAAACAGCTGCTTTGCCCAGCCGCCACCACCGGTCTCGGAAGCGCCAATGATCGCGATGGAGCGCGGGCGCAGTAATTGCTCAACAGAACGAAACACGGCGGGAGCCATTTATTTGCGCATGTCCTTGCCGGAAAACCGGCATCCACATTTCCGGGACATGCGCTACAACTGATCCACGAATTGGTTGGTGTAGTAGCTGTCCGGATCGTGGATGTCGGCGATGCCAACTTCACGCAGTGCATCGGCCGCGGCCTGATAGAGGCGCGGAAGATTGCGGAACAGATTTTGTTTGCCCTCCGCAAGCCAGTAATCCTTCGCGACAGCGGCTTCGAGGTTCGCGAGGTTTTGTGGGTCCTTGCTGCCGGGCAGTTCGAAATCCCTGGCGACGCGCACGACGATCGGCTCGATCGGGCCAGCGATGATCTCGTCAACGGAGCCCTTCAATCCGCGCAGCACGCGGAGCACATAGTCAGGTTGCTGGCTGACGAGATCGCGGTGCGTCCAATAGACTTGGCCCGGTGAGGGCGCATAGCGATCAACGCCCCAGGCTTCGATCGGCGCGTTTTGCCGCTGTAGCTCGAACAAGACCGCGAAGGTGCAGACAAAACAATCGATCCGGCCCTGCCGGATCAGCTCGACCTCGCCCGGGCTGTTGCCGGCCACGACGACCTTGAGATCGCTGCGCTTGATGCCGCAACGACCGGCAATCAAATCCACGTAGGTGTCGGTGGTGCCGCCGAACGACAGGATGCCAATGGTTTTCCCGGCGAAATCCTGGCCATTGCGAACGGGTTTGTCCTTCAGGCTTACCACCGAAAAGATCGGCCGCTGATTGATGGTCGCGACGGCGATTAACGGTGCACCTTTGGTGGCGACTGCGCGCATGTAATCCATGCCCGAGCACATACCGAACTGCGCTTGCCCGGAGATGACCTGCGACAGCGCCACCGAGGTTCCGGGGGCGCCGACAACGGATGCGTCCAAACCCTGCTTGGCCCAAAAACCACCCGAGACCGCATTCTCCATCTCGAGAAAGTCGATGCTGATGCCGAACGGCGTCATGAAAACGAGCTTCTCGGCCGCCGCCGCCCGTCGCATCAGCGCTGGGCAAGCGACCGCACCTGCGGCAGCCGCAGCGCCAGCGAGCACCCGGCGACGCGTCGGCGTCTCCTCAAACATGATCACGCTCCGTTCTGCGGATGAGCGTTGTTTCAACACCCTTAGCATGTGCGTCGCGCAGGACGCGAGCGGAGGAGACGCAGAGCTGGTGACCGATCTAATGCGAACCGATCATGGCTCGCGCTCGAGCCCAGCCGAGGAATGCCACGGGATCAACAGCCGGCGCAGAAGCCCGATGCCGAAATAGAAGATGAAGCCAAGGATGGTCATATGCAGCATCACGGCGAACAAGCCGTCGGTCTCGAAGGCGTTCATGCGCGCGATGAGCAGGTAGCCGAGGCCGCTGTTGCCGCCGAGATATTCTCCGACGATCGTCCCGATCAGCGCCAGCACGATGCCAACTTCCATTCCGGTGATGATGTAGGGAAGCGAGCTCGGCAGCTCGAGACGACCGAAGACGGCGAAACGCGAGGCGTTCAGGCTGGTCATCACGTCACGATGCCCAGCATCGACCGATTTCACGCCAAGAACCGTGTTGGTTAGAATCGGGAAGAAGGCGAGCACCGCCGATACGATGACCTTGCTGGTGATCCCGAATCCGAACCAGACCACAAACAGCGGCACGAACGCGACCTTCGGCACGACCTGGATAGCAACGATGAAGGGGTTGAGCGTCTTCTCCAGCCAGGCGATACGGCCGATCAGCACGCCAAGCCCAACGCCAATGACAAGCCCCCAGGCAAACCCGATCACGGTCTCGTAGACGGTCGTCGCGGCATGCCCCCAGGCGCGCGGCGAGGCGAGCAGATCGAGCCAGGCAGACCACACCGCACCGGGCGACGGCAGAATGAATGCCGAGATATGCGAGCCGCTGACATAGCCCTCCCACAGCCCAATCAGCAGCACCACCAGCAACGGGGTCGTGATCCAAGGCAGGAGATTGCGCCGGTCGAACCGTTTTGTTGCTGGCCGGGTCGTATCGAGGGCCGTCATCTCAGGCGATCTCCGTCAGGCGGCGTCGCAGCGCAACCACGATCTGCTGGAATTCCGGCGTCGCTTGCACCTCAAGCGACCGTGGCCTGGCAAACCCCACCTCGATGACCGTGTCGATGCGCCCCGGGCGTGGCGAGAGCAGAACCACCCGATCGGCGAGAAAAACAGCCTCGTTGATGGAATGCGTGACGAGCACGATCGTCTTGCCGGTTTCGCGCCAGATGCGCTGCAATTCGAGATTCATCGAGTCCCGCGTCATCGCGTCGAGGGCGCCGAACGGCTCATCCAGCAGCAAGATGTCCGGATCATAGGACAAAGCGCGCGCAATTGCGGCGCGCTGGCGCATGCCGCCCGAGAGTTCGCGCGGCCAGCGCTTCTCGAAGCCGGCGATGCCAACGAGCTGCATCAAGTGCTGCGCCTTTGCGCGCCTCAGCCCCCTGGGAGCTTTGCGCAGCGCCAAGGGCAGAGTGATGTTGTCCTCGATCGTGAGCCAGGGAAACAGATTGGCGTCCTGAAACACCATGCCCAGGTCAGCAACGGCCTCGCTTTGCCGCGTGCCGTTGTGCCAAAGCGCGTGGCCGGCGATCTCGATGGAGCCGCTGCTCGGCCGGATCAGGCCGCCGATCATCCGCAGCAGCGTGGTCTTGCCGCAGCCCGACGGGACCCAGCAGCACCATCATCTCGCCGGAGCGGACCGCGATATCGACCGGAGCGAGCGCGTGCACCGGACCGTCGTTGGTCTCGTACCATTTCTCGACGCCGGCGAGCGCGATGGCGCTGGCGGTCGAGGCTGCATGCGCGTTCGGCGGCACCGTTTGATTTTCAGAAAACGTGGCCACCGAGATGTCTGTCAATTTGAGGCATGCTACGGCAAATTCCTCCCTGATCGTCCGGCCTGTTGTCGGCTTGCAGCCGAACTCCCGCCGGTACGCTTTGCCAGTATCGGACCCCGATCATGACGCATGACGACGCCAAGAAAAAGCTGATCCTCGCCGGACAGGTCCTGGTCGATGCCGGCCAGGACGACTTCACGCGCGGGCACATTTCGGTGCGGCTGCCCGATGATCCCGGCCATTTTTTCATGAAACCGCACAGCGTCGGGCTCGACGAGATCACGCTCGCCAACATCCTGACCATCGATCTCGCCGGCAATGTCGTCGCCGGGACGGCGCGCCGGCACAGCGAGGTCTATATCCATTCCGAGGTCTACAAGGCGCGTCCCGATGTGCACTGTGTGCTGCACACGCACCCGCCCTACGCGATTGCCCTGTCGGCGAGCGGCAGCCCGCTGAAATGCTTCAGCCAGCCGAGCGCGCTATTCTACAATTCGCTCGGCACGTACGACGACACCATCAACCTGATCC
Organism: uncultured Alphaproteobacteria bacterium; assembly: GCA_963760435.1. Taxonomy (GTDB): domain Bacteria; phylum Pseudomonadota; class Alphaproteobacteria; order Rhizobiales; family Xanthobacteraceae; genus JAFAXD01. The sequence continues at coordinate 75,950 of CAVXDE010000038.1, forward strand.
GCACGTCCGAGATGGGTGTCAGGGTGGCGCAAGCGTTAGGTGGCGGACGCGGCGTCCTCCTCAAGAACCACGGCGTTGTGGTGGCCGGACCGAGCATCGAGGAGGTCGTGATATCGGCGCTGATGCTGGAGAACGCCGCACAGATTCAGATGATTGTTGAGGCGGCCGGCAATCCGGGACCGGAATTTCCCGCGCGAGACATCGCGCAGCTCCAACACGATATCGGCCGTCCCGAGCAATTCGCGATCAACTTCGATTATCTGGTTCGTCGCGCGCAAAGAAAACGCCGCTAGCGGCCAGACGCACTAAAGCGTGATGACTTTTTCGAATGTCATCACGCTTTAGCATTGTTTGAGCATGATCTTTTCCGAAAACCGGTATCCACTTTTCGGGATCATGCTCTCGCACCAGACTGGTAGGCCATCCACAAAGCCGCTATCATCCATTCCAATTCGAGAGGTGATCCAACACGTCTCGGTTCAAGGGAGGATGAGATGACGTTGTCAGCAACCCTGAAATCCGGTGCTGCGACGATGCTGGCCATTGCAGTCGCCGGCGCCGCGCTGTTGCTCGCGACAGACACGCGCAGTGAAGAACTCAAATCCTACGATTCCAGCAAGAAAGACTTCTGGCTGCATCCGCCAGACGACTGGTTCATGGGCGACGAGACGCAGGAGCAAAAGGGTACCCACGTCCTCAACACGCTCCCACCGCCGACCGGCTTTACCGATGACGAGATCAAAGCAACTCTGCAGAAGGTCAAGCTGCCACCAGGCTTCAAGATCGAGCTGTGGGCCAGTGGAGTTCCGCAGGCCCGACAGATGGCCTGGGGCAAGGACGGCACCCTCTACGTCGGCTCGTTCCTGGCGACCAACGTTTACGCGATCAAAGATGACGGCGGTAAGCGGACGGTCAAGACCATCGCCAAGGGCATGAAGATGCCAACCGGCATCGCTTACCGCGATGGTGCGCTCTACGTCGCCGACATCGACAAGATCTACAAGTACGATAATCCGGAAGCCAACCCGGACAAGCTCCCCGAACCGAAGGTCGTCTACGACGACATGCCGCCCTATCCGCCGCATGGCTGGAAATATCTGGCGTTCGACAAGGATGGCTGGCTCTACGTGCCGTTTGGACCGCCCTGCAACGAGTGCCTACCGCCAACCTCCACCTCACAGATCAGGCGCGTCAATCCCGCCAACGGACTCGCGGAGATCGTGGCGCTCGGTGTCCGCAACAGCGTCGGCGGCGATGTTGATCCGCGCACCGGCGACTATTGGTTCTCGGAGAACGCGCGCGATTGGCTCGGCGACGACGTGCCGAGCGACAAGCTCAACCACATCACCAAAATTGGCGAGCATTTCGGATATCCCTACTGTCACCAGGGCGATATTCCGGACCCGAAATTCGCCATGGGTCACAAGTGCTCGGAGTTTTCTCCTCCGGCACTCAAGCTCGGGGCCCACATGGCGCCGCTCGGCATGAAGTTCTACACCGGCGATCAATTCCCCGCTGACTACAAGAACAACATCATTTTGACCGAGCATGGCTCCTGGAACCGTCATCAATTCCAAGGCGCGCGGCTGATGCGCGTGACGACCGATCCGGATGGCAAGGCCGTCAAGCAGACCGAATTTGCCACCGGCTGGATCGGCGACGACGGTAAATATCGCGGCCGGCCGAACGACGTCCTGGAGGCCAAGGATGGCTCGCTCCTGGTTGCCGACGATTTCACCGGCGCCATCTACCGGATCAGCTACAGCAAATAGGCAGGACGACGCGTGCTCCGTGCAATGCCATCGAGCATGCGTCTTCTGCTGATTGCTGTCAGCGCGAGCGCGTTCTTGGTTGGAACCGAACCAGGCTCGCCTGCCGATCTGCAGGCGGGCCGGGAATTGGCAGCTGGGTGCGCGGGCTGCCATGGGGCAGACGGCATATCGGAAGTGCCGCTCACGCCGTCACTTGCCGGCCAGCCTGATGAATTTGTGCAGTGGCAACTCGTCTATTTTCGGTCTGGGGCCAGGAAAGACGAGGTGATGGAGCCGATTGCGCAAGCGCTCAGCAACGACGACATTCGCAATCTGGGCGCCTACTATGCGTCGCTGCCGCCGCCCCAACCCGCGATGGCGCCTGATGGCCTCGGCCAAACCGGCGAAAAGCTTGCGGCACAGCATCGGTGCCGGTCATGCCATGCGGACGACTTGAACGGCTTTCGCGCCGCGGCACGCCTGTCCGGGCAACGCGAGGATGTCTTGCTCAAAGCACTGCGCGACTTCAAGTCAGGCAAGCGGGTTGGGTCCGGTGTCGCCTCTATGGCGGATGCCACCTTCGAATTGAATGACGCTGATCTGCAGGCGCTTTCGCATTACCTGGCAACACGGCCGTGAGGGCCGGGTACGGTCATGCGTTCGTGATGCATTCGTCTTCGCCAAATTCGTTGGCCAGCCTTCCGCCGTGCGGCCTAAAGTGTTAGCGTGATGCGTCAACAACCAAGCGATGGAGCGGAATACCGCTCCTCGGAAATCTGAGGAAACGATCATGGCCTGGACCACGCCGACCCTCGTCGAAATCTGCGTCGGCCTCGAGATCAACGGCTACCTACCGGCTGAGTTCTGATCACACGATCAATCTCTTCAACTAGATGAGCCTGATTGCCGTCGTTCTCGGCTCGGCGGCAGGCGGCGGCTTTCCGCAGTGGAATTGTCGGTGCCGCGTCTGCAGCTTGGCGTGGGCGGGTGATCCGCGTGTCAAACCGCGCAGCCAAGCCAGTGTTGCGGTGTCCGCCGACGGCGAGCAATGGGTGCTCATCAATGCATCGCCGGACCTGCGAGCGCAGATCGCGGCAACCCCCGCGTTGCACCCACGCGGCGGCTTGCGCGACAGTCCGATTGGGGCTGTCATCCTGACGGGCGGCGAGATCGATCAGGTTGCGGGCTTGTTGACGCTACGCGAGCGGCAATCGTTTCGTCTTTTTGCGACAGCGGCCACGCATGCGTTTGTGGCTGCCAATCCCATGTTCACCGCCCTCGCTCCTGACGTGGTGAGCCGGCACGCTGTTGTGCCCGGCGAGCGCTTCACTCCAGTCGCGGGAATCGAGGCCGAGTTGTTCACGGTGCCCGGCAAGGTGCCGCTCTATCTCGAGGGAAGCGAAGCGAGCGAGGCGACGGCCAACGTCGGCGTGGAACTGCGGGCCGGCGACGCGCGGCTCGCCTTCGTGCCCGGCGCCGCCGGCATCCCACCGCCCGTCAAAAATCGATTGGCGTCCGCGAACGTCATATTGTTTGATGGGACGCTGTACCACGACGATGAAATGCTGCGCAGCGGCACCGGCGAGAAGTCCGGCCGCCGGATGGGACATATGCCGATCGACGGAGCGGACGGTACCCTTGCCGCGCTCGATGGGCTATCGGCGCGGCGTCTGTTCATTCACATCAACAACACCAATCCGATTCTGATCGAGGATTCGCCGGAGCGCGCACGGGTCAGGCAGGCCGGCTGGGACGTCGCCGAAGACGGGATGGAGATCAAACTGTGACCGTGTTGTTCACCCCGCAGGAACTCGAGGCCAAGCTGCGCCAGATCGGCGCGGAGCGTTATCATCGCCTGCACCCGTTTCATCGCTTGTTGCACGACGGCAAATGCAGCAAGGGCCAGGTGCAGGCTTGGGCCCTCAACCGCTACTATTATCAGGCCATGATCCCCATCAAGGATGCACGCCTGATCGGTCGCTGCGAGGATCCGACCGTCCGTCGGGAATGGCGATCGCGTCTCGTCGACCACGACGGCAACGCAGAAGGCGATGGCGGGATTGCGCGTTGGCTCAGGCTCACGGACGGACTGGGCCTTGAGCGCGACTATGTAACCTCAACCAGGGGGCTGCTGGCGGGCACCCGTTTTGCGGTCGAGGCCTATGTGCATTTCGTCGCCGAGCGCAGCCTGCTCGAAGCAATCGCATCGTCCCTGACGGAGCTGTTCTCGCCCGACATCATCAGTGAACGGGTGCAAGGCATGCTCGCCAACTACCCCTTCGTCACCCGCGAGACGCTCGCATACTTCGATAAGCGACCACCGCAAGCGGCGCGCGACGCGGATTTTGCCCTCGCGTATGTGAAGCAGCACGCACGAACGCCGGCTGATCAGCAGGCGGTTCTCGCGGCGCTCGAATTCAAGTGCAGCGTGTTGTGGGCGATGCTGGATGCGCTCTATCACGCCTACGTCGCGCCGAGGCACGTGCCGCCCGGTGCATTCACGCCGAAGCCGGAGGATGCATGAGCGAGGCGCCCCAACCTGCTTCGGTGTCGCCAGATGCGCGCCCGCATCTGCCGCGCGGCGTGCGCCTCGTCCATAACGAAGCGCAAGGCGGGTACGTTCTGCTCGCTCCCGAGCGCGTTTTCAAAGCCGACGCCATCGCCGTGGAAATCCTCAAGCGCTGCAGCGGGGAAGCGACGGTCGCGGAGATCATCGACGATCTCGCCCGGACCTATCAGGCGCCGCGCGAGCGCATTGCCACGGACGTGACGCAGCTCCTCCAAGGTCTCGCCGACAAGAAACTGCTGGCGCTGTAGGGCTACGCCCGGGATACATCGCCTGGACCTGTTCGCTGCGCTTGCTATCTTGCGAGCATGTCCGATTTTCCGCCCGACTCCACGCTTGTGCGTCACGTGCTTGTATCGCCCAATCACGACGCGCGCGCCACCCCGCCTGACATGATCCTGCTGCACTACACAGGTATGAGTTCGTCGCAAGCCGCGCTTAAACGCTTGTGCGATGCGGACGCGCGCGTATCCTCGCACTACGTGGTGATGGAAAACGGCGACATCTATCAACTCGTCCCCGAGTCGGAGCGCGCCTGGCACGCCGGCATCTCGTCCTGGGAAGGCGAGACTGACATCAACTCGCGCTCGATCGGCATCGAGATCGCCAACCCGGGACACGACCTTGGGTACCCCGACTTTCCTGATGTGCAGATCGAGGCGATCATTGCCCTCTGCCGCGATATCCTGACCCGGCGCCGAATTTCACCCGGGCGCGTGCTCGCCCATTCCGATGTCGCGCCGGCACGCAAGCCCGATCCGGGTGAGAAATTTCCTTGGGCAAAACTCGCTGATGCCGGCGTCGGCATCTGGGTCGAGCCGACCGCGATCATGCCTGGGCCCGAACTCGATCCTGGCGACCACAGCGAGATCGTCGCCAAGTTGCAGGAGGAGTTCAGCGCGTTCGGTTATGGCCTGCCGACGACCGGGGTTTACGATCAGGCCACGCGTGAGGTGGTCACCGCCTTCCAGCGCCATTTCCGGCCGGCCCGCGTGGACGGGATCGTCGACTACTCCACCTATGAGACCCTCAAACGCCTACTCGCCGCGCGTGTCTTGGTGGCTTGATCGCTAATCGCCAATCGCTTGACCCGGTCGGGTCTCAGCGCCATGTCTAACGGCGTCAGTCGGCCGGACGGCCGCTCACACCAGTGCCGAAAGGCGGTGTGGGAGGAAAGTCCGGGCTCCATGGACATACGGTGCCGGATAACGTCCGGCGGGTTCACGCCCAGGGAAAGTGCCACAGAGACTTAGACCGCCGCGGCGCGTTGCGTATTGCTGCGGCAAGGGTGAAACGGTGCGGTAAGAGCGCACCGCGCTGCCGGCAACGGCAGCGGCACGGTAAACCCCACCGGGAGCAAGACCGAATAGGGACGGCGCGAGACCCGCTCGCGCGGGCACTCGGGATCGATGTCCGGATCCGGCCGTCCGGGTAGGTTGCTTGAGGCGCCGGGCAACCGGCGTCCCAGATGAATGGTCGTCACGCGCGGGAAACCGCGCCATACAGAACCCGGCTTACAGGCCGGCTGATGCCTCTGGGGCCCGGCAGGGACACTTGCCGGGCCCCACCAATGTGGTGGTTATGCGCAGATGGACAGTGGCGTCTGGGATTTCTGGATCGATCGCGGGGGCACCTTCACGGACGTGATCGGCCGGAGACCTGACGGCTCATTGGTCTCCCACAAGCTGCTGTCGGAAAATCCCGAGGCCTATCGCGACGCCGCCGTGCAGGGCATCCGTAACCTCCTCGGCCTTTCGCCCTCTGACCCGATCCCCTCAAAGCGCGTCGGCGCCATCAAGATGGGCACGACGGTCGCAACCAATGCACTGCTGGAGCGAACCGGCGCGCGTACGCTGCTGGTGACGACGCGCGGATTTCGCGACGCTTTGCGCATCGGCTACCAGGCCCGGCCGAAAATCTTCGCGCGCCACATCGTCAAGCCACAGGTCTTGTTCGAACGCGTGATCGAGGTCGACGAGCGCGTGCGCGCCGATGGCACCGTTGAGCAGGTGCCCGAGCTCGAGGCCCTCCGCCCGGAGCTCATCCGCGCGCGCGAGGACGGACTCACCGCCGTCGCGATCGTCTTCATGCATGCCTACCGGTTTCCAGCACACGAGCAGCAAGTCGCCGCGCTCGTACGCGAGCTCGGCTTCGCGCAGGTCTCCGTGAGCCACGAGGTCTCGCCGCTGATCAAACTGGTCGGCCGCGGCGATACCACCGTGGTCGACGCCTATCTGTCACCGATCCTGCGCCGCTATGTGGCGCGGGTCTCGGGGGAACTGGCATCGGGGAATCAGGCCGTCCGCTTGATGTTCATGATGTCGTCCGGTGGGCTCACGGCAGCCGACCTGTTCCAGGGCAAGGACGCAATCCTGTCGGGTCCAGCCGGGGGCGTGGTGGGGATGGCGGAAACAGGCCGGGCAGCCGGGTTCGAACACCTGATCGGCTTCGATATGGGCGGCACATCGACCGATGTGTCGCACTTCGACGGCGAGTACGAGCGCGCGTTCGAGACCGAGGTCGCCGGGGTGCGCATGCGCGCGCCGATGATGCTGATCCATACGGTCGCGGCTGGCGGCGGCTCGATCCTGCATTTCGACGGTGCACGTTTTCGCGTTGGCCCCGACAGCGCCGGTGCCAACCCGGGGCCGGCCTGCTATCGCCGCGGCGGCCCGCTGGCGGTGACGGATGCCAACGTCATGCTGGGGAAGCTGCTTCCTGAATTTTTTCCGACGATTTTTGGCCCACAGCAGAACCTTCCGCTCGATGCGGAGTCCGTGCGCCAGCAATTCACCACGCTCGCCCAGAAAATCGCAGACGGCCGGACGGCCGAGCAGGTTGCCGATGGCTTCATCCATATCGCGGTCGAAAACATGGCGAACGCGATCAAGAAAATATCGGTGCAGCGCGGCTACGATGTCACGCGCTATGCGCTCAACTGCTTCGGCGGCGCCGGCGGCCAGCACGCATGTCTTGTTGCTGACGCCCTCGGCATGACCAAAGTGCTGATCCACCCGTTTTCCTCCCTCCTGTCCGCCTACGGAATGGGACTTGCAAACGTCCGCGCCACCCGCGAGCAGGCCTTGGAGGAGGATTTCGGCGCAGCATCCGCCGCGCACATCAATCAAACCGGCGCCAAGCTTGGCGCTGACGCGCAGGCCGAGTTGATCCGGCAGGGCGTAACGCCCGCGGACATCACCGTGAAGTTGCGGGCGCATATTCGCTACGCCGGAACCGACACGGCGCTGATCGTGGACGCGGGCACGCCGGAGGTTATGAAAACCACCTTCGAGCGGGCCCACCAGGCACGGTTTGGTTTCGTGGACCAGAGCAAGACATTGGTCGTTGAAGCTGTCTCGGTGGAGGCAATCGGCGCCGGCGCGAAATTCGAGGAGCCGACGCATGCCACAACCGCGGCCATGTTGCCCGCGCCGGTGCGGCAAACCCGCTTCTATTCCGGCGGAACCTGGCACGAAGCCGCTGTCTTTCTGCGACAGCAACTCGCACCCGGGCACCGCATCGAGGGCCCTGGCATCATCGTCGAGCCGCATCAAACAGTGGTGCTTGAATCCGGATGGCGCGCCGAGATCACCAACAAGAACCACCTGGTGCTTGAGCGCGTGGTGCCGCTCGAACGCACCCGTGCCATCGGGACGCAAGCCGACCCGGTGATGCTCGAGGTGTTCAACAACCTGTTCATGTCGATCGCCGAGCAGATGGGCGTTTCGCTGCAGAACACCGCCTACTCGGTCAACATCAAGGAACGGCTCGACTTTTCCTGCGCGGTATTTGCGGCTGACGGCACCCTCGTCGCCAATGCCCCGCATATGCCGGTCCATCTCGGCTCCATGGATCGCGCGGTGGAAACCATCATCCGGGAAAACAAGGGAGCAATTGCAGCCGGTGACGTCTACGCGATCAATGCGCCCTACAATGGCGGCACGCATCTGCCCGACATCACCGTGTGCACGCCGGTGTTCGATGACGCCGGTCGCGAACTCCTGTTCTGGGTCGCAAGCCGTGGCCATCACGCAGACGTCGGCGGCATCTCGCCCGGATCGATGTCACCCAATGCGACTACGATCGAAGAGGAAGGAATCTATATCGACAACTTCAAGCTCGTGGAGGCGGGCCGCTTCCGCGAGCGCGAGCTGCGCGACCTGCTCACCGGCGCGCGCTATCCAGCGCGCAACCCACACCAGAATATCGCTGACCTGAAGGCCCAGATCGCGGCCAACGAGAAAGGGGTGCATGAGCTGCGGCGAATGGTGACGCAGTTCACGTTGCCGGTCGTGCGCGCCTACATGCAGCACGTTCAGGACAACGCGGCTGAGAGCGTGCGGCGCGTGATCGACGCGCTGCATGATTCCGAATTCTCCTACGAGATGGACCAGGGCACCGTGATCAAGGTGAGGATCACGGTCGATAAGCAGAAGCGCGAGGCCACCGTCGACTTCACCGGCACCTCGCCGCAGCAGCCGACCAACTTCAATGCGCCCGAGCCGGTCACGCGCGCGGCGGTGCTTTACGTGTTCCGCGTCATGGTCGATGATGAGATCCCGATGAACGCGGGTTGCCTGCGGCCGATCAACATCATCATCCCCAAACAGTCCCTGCTCTCGCCCGAATATCCAGCGGCCGTGGTGGCCGGCAATGTGGAGACGTCGCAGGCCGTGACGAATTGCCTGTTTGGTGCGCTCGGTGCGCTCGCGGCCGCGCAGGGCACGATGAACAATCTCAATTTCGGCAATGACCGCTATCAGTATTACGAGACGATCTGCTCGGGATCACCGGCAGGTCCGGGATTTCCCGGAACGGACGCGGTCCACACCCACATGACCAACACCCGTTTGACCGATCCGGAGATCCTCGAGTTCCGTTATCCGGTCGTGCTCGAGGATTTCCACATCCGGCGCCGGGTCCGGCGGGCGCGGCCGCTGGAATGCCGGCAACGGCATCAAACGGACCATCCGTTTTCTGGAGCGTATGGACTGCACGATCTTGTCAGGCCACCGCCGGGTGCGCCCGTTCGGGCTCGCTGGCGGGGAGCCTGGTCAGATCGGCGAGAATTGGGTCCGCCGCGCCGATGGACATCTGGAGCGCCGCGCGGGCTGCGATGCGACGGTGCTCGAACCCGGTGAAGCGATCATCATTCAGACGCCGACGGCGGGCGGCTATGGAGACCCGTGAAGCGCGGTGACGGCAGGCGTCACCGCGATGAGATCACAAGCTAGGCCTGCTGAATTGCCGAAAGCAGCCAATTGCCGCCGCGCTCGCGGCGGAACGTCCACACTTCCGTTGCGACCTCAGGCTTGGCATCGCCTTCAACCACACGGCCTGTCGCGCGATCCAGCATCTGGTCGGTGAGCGAGAACTTCATCGCGACAGTCGCGTAATCGGTGCTTCCCTCGCGCCAAGCCTCGGCCAGGTCACCCTGCACCAGCTTGACGTCCGAGATCCGATTGACGACGCCCCGACTGGTGTTGCGGGCGAGGTCCTCCGCGAAATACGCCAACATCTCCGGTGTTACCCGCGCTCGCAAGGCATTCAAGTCCTCGTTGCTGTAGGCGGCCTGCGTTTCACCCAACAGACGTTCGAACGCATCGTAGTCAGCCTCCGCGATACCAACCTGATCAGGCGGCCCGGAAGGCCGGGCGGCATTGCCACCGCCGCCGAGATTCGTTCCGATGTCGCGTAGCGCCGACTGGCGGCCGTAGCCGGGCCCGGCGAAGGCTGGCTGCTGTCGCCTCTGCCACCAGCCCCAGACCAACCGCGCCACGATCACCACAAGCACGATCTGGACCAGCAGACCGAGCAGTGAGGCAAAACCGCCGAGCCCACCGAAAAACCCACTCCCGAACAGGAGGCCGAAGAGACCCGCGCCGAGGAACCCGGCCGCGAGCCCGCCCAGCAAGCCGCCGCCAAACAGGCCGCGGTTGAAGAAGCCCCCGCCCGGACGCGCATATCCGGCCCCCGGAGCCGAAGGCTGGGTGACTGAACGCTGCAGCGGCGACATGGATGGTGCGGTCTGCGTCGGCGCCGGGGTCGAAAAAGTGCGTGTTCCACGGCTTCCGAAGCTGCTACCGCCACCGATACGGGCATCAGCCGTGCCAGCAACGAGCGCGAGTGCGATGGTTGCAGCACCAAACGTCGCCAGGATGCGACCGAACCGGATCATGAATAACCTCCCAGAAGGCCCTTTGGGCCGCGCATTGGACGTCGATAATATTGGGTCACAGCCAGCTGTTGGAAAGGGGGGTTGGGCTCACCCGCCCGAGGCCAGCATTAGCGCCTCAGCCGGGCGATCTCAGCATCCTTGGCAAGGATCTCTTCGCGCAAAGCTTCATTGGTGCGCCGCAGCTGGTTGATCTCGGTGGTCAAGGTCTGCACCGAGTTTCCGCTACCCATCACGCGCCAACGATGACCGCTCGAGCCGACGCGAAATCGGCGCTTACTTGCGTCGTCAAGCTCATCGATGCGCGAGCGCCGTTGCCCCAACCCCTCGACGACCATTGCGAATTTCCGCACGTCTTCAGTGACTAAGAGAGCATTCGCGGGCCAGCTTTCCTGAAACGACCACTCTCGCAGCGTCGGCAGCAGCTTGTTGATGCGTGTCGCGTACGCATCATGTCGGAACACGTCATTGAGGATGGCTGAAACGACGGTCTCGGTTTCAAGCAGGGGCAGATGCGTGGCCGGATGGAAGCTCAGGAACGGAACGGTCTTGTTGCGAAACAGGAGGTTGCCCAGCGACAGATCGTGCAGCGACGCATGTTCAGTTCCGGCTCGGTGCCTGGTCCGTTCATCAAAACTGATGCGAAAATATCGATCCAGGCACAGCAGGTAAGTGAGCCAGACCTGAAGGAAAAAATCCGAAGCCATGTGCTGGACGATAAAGCGCCGCGCCCAGTCGCGGTCATCGTACGAATATGGCGCGCTCAACTGAAAGAATGAGCGGAAAATCGGCAACGAACGATAGAACGAAGGCGCGAAATAGAACTGCTCCGGGGCCATATTGGCATAGATCACTTCGCAAGCCATATCGAAGCTGACCAGTTTGTTCACGTCTTTCTTGCGCCCGTAGAAGATCATGTCGTTGATGTAGAAGGGCGTGAGCAGCGAGCCCGCAAGAACGACGAGGCGCTCTTGGAAAATCTCGGGCCAATCATGCGGCGCACCGAGCGCCAATGACGGCTCGTTGCGCAAGAAATCCTGCATTTCCTGGGTGAGCCGCATATCCGGGCGGGTACGGAAGACGTAGGTCTGATCAGGAATGAGCTGCAAACCATAATGCAGCGACGTCATTTGATGGAGGATGTGGCCCTCAAGCTGCAGGGTGGGTTCGGCGATTTCAACGATCGGAATATCCTGGTCAGCGAGAAAGCTGGCGATAGCGGGATATTTGGAAAGCTCATTAATCCAGGTGCTGTAGACAATGCCTTCGATCAGCTGCTTCTTGCGCCAGTCGACCAACACCTCCAACTGGCGCGCAAAAATCGCCTCGTCGCGGACAAGCCCCGCGATGACAACCCAATTGCGACGCCGATCAGCCAAGCCGCCCCCTGGTCGCTTTCCGCGTTTTCAAAATACGTCTGTAGTGCATTGCAATAATTGTCGACGCGTTGGGCCGACAACTAAAAAGAATATAAGGGGCTGGTCCGGCCATCGGAGCGCGCATTCGAGGAACGGGCTATCGCATTTGGCGAGTTCAGGTCGCCGCGTTGGTTTTCTTATTGGTTTCTGGCCTGCCCTCGGTGCCCGTCGAACCTTGCATCGGGATGCCGATAATTTCGGGTCTAATACCAGATTGGGTCGACCCCGTAATGCTTGTGCACCTGCTCGTGGCGACCGGACCAGTCCCAATAATCGTCCTTGCCGAATTTAGGCGCCGCCCGCAGCTGGTCTTCGGTGAGATCCACCTGGTAGCCATCAAGCTTGGTGTCGTAGTGGAGCTTTGCCCAGGGTAGCGGGTAGTGGTCCTCGCCGATTCCCAGAAAACCCCCAAAGGTCAGAACCGCGTACGCCACCTTGCCGCTCACCTTATCGATCATCACGCGTTCGATCCGGCCGATGCGATGGTGGTCGGGCCCGTAGACGGCGGTTCCTTCGACGCGGTCACTGGCAATGAGCGTTGAAGCCCCGATTTGTGAATTGATTTGCTCCTGCGTCATCATACTCCCCTGTTCGCCCGATATCCGTCGCGGCAGCGTTGGCGTCGCGATTACCCCGTATTGAACAATGCGTAGCGCGGCAGATCAAACTGCAACATTGCGGTGACCAGAGTATCGATGCACCCTAAGTTACGCGGTTGCAATTGGTCTCGGCCGTCAGCGTGGGGTCTAGGGTCGCCGACCATGTCATTTCAGCAACACTCGAGGGGCCTAGGCACCCTTTTAAAAGCCAGTGTGGCTTTTGCGCACTAGTTAGTTCGAGGCTTCAGCGTTAATTTGTTGTTGCTGACGAAGCGAATCTTATGGCTCATTCCTGGGGGGTTCCTCATGAAGACTCTCGTTCTTGCCACTGTGGCAATCTTCGGTCTCGCCGGCGTCGCCGCCGCGGCCGACATGTACGTGAAAGCGCCGCCGGCTCCTGCGCCGGTCGTCGGAAAGGCCCCGATCGGCAAAGCCCCGATCGGTAAGGCGCCGCTCGGCAAAGGCCCGGTCGTTACCCGCGGCTAATACGACGTCGCAAGGGAAAGGGCCCGCTTCGTGCGGGCCCCTTTTCTTGTCATGCGGCGAGGCCATACGGCCGGAACTCATGTCTGACCTGGTGAACGTGGCGAACCTAGTTCGACCGCGATATTTTATTTTGGGGCCTGTGTCGGTCGCCTATACATTGACGCGGGGCGCGCCGAAACGGTTCGCAGCCTAGAAGACGTGGTGCGAACGCCGTTTGCTTGATCACCCCGGAACGGCAGCTTTCTAGTCGCCCAACGGCGGGGCATGCATCCGTCCTGGCGGACTGGCATACTGCACGGCCGCGGGATAACCCATGTGGCCGTTGTAGCCATAGGTGGTCTGAAATCCAGGATAATAGTAGCTCTGGCCCGGGTAATACATCACGTGGGACTGGTCACCATAGAGGAATGCATAGGGCGGCCCTCCCCACTTGAAGTCCCAAGGATAACGACCATACGCGGTGTAGTAATAGCCGAACAATTGGACGGAGACGATCTGAGCAGGCATTGCCCGACCCATCGCCGAGCTCAGCGGCGGGATCACACCGGCGCCTGCCCCGCCAATACAAAACAGCATGCTCCCCGCAGCGGTGGCGCACAGCAACATGTTGTTCATGCGACGCATGGTAGTTCCCCTCTCCTCGCCGCGCGGCCCTAAACCGCGACGCAAAGCCCCTACGCACGCGCAACCCGAATCCGAAGTATTCGTGATTCGTCGCGCGATGCAAAGCACCGGCGTTGCCGGGCACAGAGCAAGTGCGGCGATGTGGCCTTCCTACATCGGTGCGGGGCTCTGAGTTGAGGCACATCAGGAAGAGCGCCCGGAGGTAGCTGGAAACCAGTTGCAATCGAGGCTGCACCCGTCCTGGTGCAATTTTTGCGCTCGCCTACTTGGTCTCGCGCGCCCCCTGTGTCAGTGTTATCGCTTCGTAACCAGGAGACGTGACGTGGCGACAGGCACCGTGAAGTGGTTCAATCCGACCAAAGGATATGGGTTCATTCAACCGTCCGGCGGAGGCGGCAAGGACGTATTCGTGCACATTTCCGCCGTCGAGCGGGCCGGATTGAGCTCGCTGCGCGAAGGCCAGCAGATCGAATACGAGATCGTTAGCAATCGCGGACGCGAGTCTGCCGAAAATCTCAAGGTTAAATGACGCATTGCTGAACGGTTGGCAGCGCGCCCGGGCGTCGACGCGTCCGGGCGCGCGCTTATGTTGTGGACCCGCGCTGACTGGTGACCGTCGTCCCCCCTCGTCTCCACTGCGACTCTTGTGATCCGGTTCGTCTGATGCTCGCCGCCGCGTTGATACTTATGGTTTAATTTCGGCCATTGGTGCGCACTGCCTCGAGCTAGCTGGCCGCCTTGGGAGCATCAGGCTGACGCAGCGGATGCGTGCGGGTAAACGCATCAAGCTGCATGGATGCTGAAAAGATGCGCGCGGCCGTCGGATAGGCCTCCATATCCAGCTCACATAACATCTTGGCGCTGGTGAAGTGCGCGACGAGGCAGATATCGGCGACGCTCACCTGATCACCATGACAAAAGCGTCCGGTGCGCGGGTCGTGAGCAAGCATCGATTCGACTGCATGGCTCGCCGCGGTGAGCCAGTGCGCCAGCCAGGTGTTGCGCATCGCCTCCGGAAGCCCGAGTTCGTGCTCTAAATATTTGCGCACGCGCGGCACGATGAACGGATGCGCATCCATGGCGACCACCTGCGCGAGTGCGCGCACCCGCGCCCGGGCATAGGCATCCGCCGGAAGCAGAGGTGGCTCGGGGTGTCGCTCCTCGAGAAATTCGAGGATCGCCAGCGATTGGCTGAGCGGCGGATGGCCATCCTCAACCAATGTCGGAACCACCATCTCGGGATTGAGCGCACGATAGCCGTCCGCGAACTGATCGCCCTTGAGCAGGTCGAGCGTAACGAGCTCGGCATCAAACCCCTTCAGCGCGAGCGCGATGCGCACCCGGTAGGATGCTTGCGAACGCCAGTAAGTGAAGAGCTTCACGTCTGATCTCCGGCGATCGTAGCTTATCGGTTATGCTGACTGCGCTTCAAACGCGCTGTGAATAACAATGAACATCTCGAGAGGATTTCACCATGAAACGCTGGTCAGCGGCAATCATCGCGTTGGCGTATTTTGGGATTGTGATGGAATAACGGTCCCCGGGGCGAGACTGGCCGGCTGTCGCTGTTTGATGGCCGCAACCTCGACAATTGGACAATAATCGGCGACGCCAACTGGACGCTCGTCGACGGGGTGGTGCAAGCCGACAAGGGCAGCGGTGGATTTTTGGTGTCGAAGAACAACTACTCTGATTTCGCGTTCAGAGCCGAATTCTGGGTCAGCGAGGACGCCAACAGCGGCATCTTCACTTCGTTGCACCGATCCAACCAAGGGGCCGACCTTCACGGTCACGCTGAACGGGATCCGCACAGCAGGCAGCGCGCAGGACAACAAAATTCGCCAGGACCCGGATCGCACCGCAATACGGGACTGGTGTCGTCAAGTTCCGCAAAGCAGAGATCAGGCCACTTCAGGTTGATGGGCGGAGTTGATTGATTGCGAGCGTCGAGCCGTTGAACGGCGGCAACGTGGCCACAATGCCACAGCGCGCCCAATTCTGATTCGCGCGGCCGATAACAGCTTTGAACAGGAGAGCACGAGGCTTACGCTTCCCTGGAAATTAGATGACGTGCAAATGAGGAAACGTGCCATGCCGATGCTTTTCTGGCTGCCGGTCATCTTCATGAGCGTGTTCTTGGAGATGAACGGCTATTCGCCCGAAGCTGATGAGGTCAGGGATCAGCTCGCTGTTTAGGCTGCGTGGATCCACATCCACCCGCCGGGATCAGCTTGCCCAGGCTGAACTACAGCGCGCCGCACTTAAGCCGTGCGCAGAGGTCTATCAGTTTAGCTGTCTTGCCGGCACGACGTTCATCACCGCGCAACGCGTGCTGCGCGAAACGATGGCCGGCGCTCTGCCGCCGCCAACCTGACTGTTGGTCGCGAAGCGCAACGTCGTGAAGCAGCGCTGGCAACGGCGGCTCAACAGCAATCTGGCGCACATCGTCGATTAACTTCACATCCACCTCCATCACCACGCGCCACTGCGCGTTGTATCGCCTCATTTTCGGAGGCCGCGTGGAGTGTGGCTCTGCTGCCTCAGTTCCTGCTGTGATGCAGCGCACACCTGTCACTCACGAATTTGCGACTGGCGGCCCGGAATAAACCCGGACCAAGGTGGCAACGAACGTTCACGCTGCTGTAACGTTTGCTTGATCGTCCAAAAGAGCGGTACAAACCGGATCGTTTCAGAATAAAGCGAGCGAGATCGCAGCTGCCGACACAAGCGTGGCGATCATCAGCACGGCGTCGTCGCGATCAATGGTGATTTTCCACCACATGGTGCCCACCTCACCGTTTGGGACATGCCCAATTAAACCCCGCGCGATGAGGATGGTTCCAGTCCTGACCGATTCGCAATGATTCCCGGCTTGCAGCGGGCACAAATCTACAGCTTCTTATCGCCAACTTATTGTCGCGGATTTGCCCAGAATCAGTCGGGCAGTCTTGTGATGCCTGTGCGCTAATGCGCGAGCGCCACCTTCTCGCGCGTGAGCAAGGCGCCGGCACGATCCGCGTCCATCGGCTCTCCCAGCATGAGGCTCTGTGCGAGCTCGCAGCCGAGTTCAGCAAGTTCCGCTGCATCCGCATCTGTTTCAACGCCTTCGGCGACCACCTGCATCCCGAGATCGTGCGCAAGCATCACCGTCGCGCGCAGTATCGAGGGCCGCTTACCCTTGTTGTTGGGTCGCACAAACGATTGGTCGAGTCTGATCGTGTCAAATGGGAAACGCTGCAAGTAGGTGAGTGACGACAACCCCTTCCCGAAATCATCGAGCATCAAGCCGGCGCCGAACTCGCGCATGCGCGCCAGCACTTGCGCCGCATATTCGGGGTTCTCCATCACCAGGGCTTCGGTCAATTCGATCTTGAGCGTATCGCGGGCGAGCGAGGCACGCGCCAGCAGCGCGCGCAGGTCGCCAACAAAATCCTGTCGCAGGAGATGACGTGAGGCCACGTTGACGCTTGCAAACACCGGCTCGCGGCTGCGCGCTGTCCGTTGCCATTGCCCAAGCTGCTTGGCGGTGCGCTCAAGGGCGTACATTGAAAGCTCGTTGACGAGACCGGCCTCGACGGCAAGCGCCACAAACTCAGCCGAAGACTGGCTCTCGAGCCGTGGATGATCCCAGCGCAGGACCGTTGCAAAACCCGCCACTGATCGATCCTTCAGCCGCACGAGCGGCTGATATTGCAACACGATCTGCTCGCGCTCGATCGCGCGTTTCAACTCCGTCTCCAACGCCAGTTTATCCATGCGGCGCACCCGCATGGTGGGCTTGAACACCTCGATGCGATCACCGCCGGAGCGCTTGCCGTGCACCATGGCAAGCTCCGCATCAGCAAGCAATTCCTCGGCACGCATCTGACCAGCCTCACCCAACGCAACGCCGATGGAGGCGGTGAGGACCATCTCGCGATCGTTGAACGCGATCGGCGCACGTAGCGCCTTGCGCAACGTCTCGGCAAAAGCGGTGATCTGCGCCGCATCGCGGACCGAGAGCAACACCAGGCCGAACTTGTCGCCGGCCAGCCGCGCGAGCACATCCTGCGGCTTGAGCAGGCGAGACAGCCGGCGTGCAATCGTGAGCAGGATCGAGTTGCCGACGGCCATTCCAACGGTGCTGTTGATTTGCTTGAAGCGATCGAGGTCGATCACCATGACGGTCGGCTTGATCGCAGGATCGGCTTTGCCCAACGCAAGAACCGAGTCGAGCCCGTTGATGAACAGCGCCCGGTTGGGCAACCCCGTGAGGTTGTCGCGAACTGCATCATGCAGCAGGCGCTCCTCGGCAGTCTTGAATTCGGTCACATCGGTCAGCGTCCCGACAAGCCGGACCACCTCGCCGTCGGAACCGACAACGGGACGCGCCTTGAGAGCGAACCACAAATAATGGTCATCGGCGCCGCGCAACCGCAGATCCTGGATCAGCCGCCCGCGGCGGTGCTCAAGCAAGCCATCCAATGTGGCCCGAAAGCGATCGCGGTCAGCCGGATGGATGAACTCGAGCCAGTGCGCAGCCGGACCCTCAAGTGTCCCACGTTTGAGCCCCAGCATCGCCTCCGCTTCGGGGCCGGTGAAGATCTTGTCGGCGGACACGTCCCAGTCCCATACGACGTCACCGGCGCCGGACAGCGCCAGCGCGCGGCGCTCCACGTCGGAGACGAAGTCCCTGCGTGACACCGCCCGCAAATGCATGCTGCATCACGGTAAAGCCGATGAGCATGACGATCAGCACCAAGCCACCAAGCAAGGCCGGGGCGACAATGTCGTTGGTGACCAGCCCGCCCACAGTGAATGCTGCGGCCATCACCCAGGTCAGCAACAGAAACCACGTCGGAATGAGGAGCACGGCGCGATCGAAGCCGCGCACTGCGAGATATACGACCAGCACAAATCCGATGATAGCCACGAAGAACAACGAGAGCCTGGCGATCCCGGAAGCAATCGGCGCGTCATAGAGCGAGACACCGGCGAGCGCCACCAAGGCGACCAGCCAGACAATGGCTACGTGGCCATAACGTACGTGCCAGCGATTGAGATTGAGATAGGCGAAGAGGAACACCAGCAAGGTCGCGGCCAGGATGGCTTCGCCGCCGGCGCGCCAGATGCGCTCTGCGCCGGTCGATATATCAAACACCTTGCTCCAGAAGCCGAAATCAACGCCGATATAGACCAGCACGGCCCAGCTCAGCGCTGCGGCTGCCGGGAACATCATCGAACCCTTCACCACAAACAGGATGGTGAGGAACAACGCCAGCAAGCCGGCGATGCCGATCACAATACCGTAGTAAAGGGTGAAGGAGTTGACCTTGTCCTTGTAGGCGTCCGGATCCCAGAGATAGACCTGCGGCAGCTCGTCGGACCGCAGCTCCATCACGTAAGTGATGACGGTGCCCGGATCGAGCGTGAGCCGGAAGATGTCAGCAGTGGCGCTGTCCTGCCGGTCGGGGCGGTCACCGGAGCTCGGCGTCACGTTGACTACCCGAGAAAGCCCGAGGTCAGGCCAGAACACGCCGGAACCGACCATCCGGTAGTGCGGAACAACAATCAGCCGATCGACTTGGTCGTCGCTCGAATTGGCGAGCGCAAACACCGCCCAATAAGCACCCGGCTCACGCGCCCGCACGCCGATCCGGCGTACGATGCCATCGGCACCGGGAGCCGTGGAGACCTGCAGGATCTCGCCTTCGGCATGCGGTCGCTCAATGGCATCGGTGAGATCAATAGCCGCCGCATCGACGCGCACGTTGACGGCGTCGACCGCACGCGCCGCCTGCACGGTTAGACCGAGCACAAGCAACACGGCAACCGCGTTGATGCAACGCAGAAACGGCAACCCCCACTCCCCTCGCGGGCCCCTTAGTTACGTAGGCGTAAATGCGCCTTGTGGCGAGAACAAGGTTTGGGCGGGGCCGCGCCGAGGCGGTAGAGTCCTACACTGTGAGCACGATTTTCCCGATATGCGCGCTCGAGTCCATGCGCGCATGCGCAGCCGAAGCCTGCGCCAACGGAAACGTCGAATCGATTACTGGCTTCACCTGGCCGGCCGCGACCAGCGGCCAAACCTTGGCCTCGAGCGCTCGCGCGATCTTTCCCTTGTCGGCGACTGGGCGGGGCCGCAAAGTCGAGCCCGTATGGTGCAGGCGCTTACCCAGCATGCGCCGGAAATCCACGGTTGCCTTGGGACTGGCCTGGAATGCGATTTGAATGACGCGGCCCTCGACCGCAGCCGCGTCGTAGTTGCGATCGATGTAGTCGCCACCCACGATATCGAGAATGACATCCACGCCCGCACCATCGGTTGCTTGTTTGACCGCGGCGACGAAGTCTTCGGTCTTGTAGTTGATCGCAAGCTCCGCGCCGAGCTTGCGGCAAGCCTCGCATTTCTCCGGCGATCCGGCAGTTGCGAATACGCGCGCCCCGAACGCCTTGCCCAGCATGATGGCAACGGTACCGATGCCGGAGGTGCCGCCATGCACCAGGAACGTCTCGCCGGCTTTGAGCCCACCGCGCTCAAAGATGTTGGGATAGACCGTAAAGAACGTCTCCGGAATGGCGGCCGCCTCCACCAGCGAGAGCCCGCGCGGGATCGGTAGCGCCTGCACCTCCGGCACCGCGCAATATTGCGCATAGCCGCCACCGGCCACGAGCGCGGTGACCTGATCACCGAGTTTCCACCGCGCGACGCCCGATCCGAGCGCAACAACTTCACCGGCCAATTCGAGGCCGGGAATGTCGCTTGCGCCCTTGGGCGGCGGATATAGGCCCATGCGCTGCATCACGTCGGGCCTGTTTACGCCCGCGGCCGCAACTTTGACCAGAATCTCGCCCTCGCCCGGCTGCGGAACCGGCCGCTCCTCCGGCACCAACACCTCAGGTCCGCCGGGGGCGCGAATTGCAATGGCAGTCATACGGGCCGGGATATTGGACATGGAGCTTTCCTGTTGTGGGCGCGGCCGCATTCCTACGGCAAAATCGGCGCGGGTGGAATCCGCAGCGCAGCGACGTTATGGTGCGGGCGAAAGGCGCAACACCATGCCGGCCATCGACGAAGACGACCGTCCGAAGAAGAAGATCAGCCACGAGATCGGGCAGGACCTGACGTTGTTGTCGGTCGCGGAACTCACCGAGCGCATCAATCTCCTGCGCGAGGAGATTACGCGACTCGAGGCGGACATCGCGCGCAAACAGGCCACGCGCTCGGCCGCCGACGCGTTTTTCAAGAAGTAGCTACCTCGGCTCGGTGGGGCGTGTCCGTCGCGCCATGCATGGCCGATGCAGCAGCGCCTCCCGAGGGCATAACCGGCAGGCTGACGATCGACCGCATGCCAGGCCGGCGCAGCCAATGGATCGCTTCAGGCGCGACCGCCAGCGCGAGCCTCGGCCAGCGCGTGTAGAGAGCCTCGAGCGCGCATTTGGCTTCCAGGCGCGCGAGCTGATGACCGAGGCAGAAATGGATGCCGGTACCGAAGGCAACGTGCCGGTTGGGTTTTCGCGCCAAATCCAGCTTTTCCGGTTGCGGGTTCGCCACCGGATCCATGTTCGCGCACGCAAGTCCGGCAGTTATCTGATCGCCACGTTTGAGCTGCACACCACCCAGATCAATATCCTGGCGCACGTAGCGTGGCTTCGAGAGCTGCACCGGGCATACGAAACGAAGGAATTCCTCAACGGCGAGGTCGGCACGGCTCCAGTCCGCAGCGAGCCAGTCGCGCAGTGCGGGATTTTTCGCCAACTCGAAAACCGACCCACTGATCAGGTGCGTCGTGGTCTCATGCCCGGCAAACAGAAGCAGGAAGATCGTGGAAACCATTTCATCGCGCGTAATCGGCGCACCTTCCTTTTCGACCGCAACGAGCTCAGCAATCAGCCCTGTGCCGTGGCCCTGGCGCGCCTGCTCCAGCTGCCGCTCCAGATAGTGGCGCATCGTCACCATGGTTGGGAGCATGCGCAGGAATCGGATCGCGCTGTTGGCACTCGTGGCGCGCGCCGCCCATCCCATGAATTTCGGTCGGTCCGCCAGGGGAAGTCCGAGCAGTTCGCAGATGACCGACACGGGAAGCAGGCGCGCATAACGATTGACCAGATCGGCCGGGCTTCCCTGCACAAAGAGGTCGCCGGCAAGCGTCTCGGCAATGCTGCGAATGCGCGGCTCCATCTCAAGCACCACGCGGCGGCGAAAGGCTTCCTCAACGATTTCGCGCAACCGTGTGTGATCCGGTTCGTCAACGGTCAGCATGTTGCTCGCAAGCGTGCGGACTATTCCGGGCATCCACCAGCGTATGCCGGCGACGTCGCCGTCGGGTTTGCGCAAGCTGAAGTTTGCACTGTCTTTGAGTACGCGCGCGACCGTCTCTTGCGTGGTCGCCATCCAGACGCGACCGAAGAGCGGCAGCTTGACTTCGACCACCGGTCCAGCCTCGCGCAGCCGGCGCAGCTGGGGCCTGGGATCGCGGAAAAAGTCCTCACTGGTGAGATCGAGCTGCAGCATCAAGCCGCGTCCTCGCAATATCCGACTGAGTGCCCTCAATCTCTCGGTTTCATGTCGATTTTGGGTCTCCGCTAGTCCCGTCCGGCGGCGGACCGTTAACGACCTCTTAAGACATCGGGTCCATCATCGAGGACGTCCACTTCTGGACATCGAGTGGCTCCTGTCCACTCTGTTTGACGCCTCCCTGTTTAACTTTCCAAGCCGCCGTCCCCCGGCGGCTCTTTTTTGGCGCCCGGCGCCTTGGAAACCATATCTTAAGGTTTTCTTAACCGGTGCTGGACAGGGCGGCGGGGTCAAGGCCATGCTTCACGGGCAAACTGTGAGGCATGCGATGGCCGACAAACGGGCGAACGCGGCGGAACTGGTGGCGTTTGGCGAGATCCTCGCCGCGTCACAAGCGTTTTCGGCATATTTTCGCGAAGGCATGGCGCTGGTCGAGGAGACCGCGGCCTATCTCGACGGCCCGGGCCGCCAGGATGCCAAGAAGCTCGAGCGTGCGGGGGCACTTGCCTACGCGACCGAAAGCATGCGGCTGACGACGCGGCTGATGCAGCTCGCCTCCTGGCTGCTGCTCCACCGCGCCGTCAATGAGGGCGAGATGTCGCTCGCCCAGGCAAGCCGAGAAAAGAAAAAAGTGAAGCTCGTCCCGAGCGCCACCATCGAGGAGGCGACATTGCGGATGCTGCCGACGCGGTTGCGCGACCTGATCGAGCGCTCAAGCCGGCTGCTGGACAAGGTCCGCCGCCTCGACGCAACCATCTATGCGCAGCCCGCAGCAGAGGCCAGCCCAAGTCCGGTGCGGCACCAGATCACTCAGCTGCGCGCCGCCTTCGAACACTCGGGCGGCTGAACCGCTACTCGTCAGCCACAAAGCCTGACTGCTTCACCACCGGTCCCCAGCGGTCGATGTCTGCCTTTACGATCTCAGCAAACTTGGCCGGCGTTTCGAACGTGGGTTCATTACCGACCTTGTCGAGCGCATCGACCATCTCCTTGGATTTGACGGCATCATGCAGCGCTGCGCTCAGGGCGGTCACGACCTCGGCCGGGGTCTTGGGCGGCAGGAACACGCCAAGCCAAGAATCGACCACCACGTCATAGCCGCTCTCGCGCATGGTCGGCACGTCAGGCAGGAAGCGCGAGCGTTGCGGACCGGTGACCGCAAGCACGCGCACAGCGTGTGAGCGGGCGAACGGCAGGCTCTCGCTGATCGGGTTGACGCTCGCGGGCACGTGGCCGCCGATCAGATCCTGCAGCGCCGGAGCGCCGCCGCGGTAGTGGACCGGGGTCATTTTCACCCGAGCCGCGTTGGCAACCATCAGCCCGACAAAGTGGGGCGTGCCGCCGGCTGATGTCGTGGCATAGATCGCGTTGTCGGGATTGGCTTTGCACCAGCTGATGAAATCGCCCAGGGTCTTCACGCTCTCCGGAACCATGGGGCCGATGTTGTAGGTCAGCATCGAGCGGGTGGTGGGTGCGACGGCGATCAGGTCCCGCAGCGGATCGTAGCTCAACGACCGAAAGCTGTGCGGATAGACGGTGATCGGAAAATCCGGCGTGAACAACATCACGCTGCCGTCCGGTTCTGCACTCTTCACGTATTCGACCGAAATGCGGGCGGCGGCGCCCGGTTTATTTTCCACAATCACACTCGCCGCGTAAGCGCCGCGCAAACGATCGGCAATGATGCGGGCGATCACGTCCGTACCCCCGCCGGCCGGAAAGCCGACGATGATCTGCACGGGTTTCCTGAGCACCTCCGCGCTGGCACGAGCAATGAACGCAGCCGGCAGCAACGCAGCGCTTGAGGCCAGAATACGACGTCGGGTGAGCATGGCGTTTCCATCCCTGATTGGATGGGCCGCATCACCGGCGGCCCTTGTGTTTCTCCATACGTCCCGGCGTGCAATTTGCCCAGCCGTTGCGCAGACCATGCGGCACGGATCACCTTCGCCGCGTCATCCCCCAGAACAGCGCGAGTGCGAGCAAGCCTCGCCGAAGCGCAACGAATTCGCCCGTTCCGCACACAGCCTCTTCATGCTCGCACACCCGACGCACCACCCGTTCGGCCAGAACTCCGGCCATGCGCAGTGCGGCGTGGGCTTCTTTCAGCGCCGCGATTGCGGCGACCTCGCGCGCGGTCTGCCTTTGGCCTGCGGCGGTTGCAGGGTCCACGGCGGCAGCCGGGCTTTTGGGTTCCAACGAGGCTGATGGCGGGCTCGGCCGCGGGGCGTCAAGCGCATGGCGATAGCGCATTGCGCACTCCGCCCACTGCTGGCCCGCAGCATAAAGCTCGGGCTCAAGCTTTCCGGCGAGTAGGAGCCGGCCCAGTTCACTGCCCCACTCTGGGTTTTGCATGCCGGCGAGCGCCGCGTCGCGCAGGCGCTTGATTTCCGTCGGAGCGAATTCCGGCGCATTTCGCGTGATCGCTCGAGAGCGCCGTCCGCTCGGCTCGCGGGCAACGCTGAGCGTCAGCCTGGTACTGCGGCTCATCGCGGGACCTCGCTTTGCTGAAAGCGGCGGGGATCCGCAGCGGCAGCATCGCCAGTATGGAACACGTCCTCGGCGCGCGTTCGGCCTCGCGGTCCGGCGAAATCGCCGCAAACGGGCGCCTTGAGCACGGCGGAGATTTGCGCCAGTGCTCGGCGCGCCGGTGCCAGCGCGGCTTCGAGATCGGCCGCCCGCGCGGACAGGCGTTTGCGCTCCGGCGGCGATAGCGGGCGGCGCAGGACGGGCGCACCGTCCGGCGTCGTAAAAGCGACCAGGGCCCGGCAGATGCGTTCAGCATCCCTGCTGCGCGCGCGCGGGGTGTCATTTTGACCTGAATTACGCGTCGAGCCTTCCGCGCCCTGACTGGCCTTCAGACTCCATTGCGACGTTGGTAGGAACACGGCAACTTCCTTTTGTTTGGGCAAATGCTCGGATGCAAAGGCTCAGGTGCGCAGCCAGCTTGGTCGCCAGCCGCTCGTCGCGATACCCGGGCGCAATCGCTGGACCGGTATGTCGGCGCGGGCGACCGCCTCGTTGAGTTCGGCTGTGCTGCCGGGAAACTGGCGCGCCAGCATCTGGCGACGGACCCGTGGTGAGCTTGGTCGGTTCTGAGCCGATGCAATCCGTCGGTTCAATCGCCGACGCAGCCCGGCGCGCGGATCACCTTCTTTGCGGGCTCGGTGAATAATCGATCCCAAAGTACCGATCGGAATGCCGCCAAGCGAGCGGCTGATCTCGGTGAGCGGCAGATCGCGGGCGAATGCGTCGAGCACCACCTCGGGATCGCAGGCTGGTCTTCGTCCCATGACACTTCCTTCTGTCCTCCGGTGCTGCGGTGCCTGCCGTGGGAAAAGGAACACTGCGGACGGCGAGCCCGAACCGGTAAATGCGATAAGTTATTTTGCTTATGGAAAGGTCAACTACTATTCTTATATAGACAAGACAATAACCTATCTTCTAAATGGCCCACATGGAACCATGGGAAAAGATTCGACAGGCGCGCGAAGCGAAGGGCTGGTCCCAGGATTTTCTGGCCAAGCAGGTCGGGATCTCGCAGCCGGCGATCAAGAAGATCGAGGACGGCTCAACCGCACACTCCAAATTCCTGCCGCGCATCGCGGCGTTGCTGGGCCTCGACATCACCGAGCTCGACGAGGGTCTGGCGCGGCTCACCACGACGCCTGAGCGGGCACCTCGGCTGCTTGGAGGCGTGGACTTTCCGGTGCATGCCTCAGCCCAGGGCGGCCCAGGCGAGATCATCGTCGATGCAAACCCGATGGAATACATGGCCCGACCGGCGCCCTTGGCGCACGTGCGCGGTGCCTACGGGATCTACGTGACCGGTACCTCGATGGAGCCGGAATTCCGCCAAGGCGATATTGCACTGGTCAATCCGCACCTGCCGGTCGTGCCGGAAGAGGCCTACATTTTCTATGCCGAGCAACCAGGCTCGACCCGCGCGACGATCAAGTGGCTGCGCCGCGCCACCGGTGACAAATGGCTGGTGAGCCAGCACAATCCTGCGCCCGGCGCGACCAAGGATTTCACGCTCAATCGCAAAGAGTGGCAGTGGGCTCATCGGGTCATTGGCAAATACGCACGACGGTGAGAAATAGCGAGTCTCGACCAGAGGTGACCCCGCCTGTGCCAGTTGTATTAGAAGGGGACCGCTTGCCTACGTGAGGAGGCGATGATGGCGGCTCAATCCCAAGTCGAACAAGATGGCCAAGCCGGAGCGCCGCCTTGGAAACGGATTCGTGCCGCACGTCTCGCCAAGGGCTGGTCGCAGGAATTTCTCGCCAGACAGGTCGGCGTGTCCCAACCGGCAATCGTCAATATCGAGCGCGGCTGGACCGCGCGCTCCAAGTTTCTGTCGCGAATCGCGACGGTCCTCGAGATCGATCTCACGGATCTGGATGAGGGACTTGCAGAGATGACCTATGCGCCGGCGGCTCGCGTGGTGAACAGCGTCGTCAATTTTCCCATTCTGTCCTCCACGGAAAGCGGCGCCGCCGATCTCATCGTCGACACGCAACCCACCGAGCACATTGCGCGCCCCGCTCCCCTCGCT
Source organism: uncultured Alphaproteobacteria bacterium (assembly GCA_963760435.1). Classification (GTDB taxonomy): domain Bacteria; phylum Pseudomonadota; class Alphaproteobacteria; order Rhizobiales; family Xanthobacteraceae; genus JAFAXD01. The sequence goes on from CAVXDE010000038.1 coordinate 102,624, forward strand.
CACGTCAAGGACGCGTACGGGGTCTTTGTCACAGGCGCCTCCATGGAACCGGAGTTCCGCCCCGGCGATATCGCGTTGATCAATCCGCACCTCCCTGTGATTGCGAACCAGCCCTACATCTTCTACGCGGAGAAGCCCGGTGCCGGGCGCGCCACCATCAAATGGCTGCGGCGCGATACCGAGGATCGCTGGCAGGTCACCCAGCACAACCCCGCCAAGGATATGACGCTCTCCCGTAAGGAATGGCCTTGGGCTCACCGCCTGATCGGGAAATACGCGCGGCGGTGAGTCGCAGCTGCTGCTTCAAGACCAACGTGCGCCAAGCCCTTCATAATTTAAGTTATTGACCATTCGGCCGTTGCGCATATACTTGTGCACGTGTTGCAAAGACGCGAGTGCACAATGCCCTACCGGTTTTCCGCCGACGCTTCTCGTGAAATTGCCGAGATCCCCGCCGGAGACATTCCCGGCGTTGCTCCCCAAACACTGGGTTGCGATCTACCAACGCAGGGAGCCTTGCGAACCGCACATCAGCCGTTCTTGGATTTTGTGCGCTATCTGCAGGGGGACCGCGACGCAATCGGTGGCAGATCGGTAGCCCTCGCGCGGCATCACGCTGAGACAGCCCTGCTCAAGACTGACCGGGTGCTGGCGTTACTTTGCCGGATGGAGGCGATTGCCGATCATCGAGCTGACAACGACGTGGCCGCCGTGGCCAAGCTTCCGACGCTGCGCGACTTGGCCCGAGAGGCAATCGCGACTCACACGCGGGCCCCTTTCGCCAACCCGCTCTTTCCGTTGCGTTCGCCGCTCCCTAAACCGTGATGCCTTTTGGGATCATGGTGTCTAATCACTGCGACTTCACGATATCGGCGACCTTGTTGCTCTTCGGATCGACGATCACGACCTCCTGGTCGGTGACAAAGAACCGATGCGAACGCAGGGCGGGAATTTTTTGCGCTACGTCTGCGGGGAATGGCTGGGTGGCAACGCCGGGAGGCAGCGGATCTCCGATGGCTGTCCGTGGTCCCTGCTCTTTGGGTACGTTGGGATCCTTGAGGACAATCTCGCGGATGATGTAGCGATTCTCCTCGGTGAGGTTGATGGTGCGCTCGCTCGAGACGATCGGTGCGTCCTTCTGCGCCTGTGCCACCAGGGTGCTCGGCGCAGGCGTTTGCGCCAGAACCAGCACGGGACCGCACAGCAGGAGGGCCCCTCCCACCAACGCCTTGAACCGGTTGCTCATTGCCCGCTCCACTGTTGCCCTGGACAACTCAAGCGCAACCCCGGTGGTTCCATGGTCCTCAGCTCGCCATGCGTACCGGAACCCGCCGTGCGCCCCAGTGGCCCGGCGCGTTGTCGAACACTCCCGCGAGATGCGTCCGGCAGTTTCGACACACTCCGTCGCCATCGAGCTTGTAATCAGTAATGACGTAACCGTCGCGTCCGATCAGCCGTTCCCCGCAGTTGGCGCAATAGGTGCTGGCGCGCACGCGGTCGCGCACATTGCCGACATAGACGTGCGAGAGCCCGCTCGCGCGCGCGATCTCATAGGCTTTGATCAGAGTGGCGTGCGGGGTGTGCGACTTGTCCCGCATCTTGTAGTCGGGATGGAAAGCCGTGAAGTGCAACGGAACGTCGGGGCCGAGCTGATCAAAGACCCACTCCGACAGCGTGTGCAGTTCTTGCTCCGAGTCATTCTCACCCGGAATCAACAACGTCGTGATCTCGAGCCAGCAATCAGTTTCATGCTTGATGTATTTGAGCGTGTCGAGAACAGCTGCCAAGCTGGCCGTGCAGAGCCGGTGATAGAACTCTTCGGAAAAGCCTTTGAGATCAACATTCGCTGCGTCCATGTGGCGGAAAAACTCGACGCGCGGCTGCGGAGAGATATATCCGGCAGTCACTGCCACGGTCTTGACGCCAACCGCATGGCACGCCTGAGCCACATCGACCGCATACTCGAAGAAGATCACCGGGTCGTTGTAGGTGAACGCAACCGACCGACATCCGGTTTGTTGTGCTGCGTGGGCAAGGGCCTGTGGCGATGCGCTGTCGGCGAGCGTGTCGATTTCGCGCGACTTCGAGATATCCCAGTTCTGGCAGAATTTGCAGGTGAGGTTGCAACCGGCCGTACCGAACGAAAGCACCGGTGTGCCAGGCAAAAAGTGATTCAATGGCTTTTTCTCGATCGGGTCGACACAAAAACCTGACGAGCGGCCGTAAGTCTTCAGCACGATCTGATCGTGCTCGCGGGCGCGCACGAAACACAACCCGCGCTGGCCTTCGCCGAGCCGGCAATGGCGCGGACATATATCGCACTGCACGCGCCCGTCATCGAGCGTCTGCCAGTAGCGCGTGGGAACTGTGTCGGTAATAGGCATGTTGTTCAGTTCTTGTAGCGTTTAGATAGGAAGATTATATCTTGCGGCAACCCAACCCGATCACTCCCATGACGATCCGCGCGCCCGCCGTCGCAGGTACATTCTATCCGGCCACCCCCGACGCCCTCGACCGCGCCGTCCGCGCCGCGCTGGCCGCCGCCCAAGTCGAGCCTGTCACGGCGAAAGCCATTGTCGCGCCCCATGCCGGATATATCTATTCCGGCCCGATCGCGGGCACATCGTTTCAGAGCGTGGCCCACCTGAAGGACCGCATCCGCCGCATCGTGCTGATCGGTCCAACCCATCGGATGCATTTCTTCGGCATTGCGGTACCGACCGCGACTGGACTGGCAACGCCATTGGGCACGGTAGCAATCGATCTTGCTGGAGTTGATCTCGCGCTGCAGGATCCGGACGTGCGCCTGATTGATGCGGCCTTCGACGGCGAGCACGCCCTCGAGGTGGAACTCCCGTTCATCCAGGTGCTGTTCCCGCGGGCGGCCGTGGTGCCGCTCATCGTGGGTGATACCAGCGCGGAAGCCGTCGAACGGGTGCTTGCGACTCTATGGGGCGGCCCGGAAACTCTGATCGTCGTGAGTTCCGATCTGAGCCATTACCACGGCTATGAAGCGGCGCGTTCGCTCGACCAGGGCACTTCGCAAGCCATCGAAGTGATCGCGCCCGCGCGGGTCGATGCGAACGGCGCATGCGGCCACCGCGCAATTGCCGGACTGCTGCGGCGGGCGCACGAGCTCGATCTGCGCGCGACGACTAGGGACCTGCGCAATTCCGGCGATACGCGCGGCCCGCGCGACCGGGTCGTGGGCTACGGCGCCTACACGTTTGAAGAGGCCGAAACCGCGCGGCTCGCCGATACCCACCGGCGAGTGCTGGTCGATGCCGCCTATGCCACACTCCGCCATATCGCTGCCAAAGGTCGGCCGCCCGAGGTCAACCCGCTGAGCTTCGCGCCGCCGCTGCGTGCTCGGCGCGCCACCTTCGTGACAATCGAGCTTGGCGGTCGATTGCGCGGCTGCGTCGGAACCGTTGCTCCCGTTGCGCCGCTCATCGCCGATGTGGTGGCCAATACCCACAAAGCCGCCCTGCAGGATCACCGTTTCAACCCGATGAGCGCGCAGGAGATCGCGCAAGCGACGATTTCCATCTCGATCCTGAGCCATCTGCGGTCTCAGCCATTTGTCAGCGAAGCTGATCTGCTTGATCGGGTGCGGCCGGGAGTGGACGGACTCCTGATCCGCCAGGCTGATCACCGCGCGCTGTTTCTTCCCAAGGTGTGGAGCGACCTCCCCTCACCACCTGATTTTCTCGGACGATTGAAGCAGAAGGCCGCACTTCCCAACGCGCCCCTCGCCGGAACTACAAGCGCGTTTCGGTTTACCACTGAGACGTTTGCTTGATTTTGCCCCGCACGGCCCATCTCCGAACATTTACACCAGGCTTTTACGACACTGTACGAACCAGCCGTGCATCCGTGTTAGCGTGCCGCATTGGACGTGCAGGGAGGAACAATGGACCGCGACGCAGCGATCATTGCACGCCAGGCAACAAAGCTTTTTCTCGACGGCGCCGTCGTGGCTTTCCGACAGCTGTCGCTGGCCGTGACCGAGCACGAGATCCTCTGCGTGGTCGGGCCGTCTGGCTGCGGCAAGACCACCTTCCTGCGCTGTATCGCAGGCCTGGCTGAGCTCAGCTCCGGCGAGCTCATCGTCGGCGGCAATCCGGTGAAGGGACCGCCCGACGGAGTGGCGATGGTGTTCCAGCACTTTGGCCTGTTACCGTGGAAGACCGTCTACGACAACGCCGCGTTCGGGCTCGCCATGGGGCGCACGGCGGCCGCCGAGATCAAGGCGAGGGTTCATCATTATCTCGAGTTGGTCGGACTGACCGGGTTCGAGCACCACTATCCCTATCAATTGTCCGGCGGGATGCAGCAGCGCGTCGGGTTGGTGCGTGCGCTCGCCGTCAACCCGAGGGTTCTGTTGATGGACGAGCCGTTTGCCGCGCTTGACGCACAGACGCGCGAGATCCTGCAGGAGGAGTTGCTCGGGCTGATGCAGCGCCCCGATGAGCGCAAGACGATGGTGTTCATTACCCACTCGATCGATGAGGCAATCCTGCTCGGTGACCGCATTGCGATCATGAGTGCGCGTCCCGGGCGCATCAAGGAAACGATCACCGTTCCATTTGCGCGCCCGCGCAACGTTGACGACGTCCGTGCAGACCCAAGAATTCGCTGAGTTGCGGGCGCACATCTGGCACGAGCTCAAGCACGTGCTCCCGGCGCGAGCAGTTGCATGACGGTCGAGGCGCACCAGCAGGCCCTGCCGGCGCCCGGCGAGGATTTCGATCGCGCGCGCGCCCAGGCAACAGCCGCGCGGCGGCGCCGCCAGCGCGCCGGCGCGGTTATCCTCATTCGGCTTGCCTCAGTGCTGGTCGTGCTCGCCGCCTGGCAATGGTTCGGCGCCGATATCAGTCCGGCCTTGTTCACCACCCCGACCGCCGTCGCCCATGCAGCAGTCGGCATGATCGCGAGCGGCGAGCTGTGGGCCTATTTGTGGCCAAGCCTCGTCGTGCTGGCGATCGGCCTCGTCCTCGCTTCTCTGGTTGGCATCGCCGTCGGCCTCCTGCTCGCGCGCTACTGGGTCATCGACGTCGCGCTCGGCGTCTACATCACATTCCTCTACTCGATTCCGACCGTGGCGCTGGTGCCGCTGATCGTGTTGTGGGCCGGCTATGAGACCACCGCGAAGGTGATCATTCTGTTCCTGTTCGCGTTCTTCCCGATGGCGATCAATACCTATCAGGGGGTGAAGAATGTCGATCCGCACCTGATCGAGGTCGGGCGCTCATTCCGATGCAGTGAACGGCAGCTCTGGACCAACATCGTGCTACCGGGAGCGCTACCGTTCATCCTAACCGGACTGCGGCTCGCGGTTGGGCGCGGGCTCATCGGCATGGTGCTGGCTGATCTCTACACGGCCGTTTCCGGTATTGGTTACCTGATCGTGCGTGCCGCCGGGACCTATCAGGTGGACAAGATGTTTGTGCCGATCGTGACCCTCGGCATTCTCGGGGTCGTCCTCACCGCGCTGCTGCGCGTGATAGAGCTTAAGCTCGCGCCCTGGATAGCCGCCGACCGGCAAGAATGACGCTTCGACAGGTGCGCCATTCGCGTTACACTTTGCAACCACAAAAAGACTTTCGGGAGGACCTCCATGCGCCGCGTGCCGTTATTCTCCGCCATTGCCGTCATCCTGTTCTGGCACGCGAGCGCAAGTGCCCAACAGCCATGTCCGGCGCCGCGCAAGGTCAATGTCGGCGTCGCGGTCGCGCCGCCCAACGTGGTGCATACGGCACCTTACGTGGCCAAAGCGCTGGGCTACTTCGCCAAGCACTGCGTCGAGGCCAACATCATCCAGTTTGACGGCGGCCTCGCCGGCACGTCAGTGACCGCCGTCGGCCAGGGCACGGCGATCTCCAACCTGCCCGATACTGCGATCGCTCAAGGGCTGAAGGCACGTCAGGTCTGGGGTCTCGCTCCGCGGCCGCCGCAGGCCTACGTGGTGCCGGCCGACGTGAAAACCGCAGCCGATCTCAAGGGCCGGCGCCTGTCCGCGGCAGGCGGCGTCGGCGGGTTCAATTGGTTGCTGGGACGCGAAGTGCTGCGCTCGGCGGGGCTTAAAGTCGAAGACGCACAGTTTATTTCCCAGGGCACCGCCGGACGGCTGCCCGGATTCGTAGCCGGCCAGATCGAGGGCGTCGCGCTGCATCCGGAAGACGTCTATCTCGTGCAGAAGCAGAAGCCCGGCGCACATGTGCTGATGATGGTGACCGACCTGATGCCGCTGTTTGCGTTCAATCACTACGGCGCCGCGGATACGATGATTGCCAAGGACCATGACCTGGTGCGCGACACCATCGCCGCCATGATCGAAGCGAACCGCGCTATCTACCGCGACCGCGACAAGGTCGTGCCGATCATCATGGAAGCAACGCAGAAGCCCAAGGACGCCGTCGAATACGCCATCGAGGTGCTGACCAAGAATTGCATCCTTTCGGTCAACGAGGGCTTCGTACGCGAGCGCACCGAGTGGACCCACCAGAACAACATCAATGACGGCGACATCCCGCCGGAGAAAAAACTCACCTTCGACCAGATCGTCGACTTCAAGCTTGCGTCGGAAGCTGTCGACGCCGCCGGCGGCCACACCACGATCAACAATTGCAAGGACTAGCTCTGATGAACGAGACACCGCGGCGAGCCTCGCTCGCCTGGGACGAACTGCGCACGCAGCTCGACCGCAACCAGCCTTTCAACACGATGCGCGGCACGCCGTATTATCGTGACGCAGTTTATGAGCAATTCTCCAAGCAGGAATACGCGCGCCGCTATGCGGCGTTGCGCGACAAAATGCGCGCCGAAGGTCTCGATTGCGTCATCGTGCCCGGCGGGCCGAGCCATTGGAGCTTCGGCGGCGGCATGTTGTGGCTCACCGGTCACTGGGAGTGGCATGCCCTGTGCTGCTACGTCGTCGTGCCGCTCACGGGCGAGCCGACCCTGGTCTATTCCATGGGTGGAACGCATTGCGAGGCGGTGCGGCGCGAGACGGCAGGGGCGCTGTCCGACGTGCGCTCCAGCCGCGGCGGCCGTTACGCCGAGGTGATGGTCGAACGCATCAAGGAGCTGGGACTTGAGCGCGGCCGCATCGGCTTATTGGAAGTCGACCCGCGGCACGGCGATTATCTGCCGATCAATCAATACGAGACGCTCAAGTCGCAGTTGCCGAACGCGACGTTCGTGTTCACACACGGCTGGATCCACGAACTGTTGTCGATCCACAGTGCGGAGGAACTCGACTGCGTGCGCGAGGCCGGCATTCTCTGCCAGCGCGCCATGGAGGCGATGGCGGCGCGCGCCAAACCGGGCGTCACCGAATACGAACTGCGCGCCGCGGCCGGCGCGGCGATTCTGGAAGGCGGCGGCGATATCGATTTCCTGATCATCGGGTCGACCTCGATGGCAGATCCCGCAATGGTGTTTGGCAATCCGCGTCCCTCTGCGCGCAAGCTTGCGCGCGGCGACATCATCAACATGGAGCTTGCGGCCGGCTACCGCGGCTACACCGCGCAGGTGGGCTCACCCATTTGCCTAGGGCCTCCGACCGACATGGTGCGCCGATTTTGGGACGAGATCACGCTCCCTGGATACCAACGCATGGCCGCCGAGATCAAACCCGGCAATCCGGTCGAGGCCGTGCAGGCAGCGGGCAAGTTTTTCCGCCAAATGGGAGTCCAGTCGCGACCGATTCACGCCCATGGGATCGACCTCATCACCGATGGGCCGCATGTGTTCTGCGAGCACGTCGACGCCGAACCGTTCGAGCGCACGTTCAAGCCCGGCATGGTCTTTATGGCCGAACCGAACCCGATTACCGCGGATGGAAATTTCGGGATCTTTCTTGGTCATACGTACATCGTGACCGAGACCGGCCGGCAGATCGTCGATGAGTGGCCATTCGAACTGGTCGTGGTCTGAGCACGAATTTTGCGCGTGTGCGTGCGGGATCCCGGTATCCGTCTGGATCACGATATGATCACGGGGGTCTCCCAGGTATGCGCTTAAACCGCTGATTTCCCGCAGTTCTCCAGTCTTGATCCAACGCAAAGCGCCATAAAGCCGCATGGCCAATAACGCCTCGACAACCGCCGTGGAACTCTTCTAAGAAAAGCTTGAGGCGAGCGGGAGAAGGGAACTAAACGATGGATTATGAAGCATATTTCACCGATGCCCTCGCCCAACTGCGCGATGAGCGGCGCTATCGTGTGTTTGCCGATCTGGAGCGCCATGCTGGCCGGTTTCCGCGCGCCAAGTGGCACTGCCCGGAAGGCCCCCGCGATGTCGTAATCTGGTGCTCGAACGACTATCTCGGCATGGGCCAGCACCCGAAGGTGGTCGGCGCCATGATCGAGACCGCGACCCGAATGGGTACCGGCGCGGGCGGGACCCGGAATATTGCCGGCACCAACCATCCGCTGGTTGAGCTCGAGCGTGAGCTCGCCGACTTGCATGGCAAGGAAGCCGCGCTCGTGTTCACGTCGGGTTACGTGTCCAACCAGACCGGAATTGCGACGATTGCGAAGCTCATCCCCAACTGTCTGATCCTGTCGGATGCGCTCAATCACAATTCCATGATCGAAGGGGTGCGCCACTCAAACTGCGAGAAGCGCATCTTCCGCCACAACGACATTGGCCACCTTGAGGAATTGCTGCGTGGCGCCGGCGAGCGGCCGAAGTTGATCGTGTTCGAGAGCCTGTATTCCATGGACGGCGACGTTGCGCCGACCGAGGCGATTTGCGATCTCGCCGACCGCTATGGCGCAATGACCTACATCGACGAGGTGCACGCCGTCGGCATGTACGGCCCGCGCGGCGGCGGCATCGCCGCCCGCGACGGCACGATGCATCGCATCGATGTGGTCGAGGGCACGCTCGCCAAGGCGTTTGGTTGTCTCGGCGGCTATATCACAGGATCCGCCCGCATGGTCGACGCCGTGCGCTCCTATGCGCCGGGCTTCATCTTCACCACAGCGTTGCCTCCGGCGATTTGCGCCGCTGCGACGGCAGCGATCCGGCACTTGAAGACATCGAGTTGGGAGCGCGAGCGGCACCAGGATCGCGCCGGGCGCACCAAGTCGGTGCTGGCTGCGGCCGGACTGCCGATCATGCCGAATGATACGCACATTGTGCCGGTACTCGTGGGTGATCCTGAGCGCTGCAAACAAGCGAGCGATCTCCTGCTCGAACAGCACGGGATCTACATTCAGCCAATCAACTATCCGACGGTTGCCAAGGGCACGGAGCGGTTGCGCATCACCCCCTCCCCGTACCACGACGACACGCTGATCGACGAGCTCGCCGAAGCGCTGGTCGACGTGTGGGAGGAGCTGGGGCTGCCCCTCAACCGGCGCGCGCTGGCGGCGGAGTAGGCCAGCACGTATCCGGGACTAACCGGCCCCGGAGTGAATGCGCTCCGGTTCTACAAGTCACAATCGCGACATGGCGCCTCTTTAGGTTTGCTGCCGTTCAACGGTAGCCGGAGGTCCATCCATGAAAACACCGTTCCTTGTTGCGCTCGCCCTCGGGGCTTCCCTGAGCTTGGCGACGTTCACAGCGCCTGTGGTCGCGCAAGGCCAAGGGCAAAAGCAGACCCAAGACCAGGCCGACCAGGAAAAAGAGGCGTCTCCGTCCGACAAAGCTGCATTCCTGAATGCCCGCATCGCGGCCCTCAAGGCCGTGCTCGCGCTCACGCCCGATCAGGAAAAGCTGTGGGGGCCGTTCGAGACCGCGATCCGCGACGCCGCCAAGCAATCAGAAGAGCGCGCGCAGAAAATGCATACGGCATCGGAGCCCAACACGGTTTTCGAACTGCTTGATACTGTTGCTGACCACGAAATCGCCCGTGCTCAGGCCCTGAAGAAGTTCGTGGCCGCCGCGCAGCCGCTCGTCGCTTCGTTGACGCCCGAGCAAAAGCGACGAGTTCCCGTGTTCCTTGGCATCGGCGAATCGGATCACGGCCCAAGCAGCGGCGACCTCTGGATCTTCGAAGAAGAAGAGGACTAAGCGCTCGCGTGGCGCATGTCCCGGAAAAGTGGACACCGGTTTTCCGAGAAGAACATGTGCAAAATGAAATTTTAGAGCGGGTCCCGAATCCTTCCAATCGGGATGCGCTCTAGTCTTCGAGCGCGTCGCGCGCGGTATCGAGCGGTTCGGGCAAGTCGTGGTGATACGGCTTGTGCCCGAACCGTTCAGTCATGTGCGCTCCAAATGGGAGCGCGGCCGAGACCACAATGATCCGCGCCAGATGGCAGGCTCCAACAAAAACAGGGTCGGCGTGTAGCGCGATGGCCAGGATCATCATCGCATCCACCGCTCCGGGCGCGTAGGACACGATAAGGTCGGACATACGCACCGACGTCGTCAGCGCGGCGATCACCACAAACCCGAACAGCACGGCCACCGCGACGGCAAGTGAGCCCAGCGATGCCGACAGATAGTGCAGCAGCGTCCGAAACGGGGTGTTGACGAAACGCGAACCGTTCACCGCTCCGAGTCCGATCATCGCCATGCTGGCAAACCAGCCGGGCGGCCGAAGTTCGACAAACCCGCTGCCGTGCAACACGGCTGAGACCACCATCGGCCCGAAGAAGAACCCGCCGGAAAAGCCAATCCGATAGAGCGCCACGGCGGCAAGGACCCCGGCGCCGGTCAGCAGCGCAGCCTGCCAGGGAGCATCCATGATGCCCGGTCCGGACACCGGAAAGCGCGCGGGGCCGGCAAGTCCAAAGGCAAGCAACGCGACCGGCACACCGATGGTAGTTGCGATCGCCCGCAGTGTTTGCACGACCACGATGCCACGCACGTCCGCATCGCGATCGACCGCCATGACCACGACCTGAGACAGCGCCCCGGGAACGGCGGCGAACATCGCCGTCTGCGCAGTCCAGCCGTGCACCTTCATGAGATAGAGCGATGCCGCGACCGTGGTCACCACCATGGCAATCGCGATCAGCACAATGCTCAGCGGCCAAGTCGCCATCCCGTGCACGGTTTCCGGGGTGGCGATGCCGCCGACTGTGATTCCCAGCGCGATGAAAAAACCCCGTGCCAGCAGGGTCGGCATATGCATGGGGCGGCCGGCGAGCGCCGCCGCGGCAACCGCAACCATCGCGCCAGCCATCCACCCAGCCGGAAACCGGGCGAGGTCGAACAGCCAGCCGCCAAGGAAAGCGACCAGGAGAGTTTCGACGAGATGCAAAGGCTTTGCGGGCGAGGCCGGGGTCACGACACTTGCATGCCCGTGCCGACAGTCATGGTCAAACCCGTGCCGGCAGTCACGGTCAAATGATGGACAGCTATGCGCTAGTGTGATGACGTAGGTCCATGCTGCAGAGCTGGTCCGTCATCGCGGTGGCGCTCGGCTATATCGGGCTGCTGTTTCTTGTTGCGAGCTACGGCGATCGCACCCGCCGGGCCGATCGGCCTCGTATGCTGATCTATCCGCTCTCGCTTGCAATTTATTGCACCTCATGGACGTTCTTCGGCTCGGTCGGGCTCGCTTCCCGCACCGGCTATGATTTTCTCACGATCTACATCGGCCCCATGGTGATGCTGGCCGTCGGCTATCCGCTGATCCTGCGGGTTGTCCGCTTAGCCAAGGCGCAGAACATCACCTCGATCGCCGATCTGATCGCGGCCCGCTACGGCAAGAACCAGGCGGTGGCGGCGACGGTGGCGTTGATTGCGATCATCGGCTCGATCCCGTACATCGCGCTCCAACTCAAGGCCGTCTCGTCTTCACTCGGCGCGATTCTCGCCCACACCACGCAGGCAACGGGCGCGGTCGAACCGCCGTTGGGTGATCTCGCCCTGTTCGTGGCGCTGACAATGGCGGCTTTCGCCATGTTGTTCGGCACCCGCCATATCGATGCAACCGAGCGCCAGGACGGCCTGATGCTGGCGATCGCGACCGAGTCGATCATCAAGCTGGTGGCTTTCTTGGCGGTCGGCGCCTTTGTCACATTCGTGATGTTTGGCGGGCCGTGGTCGTTGTTCGCACAGGCACTCGCGCGCCCAGACACTGCCCAGGTGCTGATGCAGCAGCCTGACCTCTCGACCTTCGCGGCCATGACGCTGCTGTCGTTTTTCGCCGTCGTGCTGTTGCCGCGCCAATTTCATGTCAGCGTCGTGGAGAACCGAAGCGAGCGCGAGATTCGCCGCGCGGCGTGGCTTTTTCCGACGTATCTGGTGCTGATCAATTTGTTCGTGGTTCCCATCGCCATCGCCGGGCTGCTCACTTTCAAGCCGGGCGAGGTCGACAGCGACATGTTCGTGCTCGCCCTACCGCTCTCGGCCGGTTCGGATCTCTTGGCGCTCGCAGCATTCGTCGGCGGCTTGTCGGCGGCAACCGCGATGGTGATCGTCGAATCGGTCGCGCTCGCCATCATGGCATCCAATGATCTCGTGGTTCCTCTGATCTTGCGTCGCGGCGATCATCTGTTCGCCGCTCACCCCGACGTCGGCGCGGTGCTGCTGCGGGTGCGGCGCGCGGCAATCGCAGCCATCCTGGTGCTCGCCTATTTGTATTATCGCTCGACCGGGGAAGTGCAGCTCGCCTCGATTGGGCTCCTCTCGTTTGCAGCGGTGGCGCAACTGGCACCCGCGTTCTTCGGCGGCCTGTTCTGGCGCCGCGCCACGGCACGCGGTGCGCTTGCCGGGCTGATCGCCGGCATCGCGGTATGGTTCTATACGCTGCTGCTGCCAACCTTTGTGGACTCGGGCGCCATCAGCATGAATTTGTTGGTCGATGGTCCGGCGGGCATCGGCGCGCTTCGGCCGCAAGCCCTGTTTGGCGTGGACCTGCCGCCGCTCGCGCACGGCGTTGTTTGGAGCCTCGCCGTCAATGTCATCGCTTATGTCGTATTTTCATTGCTCGGTGCCCCCTCTTCCATCGAACGGTTGCAGGCGGACACGTTTGTGCCGGCCGGACGCGCGCCCACGGCTCCGAGCTTCCGTCTGTGGCGAGCATCCACCACCGTTGACGAATTGATCACGACCGTCGCGCGCTATCTCGGGGAGGAGCGTGCCCGTTCGGCATTTGCGACCTTTGCGGCAACCCGCCGGCTCAGCCTCGATCCCAAGCGCGAGGCCGATTTCGAGCTGCTGCGTTATGCTGAGCATTTGCTCGCATCCGCCATCGGTGCAGCATCATCTCGCCTCGTCCTTTCGCTGCTGTTGCGCAAGCGAATGTCGAGCCGCGCCGCGCTCAAGCTGCTCGACGATGCCAGCGCCGCAATCCATCACAATCGCGAAATTCTGCAGACCGCGCTCGACCACGTGCGGCAGGGAATCGCCGTGTTCGACAAGGATCTTCACCTCGTGTGCTGGAACAGGCAATTTGGCGAAATCCTCGATCTGCCACCGCAGGCCGTCCGGGTGGGGGTCACCCTGGCAGAGTTGCTGCGTATCAACGCGGCAAACGGCGCTTTTGGACCCGGCGATACCGACAAGCTCATTGCCGACCGATTGCAACGCTACGCGTCGGCGAGTGAGCCTTTTTTGGAGCGGTTTCCGGATCGTGAACTTGTTGTTGAAGTGCGCACAAACCACATGCCGGGATCAGGCATTGTGACTACACTCACGGACATTACCCCGAGCGTGGCGGCAGCCGAGGCACTGGAACGCGCCAATGCATCGCTCGAGGGCCGCGTACGCGAGCGCACCCGCGAGCTGGAGCGGCTCAACACTGAACTCATTCGCGCGAAGGCCGAAGCCGACGATGCCAACATTTCCAAGACTCGTTTCCTTGCCGCAGCGAGCCACGACATTTTGCAGCCGCTCAATGCCGCACGGCTCTACGTGACGAGCCTGGTCGAGCGCCAACGCGGCGGCAAGGAAGCCGAGCTGGTGCACAACGTCGATGCTTCGCTCGAGGCCGTCGAAGAGATACTGGCAGCGTTGCTCGATATTTCCCGACTTGATACCGGCACGCTCAAGCCCGAGATCACGAGTTTCCGCATCGACGCTTTGTACCGGCAACTCGAAGTCGATTTTGCGCCGATGGCGGATGCCAAAGAATTGAAGCTCAGATTCGTGCCATCCTCGCTGACAGTTCGCTCGGACCGCCGATTGTTGCGTAGGCTGCTGGCAAACCTCATCTCCAACGCCATCAAATATACGCCCAACGGCCGTGTTCTGGTTGGCTGTCGACGCCGTGGCCCGCGCCTGCGGCTCGACGTCTACGATACAGGAATCGGCATTCCGAAATCCAAACGGCAAACGATTTTTGCCGAGTTCAAGCGTCTCGACGAGGGCGCTCAGGTCGCACGCGGCCTCGGTCTCGGATTATCGATCGTAGAAAGAATCGCGCGGGTACTCGATCACAAGATCGAGCTGACGTCGGAGGTCGGGTGCGGCTCACACTTCGCCGTGCGCGTGCCGCTGGCGCCAGCCGTTGCGGCTGAACGAACGATACCGCGCCCTCCCGCGCGTGGCGCGCTCAAACTCGCGGGCCTGCATGTAATCTGCATCGACAACGAACCGAAAATTCTTGATGGAATGGAGGCTTTGCTGGTCGGCTGGGGCTGCCGCATCAGCAAGGCTGGTGATCTCCCGCGCGCGCTCGAGGCGCTCTCCAGCGTGGAGATACCTCCGGCTGGAGCGCTGGTCGACTACCATCTCGACGGCAGCAATGGCCTCGACGTCATCGCCGCGCTGCGTGCGCGGTTTGGCGCGGATCTGCAGGCAATCCTGATTACCGCGGACCGTGACGCACAAGTGCGGGCGGCGGCACGAGCCGTCGGCGTTTCAGTGCTGCACAAGCCCCTCAAACCGGCAGCGCTGCGAGCCTCTCTCGCCCAGTGGCGAATGCACAGTATCGCCGCTGCCGAGTGACGACGTTTTTGTCTCCGCGCCAGGGTCACTTCGCACCGCGCAACAATTCCGCAATGCAAAGACCAGAGTTGCTTGCTTTTTTGTTTTGCACTCGCCGCAACGCAGCGACGAATTTGGCGTTTCCAAGCGCGCGGTCAGCGCATTTGTCTGGGCACATGTTGAGCATTGGCGTACAATAAGTTTGCGGTCGCCAGGGGCGGTCCGCTTTTTTCAAGCGGGACCAGAACGTGTATCGCATCGTCCGTGTGAGCGGGAGCAGTTCGCAGCGTCTCGACGAACGCTCGCGCGCGGTCATCGCGGCAGGATTCCAGAACGCGACAGACGCGCGCGAGTGTGCATTTCGGTGGGTCAATCGCTATTGCCCGGAGGCGACCTACTTGCCCGATACGGGGCGCTGGCGGCTTCAGGACGAGGACGGCTCGATCCACCTGTTCTGCATTGAAGCGAGCGGCGCAGGCGACGAACGCAACGCGGCCTAAGCCCCCGCTTCGGGCCCCAATACGTTCAGCTCGCGCCGGTTCCACGCGCCAAATCAAAAAATTCATTGACGATTCCGCCGGCGCGGCACGCGGAACCCTCCTCCACGACACTTCGTTATCGGCGCAAGGACCGGTGTTTTGGTGCGATGCGCGCTCGCACATTGGCGAGGAGAAGAGACATGCCGATGCTGTTCTGGCTGCCAATGATATTGGCGAGTGCAATGCTCGAACTAAGCGCGCCGACGAACCGGCAAGCGAAGTCTGACGCAGAGTGATGTCTGATAGATCGGGTTGTTGAAAGCTTGATGGCCGGGTTTCCCCGGCCATCTTTTTTTGATCTTGAGAACTGTGCTGGCGATCGTTTGACCGCACTAGCAAAGCGCACACCAGCACCGCCAACGCCCGCAAACCCGCGTGCGCCCCGGCGGGCAATACGGGCCCCATCCCCAACACGCCGCCTTCGTGATTGGCGTATAATTTTTGATCGCGAACTTGATTCCTCCATCGCCGAGGTTCGCCGCATGGGCTTGCCAGAGTGGCACCCCGACCACCGCGATCCCCACACTTGCAGCCAGGGTGATGACGAGCTTTCGCATCCAGACTTCTCCCGTTGAGATGAAGCAAGCGACTCCAACTCGCTCAGAATGGGCCAGTCCCCCCGACCCCGCAAGCGAT
The DNA here is from genome assembly GCA_963760435.1 of uncultured Alphaproteobacteria bacterium. Taxonomy (GTDB): domain Bacteria; phylum Pseudomonadota; class Alphaproteobacteria; order Rhizobiales; family Xanthobacteraceae; genus JAFAXD01. Next base: position 118,634 of record CAVXDE010000038.1, read on the forward strand.
GACCGGAATGTCCCGGCCGCCGGCCCGACCCGCTTAAGCGGATCTTAAATTCTCCCGCGCTATCGGCAGTCGCCCTGGGGGAGAAATTTGATCATGCTGGGTGATTCCACCTTCGACGCTTGCCCAATTTCCGATGAACTGCTCGGCCGCATCTATCGCGGCGGACCGGAAGCCGTTGACAGCGCAATCTCAAACCTGCCGGAAATGGCGCGCGCACGCCTGGCCGCATTCTGCTATGCACGGACCCACCTGCAGGAGATCGGTCTCTCCATCGCAGCCACTTGCGATGAGCGATCTTTGACAGAAGCAGCAGGCCGGGCCGGCGAGGCGCTTTATGCCCGCTCCCGTAAGCGCGTGGCCGCTGTCGCTCCAAGCCCGACGCCGAACAAACGCACGATCAGCTTGGCGAAGCTCGCTCCGATACGGACTTGGACCGTCATCCAAGGCGGCCTTGCGGACATCGATCCGGAGCCTGCTGGACTTGCCGGCCGTTCAATGCAGCGCGATGGCCGATCCCGCCCCTGCAGAGGATTTCGCAGACGCCCCGGCGCTGGCCGCCCCGGTCTCGCCATAGAGCGCGACGGCACCGGCGACATCACCGGGCTGAAGCGCGCGGAAGTCCTCGGTGTAGCGAAACGACATGAGTTCCCCGCTCGGGCTTGGATGATCGAGCCCGATCGCATGACCCACCTCATGCGCGATCGTGTAACGAATGTCGTAAACATCGAGGTTGCCATCGAAACCGATTTTCCAGAGCTTGGTCGGGTTGAGGCAAATCAGCGATTTCTCGATGCGCCGAACCTGAGCAGGACTTCGCGCTGACGGGCGTGAGGTCCGTACGGTCGTGGTCGACGTTGGTAAAGGCAAATCCGCGTGGATTGGCCTGAGCCCCAATCAGGATATCGGCAACTGTGGTGTCGGTACTTTCAGCGAACCGCACGCCCGCGGCCGCCTCCCACAAGCCGAACGCGGCCACGACTTCTTGATGGAAGCGTTCGCGCTCAATTCGGGAGGTATCAAGCAGCGGCCCGATCGGAACCATGGCGCCACAGTTGATCGCTCCAGGGAAGTCCATTGGGCCAGAGATGAAGGCAAACCGCACCTGCGCCGGCGTGCCCAGGCGTGGTGTGCCCCATTTGACGTAAGATCCGTCGAGGCGCAGCAGCAGAAACTCATCCGATGCCGCTGCCTCATAGCAGGCCCCAGCCAAGCCCGTGGCAAGCATCGCCAAAACGGCAAAAGCCCTCACCCGACCTCCTTCAGGTCGCAACACCAGCGATATTCGGCGGAGCCCAAGCCCGGCGGGCGCTCACGGTCCTGGTATGAGCGTAATTACCGGTCTGTCAATTCCCCGCGACGGCAGTTCCGGCGTCAAAGCACGGTTCGCTCCCCCACGCCGGCGCTCGTCACAACGTACCCTCCGCCGGGACCGCTGCCCTCAAACGCACGGCTGAGCTGCGTGCAAGCCTATGTCGCACAGGGAACCGGCCATTCGCGGCTGGCGCCCCGTCGGTATTGGAGTGTCAGTCACCTTACACCTGAGGCGACGATCTCCACCTTCCAACCGCTTTGTTGCCGATATCTGATGCGACAAGCAGAACGTCGAGGTGGGGGTCTTTATGAAGCGCAAACTATTTGTTGCAGCCGTCGCGATGTCGCTGTTTCCCGTCGCCGTGCAAGCGCAGGAGCGTATGGGGGACGCGGCGCTTGGCGCCTTATCGGGAGCGGTCGTGTTGGGGCCTGTTGGTGCGGTGGCTGGCGCGCTAGTCGGTTATACCGCCGGGCCGAATATCGCGGGTGCGTGGGGAGTCCGCCACGGACGTCGGGCACACCATTCGCGGGCAGCCACGACCACACGGCCCGCCGCTGTCGGTGCAACCCAACCTGCGCAAGCTGCGCCAGTCGGAGTATCATCGGTAAGCCCGACGCCAAACGCTGAGGCGACGAGTTCGGCGGTCGCTTCCAGCTCCAGCCCGTCAGCACCGGCCGGCTCAGTGCCAGTGCAAGGGTTCGAGTAGGAGCCAGCGCGGGCGGACTTGCCTCAGACCTGAGCTGGGAAGGCGTGACCCGCGCTGTTGTGGGCACTCGTGTGCGCACTGGAACCAGCTGGCAACTGCAGGACCCTTGCGCGCTGACCGGGACGCAAATTGGTCAGCAATACGGTTTTGCCGCCCGGCAGCTCCAACGCATCGTGGTGCACGCTCGGGATGGCCTCATGGACGCGGCGAAACCGCGCCACTTGCGCCCCGAGCTTGCGTGGCCGAAACAGCGGGAGTGCCGCATAGCGCTCGATCTCCCGTTCGAATGCCAACTCGGTCCCCGGCAGCACACATACCGCGACATCGGGCTCGCCGACCGCGGAGAATCCACCGGTCAGACCTTCGGCAAATCTGGTCGTAATCAACACATCGCCCACCTTGGCCGGCCGCGAGGCGACATGTTGCATGCTGTAATCGCACATGAGTAGCTCTCCTTGACCTTGGCTTGACGCCGAGATGACCACGCAAGCTCAGCCCGACCCCGCGCGATCATCGGCGCAGCAACTGCGGCTAAGTGCCGTGCATGCCGGACAATCCCGAGAAGAGCGCGGAAGTTCCGGACCAGGGTTTGAGTGTCAGCCCGCGCGAACGTGCTGCGCAAGGAGGCCGATGGCAGGCAAGCAAACACACTCGCGTGATCGCGGTTATGTCGGTGATGGCGCTTTGTCGCAGGTATTCTTGAACCCGAGACCAACCGACTTATCTCTTGGTCAACAACCAACGGCAGGGACCAACCTTCCCCCGCCCCCCAAGGGTCCCTGCAGACTTAAGTACCGCCGGGCAAGTTCGCCTGCCCGGCGGTTTTTCGTTGCACCCATCCATGCACAAAACGCATTTAGGCTTGGCCGTCCGCCATGGCAGGATGCATCGTCCCGCTAACGACGGTGAGAACGCCATGCCCCACTATCTGCTGGTGAGCTTCAAGACGTGCCCCTGGGTGCAACGCGCCGCAATCGTGCTGCGCGAGAAATCAATCGATTTCGAGTTTCGCCACATCGAACCGGACAATCGCCCGGATTGGTTTCTGGCGATCTCACCGCATAAAAAGGTACCGGTGCTACGGATCGACGACACCGTGTCCCTGTTCGAATCCAATGCCATTGCCGAATATCTCGACGAAACGATCGCGCCCCGGCTGCATCCGGACGATCCGGTCGAACGCGCAATTAACCGCGCCTGGACCGATTACGTGCCGACCTTTGCCGAGGGAGTAACGTCAACGGCCTACGCCGACACCGAGGCGGACTATCTGAAGGCCAAAGAGAAGATCCCGGTTGTCTTCGAGCGCCTGGAGCAGGCCCTCACCAGGCAGGGTAGCGGCCCGTTTTTCAACGGAACCAAATACGCGCTGGTCGACGCAGCTTATGCACCGTTCCTGCAGCGCTACTATTTCCTCGATCGCGTCAAGCCGCTGGGCTTTATCGAGCGGTTCCCGCGACTCAAGGCCTGGAGTGAAGCCTTGCTGGCCCGCCCATCGACCCACTCTTTCGAGCCGGACGCGTTTGAGGCCATGTATCGGGCGAACCTGCACCGGCGCAACAAATGGGTGTCACAGTTCGTGTCGCCGGCTCAGGTCGCCGCAGAGTGAGGACGACCGAGCAGGGAGGACAAACGGGTTATTTTCTGTCGTCTGTCAGCTGTCGTCTGTCTTCAGTGATATGTCCGATGGCGATCTTGCCAGCAGCAATCACGGCCTGAGTACGGCTCTCCACACCGAGCTTCTGTAGAATCGCGGAAACGTGGGCCTTCACCGTCGCTTCCGAGACGCCAAGCTCGTAGGCAATCTGTTTGTTGAGCAGGCCCTCGGACAACATCATCAACACCCGCACCTGCTGCGGGGTCAGCGTCGCCAGGCGCGCAAGCACGGCGGCGGTTTCCGCATCCGCCGAGGCAGCGGGATCGACATCGGCCGGTGTCCACACGCCGCCGGCCAACACCGTGGCAATGGCGTCACGCATGTCCTCCACGGCAAGGGTCTTGGGAATGAAACCCGACGCGCCAAAATCCATGCAGCGCCGGATCACGGCCGGATCGTCACTGCCGGAAACCACCACTACGGGCACGTTTGGGTATTGAGCACGCAGATACATCAGCCCGGAAAATCCGCGCACGCCCGGCATCGCAAGATCGAGCAACACGAGATCGACGTCGCTCAGCCGATCGAGAATGGCGGATACCTCGTCGAAGGAACCCGCCTCGGCAATTTCAGCGCTGGCGTAGGGGGCGGTCAAAGCGGCCCGCAGTGCGCCGCGAAACAGCGGGTGGTCATCGGCGATGACGAAACAATAGCGGTCCGTCACTTTGTCCCTGCCAGCGCTTCCTGCCCGTACGCGAGCCTCGGGCCCGCGAGTAAGCCCTTATCATCGGTGTCATTGTCCGACCGACCTTGCGCTAACGCAAGGTCATTGGAAAAGAGCGCTCCAGCGATGCCGTTCTGCCCTATCCGACCCAACGCTTAGCTAACGGCCCGCGGCGGTCCGCTCACAATGGCACGTGACCTGCATCGATGGGCGCAGTGAACGGCGGCCGCAAGTTGAGCGGCCGAATTCATCAAAGAAAGGCCCGCCTATGGCAACACGACGCAAGCGCGCGCGGACGATCTCGATGGTGCTGGATTCCGAGCGGCACCGAGAGCTTGAACGACTCAAGTCCGGAATTCTGCTCCTACTGGGCGCATGGGTTGCCTATTTCTTCGTCGTCCACGTGCTCATCAAACCGTTCGACAGGATTGTTCTGCCGGAATTGGATTTACCGCTGAGCACGCTTCTCGTTGCGCCCGGCCTCGTTGTCTTGTTCGGGGGCGCGCTCTATCTCGCGGCCCGCACGATTTGTAAACCCGACAAATAGCGGCGCGCGGCGCTCCTTAGAGTTTATCTGCCAACTCGCGCTTGATGTTGCCGACGACGTCCAGCGTGCGCCGCCAGAGCCTCCCGGCAAGCGCCATGACGCGATCCACGTCGGACTCAGTCGGCGCGGCGCTTCCAACACCGACATCGGCGGGCGGACGCGGCGGGAGACCGGGCAACGATGCGCCGCGATCGAGCAAGGTGCGCTTGAGCTCTGCATTTTCGGCGGCGAGACGTCCGATCTCGCTTTCCAGGGCTGTTCGCTCGTCCGGCACAGCGCGGCAAACCCAGCCGCTATCCGGCCGCGTGCACAGGGAGACGGCGCCGCTACGCCCGTCGAGTCGAAGATAGCCGTCATCGATCTTGTGCAAGGTGAAGCGCTTGTCGTCGGGGTCCGGCGATTGAGCCGCTGCCGGAAGAGCGCAGATGCCAAGGGCAAAAGCGACGATCATGACCCGCATGACGCACCTCGTGTTTGTGCGAACATCCTAGCTCGCCGGCCAATATGTTGGAAGCCCCTGATTTTACGCGCATTTTGCCACATCTCGCAAATGCGGCCGATTGTTGACTTGGGATAGCCCACTCAGTATGGTCCGCGCGGCCTTGAGGGGGTCGGACGGGGGTTTCTCCGCGAGCGCGGCATGGATGACGATGCACGCGAGGGAAGCGAAAACCGGTCCGACGAGGCTGCGTTAGCCGCTCGGCTCTCGCGTCTTGGCAAGCGGCTCGGTGACGGGGGCGCGACGAGACTTCCCCAACAGGACGTCAGGCGGACCGATTCGTCAGCGCTCGGGCAAGGCTTGCGGCTCTCAAGCGAGCTGGTTGCCGGGGTGCTGGTCGGAGGAGTGCTCGGCTGGTCGCTCGACCATTTTGTCGGGACCAAGCCGTTCGGGTTCATCGTGTTGCTGCTGCTCGGGTTTGTGGCCGGGCTCGTCAACATGATGCGGTCGGTCGGAATGCTGGCAAAAGGGGACTGGCGTTTGCGCAAATGAGCGATGTCGCTCGGGAGCGCTGAGGACAAACGGAAGACCGATGGCAGTCGATCCCATCCATCAATTCGAAATTCATAACATGCTGCCGATCACCCAGATCGGCACGGCGCAAATCCATCTCACCAATTCCGCGATCTTTATGGCGATCTCGGTGGGATTGACCATACTGCTGCTGCTCGGCACGACCGGCAGCCGCCGGCTGGTCCCGACGCGCATGCAATCGGTTGCGGAGCTGACCTACGAGCTGATGGCGAACACGCTGCGCAACGTTACGGGCGACGAGGGGATGAAGTTCTTTCCCTTCGTGTTCTCGCTCTTCATGTTCATTCTGTTTGCAAATCTTATCGGCCTCATCCCGTATGGGTTCACGGTGACGAGCCACCTGATCATCACGGCGGCGTTGGCGCTGCTCGTGTTTTTCACGGTCATCATCTACGGCTTCTGGAAGAACGGACTGGCCTGGCTCAAGCTGTTTGTCCCGTCCGGCATCCCGACGTTCATGATCCCCCTGATCGTGGTGATCGAGTTGCTGTCCTTCTTTTCGCGCCCAATCTCACACAGCGTCCGCCTGTTCGCCAACATGTTGGCCGGGCATATCACGCTCAAGCTCGTCGCCGGTTTCATCGGCATGCTTGGTGGTGTCGGATTTGTCGGTTGGCTTGGCGCAATCGCACCGCTGGCGCTGACCGTGGCACTCACGGCGCTCGAGTTTCTGGTCGCAGCGCTGCAGGCGTTCGTGTTCGCCATCCTCACCTGCATCTATCTCAACGATGCCATCCACCCATCGCATGACCCCCATCCCGCGCACTAGCGGCGCGTCTCACACAGCTGAAATCAACACTTGAAAGGAGCTTGAAATGGATCCAGTTGCAGCCAAGTACCTTGGCGCCGGTTTGGCCTGTATTGGCATGGGCGGCGCGGCCATCGGCGTCGCCACGGTGTTCGGCCAGTTCCTGACTGGCGCGCTGCGCAATCCGTCAGCCGCCGCGGGCCAGAACGTCAACCTGTTCCTCGGCTTTGCCCTCTCGGAAGCGTTCGGCATTTTCTCGCTGCTGATTGCTCTCTTGCTGCTGTTCGTCCTGTAAGCGATGGCCGAGACTTCGAGCGCGCATACGGAAGCTCCCTCGGGCAGCGCGAAAGCTTTCCCTCCGTTCGAGAGCGACACCTTCGCGTCCCAGCTATTTTGGCTCGGCATCGCGTTCGTCCTGCTCTACGTGGTCATGGCGAAGGTCGCGCTGCCGAGGATCGCCGGCATCATGGCAGCGCGCCGCGAAAGCGTGGAACGCGATCTCGGCGCCGCTGCCCAGCTCAAGGCTGATGCAGAAGCGGCGCTGCAAGCTTATGAGAAGACGCTCGCGGAGGCACGTACGCGTGCCCAGACCCTGGCGGGTGAGACTCGAGCCAAGCTCAACGCTGAAGCCGACGAGACGCGCAAAGGGCTGGAAGCGGCGCTGCACGCCAAACTCGCCGAAGCGGAGCGCACCATCGCCGATACCAAGGCTCGGGCCATGAGCAACGTGCGCGGCATCGCGTCCGAAGCGGCCGGCGCCATCGTTGGCAAGCTGACGGGCCTCGTCCCGGCTGAGCACGCGGTCGCCGAGGCGGTGGATGCCGTGCTCAAGCGCTGACAAGACGGTTAGGGAACCGCGATATGCTCGAGCAACTTTATGAAGCCGAATTTTGGGTCGCCATCGCATTCGTCATTTTTGTTCTCATCATTGTGCGGCTCGGCGTGCATCGCACCGTCACCGGCGCCCTCGATGATCGCTCAAAGCGGATTGCCACCGAGCTCGATGACGCCCGCAAGATGCGCGAAGAGGCCCAGTCAATTCTGAGCGAAGCTGAGAAGCGACGCCGGGATGCGGAACGCGAGGCGCAGGAGATCCTGGAGGGCGCGAAGGCCGAAGCCGAGCGTGTCGCCAGCGAGGCGAAGGCCAGCGCGCAGGAGTTTGTCGGCCGCCGCACCAAGATGGCTGAACAGAAGATCGCCCAGGCAGAAAGCCAAGCTGTTGCCGAAGTGCGCGCAGCCGCCGCCGAGGCCGCGGTAGCAGCGTCAGAACGGATTCTTGGACACACGGTGCGGGGTCAGGTCGCCGACGACCTGATCGGCCAAGGCATCCGCGATATTCGCACGAAGCTGAATTAAGGACTCGTCTGCAAACTGGAGAGCGGCCCGAGCTATTGCGCGGGCTTCTTCGGCTTAGCCTTCGGTGGTGGCGCCTTTTTCGCGTGCTCTGCCGGCAGCCCGTTGGGATCGAACCCGATATAAACGATGTAGTTCTCAAGCTCCGACGGCTTGGGAATTGGCACCGTCATGTCGTCTTCTACGTGCTCGAACGGCACGTTCGGCTGCTGGCCCTGGATAGTCACCGGCACTACGTATAGCTTCGACCAGATCATGCGCGTTTGCCCCAATTCCTCGTGCACCAGTGCATAGCGCAATGGAATCGTGAGCTGACCGGCGCCGCCAGCCGGGCCGAGGATCACTCTCCCCTGAACACCGACTTTGATTGTGACATCCTTGCCTTTGACGATGCACTCGCGGGCCGCACGTACGAACGAAGCTTGATAGCGCAATGACAGCGGGTTCGGCTCGCCCGGCCCTTGCACCATCAGGGTTGAGGCTCCCTCGCGGATGTCGAGTAGCGGGCAATCGAATTCCTCATTTGTCTCGGTTTCATTTTTCGGGGCACGACCAGCCTGCATGGGCGGAGCGTGTTCATCGGTCCCGCCCGGAACAAGCCGCTTGAAAAAATCCCCCACGCGCTCCGTGATCGAGGGCTGTTTCTTCGCGGTCGGAGTCGCTGCGGCCGGTGGTTGAGCGGCCGGAGCATCCGCCGCGGCCGGAGATTGGGCTGGAGTTTGCTGGGCTGATGGCGGCTGAGCCGGCGCCTGCTGAGTTGGCGCTTGCCCTTGGGCCGGCTGTTGCGCGCCTTGCGGCTGGTTCTGGCCAGGGACCAAGTTTTTGAGGAAATCGCCCGCTTTGTCGAGAATGGATGGGTCTTGGGCCTGCGCGTGCGCGAGCTCAATTCCCCACCCGATCGAAATGGCGACCGCAGGTGCCACTAACCAGTGCTGCCCGCGACGTAAGCCGTTCCGTTGACCGCCCATAGAATCCCCAATCCGCCCCGAGTTGGCGGCTAAACCTCAAGGAAAACAATGGCGTCAATTCGACGGTAGAGCGTCATCGCGCAGACGCGCGAACAGCAGGTGGTCCTGCCATTTCCCATTGATGCAGAGGTATTCCCGCGCCAGTCCCTCGCGCACAAACCCACATTTCTGCAACAGCCTGGTCGAAGCGATGTTGGTCGGGATGCAAGCCGCCTCGACCCGATGTAAGCCCAGGGCCCCGAACGCAAACGGCGCCACCGCGCGTACCGCCGCCGTCATGTGGCCGCGCCGGGCAAAAGGCTCACCCATCCAGTATCCGAGACTTCCGGCCTGGGCCACACCGCGGCGGACGTTGGCGATGGTCAGTCCGCCGACCAGGATCTCATCCTGTTTACGGAACACGAAAAACGTATACGACAGGTCGCTATTCTGATCCTCGAGGTAACGCTTGATACGGCGCCGAAACGCGCCACGGGTCAGGTCATCGACCGGCCACACCGGTTCCCATGGGGTGAGAAAGTCGCGGCTTTGGTCGCGTAGACCTGCCCATTCCGCATAGTCGCTGAGGTCCGGAACACGCAGGATCACCCCGTCGCCTTCGATGACGGGGGGTTGGTCGGACGTAACGGAACGGAAGAACGCCATGGCGATGGTGTGGGAACTAGCTGCTGCGCCGTCGGGGTTGAGCAGACCCTGAGATCAGATGATTTCGAAATCGGGTTTGTGCAACCTCATGCGGTGCGGCGGGCAAGACTTTCAGCAATCGCTGCGGCGCTTTCAAGGCCGGTACCTGGCCCCAGGACAGCTACGGCCGGTCGGCTGCGTCGCACCAGCGCGCGCCCAGCCTCGCGGACGCTTTCGACGGTGACAGCTTCGATTTTTCCGACGATTTCATCGACGGTCATCGGTCGATCGTAGGTGATCATCTGACGCGCGACCTGCTCGGCACGCGTCGCCGAGCTTTCCAGCGCCATCAGGAGCCCCGCCTTCATCTGCGTCTTAGCCCGGGCAACCTCGACTTCGGTCATGGTTTCAGCGGCAATCACGATCTCGCCGACGGCGACGCGCATCAGTTCCTCGACGTCGGCCGGGTCGGTTCCGGCGTAGAGCGCGAACAGACCAGTGTCGTGATACGGGGAATGGAACGCGTAGATCGAGTAGCAGAGGCCACGCAGCTCGCGCACTTCCTGAAACAGCCGCGACGACATCCCGCCGCCCAGCGCGATGGAAAACACTTGCAGGCTGTGAATGGACGGATCGGTCTGCGGCACGCCTTCGAGACCAAGCGTGACGTGCACCTGTTCCAGGTCGCTCTTCTCGATTCGCGTGCCGCCGGCAAAGCGCGCCGGCTCCGGCCGTGGAATGGGCGGTCCGGCAAACGCTTCGAATTTCCGGCTGATCTCGTCCACCACTGCGTCATGCTCGAGCGCGCCGGCCGCAGCGATCACCATGTTGGGCGCGCGGTAGTGAGTCACCAAATGGCTGCGCAGCCGCTTGCGATCGAAATTCTTGACGGTAGCGCGCGTGCCCATGATCGAGCGCCCGATCGCCTGGTCGGGGAACGCCGTCGCCTGCAGCAACTCGAAGATCAGGTCGTCGGGCGTATCATCAGTCGCACCGATCTCCTGGATGATGACGTTCTTCTCGCGCGTCAGTTCGTCAGGATCGAAGCTTGGCTCCGAAAGGATATCGGAGAGAACGTCGAGGGCGAGCGGCACGTCCGCACGCAGCACCCGTGCGTAATAGGCGGTGGTCTCGATGCCGGTGGCGGCGTTGAGATCGCCACCAACGGCCTCAATCTCTTCAGCAATCTGGCGCGCACTGCGGCGGCCAGTGCCCTTGAACGCCATGTGCTCCAGAAAATGCGAGATACCGTGCTCCTCGGGAGCTTCATGCCGGCTGCCGGACGCAATCCAGATGCCGAGAGATGTCGTCTCCAGGTGAGGCATCTTGTCCGTCACCACGGTCAATCCGGTTGGGAGACGGGAAACCTCGACACTCATGCGGCTGCTCCTTCGCGCGCTACGCGGCTGACGCTTGAAATGAAATTCTCAACCACCGTCTGATCGGCGGGCAGAATGGTTTGCCGCTCCGGCTTCTGCGGCAGGTCGGCAAGCCAGTCGGGAAGTGGGGGGCGTACGCCGCAAGCCGCTTCGACCGCTGCCGGGAACTTGCAGGGATGAGCGGTTGCGAGCGTGATCATTGGAACGGCGCTATCGCGACGCTCCTTCTCCGCGACGGCGATCGCCACGGCCGTGTGCGGATCGATCAGGTATCCGGCCTCGCGCCGAACCGTGCGAATGGTGGCCGCAGTTTCCTGCTCATCAGCACAATCGGCAGTGAACAAGGAACGCAGCTCGGAGAGCGCGCCGCCCGGTACGACAAAACGGCGCGAGTGGGCGAGGGCGGTCATCATGGTGCGAATCGCGCGCGGATCCCGGCCAGCCGCTTCGAACAGCGCCCGCTCGAAGTTCGAGGCGACTTGGATGTCCATGGAGGGCGATGTCGTGGGCACCACGCCCTGCACCTCGTAGGCGCCGCTGCGCAGGGCGCGCGCAAGGATGTCATTCACGTTCGTGGCGATCACCAGACGCTCGACCGGCAACCCCATCCGGCTCGCCACATAGCCGGCAAAGACATCACCGAAGTTTCCGGTGGGGACCGTAAACGCGACCTTTCGTTGCGGCGCGCCAAGTGCCACCGCGGCGGTGAAATAGTAGACGACCTGTGCCACGATCCGGGCGAAGTTGATGGAATTGACGCCCGAGAGCTGCACGCGATCGCGGAAGCTGTGATTGTTGAACAGGCCCTTCACGATCGCCTGACAATCGTCGAACGTGCCGTTGATCGCGAGTGCATGCACGTTGAGATCGGGCGCGGTGGTCATCATCCGCCGCTGTACGTCGGACACGCGCCCATTCGGGAACAGAATAACGAGATCGACCTGGGAACGACCGCGAAAGGCCTCTACGGCTGCACCGCCGGTGTCTCCCGACGTCGCGACGACCACGGTAATGCGCTCCCGTCGCTTAGCGAGCACATGATCCATGACGCGGCCCAGGAGCTGCATCGCCAGATCTTTGAAAGCAAGCGTGGGCCCATGAAAGAGTTCTAGCACGAACGTGCCGGGGCTGAGTTGGTAGAGCGGCGCAACGGCGGGATGGCGAAACGTGCCGTAGGCTTCGCGGGCGATTCGCGCGAGATCCGCTGGCGCGATCGTCCCGCCGACAAACGGACGCAGCACCTCGACCGCAACCTCGGCGTACGGCCGGCCGGCAAACCCCGCAATCGTAGGAGCATCAAGCTGCGGCCAATTTTCAGGCACGTAGAGTCCGCCGTCGCGAGCCAAGCCCGCGAGCGTCACCTCGACGAAGTTCAGGGCCGGGGCCTCGCCCCGGGTCGAGATATAACGCACGGCTCCTAAACCCTTGTACGTTCGGCAGAAACAACCACGATCGCAAGGCAGCCCGATCCCAGGCCGGCTCTCGTGCTTAAGCTTAAGCCATTGATATGGAATGGCATTTCCTGGCGGCAGCCGGGATCGTCTACCGCCCGGCAAGACTATGCTGAAAGCGCGCCCTCGCACAAGGAAAGGCTGACGTCGAAGTGCAGAGGAGCAATGCCGAAGTGTTGAACCAGCCTAACCGGAGGTAAATTGCCGCAGGAACTAGGAATGTTTCCTCAATTCCCAAGACTCAGGCGTGCACTTCCTCGCCAGAATCGGCCGTATTGCGCCGCCGGTCACCAGCCAGGCCACGAAGCACCCGACCAGCACGGCGGCGAGCCCAAACCACGTCACGGCATATTGCAGATGGTCATTGCGCAGGTTGACTGTGAGGGACGCGGGACGCGGCAGCCCTGAGGGCGGAACGGGGCTTTCCTGATCGACGTAGAACGGGGCAACGTTGCCCCAACCCTTAGCGGCCGCCATCGATCCGCTGGTCGCGCACGAACCACGTGTCAGACGCCGAGTTGGTCTCCGACAGGAACCAGGGGCGGCTCTCCGGCCAGCGCAGATAGCCGACCACCTCCATCATCCCCGCCGGCCAGCCGGTCTGCTGATCCATGGGGATATAGCCGCGATTGACGACGACGGTCGTTCCGTCATCGAGACGTGCGGGGGCGAACGCGAAGTAGCCGGGTTCCTTGATATCATCGCGTAGCGCTGAGCCTGCGACGTAGACGTACACGCCGCGGCCCTCGGTAAATTGAGCATGGAATTTGACCCGACGGAATTCCGCGGTATCGACGTTCAACGACGACCATTGCGACGCGGGCGGCAAATCGACCGGAGCAGCAGCGAGGCGTTCGTGCATCGCGGAAATGAGCCCTTCTTTCCAGCCCTTCCGCTGCAATTGCCACGTGCCAAGGCCCACGAGCACAAGGAGAGCTGCCAGCGCCACCAGACACGGCACCAAGATGCCTTGGCGAGTACGACTTCGGTTCACGAGGCGGGCCTGTCGAGGCGGCCCTCCGCCGCCTTGTGATGGTATTGAAGCGCGATCAACAGGCCCTTGAGCGGCCGTAGGGGGCCGATCGTTGTGAGCAGCACCAGCGGCAGCCAGAGCACGGCGTGCACCCACAGCGGCGGCGCGTAGCGCATTTCCACGAAAAGGGCCGCGCCACAGACGATGAAACCGGCAATCATGATCACGAACACGGCGGGTCCATCGCCGGCATCGGCAAAGCCGTACTCGAGGCCGCAAACCTTGCAAGCTGGTCGTAGGGTCAAAAACCCGCTGAACAGGGGTCCCTCGCCGCAATGCGGGCAGCGGCAAAGCAGACCCGCCACATAGGGTGATGGTTCTTGACGATCGCTCATGGGTGCCCTGCTTTTAGCGTCGCCGAACTCGCGACGGCACGCGCTACTTGTCGCAGCAAACCAGAACAACACTACTTCAGAGGCGACAGCGCGCCGAGCATCGTCGGCAGATATTCGGATACGGTCGGATGAATGTGCATTGCGCGCTGCAACGTCGTGTAAGGCGCTTTGGCGTACATCAAGTCGAGAATTTCATGGATCACCTCATCGGCATTGAGCCCGAGCAACGACGCGCCGATGATTTGCTTGCTGTCGCGGTCGATGAGGATACGCATGAAACCTTCGGTCTCGCCACGCTCGACAGCCCGCCCGACCCGGCCCATCGGCCAGTTGGCAACCAGGCTCGGTCGGTTCGTGGCGCGCGCCTCCGCTTGCGACAGGCCGGCGCGGCCGAGCGGAGGATCGATGTAGAGCGCATAGGCCGTGATGCGGTCGCTGACGCGCCGCGGATCGTTGTCGAGAAGGTTGGCGGCGACGATCTCATAATCATTGTAGGAGGTGTGGGTGAATGCGCCACGCCCATTGCAATCGCCGAGCGCCCAGATACCCGGCGCGCTGGTGCGCAACTGATCATCGACCTCGATGTAGCCGCGCTCATCGAGGTTGACCCCGGCTTTGTCGAGGCCGAGATCGTCCGTATTCGGACGGCGTCCGATGGCGACAAGGAGATGTGAGCCCTCCACCTGCGCGCGACCGGTCGATGTCTCAATCTCAACTACGATCCCGTTGTCTTTGCGAGCGACCGACAACGCCTTGCCGCCAAGCTTAACGGCGATCCCCTCTGCCTCCAGGATCTTGGCGAGTTCGGCCGAGATATCTTCATCTTCCCGGGCCACCAATCGTGGCAACGCTTCGATTACGGTGACCGCGCTACCGAACCGCCGATACATCTGGGCGAACTCAAGCCCGATGTAGCTGCCGCCCAGAATGACGAGATGCTCGGGCAGGAAATCCACGCCCATCATCGTGGTGTTGGTGAGATAGGGAATCTGATCGAGCCCCGGAATTGGCGGGACGCTGGGCCGGCCCCCGACATTGATGAAAATTTTCTCGGCGCGCAGTTCTTCGCCGTTGACTGCGACCTGTTTGGATCCGGTGAAACGGGCGCTACCCCAGAAAATCGTGCACCCGTGCATGCCGCGCAGCCATTTCTCGACCCCGCTGCGCGAACGTCCAGAAATCGCGTCTTTGCGCGCCTTTACGGCCTTCATGTCGACATCGATCGAGCCCGTGATGCGGACCCCATAATCGCCCGCACGGCGCGCAACGTGCGCCGCCTGCGCGCTTGCGACCAAAGTCTTGGTGGGAATGCAGCCGTCGTTGACGCAGGTGCCGCCGAAATGTTCGCGTTCGATGAACGCGACGCTCATACCGGCGCCCGTCAGTCGCGCCGTCAGAGAGGGTCCCGCCTGGCCACTACCGATAACGATCGCATCGAAATTGCGCATCGCGTGTCTCCGGTTGAAAACACAACGTTAGCATGGCGGCGCTGCAAGCGCCGCGCCGCGCACAATCACGAGCCTGCGATGCGCTAATGAAGGGGGCCGGGCGTATCCGCTCGACCCAGTGGGCTACTCGTGTACGCCGGGAATGTGCGGCCCCTGGCCCCACACATAGATGCAGGCAAACAGGAACAGCCAGACCACGTCAACGAAGTGCCAGTACCAAGCGGCGAACTCCAACCCGAGGTGTTGTTTCGGATTGAACTGGCCCGCGAGAGCACGAGCTAGACACACGATCAGGAAAATCGAGCCGATGATCACATGCGCGCCATGGAACCCAGTCGCCATGAAGAAGGTCGCGCCGTAGATGTTGCCGCCGTAGCTGAATGCGGCGTGATGGTACTCGAAGGCTTGTACGCAGGTGAACGACAGGCCGAGCAGGATGGTGCAAATGAGACCCCATTTGAGGCCTTCCCGATCATTCTCCAACAAAGCGTGATGCGCCCAGGTGACCGTCGTGCCGGAGGTGAGCAGGATCAGCGTATTGAATAGCGGCAGGTGCCAGGGGTCAAAGGTCTGAATGCCTTTGGGCGGCCAGACCCCACCAATGAACTCGTTGCGGACGACTTCTATGGCTTCGTTGGGAAACAGCGCAGTATTGAAGTAGGCCCAGAACCAAGCGACGAAGAACATCACCTCGGAGGCAATGAACAGGATCATCCCATAGCGGTGCGATATCTGCACCACCCGGGTGTGAAAGTGCCGATACTCGGCCTCGATGATGACGTCCCGCCACCAGCCGACCATCGTATAGAGCACGCCGATCGCACCCGCGGCGAAGACGAGCGGCGCCGCCGAGAAGATATTGTGCATCCACGATATCAGCCCGATGGCGAGCACGAAGGCCGAGATCGAACCGACAAGCGGCCACGGACTCGGATCCACCAAGTGGTAATCGTGCTGCTTTGCGTGCGCGTCGGCCATGAAACGTCTCCGTGTTCAACTTGTCAGTCGCGGCTCACGTGAGTCGGGCCGTGAGCTGCTCGAATGGTTGGTCTGCCTCTAGCTGCGTCCGGGTGCCGTTGTCTCCGCGACCCCCCGCGCGGGCTCGGGCGCCGGATAGAACGTGTAGGACAGAGTGATGGTGTTGAGATCGTCCTGCTCTGAATCCTTGGCCAGCGCCGGATCCACATAGAACACGACGGTCATGTCCTGTTTCTCGCCCGCCTTGAGATGTTGCTCGGTGAAGCAGAAGCAGTTGATCTTGTCGAAATAAGCCCCAACCGTGAGCGGCGCGACGTTATAGCCCGCCGCGGCCCAGGTATCACGGGCTGACAGGTTGGTGACATGGTAGATCACGGTCACGACTTCGCCGAGCTTGAGATCGATCGACCTGACCTCGGGTTCGAAGCGCCACGGCAGACCTGCGGCCACATTGGCGTCAAACCGCACCGTGATCTTCCGATCGAGCTCATGTGCAGGGGCCGCGCGCGCCACTTGGGTGGTTCCGGCAAACCCGGTGGTGCGACAGAACCAATTGTAGAACGGCACCGCCGCGTAGGATGCCGCAACCATCAGGCCGACCACAGCCCCACAGGCACCGGCGATAAAGAGGTTGCGGTCATGGCGCGTCATAGCGGTCTCGTCAGCACGTTGGGGCCAAGCCTGACGATGGTGATGATGTAGAACAGCAGCACGAGGGCGCCCAAAACGAGCGCGATGGCGAGCGAACGCGCGCGACGCCGACGCTTCTGCTCTTCGGTGAGTACGACCCCGCCCCTTGGACCATCATCGCGCTTCTCGTCCATGCCATCTCACAAAGCTCATCGGGCAGCGAGTGTCAGCCCCCAGCTGCTGAACGACATGTTGCTGAACAGCGCATGATCGACCAACAGCATCGCGAACAGGACGAACAGATAGAGGATCGAGTATCCAAACAGCGCCTTGGCCTCGCGGCCGCCGCTGCGCACGCGCCAGGCGAATGCGAGCAGCAGCGCACCCGCAAGCGCAGCCGTAACCCCGTAGACCGCACTCGCGGCGCCGATCAGCCACGGTGCGACCCCGACTGGGATCAGCACGAGCGCGTAGATCCTGATCTGACGTATGGTCTCCTGCGTCCCGGCGACTACCGGCAACATCGGCACCCCGGCGCGCTCGTAGTCGTCAGCGCGGCAGAGCGCGAGCGCCCAGAAGTGCGGGGGCGTCCACAAGAAGATGATCAGGAACAGGAATATTGATTCGAGTCCGACGCTGCCGGTCGCCGCGGCCCAGCCAATCATCGGCGGAAACGCCCCGGCCGCGCCACCGATCACGATGTTCTGCGGCGTGCTGCGCTTAAGCCAGATCGTGTAGATCACCGCATAAAAGAAGATGGTGAACGCAAGCAGACCGGCCGCAATCCAGTTGGCGACGAGCCCCAGCACCAACACAGACCCGGCGGCCAGGGTAATGCCGAACCCGAGTGCTTCGCCCCTACTCACCCGGCCAGCCGGAATGGGTCGGCGCGCCGTGCGCGACATCACCGCATCAATGTCGGCGTCGTACCACATGTTGAGAGCACCGGCGGCCCCGGCACCGACCGCAATGCACAGGAGGGCCGCAACGCCCAGCACCGGGTGCAGATGACCCGGCGCAACCAGCAAACCCACCAGCGCTGTAAACACGACGAGCGACATCACCCGCGGTTTCATCAGCGCGATGAAATCATCGACACCCGCAAGGCTCGGGCCGAGTCCTGCCTGCTCCGCTGCGATCTGCGGTGACAGCTCGGCCCCTTGGCTCAGCAACGACATCGCTCAGTTCAACTCATGCAAGACGGTATCCGCATATCTCATCGGATTTGCGGGAGAACCTCGTATTGGTGGAAGGGCGGCGGCGACGACAGCGTCCATTCCAGCGTCGTTGCACCCGGGCCCCACGGATTGTTGGCGGCTCGCCGCTTCTTGGCGAACGCCTCCACAAGCCCCCACAGGAAGATCAGCACGCCGATCCCGGAAATGTAGGAACCAAGAGACGAGACGAGGTTCCACCCCGCGAAGGCATCGGGATAGTCCACGTAGCGACGCGGCATACCGGCCAAGCCCAGGAAGTGCTGCGGGAAGAAGATCAGGTTGACACCGACAAAGGTCACCCAGAAGTGCAGCTTTCCGATCGTCTCATTGTACATGTAGCCGGTCATCTTCGGGAACCAGTAGTACCAACCGGCGAAGATAGTGAACACGGCGCCGAGCGAGAGCACGTAGTGGAAGTGCGCGACCACGTAATAGGTATCCTGCAGCACGCGATCGACGCCGGCATTCGCCAACACCACGCCGGTCACACCGCCGACGGTAAACAGGAAGATGAATCCGACCGCCCACAGCATCGGCGTCTTGAACTCGATCGATCCGCCCCACATCGTCGCGATCCACGAGAAGATCTTGATGCCCGTCGGCACTGCGATCACCATGGTGGCGAACACGAAGTAGGCCTGCGTCGAGCTCGACAGGCCGACCGTATACATGTGGTGCGCCCACACGACGAAGCCGATCACGCCGATAGCCACCATCGCGTAGGCCATGCCGAGATAGCCAAACACCGGCTTGCGGGAGAACGTGGCGATGATCTGACTGATCATCCCGAACCCCGGCAGGATCAGGATATACACCTCGGGATGACCGAAGAACCAGAACAGGTGTTGGAACAGGACCGGATCCCCGCCGCCGCTCGCCGTGAAGAATGTTGTGCCGAAATTGCGGTCGGTCAGCAGCATGGTGATGGCGCCGGCGAGGACCGGCAACGCCAACAGCAGCAAGAACGTCGTCACCAGGATCGACCACACGAACAACGGCATTTTGTGCAGCGTCATGCCCGGTGCGCGCATGTTGAAGATGGTGGTGATGAAATTGATCGAGCTCAGAATCGATGAGGCGCCCGCGAGATGCAGCGACAAGATCGCGAAATCGACCGCTGGCCCAGGATGACCGCTGGTCGAGAGCGGCGCGTAGAGCGTCCAACCACCGCCGACGCCGTTGGCACCGGGCTCGCCTTCAAAGAACACCGACGAGAGTAGAAGCGCAAACGAGGCCGGCAACAGCCAGAAGGAAATGTTGTTGAGGCGGGGAAACGCCATATCGGGCGCGCCGATCATCAGCGGCACGATCCAGTTTCCGAACCCGCCGATCATCGCCGGCATCACCATGAAGAAGATCATGATGAGCCCATGCGCCGTCACGAATACGTTGAATTCATGCGAGGTGGGGAAAATCTGGATGCCTGGTTCCATCAGCTCGGCGCGGATCGCGATCGACATGGCGCCGCCAATCAACCCGGCCATGATCGCGAATACCAGGTACATGGACCCGATATCCTTATGGTTGGTCGAATAAGCGAAGCGGCGCCATCCATGCGGAATCGCGTGCTCTTCGTGTTCGCCATGTGCCGCATGGGCGTCGAATGCTGCCGCGTTAGCCATGATCAGAGGTCCTTCGACATTGTCTTCATTTGCTCGGCGTCGCCCGCCCGTCTCATTGTCCGCTCGCCGCAACCTGCGTCGTCGTCGGGATGGCCCCGTACTTTTGCTTGGCTTCGCCGACCCAGGACTTGAACGCGTCCTCGCTCACGACCCGCACGGCAATCGGCATGAAGGCATGATCACGACCGCACAATTCCGAGCATTGACCGTAATAGACGCCTTCGTGGGTCGCCTTGAACCAAGTCTCGTTAAGCCGGCCGGGAACGGAGTCGATCTTGATTCCGAATGACGGCACGGCAAACGAGTGAATGACGTCGGCCCCGATGGTCTGCACGCGCACGACCTTATTCACCGGCACCACCAGTTCGTTGTCGACGGTGAGCAGACGCAGCTGCCCAGGCTTGAGCTGATCGGTCGGAACCATGATCGAGTTGAACTCGAAACCGCCGTTATCCGGATAGCTGTAGGTCCAGAACCACTGATTGCCGGTCGCCTTTACGGTCACATCCGCCGGCGGAACGTTGAGCTGGAAAAACAGCAGCTTGAAAGACGGAATCGCGATCACGACCAGGATCAGCACCGGGATTGCCGTCCAGGCGACCTCGAGCAGCGTGTTGTGCGTCGTTCGCGACGGCGTCGGATTGGAGCGCGCGTTGAACCGCACCATCACCACGATCAGCAGTGCCAGCACGAAGGCCGCGATGATGGTGATGATCACCAGCAGCAGGTCGTCATGGAACCAGACGATGTCCTGCATCACCGGCGTTCCCGCCTCCTGCAGCCCAAGCTGCCATGGACTCGGCTGACCAAGGCCCGCCCAGGCCGCTCCGCAACCCATCAAGGCGACGGTCGCAACCGCAGCGAAAATTTTCAGTGCTCGCACGCTAGTGGCTCCTTCGACGAGTAGCGGCTGCGCAGTGTGTTGGCAGAATAGAGCGCGCTGCCGCATCGACCCCCAAGCCGCATCGCACCCGGACGCGGCGCGGCCACTCCAAACCACACTTCCGCCCCACTCGCAATGTGGCTGAGCGCCTCCGATATGCGACAAACCGCGGCCCGCGCGCAAGCAGGATTTGCTCATTTTCGTCGGGCAAACTGCGGCTTGACACGGCGCTAGGGGGATGTAGGCAATTCCTTATCGGCGAAATGTTTGCGATTCGCGCGCCGGGGGCTTGCCGCGAATAACAACCATGCATGATTGAGGGGCACGCCGGACACTGCTTCGAACGCCGGACACTCCTTTGAACGCCGGTTCTCGATCGAAAGGACCTGCTGATGGACAGGCCATATCGATTTTCCGAACTTGTGAGATGGTCATTGCCGCTGCTGGCCGCACTAGTGATCGCGGTAGCGACAACGCCCGTTAGCGCACAGGGCGTGGTGCGCTCGGTGCACGATGATTGGCAAATCCGCTGCGAAACGCCTCCCGGCGCTCAAAATGAGCAATGTGCGCTCTTTCAGAGCGTTGTCGCCGAAGATCGAGCCAACGTCGGTATTACCGTCGTGGTGATCAAGACCGCTGACCAAAAGGCCCGACTGATGCGGATTCAGGCCCCACTCGGCGTGCTTCTGCCGCCGGGATTAGGCCTGAAGATCGACCAGACCGACGTCGGCCGCGTCACCTTCATGCGCTGCCTGCTCAAGGGCTGTTACGCCGAAGTGGTCATGGACGATGAACTGTTGAAAAAAATGCGCAGTGGGACGACCGCCACATTTTTCATCTTCCAGACTCCGGAGGAAGGGATCGGTTTTCCCATGAGCCTCAAAGGCTTTGGCGACGGCTACGACAAGCTCCCCTGAATCCTTCGGTGCTTTTGCGGAAGCCGACACCTGACTTCCAGGCGCTGGCGCGCTTATATTGCCTGCAAACCAATTGACTCGGCACCGGCCGCTCAAGCCGCTTTGGCGCAAGACCACGACCGGGATGCCCTGAAACTGCGGAACCGCGACATGAATTCCACCACCTCCCTCCTCGATCGCGCCGGCCTCGAGAAAGCGAAAGTTTCCAAGATCATTCGCCGCGGTCTCGATGGCGCCGATGACGGCGAGCTTTATCTTGAATACCGGCAATCCGAGATGCTGTTGTTCGACAATGGCCGGCTCAAGCAGGCAACCTACGACACCTCGCAGGGCTTCGGCTTGCGGGCTGTGAAGGGCGAAGCAGTGGGTTATGCCCACGCGACCGATGTCTCGGAAGCCGCGCTTGCGCGTGCCGCCGATACCGTGCGGGCCGTCAAAGGTGGATATACGGGCACGGTCGCGGACGCACCGGCGCGTACCAACCGGCGGCTCTATACAGATGACAATCCGCTTGCCGCACCGGGCTTCGACGCAAAGATCAAGCTGCTGCAGGAGATCGACGCTTACGCACGGGCCAAGGATGAGCGCGTCCGTCAAGTGTCGGCAAGCGTTGCCGCGTCCTGGCAAATCGTTGAGATCATGCGGCCCGATGGCGAGATCTACCGCGATATTCGCCCTCTGGTTCGCGTCAATGTCTCCGTCGTGGTCGGAGAAGGCGATCGCCAGGAATCCGGCAGTCATGGGTATGGCGGGCGCGAAGGCTATCAGCGGTTTGTTGACGCTGGCGCTTGGCGCGAGGCGGTCGACGATGCCGTGCGTCAGGGCTTGCTGAACCTCGAATCGGTTCCTGCGCCAGCCGGCGAGATGGACGTCGTGCTGGGCGCAGGCTGGCCCGGCGTCATGCTGCACGAAGCCGTCGGTCACGGACTTGAGGGCGACTTCAATCGCAAGGGAACCTCCGCATTCGCTGGCCTCATGGGGCAACAGGTGGCCGCCAAGGGGGTGACGGTCGTGGACGACGGCACGATCGGCGATCGCCGTGGCTCGTTGTCGATCGATGATGAAGGCACGCCGACAAACCGGACGATGCTGATCGAGGATGGCATCCTCGTCGGCTACATGCAGGATCGTCAGAACGCCCGCCTCATGGGCATGCGTCCGACGGGCAATGGTCGGCGGGAAAGCTATGGCCACGTGCCGATGCCGCGCATGACCAACACGTACATGCTCGCAGGCGATCGCGAACCGGGGGAGATCATCGCCTCGGTCAAGAACGGCATCTACGCTGTCAACTTCGGTGGCGGACAGGTCGACATTACGTCCGGCAAATATGTGTTCCAGTGCACCGAAGCCTATCGCATCGAGAACGGCAAAGTCGGCGCACCCGTCAAAGGAGCCATGCTGATCGGCAACGGCCCGACAGATCTGCACCGCATCAGCATGATCGGGAAGGATCTCGAGCTCGATGGCGGCATCGGCACGTGCGGGAAAAACGGCCAGGGCGTGCCAGTCGGCGTCGGTCAACCCACGCTGCGCATGGACCGCATCACCGTCGGGGGGACGGGGTAGCTGGGGATGAGGATAGGCAGATCCGGTTCGCTGGAGTCGAATCCGCACGTTGCTCGAGACGTCCAGCGCGACAAACGCTGGCTCTAAGAGAATCGCGCAGCGCTAGACGCTTACAATCGGGCTGTAGCGCAACACGGTCTCTTGTCCGATGAAACGGGCCCCACCGGGAAAGCCCTGATGATCACCTCACCACGCCCGAAATGCAGCACGGGCGGCGGCGCGGCGCCTTGACCTGATTCTTCAGAAAACAACGGGCTGCCGGGCCGGCGTAGCCTGGGCGGAGATAGGTCCAGGCGCGGCATTTCGAGTCGGCTTCGCATGCCGCCTTGCAAGCGCTCGCGGTCGGATCGGGCTGCAAATCGAAATTGCGATAGTCACCGCCGAAGCGGTCGATGGAATATTCGAGCGGGCCGCCGCGGGGTTCGATCACCCCCGCCCCGCGAATACCCGAGATGCAGCACGGCGCCTGCACCCGAGGCGGAACGCCGCTTTTGAGCCAGCAGATGCCGCTCGGGTTTTCGGGGGTCGGATACGCAAATGTCCAAGCGCGGCAACGCGCCTCGCGTTCGCAGCGCGCGGCGCAGATTGCCGGATCGGCCGGCCTGACCTCAAAATTCAGGTAGTCACCACCCGGGCGATCGACGCCCACCTGGGCGCGCGACTCCGAGCCCGCGACCAGGAGCGCAACCACCCCCACGATCCAAAATAATGATCGCATCGCCGCCCCAGCCCGGCCTTGCACCACCAGTCGAGCTTAAAGATAGGATGGCCAGGAAGCGAGCGCGATCACTCGTTTTCCCGCTCTAACGGTTGTCGCAGCCGTCGAAAAAATAGAGCGCCCGCCGGAGAGAGGCCGACGGGCGCTTGGGCCCAGCGCACGAGGGGCTAGGCGGCTGGGCCTGAAAGCCGACTGGGAGGGTGTCGGCTACTCAATAAAGATCATCGCGCGACGTGTGATTCTTTCAGTTGCGACCATGTTGTCCGACGCGGTCGCTTGCCGCCCATAGCGGCGTAGAACCGGTTGTCGCGCCGGGCTGCCCGGCGTCGCTCAAGCATCGAGGTCGGATCGTTCCAGATCCGTTGGGCCAAGGCATCGTAGAGGTCGGAGCGCGTAAGCCCGATATCGGCAAGGGCGCGGTCGTCAAACGTTGCCAGCGTGGCCAACCCTTTGCGGTGCTTCCAACCGGCCAGGAGCCGAGCGAGTTGCTGTTCCAACCGGGCTGCTAGGCCGGGCATGCGTCGTTTGGCGGTCGTCGACACGGCATTCTCCATCCGGGATGGCGGCCCGTGGCGGGCGCAACACGCTCGTCAAACCCGCTCGTTTTTCCCGATATGAATCGTATGGACCTGCGCGTCTGATCAGTAAAACGAATGTTTGTGATACTCTCCATCAAAAATCATGATAGATGGGAGAACCGTTACAGGAGCCCAGAATGAGCGCGCTCATCGACGTCGAGCAGTTGCGGACCTTCGTTGCGATCGTGGAAACGGGCAGCTTCACGCAAGCCGGTGAGGTGGTTCACAAGACCCAGTCCGCTGTCTCTATGCAGATGAAAAAGCTCGAGGAGCGGCTCGAGCGCCCCATTTTCGCCCGCGACGGCCGCGGCTCGAAGCTCACCGAGCACGGCGAGCGCCTTCTGGACTACGCGCGTCGAATCGTGAAGCTGAATGTCGAGGCTTTGACCGCTTTCTCTGACGCCGAACTCTCGGGGCACGTGCGGCTGGGAGTGCCCGACGATTATGCAGATCGGTACTTGCCGGAAATCATGGCACGTTTTTCCCGGGTCTACCCGGGAGCCGAGCTGACCGTTGTCTGTGCACCCTCGATCGATCTCATCGCTCAGATTGATGGCGGTGAGCTCGATCTGGCGATCATCACGTCTTGTCAGGGCCACCGCGCAACCGAGATATTCCGGCGCGAGCGCCTCTGGTGGGTCACATCGAGCCGGCACTCCGTCCATCGCGAAGAGCGGCTGCCGCTGGCGCTGGGTCGGGCCACCTGCATGTGGCGGCACTCCGCGATCGAGCGGCTGGGTGCCGTCGGCCGCGCCTATCGGATCCTTTACAGCAGCGCCAATTCTGGCGCGGTCGCCGCGGCTGTGTTGGCCGGGCTTGCGGTTTCGATATTTCCCGAATCGGGCGTGCGCCCCGGCATGCGGCTGCTCACAACGGCTGACGGCTTTCCCGAGTTGCCCTCATGCGAGATTGGTCTGTTGCGTACTACGCGCGAGCATTCCGCCCTTGCCGACGCACTGGCAGGCTACATCATTTCGTCGCTGGATAACCTGTCGCAACCGGCACAGGCGGCGGAGTAATAAACTTTAGTAAGCGTATTCGGTGAAGATCGGCTCGACCGAGCCTTTCCATTCGCCGTGAAATTTACGCAGCAATTCTTCAGCGGTCGTATGGCCGCGCGCCACGATATCGCCCAGCGATTCGAGGTAGCGCGTCTCGTCGCGGCCGTCGTGATCCAGGCGCGCGCGGCGCTTGAGCCCCGCATGCGCAAGGCCCAGGCATTCCTTGGCCAGGTCCAACAGCGAACGGCCCCGAATACCCGCTTTCAGAGCCTGTCGCGGGACATCGTCGCGCAGTTGCTGGCGCTCCGCTGCGGTCCAACCTTTGACCATGTCCCACGCGGCATCAAGTGATGTCTGGTCATATAAAATGCCGACCCAGAAGGCCGGCAAAGCAGCGATCATACGCCAGGGAACTCCGTCGGCGCCGCGCATCTCCAAGTATCGCTTGAGCCGCACCTCCGGAAAAATCGTCGAGATGTGGTTGGCCCAATCGGACAGCGTCGCTCGCTCTCCCGGCAACTCGGCGAGCCGGCCCGCCAACAGATCACGGAACGAACGTCCGGCGACGTCGATATAGCGATCGCCGCGTTTGACGAAATACATCGGCACGTCGAGCGCGTAATCGGCCCAGCGCTCAAAGCCCATTCCGGGCTCGAACGCCCAGGGCAACATCCCCGATCGTGCGAGGTCGGTGTCGCGCCAGATTTCGGACCGGAACGACAGAAATCCGTTCGGCCGGCCCTCGGTAAACGGCGAGTTGGCAAACAGCGCGGTCGCGACCGGCTGCAGCGCGAGCGACACGCGCAACTTCTGCACCATGTCGGCTTCGGAGGAGAAATCGAGGTTCGTTTGCACCGTGCAGGTGCGATACATCATGTCCAGGCCGAGCGACCCAACCTTCGGCATGTAGGCGGTCATGATGCGGTAGCGGCCTTTCGGCATCCTCGGCATGTCCTGCCGGGACCACTTGGGTGTCATACCTATGCCAAGAAAGCCGATGCGCAGCGGGCGCGCGATTTCGCGCACTTGCGCGAGATGCGCCATGACCTCGCTCGCTGTCTGGTGCACGGTCTCGACCGGCCCGCCCGACAACTCGAACTGTCCGCCCGGCTCCAGCGAAATCGCCCCACCACCGGTCACATCATAAAGACCGATGATGTTGTCGCCCTCCATGATCGGTTCCCAGCCGAGGAGATGGCGCATCCCGTTGAGCAGGGCATGGATCCCGTGCGGCCCCTCGTAGGGAACCGGATCGTGCCCTTCGAGCGTGAAGGCAAATTTCTCATGCTCGGTACCGATGCGAAAATTGTCCCGCGGTTTGCATCCTTCCTCGAACCAGGCGACGAGCGCGTCGCGCGATTCGATGGGCGTCATGTCGATTTGATCGCGAGCCATGCGGGGATCCGGCGGAAATGGGGCGCGACCATACACGGGGCCTACGCGCGAGGGCAATGTGTCGACCTCGGCTTGTGGCGCGCAGACGCCGGCCGATCTGGGACCCCTCTGCTGGCAGTCCGCTAGTAAAATAGTCCTATACCCCGCACGGCACCTATCGCCATAATATTGTGCGCTTCATTGGCGACAGGCCTTATCTGGACTGCAGCGGCCCGTAACAAGGAAACGCATGCGCTTCGCGATCGCCGCTGCTTGTCTCGCCCTTCTCACCAGCGGCTGCTCGATTGCGTTGGACGACGGCATTTACGCCGCGCCAGGGAAATTCGATTTCCTCGATTGTCCGAGCATCGCAAACCGAGCCAAAGCGGCGTCCGCCCGCGAAACTCAGCTGACTGAATTGATGGGTCGTTCGCGGGACGGCGCCGGCGGGCCGGTCGTCAATGCGCTCGTTTATCAGGACGAGCTCAATACCGTTCGCGCCGAATTGCAGGCGCTACACAAGACGGCCGACGACAAGCGTTGCGCACCGGTCATTACACCAGAGACGCACGCGCTCGAGCCGGTGCACTAAATTTTGCTTGCACTGCCGGACGGGGGGCGCCGGCTGAGCAGAAAGACCGCCTGTTCGCCAAACAAGTTCCAGAACCACCACGGTGCCGGCAGCCGCAACTGCTGGCCCCAAGCATTGAGTGCGACGGCCTTTTCCATCTTGGCGCCGACAAGGCTGCAGGTTTGGCGAAAGTCCTTGATCGTGCAGAAATGGATATTGGGCGTATCGTACCAGGTGTCCGGCAGGTTCTTGGTCCGCGGCATCTGCCCTTCCAGCAGCAGCTTCACGCGGATCTTCCAATGCCCGAAGTTCGGAAATGACACGACCGCGTGCCGACCGATGCGCAGCATGTGCTCGATCACCTCGCGCGGCTTGCGGGTGGCCTGCAAAGTCTGCGACAGGATGACGTAGTCGAACGCATCATTCGGGTAATCGGCGAGGTCCGTGTCGGCATCCCCCTGGATGACGGCGAGCCCTTTAGCCACCGACGCGTTCACGCCCTCGCGCGAGAGCTCGATCCCCCGCCCATCAACACCGCGCAGCTCGAGCAGACGCAAGAGTTCGCCATCGCCGCAGCCGACGTCGAGCACGCGTGAACCAGGCGCCACCATCTCGGCAACGACCAGATGATCGACGCGGGCCGCGCCCGGCGCCCGCGACAGGTTCGCGGTAATCAGGTCGCGCGGTGCCCGGTTGAGCATCGACGTGCTAACTCGCCAATCCGCGCGCAGCCCCGGCCGAGCCCAGAAATCCGCGCACGATCGCGAACAATTCCGGTTCGTCGAGCAAGAAGGCGTCGTGGCCCTTGTCGGTGACGATCTCGGCGAAAGAGACTCGCGCCGAACCGGCGTTGAGCGCGTGCACGATGGCGCGGGACTCGGGGGTTGGGAACAGCCAATCGCTGGTGAACGACACAACGCAGAAGCGCGTCTTGGTGCCGCGAAATGCCTCGGCCAAGACGCCATCGTAGTCCGCGGCGAGATCAAAGTAATCCATCGCCCGAGTCAAATACAAATAACTGTTGGCGTCAAAGCGTTCGACAAACGACGAGCCCTGATGCCGCAAGTAGCTCTCGACTTCGAAATCGGCATCGAACGAAAACGTCGGCATCGCGCGATCCTGAAATCGGCGACCAAACTTGCGATGCAGTGCGGCGTCCGACAGATAGGTGATGTGCGCCGCCATGCGGGCAACGGCAAGCCCGCGGCGCGGGTTCGTTCCTTCTGCCAGATAGCGGCCACCGCGCCACTCGGGATCAGCCATGACGGCTTGGCGGCCGACTTCGTGGAACGCGATGTTCTGTGCCGAGTGCCGGGTGGCGCCGGCGATCGGCAACGCGGCGAACACGCGCTCCGGATAGGTGACGGCCCATTGCAGCACCTGCATGGCGCCCATGGAACCGCCGGCGACAGCGAACAGCATTTCGATCCCGAGGTGATCCAGCAACATCGCCTGCGCGCGGACCATGTCGCGGATCGTGACCACTGGAAAATCAAGCCCGTACGGACGCCCGATCTTATTGTTGATCGAAGCCGGTCCGGTCGTACCCATGCAGGCGCCGACCACATTCGGACTGATGACAAAGTAGCGATCGGTATCGATCGGCTTGCCGGACCCGACCATGGTCTCCCACCACCCGGGCTTGCCCGTCACCGGATGGACGTTGGCAGCATGCTGATCGCCGGTCAGCGCATGACAGATCAGCACCGCGTTGGATCGCGCCGAATTGAGCGTGCCGTAGGTCTGGTAGGCGATCTGAAACGGCGCCAGCTCGACGCCGGCATCGAGCTTGAGCGGCTGATCGAGACCAAACCGCGCGACCTGCGAATGCGGATTCTCCACCTCGCCGAGGCGGTCTCGCAAATCAGGTTTTAGTCGCACCTCGGCCATTCACGGACCTTATCGCGGCACAATTGGCCGACAGACGCATATTGCACGAAAACGAAAACCGCTGACATGCCAAAGAACAGGGCTAGATAGAACGGCTTCCCGGGGTGTCAACGTTTTCTTTGCTTTCGCAAAACGCGGCTCCTATCAATGCATAGGTTCAAATATGGTTATGGCGCATCGCAATATGGAGACCGGCGCTCCTGCACCTTCGCTGCCCGAGCTGCGGGCGGAGATCGATCGCATCGACGCTACCATGCACGCGCTGCTGATGCAGCGTGGCGACATCATCGATCGCCTTATCAAAGTTAAACGGACCGCCGAGTCGGGGTCAGCGTTCCGCCCCGCCCGCGAGGCCGACATGATGCGACGCCTGGTGGAGCGCCATCGCGGGATTCTGCCGCTTGATACCGCCGAGAGCATCTGGCGGGTCATCATCGCGACCTTCACTTACGTGCAGGCACCGTTTCGGTTGCATGCCGATCTCTCCGCCGGCGACGCGGCGATGCGGGACTCGGCGCGCTTTCACTTCGGTTTCACCGTGCCGTTCGTGACTCACATGGGCGCTTCCGGAGTTGTCGCCGCGGTGGCCGGCTCGCAAGGTGACCTCGGGCTCGTGCCGGCAATCCCGATGGCCGGCGCCAGTGCGTGGTGGACGGCCCTCGAAGGGAACGCACCGAAGATTATCGCGCGTCTGCCGTTCCTCGAACGCGCCGATCATCCCGCCGCTTTTCCGGTATTTGCCATCGCACGCCCGCATCCCGATGCCATCGTCACTGACGTCGAGATGTGGAGCATCAAGGTGTCCGGCTGGGGGCCTGGGCCGGCGCAAGCGCTGGCCGGCGTCATGGACGCGATCGCCGTGCCGGACGGTGCCTTTGACGGTGCGGCCCTTCTGGTATCGGTGCCGCAGGAGAAGAAGCTCGCCGATGCAACCGATGCCCTGATCAGGGCGGGGGCATCCGTGCGCTCCCAAGCCCTCGTCGGCAGCCACGCGAGGCGCTATACGGTCGGCGCCGACGGCGCCTTGGCTACCGCTCGCTAAGCCGTTGCCGTTTTTGCGCATGTCTTTTCCGGAAAACCGGTGCCCACTTTTCCGGGACCTGCGCGACCTTTGGAGACGTACCTGATGTCAGCGTTACCGCGTCCTCAGCCGCGCGCCGGCGTGCTCAAGATCGACGCCTATGTGCCGGGCAAAAGCGACGCGCCCGGCGCCGAACGCGTTTTCAAACTCTCGTCCAATGAGACCCCGCTGGGACCCAGTCCGAACGCCATCGCTGCCTACCGGTCCGTCGCCGACAACCTGCAGGATTATCCCGATGGCGCGTCGGCCGCACTGCGCGAGGCCATCGGACGGGTGTTCGGGCTCGACCCCGCTCGCCTAGTCTGCGGTGCGGGCTCGGATGAGCTGATCAACTTGGTGGCTGATGCCTATCTGTGCGACGGCGATGAAGCGATCCACACCACGCACGCATTTCTGATGTATCCGATCGCGATCCTCGGCTCGGGCGCAACGCCAGTAGTCGCACCGGAAAAGAATTACACCGCCGACATGGACGCGATCCTGGCACGGGTGACCCCGCGCACCAAGCTCGTGTTTCTCGCCAACCCCAACAACCCGACCGGCACCTACGTGCCGTTCGATGAGGTCAAGCGGCTGCATCGTGGCCTGCCGCCCAACGTGCTGTTGGTCCTCGATGCGGCTTACGCGGAATATGTTCGCCGCAACGATTACGAGGCCGGCATCGAGCTCGTCGCGACCAGTGACAACGTCGTGATGCTGCGTACGTTCTCCAAAATCCACGGCCTCGCGGCGGTGCGTCTTGGCTGGCTTTATGGCCCCCAGCACGTTGTTGATGCGCTCAACCGGATTCGTGGTCCGTTCAACGTCAACACGCCCGCCATGATGGCCGGGATCGCAGCGGTGGAAGATGCCGCACACGTCGAACGCTCGCGCGTCCACAACGACTACTGGTTGCCGTGGTTGACGCAGGAGATCAGTAAACTCGGTTTAGCGGTGACGCCGAGCGTCGGCAATTTTCTGCTCATCCATTTTCCGGAGACCAAAGGGCGCACGGCGGCAGATGCTGACGCGTTCCTCACCAAGCGCGGCCTCGTGCTGCGACGCGTCGCGGCCTACAAGCTCCCCAACGCGCTGCGCATGACGGTCGGCAGCGAGGAAGCAAATCGGCTGGTTGTTGCCGCACTCGCTGAATTCCTGGAGACCAGGAATTGACCAATCCAGATCATCGTGCGGCAAACCGCGCATGAGCGAAGCACCGATCTTTCAACGGCTCGCGCTGATCGGCGTCGGTTTGATCGGCTCGTCGATCGCGCGCGCGGCACGCCTCACCGGTGTCGCCGGCTCAATTGTTGCGACGGCGCGATCCGAGGCAACCCGCAAGCGCGTCGCCGAACTCAAGCTTGCCGATGCGGTCGTTGACACCAATGCCGAAGCGGTTGCCGGCGCCGACCTGGTGATCTTGTGCATCCCGGTCGGCGCTTGTGGCGAGGCCGCGCGCGAGATCGCCCCGCATCTCGCCAAAGGCGCGGTCATCTCCGACGTCGGTTCGGTCAAGGGCTCGGTCGCGCGCGACGTGGCGCCGCATCTGCCCGGTCACGTTCATTTCATTCCGGCGCACCCGGTCGCCGGCACCGAGCATTCCGGCCCCGATGCCGGGTTTGCCGAACTGTTCATCAACCGCTGGTGCATCCTCACGCCAAGCGCGGAGACCAGCGCGCACGCCGTCGAGCGGCTCACCGCCTTCTGGAAGGCATTCGGCGCCAAGGTCGAGTGCATGTCCCCGGATCATCATGATCTGGTTCTCGCAATTACCAGTCATCTCCCGCACCTGATCGCCTACACGATCGTCGGCACCGCGGAAGAGCTGGGTCAGGTCACCAGTTCGGAGGTCATCAAGTTTTCAGCCGGCGGATTCCGTGACTTCACCCGCATCGCGGCGTCCGACCCGACCATGTGGCGCGACGTGTTCCTCAGCAACAAAGATGCTGTGCTGGAAATGCTCGGAACCTTCAGCGAAGATCTCTCCAAATTGACGCGGGCGATCCGGCGCGGCGATGGCCAAGCCCTGTTCGATCATTTCGCGCGCACCCGCGCCATCCGCCGCGGCATTCTGGATATCGGCCAGGATTCCACCGCACCCGATTTTGGCCGCCCACACGCCGAGTTGCCGCCGCTGCCGCGGCCCTATTCGTCAGAATGATCGGGTTGGTAACGTTTCATCAACCAAGCCCGCGTCAAATTGCCCTGTTTTGATAGGATTTTGTTAATCTCTTGCTGTGGGGCGCTATTCCGGTCCAGCGAAGCGTCGCCCGGACGGGTGATGAGGCTACGCCACGAGGGCTCGCGACACTCGCGTGCCGCATCGTGCTTCATGCGGAGACGAGCTTGGTCCGATTTGAAAACGTAGGATTGCGCTACGGCCTCGGCTCCGAGGTCCTGCGTGACCTTACGTTCAAAATTGAACCGCATTCATTCCAATTCCTGACCGGCCCTTCCGGGGCCGGCAAGACGTCGCTGCTGCGGCTGCTCCTGCTCTCGCTCAAGCCGACGCGTGGTCTTATCACCTTGTTTGATCAGGACGTCGCAACGCTCAACAAGGACGCGCTCGCGGGGCTGCGCCGGCGCATCGGCATCGTGTTTCAGGATTTTCGACTGCTTGATCATCTGACCACATACGAAAATGTGGCACTGCCGCTGCGCGTACAGGGGCACCGGGAATCCTCATATCGTCAGCAGGTCACCGAGCTGCTGCAATGGGTCGGTCTCGGCGAACGCATCTGGGCCCTGCCGCCGGTCTTATCCGGCGGCGAGAAGCAGCGAGCCGCAATTGCTCGGGCGGTGATCGCGAGGCCGCACCTTCTGCTCGCCGACGAACCCACCGGTAACGTTGACCCGAATCTGGCCCAGCGCCTGCTGCGCCTGTTCGTCGAGCTGCACAAATCGGGGACCTCGGTCGTCATCGCAACTCACGACATCGCACTGATGGATCAATATGACGCGCGCCGACTCGTTCTACACGAGGGCCGCATGCACATTTACGAGTAGTTCGATGACCGAGTTCCAGCATCGCGATATGCCGGCACCGGAGCAGCCTGCTCGCGCCGAAACGCCGATCGTGCCAAAAACCTCGATCGCCGGCACCGCGCTGGTCGCGGTGGTCGCTATCATGACTTTCCTGGCCGCACTGACCACCGGCGCCGTCGTGCTGGTGATGAAGTCTGCCTCGGAGTGGCAATCCGAAATCGCGCGCGAAATGACCATCCAGGTCCGGCCCGTCCCAAATCGGAACGTCGATACCGAAGTCGCCAAAGCCGTCGCCGTTGCCCGGGCCGCCAACGGCGTTGCCGAGGTGCGGCCTTACACACAGCAGGAATCAGCGCGCCTGCTTGAACCCTGGCTCGGCAGCGGCCTCACCCTCGACGACCTTCCAGTGCCGCGGTTGATAGTGGTGCGAGTACAGGACGGAAGGGAGCCGGACCTGCCGGCCCTGCGGGACGAGTTGACCAGGCAAGTCGCGGGCGCGACGCTCGATGATCATCGCAGTTGGGTCGAGCGCATGCAGGCGATGGCGAAATCGGCGGTGACGGTCGGCCTCACGATGTTGGGCTTGATGCTGATCGCAATGATCCTGTCCGTGACCTTTGCGACGCGCGGCGCCATGGCGACCAATCGAACGACGGTCGAAGTGCTGCACTTCGTCGGCGCGCGGGACCGCTACATCGCGCGTCAATTCCAGCGGCATTTCCTCCTGCTCGGGCTCAAAGGCGGTCTCATCGGCGGCGGTATCGCGATTGCGCTGTTCGTGCTCGCCCAGTTTACCGTCGAGCGGTTCATGGGGAGTGCCGGCGGCGAGGAGATCGCGGCGCTGTTCGGCTCGTTCTCCCTTGGGCATCTGGGTTATGGCATGATTGCGCTGCAAATTGTCATCGCCGCAGGGGTGACTGCCGCAACGTCGCGGGCGGTGGTTAATCGTACGTTGGCGACGGTCAGCTAGATTTGAGTGCATCCAATGCCTCAAGCGGTCTCCCGCCCCTGTTGGCTGGTGCTATAATCCGCATCGTGGATCGACCGTCGTGACCAGGAGTGCCGTTCCGTGACTGGGCCCGCTCCCGCAATTCGGCGAGGCGCCGCCCGTTGGTGGCTGGTCCGGGCGCTGCTCGTCGTCCCACCAGTCGCGCTTCTGGCCGGGCTCGTTTGGTATGCGACGCTCATCGACCGGGAAGCCTCAGCTGGAGGCACCGTCGACGCAATCGTTGCGCTGACCGGCGGACCCGAGCGCATCGGCGAAGCCGTCGAGCAACTGGCGGCAGGTCGCGGCAAGCGCCTGTTGATCACCGGTGTGAACCGCGCGACCAACGTCGACGCGTTGGCTCGACTGGTGCCTCGCTACGAAGCGCTGTTCGACTGCTGCATCGACATCGACCACAGCGCGATCAACACCATCGGCAACGCCGTCGAGACCCGCCGCTGGGCGCGGGAGCGCGGCTTCCATTCGCTCATGATCGTCACCTCGTCCTACCACATGCCCCGCGCACTCGCAGAAATCTCACATCAACTGCCGGACGCCACGCTATTGCCATTTCCAGTCACCACTGAGCGTCAGCGCGCCGAACCATGGTGGTCGAACGCGGGATCTGCGCGCATGCTGGTTTCGGAGTACCTGAAATATCTGGTTGCAATCGTTCGCATGCGATTCGATGCTCTCGACCGTTCAACCGAACTCGCCAGCAGTCGTCCCGGCGCTGACAGCTGAATGGCTCGCATGAGCAACGCCATGTCCGCATCCTTCGTCGCACTGGTGGCGCGTTCGCTGCTGTTCAACGTCGCGTTCTACCTGAACCTGCTCCTGCATATGTTGGTGGCGATCCCAACCTTCGTGCTTCCACAACCAATCATGGTACAGATCTCGCGCTCCTGGGGCGCAACCTCGCTGTGGCTGCTGCGCACGATCTGCGGCATCAAGGTCGAGTGGCACGGGCGTGAGAAAATCCCGCCGGGTGCGTTGCTGGTTGCCGCCAAGCATCAATCGGCGTGGGAAACCTTCGCCTTGCTGCCGCTGTTTCCCAATCCCACCGCGATCGTGAAACGCGAGTTGCTGCGCATCCCGCTGTTCGGCTGGTGCATGTGGAAGTGTGGCATGATCGGGATTGACCGCAGCTCCGGCCGCGACGCCCTGACGGGAATGGTTGGGCGGACCCGAGCAGCGCTGGCCCACGGCCGACAGGTCATCATTTTTCCGGAAGGGACGCGACGCCCGCCTGGCGCTGCCCCGGACTATAAGCTTGGCATCGTGCAGCTCTATGCGGCGCTCGATGCTCCCTGCCTGCCAATCGCGCTGAATTCCGGGCTGTTCTGGCCGCGGCGCCGGTTTGTCCGCTATCCCGGCACCGTGCGGGTCGAAATCCTCGATCCGCTGCCGCCGCATCTTCCCAAGCGCGAGTTCTTTGCGCGCTTGCGCCATGACATCGAGACGGCCACCGCCCGCCTGGTGGCGCAAGGCGAGCGCGACGTCGCCGCCTGATTACTGTTGAAGCGCGATCGGATGTGGATGGTGCGAGCTTTTCAACCGCTCGGCGAGAAGGTGCAGATCGCGATCACGACAACCGAGCGCCTCGAGCGCCTCGACAGTCGCGACCACATAATCACGATTGATTCCGGAGCGCCCATGTCCCTCGCGCACGAGCCGAAGCTGATGATCGAGCGTGAGCCGGCCGGCGTATTGCGCATGTCCGCGATCGACGCAATAAACGAGCCCGGTCACCCGCCGTTCTGGGGTCCCCAAGACGGTAATCGTACGATAGGTCTCGATATAGACCTTGGTCACCTGCTCACGGCCGCGCAAATACTCAATCGTTTCGGCCCGCCCCTTGGCGGGAACCCGGAACGCCACGCCGCGGCATGCCCCGCCACGATCCAGCCCCAGTACGAGGCCAGGTTTTTCCGGAGTACCGCGGTGCACGAAGGAGTAGACACACAGCGCCCGATGCAAGCCGATCAGCCGAGCCGGCGCGCGCTCGACGAAATCGAAACCCGGGCGCCACATCAGCGAGCCGTAGCCAAACACCCAAAAGTCGCTAGCCGGATGATCCAGGGTCGTACTCATGACGGACGCGCGCATAACAGGACGCCTACCCAACCGCAAGGAATTGCCCGTTGAGAGCCTATGACCGCGCGCCCCCGCCACCTCCCCCGCAAAAGCGGCGTCGGCCTTGGCTGATTGCGCTGCCGCTCGCGATATTTGTGGTGCTCGCGCTGCTGTGGACCGGGTTCTGGTTCTTCGCGGCCCACCAAGCCGACGTCGAAATCGCCCGCTGGCGCGACCGCGAGGCTCAGCAGGGCCGCGTCTTCGCGTGCGGGCATCAGGACATCGGAGGCTATCCGTTCCGCATCGAGGTCAATTGCTCTGACCCGAGCGCGCAGCTGCGCAGCTGGCAGCCGCCCCTCGCCTTTGCGGCCAAGGGGGCCAAGGGGGAAGTCCAGGTTTACGACCCGACGCTCGCGATCGCCGAGTTCACCGGACCGCTCGGGATCGGCGAACCGGACCAGCCCCCGACCCTACTGGCGGACTGGAGCCTCGCCCAAACGAGCTTTCGCGGCCGACCGGGCGCACCCGATCGCCTCTCGGTCGTCCTCGACAACGCACGCGTTTCCCAGAGCGAGGCCGGCGCCGCACGCCCGCTCGCAAATGCCGAACACGTCGAGCTTCACGGCCGCATGGCGGGCGGGACCCCCACGGCCAATCCGGTCATCGAACTCGGGTTGCGGCTGACACGCGGCACCTCCCAGTTGCTCCCGGTCCTGGGCCAGCCGACGGACGGGGTCATGGCCGCCACCGTCTACGGCCTCAAGGACCTCGCCCCCAAGCCGTGGCGGGTGCAGTTGCGCGAAATCGCGCAAGCCAACGGGCGGATCGAGATCACGCAGGCGCGGCTTACTCAGGGCGACATGACCGCCACAGGTACCGGCACGCTGAGCGTAACGCCGGCCGGACGTCTTGACGGCCAGCTCCGACTCACCGTTACGGGACTCGAGCGCCTGATCGGGCTGCTCGGGCTCGACCAGGCAGTGGCCCAATATATGGCGCAGCGCACCGGCGGCATGACCGTCGACAAGCTCGCTGGCGGACTTGACCGGCTGATGCCGGGTCTCGGCGGCGTGGTCCGCGGCCAGTCGGGCGCGAACCTCGCGGCCGCCGGCATCAGCCTGTTGGGCGAACCCGCCGAGCTTGACGGCAAGCGGGCCGTCGCGCTGCCGCTGCGCTTCACCAATGGCGCCGTATTCCTCGGCCCGGTTGGTATCGGCGAGGTCCCGCCGTTGTTCTGATCACTTCGCTCTGATCAGAGGCGATCAAATCGAAATGATGAAAGATTGCCGAGAAGTCGTAGGGCTGCTGGGCGATCCCGCTGCTGTCCGGTGACGCATAGTGCGCGCCAGCGCTGTTGCCGTTGTCGCGCGCGACCGACCACATCGAAACTCGCGCCACGTTGGCATCGCTCTGCGCATAATTTTCAAGCGCCTGCGCATCAGCAAGTTTGAACCCCTCGGAGGCGATGTCATTGACGCCAATCATGGGCGTCACGCCGATCTTGGAAAAGCGCCTGATCGCGCAATGTAATCGAGTGCTGATCGACGAGATCGACACGCTTGCCAGGCAGTGCCGGTGCCGCGCGGCTCCGCCCAAAGGAGGACTCGCGCTGACCGACAAATATGGAATAATGAGCGGGTCAATTGCACGGTACCGCCCGCCTACAAGGATCAGGACCGGCAGGAGGAAACGTTGGCCCCAGTCGCCATCAGCGACGTGCGCAAGGCCTTTGGCGCCGTAGAAGTGATCCACGGCGTCAATGTCGATATCGGCGACGGCGAGTTCGTCGTGCTGGTCGGGCCGTCCGGCTGCGGAAAGTCGACGTTGCTGCGCATGATCGCCGGGCTTGAGAACATCAGCGGTGGCGTGATCCGCATCGACAACCGTGTCGTCAACCATGTGCCGCCCAAAGAGCGCGACGTCGCCATGGTGTTCCAGAACTACGCGCTCTATCCGCATATGACGGTCGCCGACAACCTCGGCTTCTCCCTCAAGCTGCGTCGAGCCCCGCGCGCCGAGATCAAAGCTCGGGTTGATCGCGCCGCGCAGATCCTTGGACTTTCGGCTCTGCTTGAGCGCTATCCGCGCCAGCTCTCCGGCGGGCAACGCCAGCGCGTCGCAATGGGGCGCGCGATCGTGCGCGATCCCAAAGTGTTTCTGTTCGACGAGCCGCTGTCCAACCTCGACGCCAAGCTGCGGGTCGCGATGCGTACCGAGATCAAGGAACTACATCAGCGGCTCGAGACCACGACCGTCTATGTCACCCACGATCAGATCGAGGCGATGACCATGGCCGACAAGATCGTGGTCATGCATGACGGGCGTGTCGAGCAGATTGGCGCACCGCTCGATCTCTACGACCGGCCCGACAACGTGTTTGTCGCCGGCTTCATCGGCTCGCCAGCCATGAACTTTCTGCACGGCTCGCTGCGCCTTAACGGCACCGGCGAGTTCCACGGCCCAAAAGGCGTGCGGCTGCCGCTCGCCGCGGCACCATCCGGGAGCGATGGACGCCCGGTGATCTACGGCGTGCGGCCCGAGCATTTCGCGTTGGCTGACGATGGGACTGAGGCGGAAGTCCACGTGGTCGAGCCGACCGGTTCGGAGCTGCAGGTCGTGGCGAAGCTCGGCGGCGAGGAGATCATCGCCGTATTCCGCGAGCGCCATCAGTTCAAACCGGGGCAGATGATCCGGCTCAAACCGGATGCTCGCCTCGTGCATCTGTTTGATGAGGCGACCGGGGAGCGACTCAACGCGTGACCATCAAGGTCACGCACATAACAGGGAGGAACAACATGGCCATTCTTACCCGCCGCGCTTTGGTCAAGAGCGGAACGGCGTTGGCAGCGGCTGGTGCACTGACCGGACCGGCGCTGCTCGAATGGGCGCGCGCTTGGGCGCAGAACGCTCCCTGGAAACCCGAACCCGGGGCGCAGCTGTCCATGCTGCGGTGGAAGTATTTCGTGCAGTCCGAGGATGATGCGTTCGTGAAGATCCTTGAGGCCTTTACCAAGGCAACCGGCGTCCCGGTCACGATCGCGCGCGAGTCCTATGAGGACGTGCAGCCGAAGGCCTCCGTAGCTGCCAACACCGGCGCCGGGCCCGACCTGTTCTGGGGACTTTACTCGTTACCGCATCTGTTCCCGCAGAAGTGTATCGATGTATCGGACGTCGCCGATTATCTCGGCAAGAAATATGGAGGCTGGGTCCCGACCGCGGTGACCTACGGCAAGAGCGGCGACAAATGGATCGCCGTGCCCATCGTCTACGGCGGCAATATGCAGAACTACCGCCTCGAGGCCTCGAAGAAAGCCGGCTTCTCCAAGTTCCCGGCAACGACCGATGCGTTCCTCGAATATGCCAAGGCGATGAAGAAGAATAATACGCCGGGCGGCATGGCGCTCGGTCACGCGTCGGGCGACGGCAACGGCTGGACCTACTGGTGCCTGTGGGCGCACGGCGGCAACGCGGTCGATAAGGACGACAAGGTCGTCATCAACTCGCCGGAGACTGCCAAGGCGCTGGAATATGCCAAGCAACTCACCGACAACATGATCACCGGCGTTGCGTCCTGGAACGACGCGTCCAACAACAAGGCCTTCTTGGCCGGTGAACTCTATTGGACCAACAACGGAATCTCGATCTACGTCGCGGCGCAGAAGGATCCGACCAAAAAGCAAATCGCCGAGGACATGGATCACGCGTTCTGGCCGGTTGGACCGATCGGCAAGCCGACCGAGCTGCACCTGATGTATCCGGTCCTGGTGATGAACTACACCAAGTATCCGCAGGCCTCGAAAGCACTGATCGCCTTCATGATGGAAGCGGATCAATTCAACGGCTGGCTCGAGGCCGCGCAAGGCTATCTCACCCATTGCCTCAACGCCTACGACAACAACCCGGTGTGGACCGCCGATCCCAAGCGCGCGCCGTTCCGCGATGCTGCCAAACGCTCGCTCACGGCCGGCGGACTAGGTTCGGTCGGCGAGAAAGCCGCGACCGCCATCGCAGATTTCGTCATTCTCGACATGTTCGCCAACTACTGCACCGGCCGCGAGGACGTGAAAGGCTCGATTGCCATCGCGGAGCGGCAGCTGAAGCGGATTTACAGGTAGCGACCACAGAGCGCAGATGGCCGAGGCGGCACTCAGGATCGCAGAAGATGGACGGCAGGCATATGGCCTGTCGTCCGGCCTGCGCCGCGTCTCTTCCAACCGCAACTGGCTTGGCGCCTGGTTCATGCTGCCAGCCGCGGCATTCCTGCTTTTGTTTCT
This sequence comes from uncultured Alphaproteobacteria bacterium, assembly GCA_963760435.1. Lineage (GTDB taxonomy): Bacteria > Pseudomonadota > Alphaproteobacteria > Rhizobiales > Xanthobacteraceae > JAFAXD01. Next base: position 159,220 of record CAVXDE010000038.1, read on the forward strand.
CGCCTACCCGCTCGCTTTAGGTATTTGGCTCTCGTTCACCGACGCACGCATCGGCCGAGCCGGGCAGTTCATCGGTACCGAGAACTATGAATGGCTGTGGGACGACGCGACGTTCCGGCTCTCGGTGTTCAACACGATCCTCTACACGGTGGTTGCGAGCGTCATCAAATTCGCGGTCGGGCTTTACCTGGCGCTGCTGCTCAATCACAACCTGCCCATGAAGGCGATCCTTCGCGCCGTGGTGCTGATCCCGTTCATCGTGCCGACGGTGCTGTCCGCGATCGCGTTCTGGTGGCTCTATGACGCGCAGTTCTCGATCATCTCCTGGTCGCTGCGCCAGTTGCATCTCATCTCCACCAACATCGATTTCCTGGGCGATCCCTGGAACGCGCGGTGGTCAGTGATCTTCGCCAATATCTGGCGTGGCGTTCCATTCGTTGCCATCACCTTGCTCGCCGGGCTGCAGACGGTACCGCCCTCACTTTACGAGGCTGCCACGATCGACGGCGCCACGCGCTGGCAGATTTTCCGCCACGTGACCTATCCGCTGCTCACCCCGATCATCGCCGTGGTGATGACGTTCTCGGTGCTGTTCACCTTCACGGATTTCCAGCTGATCTGGACCTTGACCCGCGGCGGTCCGGTCAACGCCACGCACCTGATGGCGACTTTGTCCTACCAGCGCGCGATCGGCGGCGGCTACCTCGGCGAAGGCGCGGCGATCGCGACCGCCATGATCCCGTTCCTGCTCGCCGCGATCCTGATCTCCTGGTTCGGGCTGCAGCGGCGCAAGTGGCAGCAGGGTGAGAGCAATGACTGACGCGCTCGTGCCCAAGCTCGCGCAGCCGAGCGCGGTACTCACCGGCTCGTCGGCTTTCGCCGATCACACCGAGGGCATGAGCTATCTGGAGACGCTGCCGCGCCGCATCGTCACCGTTTACCTGCCGCTCGCCGTTATCTTGATCATTCTGCTATTCCCGTTTTACTGGATGGCGCTGACTGCCATCAAACCGGACGAGCAGCTCCTTGACCTCGACACCTACAGCCCGTTCTGGACCTGGACGCCGACCTTCAAACACATCTACAAGCTCTTGTTCGAGACCAACTATCCGCGCTGGCTCTGGAATACGATGATGATCGCGGTCGCGGCGACGATCTTGTCGATCATCGCCAGCGTGCTTGCGGCTTATGCAATCGTGCGGTTGCGCTATCGCGGCGCGCAGTTTGTCGGCGGCGCGATCTTTCTCGCTTATTTGATTCCGCCGTCGATTCTGTTCATCCCGCTCTCCACCGTCGTGTTTCAATACGGCCTGTTCGATACGCCGTTCGCGTTGATCCTCACCTATCCGACGATCTTGATCCCGTTCTCGACCTGGTTGTTGATGGGCTATTTCAAGACGATCCCATTCGAGCTTGAGGAATGCGCGCTGATCGATGGCGCCAGTCGTTGGCAGATCCTGCTCAAGATCGTGCTGCCGTTGGCGGTTCCGGGACTGATCTCGGCCTTTATCTTCTGCTTCACGCTCTGCTGGAACGAATTCATCTACGCACTCACCTTCATCTCCTCGACGCAGAACAAGACGGTGCCGGTCGCCATCGTCAACGAGTTTGTTGACGGCGACATCTACCGCTGGGGATCGCTGATGGCGGGCGCGCTGGTCGGCTCACTGCCGCTCGTCGTGCTCTACGCATTCTTCGTTGAGCATTACGTGTCGGCAATGACGGGGGCCGTGAAGGAGTAGTCAGAAGCTCATCCCGAGAAACGAGGGCTTGCTAGCTCTCCTCGTCCTTGTCGCCGCCCTTGCCACCAAGCTGCTTGAGTTTGGCGAAGACGGCCTGGACGTCGAGGTCGCCGCCCGGTTTCTGAGGGGCTGCCGGCTCGGGCAGCGGCTTGGCGGTTGTCACTTCGGCCGGCAGCAGCGTCACGCCCGGCTCGGCAACCGGCGGCCGCTCCTTGGCGGCGCGGGCAACCTCGAGATCGAGGTCGATCTGCGAGCACAGGCCGAGGGTCACCGGATCCATCGGCTGCAGGTTGGGGGCATTCCAGTGCGTGCGTTCCCGGATCGACGCAATGGTCGATTTGGTCGTGCCCACGAGCCGCATGATCTGGCTGTCCTTGAGCTCCGGATGGTTACGTACCAGCCAAAGGATGGCGTTAGGCCGGTCCTGCCGGCGCGAGACAGGTGTGTATCGTCCGCCGCGCGTCTTGCGCTTGGCCTCCGGCAACCGGACCTTGTTGGGAGCGAGATGCAGCCGGTAGTTGGGATCAGCTTCCGCCTTGGCAATCTCCTCACGGGTGAGCTGGCCGGTCTGAATCGGGTCGAGCCCCTTGATGCCCTGGGCCGCGTCACCATCTGCCACCGCGCGCACCTCAAGCGGATGCAGCTTGCAGAAGTCGGCAATCTGGTCGAACGAAAGGCCGGTATTGTCCACGAGCCAAACGGCCGTGGCCTTCGGCATCAGCGGTTGCGTCGTCATAGGTCCTCCTTCGCTCTGCCCGCCCTTCGCCGGCAGAGCCCACCATCACGGAGATGAGTGGAAAGTGGAGCGTATATAGGCACTTCGCACCGTGCTACGCAATCCCCGGCGCCACCAACGGGACGACTTGCCCAAGGTAAACTCACTTTGCCTTGACAGGGCGGCATCCGCAGGCCCATGCACGCGGCGAATTGCCCGTGCCGCTGTCGCGCATGCGCGAAACGGGCGCTAAATATGAGCCATCCCACGATCATGAGCCAAGACGGGTCCAGTTTTGCATAAACCGCCGCTCCAAGTGCTGCTGTGCTCGCCCCGCGGATTCTGCGCCGGGGTGGTGCGGGCAATCGACACGGTCGAGCGCGCGCTCGCGCTGCATGGGCCGCCGGTCTATGTGCGCCATGAGATCGTGCACAACCGCTACGTGGTCGACAGCCTGCGCGCCAAGGGCGCCATCTTTGTCGAAGATCTCGAAGAGATCCCTGACACGGAAGCCCCAGTGGTGTTCTCCGCGCATGGCGTGCCCAAGTCGGTGCCTGAAGAGGCGGTGCGGCGCCACCTGTATTCGATCGATGCCACCTGCCCGCTGGTGACCAAGGTGCATCGCGAGGCGGAACTGCATCATCGCCGCGGTCGCGACATCATCCTGGTCGGCCATGCGGGTCATCCGGAAGTGGTGGGGACCATCGGCCAGCTGCCGGCCGGATCGGTGCGCCTGGTCGAGACCATTGCGGATGCGGAGCGGTTCGAGCCGCACGACCCGGGCAATCTCGCCTATGTGACGCAGACCACCCTGTCGATCGATGACACGGCCGAGATCGTGGCCGTGCTCAAGCGGCGCTTTCCGGAGATCGTTGGGCCGCACAAGGAGGACATCTGCTACGCCACCACCAATCGTCAGGATGCGGTCAAGCGCGTCGCTCCGGTCGTGGATGCCATGATCGTGGTCGGCTCACCTAATTCGTCCAATTCCCAGCGGCTCAAGGAAGTGGCGATGCGTAACGGCTGCCCCTATGCGGTCCTGATGCAGCGCGCCGCCGATATCGACTGGTCGAGGTTCGAATACGTCACGCGCATCGGCATCACCGCTGGCGCCTCCGCCCCGGAAGTTCTGGTCCAGGAAGTCGTTGACGCTTTCGCGCAACGCTTTGCGCTCGACATCAAGGTGATTACCGGCGCCGAGGAGGAGGTGTTTTTCCCGCTGCCGCGGCCGCTGCGCGGTAGCGAGGCCGCGGAATGATCGGGTGATCCGTGGCGGTCTACACCGACGTCGGTGTTGAGGAACTGCAGACATTTCTCGCCGGCTACGACCTAGGGGATGTGCTTGCCTATAAGGGCATCGCCGAGGGTGTCGAGAATTCGAACTTCCTGCTGCACACGACCTGCGGCTACTTCATCCTCACGCTCTATGAAAAACGCGTGTCGGCAGCGGACCTGCCGTTTTTCCTCGCACTGATGAATCACCTGCATGCGCGTGGTCTCACCTGTCCGCAGCCGGTGCGCAATCGCAAGGGTGAAACTTTGGGTGAGCTTGCGCGACGGCCGGCCGCCCTCGTGACGTTTCTCGACGGCATGTCGGTGCGCCGGCCCAGTACCAATCATTGTGGCGCGGTCGGCGAGGCGCTGGCGCAGCTTCACCTTGCGGGCGCCGACTTCAAGATGTCGCGCAGGAATTCGCTGTCGGTCGCCGGATGGCGCAAGCTTTACGAACAGACCGGCGAGCTGGCGGACAGCGTGCAGCGCGGCCTCCGCGAGGTGATCGCGAGCGAGCTCGATTATTGCGAGGCGGGCTGGCCGCAGGATTTGCCACAGGGGGTGATCCATGCCGACCTGTTTCCCGACAACGTGTTCTTTCTCGGCAACAAACTATCCGGCCTGATCGATTTCTATTTTGCGTGCACGGACGCGCTCGCTTACGACATCGCGATCTGTCTCAATGCCTGGTGCTTCGAGCCCGACCACTCGTTCAACGTGACCAAGGGGCGCGCCTTGCTGCAGGCTTATTCGCGAACGCGCAAACTCGACGCAGCAGAAGGCGCAGCGCTACCGGTGCTCGCGCGCGGCGCGGCGCTGCGGTTTTTACTCACCCGGCTCGTCGATTGGTTGAACGTCCCGCCGGGCGCGATGGTCCGGCCCAAGGATCCACTGGAGTACTGGCGGAAGCTACGCTTCCACCAGGCCGTCATCAGCGCCCGCGATTACGGGTTCGAGGCATAACTGCGTGAGCGAAAACAAGGTCATCATTCACACCGACGGCGCCTGCTCCGGCAACCCGGGGCCGGGCGGCTGGGGGGCGATCCTGGAGTGGAATGGCCATTCGCGCGAGCTCAAGGGAGCCGAGCCGCACACCACCAACAATCGCATGGAACTGATGGCCGCCATTATGGCGCTTGAGTCGCTCAAGCGGCCGGTCGCCGTGGAAATCCACACCGACAGCCAGTACCTGCGCGACGGCATCACCAAATGGATCCACGGCTGGAAGCGCAATGGATGGCGCACGGCCGACAAGAAGCCGGTCAAGAACGCCGAGCTCTGGCAGCGGCTCGACTCAGCGCTCGCCCAGCATAAGATCAGCTGGCACTGGGTGCGTGGACATGCCGGACATGACCTCAACGAGCGCGCGGACGAACTCGCGCGCTCGGCGATTGCGGAACTCCGCGCGAAGGCAGGTTAGCCGTCGGCGAATTACCGGGATGGCAGACGTGTTCAGTTACGTTCGCGATCAACCAGCGCGCGCTGCTTGATCCACGGCATCATGGCGCGCAGCTTGGCGCCGATGTCCTCGATCGGATGCGCGGCCATCTTGGCACGCATCGCTTTGAACGAGGTTTGATTGACCCGGTTCTCCAACATCCAATCCTTGACGAACTTGCCGGACTGAATGTCATCGAGGATGCGCTTCATCTCCGCCTTGGTCTCGTCGTTGACGACGCGTGGACCGGATACGTACTCGCCATACTCGGCGGTATTGGACACCGAGTAGTTCATGGTGGCGATGCCACCCTCATAGATCAGATCAACGATCAGCTTCACCTCGTGCACGCATTCGAAATAAGCCATTTCCGGCGCGTAGCCGGCAGCAACAAGCGTCTCGTAACCGGCCTTCATCAACTCGACCAGACCGCCGCACAACACGGATTGCTCACCGAACAGATCGGTCTCGCATTCCTCACGGAACGTCGTTTCGATGATTCCCGCGCGCCCGCCGCCGATCGCAGCGCCGTAGGACAAACCAAGATCATGCGCATTGCCGGACGCGTCGCGATGAATTGCGAGCAGGCAGGGTACGCCGGCACCGCGCTCGTATTCGGAGCGCACGGTGTGCCCGGGTCCCTTAGGTGCGATCATCATCACGTCGAGGTCCGCGCGTGGCTCGATGAGGTTGAAATGCACATTGAGCCCATGCGCGAACATCAGCGCAGCGCCGTCCTTCATGTTGGGGGCGAGGTGCTCACGATAGATGTCGGCCTGCAATTCATCAGGCGTGAGCATCATCATGACGTCGGCCCACTTGGCGGCCTCGGCCACCTCCTTGACGGGCAGCTTTTCGCCTTCCGCTTTCTTAATGCCCTGCGATCCCTTACGCAGGGCAACCACGACCTCCTTGACGCCCGAATCGCGCAGGTTGAGCGCATGCGCATGGCCCTGGCTCCCATACCCGATAATGGCGACCTTCTTGCCCTTGATCAGGTTCAGGTCGGCGTCGCGGTCGTAGTACACACGCATGGTCAAAAAGCCCCTTTCCGGCTGATAGTGTGAGCGGCAGAAACGTCACTCGGCCGCAAAAATCAAGTGTTACCCTAGCGTTTTTGCGGCGAGGGACTTCTGTTTAGATGGCCTGCTCTTTTTGCTCAGCAGGTCATCCAATGTGATTTCACCGCGCGAATACGCATCGTCATCAATGATCTCAGCTCCGACATCCGGACCCCAATCCACCATTTCTGGCTCGTTCTCCGGTCCCAATCGGCGCATTTCCGCGATGAGATATCCCATTTGGCATTTTTAGATTTCATGCTCCAGCCTACCCCTCACATCCCGTCGGGGCCGCGGCCGATCGCCACCACGCCGGTACGGGCCACCTCAACGAGGCCGATCGGCAGCATCAGGTTGATGAAGCTGTCGATCTTGTCGGTCGCGCCGGTGATCTCGAACACGAAGCTCTCGGTCGTCGCATCAATGACGCGGGCACGGAATGCATCGGATAGGCGCAGCGCCTCCATCCGGGCCTCGCCCTTGCCGCGGACTTTGACCATGGCGAGCTCGCGCTGGAGACACGGGCCTGCCACCGTCATGTCAATCACCCGGTGGATCGGCACAATACGCTCGAGCTGATTTTTGATCTGCTCGATCACCATCGGCGTCCCCCGCGTCACGATGGTGATGCGCGAGAGATGCTTCTCGTGCTCGGTCTCGGAGACCGTGAGCGAGTCGATATTGTAGCCGCGTCCGGAGAACAGTCCGATCACACGAGCCAGCACCCCCGGCTCGTTATCGACCAGCACACACAGTGTGTGCTGCTCGACGCCTTGGCTGACGGTGGCGGCGGGATAGTGTGACGTGCTCGCTTGCATGGACATTTTTCTTCACCTGGAAATGCTCACACCATCACCTTGCCTTCTTCGGTGATGGCGTCCTCGATGCTCTCGGCGGCGTCGCCGAGCAGCATCTCATTGTGGGCGCGCCCCGACGGGATCATCGGGAAACAATTCTCCGCCGGATCGACCACGCAGTCGAAAATGACCGGCTTGGGCACGTCGATCATGTGCTTGATCGCAGCGTCGAGCTCCGAGGGCTTGTCGCAGCGAATGCCCACGGCGTGGTAGGCCTCGGCGAGCTTGACGAAGTCAGGCAGCGCCTCGGTGTAGCTTTCCGAGTAGCGCCCGCCGTGCAGCAATTCCTGCCATTGCCGCACCATCCCCATGTATTGGTTGTTGAGGATGAAGATTTTGATCGGCAGCCGGTACTGCACCGCCGTCGATATCTCCTGCATGGTCATCAGCACCGACGCTTCGCCGGCGATGTCGATGACGAGCGCATCCGGATGCGCGCGCTGCACGCCGACCGCGGCTGGCAGGCCATAGCCCATGGTGCCGAGCCCACCCGATGTCATCCAACGGTTCGGCTCCTCGAAGCGGAAGAACTGCGCCGCCCACATCTGGTGCTGTCCGACCTCGGTGGTGATGTAGACATCGCGGCCGCGCGTCGCCTCATAAAGTCGCTCGATTGCGTATTGCGGCTTGATGATGTTGCTGGAGCTCTTGTAGGCGAGCGATTTGCGCGCACGCCACTTCTCGATCTGCGCCCACCAGGACTTGAGCGTCGCAGCATCTGCGCTCGCCGCGCTCGACCGCCACAACCGCAGCATGTCCTCGAGCACATGCGCGCAATCGCCGATGATCGGGATATCGACCTTGACGTTCTTGTTGATGGATGAGGGATCGATGTCGATATGGATCTTCTTCGAGCCCGGCGCGAACGCATCGATCCGCCCGGTGATGCGATCGTCGAATCGCGCGCCCACGCAGATCATCAGGTCGCAGTCGTGCATGGTCCAGTTGGCTTCGTAGGTGCCGTGCATTCCAAGCATGCCGAGCCATTGCGGATCGGCCGCCGGGAAGGCGCCCAGCCCGAGCAGGGTCGAGGTGATCGGAAACCCGGTCACCCGCACCAGCTCGCGCAGCAGGTGGCTCGCCTCACGCCCCGAATTGATCACGCCACCACCGGTGTAGAACACCGGCCGCTTGGCGGTTCGCATCAGTTCGATCGCCGCTTTGATCTTGTCGATGTCGCCCTTGAGCTTGGGTCGGTAGCCCTTGTGCGGGAAATCATTCGGCTTGAAGTACATCCCCTTGGCGAACTGAACGTCCTTGGGAATATCGACCACGACCGGCCCAGGCCGGCCGCTGCCCGCCACGTAGAAAGCTTCATGCAGCACGCGCGGAAGGTCAGCGACGTCCTTGACCAAGTAGTTGTGCTTGGTGCACGGCCGCGTGATGCCGACCGTATCGCACTCCTGGAATGCGTCGTTGCCGATGAGATGCGTCGGCACCTGTCCGGTGATGCACACCAGCGGCACCGAGTCCATCAAGGCGTCGGTTAGACCCGTCACCGCGTTGGTGGCGCCCGGTCCCGAGGTCACCAGGACGGCCGCGACCTTACCGGTCGAGCGCGCATAGCCCTCGGCGGCGTGAACCGCGCCCTGCTCGTGGCGCACCAGGACGTGACGCACCTTCTCCTGGTGAAAGATCGCATCGTAAATCGGCAGGACCGCCCCGCCCGGGTAACCGAACAGATCCTCGACCCCTTGGTCGGCCAGCGCCTGGATCACCATTTCGGCGCCTGTCATCTCTTTCATCATCGTCTACTCCACTCTCGTCCGGGAAATAAAAAAGGGGCCTCGAAGAGCCCCCTGCGCGCATCGCCGACCTCGTGGGCGGGTCATCCGCCCCCGGCGATGCGCCTTCCTACGATTACGAGCGCCAGGCTAATAAAATTGCGCATCGAAGTTCCACCAATTCCGAAAGTTGCGCGCGGACCCTACCGGCGCCAATGCCATCAGTCAAGGGCAAAGCCGCGCGACCCGCCTGCATATGGCAGTTTCACGAAAGCTTGCAAGCAAATTGCATTGGCCGCCTCCCGGGTTGCGGTACAACGCGCCCGGGCGGGAGATCGGTGCCATGGGGTTTCTTCGCGAACGATCGGGAGCGTGGTCCCCCGAAAAGATCCTTGCCTTTGCGGGGGCCGTGGCCCCGGCCTTATGGCTTGCCGGACGCATCTGGCTCAACGACCTCGGCCCACGACCGGTGACCGAGGTGACCCATTTCACCGGAGATTGGACCGTCCGCTTCCTCTATCTCGCCCTCGCGGTGAGCCCGGCGCGACGCATCTTCATGGCCCCGCGCTTGATCCTTATGCGACGCACGCTCGGGGTTGCGGCCTTCGCCTATGCGTTCGTGCACCTCTCGCTCTATGTGCTGGACCAGCACTTCGACCTGGGCCGGGTGGCCTGGGAAATCGTGCTGCGCTTCTATCTGTCAATCGGATTTGTCGCGCTCCTTGGGCTGATCGCGTTAGCGGCGACCTCGTTTGATCGCGCCATCCGCCAGCTGGGTAGCCAGCGTTGGAACCAGCTACACCGGGCAGCCTATGCAATCGCGGTGCTGGCGCAGGTGCACTTCCTGCTGCAGTCCAAGAACGACGTCTGGCAGCCGATGTTGATGCTGGGGTTCCTGGCTTGGTTGTTCGGCTATCGGCTGTTGTTCAAATTTGCCGGTGAGGTCACGTTCGTTCGGTTGATCGGCCTAGCGGCTGTGAGCGCTGCGCTCACCGCTGTATCTGAAACCACGTGGTACGCGGTGAGAACCGGCGTTGATCCATGGCTGATCTTCTCGGCGAACTTCGATTTCAGCTATGAGATCAGGCCCGCTTGGTTGGTGCTCGCATCCGGGCTTGCGGTCGCGGCGGCCGGCTGGATTTGGCGTCAGCGCACCACGTTGCGCAAAATGTGGTCGCGGGCGCTCGTTGGCGAAACCGGCGTCCAATCCGCCAGCTGATGGCGAAACCACGTGTACTGCCGCTTGGCATAATGGCGGACGTCAAGCTTGGCCTGCTGCGAGGCTTCTTCCAGCGTGATCCTACCTGCTAGGTGCTGGAGGAGCCAAGGCACGCCGTGCGCCTTCATGGCGGGAAGCTGCGGATCCAGCTGTCGCGCGGCGAGCGTGTTCACTTCAACCAACGCCCCCGCCGTCAGCATCGCGTCAAACCGTGCGTCGATGCGCGCGTAGAGCTCAGCGCGGTCCGGCGAGACAAACAACTTCACGATCTGGGCCGGGTCAAGCAGTGGCTTCGTTTTCTCCGCGTGCCAATCACTCAGCGGACGACCAGTGGCAAGAACCACCTCGAGCGCGCGCGCGATGCGTTGACGATCCGAGGGTTTGAGCCGCTCTGCGCTGATGGCATCCGCCTGGGCCAACTCGGCGTGCAGCACCTGCGGCCCTTCGGCATCGAGCCGCTCTCGTACCGCTTTGCGTACCGGTCCCGGGATAGGCGGCATCGCCGCAAGGCCGCGCGTCAGTGCTTTGAAGTAAAGCCCCGTTCCGCCCACGAAGATCGGCAGCTTGCCTTCACGCTCGGTGAGTGCGAGTGCTTCGGCCGCCTCGGTCACGTAGCGCCCGACCGAATAGTTTAGCGCCGCATCGACATGGCCGTAGAGCCGGTGCGCCACCCTCGCCTCCTCGTCCGGGCTCGGACGAGCCGTCAGGATGCGCAGGTCACGGTAGATCTGCATCGAATCAGCGTTGATGATGGCGCCATCGAGTTGTTCCGCGATCGCCAGGGCCAGCGCCGACTTGCCGCTCGCCGTCGGCCCTGCGATAAGCACCGCCCGCATTTGATCCGGCATGACCCTCGTCGCAACCTTGCTCTCGCCCACGTCCGCGCTCGACGATGTCGCGCTTGGGCGAGCGCGCGCCGTTTTACCGGGGACGCCGAGCGCGCCCGAATGGCTCGCCCCGGGCAGCGCGGCGGACATTTTCTTTAGCGCCGGCGATGAAAACGACAACCGTGACATTGCGGAGCGGGTGCGGGAAGCGCTCGGCGATCAAGCCATCGATGTGGTGGTGCAGAAGGCAGCCGGCCGCAGCAAACGACTGTTCGTGGCTGACATGGATTCGACCATGATCGGCCAGGAGTGCATCGACGAGCTCGCCGACCTGGTCGGGCAGAAGGCGCATGTGGCTGCCATCACCGAGCGTGCCATGCGCGGGGAGCTTGCATTTGCGCCAGCGCTGCGCGAGCGGGTAGCGCTGCTCAAAGGATTGCCGGCGCGGGTCATAGACGATGTGCTGGCGCACCGCATCGTGCTCACCCCAGGAGGCCGCACGCTCGTATCCACGATGCGGGCCAACGGCGCCTATGCGTGCCTCGTCTCCGGCGGCTTTACGGCGTTCGCGGACAGAATCGCGCAGCGCATCGGTTTTGATGAAGCGAGTGCCAACCAACTCCTGGTCGATGCCGACGGCAAACTTGTGGGCGAAGTCGCCGAACCCATCCTGGGGCGCGAGGCGAAGCTCGCGACTCTGCTGGCGTTGCGCGCGCGACTTGGGCTTGCGACCGAAGACACGCTGGCGATTGGCGATGGCGCCAACGACCTGGACATGATCCGTGCCGCTGGTCTTGGCATCGCATTTCACGCCAAGCCAGCCGTTGCGGCCGCGGCGGCGGCACGCATCGATTACTGCGATCTCACGGCGGTGCTGTTTATTCAGGGCTATCGCCGCGACCAGTTCGCGGACTAGGTTGGAGCAGCTTGCGCATGAAGTAGCGCTGCCAGCCGCGCGGGTGCTCATCGAGCGACCCGAACACCTCGTAGCCGAGCTTCTCGTAGAATCCGCGCGCCTGGAACCCGAACGTGTTGAGCCAGACGCCGACGCAGCCCACATCGGTCGCGTAGGCTTCCGCCCGCCGCATGAGCTCGGAGCCAAACCCATGCCGGCGATAAGCTTCCGGGACGATCAACAACTCAACGGCCAGCCAGTCGTACAGCCAATGAGCGTAGAGCCCGCCGACGACAGCGTCCTGCTCGGGCTCGCGTAGCAACAGGGCGAATTGTCGAAATGGCGTCTCGCCGATCCGATCGGCGTTGTAGTTCACAAGCAGATCAAGCAGCGCTTGCCGATCCACGTCTGCAGGATGGTCGGTGGCGGCAATCCTGAGCTTCATCGAAGCTCAACTCCTCGGGCCGGGTTACGCCACCCGGCCCTCGCCGAATCGCCGCGTCTTACTGCAGCCCCAGCGCCACAAAGCGAAGCTCGCCCTGCGCGTTGGCGACCAGGAACAATGCCGATTTGCGGCCGTCCTTCTTGAGTTGATCTACCTTCTTCTGCAGATCGTCTGGGCTCGCAATCGGCTCCTGCGCGACTTCGACGATGACGTCACCGGCGTTGAGCCGCTTTTCGGCAGCGGCCGAGTTTTGATCGACGCCGGTAATCACCACGCCCTTGATCTGATCTTTGATCTTGTAGCGCTGCCGTAAGCTATCGGTCAGGCTCGAGAGCTGCAGGCCGAGCGCCTTCTGGGCGACCGACTTCTCCTCCGGCCCTGCATCCTTCTTGGTCGTGAGCGCCGCTTGCTTTTCGCCATCCTCGAGACGGCCAAGCTTGACGATCTTGGTCTCTTCCTTACCCTTGCGAATGACGATGACCTCGACATCCTTGCCGACCGGCGTGTCAGCGACGATGCGCGGCAGGTCCTTCATCTCCTTGACGTCCTTGCCGTCGAACTTGACGATCACATCGCCCGGCTCGATGCCGGCGGGCTTCGCCGGCCCCTTGTCCTCGATGCCGGCAACGAGCGCGCCCTTCGCCGGTTTGATGTTGAGACTGTCAGCAATCTCGTCAGTGACTTGCTGAATGCGCACCCCGAGCCAGCCGCGGCGCGTCTCGCCGAACTGGCGCAGCTGATCGATCACCGCGACCGCAGTCTTGGAGGGAACCGCAAAGCCGATGCCGATCGATCCGCCCGACGGCGAGATGATCGCCGTATTGACCCCGACCACCTCGCCATTGAGGTTGAACAGGGGACCGCCGGAATTGCCGCGATTGATGGCGGCGTCGGTCTGAATGTAATTATCGTAGGGACCGGAATTGATATCGCGGTTGCGCGCCGAAACAATGCCCGCGGTCACCGTCCCACCCAGGCTGAATGGATTGCCGATCGCGACCACCCATTCACCCAGTCGCAACTTGTCGGAATCGCCGAACTGCACGGCCTTGAGCGGCTTCTCGGGCTTCACCCTCAGCAACGCGATATCGGTCTTCGGATCATGGCCGATGATCTCAGCCTTGAGGCGCGAGCCATCGTTGAGAATGACGTTGACCTCGTCGGCATCGGCGATGACGTGATTATTGGTCACGACGATTCCGGAGGGATCGATGATGAACCCGGAGCCCAACGAAGAGACGCGGTGGGGAGCGCGATTCTGATTGTCGCCGCCGCCGCGCTTGTTCTTGAAGAATTCTTCAAAGAACTCCTCGAAATCCTTTTGTTGAGGGCCGGGCGGAAATTGCGGCGCCGCTCCGCGTGCTTCCACCGTCTGCGAGGTAGAAATGTTGACGACCGCGTCGATCACCTTCTCGGCAACATCGGCAATTCCCTCCGGTCCATGCATCTGCGCCTTGGCAGCGAGGGGAGAGAGGGCGAGACCTGCCGCGAGGGCGGCCGCGGCGATATGGCGGCGCGAGCGCCGCAGGACTGCGTGACAGCCGGCCATAGACGTGAAATCTCCTCAAAAGGGCTCGCCGGACACTGCGCCGGACGCGGATCGGAAGCAAGATGCCTGCTTGGGGCCGCAATTAAGCACGGATTTGGGCGGAATGGCGGCCCACGCGTAATCCGTCAACCGCGCATGAGCCAGATCAGGGCGATGCCGAACATGGCGCTCAACAACCCGATCAGCCGCAGGGCCTGGTCCGGCGTGTCGAGCACGGCGGCGATCGCCCGCCGGGTTGGTCCCGGGAAGGCCGCAAAAACCAAGCCCTCGATGACGAACACCAGGCCCAGCGCCACCGCGAAATCCGACATTGTTTGCTACCGGACAACGCTCCTGAGGAGCGTTTTCCTCATTTCTTGTTGTCGCTATCGCCCGGTGTCGCCGCCTCGCGCGAAGTCCCTGCCGGATTGCCGAAATAGCGGAAGAATTCCGAGTCGGGCTTGATCACAAGCCGCGTGTCGTTTGGACGCAGGCCCGCCTCGTAGGCTTGCATGGAGCGATAGAAACTGAAGAAGCCCGGATCCCTGCCATAGGCATCGGCAAAGATGCGGTTGCGCTCGGCATCGCCCTCGCCGCGAATCTGTTCGGATTTCGAGGTTGCATCAGCGGTCAGCACCGTCACGTCGCGGTCGGCGCGGGCCTTGATTTCCTGGGCGCGCTGGTTGCCTTGGGCACGGATTTCAGTGGCCTCGCGCTGGCGTTCCGTTTGCATGCGCTGATAGACCGCCTGGCTGTTCTGCTCGGGCAGATCAGCGCGGCGAATTCGCACATCGATCACGTTGATGCCGAACTGCTGCGCCTCGCGATCGAGTTGCTCGCGGACCTTGGCCATCAGTTGCGGCCGCTCATCGCGCACCACATGGGTCAGGGTCGCCTCACCCAGCACGCGCCGCAGGGACGAATTGAGCAAGGTTGAAAGCTGCGTATTGGCGACCGCGATCGAGCCGACTGTCTGGTAGAATTTCAGCGGCTCCAGGATGCGGTAGCGTGCAAACGCGTCAACCACCAGCCGCTTCTGATCGGAAGCGATGACTTCCTGCGACGGATTCTCCAAATCCAGGATGCGCGCACTGATGTATACGACGTTCTCGATCCACAGCGGCCATTTCGCATACAAACCAGCACAGCGCGACTGGGCCGGCGAGGCGTCCGGAGGATCTCCCTTGCAAGGCTCGGTGATGATCTTGACGGGCTGGCCGAAGCGAATGACCAGCGCCTGCATGCCCTGCTGGACCTCGAACAGGGACTGATAGCCGAGGATCAGAACGATGATCGCGATAACGGCGATCGCGCCGCCGGTGATCGAGGATCTCATCGTGATGCTCCGCTCGTCGCTGGCGAACTCTGCGCAGGCGGACGCTGCTGCTGTCGCATCAGGTCATTGAGTGGCAGGACCGGCACGATGCCGGCTGAACTGTTTTGCGCAGAATCGAGGATGATCTTGTCGGCGCCCGAGAGAATATGCTCGATAGTCTCGATATAGAGGCGTTCGCGCGTGATGTCAGGCGCCTTTTTGTATTGCTCATAGACTTGCAGAAAGCGCGACGCCTGCCCGGTTGCTTCCGCAACCGTCTGCTCCCGATAGGCCTCGGCTCCCTGCGTGATCCGTGCGACGTTGCCGCGCGCCGCCGGCACGACCTGGTTGGCATAGCTTTGGGCTTCGTTCTGAGCGCGCTCGGCGTCGGCGCGCGCCGCCTGCACGTCGCGAAAGGCGTCGATCACTTGCTGCGGCGGATCGACTTTCTGCATCTGTACCTGCGTGATCTGAATGCCCGACTGATAGTTGTCGAGCACCTTCTGCATCAGGTCCTGCACCGCGGTTTCGACGTTCTGTCGCGCGCCGGTGAGGATCGGTTGAATTTCCGAGCGCCCGATGACCTCGCGCATGGCGCTTTCCGCCACCGCCTTCACGGTCCCTTCGGGATTTTGGATGTTGAAGAGATAGTCAGCCGCGCCGTTCGGCTTGATGCGCCAGAGCACGGTGAAGTTCACATCAACAATATTTTCATCGCCCGTCAGCATCAGGCTTTCTTCCGGCACGTCACGCCAGTTGGTGCCGCGGCGCAGGCCGTCCTCGACCCGCGTGCCAATGTCGATGCGATTGATGTTGAGCACCTTCGGGGTCAGCACCGTCTCGACCGGATAGGGAAACTTCATGTTCAAGCCGGGCTGCGCGTCACGCACGTAGCGTCCAAAGCGCAACACGATGCCAAGCTCGTCGGGTGCCACCTGGTAGATGCCGGAAAAGCCCCACAGCAGAACGGCCAGGAGGGCGATGATGATAAGGCCCTTACCGCTCAGATTGCCCCCGGGCAGAACGCTGCGCAGCTTGTCCTGGCTACGCCGCAGAATCTCTTCCAGATCAGGCGGGTTGGGGCCCGACGATTGCGGACCCGATCCCCAAGGACCTTTCGGCCCCGCCCCCCAGGGACCGCCGCCTTGATTGCTCCAGGGCATGAAACCTCCACCGCGCCAAAACGCTGCGCGTGCTCGAAGACGGGGTTATAGGCGCTGCCCTGTGCGCTTTCAACGCACGTGGCGCCGCATCATTGTTGCACAATGCACCGGTAGCTCATCACGGTGAAACCGGCATCGTCGTGCGGTCCCTGTGGGAAATCGCGCCGGGCGATTTCCTGCCACTCGGCCCACGCGATTTGCGGCAGCAGGACGTCTCCCTCCGGGCGCAGATGGACGCGCGTCAGCTCAAGTCGGGCGGCGGCGGACAACAACTGCGCGAAGATCTCCGCGCCCCCGATCACCATGATGTCGCTCCCGCGTCGCAGGGCGTCGCCGCGCGCCGCGGTCAGCGCGGTTTCCAGGGTTGGCGCAATCAAGAGGCCCGGCCCCGCAAAGGCCGGATCCCGGCTCACCACGATATTGGTCCGCCCCGGCAGAGGCCGCCCGATCGACAGGTAGGTCTTGCGCCCCATCACAACCGGCTTGCCCATGGTAAGGGCACGAAAGTGCTGCAGGTCGGATCGCAGGTGCCACGGGAGCTTGCCGCCCGCGCCGATCACGTCGTTATCGGCCGCGGCGACGACGAGAACGATCTGGGGTAGTTTGTTAGCCTCGGACTTGGCGCTCAAACTGCTACTGCCGCCTTGATGTGCGGGTGCGGCTCGTAGCCTTCCAGGACGAAGTCCTCGTAGCGGAATGCGTCGAGGTCGCGGATCTGCGGGTTAAGCCGGATGGTCGGCAGTGGCCGCGGCGATCGCGTGAGCTGCAGGCGCGCTTGCTCGAGATGATTGAAATAGAGGTGCGCATCGCCGAGCGTGTGGATGAACTCACCCGGCTGATAGCCGGTCACCTGCGCCAGCATCATGGTGAACAGTGCATACGACGCAATGTTGAACGGAACGCCGAGGAAGATGTCGGCAGAGCGCTGATAGAGCTGGCAGGACAGAGTTCCATTGGCGACATAAAATTGGAACAGACAATGGCAGGGCGGCAAGGCCATGCGCTCGACGTCGGCCGGGTTCCAGGCGGTAACAACGAGGCGACGCGAATCCGGATTGCGCTGGATCGCCAGCACGAGGTTGGCAATCTGATCGATGGTTCCCCCGTCACGCGCCGGCCAGGAGCGCCACTGCTGTCCGTACACCGGACCGAGATCGCCGCGTGCGTCCGCCCATTCATCCCAGATGTGCACGCCGTGATCATTGAGATATTTGATGTTGGTATCGCCGGCGAGAAACCACAGCAGCTCGTAGATGATCGACTTGAGATGCAGTTTCTTGGTGGTGAGCAGCGGAAACCCCCGCGCCAGGTCAAACCGCATCTGATGCCCGAACACCGATAATGTGCCCGTGCCGGTGCGATCATGCTTCTCGACGCCCTCGTCGAGCACGCGCTGCATCAGATCGAGGTATTGGCGCAAATGGCTTCTCCGAATCGAGCCCGCAATTGTAGCGCGCGCCGCGCCAAGCAGAAACGGTCCTGCGGCACCGATGCGCGCCCCGAGAGGTCCGATCAGGTCTCGCCTTCGACGAACACCACGTCGCGCTTCGAGCGGATCATGGGCAGCACCGCCAGCACCAGCAGGAACACTGCGATTGCCAGCAGCGTTGCCGAGATCGGCCGGTATAGGAACGTCATCGGATCGCCGCGCGCGATCAGCATGGCGCGCCGCAGGTTCTCCTCCATCAGCGGACCGAGCACGAAGCCGAGCAGCATCGGGGCCGGCTCGAAATCGAGCTTGATAAGCCAGTAGCCGACCAGCGCGAATACTGCCGTCATGCCGACGTCGAACGGCGCGTTGTTGATCGAGTAGTTGCCGATGTTGCAGAAGATCAGGATCGCCGGGAACATCATCCGGTAGGGTACCTGCAGCAGTTTCACCCACACGCCGACCAGCGGCAGGTTGATCACGACCAGCATCAGGTTGCCGAGCCACATCGAGGCGATCATTCCCCAGAACAGGTCGGGCTGTTTGGTCATGACCTGCGGCCCGGGCACGATGCCGTGAATGGTCATGGCGCCGACCATCAATGCCATGACGGCATTGGGCGGAATGCCGAGGGTGAGCAGCGGAATGAACGAGGTCTGCGCGGCGGCGTTGTTGGCGCTTTCCGGCGCTGCGACGCCTTCGATGGCGCCGCGGCCAAAGCGCGACGGATCCTTCGCGACCTTCTTTTCGAAGGTGTAGGCCGCAAACGCCGCGATCACGGCGCCGCCGCCGGGCAGAATGCCGAGGATCGAGCCGATGATGGTCCCGCGCGTAATGGCGCCGGCCGACGCCTTTAGATCCGGCCAAGTCGGCATCAAGCCCGTCACCTTCGAGGTCACGATCGAGCGGGTTTCCTCGGTCTGGGTTTCCAGGTTGCGGATGATCTCGGCGAAGCCGAACACACCCATGGCGACGACCACGAAGCCAATGCCGTCGGAGAGTTCCGGCACGTCGAAGGCCATGCGGGATTGTCCGGTCTCGATGTCGGACCCAACCATCGAAAGCAGCAATCCCAGCATGATCATGGCGATGGCTTTGAGCACTGAGCCCTTGGCCAGCACGACGGCAAACACAAGGCCGAGCACCATCAGCGAGAAATATTCGGCGGGTCCGAACAACAGGGCGAGCTTGGTCAGCGGCGCACCAACCGCCGCGACCAGCACGGTCGAAACGCAGCCGGCGATAGAACGAGCCGATGGCGGCAATGGCGAGCGCCGGCCCCGCGCGCCCTTGGCGGGCCATCTGGTGACCGTCGAGCGTCGTCACCACCGAGGACGCTTCGCCCGGTATGTTGACCAGGATCGACGTAGTCGAGCCGCCGTATTGGGCGCCGTAGTAGATGCCGGCGAGCATGATCAGCGCGCCGACCGGCGGAAGTCCGAAGGTGATCGGCAGCAGCATCGCGATCGTCGCAACCGGGCCGACCCCGGGCAAGCACGCCGATCAGCGTGCCGACGAGCGCGCCAATGAGACAGAACAGCAGGTTCATCGGCGAGAGCGCGACGGAGAAGCCGTGCGCCAGATTGATAAAGAGATCCATGGCGCGCCCCTCAGAACCTCGGCCAGAAGCTGAACGGCAGGTTGAGCGCGTATACGAACAGCAACGCGCAAAAGATCGTCAACCCGGCAGCCCACAGGATGGTCTCGCGCCAGCGCACCTCAACGGTCGCGGCGGCGCACACCACAATGGATATGAAGCTTGCAAGCACCAAGCCGAGCGGCCGAATCGTGCCGGCGAACACCAGCGTCCCGGCCACCACGTACAGCGGACCGCGATCAGCGCCACGGGCAATCGCGATGGTCACCAGCAGAACCACGATTGCGGCAAGCACCGTCTCGTATTGACGTAAGCCCAGCCCCGCGGTGATCGGCGTCGCATAATTCGACACGAGGATGAAAATCGCGATCAGCAGGGCGCCGAGCGCGGTCCCCCGGACCGCCACCCCCTCCACCCGCGGCCCGTCAGTCACGAGGCCGCCGGCCATGACTATGAGGCCCAGCGCGCCCAGAATGCTGGCAAACATGCGTGGCGCCGTGCCCGGCCCGAAGGCAAACCCGCGCATCCCGGGCAAGTCGCGCGACGCCCATAGCGCGAACGCCGCAACCGCGACCAGAACGAGGCCGCCGTAGAAGTCCTGTTGATTGCGGATTCGAAAGCCACCCGTGCGGCCCGACGGGGCCTGGATGCCGTCAGACATCAAACTCCTCCCAGCTCAACGCGATTTGTCGCCAGCCCAACGCATTTTGTCGCTGTTCCCCCGCGGTTCCTAGCACACGGACCACGGTGACCGGAAGCAACTGTTGGGCCGCAACCCACGACCATTTGACAGACGTCCGCCTCACAAGACGCCGGCAAGGCCCAGCGCCGAGGCGCCGGCCAGCGCCCAAAGCGGGGAGACGCGGGTCCAGTGCGCGAGCGCAAACGTCGCCGCCGTTATCACCAGCGTGCCCCAACCCTGATACGCCGAGCGTGCCACGATGAAGGCGGTCGCCCCGACCAACCCGACCGAGACCGGAACAAGGCCTGCCTGCACGGCAATCGCCCATTTCGATTCACGGAAATGGTGGAACGCCCGCACGATATGGAACGCGACCGCACAGGCCGGGCCGCACATGCAGATCGTCGCAATCAGCGCACCCGGTATGCCGGCGACCTGCTGGCCGATAAGCGTCACGATCAAGACATTCGGGCCGGGAGCAGCCTGCGCGATCGCGACGAGTTGCGCGAACTGCGTGCTGGTCATCCAACGATACACATCGACGGCTTGCCGATGCATCTCGGGCAGGGCGGAAATCGCGCCGCCGATCGCCAGGAACGAGAGCAGCGAAAAATGCAGCGCCAGTATGAGCAGGGTGCCGCCGGTATCCTTCACGCCGCCCTCCAGGCACGCGCAATCGAGATCGGCACGAGGACGGCCAGTACCGCCAACATCGGCCATTGCAGCGGGCCGACCCCAACCAGGGCGGCTGCCGCGATCAGAACGGCGCCCAGTCCCCGGCGTGGCAGCATCTCGGCCATCGACACGGCGGTCGCGATCAGCAGCCCGGCGGCGGCGGCCGCAAGACCGGTCAGCGCGCCGCGCGCCTGGGGTAATGCCCCGTAGCGCGAGTAGAGCGTTCCGAGAACGATCATCAGGACTGTCGGGGGTCCCACTAGGCCGAGCACGGCAGCTGTCGCCCCCCGCACCCCACCGACACGGGAGCCATAAATCAGCGAGAAATTGACGATGTTCGGCCCGGGCAGAAACTGACAAATGGCGAACAGATCATTGAACTCGTCCGCCGACATCCATCGCCGCTGCTGCACGATGATCCGACGCGCCCAAGGGAGGACGCCGCCGAAACCGGAAATCGCGATCTTGGCAAAGCCAAAGAAAAGATCAGGTGCGGTCGGGACCACCGCACTGGGTGCGAGCACATTCTCCGTCATGCGCCGTTGTTATCCACGGATAATTCCCGAATGCCAGCCGAATTATTGTGTGGCTGTTCTGCATCTCGTGGCGCGCGCAATCACTGCCGTGCACCGTTCCCCTTTGCGAGCGCAAGCGCTGCGCCTATATTAAGCACGCCGGCTTGCCGGCTATGGCGATAAATGGCCGTCGTAATAAACCTATCGGACCCGGGGGCAGTACCCGGCGCCTCCACCAATTCAGGGATCCGTTGCAGGATCCCGCATGGGGGCGAAACAGGATCGACGAGGGCGTAAAGGGCGCGCTTTTGCTCGGCATGGTTCCGCCGTTATCGGGCCAATCTCATAGTTGCCAACGACAACTATGCTCCGGTTGCTCAGGCCGCGTAACGCGGTTTGAAAGACCGATTTAAAGTCCTGACGTCTTAGCAGCGGCAGGCGGGGTTCGGAGGCACCTGGCAACAGAAGCCTCCACTTTCTTCTTTGCGGCTGGCCCTGGAACAGCCATAACGGACGCACTAGAGATAGCTGACGCGCGCGGCCCGTCGCGTTAGCATGTTCTTGATTCTGATGAAGTGCCGCGGGGCACCGATGGCTGTTGATCATATCCGATACGACCTGCTCACGCAGGATGCGATGCGCGGCGTGGTGCGCCGCGTCCTCAAAGACGCCGCACTCAAAGGACTGGCCGGCGAACATCATTTTTTCATCTCGTTCGCCACCCGGTCGCCGGGCGTCAAAATATCGTCGCGGCTCCAGACGCAATACGCCGAGGAAATGACGATCGTACTGCAGCATCAATTCTGGGATCTGAACGTCACTGATGATGCATTCGAAGTCGGCTTGTCGTTTAACGGAATTCCCGAGCGGCTCACGATTCCATTTGCGGCGATCAAAGGCTTCTTCGATCCATCCGTGAACTTTGGTCTGCAGTTCGCACCGGGTCGCAGTTCCAGTGACGAAGTCGAACCGCAAAAGCTCGCGCCAGCGGCGGAGAAGGCCCCTGTTGAACAGAGTGGCAAGCCGGCTCCGCCCAGCAATTCCCGCCCCAAGACGCTGCCCGCCACAGCCGAGGTCGCCGCTCCTGTAGACGAAGACCCGGACAAGCCAGCCGGGGGTGCCGAAGTCGTGCGGCTCGATCGTTTTCGCAAGAAATAGACCAGCATCTCACGGCGGACAGGCAGCGCAGCACAGCAACTGGTTGGGCGCGCTTCGGTACGTTAGATAACACAGCTGGAAGTTGTTAACGCACCAACATCAAATAGGTTCCATGAACTTGCTGGTTTTTTTCACCCAAATAAAAAACGCATATCGCCCATTGCGGTTAGTAATGGGAACTCCGGTTTCATCGCGATTTTGTGATTAAACACCGGGCGAAACCAGAAATTGCACTGGCCAATCCCGCGAAGGCGTGGCAAGCATTTCAGGTCGGGTAAACTTTTCCATCTGGTTGCGGTGCATAGCCTTGCTATCGGCGCAATTGAGGGGAAAGTCGGAAACTTACATGACCGCGGGTTTGGGGGGCATGGGCGAAATCGTCAATCTACGGACGGTTCGCAAGCGGACACGGCGGCAACAAGAGACCGACGCCGCTGCAATGCGACGCATGCAGCACGGCGTGCCAAAGGCCGAGCGGTCGCTCGGCCGGGCTCAACAAAAGCTAGCGCGCCGTAAGCACGACCAGCACCGAATCGAATCGGGAGAGGCCAAATGAAATCGCAAGTTGTTAAACGTTCGATCGTGATCGCCGGACACAAGACCAGCGTGAGTCTTGAGGATGCCTTCTGGAAGGGCCTCAAGGAGATCGCGGCGATGCGAAACATCCCGCTCTCAGACTTGGTATCCACCATCGACAACGAACGCCAGCACGGGAATCTCTCATCGGCAATTCGTTTGTTTGTTCTCGATCACTACCGCACGCAAGCGGGTGGGGTCACGGACATTCCGGCACGCGACTATTCGTCAATGCGGACCATGTCGCCGGATCTGCGCGCCGAGTAGCTGCCAGTTACTGTGGGGCGAATAATGGCGGTGCCGTCAGAAATGGCGGTGCCGGCCTCACTTGTGAGCTTCCAGGTGGGCGAGTGAGCGTCACAGGCGGCGGCAGCGCGGGCGCTGTCTGCGGCTGAACAGACGCGGCCGGCAAGTTTGCTCTCACATCCGGTCTGTTTGGATCCGGTCCACTCGGCGCATTACGTGGAGCCACCGGTGTTTGAGCGGATCCAGGCTGCTGTCCAGATCCCGAAGGATTGAGTTTTTCGAGCTGCTTCGCTGCGCGTTGCGCCGCCTCGATTTGTTTTGTTTCCCGATCGGCCGACCGCAGTGTCAAATAGTTGGTCAACGCCGCCACATCGAGCGTACGCCGGATGGCGCCGACCGGTCCTTTCAACAGGACGGAAACTTCGGGCCGTTGACCGCCTTCAGAGATTGTCGACAGGGTCAGCCGCGCGTCGAGTGTGGCATCCATCATGTCGAAGGAACCAGTGGCAGCGAGCTCGCTGCTTTGCGAGGGCGTCATCAGCTTGCCGAGGCGGATGCGGCCGGCGGCAACGGTGAGTGGTGCCGTGACCCAGGGCAAGCCTAGCGATCCTTGCTCCATCGTGCGGCCGACCATGTCGCCGATGCGCGCCGGCGTGACGGCGGTTCCACGCTCGAACGCGCGTGACGCGATCTCGATTGCCTTGGGATCAATTCCGGTGATCTGAAGGTTCTCGACGCTGACGGACCCCGAACCGCTAAGCGATGCGATGAGAGCAGAAGGATTGGACGCCGTTCCATCCATTTCCAATTTGCCCGAGATACGGCCGGCGAGCGGAGGCGATGCACCGCCTTCCAGCAGCGCCGGCAGATTCGCATTGGCAAGCGAGATCCGGCTGTGGACCGCGAGCGCGCCCTGCGTGCCGTGAAAGCGCAAATCTGCGCTCAATGCTCCGCCGGCAATCGAGCCGCTGAGCCCCTCGAACGCGATGTCCCCGGGCGCGAGCGCGAGGTTTCCTCGGACGCTCATCGCGCTCAGTGACGGGCTGAGCACCGCTTGCTGAGCCCGCAGCACAATGCGCCCGGCGACCCTGCTCCAGGGCTGGAATGGTTGGCTTGGCCAATCGGCCGTGGCAGTCGCTTGCGGCGGGATGCCGATGACGCTGGCGATGATGGCTGGCACGTCCACCTGATCGGCCGTGAGAGTGGCGTCAAGCCGCAGCGGGTCACCCAGAACCAGTTTGCCTTGCCCCCGCACACTGCTGAGCCCGGCCTTGCCGTAAAGTTCGGTGAAGCCGATCTCCGGGCCATCGACGGTGAGCCGCGCCCGCGCGCTCAGCGGGAACGGCGCTGGGCGCCGCAAGGCAGGCACATCAGCAACCGAAAGCATGGCGGTGCCGTTCCCCTGCAGGCCGACGTCGGCCAGTCGAACCTTTCCGTCCGCCCGCGCCTCAAGCCCAGGACTGGATAGTTTTGCGTTGATGGCCATGTCACCGGCCGCGGGCCCGTCCACCGTCCAGGTCAAGCTGCCAGCCCGCTTCTCCCGCGTCAGGCCGTCGAGCCCTAGCGCCGTCAGCAATGCACCATCATCCGACTGGAAATGCCCCTCCAGGTGGAGGTCAGCGTGACGCGGATCAGTCAGGTCACCAAGGCCCTGGCCTGTGACAGCGATCGCGATGCCTCGCGCGGTGCCCGTCAGCTTCACCTTGCCGAGAGACTTCGTCCCCCCGCTCGGCGTGGGCTCAATGGTGATGCCGGCATCCAGCCTGGCGGGTAGCGCGCCGACCGCGTTGGCACGCAGCCAATCGGCGGCTTGCGGAGAGACCAGGCCGGCCACGGCCACAAGACCATCGATGCGCTCCACATTGAGATCGAGATTGAGCGTGCCGCCGGAGGGCTTCGCGGGGGTATCGATCCGCCCCGCTGCCGTGAGGGCGGCGCCGCCAAAATCCGCGATCGTGAGGGATTCGATTCGCAAGACCGATCGATCGATCTCCAGCCTGGCGCTGGCGTCCTTGGCTTCGACCCCGGCAAGCGTCGCATGTCCGAGATCTGCCGCGATCCCGATCTCCCCCGGCCAGTCGAAAGTCGCGCCGGTGCTACCGACGCCAGCCGACAACAACCGCGCCAATGCGATGGCGCCATCGGCATCGAACTGCGATGCGGTGACCCCGATATCGAGCCGGGCCGGATCGGTTGCGGTTGTGAACCGGTATGCGATGCGCCCGGTGTAATCCTTGCGGTCGTAGGTCGCTTTGACTTGATCGAGGGCGAGGCGTGCTCGGCTGAGTGCCACGTCGGCCCGCAACGCAAGTGCACCGATCGGCCGATTGGGCAATTCGATGCCATCCAGCCAAGCCAACAGGGTCTTGGGATCGGGCGCATCGAGCGCGATCGGACCTGCAAACTCCCACCGGGCCGCGTCAAGCCGGCCGCTCAACCGCACCTGGGCGTAACCGGGGGCCCGGAACTCCAGCGTATCGATACTGACCGCTTTCGCGTCTGCGCTGAGATCGGCGCGCACGGACTGCACCATGCCCCCGCCGAGCGTGACCGCATCTATTCCGACCCCCAGCGTGAGCGGCAAGGGCAGACGTACGCCGCCGAGCGTCTCCAGCAAGCCGCGTAAAGTCGCCGCAGGCCTCCGGGCAGCCCGGTCCGTCACCACCAAGGCGCGATCGAGATCAATTTGCCGCGCCGTCAATACAGCATTGATCCGGGCGCGCCCGCCGAACTGAAGATCGGCTGTGCCGGTCAGATGCACTGCCCTCTCGTCCGGTCCGTACTGGAAATCGACCTGATCGAACAATGCGGCGGAGGAGTCGACCGTCAGTTTGCTGCTGACCTGCCACGGATCGCTGGCGACGGTCTGGCCGCTCGACAGGGCAAGCCCGGCCGGGCGCGCCAGCTTCAGGCTGCCATCATAATGCGGAGCGCCGTCCTCGAAGCTCAGTGTTCCTTCGCTCTCGATGCTCAGCGGCCGGTCAGCCGGATCAACGCCGAGGCGCAACTTGATGCCGCCGTCCGAGCCATGGCTCGTCTGGATGCGATAGTTATAAGTTTGATCCTCGACAACAAATGCCCCCTCGCCGCGGATCGGACCATTGGGGGCGCGTACGTCGCCATCGAAAGACCAGTGATCCACCACGCTGCCCGCGGCACTAGCCGCATCGGCAACCCGAATGCGGCCCTCATGCACCACGATACGGTCGATGGTGACATCGCTCGCCACGAGCGGCGGACCCGATACGCGCCCTTGTGCATCTCGCTGCAGCGCAAAGCGCGGCGCGTCGACGCGCAGGACGGTTGCGCGCAACTGTCCGCGCATCAACGATGGAAGCGACAGCTGGGCATCGATCTCGCGTGCGCTCATGGCGCCCTTGGCAGCGGGCGGCCCGACGTCGATCCCCTGCAACCGGACCATCGGTATCGGCAGCAGGCGCACATTGATTTGACCGCTTATGCGAACGGGCTGACCCGCCAACCGGCTGGCCTGCGCCTCGAAATTGGTGCGAAAACGGCCCCAATCGACAAACGCCGGCCCGACCAGCGCGGTCACCAGCGCCAGGATCAGGGTAATGCCCAATGTGAGCAGCGTCGTCTGCAAGCTTGCCGTATCCCGGCGCTAAAAGGGCTCCTGCGACGAAATCTACAAGTGCATTATGAACAAATACTGGCAGGACACCCGCGAGGGTTATGTGTCGCAGCCGGCGGACCAACTTGCCCCCGGAGGTTAAGATCCGATCTTGCCGGGGTTCATGATCCCCTGCGGGTCGAGCGCACGCTTGATCGATCGCATGAGGGTGAGCACCTCCTCGCCATGCTCGGCGGCAAGGTATTTGAGCTTGCCCTCCCCTACCCCGTGCTCGCCTGTGCAGGTGCCCTCCATGGCGAGCGCGCGCTCCACCAACCGTTCCAGGAATTTGTCGGCCCGCTGCACCTCGTCGGGATCGTTGACATCGATCGACAGCAAGACGTGAAAATTGCCATCGCCGACGTGCCCGGCGATCGGCGCCAGGAGATGGCTTTCGACGATGTCGCGCTGAGTTTCGGTCACGCATTCCGCCAATCGCGAGATCGGCACGCATACGTCCGTCGCCAGTCCTTGCGTGCCCGGTCGCAGGCCACGCGCCGCGAAATAGGCGTCATGGCGCGCCTGCCAAAGTCGCGAGCGATCCTCGGCCCGCGTCGCCCATTCAAACGGGCCGCCGCCGAACTCGCGCGCAATCTCGCCGAACCGTTCCGACTGCTCGGCCACGCCGGCCGTGCTGCCGTGAAACTCGACGAACAACATCGGCTGTTCTGGCAGGGTGAGTTTCGAATAGGCGTTGCAGGCCTTGACCTGGATTTCATCCAGCAACTCGATACGTGCGACCGGAATCGCCGATTGGATGGTTGCGATCGTCGCGTTGCAGGCGTCCTCGACGGTTGCGAATGGGCACACGCCGCCCGCAATCGCCTCGGGAATTCCGGCGAGCTTGAGCGTGATCTCGGTGATCACGCCGAGCGTGCCTTCCGATCCAACGAACAAACGCGTCAGATCATACCCGGCGGATGATTTCTTGGCGCGGCTTGCGGTCTTGATCAGCTCGCCGTTGGCAAGCACGGCTTTGAGCGACACGACGTTGTCTTTCATCGTCCCGTAGCGCACCGCGTTGGTGCCAGAGGCGCGCGTTGCTGTCATTCCGCCGAGCGACGCGTCGGCACCGGGATCGATCGGGAAGAACAGGCCCTGGTCGCGCAGATGCTCGTTGAGCGTCTTGCGGGTGACCCCGGGCTCGACGACACAATCCAGATCCTCCGCGTGCACGGCGAGGACTCGGTTCATGTCGCGCAAGTCAATCGACACGCCACCGAGCGGCGCATTGACGTGAGCCTCGAGTGACGTGCCGGTTCCGAACGGAATGACCGGGACCGCGTTCTTGGCGCAGACACCAACGATGCGCTGCACGTCTTCGGTGGACTGAGCAAATACCACCGCATCCGGCGGCTCGTTGTGGTGCCATGTGGTCGTGTGACCGTGCTGTTCGCGCACGGCCTGAGAGGTGACGAGCCGATTGCCAAACAGCGCCGCAAGCTCGGCGATCGTGCGTTTGACGGCCTCAGGCTTGGGCTTTTCAAGCATGACCTTTACCTTTTCCGCCGGCCCACTCCGGCTCAGCGCCGTCGGCCGCCGGCCCGCCCGCCGAAGCGCTCGCCCCCGTCGGCGCGTTCGCCGCGATCCGCTCGCTCACCGCCAAAGCGATCCTCGTCGAAGGCGCCACGCCGATCCGAATCGTCGACGCGCCGATCGCCGGTGTCGCGGCTTGAGCGCTCGCGATCGAGATCATCGGTGGTGCGCTGATCGTCGGTGCGCTGCCAGCCGTCCTGGGTGCGCCGCTGCCAGCCATCGTCCGCGTGCTGATACACATTGCCGTCGTGGTCCGAGTAGAGGCGGCCGTTATTCCACGAGCTTCCCGCGTCGCGATCAACGCTCGTGTTGCGATCGGCTTGAAAGGTCGCATCGCAATTCGACTGAAACGTGCGGCTGCTGTCCACGTTGCTGCGGTTCGTCACATCCGTGCTCGTGCGGGTCGTGCTCTCGTAACCGCGACTGACACTTGAGAACGAGCCGTCGCGGCCGACCGTATAGCCGCCCGAATGCCAGCTGAACTCACCGCTGCGATCGCCATGGAAGCGGCTGCCGGCATAAGGATCGAAGCCAGATACGCGCGTGCCGCTCCAATGGTCGCCGTTCCACGAGTTCCAGCCGGAGACGTGGGTGATCGTGCCTTCACCCCAGCGGCCATAGACGTTGACCTGGTTGATGTTGACGTGCTGCCAGTTCACGTAGCCGCCTCGATAACCCCAGAACGGCCCCCAATAGGGGGATGCCGCGCCCCAGGCGCGCCCTGTCGCAAAGCCGAAGGCAAATCCTTCCGCCGCACTCAGGGCGAAACCGGCCCCATAGCCGTAAGTCGCCGGGTAGCCGTACCAGTAGCCACCGCCGATAAAGGGCGGATAGTAGTAGCCGGTCCCGTAAACGACGACGCCCGCCGGATCGACCGCAAGCCCCATATAGCCGGGCGTGTAGCCGACCACGACCTCCTCCGGCGTCGACGAATAGACCCGCACATAGGTCACGTAGTGCAGCGGGGACGTTGGAGGAATCGTGTAGATCGCTTCCGGAACAGCATCGGCCACGTGCCACGGCCCGAGCGGGTTGTTCGCCACGAACCACACGCCTTCGGAGACCGCGTAATAGCGCTCCCGCCCACTCTCGATGACCGGCGTCGGCGTGTTGACCGCATAGGCCAGGGCGGTCCCCTGGATCGGCTCGAACTTGGGGGCACCGGCATAGCTCACATTGAGCGCAGCCTTGAAGCGTGACACGGTCGCGGTCTGCGGAATGGTTGCCGCAATAGCAGCCTCTTTGGCCTGCGGCGTGCCGGGGACCGAGACCAACACGTCGGCTTTGGGATCATGCACCGAGATGCGGGCAAAGTCCGCCGGCAGCGTATTGGCGGGCACGTAGGTCCAGGGGCCGTTCATGTTGTTCGCTTTGAACCAGCGCCCCGAGACCAGCACGTAATAGTCGTTGCTCGCCGCCACGATGAACACGGCGTGATCCGCGTTGGTCATGGTGAGGAGCGAGGTGCCATCAACCGGTGCGATCTGCGGCTGCCCGCTCGTGAGCACGAGCTCGGTTGGTTGAGTTGCAACCAGCAGCGCAGGCGCACTCTGCGCCGGCTTGCCATCCGCCGGAAGCAAAGGGTCAGGTGAACTGGTGGCGCTTGCGGCTTGTGCCGCGCTGATGAGCGTCGCTGGCGGAGACGCAAGCACAAGCCATGGGCCTGCAACGGCGCGGGCCTCATACCAGAAGCCGGCCGCGTTGATATACATGGTCCCGGCCTGGTCCTGTAGAAACAGCGCACGGGTGTTGATCACGCGCTGGAATCCAGGAGCGTTCGGCAATGCGCCAAGGACGGGGTCGCCATCGACCGGCACCAGCACGGTCGGCTGCGCAGCAAAGACGATGCGGGGAGGATCGTTGCGCACCGGCACGGTCTGTTCCTTGGCGATTTGCTGGGAGACGGCGTAACTCGCCTGCAAGTGATCGAGCGCGGTGGTGATGCCGGTTAGGGGTATTTGTTGCTGCAGTACGTTCTGCAAGCGCGTGGCCTGATCCGGAGCTGTCGGGACGTCGACCTTGCTGATCGTGATCGACGCAAGTGTCACCGTGCCGGCGGTCTTGTCCACGGCGGCGCGCGCGCTGAAGTGTGCGACCCCGTACGTCGGCGATCCGCTCTTGGGACCGACCGCAATCGCCATCCGGCCGGACATGTGATCGCCCTGCCAAGTTTCGATCTGCGGCTGATAGACCTCGAGCTGATCGCTGCCGACGTCGAAATCTCGCGGCCAACCGAGATCGCTGGCGAGGCTCGCAGCGGAACCGGCTGTTTGCCCGCGCTGCACCTGTGCCGAGGAAGCCGCACCGAATAAAGCCGCAAAGATAAGCGCCAGCGCAGCAGCGCTCGTCAAGCATCGACGCATCCATCCCTCCGTGCCCAAGCATGGCCCGCCGGGCTTGTAACGAATTTACCCTGCGGATGCCACCACCTGCACCGCAAGCCCGGAACTTAGCTGCGCAGCCGCGCGTTCTCGGCGCGATGACGCTGCGCAGCAACCAGGGAAAGTCGACCATGAGGCATAAATTGATTTTGATCGCCATGACGGCGGCGTTCGCAGTGACGTCGGCATGGGCCGCCGACAAGCGCGACCAGACCTTCATCAAAGACGCAATCGAGGGCAACCTCGCCGAAGTGCAGATGGGCAAGCTCGCCCAAGACAAAGGTCAGAGCGATGGCGTGAAGTCTTTCGGCCAGATGCTGGTGACCGATCACACGGATGCCAATCAAAAAGCAACTGCGGTTGCCAATCAGATCGGCGTGACGCCACCCACCGAGCCAAATGCTAAACAGAAAGCGCTGTACGCCAAGATGTCCAAACTCTCGGGCCCCGCATTCGATCGGGAGTTCGCCAAGGAGATGGTGCAGGACCATAAACAGGATATTCAGAAGTTCCAACAGGCAGCGAAAAAGCAAAACGATCCGGTCGGAGACTTCGCAAACCAGACGCTGCCGATCTTGCAAAAGCACCTGCAACAGGCACAGTCGCTGACCAACAACAAGAGCACGTCGCGTTGAGCCGGACCTAATCGGCGACGAATCCGGATGCCTTGACGATCGGCCCCCACTTCTCAGCGTCGGCGCGCTGAATGGCAGCCAGTTGCGCCGGCGACGTCCCGGTGGGTTTGAGCCCGAAACTGCTGACGCGGGCTTTGAGGTCGGGTTGAGCGAGGGCTGCAACAAGCGCAGCATTGAGGCGCGCGATGACATCGGGCGGCGTGCGTGCAGGAGCAAACATCCCGTACCAGCCGCTGCCAACGATATTGATCCCGCTTTCCTTGAACGTCGGCACATCCGGCAGGTCCGTCGTGCGCTCCTCGCCGGAAGTGGCGATCACTCGAACCTTGCCGGCGCGATGCAACTCCAGAAAGTCGCTGACGGTCGAAGAGACCATCGGAATCTGGCCGCCAAGCAGATCCGAAAGCGCGGGCGCCGTGCCCTTGTAGGCGATGTGCGTCATCTCCACGCCCGCTGCACGCCCGAACAACAGACCGAAGAAGTGCGGCAGAGCCCCAGCGCCAGGTGAGCCGTATTGGGCTTTGTCCGGGTTCGCCTTCAACCAGGCCACCAGCTCCGGCGGTGTCTTCGCCGGAAAGTCTGACCGGACCGCGAGCGCGAAATCAAACGTACATACCTGGGTAATCGGCGCGAGGTCGGTGAACGGGTCATAGTCGAGAGAGCGGTAGGCGAACGGATAGATGGTCACCGCCGCGAACGGCGTGAACAATAACGTGCCTGCGTCGGCGGCCGCGTTCTTGACCGCATTCACGCCGATGCGGCCGGCGCCGCCCGTGCGGTTCTCCACCAGCACGGTTTGTCCGAGGCTCGTTTGCAGTTTGTCAGCCAGGAGTCGCGCCGTAGCGTCGCCGCTGCCGCCGGCCGCGTACGGAAAGATGATGCGGATGGTGCCGGATTGCGCGAACGCTCCCGACGCCATCACGCAGCCGATCAACGCGAGCAATACGGGGCGCAGGAACCGGCCGGTCATTTTGCCTCTCCCAGGTAGCCTGACCACAACTCAGGCGCGACGTCGGTCTCGTCCCAAACACCGATCAGAATTCCCCGCCGCTCGGCCCTGCCCCGCATGGCGCGGATTTGCTGTTCCGAGCGGGTCTGCCGTTGCGAGAGCCGCAGGCCCCACCGCGCCAGCGCGGTCTCCAATCGTTGTCGTTCGCCCGCGTAGGCCAGGTCGGCACCGAGATCATTCAGCTCATCCGGGTCGTTGACAAGGTCGAACAGCATCGGCCGGAACCCGATGGCATGGATCAGTTTCCAGCGCTTGTCGGCGATCATGAACAAGCGCGCATCACGTGGCGCAACGCCCAGCGCTTCGGCGATCGGCTGGACTGAATAGTCGTATTCGCTGATCGTATGGGTCCGCCAGCGGGCCGGCGGATTGGTGCGCAGCAACGGCATGAGCGAGCGGCCTTCGAGGCGGTGTGATTGTTGCTCCGGATCGGCGCCGAGCGCGTCGAGGAACGTCGGGGCAAGATCGATTGCCTCCACCAAATCGTCACACACGCCGCCGCGGATCGCATCCGCAGTGGGGTCGTAGATGATCAGCGGGATCTTCACCGAGGGCTCGTGGAAGAACTCCTTTTCACCGAGCCAGTGGTCGCCGAGGTAATCACCATGATCGGAGGTGAACACGATCAGCGTGTTGTCGAACAGTCCGCGTTGCTCCAGGAATCGAAATAGAAATCCCCATCTGATCATCGATCTGTTTGATCAGGCCCATGTAGACCGGGATGACCTCGCGCCGCACTTCGTCACGCGAAAAGGTGTCACTGACCCGCGCCGCCATGAATTCACGAAACACCGGGTGTGGATCGGCGCGCTCGCTCTCGGCACGCACCGGATCAATCACGTCATCGGGCGTGTACATGTCGTTATAGGGAGCGGGCGCGATGTAAGGCCAGTGCGGCTTGATGTAGGACAGGTGCACGCACCACGGCGTGTCTTGCACCTGGTCGATGAACTCCATCGCCCGGCGCGTCATGTAGGGGGTTTCCAAGTCCTCCTCGCGCACGCGGGCCGGCTTGCGCGCATTGTGCATGGCCCAGCCCGATGCGAGCCGATTGCCTTCGCCCGCAGCCGCATTGGCGTAGTCGTGCCACGGGTTGTCGCCCGGATAGCCCTTGGCGTTGAGGTACTCCTTGTAGCGCGGCTTTTCCGCATCGTAGCCGCCGTCCGGACCGCGCGCATGCAGGCCGTCATCACGATCAAACGGATCGAAGCCGCATTCCGACATGCGCACGCCAATGATCGATTTGGGATCGATGCCGAGCCGCTCCATGCCTTCGCGGTCGGCGACCATGTGGGTTTTGCCCACCAATACGGTCTGCACGCCCAGCGGACGCAGGTAGTCA
Source organism: uncultured Alphaproteobacteria bacterium (assembly GCA_963760435.1). Classification (GTDB taxonomy): domain Bacteria; phylum Pseudomonadota; class Alphaproteobacteria; order Rhizobiales; family Xanthobacteraceae; genus JAFAXD01. The sequence goes on from CAVXDE010000038.1 coordinate 192,833, forward strand.
CCCATCGTCAGCTCGCCCACGCGCAATGGGATGCCGTTCCAGTTCGAGCCATGCGATTGCATGTAGCGCCCGGTGTAGAAGCTCATGCGCGACGGCCCACAGATCGGCGACTGCACATAAGCGCGGGTAAAACGCATCCCGCGCGCGGCGAGCCCGTCGATATGCGGCGTTTTCAACGTGGGGTGGCCGTAGCAGGAAAGATAATCCCAGCGCAGCTGGTCGCACATGATGAAGAGGATGTTTTTGATCCGGGCCGGCACGATTGTGTTCCTCGTCACTTGCAAGAACCGCCGCACTCAATCACTATGCGGGTTACCTCGTCCAGTGGTTGGAGCCCCATGCTCGAGCGCAGCGATCTGGAACCGCTGTTCTTTGCCCCGTTCGTCTCGTCGATCATGCGGGTCGAACCGGCATGGATCGATTACAACGGCCATCTCAACATGGCTTACTACAACGTGCTGTTCGATCGCGCCGTCGATGAGGCCTACGAACTGCTTGGCGTCGGCCTCGACTATGTGAAGAAGCGCCGGCACTCCCTCTACACGGCCGAAGTTCATGTGCGTTACCTGGGCGAATTGCACGCGGGTGATCCGGTGCGGGTTACGTTCCAGCTGCTCGGCTACGACAAGAAGCGCGTGCATTATTTCGAGCAGTTGATCCAGACCGCGAAAAACGCGGTTTCAGCAACCTCCGAAAACCTCGCGCTCCATGTGGACATGGATGCCAAGCGCAGCGCGCTATTCCCCCAGAGCGTGCTCGATCGGCTGGAGAAAATGTCCGATTCTCACGCCCGGCTTCCGCGTCCGGCGGCCGCCGGCCGCAGCATCGGGATGAAGGGCAACTAGCTCCCCTCCCCCTCGCAAATCGGCCTCCCGAGTGCCATCTTGGGCCTTGAGAGAATCAGGATTTGCCGTTGACCGATCCGCATCAGCGCACCGACGCGCCGCCGCACAGGCCAGCGCCCGGCGGAATCGCCGCGCGTGCCCGCGCGGCTGGCGGTGCCCCCTACCTGCAGGGCCTCAATCCCGAGCAGCGCGAAGCCGTCGAGACCCTGGACGGGCCGGTACTGGTGCTGGCCGGCGCCGGGACAGGCAAGACGCGCGTGCTTACCACCCGGATCGCCCACATCTTGAGCCTGGGCCGGGCGCGCCCGTCGGAAGTGCTGGCGGTCACGTTCACCAACAAGGCCGCCCGCGAAATGAAGGGGCGGGTCGGGCAGATGGTCGGCCAGATCGTCGAGGGAATGCCGTGGCTCGGCACCTTCCATTCAATTGGGGCGCGCATCCTGCGCCACCACGCTGAGCTTGTAGGGTTGCGGCCCGACTTCACCATCCTCGACACCGACGATCAGATCCGGCTCATCAAACAGCTCATCGAAGCCGACAATATCGATGAGAAGCGCTGGCCGGCGCGCGTGTTCGCCGCCATGCTCGACGGCTGGAAAAACCGCGGCCTCACCCCCGCACAAGCCCCGGCTGGCGAAGCGGCAAGCTTTGCCAATGGGCGCGGGCTCAATCTCTACAAAGCCTATCAGGACCGGCTGAAGGTCCTCAACGCCGCCGATTTCGGCGATCTGCTGTTGGAGAACATCAGGCTGTTCCGCGAGCACCCGGAGATCCTGCGCGGCTACCAGGCGCGCTTCAAGTTCATCCTGGTTGACGAATATCAGGACACCAACGTGGCGCAGTATCTGTGGCTGCGCTTGCTGGCTCAGCGCAACGCGACGCCGCGTCCACTGACTGGGCCGGAGGCGTCGTCGTCGCCGCAAGCTTTGACCGAGGTGGGCACCCCGGAGGTCGCTACCCGGAACATCTGCTGCGTCGGTGACGATGACCAGTCGATCTACGGCTGGCGCGGCGCTGAAGTCGACAACATTCTCCGTTTCGAGCACGACTTTCCCGGCGCACGCATTATTCGCCTGGAACGCAATTATCGCTCAACCGGCCATATCCTGGCAGCGGCGGCGCACCTGATCGCTCACAACGAAGGTCGCCTCGGCAAGACGCTGCACACCGAAGACGAGGACGGCGAGAAAGTCACGGTGACGTCCGCCTGGGATTCCGAGGAGGAGGCCCGCGCGGTTGGCGAAGATATTGAACAGCTGCAACGGCAGGGACACTCGCTCAATGAGGTCGCCATCCTGGTGCGCGCCTCGTTCCAGATGCGCGAGTTTGAAGACCGGTTCGTTACGCTCGGATTGCCCTATCGGGTGATCGGCGGTCCACGCTTCTACGAGCGGGCCGAAATCCGCGATGCGCTTGCGTATCTGCGCCTCGTGCACCAACCGGCAGACGATCTCGCCTTCGAGCGCATCGTCAACGTGCCCAAGCGTGGCCTTGGCGATGCGACCGTCAAATTGCTGCACGATCGCGCCCGCGCGGCCGGCGTGCCTTTGCTGGAAGCGGCCCGCAGCGTGGCGGGACCGAGGAGCTCAAACCCAAGCCGCGGGCGGCGCTGCGCGATGTCGTCGCATCATTTGATCGCTGGCGCGCCCAGCGCGACACCGTCGAGCACAACAAGTTGGCTGAGATCGTGCTCGATCAGTCCGGCTATACCGACATGTGGCAGAAGGATCGCTCGGCCGATGCGGCCGGCAGGCTCGAAAACCTCAAGGAGCTGGTGCGCTCCATGGAGGAGTTCGAGAACCTGCAAGGCTTTCTCGAGCACGTCGCCCTGGTGATGGACGCGGACGGCGGTGCGGATGCCGATGCCGTTTCGATCATGACCTTACATTCGGCCAAGGGGCTCGAGTTCGATACCGTGTTCCTCCCCGGTTGGGAGGAAGGCCTGCTGCCACATCAGCGTTCGCTCGATGAGCAGGGCCGCGCCGGACTCGAAGAGGAGCGGCGGCTCGCCCACGTGGGCCTTACGCGGGCACGCCGGCGCGCCAAGATTTCCTTCGTCGCCAACCGGCGCATTCACGGCTCCTGGTCTTCCTCACTGCCCTCGCGCTTCATCGACGAGCTGCCCGAGGCGAACGTGGAAGTAACCAAGTCGCAGGGCGGGTTCGGCGGATTTTCGGCATACGGCAACTACGGCTCGCGCTTCGACACCACGGAAACTTTCGGTTCGAGCTACCGCACACCCGGCTGGCAGCGCGCCCAGCGCCGTGGGCGGCGCGAATTCGAGGACGAGAGCCAGGACGTCGACGACGGCGGGCCCTCCTCGCCGTTCGCCACGCCACGATACGAGGAGGGCGGCGACGCGGAGGCGTCCGCGCTGCGCGCGCGTCGGATTGCGGAAGCCAGCGCATCGCTGTTTTTGGAGCAACCGCTCCGCGCGGAGCCACGTCGCGCCGGCAACGATCGAAGGGGAGTTGGTCGCCGAATCGACCGGCACCGTGTCGCCCTACTCGGTTGGGGACCGGGTGTTCCATCTCAAGTTCGGCAACGGCAACGTCACCCACGTGGAAGGTAACAAGCTGATCATCCAGTTCGACAAGGCCGGTGAAAAGCGCATCCTGGATAGTTTCGTGGAACGAGCGTAGCGGACCAATCAAAACCCCTGGTAGCCACGCGACGGGAGATAGTGCAGCACGCGGCGCTCGGCGAGGATCACCGCCAGGTAGGCAATGCCGCCGACGATCGTCAGCATGACAATCGCCACAAACACCATCGCGGTGTTGGCCTGCCCCTCGCCGAATGACAGCAGGAACCCCGAGTTCCACATTGCCGCCGACGAGTTCGCCGACGACCACGCCGACCACCGCCAGGGTCGAGGCAATACGCAGGCCCGCAAAGGTCGCCGGCATTGAGGCGGGAAATTCGATCTTCCAGAAAATCTGGGCGCGCGTCGCCTTGAACGAACGCGCCAGGTTAATGAGATCATGATCGACAGCGCGGATCGCGGTGAGCACGTTGATCATCACCGGGAAGAACACGATCAGCACCGCGACCAGGATTTTGGGGTAGATCGAAAATCCCATCCACAATACGAACAGCGGCGCGAATGCGACCTTAGGGGCGATCTGCAGCGCCAGGATATCGGCGAGAGCGCAAGCTCCGCCGACGGCGACATG
>CAVXDE010000039.1:0-179458 GCA_963760435.1 uncultured Alphaproteobacteria bacterium
GTCGAAGTCGTCGGCACTGATTGCCAGTGACGCGGCAACGTGGTCGCGGATCCGCTCCAGCCACGCCAGCTGCTCGTCCGTGAACTCGCGTCCGGCGTTCTCCTGTTGCAGGAGCCACGTTTGGAACCGCTGCGTCACGCGCTCGGGATACGGCACGAGCTCATTCTCTTGCTCGAGCGCGTAGCGCACGAGCGAGACGATGTCGGTCAGAACGCGTCCGCCGGACCCATGGACCTTCGAGCGATCGAGGGTCTCGTACGCCTGCCAGAGCGTCTCGGGCGTCCATTGGTATGGCGGGCGGCCGATCGCCCGCGCGAGCTCCTTGATCTCTTTGAAGCTCGGGCGCTGCCGGTAGGGGCGGCTGTAGAGGATCTGAAGCGCGGTGATCTCGTCCTTGTGCTGCTCGATGAACTCGCGGAACGAGTCGACCGTCCGCCGTGCCCGGTCGGCGCCGTCGACCGAGTAGCCCGCGGCGATCACCTCGTCCTTTGAGGACTCGTCGATGGTCTGCTCGTAGGATCGGCGGACCTCGACGAGCCGCTCGCGTAGCTTCGGGTTGGCTGCGAGTGGCTCGGCTGCGGCATCGACCAGCTGCTTCGCCGCGGCGGCGATTTGCTCTTCGCTGGGCTCCTCGACGCCCGTGGTCTGCTGCGCTGTCTCGAGGTGCCGGTCCGGGTCGAGCGCGGCAACGAGTGCGCTCGTGAGCTCGCGCAGCGGCATCCCGGCGAGCTCTTCGAGCTCTTCGCGGTCCTCGCGGGTCAGCTGGCGGTCGAGGCGCGCGACTCGCCCGGCGATCGAGGAGATCACCTCCGGGTCGCGGTTGCCGAACGAGACCTGCTTCAGCAGCCGGTCGAGGGGGATGGTCGGTTTGCGCTCGAGCGGTTGGGTGTCGGCGAGGTCGGTGTCGGTCACGCCGACGGCGTCGACGATCACGAACCGGCTCTTCGCGCGTGCGTCGGGGGTGACCGCCTGGAAGTCGGCCTCGTTGATGATGCGCGCGCCGCGGCCCTTCATCTGCTCGAAGTAGGTGCGGCTCTTGACTGAGCGCATGAAGAACACGCATTCGAGCGGGCGCACGTCGGTTCCGGTGGCGATCATGTCGACGGTCACGGCGATCCGGGGGTTATACGAGTTGCGGAACGATGCGATCATCTCGTCGGGCTTGCGGCCGGTTGATTTGTAGGTGATCTTGACCGCGAACTCGTTGCCCTTGGCGAACTCCTCGCGCACGATCTGGACGATGTCGTCGGCGTGCGAGTCGTCCTTGGCGAAGATCAGCGTCTTCGGCACCTCCGTCCGCCCCGGGAAGATGTCGGTGAACAGATTCTCCTTGAAGGCGCGGATGACCGTGCGGATCTGGTCCTTGGCGACGACCGCCCGGTCGAGCGTCTCGGCGCCGTAGGCGACGTCTTCGTCGAGCTTCTCCCAGCGCAGCTGGCGCGTCTGACGGTTGCGGAAGGCGGTCACGAGCCCGGCGTCGATCGTGCCGCCCTGCTCGCTGATCTCGGTGCGGATCCGGTACACGTCGAAGTCGACGTTGACGGCGTCGGCGACCGCCTGCTCGTGGGTGTACTCCATCACCAGGTTCTGGTTGAAGAACCCGAACGCCTGCTTGTTCGGCGTCGCGGTCAGGCCGACGATGAACGCGTCGAAGTAGTCGAGCACTTGGCGCCAGACCCCGTAGATCGAGCGGTGGCACTCATCGACGATCACGACATCGAACGCCTCGATCGGCACCGCCGGGTTGTACTCGACCGGCACCGGTTCGCTCGGCGCGAGGTCGTAGGCGGAGTGCTCGTCGAGCTCGGGGTCGAGCTCCGCCTCGCCCTTGAGGATCGAGTACAGCCGCTGGATCGTCGTCACCGTCACCCGCGCGACCGGGTCGATCACGTTCGACGACAGGTGCTGGACGTTGTAGAGCTCGGTGAACTTCCGCCCGTCATCCGGCGTGGTGAACGCTTGAAACTCCTTCAGCGTCTGGCGCCCCAGGTTCGCCCGATCGACCAGGAACAGCACCCGGCGCGCGTCGGCGAACTTGATCAGCCGGTAGGCGACGTTCGCCGCGGTGAACGTCTTCCCCGCGCCGGTCGCCATCTGGATCAACGCCCGCGGCCGGTTATCCGCCAGCGACTCCTCGAGGTTGCGGATCGCGCGCGCCTGCGCCGACCACAAACCACCGTCGCCGAGCTCGGGCAGGTTCCCCAAGCGCTGGCGCAGCGTCGCTCCGAGCTCGTTCGCGTCCCGCTCGCCGATCCAGCGGGCGAGCGTCTCGGGCTTGTGGAACCAGAACACCTCGCGGCTACGCGGATCCGGATCAAGCGCGCTCGTGAACCGCGTCTCGACCCCAGTCGACTCGTAGTAGAACGGCATGAACCCTTCCAGCGCATCGCTCACCCAGTCCGGCAACCCGTCCCGGTACTTCGCCGACTGCCACTCCACCCCGGTCAGCGTCTGGCCCTCCTTCTTCGCCTCGATCACGCCGACCGGGGTGCGGTCCACGAACAGCAGATAGTCAGCCCGTCCGTGCGGCGGCTTCAGCACGAACTCGCGGACCGCGACCCCGCGCGCAGCCGCGAGGTTCGCCTGCTTCCCGCCCTGCACGACCCAGCCCGCCCCGTCCAGCATCTTGTCGATCCGCACCCGCGCGCGCGCCTCCGGGGTTAGGTACGACAGCAGGTCGTCGCTCATGTCTGCCAGCAACCGTCGGTCACGATGCGTGCATTGTGGCCGCCGGACCCGCCCGGTGCGAAGCCAACGCAAACGAGGTAGTGGTCGCTCGACGACCTCGCCCGCCCGCGCCGCGGCGACGGTGAAGGGCGTTTTCCGCGAGCAGGTCGATCGGGTGGTGCGGCGTGAAGGCTTGTCAGGAGCGGGATGGGAAGGGATGGAGTGGCCAGTCGGGCGCGGGTCGGCTCGGCAAGGGTTCGGCTCGTCGGGATGGGCGCGATACGGGCTGGAGCGGACAGTCAGGAATGAGCGAGCAAGGTTCGGGCGGGCTAGCCAGGATCGGCGCGATAAGGGCTGGCGCGATCAGTCGGGCAGGAGCGGGGACGGCAAGGCGAGGCATGTTGGGCAAGGAGAGGACCGGGCGGGGCGGGAGTGACTTGGGCAGTCAAGCGTCGAGGTAGCCGTCCACCAACCGGCGTATCGATCGAGGTCCCCTACGTTTAGCACGCGGCTGAGCCAGCTAGGGCGGGTCGCCGGATCCCCGAGCGGCGGTCTGGGCAGCTCCGCCGCTGAGGCCCAAGCCGACCACCCGTGTGTCCTCGAACCGCCGACATAGGGCCGACGGCACGACTCAGGGTAGGCCCTCGCGGAGTCGGATATTGGCCCGCCGACGGGCGTGCGCGACAAACTACGATCAAGCACGCCGACGCGCAAACGCCAGCGCAGCTTCAAGCTCCATTCCGAACTCCTCAGGCGAGCGGAAGATCGGGCCGTACTCGAAGGCCGCACAGTCGTCTCTATCGTCGAGCAGGCGCTCGCAGAATTCCTCCACGTGCCGATCCTCGACCGGCGCTTCCCCGAGGGCCCGGTGGAGATCTGTGCGCGATGTAGGGCGGGCGTCATGTGGCAGGGCCGGTGCCCGGTCTGCGGACACCACGGGCGAGCGGAGCGCCCCGCACGCGCGCGCGCACAGACCCGGTCTGAATGGCGCTGAATAGCGCCTTTTCGAGTTAGCGCCGGTGACCGAAAAGGCTCGCCGACCGTACTCCAGGCAGCAGACTGGCAGTGTCAGGCGATCGAGAACGGCGTGCGTTGCCAGGTCAAGAGCGACCTACAGGCCCACCACCTCGTCCTGTTCCGCGACTCGGGCAGCGGGAACCCGCGGCAGGGCGTGGCGCGGTGTCGTAGGCATCATCGACAAGCTGAGCGCGCAGCAGCCTAGCTCCGTGTCCGCGCGCGGCTCACGGGTGTGTCCCTCCCCCCGTCGCGATGACGGCGTAGATGATCACGATGGCCAGGATGATCAGCCCGATGCTCACGGCCAGTTGCAGCGTGGCTCCGAAGAGGTTCCAGCTTGTCTTCACCGGGTGGTACTTGAAGCCGCTCGACAGCGTCTGCTTGAGACTGGCTGGCCGATCGGCCTCAGCCATCTCGCTCCACCGCTCGCCGTCCCAGTATGCGAGGGCGTTGCCCCACTCCTTGTTCGGGTAGTACCCGGCTGGGGCGATCCGGGGCGAGTTCGTCGTCGGCGGCGTCACGTCCTCTGTCTCTTGAGAGGTCGAGGTTGCCATCGTTCTCACATCCTCTTGGTTGACCGAGGCCTCACGATGGCCTCGCTCCAGCTTTAGCCAGTTGAGTCTCTGGCCGCATCGGCTCTTTCTACTCTCGCGACTCGGGACTTGACCGCACTCGTCGGAGCCTCGGGCGACTCGACCTGTCGGCGCAACTCGGCCAGCACGTACGGCAGCGCGCGCGGAATTGTGGATCGGAGGACGTTGCCCTCCGTGGTGCCGATCGTTTCGGTGACCGCGGCCTCACGGGTCGCCTCGTACCGCTCGTGCAGGCGGTCTGGGCGCGCGAAGTTCACGCCGCACAACAGCCAGATGTGTGCCGGACGCGGCTACGGGATGCTCATCGCTCCTCCAGTGCGTCGAGCACGGCCGCGCGGATGGCTCCAGGCAGTGCCCTGCGTTCGGCATCCTGCTCGCCGTCGAGCGCGTCCCGGCACGCCGGGTCGGTCAGCGCCTCGATGGCGTAGGTCAGCCACGCGTCCATCGTCGGCACCGGGACCGCGTCCGCTTCGGCCTTGCCGTCGGCGTCGAGGATGTCGAGGTCCTGGGCCTGTCCGGGTGTCAGCGCGAGTCGCATGAAATACAAGCTGCGGGCCCGATCCGTCGAGCAGCGCGCGAAGCTCCGCGAGCGTTCCCGGCGTGTCGGGAGCGTGCGCGTCCCACACGACGCCAGCGCCGCCCGACCAGGCGAATCGCGTCCTCGCCCGCGGCCACGTAGATGCCATCGCCACCGTCGTCTCGGTCGCCCACTCCCAGTACCACCGTGGGCACGTCGCGCTCCATCGCGCGCTCGCCCATCTCGCGTTTCGCCTTGATCCCGTCATACCCCGAGCCCGCTTAGACCGAGACGCCGAGAGGCCGCGCGATCCGGGCCAGGCGCGGGACAAGGTCGGCTGCTCCACACAGGACCTCGACCGCGCGGCTTCGCGTCGGGACCGGGGCCTCGGGCGGACGGGGAAGCCTCGCGCGTCGCGCCGGGAGCGCGACCCACCGGTCCAGAGTGGCGTAAGCAAGTACCTCCGGCCACACGACCAGCAGGCGCGCATCGAGCTGCGCACTCAGGCCGACAAGCTGCTCGGATTCGAGGATCTCGTCAACGAGCTGATGGGAGCGACCGGCGGGCTCAAGGTCCCACGCGAGGACATCGTCGAGGCGCTGACCGACAACCCGCCGGAGCACTGGGGCACGACGGTGGAGCGCCAGGTCGACAAGCTGCTGGGCGATAGGCTCGCCGAGCAGGCCAAGGTGATCGTCAAGCGCGCCGTCAACGGAGGCAAATAGCAGATCACCTGAGCGATACTCCCGCGTGCGTAGATCCTCCACGGAGGCGAGGGGGGGAGTGATGGGGCTTCAGCGTCTTCTGCGGTTCCCCTCGCGACACCAGCCGGTGGTTGAAACCAGCTTCGATACCGGTACCGAGGGCAACCCACCATTCCCGATGCTGGGCTTGCAGGTATCTCCCCCTGGTGCTCTGCGTGAGCGTTGACGCATGCTCAGGAGCCCAGCGGTCGGTGATCCACTGCCCGAGCGTCGGAGCGCCTCGCCGGGTGAGCTGATGAACCTGCCGCGACGGGCACGCGCCCCCCGCCAGCGGACGAACCAGCGACAACGAGATCGTCTGCTCGCGTATGCGCGGCAAGGCGTAGGCGGCTATCGCTAACGAACACGGGCCAAACGATCCCCCGTCAGCGCCCAAAAGCGCCCTTCATTCGGCCTACGGAAAACGTCGCACGCGGTGCAGTCAAGGTGATGTCTCCGCCTGAAGCCGCTGCCCAAGGGATGGCGCACAATACGGTTTGTTGAGGAACGCGATGGTCTGGTCGATGTACTGGCGCACAGTGGTCGCGCCCGTGCTCTGAATCGTCGCGTTCGGATCGGTGCGCCGATAAAGCTCCACCGTTGTGGTCACATCTCTGCTCAGTGCAGTGATGTCGGGGCCACTGCTAGTCGAACCCGGCATCTGAGCCTTGACCCCTTCGATGCATTGCATAGAGACATCTACGAAGGCATGTCGCAGCGCGGTCACGTCTTGCGTGGTCGGCGGACTCTTCTTCGCTCCGCTTGTACTGCTGGTCCCTCCGCATGCCCCAATCGAAGCCGCGACGAGCACTGCCGTCGCCACAACAGTGGGGGTACGCAACGACAGGTTGCTCATCCGTCAACCTCCGCTCGAACGCCTCTGCAACATTGAGTATCCGGCTCGGTCGGCCGGGCAGCTTCGGCGACGTTAGCAGGCATACGATCCCATCTCCTCATCCCATCCTCTCGGTTATACACGCGACCTTATGTACCACCGGCAACCAAAGCATCAGGGGTTGGCACCGATTCAGATCTCGGGATATCCGCAAACTCGGAACCGACAACCCCGTTCGACTCTGCTGGAGCAGAAGAGCAGTTCATGGAGGACCGCGCCGAGCGCGTGTCCAACACCTCTGTGCAGTTCCGCTCCTACGTCCTGGAGGGCCCTTAGACCCAACTGGGCGAGGAGACGGCGGCGGCCATCGGCGTGAACGACTTCACCGTCGATCTCGACGAACAGACCGTCCCGACTCCGTAAGAGCGCCGCTGGAAGCACCCAACATGGGCGAGAAGGCCGGGTCTTGGAAGCAGCTACGAGCAGGAGCCCCTCGTGGTCACATGCGTTTGAGCAGCTCGGCCTTCTTCGCCTGAAACTCCGCCTCGGTGAGGACGCCGCGGTCGCGAAGTTCGCCGAGTTCTCGCAACTGCTGCGTTATGGGGATGCTGGACCCGCTGACGGAGCCGGGCTCAGCCGTGCTAGTGCTGCTTTCCGCGGCGTGAAGGGCGGTTTGCGACGGCTCAGTGCTTCCCGGTGGCGGGGATGCGGCGGCGGCGGCGATGAAGCTGTGCAGGGAGTCGCTGGCTAGTGGCTGGCCTTGCCCGAACGCGGTGTAGAGCACGCGGCCCTGCACTTGGATCTGGGCGTAGCCGTTGGCCATGCCCTCACGGAAATTCTGCTGGTCGCGGAGGGTGATCGCGGCCGCCTCGGCCTGCTGGGAGGTTGAGAACAGATTGGCCCAGATCTGGGTGCTGCCGCACACGAATGCGCCGTCGCCGAGTAGCGGAACGCCGCCGAGGAGTGCGCCGGTGTTGCGCGTCTGCTCGGTGAACCCCAGCGCGGCGACCTGATGGCGGACCTGATCGATCCAGGGGTCGACGATCCCGGTCGTGGGCGGTGGGACCCGCCCGGCCCTCTTGCGGTTCTGATCCCACTGGTAGTAGGCGAAGGTGGCGCCCACGATGAGGATGGGCACGGCGATGTACCAGTACCTGATACCGAGCCCGATGACGACCAGCACGGCGAAGAAGGTCAGACAGCCGCCGAAGCAGCCCTGCTTCTGTTGGACAATGACCGTCTGGGACACCTGGGAGGACATCGGCGCTCAATTCTCCGTCGTGGCGACGCACGAACGCGACGCGCCCAGCGGCTAACAGGAGCGGTCGGCGATCAGGTCGATCGACGTGATCAACTTACTCCGCACTTGAAATGACCAACGACCAGACCAACGCCGTCCGACGGGACGGGCTGACCAGCGCTAGGCCTTGTCGAACATACGCCCCAGTTGCCCTTTGCGACTACGCCGAATGTGCCGCCGCCGAGAACGTGAAACGAGATGCCCTTGTTGTCGAGATCGCTTTCAGCAACATCGAGCGGCTGGTTGACGAGACCGCTTGGCACCATCTGGCTACCCCCACCATTATCCGTTGATGTTGTGGCGGGCGCTTGAGTTGACGTTGCAGCGGGGGCTTCAGTTGACGTTGTAGCGGGGGCTTCAGTTGACGTTGTAGCGGGGGCCTGGGTCGTCTGAGTCACGATCTGCGTCACCGTTTGCGCCGGAGAAGATGTAGACGAACTGCTTCCGCAGCCAGTGATGCCCGCAAAGCCAATGCCACAGAGCATCCCTACAACAGCGATATGCTTGAAAACCATTCTCTCTTCCTCCCTCAGGCTGAGTGCGAGGTGTGGATCAGGGTGCTCTGAGCCACCTGTTCCACAGACACAGACATAGATCGTCCAAAATCTTGGAGATTCACGGAGGTCGGCGCATCCGAGCACCACTCGGATTCCGCTCTCGGATTAGTACTGACGCAAGAACAGGCGCCTCTGCTGACTGCAGGCGCGGTCGACCCACCGCCCGCCAGATGAAGCGTCGAGCGCGCCAAAGGCAATTAGACCCACGTCTGCCGAGCGATCAGCAGGTGGTCCAGCCGACTGGCGTTGTCGTCCGCTCTCAACTACCGCTGAGCATTCCGTAGTTCGACCGGTTGCCCCAACAGTCCGCTGCGCTAATGATCTTCGCTCTGGTGCAGATATATGTTGGATGCGGGGAGGTCGCTCATGCTTAGGCGCACTATCCGTGTCTCCTGCCTGCTTGCAACGTGGCAACGTACGGCTGCTAATGTTCTTTCTCAGTCGACTCTTGCCGCGAGATCGATTACTCAGCATCGATCTGCCTGAAATCGTTTCGGAAAGCGATGCCCGAGGGGCGCTGCAATCGATTTTACGCGCGGTTTCCACGGGCGCGATCAGCCCTGCGGAGGGCGCCGCGCTCGCTGCGCTGATAGCTCCCCTCGTGCATGAGGTCGCGCGGAAGGTTTCTCACGCGAACTCACGCCAAGTCTTGCCCATCATCTTCAGTCCCCAGACAAGGAGTAACTGCAAAGCTCCCGCGCTATTCCGCTGTTACAGTATGAGGAGTAAGAAAACGATGTCACGAACCACCAAGTTAGCGCGCTATCGCGCCGCTCCACTCTCGTTCGTCGAGGAGGTTCTGATCGATCCTACGACGGGGAAGTCGTTTGTTTTACTTGATGCCGAGCGACAGTTCCTCAGGCACGCGTTCACCGTCGGGCCAGATGGCCGCTTGGCTGATCCCGAGTTGATATTTTCCTGCCCGAAAGGTCCGGTAAGACGACATTCGCTGCAATTTTCGTCATCACGATTTTGGTGCTGTTTGGAGACGCCTATCCCGAGGCAAATTGTGCCGCTAATGACCACGACAAATCCGTCGGTCGCGTTTGTGCGTTGCCAAGCGAATACCGTCGATGTTCGCCGTTGTGGTGTTTATGTATATATTTATATATGTATATATATATTGTTATTATAGTTGTGTGTGTGTGATTACTGGTGGATTTCCAGAAGACGATGAGTGTATGTGTATACCAGTCATCGGGTTTGGATGTAGTTGTGGGTCAGCCAGCTGCGACCGTCGCGCGTTTCCGATGCAGTTGCAATCGCCCACACCTATGCGACGTATCGCCCGCCGTTTTGACGGCGGTTACGCCGGGTTCAGGTGAAAGCACTCTGCTTGAAGAACTTTATGAGCGCGGGCTGCGTCAGACAAAATAGCCCCCAACCTTTATGCGGGTGACGGCCTGCTCATGTTTTGGAGCCACGACCCTGTCGCCCCCTGGCAAGATGCTGCCTGGCTCGCCCAGATGTGCCGCATGCTGCGGCCCGAAGCAAGACCAACCGTCAAGCCAACAAAAAAAAAAAAAATTATTGCTTGAAGGTCACGGGATGGCAGGCTATCCACGCGCCCTGCTCGCGCATGTTGCCGAGCGTCATCGGCGGCTAGCGCGGTCGATGTAGGCTAATCTGCCCCGTGCATGTGTGCTGGTTCAGCCGTCGGTCGATCAGATCCGCTCTTCATAAGCGTGAAGCCTAGGGCGTGGAGAATAGCGATGAAAACCAGAACCGCGCCGATGACGACTTTCGTCTGGACTGACATTCGTTCCGAGTACGGTTTGTCTCGATTAACAAAACGATGTTTTTCGCCGCGCGAGGGCGGACCCACGTGAAACGGATGTTTCGTGCTCATGTTGGTCGCCCCTTTCGGGACCTCTCGTCAGGGGTGCAATCGTCCTTGCCAAGCAAATAATCGAGCGGCTTGCATCCATGCACGCATGCGGCTCCTCATCAGCACTATCCACGAGATTTGCGGATGCCAGATGTTCCATATCGGGATGCTCTCCCTTTGAGTTCTTCTATTGCGCGCTGAATCTCGTCGGCTTTCGCCTCGTCAAGGAGATTGGGGTAATTGTCGATTTCGCGCGTTGCTTGTCGTTGGCGCGATCTATGTAGCGCGTCCAGAAGGCTCGCGCCTAAGCCTTGATGCCGCGACAGGCAAGAGATCCCCTTCCGTGAGCGCCGCTCGTTCATGGCGTCACCTGCTTTCCAATTTTGCCGGTCTTAGCGCTTATTGGCCGCGCTTGCCCTCGCGACACGAGCAGTCGGTGAAAAGTGGTCTTGTTCGGGAGGAGACACCACGCGAGTGCTGCGATTTGCAGCACGATGATTAGCGCAACTCGCCAACGTCGCTTGCCAGGCGAAGGAAGTCCTCGGTGTCGACGAACTCGAAGCGGTTGCCGATCGGGGTTATTACAGCGGCGAGGAAATCCATCGTCCCAGCTTTGGTCGGGGCTGAACTTCACGCTCGTATTCGAACGAAGTCTCGCCCGACCTCAGCACCTTGCGGACCGTGTTCCGGGACACCTTCAGGTCCCGCGCGATCTCCTTGATCGTCTTGCCCTTGAGGAAATGCTCGCGCCGGATCCGCCCAATCGTCTCCACTGTCAGCATTCCCCACCACCCGCTTTGCATCAAAGCAGGCAGCGCATTAGACCAATCTCAGGGGGTCAATTTTGGATGCCGATCCCCCGGCTCAGGGGGTCAAAATTGCACGCCGAATGACACCCCGGTTTCTGCGAACCGGCCGGGCACTAGAACGAGGATTAAGGATCAGGTGCGGGGTCAGCTCGGCCGATGCCAACGTTGATTTGGGATGCAATCAAGGAACTGCTGCCGACTTCGGATGATCCGAACTCGATTGATCTCAATATCAATGTGGGGGGAGCCTTAGGCAGCGTCGGGAGGCGGTGGCCGCAAGCGGGTGTTGTGGCTCTCGGCGAGGCGTTGCGCTGCCGCCCGCCGCAGTTCCCGGTCGGCGAAGTTGACCACAGCCGCCGCCGAATCCGTCGGCTGAGGCTTGGGCTTTGGGCTTGTCGTTGCTCATGGCGCGGGCAGCCTAGACCGGCGCGAAAGCGGCGCCAAGCCCTGGCGCTGGCCGCTGGTGCGCTTTGCCGGGCATCTCTTCGCCGCGGGCTGTTTCGCCGTCCCGGAACTGCAGAAACCCGCATAAACATTGACTTTTGCCTTGTCGAAATTAGATTATTAAGGACAGCTGATACCTGAGACTTTGGAGCGCCTCGATGGCCAAGCGACCCGCAACCCGACCGCATCGGTGAGTTGGAGGACGAACTCAGTGGGCGCAAGGACGAGCGCATCGCCGAGCTGCGTGAGGAGGTCGACGAGCTGCGCGACCTCGTCCGCCGCATGGAGGAGAACGTCCAGGAGGCGAGCGAGGTGATCGATCGCTGGGCCGAAGCCTTCGACATGCAGCAGGACGGCGACACCGAGACCTGGAGGCCGTTCTGGATGAGCACAACGCCCTGGTCGACAGCTACAACGCCCTGGTGCGGCGCTGGAACAAGTACCTGCCGCTGATCAATGGACGCACGCAGCCGGTGGGGCGCCCCATGGCGGCCAGCGAGGCGCAGGCCGCCCAGGTGCTGCGGCTGCGGGTGCGGGGGGCCGCGCCCTGCAGGACATCGCCGACGAGACCAATCTCGGGCTGCGCACGGTGCGCACCATCATCGCCAAGGACAACGGCAGCGACCGCACCACCCGGCAAGCACCTCGCCCGGATCGAGCCCGACCGGCAGGCCGCCCTGTCGCACAAACGGCGCAAGCGCACCGGCGGTGCCCTGCCGAAGCAGGCACAGCAGGTGCACCAGACCGCTGAGATCTGCTCAAGGAAGCTCGCGGCCTGGGTCGACCTCGCATCGGCCAATAGCAGGCGGTGTTCGGGACAAGATTTAGCCCCGGTCCGCCCAGCGGTTCGGGGCTTTTGTTAGATTGGCCATAAAGAAAAAAGCGCCGCGCCCGGCGGTTGTCGCCTCCTTGCGCGGCGTAGGACCGACAGTCTTCAACGCCGTTAATAACAAACCCGAGCGTTGCTTATTCCCGCCCGCCGCGCGCCAGTCACTGACCGTGCTCGGCGCTTCCGTCCAGTTCGTCCGCACGTCCGATGCGGTTGCCGCACAGGGATCCAGCGCTGGAACACCTTATGCATACCAATGGTCGGAAGGTGTCCGATCAACACCGCCTGCGCCTGCGCTGGTTCGCCTTGATGTTGCGCCATGAGCTGGTTCACCTCTTGCACCAAAGTGCCGACTGTCTGTGGCACCTCGACCACATGCTTGCCGAGTATCAGATCAATATTTGTTACCCCCACCTTTTCCAAGTTGGCGAGATTATTTGCGAAGCCTGCTAAGGTCTGACTGCCTAACAGCGATATGACAGCCTGTATGCTGTCTGCCAGTTCTATTTGCGTCCCAGGCGGGCCAGAGACAGCGAATCCGTTGCTCTCTAATGCGCCGACCTGGGCCGCGTTAAACTCAATGTCACTAGGTCCGGTTGAGACGATGCTTGTGATCCCTTGGCCCGGCAAAGCAGCGATTTGCGATGGGGTTAGAGTTTGAACCTGAGCCGCTGTTTCGATCAGCGCAGTCGGCAGGACTTGGGGTCCTGTCTGCGTTAGCCCATCTAGTAACAAATCGGCGGGAACAATCCCTGCGACATCATAGATGGTATTTCCCTCGTTGATAGGAGTTTGTGGATTATTCAGGTGCAGCGAAGTTGCTGATCGCTAGGCATGATTGTTGTTTGAAAAGTCAGTACGGTCGTCGGTGTCCCAAAGGGGCCATTATAGGTCGCGACATCACCATCGTTGAGTAGCAATGTGATTGGGCCACCAACCGAATTGGTGTCAGACACTACGACCGGCTCGCTCATGACCAGCGTAAATTGTATGTGGGCGCCCTCGCCAACCATTCCGCTGGACGGCAACTCGGAAATGCTGGTGACTATCGGTGTGGTCAAGGTCGTTTGATTGACTACGCCGGAGATGGCTGCCGAAGCAATAGCACCGTTCTGCGGGTATCCAATCGTCGCCGTATAGGTTCCGGTCGGTAACTCATGCGACAAGGACGAGATTGAGTGTTACTGACCAACGACCATTTTCCGCGATGATTGGGATAGTACTGACAAGTTCCGAGTTTGTATTGAAATCAAACAACGACAAATAAATTTGCTGTCCGTCAAGACCCGTTTCGGTCCCCGTAAACGTGACTCCAGCGGCGGTGTCTGCGGCGGTGATGATGTTGCCTACGCCAAATGGATTGATAGTTAGTGTGGGCATGAAATCCTCCTATTTTATTTGATCATTGCGTGCCTCTCGTCGGGTCACAAACTTTGTTGCTTTCGATGGCAGGAGGTTGAGCTAGGTCAATATTATATCGGAAGGCATAGACCGCGATCCAAAACTCGTTCGAGGCCGCTAGAGCGAAAGAGCTGACATCAACCTACGCGCGCAAAGAAGTTTCCTTTAAAGGCTACGACGTCAATAAATAACTTACCCCCGGTTAGTTGTTGAAATCTCACTGACAGGTAGATTGAGGACGCGCGAAAGAGTAGGGGCGCGCCGATTTCTCAACCCTGATCTTGATTGAACTTAAAGCCATCATTTGACTTAGCTATTTCACTTCCCCACCAATCGGAGCGCGCGAATGGCATTCCTCGTTTGCGAGCGTTTAAGTGAGAAGGGAACGGTCGTCCTCCGATCAACAGGCGATTCATTCCGTCTCGCAGGGCACAATTTGCTGTATGCAGCTTGGCAGAAACGCGGCAGTCCCGCTAATTCTGGTTGGGAATTTCCTCGGACGAACTGATTCAACTTCAGACAAACGGTGAGCACACATCGCATTCACGTCGCCTGATAATCGACTTCGATCCAAACGCAAACTGGCGAATTGGATTGATTGAATTAGTCCACGTTTACGCATTTACCTGGGCAGATGACGGTCGGATTCCCGATTGGACGCCACTCATGCTTCGCATCCGAGACCTCTTATTACGAGGTAGCGCCAGTCGATCCCAACCGCAAGAGAACACTTCTGGCGCAAATTCCCGAGCCTGTCGAACCCGGCGAGTCTGTTGAGTTCCTTTATCTGAATGGCGGAACCTGGAATTGGGGGAAAAACGGGATGACGAACGCCGCTTTCTTATACGGAGCCGCTCGCGACTATTTTCGCAGTTTTTTTGAAGGAGACCGCCCGCCAGATCGAAGCACGGCGACATACTCGTCTCTCGCGCACGTTGCCGAGCGTCATCGCGGGCCGGGAAGCTTGTTTGCGAGTGTTCATTGATTTGCATCGAAAAAACTGCCGCAAAGGGCGGGATGGCCGGGCAAGCGCTGAACATTAGTTAGTTAAAGACAGGCTATCGGAGTGTCATTGAAGCCCTGGCGCAATCGCTTGTCGGCGATCCGGGCGAGCTGACAGAGCTAGAGGCGCGAGCCGATAGGGCGGGCGTGGGTGCGTTCTACGGCCAGCTCTCGACAATGCCGCCCCTTCTGCGGCAGGATGGGGCGTTGTCATACTGGGCGAAATCAACCGACTTCAGTTCCGGCCGCCAGCGGTTCGGGGCTTTTGTTTGTGCGCCGCATCTAAAACGAAAGGACAATTCGGCCGGAAGTTTGAAAATGCTTGAAGGGTGTCAAGCCTTGCGTCACAGAGGTAGCCGTCCCGATTTCCCAACCCCCACCCCCCGCCGCTGGGGCGGTTGGCCGGTCCCCGGCAGCCGAGGTCAGCTCGGCCGGTGCCAGCGCATGGGTGGCCGGCTGTGCGTGCGGCGCAGTCCCTCCCAAAGGGCGCGGAGCACCGCATTCTGCTCGGCCGCCTCTCGGCCGGGCGGCGCCTGGGTCCAGGCACTGGCCAGGATCTCGGTCAGTGACACGGGTTCGAGCGTGAACATGCCTGAAACCAATAGCTCGCGAACCCCGATGTGGCAATTAGTTGGGGCTTAGTTGGCTCGGCTCGCCGAGTGCAGAAAGTGGTTGCGAGACAATCACTTCCTCACATTCGCAGGATTAACACGGCATAACTGCCGGGATTTGGAAAACATTGCAAATATCCGTGGGGAGGGATGCCGTGACCTCGCGCGTCAATCGCCAGGTCCGCCTCAAATCGCGGCCGAACGGCATTCCGCAAGCGGAGCACTTCGAGATCGCCGCGGCGGACCTCCCGGAGATCGCTGACCGGCAGGTCCTGGTGCGCAATGATTATCTCTCCGTCGAACCCGCCATGCGCGGCTGGGTGGCGGCCGTGGCGAACTACTCCAAGCCGGTCGGCATCGGCGAGGTGATGCGGGCGTTCGCCGCGGGCACCGTGGTCGCGTCGCGTCACCCGGACTACCGCGAAGGCGACGCCGTCATGGGCCTGCTCGGGTGGCAGGAGTTCGCAATGTCCGACGGCAGCACCATCACCCGCAAGGTGCACGAGAAGGATCTGCCACTGTCGCTTTCGCTCGGCGTGCTTGGTCTCAACGGCGTCACCGCTTACTTCGGTTTGCTTGACGTCGGGCAGCCACGCCCAGGCGACACGGTCGTGGTCTCGACGGCGGCGGGCGCGGTCGGCTCCGCGGTCGGGCAGATCGCGAAACTGATGGGATGCCGTACGGTGGGCATCGCCGGCGGTCCGGTAAAATGCGCACTCGCCCGGAGCGCGTTCGGTTATGATGAAGCGATCGACTACAAGGCCGGCGGGATCGCCGAGGCATTGACGCGCGCGTGTCCGAACGGCGTCAATGTCTATTTCGACAATACGGCCGGCGCGATCAGCGATGCGGTGCTGGCGCAGCTCGCGATCGGCGCGCGGGTCGTGATCTGCGGCACCGCATCGGTCGCGAGCTGGGACCCGCCGCCGACCGGCCCGCGCGTCGAGCGGCACTTGTTGGTGAAGCGCGCCCGCATGGCCGGTTTGCTGGTGTTCGATTATCAGCATCGCTACGAGGAAGCGATCGCGCGCCTCGCCGGCTGGGTGCGCGACGGCCGCCTGCGTTATCGCGAGGACATTGTCGACGGGATCGAGAACTGCCCCGGTGCGATTGCCAAACTTTATCGCGGCGAAAACCTGGGCAAGCGGCTCATCCGGCTTGCGCACACGAACTAGAGCGTGATGAAATCAAGTTCGAGCAGATTCCAGAACTCGTCATTGCGAGGCGCGCAGCGCCGAAGCAATCCAGAGCCGAGTGCGTGGCCCCTGGATTGCTTCGCTTCGCTCGCAATGACGATGTATTTGGCCGGTGCTTTGATTTAACCTCAACGCATCATGCTTTAGTGCGCGCTCCCAGCCGAAGCATTGAGTGCCGCGTCTTCCTGCTTGGCGAAGCGAACGAGATAGACCCAGCCAAGGAATGCGCAGCTCACGAAGGCAACCACCAGCGGCGCGGCGGCGATCAGAAACAACTGGGACAGCGGGAGGTGCGCGGAGAGTAGCACCCCGCCGATCACTGGACCGGCGATGGAGCCGACCTTGGCCACCGACAGCGCCCAGCCGACGCCGTTCGCCCGATAAGACACCGGATAGAACATGCCGGCCACGCTATGGATGCCGGACTGCGCTCCCGCCGTGCAGGCGCCGGCAACGAACACGGCGCCGAGCAACAACACCTCGGCCATGCCGGGCATCCCCAGCGCGCCCACGACCGGAACGCCGATCAGCGGCAACAGCGCTACGGCGATTGCGCCATAGCGGTCGGTGAAGCGCATGATGGCGAGACTGCCGAGAATGCCGCCGATCGAAAACAGCGATCCGGCGAGCGCCGCGTGACCGGGCGGCAGCCCCGCGCCTTCCAGCAACACCGGCATCCAGCTCGACAGGAAAAACAACGCCAGCGAGTTGGCAATGTAGAGGATCCACAGCAGCGGGGTCGCAATCCGCCGATCGTCGCTGAACAGAAGTCGGAAGTTGAAGCGCTGCGGCCGCGGCTCCTCGGTCAGGACGAATTTGGTGTTGGCGTCGACGATGAGGCCCGGCTGCAGCCGCGGCGCGAGCGCCACGATCTGCGCGTGGTCCCGGTTCTGCGACGCGAGAAAACGGATCGATTCCGGCAACGCGAAGATACAGGCAATTCCAGTGAGGAACGGAACAACTCCGCCGATGAAGAACACCGATTGCCAGCCGAACGAGGGGACCAGGCCGGCTGCCACATAACCACCGCCACCCGTGCCGAGCAGGAAGCCGACGAACATCACGGTCACCATCGTGGCCCGGTAGCGGCGCGGTGAGTATTCGTTGATCAGCGCAATCGCGTTCGGCACTGCGCCGCCGATGCCGATCCCGGCAATGAAGCGCATCCATAGGAGGCCATCGAGCGAACGCACAAACATGGTGAGGAAGGTGAGCACGCCGAAATAGAGGCAGCCGATAACGATCGCGCGTTTGCGGCCGAGCCAATCGCCCACATAACCAAAGACGATGCTGCCGAGCATGATGCCGACGATGCCGGCGCCGAACACCCAGCCCATGGCGCCGCGCTCGATGTGCATGTCCTTGATGACGGCCGGCGCCGCAAACGCCATGGCGGTGTAGTCGTAACCGTCGCCCAGCGAGACAAGCAGGCACAAGGCCATGATGTTCCAGAAGAACTTTCCGAGCTTCTGGTTGTCTACGAGGTCGGTGATATTGACGAGGCCGCAGCGCGTGCTGATGTCGTTCATTTGGACTTCCTGCTCAATCGCCGCCCTACCGCGTCACCGGTCAGACGGGGCCGCGATGTAGCACGCAGAGCAGGCCGCGCACATGGGCGCGGGACCCGCCGGTAAACGCAAAGTTATTCAATCCCGGGGCCCTGGCGTGACGTTTTTCACATAGCAGCCAGGGGCAGCATGCTAGGGTAGCTAGGGGCAGGTTGCCCAATCCTCGACAGGCCCAGCGAGGCTCACATGAGACGCCGTGAATTCATCACCATGCTTGGCGGCGCTGCGCTCGCAACGAACTCCCGCGCCTACGCCCAGGCCCCAGCGCGGGCATTGCGCGTTGGCACGCTTGGCCCCGGGCCCGTGATCACCGATGCGAGCCCGGTCGGCACTTCGTTGCTGCATGGGTTTGCACAACTCGGATACACCCAGGGCGCAAACCTTGTATTCGAGCGACGGGGCGCCGACGGACACCTGGAGCGCCTTCCTGCCCTCATCAAGGAATTGTCGGCCAGCAAGGTCGATGTCATCATCACAACCGGTTTTCCGGCCGCATCAGCGGCCAAAGAACACTCGCCTCTCCCGGTCGTCGCAATCTTCGCTGGGGATCCGGTTGGTACCGGGCTTGTGGAGAGCCTCGCGCGTCCCGGCGGCAACCTCACCGGAATTTCCGATGTCTCCGAGGAGCTCACACCCAAGCGCATGGAGTTGCTCAAGGAATTCGCCCCCGGGCTGCGTCGCATCGCCATGCTCTGGAACGCCAGCGATCTTGGCATGACCTTGCGCTACCGCGCCTCGGAGGCCGGGGCCAAGGAGATGGGGATTTTGGTCGTGCCATTGGGCGTACGCGAACCCGATGACTTCGCCCAGGCTTTCACCGCAATGGAGAAGGAATTGCCCGACGCGATTCTGATGGTGACGGATTCGCTCACCATGCTGAACCGTAAGCGCGTATTCGAGTTTGCCGCGGCCCACCGCCTGCCGGCGACCTACGAGTTCGATTTTCTGGTGCGCGAGGGCGGGCTGATGTCCTATGCGCCCGACCTGGATGAAAGCTTCGGCCGGGTCGCGGCTCTCGCCGACCGGATTTTCAAAGGCGCCGCCCCGGCGCAGCTGCCATTCGAGCAGCCGACCCGCTTCAAGTTCGCCCTCAATCTCAAGACCGCGAAGGCCATCGGTATCGATGTTCCTCCGACACTGCTCAGCCGCGCCGATGAAGTGATCGAATAAGCCGGGAAATACTCGGCTCCGGTTGTTTGACAAGAATCAAAACCAACCACCGTGCCGCTGGCATGATTGATTTTGGATTCTGTCGCGTGGGGTGGTCGATGTCTGCAAATTTGCTGTTGATGCGGGTGGAGGTTTGGTCCGTCTTCGTTGTGGCAATGCTCGCCGGACCGGCACTAGCGGACCAACCGCAAGATCGTGGCAAGGCGCTGCTCACGCGCATGTGCGGTTCCTGTCACGCAGTCGGCCCAACCGGTGACAGTCCGCACGCTGGCGCGCCGGCGTTTCGCACCATCGGCACGCGCTACAATATTGCCGAATTGACCGACCGGATGACGGATCGTCTGGTATCGATCCATCCGGACATGCCTGATTTCCAGCTCAGCGAGCAGGATGCCAAGGCGGTAAGGTCCTATCTCTATTCGATCCAGCGCTGAAACTTCCGCAACCCGCGGGGTCACCGTAACCGCAAGCCCAGCAACTCGTCCGTCACGTCACCACCGCCGCACCCTTTGTTACCGCCGGCGAAATAGGCGGTGTCGCCCACAGTCGCTGCCCCGAAGCCGTGCCTGCCCTCGGGAGAGACAAGCGTGCGCCACTGGTCGTTTGGTGGATAGTAGGCTTCGGCCTGGTTGAACGTGTGGCCGTGATCGCACTCGCCTCCGACCACGATGATCAAACCATCAAGCAAGGTCGCCGCGATCGCGCTTCGGGCGGTCGGCATCGCAGCCGACTCGCTCCAACGATCGGTTGCTGGATCATACACATCGTGTAGAGCGGTATTGTCTGTCGTGTTGTTGTTGGTGCGCCCGCCGATGGCGTGAAGCTTACCATCGGCTGCCACGACCGCGAGATGATCGCGTGCGACGGGCAGCGGCGCCACAAAACTCCATTTTCCGGTCTCCGGATCGTAGACCTCGTGTGTCGCGACCGTCACCTTGTCGAGCCCGCGCCCGCCGAGCGCGTGCAGCTTGCCGTCGAGCGCGGCCACGGCAACGGAGCCGCGCGGCTTTGTCATGGGCGACAGCGCGCGCCAAGCATTCGTCGCGGGATCGTAGACAAACGCGCTATCGATCGCCCCCGCGTGCACATTCGCCGTGAAGCCGCCGACCACATAGAGCTTGCCGTCGAGCGCGGCGACGCCCGGATGGCTGACGGTGCGTGGGATTGGAGGGAGCACCCGCCAAGCTTTGCTAGTTGGATCATATTCCTCGGCGAGCGGCGAAGCTTCGTTACCCGGCGTGTAGCCGCCCAGCACGTAGAGCTTGCCATTTAGCGCCGCCATCGCGGTCTCGCCACGCGGCTGCGGCAGATGTGCGGCGACTGACCAGGTCTCGGACGGATCTGCCGCGGATGCGATACTCACTGTGAGTGCCAGCATCAAACAGCCAAGCAACATGACGGCCCGGCGGCGGCCGAGGTTGCTCATCATTGCGCTGCGAGCCTCAATCCGCTTTCCGGGCCACGTCCCGGTGCGGATGACGGCGGTCGCCGCGCGCATTGGATTTGCGCACATACGTAATCGTTGCTGTTGGATTCTCATGTTTCACCTTCAGGGCGGCAATCAGCGCGTCCTCGGCTTCGACCGAGACGCTGGTCGATTTGTTGGCCGTCTTGATGCCAACCATATAATGCGGCTGCATGGCATGCTCCTGAGCTAGCACCTTCTTCCCATTTAAGACCGGGCCGCAACCACGCGCCACCTCCGCGCGGGAAGCATGGGTTACCACGTCGCCATGTGCGAATGGCTGACCCGACCCCGACAAATCATTCTGGACGGGAGCCCGGCGGCATTCCAAACTGAGGTCGAACAGTGCGCCCCGCGCGGAACGGCGGGTGCGAAGAGACAAAACGCTCAGGGAGAACGCCATGAGGATCCGATCCGCCTTGCAATCGGGTGTCGCCGTCAACGCCGTCGCGGCTGCGGCGCTCGCGCTGTCGCTGAGCGCAGGCGCGGCCCAGGCGCAGCAGCCAAACCCAGCCCAGAACGCATCGCAGGTCGCTGTCGATTCCGACGACATCGGTGGCGTTGTCATCGGACCCGACGGGCCCGAAGCCGGCGTGTGGGTCATCGCGGAGACCACCGATCTGCCGACCACGAAGCTTGCCAAGATTGTCGTCACCGACGATGCCGGGCGCTACCTCGTGCCCGATCTGCCCAAGGCCAAATACAAGGTCTGGGTGCGCGGCTACGGACTTGTCGATTCTGCCGAAGGTCGACGCTGAGCCCGGCCAGCAGCTCAACCTGACCGCCGTGAAGGCGCCCAACGACGCAGCCGCTGCCCAATATTATCCGGCGATCTACTGGTACTCGATGCTGAAGATCCCGGATCAGAGCCAGTTCGGCGGCAAGAGCGACATCCCGGAAAAGGTCACGCAGACCGAGTGGCTGCGCGCGATCAAGAACCAGGCTTGCATCGGCTGCCATCAGATCGGACAGCTCGGGACGCGGACGATCCCGGCGGCGTTCGGCAGCCGGCGCGGACGGCTGGATGCGGCGCGTCCAATCAGGCCAGGCGGCGGAACTGATGATCAATCCGCTGGCCGGGCAACTGGGCGGGGCGCCGTTCAAATATTTCGGCGATTGGACCGACCGGGTCGCCAAGGGCGAACTGCCGGTGAGCAAGCCGCCGCGGCCGCAGGGCCTCGAGCGCAACGTCGTGGTCACCACCTGGGAATGGGGAGACCCGAAGAAATATCTGCATGACCTGATTTCGTCGGATCGGCGCAATCCGACCGTGAATGCCTATGGTCCGTTGTTCGGCTCGCCGGAATATTCAACCGACGTGCTGCCGATCCTCGACCCCAAGACCAACAAAGTCTCGAGCTACACTGCCCCGGTGCGCGACCCCGAAATGCCGGAGTCGCTCGGGCCTGGCCACGCCGCCATGGAAAAGCCGATGATGCCGTCGGCCTATTGGGGCGACGAGAAGCTCTGGGACACCAGGGTCAACAATCACAATTCCATGTTCGACGAGAAGGGCCGGCTGTGGCTCTCGGCGACGGTGCGCGCACCCAAGAACCCGGACTTCTGCGGCAAGGGCTCCGATAATCCGTCGGCCAAGCTGTTCCCGCTGGAGCGCAGCATGCGCCAGCTGGCGATGCTCGACCCCAAGACGATGAAATACACCTTCGTCGACACCTGCTTCGGCACGCATCACCTGCAGTTCGGCTACGACAAGAACAACACGTTGTGGACGAGCGGCGGCGGCCCGGTCGTCGGCTGGATCAACACCAAACTGTTTGATGAGACCGGTGACGCGGCGAAAGCGCAAGGCTGGACCGCGATGGTGCTCGACACCAACGGCAACGGCAAGCGCGACGATTACGTCGAGCCCAACCAGCCGGTCGACCCGACCAAGGATAAACGCATCACCGGCGGCTCCGGTTTCTACGCGGTGATGCCAAGCCCGGTCGACAACTCGGTCTGGGGCACGGTCGGCGTATTCGGCGGCCAAGCCGCGGTGGTGCGGCTCGATCCCGGATCCAACCCGCCGGAGACGGCGCTCGCCGAGATCTACAACGTGCCGGCGCCCTGTTACGGGATCCGCGGCGGCGACATCGACTGCAAAGGCGTCGTCTGGGTCTCGCTCGGCAGCGGCCACTTGGGGAGCTTCGACCGCCGCAAGTGCAAGGGCCCGCTCAACGGACCGACCGCCACCGGCGATCATTGCCCCGAGGGCTGGAGCTTCTATCAGTATCCCGGACCCGGCTTCCAGGGGATCGGCGAGAACAGCGCCGAGGCGAGCTACTACACCTGGGTCGATCAGCACAACACGCTCGGACTCGGCAAAGACGTGCCGATGTCGACCGGCAATCTCAATGACGGCATGATCGCCCTCAAGGACGGCAAGATGATCGTGCTGCGCGTGCCCTATCCGCTGAGCTTCTACGCCAAGGGATTTGACGGCCGCATCGACGATCCGAACGCCGGCTGGAAGGGCCGCGGCTTGTGGACGACGAGCGGCGACCGCACGCCCTGGCTCAAGGAAGGCGGCAAGGGCAGCAAACCGCTGGCGATCCATTTCCAGCTGCGCCCCAACCCGCTGGCGGATTGATGCGGAGTTCGGCTCCCTCTCCGTCGTCATCGCCGGGCTTGTCCCGGCGATCTCGATCATAAGGCACCGCTTTGCCATCCTAATCGAGATGGCCGGGACAAGCCCGGCCATGATGAGCTGATAGGCTTTTCTTTGGCCTGACTCCGAAAGTTCGGTAATGCATCAATCATACAAATCGAGCAGGCGCTCGATCGTCGCATTGATGCGGGCCAGATAGGCGAGCTGGAACTGGGCGCCGAACAACAATTGCAGGCCAACCCGGTTGATGGCCTGCACCCGCAGTTCGCAGCGAAATCCTTCGAGGAACGCCTCGCGTTCGACCCCGGTGGCGACCCCCGCTTTGAGCAGCGCGTCCCGGTGCGTTTCCACGTGGCGGTCGACCTGCGCGCTTTCGACCGTGGGCGGCAGCACAAACGTCAACAACTCGACGAGATCGCGCGCCGCGATGTTGCGTTGCGCGATTTCCCAGTCGAGCACGATAACTTCAGCCGGCCTGTTTGAGCCCGCCGACGGCACCGGTGCATCGGCCACAACAGCGGTATCCTGAGCGGCATAGGATTTCTTGCTGCCGAACAGATGCGGCAGAAAGCAATGCGACCTGCCGTTCCTTTTTGCTGCGACATTGCGCGCCGGTTCGGGCGCCGGCTCCGGAGCGTGACCGTTGGGACGGAAGCCGACGTTGCGCTGGTTGAAATCGTTGTGCGCCAACGTCGCCGGCAGCTTGTCCTTGGCTTTGTGCCAGTCGCCGATCGTGTCGATCAGGGCGTAGCGATATGCCACCTTGTTTTCTCAAGCCTTTTTCCCCTGTTTGTCAAACCGATCGTCGGGTTGTCAGTCGATGTTCCTGATTCGGCCTTCTGCATCGCGGCCCGTGCAAGTCGCTTTCGGTCAGCAGCCGAAGTGTAACGTTCAACAAATTTCTTCTTGATCCGCTGCACTGTCGATTTCGGGATGCCCGTCTCATCCGCGATGTCTCGAACGCTGAGGCCGTCATCGAGCAGGGCTTTGACCCGGGCGAAGTTCACATCCTCGATGTCCCGCGTCGTCCAGACCACAGCGTCGTCACGGACATCGAGTTTGGCCTCAAAGGGCTTGGCTGCATCCCCGTGAACGCCACGCGCCTTTTCCAAGTGGACCTCGAACCGAGCCCCCTCGGTCGGCACGTAGTCGCTCGGGCGTCGCAGACTGATGGACGTGTCGAGCACGTCCTCGCGGCGTGACGTGCCGCGTTGGTCGCCGCCCTTGCCGGCGTGGTGAACGATTAGAACTGAGATCCCCCGGCGGCGGAGCCGCAATAGCCAAGCCTGGATGGGATTCCAGGAACTCCGCGTCGTTATCGCGGATGACCGCCGTCAGACTGGACAGGTTGTCCAAAATCAACAGCTCCATGCCATCGAGGTGTGGGTCTAGCTCAGCTTGAACAGCGGGGTCGGCGAGGTTTCCGACGCCACCGTCCTCAATCAGGTCCCCAGCAAGGACTTTGAGCATGCCCTCGTCAGGCTCGACGTTGGAACCTTGCACAATGGTCGCCAAGCGCTCCTGAAGCGCGGCGGCCGGCATTTCCCCGTCGATTAGCAACGTACGTCGGGCACGGGGTGCCTTCCAGCGCAGGAAGTCCGTTCCGGTCGCCGCGCCATAGGCGATCCCTAGTGCGAGATGGGTCTTCCCGGTACCTCGTGAGGCGTAGAGCATCGCCAGGCCCTTTTCCGGGATAATCGGATCGAGGATCATCTTTCGCGGCTTGATCGTCAGGCTGAAGAATTCTTCAAGGCTGAGCGGCTTCAGACGTAAGGCCTTAGTCTCCTCGCGTCCGAACCCTGGCGCTGCAGCGATCCACTGGTCGAGCTGATGCCGAGTGCCCCCCGCCGCAATCCAGTCGCTGATGTCACCCTTTTCTGGACACGCGGGCCAACATGCTGCGAGGTCGAGGATCCGAACGCGTTTGGCGACACTGGACAGACCGCCGGCAATGTCGCGCGCGTGGGAACGCCCAGGAGCGTCGTTATCGGGAATGATGACGACATCGGCGCCCGCGAAGTGCTGCGCGTATTCTTTGCGCCATTTCCCCGCGCCGGCTGGGAAGGTGGTGGCGTCGATGCCAATCTTGGCGGAGCGGAGTGCGTCAACGTCCTTCTCGCCCTCGACAATGACTATGGGGCGCCCAGCCGCGACGGCGGCTATCAGCTCGTGGAGTCGATAGGGAACACGCTGGGTGTCGCCCAGCTTCCAAATCCAGCCGCCATGTCCATCAGGGCGACGCTGTTTGAAATCTTTTGGGGAGTAACGCGGCACCTCATAGAGCAGATCGCCGGCCTCGTTGTGATACTGATAGGTCGCAACGACGCGTCCTCGCTGACCCTGAGGGACTGAGATTGGTCGTGAGTCGCCTACGATGCCGAGTTTGTTGCGGACGTGGTCCCGACATTCTGCAAAATCATCGCCGGCGAAACTGTGGACGATGAATCCATCCGGCGCGTCATGATCAGGCTTTACGGATAGAGATCGATCGGCGGGCGAGTGTCCTGGCCCCGGCACGAGAGCGCTGTCACGCTCGACGCGGCCACCCATGCGCGCGGCTATTTCTTTCGCACTCAGATTGGTCACGACCCCCCTCCGACCAATCGGACCGGGAGCGGTAACCTATCGCCGCCGAGATCGGCAACGAACCCAGCGAGGGGCGATATCGCCGCGTAGCTTTCGAGCGTTCTGCCTAGGTCTGCGCCGCGATCAAGCTCGCGAAGTAGTTCGTACAGCGGCCTGGGACCTAAGCGGTGGATCCGCGAAGCCAAATGCCGCAGCCGAGCGTGGTTCTGTACGAAGGGCGAAGTTTGATTGGGGACTCTCATCATTCCCCCCGCGTATGGTAATGTCGAAAGTCATCAGCGATGATACCTTCGAACTCCGCGCGCTCGTCATCCGACGCGAGCCGCCAGGCGCGGCATAGCGGGTTGCTATCGAGCGGGACCTGCATTGCGGCGAGGTCACTGTCAGCGGCTGGGGTGTCCGGCGATGCCGAGACCGCATCCCTGTGCTGCTGCTCGAGAACGTCGGAAACTGTTTTGCGCTTCCGTGCTACGAGCCAGTTATCCAAATCAGTGCGATCGTAAACGACCCGGCGACCTAACTTCACGAACAGCGGCCCACCGCCGTAGAACCGCAGCTTCGCGAGGGTCGATACGCAGGAGCCGCAATAGGCAGCCGCCTGCGGGGCAGACAGCATTTTGCGGGGCAAGTATTCTTGAGAGTGCATCGCGACACCGCCTGATTCAGCCGGACATCACCGGCATGTGGCGGAAATATGCGGGGTGCGATTTCGACGGTCACGCCCCCGACTTACGCGAAAGTTTAGCCTTAATCGCGGGGGCAACTTTTTTGAGACTAGTCTCTATCTGCGCGCGCGAGGGCGGGTGGATATTGGCCAGTTTTGCCAATTCCTGAAGAAACACCACGAATTCCGGATCACGCCTATCGCGGCGCTTGTCTGCGTTGGGGGGCCTCCCAGTGAGACTCCCCCAAACGACACCGCAGCGGAATACGAAATTAGGAAGCGCCGGGTCCGACTGTCCACGCTCTCGGTTGAGCAATTCCCTATCCACTCGCTGAGCCGCGACAACAGCTGCGGCCTCTATTTCAGCAAGTCGCTTGATCAGCGCATTCTTCCCTCCGTAGGCCAAGAGCAATGCCCCAGCGCTTTCATCCACTTCCTTCGAAACTCGGCCCGCCGCTGCTTGCGACATATAAGCGTCAATCCATGCTAGGTGCCCTAGAACCTATCTCAAAATTGCGAGTCATCGCGGACGGGCTATAAGAGTTGGATGATTCGGCTGACCGATTCGGATTGGGAGCGTATCCGGCATCATTTTCCGGAAGAGAACATTTCTGAGGGGCGACCTGGTCGGAAGCCGGTTCCGTCGCGGAAAATTCTTGAAGCGACGTTGTGGATTTTGAACACCGGGGCGCAGTGGCACATGCTGCCGCAGTGTTATCCGAATTACAAAACGGTGCATCGCCGGTTTCAGACTTGGTGTCAGAGCGAGGTTCTGCGCCGAGTCCTGACTGACATCGCCAACGAACTTCGCGCGCGTGGCGTGCTGGACGAAGAAGAGAGCTTTATCGACGCGACCTTTGCAATGGCCAAGGGCGGTGGCGCGGACGTCGGCCCGACGAAACGAGGAAAAGGCCTGAAAATCATGGCGATTGTAGATCGTCATGGTTTGCCGCTCTCGGTCAGTACGCATGCAGCGAACCACCACGAAGTACGCTTGGTTCAATTGTGCTTCGATTTCTACATGATCGAAGCCAAGCCCGAAAATCTGATTGGAGATCGCGCCTACGACAGCGATCCGTTGGATGAGGAGTTGCGACGAGACGGCATCGAGATGATCGCGCCGCACCGATCCAATCGCAGCAGGCCTGCCACGCAAGATGGACGCCGGCTGAGGCGATACGCAAGGCGGTGGGTGGTCGAGCGCTTCTTCGCATGGGTTCAATGGCAGCGTCGCATCCTCGTCCGATGGGAGTATTACCCACAAAACTTCCTCGGCTTTGTTCAACTCGCTTGCTTGCTAATCCTCTTCAAGCGATTTTGAGATAGGTTCTAGAAACGCAGGCACGGTGTATCCCGTGGAGAGGACCGAGTCATGGCTGAGGTGCAGATTGAGCGTCGTCGCCGTCGGCGTCGTCAGATTATCGATGATGCTGAGGCCCACGCCCGCGGTATCAGCATTGTTCACCGTGAGGTCGGTGAGTGCATTGTCGATAATTTGATTGGGCAGGACTCCGGCGACGGCAAACCCGATCGGAAATGTAGGACCAGTGATGGTCGATGGCGTTAAGTGGCTGAGCCCATCCAACAAGATCTTTGTGATGGTACCGGCTGCTGTGGCGCTGGCGCCGTTGAAGTCGGTGATCTTGACCGCCCCGTCAGTGTCGGGTGCGACCTCGGTTTGCGTAATCGAAACCGTGGTCGTGCCGTTTCCGCCGTTAACGGCGATGCCGCCGGTGTTGGGGCCGATATTGGTTTCGCTGATGGTCGTGGTCAGACTGCCATTGACCGTCATCGTGGCAGTCGGGGCGATCGCGGTATCGATGATTGCAACGTTCGTCGTAACATCGGCCGTGATGAGATCGGCCCCGTTCAGAATGCTTGATCCGCTATTCACGTTCAATTGCGTCAAGCCGGTCCATGCGCTCATCGGACCCGTGGCGGTAAAGTCGCCGGTGACCGATTCCGTGTTCAGGGCGCCAAGCGCCGTATTGGCGAAAACGTTGACGGTCTGAACGCCGGAAACCTTGTTGCCCGTGAGGTTGGTGACGTTGATATTGCCGATCGGTCCGTTGCCGGTAATGTTGAACACCTGACCGGTCGTGCCAGCGGCCGCCGTGATCGTGTCACCCGGCGTCCAGGTCGCGCCGGTGCCGCCAAAGGTGCCGGTTACGACCGAGTTGCTCTGGGTCAGGACAACGGTATCTTGCGTAACCGTGAGATTGAACGTGGTGGGCCCGGTCGAGTTTTGGAACGGGAACGGTACCAGCTGCGAGGCAAGCGGCGCACCTGCGGCATAAACAGACCCGGGCGGGCTTTCAGCGGTCTGCGCGATGTCAAACAGCGCATTCTTGACGAGCGTCTGGGTCGCCGTTGCCTGGGAACCAGTCCCCTCGAGATTCAGCGCGACGTCAAGTCCAAACACCACACCGTAGGCCGCGGCCTGAATCTGCGCCGTGCTTGGCGTGGGATTTCCAGGAATGCCAAAGGTCGAGTAGAGGTTGATGAAAAATTGCACCTGGCTCGCGGTAAATGCTTGATTAATGCCGGTGAGGCCCAACATCGCCTGCGTAAATGCCGCAAGGCTCTGGCCGCCGAAGTTGGCGACGAAGCTCGCGTTACCGGCAAATGCCAAACCGACATCTTCACCAACAACCTCAGTGACATCCAACTTATTCGTCAACGCAAAACTGGCAAATGACGGAATGTTACCCGGGTTCGTCACAAGGTTGCTCAGCACCGCGGTCGTCTGGCTTGACCCGGTCATCAGCGCGCTCACGCCCATCGCCACCTGCGATGAACTCAGCACACTAGCGAGCAATTGATTGGCGTAAGAGGTGACGGTCTCCCCACCGGGGGTGGCGGCGTTGATGGCCGATACTTGATTGGCCACATCGGTCGCAGAGGTGGTCGTAAACAAAACCCCCTGTTGCAGGGCGGTGATATCAGAGTTCGTGACTGGAAGTTGATAAAGCGACATGGTGGGTGGCTCCTTCGCGCTGTTGCCTGACTAAGCCTGCCCCGCTCCCCGCGGGCATTTGCGCAGTTCGTAGAAGGAAAATCTTCTATAAAGCGTTCCATGCTGTTCAAGCACTTAGGCTCCACCAATTCAGTAACCGGGTGATGCGGGATAAGAAAAAGAGCTGAATTATCTGGCCCAGCTACGTAATTAGCTCGCATTTTTTCGCTCGGCCAGGAATTGCTGGAAATCTCGATTAATTTCCTCGTTCATTTCGATCCAGCGGTCCGGATCCTCATTTTTCATTGCATCGAGGTGCTTACTGAGCTTGTCGCCAAGTCGATCGAAGTCCTCTCGGATAAGCTCGAATGGAACGTCCATGTCGCGCAATTGATATTCAACCTCGATGTCCTTTTTGATGGCCCAACTGCCCCGGTCGTCGGGGCTGTCCGCGATCTTATGAAACACCGCGACGAAATGGGCGCTTAGCTCCCCGTCCGACAAAGTTGCGAATTTTCGTCCACGCGCGAGGTACTTCGCCATGTCGTTTAGATCGTCTCGATAGAGGAACGCCAGCTGGTCGTCCAGCTGCTGCTTGGTGAGAGTCGTAACCGAGGTGGGGCGCCTTGGGGTGGTCGTCTTTGCACGCGTTCGCTTCATTGCGCTTTTTCTTTCGGTGGAGGGTTAGCCACTGCGCCAAAAAGCCCTTTATCGTCTATGAATACGTATAGAGAGGTTAGCCACGCTAAGTTGTTGTTGATATTGGTTTTGCCCAGTCCGTGTCGATCAGGGCGTAGCGGCGGCGCCAGACTTCCTGCGTCACGATGTGGGGAAAGCGGGCGCGGGCATCATTGAGCAGACCGCGCCAAAGCGACGTATCCGCCACCATGCTGGCCGTCGTCGGTCGCGGACCGGCCCAGCCCAGCCGCTTCTCATCGGCGCCCCAGAACGCGGCGTGCCAGCGCGCAGCGGCGCGCAGCGCAGCGTCAATCGCCTCAGGCTCCCAGTCGGCGCTCGCACCTGTTACATCAAGACCGGCGATATCGCTGACGCATTCGAGAAACAGCGCGTACTCGCCGGTCTCCGGATCGTGCGCCCAGCCGTAGCAGCGCGGCACGACGTCGCCCAGCTCCGGTTGTTGCTGGGCCAACCGGTAGACCTGAAATTCTCGTGCTGCCGTCTGGTCGAAGCTCGGCCGCGCTGCGATACTGCAGAAATGGCCGTTCCAACACGATGTGGTTGCGGGCCGCGATCCAAGGAATGAGATTGCGCGCGAGCCCGACGCGCGGGTTGATCTTCACAACCAGGTTGAGCGTTCCCGGGGGCTCGCCGCGGCCCCGCGAAAACCGCGCCATCGCCGGCACGACCCCGACCCAGTCATCAGCACTCGCCTGGCCGTATTTGATCCGAATCCAGGGTTCGCGCTCCTCGTCGGCCGGCGGCCGCCCGCCGTCGAGGCCGATCAGACACAGCCCCGGGGCGCGCAGCGATTGGCGCAGCGCCGGCACGAGGTGCTGAGCGATCAGCTTCAGGTTCATGGTCTCATCGTGAGACCGTGAAGGCCGGCGTCACGCTCCATGTCCAAACCGCATCGAACGCCACTTCCAACCCCACCCAAGGATGCACGATCACTGAGTTCACGGGATATGCCCCGCGCCCTGCCCAACTCGACGTCGTCACGAAGCCGAGCTCAGTCTCTTTATTGCACGCCAAATTGACCGAAGGTCGTCATGCCTCCGGGACCATGCGCAGCCGTGCGCACGCCGGGCGTGCACGCGCTGGCATGACCGGCCCACTCAGCCCCGGTCCGGTCCGAGACAAATTAACGGTAAAGGCGTGCGCCGGCCACCCCCGAACCGCCGGATGGTGACCGGGCCAGGAAATTCGACTTAACGCCAATTTTATGTCCCGGTCGGAGGCTCCCGCGGCGCCACCGCACGGGAGTGCAATGGCTCTTCGCTGGTCGTCGGCAGCGAACTCGGCAGGGCAGTTAGTTGACGATTCATCCAATTGCCGTGTGCCGCTTGCCAACGCGGCGCGCCGATTGCCATTTGTGTTCGGCCAGCGCTAGAATTGCCGCAACACATTCCTGGGGAGGAAACCGAACATGCTCGAAAATCGCAAGGGCTCATCGCGTCGTAAGGTCATCAAGACTCTCGGCGCCGGTGCGCTCGGAGCGCTGGCCGCGCCCAGGTTGTTCGCAACCGCGCGCGCGGCCGGTCGCCCGATCAAAATCGGCATGGTCAGCCCGGCGACGGGGCCCATCGCGGCGTTTGGCGAAGCCGACCAATGGGTGCTCGGCGAGGTGCGCAAGGTGCTGGCTCCCGGGATCTCAGCCGCCGGTGAAACGCACCCGGTGGAGATCGTCTATCGCGACAGTCAATCGAACCCCAACCGCGCGGCGGAAGTCACCGCCCAACTCATCAATAACGACAAGGTCGACATGATCATCGGCTCGTCCACCGGCGACACTGTCGTTCCGGTGGCGGATCAGTGCGAGCTTGCCGGCGTTCCCTGCATCACCGCCGATGATCCCTGGGAGGATTTCTTTTTCGGGCGCAAAGGCAATCCGGCCAAAGGCTTCGAGTGGACCTACCACTTCTTCTGGGGCTTCGGCATGGTCGCCGACCTGTTTGCCGACATGTGGCTGTCGATTCCGACCAACAAGAAGGTCGGGCTCATGCTCACCAACGATCAGGACGGGATCGCGGCCAGCAACCCAGAGCACGGCATGGCGACGGCCTTCCGAAAGAAAGGACTCGAGGTCGTCGATCTCGGGCTCTATCCGCCGCTGAGCGAAGACTTCACCGCCCAGATCAACCAGCTCAAGGCCGCCAATTGCGAGATCGCCTGCGGCATCTTCAACCCGCCGCAGTTCGTCACCTTCTGGACCCAATGCGCCCAGCAGGGCTACCGCCCCAAGGTCATGACACCGCCCAAAGCGCTGCTGTTTCCCTCCGCGGTCGAAGCGCTGGGCGACCGCGGCACCGGCACGTCGACCGAAGTGTGGTGGTCGCAGCACCATCCGTTCAAGTCGGGCCTGACGGGACAGACAGCCCAGCAATTCTGTGATGCCTACACGGTCGCGACCGGCAAGCAATGGACCCAGCCGATCGGTTTCAAGCACGCCAATCTGGAGGTGGCGATTGACGTGCTCAAACGCGCGAAGTCGCTCAAGCCGGAGGACATTCGCGATGCCATCAAGGCGACCGAGTACAACTCGCTGGTCGGTCCGCTGACCTGGAAGGGCGGCACCCCGCAGAACCCTGTGCCGAACGTGTGCACCACGCCACTCGTCGGCGGACAATGGAAGCCGGGCAAGAAATTCAAGTACGATCTCAACGTCGTCTACAACAAGACGGCGCCGAATATCCCACTCGACAGCCCGTTCGAGCCGATCAAATACTGATCGACGCACATGCCCGTTTTGCTCGAGCTCGCCGGAGTCTCGAAATCCTACGGCGCGCTCAAGGCGACCGATAACCTCTCCCTCACCGTTACCGAGGGAGAGGCGCTCGGCGTCATTGGGCCGAACGGTGCCGGCAAATCGACGATGTTCAACCTGATCACCGGCGACGTCGCGCCGGACGCGGGCCGCGTGCTGTTTGCCGGGACCGATATCACCGCCCTGCCCGCGCATGCGCGTTCAAGGCTTGGCATCGGGCGCTCCTACCAGATCCCGCAGCCCTTCACCAACATGACGGTGTTCGAGAACTTGCTGGTCGGCGCGATCTTCGGCGGACGCCAGCGCGAGCGCGACAGCTACGAGCGCTGCGCGCAAGTGCTGGAGATGACCGAGCTCATCAACCGCGCCAACGTGCCGGCCAGGACGCTGACGCTGTTGCAGCGCAAGCGGCTCGAGCTCGCCCGCGCGCTCGCGCTAAATCCCAAGCTGCTGCTGCTCGATGAGATCGCCGGCGGACTGACCGAGCACGAGACCCACGCGCTGATCGGCACGATCCGTGCGATCCACGCGCGTGGCACCACCATCGTGTGGATCGAGCACATCGTGCATGCGCTGGTCTCGGTTGCGAGCCGCCTGGTGGTGATGAACTTTGGTCAGAAACTCGCGGAGGGGCCGCCGCAAACCGTCATTGCGGATGCCAGGGTGAAGGAAGTCTACATGGGGATTCCGGCCGCATGAGCCTGTTGCAGACGCGCGCGCTGGCCGCGTTCTACGGCGACTTCCAGGCGCTGTTCGATATCGAGGTCACGGTCGAGGAAGGCGAGACCGTGGCGATCATCGGCGCCAACGGCGCTGGCAAGACCACGTTCCTGCGCGCGCTTGCCGGCGCTCTCCCCTGCGGCGCCGACATGGTGAGGTTTGAAGGACGCGCCATCGGGGCGATGACCGCGCATGAAATCGTGCGCCTGGGCATCGCCATGGTGCCGGAGGGCCGACGGCTGTTCCCGAGCCTCACGGTTGAGGAGAACCTCAAGCTCGGCGCCCATAGCGGGCGCGCCGGTACTTGGACGCTGGACCGGGTCTACGAGCTCTTCCCGATGCTCGCCGAGCATCGCGGACGTCCGGCCACGCTCCTCTCCGGCGGCCAGCAGCAAATGGCGGCGATCGGCCGCGCGCTGATGTCGAACCCGCGCCTGCTCCTCTGCGACGAGCTTTCGCTCGGCCTCGCCCCGGTCGTCATTCGCGACATCTACGCCCGGCTGCCGGCCATCACCCGCGAGGGCACGACGCTGGTCATCGTCGAGCAGGACATCAATCGCGCGCTCGACGCCTCCGCCCGGTTCTACTGCTTTCTGGAGGGCCGGGTCGCGCTCTCCGCGCCTTGCCAGGGCTTCGACCGCGGCGCCATCACCAGCGCGTATTTCGGGGTGTAGGGCCGCGCGATGAACGGGGTGCAGATCGTAGTGCAAGGCGGACTGCTCGGCGGCCTCTACGCCCTGTTCGCGATCGGGCTGTCGCTCTCATTCGGGATCATGCGCCTCGTCAACATCGCGCATGGCGATCTGATCGTGCTCTCGGCCTATATCGGCCTGATGGTGATCTACGCGACAGGCGTGCACCCGGTCGTAACGTTAGTTGTTGTCGTCCCAGTGATGTTCGTGCTCGGCTATGTGTTGCAGCGCGCGCTGTTGAACCAGACGCTGACGGGCGGCTTGCTCCCGCCGTTGCTTGTGACCTTCGGCATCTCAGTGATCATCGAAAACGTGCTGCTGCAAGGCTTCGGAGCCGACAACCGCCGCCTGCAGGCTGGTTCAATCGAGACCAGCAGCTTTGAAATCGGCGGACTCGCGGTCGGCGTGTATCCGTTGATCGTGTTCGCAACGGCTGTTGTTTGCATCGCCGGTTTGCAGCTCCTGTTCTACCGCACGGCGCTCGGGCGCGCATTTCGGGCGACCTCGGATGACGCCGAGACCGCTGAGCTGATGGGCATCGACAACCGCCACCTCTACGCGCTGGGGCTTGGCATCGCCATGGTGTTCACCGCGCTCGCCGGGATCCTGATGGCGATCCGCACTAACTTCGACCCAGCCGCAGGGCCGATCCGCCTGATCTTCGCATTCGAAGCGGTGATTATCGGCGGACTCGGCAGCCTTTGGGGCACACTGCTCGGCGGCATGGTGCTGGGAATCGCCCAAGCCATCGGGGCGGCGCTATCGCCGACCTGGCAGATCCTCGCCGGCCACATCGCCTTTCTGATCATCCTGCTCGTGCGTCCGAGCGGGTTCTTTCCGCGCACGAGGGACTAATGGGGGCGTTCAAGGTCGAGCGCGCAACGCCGGAGAGCCGGGCCTTTGCGGCCGTACTGACGCTCGGCGTGCTGGTGTTGGCGAGCCTGCCTTATTGGGGCGGCTCCGGCAACATGCGACTCGTCTCGGAGATGGCCTACTATCTGGCCCTGGCCCAGCTTTGGAACCTGCTCGCCGGCTATGCGGGCCTCGTCTCGGTCGGGCAGCAAGCGTTCGTCGGCATCGGCGCTTACACCTTGTTCTATCTGTCGAGCGAGCTCGATCTACACCCTGTGCTCGCACTCGCCCTGGCTGCGCCGGTCTGTGCGCTGATGTCCATCCCCATGGCGCTACTGATCTTTCGTCTGCGTGGCGCCTATTTCGCCGTCGGCACCTGGGTGCTGGCGGAGACGTTGCAACTCGCCGTCAGTTTGATCACGCCGCTCGGCGCCGGATCGGGCATGAGCCTGACGCCGGCGATCGTGCGGCAGATCGCACCCGACCGCGCCGGGCGCGAGATGATCGTCTACTGGATCTCGCTGGCGATCGCGATCGTAGTGAGCGCTATCGTCTACTTGTTGCTGCGCTCCAAGCATGGGCTCGCGCTGACCGCGATCCGCAATTCCGAACGCGCCTCGGAGAGCCTCGGTGTCGACACCTATCGCACCAAGCTGATGATCTATGTGGTCACGGCAGCATGCACGGGTGTCGTCGGCGCGTTTATCTTCTTGCAGAAACTGCGGCTCTCCCCGGAAGCCGGGTTCAGCATCAATGACTGGACCGTGGTGGTGATCTTTATGGTCGTGATCGGCGGCATCGGCACACTGGAAGGGCCGCTCATCGGCATGCTCATCTACTTCGTGCTGCGCGAGTTCCTCGCCAACTACGGCACCTGGTACCTGATCCTGCTCGGCGTCGTCGCCGTCGCGATCATGCTGCGGGCGCGCGAAGGCATCTGGGGTCTGGTGGCGCACAAATTCAACCTGCACCTGTTCTCTGTGCGGCGTTATTTGACGAAGTAGTTTGTTGGAGCGTTACCTTTGGGCCTCATCCTGAGGAGCATGAGCGCGTGAGCGCACATGCGTCTCGAAGGATGGCCAGAGGGGAAGGCCTTCATCGTGGCCATCCTTCGAGACGCCCGCGAGCGTGCGCTCGCGGGCTCCTCAGGATGAGGGCCGATGCCTAGTCAGCGCCCCTCCGAATAGGGTACCTGCAGCTTTCCGGAGGCGAGCTCGCTCGGGTAGATGATCGTCTGCGTGCCGGCACGCTTGAACTGATCGAGATCGTTGCCCTTGACGTTCTGGTACTGGACCCACAGCACGCGCGGGTTCTTCCATTCGCCGTTCGCCGCATATTCGACCTTGCCGACAATCGTGTCGAAGGCATGCGATTTAATGTAGTCCCCGAGTTTGCGCTGGTCGAGACTGCCTACCGCGGTCACCGCCTGCTCGGCGACTTGACCATTCGCATAGGCAAAGGGCGGAATGAAATATCCCAGCAGGTCGGCGCCGATCGAAGGCGCCTTGGTCTGATAGCGGGCGAGGAAACTGTCGATGCCCTTGAACGGCACCGTCGGTTCCG
The DNA here is from genome assembly GCA_963760435.1 of uncultured Alphaproteobacteria bacterium. GTDB lineage: Bacteria > Pseudomonadota > Alphaproteobacteria > Rhizobiales > Xanthobacteraceae > JAFAXD01. Next base: position 36,639 of record CAVXDE010000039.1, read on the forward strand.
GGACGTAGAAATCATAGTCGACGATCTTGTTCAGCAACTCGCCGAGCTGGGTCTTGAGGGCTGCGTATTGCAGTCCCACCATGCCGCCGCCGAACAGCTTCGTCTTCAGCCCGACCTCGTTGGCGGCGCGCACGATCCCGACGCTGTCGGTCGGATAGGACGCCACATAGACGAAGTCCGGATTGCTGGCCTGGATGCCGCGGAGGATCGCGGTGAAATCGACCGTGTTGGGCGGATAGCTGCGATCGTAGACGATCTTGAAGTCCGGCCTTGGTCGCGTTCTCGCGCGCGCCGTCCGCCGCCTTCTTGGCGAAATCGGAATCGGCGCCGGCGATGGCGACGGTCTGCAGCTTTCTGTTCCTTGGCGATCTCGAAATAACCGCGCGAGAACTCGTGCACCGCGTCCGGCCCCGCCGGGAACATCGAGAAATAATACGGGTAGTTGAACTCGCTGTTCACCGCGAGGGCGAACAGCCCGAGCAGGACGTAGTTATGAGGAATGACGACCGGCATCGACGGCACGGCCAGGTTGGTGCCGTAGCTGGTGAAGACGAGGTCGACCTTGTCGACATCGAACAGTTTTGCATAGATCGCGGGCACCACGGACGGATTGCTCTGATCGTCGTAGTAGACGAGCTTGACGGGCCGGCCGAGCAGACCGCCTTTGGCGTTGATGTCCTCTTCCCACATCTGATAGGCCGCGAGGATCGCCTTGCCATTCGAGGCGAGACCGCCGGTCAGCGGCATGGAGAAACCGATCTTGATCGGATCCGCCGCGCGCGCCGCGATCGGCGCGCATATCAGGCTCGCCAGCAGCCCCGCAACGGCCGCTGTCGCAAAGCGTCGCGAAAGTGTCATGGTCGACATCGGTTCGGCTCCTTGGGATCGATGCTCCCGCGCATCCGTTTTGTTAATCGTTGTCCTGCAGGCCGGCTTTGCGGGCCGCGACGCGCGCAATGGCCGCCCAGTCCTTGTCGGCGTCGCCGTTCGCCATTGCGTCCAAAAACGCGTCGCGCAGGACGCTCGCAAACGGCAACGGCACATTCGCCTGATCGCCCGCTTTGAGGGCAAGCCCGACATCCTTCATGCCGAGCAGGAGATCGAAGCCGGGAGGAACATATTGCTGCTGCGCGATCGCGCGGCCGTAGCCCTGATACACCGGCACATTGAACAGCGACGTGATGATCACGTCGAGCACGTCGGGCGCCGACATTCGGTACTTACGTAGCAGCGCAGCGGCCTCCCCGATCGCCTCGATCGCGCAGGCGACCATCAGGTTTCCGGCGATCTTGGCGATATTGGCATGGCGCGGCTCGGGACCGACCCGCGACGTGCGCTGACCCATGGCATCGAACAGCGGCTGCACGCGGTCAATTGCCGCCGCATCTCCGGCCGCCATGATGCTGAGCTTTGCCGCGGCGGCGACGTCAGGCCGGCCGAATACCGTCGCGGCGACGTAGGGAATGTTGTGCGCCTTGTGCGCGGCCACGAGTTCGTCAACGCAATCAAGCGACACCGTACCCATGTTGACGGAGACCATGTCCGAGCGGGCGTGCTTGAGCAAGTCGCCGGCGATGAATACCTCATGCAGCGCCTGGTCGTTCGGCAACATGGAGATCAGCGCATCGCCGGAGACTGTCTCCGCCGCACCGGCAGCGATCTCGGCCCCTGCAGCTTTCAGCTCTCCCAAGGCAGCCGGCGACTTGTCCCAGGCGCGCACGCGATGGCCCGCTTTGAGCAGGTTGGCGGCCATGGCTTTACCCATCCGCCCCGTACCCAGGAATCCAACCTGCATTGGTTCCTCCCATGACGATGTTGTTGCGCCGTCTCGCGCGGCACACTTGATTGCATCATGATCCTAAAGGAACATTGGCCCGTAAAGTAGAAATCGGGAGAGCCGATACTCCGGAAGGCATCTCCCGGGAGGAAACATCATGCTCGACATCACCGCCGCGCGCGGCCTCTCCGAAGAACAGCGCCTGATGCGCAAGTCCTGTCGCGCCTTCGTCGACGACGTCATCACGCCGTTCATCCGCACGAACTGGCAGCGCGAGTGGGACATGAGCCCGGAGAACCGGCTGCCCAAGGAGATCCTGGAAGGCGCCGAGCAGATCGGCATCCGCACCCTCGGCGTGCCGGAGGAGTTCGGCGGCATCGAGCTCGATCCCAAGACCGAGATCCGCACTTTCGCGCTGATCTCGGAAGAGATTGCGCGCGGCGATTCCGGCCTCGCCGACAAACTGGTGCAGAACTGGAAGGTATCGGTGCTGCTGCGCAACCTCGCGCCGCGGCATTTGCAGGAGAAATGGTTCAAGCGCCTGCTGGAAGATCCGCAGTTCCTGCTCGCACATTGCCTGACCGAGCCACGCGGCGCCTCTGATCGCTGGCTTCCCTACAACGTGCCCGAAGCCGCGATGCACACGCGCGCGGTCAAGACCACCGGCGGCTGGATGATCAATGGCCGCAAGCAGTTCATCTCCAACGGCTACGACGCCGGGCTCTACGTGGTCTATGCCAACACCAATCCGAAGGTCGGAATGATGCAGGGCACCTCGTCCTTCCTGGTGCCGCGCGAGACCAAAGGCTTCACGGTCGCGCGCTGCAACGAGACGCTCGGCTGCCGCTTCATGAACAATGGGGAGATGGTGTTCGAGGACATGTTCATTCCCGACGATCATCTACTCGTCGAGAACGACGCCCTCGGCAAGGCCGGTGTCTATTTCCGTCCCGGGAAGATCATTCAGGCATCGAAAAATCTCGGCGTCGGCATGCGCGCCTTCGAACTCGCCGCCGATTACGTGCAGAATTACGTGCAGGGCGGGCGCATCCTGATCAAGCACCAGGCGGTGGCGCTCCGTCTCGCCGACATGGCGACCCGCATCGAGGCGGTGCGCGCCCTCACCGAACGCGCCGCCCAGGCGGCCGACGACAATGCGCCCGACGCCGACACGCTCTGCAACATGGCGAAGCTGTTCGCGTCGGAGGAGATCATGAAGGTCGCCCAGCACGCCGTCGAGTTGCACGGCGGCAACGGCATCATGCTCGACTTCGGCGTCGAGAAGGTGCTGCGCGACGCGGCCGTGTTCCTGCACATGGATGCGACGGTGGACATCTCCAAATTCAAGATCGTGAAGTCGATGTTCCCGGCGACGGCGGGGAAATACGCCGGGCCGGAGAACTAGCGGAAAGTCAACAGTGCTCAGATCAGCGGCGTGTTCGGCTTGAGCCCGAGCACGATGCGGCCGTAGAGTTCCATGTTGGTCTGCAGATTGAGCAGGCCATGCATGTTGACCGCATGCAGGTCGCGCCAGGCGCGCCCGAGCGCACTTCCATCGGCGATTCCCGACCCGCCGCTCGCGAGATAGAGCGTCTCCACCGCCTCCAGGCATTGGCGCACCGCCCAGGCGCAATCGGCACGCACGCGCGCCCGTTTGGTGAACTCCATCATCTCGCCGCGCCGGGCGGCAGCCTCGATGTCATCGGCACAGCGATAGAGCAGCGCCTCGGCAACGTCGATCTTGGTCGCCGCCTCGGCGGCCTGCACATGCGTGACCGGCATTTCGATCTGTTTTTCATGCTCCGTGTAGGCGACCTCGCGGCCGGGCAAGCGTTGCGTGAACGCGTCCAGCGCAGCGCGCGCGATGCCGAGCGAGCATGGGGCGAGCGCGAGCGTGAGCACCGGCACGCCGGCCGATTTGTAGAGCCAGCCCTCGTGCAGATCGGCGCCCGGGGTTTTTCCCGCGATCAAGCCCCGCAGCGACACATAGCGATGCTCCGGAACGAACACGTCCTTGGCCACGATCGTGCAGCTGCCGGTGCCGCGCAGGCCGGTGACGTTCCAATCATCCTTGATGGTGACGTTGCGGGTTGGCACCAGCAAATCGCCTTCGTCCACCACCTCGCCTGCCTCGTTGAGCATGGCAGCCCCGAGAAACAGCCAGTCCGCGTGCTGGCTCCCCGAGCCGAATGGCCAAACGCCGTTGAGGACGTAGCCGCCCTCGGCGGGCTTGGCCTGTCCGCGAGGCGCGATCACTGCCGAGATGATCGCGTCCGGATTGGTGCCGTAGGTTTCGTCCTGCGCGGCCTGCGGGAAATGCGCCATCAGCCAGCTATGCGCGTGGATGACGCCCATGCACCAGGCAGTCGAGCCACAGCCCTGCCCGACCGCCGCAATGGTATCGATGTGGGTGCGGAATGACTGCTGATGGCCGCCGTAGCGCTTCGCCTGCAGCACCCGGAACAAACCGGCCTTGCGCACCGCCTCGATATTGGCGGGCGGGACCTTGCGGATCTGCTCGGCCTCGACCACGCGTTCGCGCAATTGCGGGGCGAGCGCTGTCGCGCGGGCAACGAGCTCATCATGGCCAAGTTGCTCGGGCACGGCCCGTACCGGCGCGGCCGTGTCGCGCGCTTCACTCAAGACCGACATGGCGGTTCCTCCTGACCTTTTCGGTCATCTTTCTCCGCCCAGGGAATTTCCGCAAGACGCGGGAGGTCGCTATTTCAGCGTTGCCGCGGGCTGAATAACGGCGCGGCACTCGCCGAAGCCGATGCGCACAAATCCGTCGCGCGCACAATGGCCGCGGAAGATGATCTCATCGCCGTCTTCCAGAAATGCGCGCTTCTCGCCGCTCGGCAGCTCGAGCGGCTCGCGCCCGCGCGAGGTCAACTCGAGCAGGCAACCCCAGCTCTCGCGTTCCGGTCCCGACGCGGTGCCGGAGCCCATCAGGTCGCCGACCGTGAGGTTGCAGCCGTTGCTGGTGTGGTGCGCCAGCATCTGCGCCACCGTCCAATACATGTGCGCAAAGCTGCCTCTGCTCAGCCGATGCGCCGTGAGGTTCTGGTCCCGCATGGCCTGGGTGAGCAAATAGACCTCGAGCGTGATGTCGAGGCCGCCCTCCTGGCGATCGGCCGCATCATCGAGGTGCGGCAACGGCGCCGGGTCGCCCGTCGGCCGGGCAAACGCTGCGGTGCGGAACGGCGCCAGCGCCTCCGCGGTCACCACCCAGGGCGAAACCGTGGTGGCGAAATTCTTCGCCAGGAACGGGCCGAGCGGCTGCGCCTCCCAGGCCTGGATGTCGCGCGCTGACCAGTCATTGAGCAAACAAAACCCAAACACATGCTCAGCCGCGCGCGCGATCGGAACCGGCACGCCCAGCCGCGAGGGAGCGCCGACGTAGAAGCCGAGCTCGAGCTCGTAGTCGAGATTGCGGGAGGGCCGATAGACCGGCGCGTTCTCGTCCGCGCCCTTGCTTTGACCATACGGCCGCAGCACCGAGGTGCCGCTGACGCACACCGACGACGGCCGGCTATGATAGGCGACTGGCACGTATTTGTAGTTCGGCATCAGCGGGTTGTCGGGCCGGAACATGCGGCCCGCATTGGTCGCATGAAAGATCGACGCGAAGAAATCGGTGAAGTTGCCGATCTCGACCGGCAGCACCAGCTCTGCCATCGCCATCGGCGTGAGGCTTTTTTCGACTTCGGCGCGATGCGTCACCTCGTCGGTCGAGAGCAGCCGTGAGATCTGCGCCCGCAATGCCGACCAGGCGCGTGGGCCCTGCTGCATCAAGTCGTTGAGCCGCGGCTTTGCGCAAGCGGCCGCGGCCATGGCGGCGCCACCACACAGATCAGCAATGCCGGCCACATCGAGAACGAAATCACCGATCGCAACCCCGACGCGGCCAGGTTCATCGCTGCCGCGGCGCCGGAACACGCCAAACGGCAAATTCTGAATGGGAAACTCGGTATCGCGGTTGGCGCTCTCGACAAAGCTGCGGCGCGCCGGATCGTGTGTCTCGTTTATTGCCATGACTACACCAGGGACCGCCCGCCATCGCACACGATTTTCACACCCGTGCTGGTCTTGAGATAAAGCACGCAGGCCATGATGGCCTTGGCCACGTCCTCGGGTTGGACAACCCGCTTGAGCGGCGTCGCTTCGGCGAGCTTGACCAGCTGATCGTGGCCGCGGCCCGCCACGAAGTCGGTCTCGACGGCGCCGGGTGACACGCACAACAGCCGGATCTGCGGCCCGAGCACACGCGCGAGTGCGACCGTCATGTTATCGAGCGCAGCTTTCGCCCCACAATAGGCGATGCTCGAGCCGGAACCGGTGAACGCAGCGATCGACGAGACGTTGACCACAACGCCGTCGCCCTTCTCGCGTAGAAGTGGTGCAAAGGCGCGGATCATGGCGAATGGCCCGCGCACATTGGCAATCAGCATGCGGTCGAGCAGCGCGTCATCGAGCGCTTCGAGGTCCCCGTGCGGCACCGGCTTGGTAAAACCGGCCGAGTTCACCAGAATGTCTGCACGTCCGAACGCGGCGCGGACGTCTTCGGCGGCCTTTTGCATGGTTGCCGAATCTTCGAGCACGATACGCATGGCGCGGTGACCATTGCCCGGCAGATAGGCGATAACCGCGTGCGCACGATCGGCGCCTTTGTTGTAGCCGACGACGACGCGCGCGCCCTCCTCGGCCAGCATGCGCACGGCTGCCGCACCAATTCCGCTGGAGCCGCCGGTGACGACGGCGACCTTGCCGCGCAGTTGTTGTTGATCAGCCATGTTCGGGCAACAGAGGACAGGTGACAGAGGACGGATCAAAGCCTTCTGATCTGTCCTCGGTCGTCCGTCGTCTGTTTACTGCCTCCCTATCCGGTGAAATTCTTCCGCAGTCCCTGCCAACCCTCGAAGTAGTCCTGCTGCAGTTCGGATGATTCCATGGCGTAGCGGGTGAGCCGCATGGCAAAGCGCGTCTCGAACATGAACGCCATGGTGTCATCGACCTTGTGCGGCTTGAGCTCCGCATTGGTGGCGCGTTCCCAGGTCTCCGCGTCGGGGCCATGCGCCGACATGCAGTTGTGCAGGCTCGCCCCGCCCGGCAGGAAGCCTTCGGCCTTGGCGTCATAGACGCCGGTCAACAACCCCATGAACTCGCACATCACGTTGCGATGGAACCAGGGCGGGCGGAACGTATCCTCGCCCACCAGCCAGCGCGGCGGGAAGATGACGAAATCGGCGTTGGCAACACCGTGCGTATCGGACGGCGAGGTGAGCACGGTGAAGATCGACGGGTCGGGATGATCGTAGCTGATCGTGCCGATCACCATGAACTTGGCGAGATTATATTTGTAGGGCGCGTAGTTGCCGTGCCAGGCGACCACGTTGAGGGGAGAGTGTTTCATCTCCGCGGCCCACAGGTTGCCCTGGAACTTCGCGATCAGCGTGCAGGGCGTCTCCTTGTCCTCGAATGCCGCGACCGGCGCCTCGAAGTCACGCGAATTCGCGAGCCCATTGGCGCCCAGCGGACCGAGCTCAGGGAGCCGGAACTGCTGGCCATAATTCTCGCACATGTAGCCGCGCGAGGGCCCGTCGGGGAGCTCGACCCGGAAGCGCAGGCCGCGGGGCAACAGCGCGATCTCGCCGTTGTCGACCTCAAGGATGCCAAGCTCGGTAACGAGACGCAGGCGCCCGAGCTGCGGCACCAGCAACAACTCGCCATCGGCATTGTAGAAGTAGCGATCGGTCATCGAGCGGTTGGCCGCATAGACATGGGCCGCAATGCCCACCTGCTGCGCGGCATCGCCGTTGCCACCGAGGGTAACAATGCCTTCGACGAAGTCGGTCGGCTGCTCGGGAATGGGAAACGGGCTCCAGCGCAATTGCGACGGCGTCGCCTCGATCTCATTGAACGGGGCACTGTGCAGGCGGCCATTGTCGATCCGGGCATAGGGCCGGTGCACGACCGAAGGGCGCGTACGGTAGGTCCAGGTGCGCCGGTTTTCGGCGCGCGGCGCCGTAAACGCAGTGCCGGAAATCTGCTCGGCGTAGAGGCCGAAGGGTGGCTTTTGCGGGCTGTTGCGGCCGACGGGAAGCGCACCAGCTTTCGCTTCCGTGGCGAAATGATTGGCAAAACCGGTCTGGTAGGCAAGCGCGGTTCTGCCCTCGGGGACGACCCGTTGTCTTTCCTTGAGGTCTGCCATGAGGAGCTCCGGGATCGAGCGTTTGCCGCCACAATCCCGCTAAACCGGGTGGGTGTCCAGTGGCTCCTGCCGCCGATTTGACGTGACGATGCCCCTACAGGCGCTCGGCGAGGAAACGGACCAGCCGCGGCGCCAGAAAACCCGAGAAGCTGCCCGGCTCGTCGAGCGGATCGCCTGCCCAATAGTGGGGCGCGCCCGGGACGACCGCGGTGCGGGCGAAGAACCCGGCCTGCTTCAAAGCGAGCAAGAAGGCCTCGGATTGCTGCTTGCTGTCGACGAGATCGTCCTGCGTGCCCCAGCTCAACAGCACGGCGACATGATTGTTGGCGATCGTCGCGTAGCTGATCGGTGACGCTTCGAAATAAAGCTTGCGATCCTGCATGGGCGTGACCCCGATAAAGATATCCGTCGGGTTTTCGCTCGGCGTCTGCTCCTGGAAGTGCACCCAGTTGGCGGTCATGTCGTAGACGCCGTAGACCCCGACCAACGCCTTCACCTTCGGGCTCACGCCGGCGTGCTTGTCGTGCGGGTAAGCCTTGCAGAAGCTCTCGCCCGCCAGCGCGGAGAGGCTCGCCAGATGCGCGCCCGCGGAGGCGCCGAGCAAGCCAATGCGCTGGCCATCGAGATTGAACACCTGCGCCTCGCCGCGCACGAACTGAACCGCGGCGCAGACGTCGTTCACCGCCTGCGGATAGGTCTTTTTGCCCTTGCCGGCAAGGCGATAGCTGATGGCGTAGAGCGCGTAACCGCGTGCCGCGAGATATGGACCCCAGTGCGCAAACGCTGTGCGCGCCCCCATGCGCCAGCCACCGCCATGCACGGCGACGAGCGTTGGGAACGGGCCCGCCCCCTTCGGAATATAAAGATCGCCGGACAACGCAACCCCGTCGTGGGTCGCATACACAAGATCGCGCTTCACCTCGATCTCGTTCGGCGCCGGCATGGTCGTCGTCATCTACATCAACTCCCAAAAACTTCCATCAATCAGTCTCGAGCTTGATGCGCATCGCGTTCATGATCAACGCGGTGCCGTAATAGGTACCGAATGCAAACGCGAGCTCCATGACCTGCTGCGGTGTGAAGAAGCGCCCAAGCTGCGCGAAGGTCACGTCGGTGACGTTGCCGCGATCGGCCATCTCGTCCGAAAAGGCGAGCACCGCGCGCTCCTTGTCATCGAACAGCGCGCTTCCGCGCCAGTTCTCCAGCGCATCGTACTTCTCCTGTGAAAAGCCCTGCGCCAGCAGCATCGGCTTATGTTGTTTGAGCTCATAAACGCCCTCGGCGATCTGCGCCGAGCGCACGATGGCGAGCTCGATGAACACCCGTGGGGTTGAGGTCTCGAACCGCAGCGCCATCGCCATCTGCATCGACGCCAGGCTGAGCTTGGGCGCATGCGCAAAGGTGTGATGCACGTTCAGGACTTTGCCGCCGCGTTTGATGCGCTCGGAAAAGATCTCCTCGACCGCCGGCGGCAGCGGATCAGGGTGCGCCGGCAGTCGCGATACGGGTTCGCCCATGTTCAGGCCCGCGCGTAACGGCCGCGGCCGAACAGACGATCTTTGTTCTCGTCGGTTGCCATCTCGCGCGCCGACTTGATCTGCGCGACCTTGTCGAGCGCGCGTTTGACCGCCGGCCGTGACGCGATCGCGTCGAACCAGCGCGCCAAGTTGGGATGATCGGCCCATTTCACGCCCTGCGCGTCGTGATTGCGCGTCCACGGGAAGGTCGCGACATCGGCGATCGAATATTCGTCGCCGCCGAGATAAGGCGCATCGCCGAGGCGCTTCTCCAGCAATTCATAGAGCCGCTTCATCTCGGTCCGATACCGGCTCATGGAGTATTCGTTGTCCTTGGGGGCAAACAGCGTGAAGTGCGTCCATTGCCCGAAGACGGGTCCGACACCGGTGAGCTGGATCATCAGCCACTGGATCTGATCGAAACGCTTGCGCGGATCCTTGGAGAGAAGCTTGCCGGTCTTCTCCGCGAGGTAGAGCAGGATCGCACCGGACTCGAACACCGTATAGGGCTTGCCGCCCGGACCGTCATGATCGACGATCGCCGGGATCTTGCTGTTGGGATTGATCTTGATGAAGTCCGGCGTGAACTGCTCGCCCTTCCAAACGTCGATGAACTTGGTGTTGTAGGGAAGCTCGAGCTCCTCCAGTGCAATGAAAATCTTCTGCACATTCGGACTGGTCAACGCATACAGATCGATCATGATGGCTCTTCCGGCGGTGGCGGGGACGCCGAGCCTAACGGCGCCCCCGCGGGCGATCAAGCGAGCCGAAGTGCACACTTGCTCTGCGGAGAACGTCTACCCTCAGACCTCGTCCTGAGGAGCCTGGTCCCACAGGGACCAGGCGTCTCGAAGGACGGCCCCAACAAAGGCCCGCGTTCTTGGCCATCCTTCGAGACGCATGCGTGCTTGCGCACGCATGCTCCTCAGGATGAGGGCCGAGGCAAGGAAATCCTAAGCCGCGTCGCGGTGGGAGATCTCGATCACCCGGGCGCGGCTCGCCAGCTTTTCCACCAGCGCGTTGGCGGCGGCGCGGTTCTTCGGGTCGAGGTTCGCGTCCCATTCGTCGAGCAGATAAACCGATGCATCGGTGAAGCGCACGATCTCCTGCAGCGACTTGAGCTGCCGCTCGCCCTGAGGAAAAGCCGACCTTCGGTTTCTCGGCGTGATGCGGCGTTTCACCGGCCTCGGCGATCAGCTCCGGGTCGATGCCCTCGTCATCGTCGGTGACCTCGTTGCCCAAGGCGAACTGAAACGCGAGCCGATCGGTGGTCGGCCAGTAGTAGGCGCGGTTCTTGATCGAGGCCTTGAGCGCGGCCAGCATCGTCGATTTGCCCGACCCGTTGCCGCCGCGCACGTTGATGCGCCCGGTGTCCTTGGAATAAACGAGCTTGAGTGCCGCATCCAGCGAATCCACGGTCTTCGACTCGGCCTCTTCGCGCAGGATCAGCCGGTCATATTTGATGCGCGCGTCGTAGCCGGCGTCGGGGTCGGGGTGCATGTTATCGACCGCGCCGCCGAGCCGCGCCCACACCGCCACCATGTCGTTCCAGCCGGAGGCGAGCGTGTAGACGTCCTTGGTCATCTCGATCTGCCGCGGCAGCACCGCGGCAAGCATGACCAGGATCTCGGTGTCGCCGGCGTTGCGCACCGCGACCAGCACCATGACGAAGAAGATCGCGGCGAGCCCGATGATGCCGGAGAGCGTGCTCACGCCCTCGCGCGTCATGATCGCCCAGACCTGCGCCCGCAGCGCATCGCGCAGGCGCACTTTGAACCCGGCGAGCCACAGGCGCAGGTTGTAGCGATTGCCGGCAAACACATTGTCCCACGCCGTATAGCCCTGCGCGGTCATGCGGTTGGTCATACGCTGGTTCTCGAGGTTGGCGCGCGCGACCGGCTTGCGCGCCATGATCTGCAGCCCGATCAACACCACGAACACGATCGCGTAGGCGACCGGAAACGTGGTGTCGATTTCGCCGCCGATCACGATCACATTGAGGACCAGATGGAACAGGAGTTTGAGGTCGGCCTCGAGCTCGTACACAAGCTGGAAGAAGATGTGGAAGGTCTCGCCGGTGAGGAACGGCTCGACCACCTCGCGCGTGCCCTTCTCATGCAACAGCTTGGTTTCGTGCCGGTTGTCGCGGGCGAAGCGCTGCATGTAGCGGCCGAACGCCCCGAAGCCGGCGCGCTCGGCAAAGATCCAGCTGATCGCTCCCACCACATAGGCACTCGCCTGGGCGGCCAGAATCCACAGCAAGTCGGCGGTCAGAAATTCATCATTGGCCACATCCCGCCCGGCCTTGATGATCAGATAGGTAGTCGCCGCCGTGAGGATCGACTCCAGGAACAGCAGCACGACCATCATGTAGAACGAGCGCCCAAGCACGAACTTGGCAAGCTCGAAGCGCGTTATCTGCGGTCGCCGGAAGGTGATCGTGGCTGTCTTTTCAAGCATGGAATTGCAGATCGCCCAGTGATGCGATCGAAACAGGCCCCGGAATTGGTGCCTGCTTGGATCACGCCACTCTGGTTAACAGCGGGGTGGCCCGATTATCCCGACATTCAGGACGCAATGTGGGGCAGCCACAAGACGGCCGATGCTCTTAGCAAGTTTTACCGCCGACCAACAAGCGCCACGGCCATTTCTGCTGCAGTGCGAGATAAATGGCTGACAAAGATGAATAAATTGTCAGGCTGCGCTGCGTTGCGGTACGGCCGCGAAATCAACCGGCGTGCCGCGCGGGATGATCCCGGTCGGATTGACGCTGGTGTTGGAGTAATAGCCGAGGATGTAATAGCGCACGTTGACGGTCCCGGCGACGCCGGGGACCCGCAGCAACGCGTGCATGTAGCGATTGAGGTTGGGATAATCGGCAATGCGCTGCCGATTACACTTGAACAGCGAGAAATAGACCGCATCGAAGCGCAGCAGCGTCGGCAACAGTCGCCAATCCGCCTCGGTGATGCGATCGCCCACCAGCATGGGCTGGCGCGCGAGCCGTGCGTCGAGTTCGTCGAGCGCGCCGAACAGGGCATCGAACGCTTGGTCGTAGGCGGCCTGCGACTTGGCAAAGCCGCAGCGATAGACGCCATTATTGACGTTGGCGTAGACGAAAGCGTTGATCCGGTCGATCTCAGCTCGCAACTCGGGCGGATAATAATCCGTGTCGTCACCCGCGATGCCCCGGAACTCGCTGTTCAGCATGCGGATGATTTCGGAGGACTCGTTGTTGACGACGCGCCGGGTCCTCTTATCCCACAGCGTGGGCACGGTGACCTTGCCGGTGTAGGTCGGGTTCGATGCCGCATAGGCCTCGTGCAGGTAACGAAAGCCATTCACCGTGTCGGGCAGGCAATCGGGAAACTGCGGATTTGATTCATAGGTCCAGCCCTGCTCGCGCAACCCTGGAATGGCGTGCGAGATCGAGATCGCGCCCTCGAGTTTCTTCAGTGCGCGATAGATCATGGTCCGGTGCGCCCAAGGGCAGTTATGCGCCACATAGAGGTGGTAGCGCCCGGCCTCGGCTGGAAACCCGGAGGAACCGTCGGCGGTAATGCGGTCGCGAAAGACGCTGTCAATCCGCTCGAAGCTGCCGGCCTTGCCGAACTCCGCCGGTGGATTGCCGTCGGTCCACTGGCCATTGAGGAGATAGCCCATGATCGTACCCTGCCTGTGCGGTGGCGCGTCTTGTCATAGATGTTGTTTTCCAGAGAGAAGACAACCTCATTTCTATTGATCTGGTGCGCTCGCCACCTGCGCACAGAGCTCGTCCACCAGGACGCGCTTGTTCTCAGAATAGTCAACCGGCACGGTGACGAGCTGAACACCGCCGGCGGCGAACGCGGCTTCGAGCACCGGCACCAAATCGTCCGCGCCTTTTACCGTGGTCCCGCCGATGCCGTAGGACTTGGCGTATGTGTCGAAATCCGGGTTGCCGAACGTCATGCCGAAATCAGCAAAACCATCCACGGCCTGCTTCCAGCGGATCATACCATACGCGTTGTCGCGCAGGATCAGCACCACGAGATTGACGCCGAGGCGCACCGCCGTTTCCAGCTCCTGCGAATTCATCATGAACCCGCCGTCGCCGCACACGGCCAGGACCCGGCAGGTCGGATGCAGCAGCGCGGCCATGATCGCCGACGGCAAGCCGGCCCCCATGGTGGCGAGCGCATTATCGAGCAGCAACGTGTTCGCCACCCGGGTGCGGTAGTTGCGCGCAAACCAGATCTTGTACATGCCATTATCGAGGCAGACGATCCCATCCTCGGGCATCACCTGCCGCACGTCGTGCACGATCCGCTGCGGGGTCAGCGGATAGCGGCTCTCTTCGGCACGGTCGGCGATCCGCGCCAGGATCTCCTCGCGCAAGGGGAGCAGCGCGCCGGCCCGCGGCAACCGGCCCTCAAGCCGGTCGGCCAAGAGCCGCAGCGAAGGCCCGACATCGCCGATGAGCTCCGCATTGGGGAAGAACACCTCCTCGACCGTCGCCGGCAGATAGCCGACGTGCAGCACACTTGGCCCCTTCGCTCCCATCAGGAACGGCGGTTTCTCGACCGCGTCGTGGCCGATCGCGATGATGAGATCGGCGCGGTCGATCGCGCGATGCACGTAATCGCGCTCCGAGAGCGCGGCTGTGCCGATGTAGAGCTCGGAGTTTCCCGACACCGATCCCTTGCCCATCTGCGTGTTGAAGAACGGGATGCCCAGGCGGCGCACGAAATCCGACAGCGGCGCCGCGAGACGCGGGCGGTTCGCGGCAGCACCCAACATCACCAGCGGACGCTGCGCAGCGCCAATCAGTTCGGCGGTGTGATCCAGAGCCTGCGCGGACGCGATTGGCGCATCGATATGATGCCGCGCCACCAGCGGAACGGCCTCGACCTGTTCACCCGCGATGTCCTCGGGCAATTCGAGGTGCACTGGCCCGGGCCGTTCCTGCTCGGCGACGCGAAACGCATCGCGCACCAGCGTCGGGATCGCGGTCGGACTGACGATCTGGCGCGCCATCTTGGTCAACGGCGTCATGGTCGAGACGATATCGACGAGCTGAAATTGCGCCTGCTTGCGACTGAGGATTCCCTTTTGTCCGGTGATCATGACCATGGGCATCGCGCCGAGCAGAGCGTAGGCCGCGCCGGTGGTGAGATTAAGCGCACCGGGGCCGAGCGTCGTGAGGCAAACGCCGGCCTTGCCGGTCAGCCGCCCATGTGTCGCAGCCATGAAGGCCGCCGCCTGCTCGTGGCGCGTAACGACGAGCTTGATGGACGAGCGCCGTAGCGCGTCGAGGAAGGCCAGATTTTCTTCTCCGGGAAGGCCGAAGATTTGCTGCACTCCCTCGTTCTCCAGTGCGCATACGAGCAACTCGGCGCCGTTCATGCGGATATCCTCGGACTAGTGCCCCGCTTCCGAAGTTCGTGATACATAGCCGCACCCTCCCCGAACCAACCTGCAGAGCGACTTATGACATCTAAGCTGACAGCCTGTCTTGCCACGGCAATTTCGATTGCCAGCATCGGTATCGCGCGGGCACAGCTGCCGTCCGGCTTTGTTTATCTCAGCCAGGTCGATCCCACCATCAAGCAAGACATTCGTTATGCCGGCTCGCATAATTTTATCGGCCGTCCGGTCCGAGGCTATCAGGCTGCGGAATGTGTTCTGACCGAGCAAGCCGCGCGAGCACTCGCGGCGGTCCAGAAAGAGCTCGCGCCGCGAAACCTGTCGCTGGTCACGTGGGATTGTTACCGGCCAGCTCGCGCGGTGGCCGATTTCGCCAGCTGGAGCCGGATTCCCGGTGATCATCGCATGAAACAGGAATTCTACCCGAACACGGACAAGAGCAGACTTTTCGCATCGGGCTACATATCCTCGCAATCGGCCCATTCCCACGGGACCACCGTTGACCTTGGCATCGTGCCGACCAACGTCACCTACCCTCCAGCCTATGATCCAACGAGCCCGCTGCAGCCCTGCACCGCCCCCAAGGGGCAGCGGTTTGACGACGGGACGATCGATCTCGGCACCGGCTACGACTGTTTGGATCCGCTGGCGAGCACAACAAATCCGCGCGTCGGCAAAGAAGCCATCAGCAATCGCCTGCTGCTGCGCAGCCTCATGGTGCGTTACGGCTTTCGTCCCTATTCGCGCGAGTGGTGGCACTTCCAGCTCAACAGCGATCCCTTCGGGCAGGCTTTCGATTTTCCAATCTTGCCACGCACAGCGCGAACGGCACCCGCTCAATCGTTGCGAAGGCCTGCTAATTAGCTCGCTCGCTCAATAACTGCGCGGCATGCCGAGCACGTGCTGACCCAGATAGGCGAGGATCATGTTGGTTGAGATCGGCGCGATCTGATAGAGCCGCGCTTCGCGCCATTTGCGCTCGATGTCGTATTCGCGCGCCGCCGCAAAGCCGCCGAAGGTCTGCATGCAGGCTTCGCCGGCGTGCCAGGCGGCTTCCGAGGCGAGCAGCTTCGCGGTGTTCGCCTCCTCGCCACAGGGTCGGCCTGCATCGAACAGCGCCGCAGCCGCGCGGGTCAGGAGATCGGCCGCCTTCCATTCCGCGTAAGCACGCGCAATCGGGAACTGGATGCCCTGGTTCTGCCCAATGGGATGACCGAACACCACGCGCTCGCTCGCATATTTGGAGGCGCGATCGATGAAATAGCGCGCATCGCCCAGGCACTCGCCGGAAATGAGGATGCGCTCGGC
This sequence comes from uncultured Alphaproteobacteria bacterium, assembly GCA_963760435.1. Lineage (GTDB taxonomy): Bacteria > Pseudomonadota > Alphaproteobacteria > Rhizobiales > Xanthobacteraceae > JAFAXD01. Next base: position 52,858 of record CAVXDE010000039.1, read on the forward strand.
GTTCATGCCGTCGAGAATATAGCGGAACCCCTGGCCTTCCTCGCCGATCAGGTTTTGTGGCGGAACCTTGAGGTCGTCGAAGAACAACTCGTTGGTCTGATGATTGATCATGGTGTCGACGCGGCGGATGGTGAGGCCATGGCCGATCGCGTCGCGCATTTCCACCAGCAACACGGAGAGCCCTTCGGTGCGGCGCTTCACCTCCTCGATCGGCGTCGTGCGCACCAGCAACAACATCAGGTCGGATTTGTGCGCGCGCGACGTCCACAGTTTCTGCCCGTTCACCACGTACTGGTTGCCGACGCGTACCGCCCGCGTCTTGAGCTGCGTGGTGTCGGAACCGGTGGTCGGCTCAGTGACGCCAAAGGCCTGAAAGCGGATCTCGCCGGTGGCGATGCCCGGCAGATAGCGGCGCTTCTGCTCCTCGCTGCCGTGACGCAAGAGCGTCCCCATCATGTACATCTGGGCGTGGCAGGCGGCGGCGCTGCAGCCGCTGGCATGGATTTCCTCGAGGATCACGCAGCCGGCGCGCAGCGGCAGTCCGGCGCCCCCATATTCTTCGGGGATCAGCGCGCCCAGATAGCCGGCGGCGGACAGCTCGTTGACGAACGCGTCCGCATACTCATCATTCTTCTCGAGCTTGCGCCAGTATTCGCCCGGGTATTTGGCACAGATCGCGCGCACGCCCTCGCGGATCTCGGGAAAGTCCTCCCCCAGTGGGACTGTCGTGGTCATGTCGCTGACACGGTTATCCATCGTCATCGTCCCTTGAACTCGGGCGGGCGCTTCTCGTTGAAGGCGCGTACGCCTTCGTGGCGATCCTCGGTCGAGATCTGCCGCTCATAGGCCTGGATCTCGAGCATCAATCCGCGCGTGATGTCGGTCTGCAGGCCGTGGTGGATGGCCTTCTTGGCCTGACGCACGGCGATCGGCGCGTTGCGGCAGATGGTGCGCGCCACCTCGAGCACGCGCGGCATCAGCTCGGCTGGCTCGCACACCTCGTTGACCATGCCCCATTCCAGCGCTTGCTGCGCGCCAAAATGCTTGCCGGTGAGGATCAATTCCTTGGCGCGTCGTTCGCCGACCGCGCGCGGCAGGTTCTGCGTGCCGCCGGCGCCGGGGATGATGCCCCGCGTCACTTCCGGCAAGGCAAAGCGCGCCGTCGACGCCGCATAGATAAAGTCGCAGCAGAGCGCGAGCTCGAGCCCGCCCCCCATGGCGATGCCGTTGACGGCGGCGATCACCGGCACCGAGCAGTTGAGCAGCGAGTAAGCGCCCTCTTCGATGATGGCGTGCTGCAAGCGCCAGGCATCGTCGGTCATGCCGTGGCGTTCCTTGAGATCGCCGCCGGCGCTGAAGGCGCGGTCGCCGGTACCGGTGAGAATGATGCACCGCAGGTCCCCGGGCGTGAAGGCAAGCGGACCGAACACCGTGCGCATATCTTGCGACGTCTTGGTGCCGAGCGCGTTGAGCACTTCCGGCCGGTTGAAGCGCACGATCCACAGATGCGGCTCCGGCGCCTCGACTTTCAACGTGTTGAGATTCTCAGGGATATTCATTCCGCCGCCTGTTCGCGCATCTGTTTCAAAACCAGATCAGTCGCCTCGCCGAGCGCCGGCGGGCTCGTCCGGAACGGCGGACGCTCGCCGTCAAAGGAGAGTGGCACCCCCATGAGTGGAATACCGCCGTCGGGTGCGTCCTGCAGCATACCGAGCGCTTGACATTGCGGATGCGCCAGCACTTCATCGAGGCTCAGCATCGGGGCGCACGGCACCCCGGCGGCGTCGAGTACGCTCTGCCAGTGCTCGCGGCTCGCGCCCTTCACCACGTCGGCGACCAATGCGTTGATGCGCTCGCGATGGCGGACACGATCGGGGTTAGTGCGCAGTTGCGGGTCACTCGCCCATTCGGGATGGCCGAGCGCCGCAGCAAGCCGGGCAAATTGCTGATCATTGCCCGCGCAGATCACGGCCCAGCCGTCGCTTGCCTCGAACGCTTTGTAAGGAGCGAGGTTGCCATTCTCCGTACCCATGCGACGGGGCACTTGTTTGGCCGCAAGGTAGGTCGCCGTCGGCACACCCATCCAGAACAGTGCAGTCTCATAGAGCGAGCAATCGATCACGCCCCCTGTGCCCGTCGCGGCGCGGCGGTGCAGCGCCGACAGGATGCCGATCACCATCCACATGGCACTGCCCTGATCGATGATCGCCGGCGCGACCCGCACCGGCGGGCGGCCCTCTTCGCCGGTGATGCTCATCAGCCCGCCGAACGCCTGCATCAGCGGATCATAGCCGGGCCGGCCGGCGCGCGGACCGGCGTCACCGAAGGCCGAGAGATTGCAATAGATCAGGGACGGCTTTTCGGCCGTCAGGCTCGCGCCATCAAGACCGAACTTCTCCACTACGCCGGCGCGCAGGTTCTGCAGCACAATATCGGCGCGCGCCAGGATGAACGCACGCAAAGCCGCGCGCTGCACCTCGTCTTTCAGATCGATCGCAACCGAGCGCTTGTTGCGATTGATGGCAACAAAGATTGATCCCACCCCGTCGACGAACGGCGGCCCCCAGACGCGCGCGTCATCCCCCTGATGCGGGTTTTCGACCTTGTACACTTCGGCGCCAAGCTCGGCGAAGATCATCGCGGCGGTCGGCGCCGCAACGCTGGTGCCGAGCTCCACCACGACGAGCCCGGAAAGCGGAAGCGATTTGGTCACTGCGGAATGTCCTCACCGTGATTCAGTTTACTTCGTCTATCATAACTGAGCTGCCATGCCTTGAGATTGAAAACCTGAAAGCCCGGTCAGAACCTACCGCACGATGAAGCATTGAAGCGAGCGCACCAATTCCACTGCCCCGAGCAATGAAGGCCGGCAGAGTCCGCAATGTCGAGAACTAACGTTAGGCGCGCTCCTCGCTCATGTCGATCGGGCGCTGGCTCGATCCCGCCGGGACGGCCTGACGTAGCCCGGCCGCAAGTCAATTCAGCGTGACAACAAGCAAGGAAACACTTGGCGGCCTTCGGCGGTAGATCCGGAAATCGCCGTCGGTGCTCAGCACCATTCGACCACCGTCAGCGCGGGCGAGCAACGCAGGCGGAGTTCCCAGCCGAGCGCCCTCCCCGCGTCGGACTTCCGCGAAGTGCAAATCCAAACTCACGGACCGCTGCGAATGCAATGACACTGGCGTCGGTTAGATTGGTAGCCCTGACCGCCATTCTGATTGCGGCCCACAAACGGCTTCAGATCCGAATCGCCGGAACTGCTCGCGCCAAATCTCGCAGGCTCCAACCGACCAGTGCGCGATTACATAGACGGACATTCGGAAAAAAACGGGTCCGTCACTGAACTTTGGTTTCGGGTGGGGACCATTGGCCGTATATGACATCTACCCGGTCGTCCGCGTTCCACGCTTCCTCGTAAGTGTAAGTTTCGATACTAAATCTAACTCGATTGTCATAGTTCTTCTGTCTCATGCGGCGGGTGTCTGGATCGTACGTGGTGAAAATGCCTTGACGGGTAATGCTTCGCACCATTGCCAGTGTCCTTTGTGGAAGAGATCAGCCCGACGCGCATGTTCGACTGAATGGCGACGTCGATCGGCAAGATCGCCTTCTGGTCCTCGATAAAATCACCAAGTTGTGCGTTTTCGTCGTCGCCCAAGGGCGTTTCGAGCAAAAGGGGCGCCTTGCGGCCACGAGCCGTGACTGCGAGATCATCGAGCGGCTCATTTCTGGGATTTCAGGCGCTCCCCGGTTCGCACGGCCAGCCGATCGTACTCCTCGGCCATCCGGAGCATCGAGGCTCTCGCGTGCGGGAGGACGGACATTTCCTCGGCAATTCTGCGCATCTCATCCGCGCGTTTGCGCCAATGCTCGGGATCGTCGATCGTGCACAGGGCACCTGGAAGCTTCTCTTCTTCCGATCCCGCCATTCCAGGCTATCTCCCGCGCGGCGCCTGCCAAAGCCGCAATTGCAAACTCATTGCGTCGGTGCGCTTGGTGTTGACGGGCGCAAATTCGACATCATCAGCTCCCGCTCCATCACCAGACGAAAACGCTATTGCACGTCATTCCTGTGCGACCAACACCTGAACGGCCATTCCGAGATAGTCGTCGGGCGCGCCGACAAAGCTGCCCGCTACAGGAACTGCCTGGCTGATGTCTCGCGTGGCGGCGACACGAATGAGGTTGGTGCCGCCGATCGTGCCGTTGGTCGGGTCGTAGGCAACCCAGCCTGCGCCGGTAACGTAGATGTCGGCCCACGCGTGGGTAGCCCCGGCACCCATGCTACGATTGCAAATCGATGGATTGTAGAGATATCCCGTCACCACGCGTGCGCCAAACCCCAGGCTGCGCGCCGCTTCGATCAGCAGCATGGCAAGATCGCGGCACGACCCCCAGCCGCGATCGAGCGTCTCGATCGGTGTCTGCGTCCCTTCGGCTTCCCGACTCTGGTACGAAATCCGTGCAGCGACGCCAGCGTTGAGATCGGCCAGCAGTGCCAGTGTGCCCGTTGGGTTGCTGCGAACGAAGCCGGCAGCCCAGGACTCAAGCCGACCCTTGGGGTCGGGATGGTGGCGTTCCAGCATCCGGCCGAGATCGATGCGATCGTCCGGCGAATAGATGAATGGGTAGCGCACCGCGCTTGCGGCGATCTGAAACGCGGGACGTTCCACCGCGTAGGTCTCGAGCGTCAGGCTGCTCTCGATGATCAGCTCAGCGGCCGGTACGGCGAACGACGCAATCGCGATCGAATTTCCAAACACGTCATGCACCCAGCGCACGGACGCCGGCGGCGAAAAAGTCAATCCGGTCTCGATGAGGCGAAGATCGTGACTGTCGCGCGGCCGCAGCATTAACCGGTGGTCGCCTAGTTGAACGGGGCGGCGATATCGATAGATGGTCGTGTGCCGTACCTGGAGGACAGTCATCGCGGCAGTCAAAAATCGCCGGGAAACAGCTCGTAGGACCCCTTCCGGTAATAGCCGTAGACCTTGACTGCGGTCGCGTAGATCCGTTCACGGTTGCGATCGAACGCGCTGAGAAGCCCCGACTCATCACGCTGCATGTCAGGTTCAATTTTCTTCAATGCGTCCTCACCGACGAAGAACGAACCCTCCATTGCACCATCGTGCCCCCAGAACCGCACCGCTCGGCGTGTAGCGTCAAATGAACGACTCCGATTTGGAAAATGCAGCGCCATGGTCCTTTCCACTGTTTCGAAGTCGCCACGTTGCTCGCATCATCGTACGCGGTGCGTCACGTCGTCCTACTCGAAAGCCGCTCGAAGTCGGCAAGCACGGCGGCTATGAGCCTTCTCCGGCGAGGGTCCTCCCCGGCAGGCGTGCCAGCAAACAACTTCAGAAGATAGCGCGCTTTCTCGGCGGCTTCGGGCCAGTTCGCGGCCGGCTCCGCCAGAAGTTGCGCCTCCAATTCATCACGCTGAAGTCGAAGGTTGAGCTCGTTGGCCTCTACTTCGGCCAGCAGGCGTCGCTGATCGGTGGCTTTCTGGGCGACCATTCCGCGGTGCCCGTCGAGATCGATGGTTCTGTCAGTCATATCCGCTCCTGGTCACGCCGCGGATTAGAGCTTGGTGAGCAACTGGAACTGTAGGGTTTGCCTCGGCTGCCGCGCGAGCAGCCCGCCGATCGTGAAAGAGCCCGGCACTCGGCCGGGCTCCGAATTGTGTATTACTTCTGCTGGTTGCCTGGCTTGTCGTTTCCGGGCTTCCGGTCGCCTTGATTCTGCTGAGCGGGTTGCGCGGTGCCCGGAGCCACCGGTTTCTGAGTTTCATTGGTCATAGTATAATTCCTTTGAAGAAGACCTAAAAATAACTTCTAGGTACTCACTTCAACTGGGCCTTGCTATGCCAAATTCAAGGCAGTTCACAATATTTATTGCTGTTTTCTCCAGTCTGCCAAAGCTTCATAAGCTCTCCTTCAACCAATCAAATCGTATCGCAATTGCAGCGGCGGAACAATTTCAAGCAGCGCCATCTCGACGTCGATCGCGAGCGACCGCCGGAAATCGAAATTGTTGATGGTCCGGTTTGATTTCCTTCGTTGCAGCATGCTGGAGGTGTATTTACTCATTTCTTTGATGCGTGCCAAAACTTCCACACTAAATCAATTTACTTGCCCATCGAGCGCCGGAATGATTCATTGCAAGGCGCCATCATCGATAGCTCTGCAAGCCCAGTTCAAAGCATCGTGCGCTGTCAATTGGCAAGGTGATGCGAACAAAGAGAAGCGCGTACCGCCCACACGAACCACGGTCCAATCGGAGTGGCGGACAAGTGCGCGCCACTTTCCAGGACCCTGCTCATATGCCTCAATTTGAAACTGCCCATGTTCCACGAACGCCCTCCTTGTGGTGACGCGTTAGTTCCGACAGAGCTCAGCGATTGCCGGTCTGTTTTTGTGTTTTCTTCGCTCTCTCTTCTTCCATATGCCGGCGCGAATCGCGCATCATGTCGAGACAGACAGCAAGCTCGACATAACTCGGTGACCCTCCTTTGGCCATGGTGGCAACACACTGACTTCGTTCCGCGGTCGGAACCTTTGACCAGTCCTTATCGAGCTCTTTTCGTGCACCTTCCTCGCCAGCCAAGCAATTTTCCACGGTCCGCCCTCCCGCGCCTCCGGAAATCATGTCAACCGCCGCGCGACACGTCGGCTTTACGTCATAGCGGGGAACGGTATCGGCGACGTTGATCACGAGACCGGCACCAATCAGCAATATGACAGGCATAATCACGAGAGAACCTCAATTCCAGGCGGAAGCCCGATCCTCATGTTGGCGCAACTCGGTTTCCTGCGCGGCGCGCTCGTACGGCTGTTGGCGCGTTTCACGATAATCGAGCTACCAGTCGCCAACTTGTCGCGAAGCTCCTCTGCAGTGCAGACCGCTTTCGCTCTGGCCATGCAGGATATCACCGATCTATTTGTTTGATCCAAGGACCTGGCGCGCTCGGGCCTTGAAGAACGCCTCAGATTTGTGAATGACCCAATCCCACGCCTCGACTTCCGACGTGAAGTCACCGATGTTCTCCGCAACGCCGTCGTCGCCGACGGCTTCGAGGAACCAACCGCTTCCGTCCTTGTATCGGCGAAGCGTCGTTTGCGGAGGGGAGTGATGCTTGGCCATGCTCCACACACGCTCACGTTTCGGTTGCATCTGACGCAAGTCGAGCGCAAAGCGGTCGCGTCAGAACGCCACACGCGCTGCTGTCCGATTTTTGGTGAGAGATCCGAACGCGCGCCAGCCTTCAGTGAAGGCGCAACGGCCCGATGATCCGGCCAAACGTCGATTTGCGACAGTAAGCCTCGGCGAGCTCTTTGGCAAGCGGCATATCGGAACCGCTCGATCAGGACGTCAAAGGAGCTGTTGTTTGTGCTTGTTGGATCCATCCTTGTTTACGATTTAAGCCTCGTGAATGAGCTGCGGCAACTTGTAAAACAGTGTTCTCGTGAACGGGGTCCCGCATCCTACGAGAGGAGACTACCTGTGATGCTATTTTACACCGAGCCGCCATCGGATCGAGCCTTGGGCCGGCGTGTGCGGGTGATGCCCCGGTGACGGCAGCGGCTGCGAACCGATCGAGATAATTTTGCCGCCGCAGACTCGCAGTATTGGATGCCGGAAAATGGCGATTCGGTTACTGCTGTGTACGCCGCGTCGTATTCCTCGCCCTCTTCGTACATCAAGAAATGCGTGTATTTGTTGTAGGTCATGGATTCATCCGTTGGCTCACGACACCTGTCTCGCGGCGCTCTTTGCACGCCGATGCATGCGATCACCGCGTCAACGCGGGCAAGCAGATATGGATGGCACCGCGGGCCCGAGCGATATCACGCGCAGTGGCCAATAACGACAATATCGTGGAGCACGCGTGGGACCTTATAACGTGGTAGTAGATCATATCGTCGTGGCACATCGACGATTTGCATGCTGCGCTCATGCGCTGGTCGCAGTCGAAATTGGATTAGGACGCCTCTAGAGACGTACCGCTGCGGTCGGGACCGCTCGTCGGGCCAGTCACGTTTGCAAGGCTGCGAATACTAAAACTGGTCTACAACCGGGATCGCGATATAAAGCGCACCAACGGATTTGGCGGAGGGATCCCGATGAAGCGCGCGCTTGTCCTGATGACCATGGTTGTGTGGCTGGCCCTGCCCGCCCATGCGGCCGACACTTTCCCAAACCGGCCCGTGCGCGTCGTCGTGCCGTTTCCCGCCGGGGGCGCGACCGATGTGGTCGCCCGGCTGATCGGCCAGAAAGCCGCCGACAAGGCCGGTCAGCCATTCATCATCGACAATCGTGGTGGGGCCGCCGGCAACACCGGCTCCGACAATATCGCCAAGTCCCCGGGCGACGGGTACAACATTCTGCATACCGTCAGCTCGCTGGCGCTCAGCCCGGCGCTCTATCACAGACTGCCGTTCGATCCGGTCAAGGATTTCATCGCCGTGACGCAGCTCACGGCCTCACCACTGGTCATCGTCGCCGGCGCTAAGTCCGGCATCAATTCGCTGGCGGGCTTGGTCGCGCGCGCCAAAGCAAAGCCTGGCGAACTGAATTTCGGTTCAGGCGGTGTCGGCAATCCGCAGCACCTCGTCATGGAGATGCTCAAGACCGAGGCCGGAATCGACATGGTGCATGTGCCATTCAAGGGCGATGCGCCGATGTTCAACAGTCTGCTGGCCGGCGATATCGAGCTTGCCTGCGTACCGCTGGCGACCGCGCTGCCGCATATCCAGGCCGGCACCTTGAAGGCGATCGCGGTCTCGAGCGCGAAGCGCAATCCGACATTTCCCGACACGCCGGCGATCGCCGAGACATATCCGAGCGTGGTCACGACCAGCTGGCAGGGCTGGTTCGTCCCCGCAGCGACGCCCCGAGACATTGTTATGAAGCTCAACGGCTACGCGCGCGCGGCGCTGCAGACCCCGGAAGTTCTGAATATGCTCAAGACATTTGGCAGCGAGGCTGTCGGCTCCACGCCGGACGAGTTTGGCCCCGCCTTCGCCGCCGAGGTCGAGCGCGACAAGAAGGTCGTCGCCAGGCTCAACCTGCCGCCGCAGGATTGATGCGTGCTCCTGCCAGCGCCCGCAAAACGTGACAGGGCGGCCCGGAACATGCTTTGATGAGGCTTCCCAGCGGCCGCCCGGAAACTCTGCCGAATGGATTTTGTCTCGCCGGACGACGGCGTCTTCCTGTCAACGATGCCGGCAACGCGCTCACAGCGGTGGCTCGCGCTCGCCGTGGTGCTGATCGCGACCATCCTGTTTCTGGCGAGTGCGCCCTTTGCCAAGGTGCAACTCCAAAGAGTAGATGGTTTCATACCGGCCTATGAAACCGCGATCGTTCTATTTGACCTGATTACGGCGATTTTGCTGTTTGGTCAATTTGCCTTCCTGCGGTCGCGCGCACTCCTCCTGTTGGCGAGCGGCTATCTGTTCACGTCGACCATGACGCTTGCCCATGCGCTGAGTTTTCCCGGCTTGTTCGCCCCACAGGGGTTGCTCGGCGCCGGGCCGCAGACCACCGTTTGGATTTACGTGTTCTGGCACGTCGGATTTGCGCTGTCCGTCATCGCCTTTGCGCTGCTGAAAGACGAAGCTCCATCGTCCTATGCGCCGCGTCGAAGCGCACGCTTGGACATCGTCTCGAGCGTCTGTCTCGTGCTTATTGCAACCGCGCTGCTGACGTTGTTGGCGACGGCCGGTCACCGGCTGCTTCCAACCGTCATGGATGGCAATACATATGGCCCGGGCGCGTATCTGGTTGCGCTGGCTGCTTGGCCCGTGCCGCTGATCGCGCTCGCCATCATGCTGCACCGGGGTCCCCGCAGCGTGCTCGACCTGTGGGTGATGGTCGTCGCCAGCGTGCAGGTCCTTGAAGTGGCCCTGAGCGCCACGCTGAATGGCGGCCGCTTTGATTTGGGCTTCTATCTCGGCCGGATCTACGGGTTGATGGCGGTGAGCGTTGTGTTGCTCGTGCTTCTAATCGAGCTCGGCCGCCTCTATGGGCAACTCGTTGACAAGCAAAAGGAGCAGCGGCGGCTCAGCGTCGCTGACCCACTCACGGCCATCGCCAACCGCCGTTCATTTGATGAAGCGCTGCAGCGGGAATGGCGTCAAGCTCTGACAGACCGAACAACATTGGCGTTGTTGCTCATCGACGTTGATTTTTTCAAGCCCTTCAATGACGGCTATGGCCATCTCGTCGGGGATCGTTGCTTGCGCCTCGTCGCTGAGGTGCTGTCGGGCGGCGCCCGGCGCGCCGGCGAGACGATCGCGCGCTACGGCGGCGACGAGTTCGCAATCCTGCTCCCCCGCACGGATGCGGAGCGCGCATCCGCGCTGGCGCGGCATCTCTGCAAACGCGTTGGTGAAATGAGATTGCCGCATGCGCATTCCAGCATTGCACCGTATGTTACGATCAGTATCGGCGTGGCCACTATTTCCATGGCGCATCAAACCGACCAGCATGCGGCGGAGCCAACGGTTCTGATTGAAACGGCGGATCGGGCGCTATACGCCGCCAAGGGCGCAGGCCGCAATCGCACGGTCGAGTACGCAATCGAGGCGGCCGGCACTGTCGAGCGGACGTTGAATGCCAATGCCGCCGGCTGGCCATCTGTTCTGGCGAAATCTTAAGCGCTGAGGTGGTCACACCGGCCGCGGCCTGCCGGGCACGCCCGGCGGGCATTCGAGTGCCGCACGATCCCAGCCGCCGAGATCGGCAGCCGCCTGATAGGTGCTGCTGAGAAATGACAAGAGCGTTGCCTCCGGCTCACTTGAGCTGCGCACGGCGTCGTAAGGCAACAAAAACTCGCCCAGCCGCTTATCGAAATAGGCCGCTTCCGGCCCCGGCCGCGCATCGGCAAATCCCTCCGGCGCCGGATAGGCGTAGGAATAGAACGCGGGAAAATCGACGCCGCCGCCACCCGGCCAAAAACCCGCCGACGAGACTTCGTGGCTGTATGCCTCGCGGGTGACCGCATCCGGCAGTGCCGGAATGCCGCCGGGATGGCGCGGAGCGCTACGGCCGGAAAAGCGCGTCACGGCGAGGTCGAAGCTGCCCCAGAACAGATGCACCGGGCTCACCTTACCGAGATATCCGGTCCGAAAGCGCTTGAGCACCTGGTCCACGGCCACGAGGGCGCGGAAAAACCGCGTGACCGCATCGGCCGCGTAGGGCCGCTCAGCACGATTTTCCACAAACGGGGTCGGGTTGGGAACTTCGTTCGGCCGCCCGTCGAATTCCGCGGTACCGCCGACCGATCCGATCAGATCGCGGAAGCGCCGGTGAAATTGCGCGACCGACATCGGCGCGAGCGGGAACTGCGCCGTTCGCCCGTCGGTCGCCGAACCAATCACGCGATGATCAACAAGATCGAAACAAATCTCCACGCCGCCGGGCCCATCGGGCACGAGCGACGTCGTCAGCCCGCGGGCATTGACGTAGAGCGTCGCGTGCCAGGAATGATTGATCCAGGGCGTGCGGGCCAGCCGATATTTGCCGACGATCTGTGTGTAGAGATGCAGGGCCGAGCAGGTCTCGCGCCACGGCTCATAGGGAATATCTGGCCATTCGAAAGTCATACTTTACTCCCTGGCGCCTGCGCCGTGCGAGCCACAGACGGCGCGCGTCATCGCTTTGACTTGTCAGTGCCCGGCGCTCTGACCTCCGTCGACATGAAGGATCTCGCCGGTCACGAAGCTTGCCGTCTCTAGGTAAAGGATCGCGTCGACGATGTCGGAGATTTCACCCATGTGCCCGATCGGATGCAGTGATGCCAGCGCCTCATAGGCCTCGATCGCGTGCATTGGCGTTTTGATCACGCCGGGCGAAACAGCATTCACCCGAATGCCGCGCTTTGCGTATTCGATGGCAAGCGATTTCGTTGCAGCGTTGAGCCCGCCTTTGGTGAGTGACGCGAGGACGGAGGGCACAAGGGAATTGGCATGGTCGACCAGAGTCGTGGTGACCTGAACCACATGACCGCTACCTTGCTTTTCCATCTGGGCGATGGCGAGCTGAGTGATGTGGAAGAAGCCGTCGACGTTGACGCCCATTACGGCCGCGTAGTCGGCCAGCGTATACTGAGTGAACGGCTTGGCGATGAAGATGCCTGCATTGTTGATCAGCGTGTCGATGCGACCAAACCGGGCGAGCCCTTCCGAGATCACACGCTCCGCCGTCCGGCGCTCGCCAATGTCGCCGGGAACGGCAAGAACATCGGCGTCACTTGACGGCTTGATCGAACGCGCGGTCGCGACCACGCAGTAATCGCGATCGCGATAGGCTTTGACCAGCGCGGACCCAATCCCCTGTGAGGCTCCGGTGATCACGGCAACTCTCTGTTCCATGCTCGCAATCTCTCCGCATCATTCTGCGTGGGTCTTTTGCCGTGGATCGTCCTCCTCACTCACGTACCGATCGGCACGCGGGCATATTAGTACAGAAAGCAGCGGGAGGCAGCGCTTGAAGGCGTGTCAGAATAATTCGGCTTGGATAGCCGGAGAATTATCCTTCGCTTACAGGTCCAATTCCCAGGTCTCCCCTACGAGCCGCGGCCCGAAATCGCTGTGCGCCTTGGTGGCGATGAGCTGGAACCCGGCGCGCTGATAGATGGAACGCGCGGCGGTGAGAATGCTGTGCGTCCACAGGGTGATCTTGCGGTAGCGCGCCTCGCGTGCGAGGCGGATGCATTCCTCGACCAGCCGGGCGCCGATGCCGAGCCCGCGCGCCTCCGCTTCGACCAGCAACAAACGCAATCTCGCAATTGATGGATCATCCTCGTCGGCGACCAGGAACACACAGCCGATCGTCTGACCGGCACGCTCGGCAATCCAGCAGCGCTCGCGCTGCGGGTCGTGCTTGCGCATGAAGGCAGCAACAACTTCGGCCGTGTAGGACTCGATGCGATCGTTCCAGCCATATTCGCCGCTGTAGATCGCGCCGTGCCGGCTCACCACCCAACCCATGTCGCCTGGGCGCGGCGGGCGCAGAATGTAGGGGATCTGCGGCTGCGGCCCGAGCAACGTCTCGATCGTCGCCATGGCATCGCAGAGTTTGATCTGCGCCGCATCGCTCGTGTCCGCCAACAGCGCGGCGACGTCCTGATTGGTTTGCAGCTCGATTGGCGCAAAGCTTTTGCGCCCGCGCGGCGTGACCGAGAGCAGGTTCTGGCGGCCGTCATGGCTGGCCGTCTCGCGCACGATCAAGCCGCGCGCCTCGAAGCCGCGCAGGATGCGGCTGAGATAACCGGTGTCGAGTCCGAGGTCCTTGGCAATCTCCGCGGCGGTGGGTTTGTCGCGATGCATGATCTCGTAGAGCACGCGCGCCTCGCTGAGCGAGAATTCGCTCTTGTAGACGCCCTCATGCAGCAGCCCGATGCGCTGCGTGTAGAAACGATTGAAGCGCCGCACGGCGGCGACGCGATCAGGAAGCTCAGCGTTCACCATAGTTGACATAGTCAACTAATTCGCTGACATAGTCAACTATTCGCGGCGAAACGCAGCGCTGCGTAGAAGCGTGACCCGGCGGCCCAGGCGCCCAACCAGATCGGCCTCCGGCTCGGCCACGTCGCGATGACGACCGCTGCGTTCGTAAAGCTGTTTGGAGATGACGAGCCCCTGCTCTGGGCCAATCCTGGCGCCCAGCGCCTGGCGCAGGAGCGCGAGCGCCTCCACCAGGAGCGGACGCCCGGTCGCCGGCCCCGCCGCGCCGCGAAACGCGGCCGCCACCGCGTCGGCGGTACCGCGCAGTTCCGCCTGCTCGATGAAAGCCGCGACCTCGCCGGCCCAATTGGCGTCAAGCACGACGCCGGGCCGCAGGTACATGACCCAATTCGCGCGCGCCTTCACCGTCGCGGCCCGCAGCCGCTCCGGCAGCGGCGCCTCCGACGCCAGGATCTCACAGCCGGCGAGATCAGCCACGTCGCGGGTCGCGTCACCCGAGCCCCCGTCGGCAATGACCACGTCACGCACCGTTCCGGCGGCAGCGCCTGAGACCAGGCTCGCCAAGGTCGGAACGAGCGCGCGCTCGCAGTTCAGCGTGGGGATGATGACACTCAGCACGCAAGTATGATGCTGCGGTGCAACGGGGGAGCGCAAGGCTAATTGCTGCGGACATTTTGACTTTTGTTCTTGTTTCGTTCTAACCACTCTCTTATATTTCCTTCCATGTCCGCTTCGCCCGCAGCCCGCCGCCCGCGCGCGGCACCCGACCCCTCATTCGCCGATGCGCGCGAGAGCGTCGGCGCGCATGTCGGTCTCAACCAGCGTCCCGGGCGCGGCGCTCAGTCGAACGCGTCCGGCCGCTATGAGGCCGAGGCGCGGGTCGCTTTCGACGACGGCTGGCAAAGCCTCGAGGAGCTGCCGGCATTCGAGACGAGCGTTGGCATCGATGCCGCCCGCAAGGTGATCACCCGCAACGACTCGCCGGACATTTCCTTCGATCGCTCGATCAACCCGTATCGCGGCTGCGAGCACGGCTGCGTCTACTGTTTTGCCCGGCCGACGCACGCTTATCTCGGGCTCTCGCCCGGGCTCGATTTCGAATCGAAGCTGTTCATGAAGCCGGACGCGCCTGAATTGCTGGAGCGCGAGCTCTCGGCCGCGCGCTACAGCCCGCGCACGATCGCGATCGGCACCAACACGGATCCCTATCAGCCGATCGAGCGGCGCTACGAGATCATGCGCCGCATCCTCGAAGTGTTGGAACGCGCCGGTCATCCGGTCGGGATCGTCACCAAATCGAACCTGATCACGCGCGACATCGATATCCTCGGCCGCATGGCCGCGCGCAATCTCGCCAAGGTCGCCATCTCGGTGACGACGCTCGATCCAAAGCTCGCGCGCATCATGGAGCCGCGCGCGCCGACGCCGCCGCGCCGGCTCGATGCGCTGCGCCAGCTCGCCGCTGCCGGCATTCCGACCTCGGTCATGGTCGCGCCCATCGTGCCCGCCATCAACGATGCGGAGATCGAGCGCATTCTCGATGCCGCCAAGGCGGCCGGCGTCGAGGGCGCCGGCTACGTGCTGCTGCGGCTGCCGCTCGAGGTGCGCGACTTGTTCAAGGAATGGCTGATGGCGAACTTCCCCGATCGCTATCGACATGTGTTTGCACTGATCCGGCAGATGCGCGGCGGCAAGGATTACGACGCCCAGTGGGGCAAGCGCATGACCGGGTCCGGTCCCTATGCCTGGATGATCGGCCGGCGCTTCGAGCAGGCCTGCGCTCGGCTCGGCCTCAACGTCAAGAAGACCCGGCTGACGACCGAGCATTTCAACCAACCGCATCGCCGCAGCGAGGCCGATCAGCTGAGTTTGTTTTGAAACGATCGCTTGAGGCGCAGGTCGCGTCACGCTCCTGATCAACAAAGACGACGATCACGGCGCTGCCGCAAGCCGAAAGCAATGCCTGAACGCGTAATTCCAATCATCATTTGGACAAGGGCACAGGTTGCCAGCACGGCTATTCTCGCGTATATGACCACTATAGTCATCTGGTAATCATCATCATGCGCAAGATCCAACTAAAAGATGCCAAAGCAACCTTGTCTGCGGTCGTGGACGAGGCAACTCGCGGAAGGCCGTCCGTGATCACCCGGCGCGGAAAGTCCGAGGCGGTAGTGATCGGCTTTGCGGAGTGGGAGCGGTTATCGAAAGTGCCGTCATTCGGACGCCTGTTGATGTCGGCCCCACTTGAGCCCGGAGATATTCCGGATCGAAGCCGCAAACCAATGCGTGACGCCGGATTGTGACCCGCTATCTGGTCGATACCAACGTCATCTCGATCTCGGCGCCCGCAACCGCCGTGCGACGTGCCGCCATTTTGCAGTGGATGGAGTCCAATTCACAAAATCTTTTTCTCTCGGCAGTTTCCGTAGCGGAGATCGCCGACGGCGTCGCCAAGGCCCATCGAACAGGCGCAACGCGTAAAGCAACGGATCTGGCGGCATGGCTTAAGACCGTGTTGCATCTCTACGGCGACCGCGTGTTGTCATTCGACACTCCGACCGCAGAAATCGCTGGCGGACTTTCCGACCTAGCACGCGGCCGAGGGCATTCACCGGGGCTTGCAGACGTCATCATTGCGGCAACGGCGAAACGGCACGGTCTGACCGTACTCTCAAGGAACGCGCGCCAGTTCATGCCGCTTGACGTCCGCGTCATCGACCCATTCCGGGACTTTCCTAGCGCGTAGCCCGGATGCACCGTGGCACTCCATCCGGCCAACTGAGCGCCAATTGTTCTTATTTTGTTCTTGTAAAGCCATAAGCAAAATGCTATTCTTTTAGTTATGCAATCACATCAGGCTCATTTCCCACCACCTCAGTCCGCGAGGATCCTCATGTCTACGCCGCAGCCCGCCCCGACCGCGCTCCTGAGACCTGCCACCGACCTCAAAGTCCGTCCGACCACCTGGCTATGGCCGGGCCGCATTCCCGCCGCCAAGCTCACGCTGCTCGCTGGCGCGGCGGGGAGCGGCAAGTCGGCACTCGCGATCAACATCATCGCCGCGGTGACGACCGGCGGGGCTTATCCCTGCCGCGAAGGCAGCGCGCCGAAAGGCTCGGTGATCCTGGTCAGTCCCTACGGCGATCCCGATGTGCTGGTGCCGCGGCTCAAGGCAGCAGGCGCGGATCTCTCCCGGGTGCAGATCCTGCGCGACGTACCGGGACCAGACGGGCCGCGGCGGTTCGATCTCGCGACCGACTTGCCGCTGCTCGAGGCGGCCGTTCAAACAATCAAGGACCTGCGCGCTATCGTGATCGATGCGCTCAATCTCCCCACCGGACGTGACGCAAGACGCGCCACCGGCGCGCTGCTCGACCAGCTCGCCGTGCATGGCACAGGCACGTGATATTGCGATCATGACCATCGTGCAGCCGGCCGGTCTCGACCGCGGTGCGCACGCGGCATTCTTCGAGACGCTCGCGGATGGTCCTGCACGTGCCGGCTTGCTGATCGAGCTCGATCCGGCCGACGAGAAGCGGCGCCTGCTGCCTGCAGGTGAAGAATGAGCTTGCACCCGACGCCGGGACGCTCGCGTTCCGCATCACCGCGCACATTATGCAGCAGGGCCAGAGCGCGGCGCGGGTTTCGTTTGAGCCGCAGTATCATTCGCTGAGCGCGCGCCAATTCAGGGCGCGTCAGGCGCGGGGCTTCAACTCCGCCAGGGCGGAGGCGACCGAGTTCATGCGCTCTCTTCTCGGCAGCGCGCGAGCCATCAAGATCAGCCAAGTCGAGCACGCGGCACGTGCCGCAGGCCTGCTGCGGGCCAACCAGACGCTCACGCAGTGCCGGGTGCTGCGCGACACCCGCATGGCGATGGGGCTCATGCTGACGCGCGATGGTCTCCGACACCGGCGAGTGGGTGTGGGCGATGCCGGGCGCAGCGCCGCAACAGGTGCCGGCAAAGCAGGAGCGGAGTTTGGCCGCGTAGCGGCGCAGCGCGCTTACCCTCCCCTTGTGGGACAACAAGGAGGAGGTTAAAGCCCTCACTCCTTCTTCTCCGCGCCCTCGCCCGCAAAATAGGTCGGATGTCCCCACGTGGCGTCGTAGTCGCGTTGCTGCTCGGCCGGAATGAACGCGCGCTCGATCTCGCGCACCTTGGCTTCGCCGGTGAGCTCCGCCATGTTGACGGCGCCGAACGGGCTCTCGCGGATCGCCTGCACGCGCTCGAGGATGGCCTCTTCGCCGCGCTGCTGGAAATCCTTGAGCGCATGCCAGGTGGCGTTGACGGCGAACGGCGCGACGAGCCCGATATACAGATTGAAGCGCAGGCCGAGCGCCTCATATTCGGCAAGCGTCGGCCGCGGATGCGGGCCGCCATAGACCGTCATGATCGGCGCCGGCACGCGCGCACACGCCTCGCGGATCTGCTCTGGTGTCTCCAGTGAGTTGAGCCAGACGAAATCGACTCCGGCTTCCTCCACGTAGGCGATGCAGCGGCTCACCGCCTCCTCGAAGCTGCCGCCTTCGGCGCCCAAGCACGTCGCAGCGCGCGCAGATCACGAAATCCGGATCGAGCGCGTCGCGCGCCGCCACCGCCGCCTTGAGCTTGCCGATCGCTTCGGCGCGGGAAACGCATCGCCGGCCGGCGCCGATGGAGGATTTCTTGGGCGCTTCCTGATCCTCGATCTGCAGCCCGGCGACGCCCGACGCGATCACCTGCTCGACCGCGTAATGGGCATTCACCGCATTGCCGTAGCCGGTGTCGCAATCGACCAGGATCGGAATGTCGACCGCCGCCGCCATGTGGCGCGCATGGTCAACGACGTCGCGCACGCCGATGAAGCCGTTATCGGCAACGCCGTACAGATAGGCGGCAAGCTGCGAGCCGGCGAGGAAGAAACACTCATAGCCGGCTTTCTCGGCGAGCTTGGCGAAGATCGGGCTGAAGCCGCCCGGCATCGGATAGAAGCGCTTGCTGGCGAGCAGCTCGCGCAGGCGGCGGCGTTGCGTGGTGACGCGATCCACGGATTTCTGGATCATCGGACTCGTCCTTGGAGCGAGGGAAATATCGGACGCGAGAGGCGCGAGCTTACTCTATCGCCGTGCACGCGGACGATCGTTGACCGCAATTATTCCCCGCTCTAGCCTGCCGATATGAAAATATCCTATGCGCAGGCGCCCGTTCCGGTACGCGACGATCTCATCGCCGCGCACGTCGTGGCGTGGGACCGCATCGCCAATCCGGGAACCTGGTTTGACGGCGCGACCCGCGTGGCGATCGCGGCCGAGACCCGCAACGCGCCGCACTGCGCGCTGTGTGCGCGGCGCAAGCAGGCGCTCTCGCCGCTCGGGATCGAGGGCCGGCATGACAGCCTCGGCGCCTTGCCGGAGCGCATGGTCGAACAGATCCATCGCATCGTCACCGATCCGGGCCGGCTGACGCGCAAATGGTACGAGCAGGTGCTGGCGTCGGGCACACCAGACACCGAATATGTCGAGATCGTCGGCGTCGTGGTGACGGTCGTCTCGCTTGATACGTTCTGCCGCGCCCTCGGCATCCCGCCACACCCGCTGCCGGCGCCGGTTCCCGGCGAGCCGCTGCGGCGGCGCCCGGCCACCGCGCGTCAGCGTGGCGAAGCCTGGGTGCCGATGATCCATCCCAAGGACCTCGAAGGCGAGCTCGGGACACCGGAAGAACGCAAGCTCGCCACGTACTGGGGCGGCGCGCTGGCCAACATCCGCCGCGCGCTCTCGCTGGTGCCCGAGGAGGCCTATGCCTGGTTCCAGCTGGTCGAGACGCAGTATCTGCCCGGCAAGGCCATGCGCGATTTCGCCAACGAGTACCGCGCCATCACCCATGCGCAGATCGAGCTGATTGCCGGGCGTGTCTCGGTCCTCAACCAATGTTTCTATTGAACCACCTCGCATGCAACCTTGCTCCGTGAGAGCAGCAACGCAAAAGGCGAGGGATACGACCTCAATTTGCTGACCGGCGCCGGTGGCGACGGCAACATTGCGCACGGCGCATTGCTCGTCTCCTTTGCCGACGCCGTGCTGGGCAGCGATGACCGGCGGCTCGCTGAGGTACGCGCGGCGATCCGCTCGCGCATGGGCGATGCGGCGCTGGTCGATGCGGCCGCCATCGTGGCGACCTTCAACGCCATCGATCGCGTCGCGGACTCCACGGGTATTCCGATCGAGGACAACAAAGCGGAGGCGACCGCCGACATCCGCGCCGCGCTGGGGATCAATCAGTTCGCGCAAGCGCGCGGCGAGATCGCCGACCCGCGCGATCGCACGGATAATGCGCGCGCGTAGCCTCGATCAGTGTCATGAGCTGGTATTCCACGACATGCTGCGAGTCCGCTCGGCGTGCCGCGCACTATCGATATAAAAAAGGCGGTGTCGTCATCCGACCGGACGACACGGAAACCTCTCAGCTCGTCATGGCCGGGCTTGTCCCAGGGCTTGTCCCGGCCATCTCGATCAGGAAGGCAGCGCTATGCGTTCATTATCGGGATCGCCGGGACAAGCCCGGCGATGACGGACGGAAAGTTTACTGCATTGATCAGAAACAGCGCTACCGGCACCCCGGGCGGCCGTCATCGTGCTCCAGCGCGAACGGACCGAGCTTTGCCGCCAGGCCGGCGACCCAGTCGGGCGGGCCGAGCTCCTCGCGCGTGAACTTGCGTGCGATGAGCTTGTTTCGGATGTAGAAGTCCTCGATGTCCGAGAGGCTCTCCTCGAACACGCGACCGTCCACGTCCATCGAGCCCCATTCGATCTGGTCGATCGCTTTCGGATCCTTGAGATCCGAATATTTAGCCAAATAGTTGATGACTTCGGCGCGGTTGGCACCGTGGTGATAGGCGTTGCAGTAGTCGCGCACGCCGCGCAGCGTCGCCAGGACGAAATTTTCTGCCGCGGGTTTGTTGTTCGCGATCCAGTCGGTATTCATCAGCAAGACGGAGCTGAGCATCGGCTGCGGCTGGACGATGGTGTCGGTATTGATCCAGCGCACGGCGAGCTTTTTCTCCTCCGCGACATCCTGGATCGGTGATACCAGCATGGCGGCGTCGATCGCGCCCGATCCGAGCGCGATCGGCGTCTGCGTCAACGGAATGTATTTGATCTCGACGTCGTTGAAGCTCAGGCCGCCGCGCACCAGAACTTTGTCGACCTCATACATGATCCCGGAGCCGCGCGCGTCGAGGCCGATCACGCGGCCGCGCAGATCCTCGGGTTTCTTGATGACATCCTTCAGGCCCGGACGCAGCATGATGTAGTGGTTGGTCGGACTGACCGCGCGCGACATCACCATGGTGACCGGGAGCTTCTTCTCGATCAGGTTGAAGAAAGCGGCGCTGAAGCCGGCGCCCATTGCCTGCAGCCGACTGGTCGACAGCATCGCCATCATGTCGCTGAGCGAGCCCGGATATTCGATGCCGACGTCGAGCCCGGCGGCCGTGTAGTAGCCTTTCTCCTTGGCGATGTAGAGCGGCGCGCCGGTGAGCGACGGGATATTGCCGACGACGATCTTGGTCGGTTCGGCGGCAAACGCTGTCGTCACGAGTGAGACCAACGTCACCACAATAGCGGCCGGGTAGAACCTCACCTGTCGTCTCCTCATGCGTTGTGCGGCGCCAGCGCTTGCAGCCAGGGTTGCGCGTTGCGGGTGCGCTCCTCCCAGGCCGTGATGGCCTCTGCGTGTCTCAGGCTCAGACCGATATCGTCAAGCCCCTCGAGCAAGGCGGTACGTTCACCGGCATCGATGGCAAACGGATATAGCGTGCCGTCCGGCGCGCGGATGTGCTGATCGATGAGATCGACGCAAAACGGCGCGCTGCCGTTTACGGCCGTGACTTGCGCCGCGAACCCCGCATGTTGCTCCGGCGCGAGCACCACGGGCAATACGCCGTTGGCGATGCAGTTGCCGCGGAACAGGTCGGCAAAGCCGCGCGCCACGATGGCACGGATTCCAAACCCGGTCAGCGCCCACACCGCGCTTTCGCGGGCGCTGCCGCAGCCGAAATTGCCGCCGGCCACCAAGATGCGGGCGTCCTGATATTGCGGCCGGTCGAGCACAAAATCTGGATCCGGCGTGCCGTCGGGCCGGCGGCGCCAGCGCACGAACAGCTGCGCCGCGTAGTCGGGCTCGAGGATGCGCAGCGGCAGAACCGGGGCAATCTGGTCGGTGTTGACGTCATCGCGCAGGAGCGGCGCCGCGATGCCGGTCAGGCGGGTGAACGGCTGCATGTGTCAGCCTCCCACCAGCATGCGTCGCACATCGGTGATGCAGCCGGCAACGGCCGCGGCGGCGGCCATGGCGGGGCTCGCGAGGTGGGTGCGCACGCCGGCGCCCTGACGTCCCTCGAAGTTGCGGTTGGTAGTCGAGACGTAGCGTGTCCCAGGCTGGGCGGCGTCGCGGTTGCCACCGGCACAGAGCGAGCAGCCGGACGCATGCCAGGCAAAGCCGGCGTCGCGGAACACCTGGTCGAGCCCGCGTGCCTCCGCGGCGCGCCGCACGCTCATGGAGCCCGGCACCACCACGGCATCCACGCTTTCAGCAACGCGCCGGCCGCGCAGCACCGCGGCGGCGGCTTCGAGGTCCGAGAGGCGCGAATTGGTGCACGAGCCGATGAACACCCGATCGATTTTCAGGCCGGCGATCGGCGCGCCTGGTGTGAGGCCCATGTAGTCCGCCGCACGGCGATAGGACTCATGACGGGCTGACGGCGCAAGCGCCGGATCAGGAACTCGGCCGGAAATCGGCATGACCTGGCTCGGGTCCGTGCCCCACGTGACCTGCGGTTCGAGATCGCGGCAGTCGATGGCGAAGTCCTGATCGAACGCGGCATTGTCATCCGAGCGCAGCGTCTGCCAGTGCGCGAGCGCGCGCTCCCAATCGGCACCCGCCGGGGCGAACGGGCGTCCGGCGAGCCATTCGAATGTTTTGTCGTCGGGCGCCACATAGGCGGTGCGTGCGCCCATCTCGGTCGCCATGTTGCAGAGCGTGAAGCGCCCCTCGAGCGGCAGGCTTGCGACCGCGGTTCCGCAGAACTCGACCGCATGCCCACGCGCCGCATCGATCCCGAGCTGCGCGATCGTGTGCAGGACCGCGTCCTTCGCGCTGAGGCCTGGCCCGAGCACGCCATCGAGCCGGATGCGCATGCTGCGTGGCCGCGTCATCGCCATGGTTTGCGTCGCCAGAATGTGCACCAGCTCGGTCGTGCCGCAGCCGAAGCCCAGCGCGCCAAGCGCGCCGACGCTCGGCGCGTGGCTGTCCGCGCAGGCATGCGTCGCGCCCGGCAGCACGAGACCGAGCTCAGGCGCGACGACGTGCGAGATTCCCTGCTCGGGATCATCCACATCAAAAAGCCGGATGCCGTGGCGCGCCGCCGACAAACGCGTCGCATCGGTAAAGGCCGTGGCGGCTGGGTCAGGACTGTGCCGGCTCGCATCGGTGCGCACCGAATGGTCCTGCACCGCGAACGTGAGGTCGGTGCGGCGCACGAGGCGGCCTTGCTGTTCGAGCGCCTTGAAGGCGTGCGGCGCGCGCACGTCGTCGATGACGTGACGATCCATATAGATCAGCGTTCGGCCATCCGGACGCTGGCCGACGACGTGCGCGTCCCAGATCTTGTCGAGCAATGTTTTCGGCACGGCCGAGGTCGTCACACGCACTCCACGTCAGCAGACATCAGCTCGACGCCAGGAAATCGGCGCCGAGCGGTTTTTCGATGACCCCGTTCTTATACAGATACTCGGCCGCGCCAAGGATGGTCTCGCGTCCACGCGAGGTCTGCATTCCCAGCGGCTCGAAGGTGAGACGTTTCGAAGTAAGCGCGAGCTTGAGCGCGGCCTCGCTCACCTTCATTTTTGGCGCAGCCAGCGCCACCACCTCGTCGATATTGGCCATCGCGGTGTTGATGCAGTCCTCGAACGCAGCGGCGATGCGCACGGACACGCCGGGGTGGCGCACTTCCGCCTCGTTGCGGAGCGCCAGGCTGAAATACGGAAGTGTGATGTTGGCGTTGCGGGTGAAGTCCTGGCCGACATTGTAGATCGTGGTCAGCGCCGGCTCGCGTTCCATTCCCACACTGATGTTGGGCTCCCACGTCAATCCCGCTTCCGCGGCGCCGGCCATGACGAGCGCGACCGCCGCGGCCGGGCTCTCGACATTCTGCACCCGCAGGTCCTTCTCGGCGTCGAGCTTGTGGAATTGGCGCAAAGCGAGCTTGGCGATCCGGTAGGCGCCAGAGGAGAGCGTTGCCGCAACCGTCTTGCCGCGCAGGTCATCGACCGACGCGGGCCCACCCTTCTTGGCGATCAAATAAAGGATGTCGTAATTATTGACCGTACACACGAGCCGCAGCGGAACCCCGGCCAGAAAACGCGCCGCCCAAGTGTCCCAGGAGCCGATACCGAGCTCGAACGTGCCGGCGGTGAAGTCGTTGTAGTAGTTGGTCACCGAGGCGTACGAGTTGATCACGTCGATATCGACGCCATGCTTCTTGTCGAAGCGTTTTGCGGCCATGTACTCGGTGAGGATCACGCTGAAGCCGGTGGCGAGCGCGACGGTCGTTACCTTCGGGAGGGCTTGCGCGCGCAGCAGGGCCGGACGCGCCAGCAGTGCGCCCGTAAGCCCCACGGTTTTCAGAACTGACCGGCGCGATGGCTGCATGTGGAGGCACTCCCGTCGTTATCGCACCGACGCTTCATCGCGCCAGTGCAGCAGATATCTCTCAGCCAACCCGACACCGCCCTGCGCCAGCAGGTTCATGATCACCAGCAGCATGGTCCAGGCCAGCACGTCCTCCATGTGGAACGTCGCTTGCGCCAGCCCCATGCGGGCGCCAATGCCGAGCGACGAGCCGATCAGCTCAGCAAAGATCAGCATGCGGGTCGCGTAGCCCACCGTCGACTTGGTGGTCATCAGCACATAGGGCACGATGTGCGGCACGATCAGATAGCGCAGCACCTGCCAGCGCGTCGGCCGGAAGCTCTCGCACATCTCCAGCCAATCCTTCGGCATGGCGCGGATGCCGTCATGCACATTGAGTGCATAGATCGGCACGATGATCACCACCATGATGAAGAACAAGCGCGCCTCCGGGTTCTTGAACCAGAACACCGCGACCAGCATCCAGGACAGCGCCGGGATGCCGGTATCGATCACGACGAGCGCGCGCAGGTAGGGCCGGATCCAGGCGACCGTGCCGGTGATAATGCCGATCGCGGTGCCGACCACGATGGAGATCGTGAGCGTCGCCAGCAGGCGCGCAAGCGTGATCAGGATCTGGACGTAATCCTCGGCGAGGCTTGCCACGAACGCTTTGAGAACGACAAGCGGCGCCGGAATGATGTACGCCGGCACGAAGTACGACGCGACCTGCATCGCGACGACGATCGCTGCGACGACCACGGCCGTTGCGATGTAGTCGTTGACCTGGCGCGCCGCGCGACCCGCATCCGTGCGCGTTTCCGCATCAGCCGAGGCAGCCGGTTTGACCGGGGTGAGGCCGAGCACGGACCCAAGCTTGCGTGGCTGATCGGCCTCGACCGTCATCGTCCTCCCTCGCGCGGGTCTGATGCCCGCCTCCGTCATGGTCGGTAGTGTCCGGCAGATTGCGCCGGGCGGGAAAAAACACAACTCGAATTTCACTATTTCGAATATAGTTTCGATATTCGGTTCAGGCGCGAGCACGATTGATGCGCAAATCCAGAGCAAGGCGCGTGCGCATCAGCCGCGTGCCGCCGGTCTTTTCCGAGTTCGCCGGCGACAAGCAGTTCGCCACCACCTTGGCGCGCGGGCTCGAGATCCTGCGCTGCTTCACGCCGGAAGCGCCGACGCTCGGCAACAAGGATCTCGCCAGCAAGACCGGGCTGCCGAAGCCGACCATCTCGCGCTTCACCTACACGCTCTCGCGCCTCGGTTATCTGCGCGCCGACCGGATCTCATCGAAATATCAGCTCGGCGCCGCGGTGTTGTCGATCGGCTATCCGGTGCTTGCCACCAACGTGCTGCGCCAAGTCGCGCGCTCCGCCATGCGCGAGCTTGCAGACTACGCGGGCGGCTCCGTATCGATGGGCGTGCGTGACCGGCTCAACATCGTCTACGTGGAGACGAGCCGCAGCAGCGCCAAACCGTCGCGCCAGCTCTCGGACATCGGCCTGTCGCAGCCGATCGCCGCGACCGCCATCGGCCGCGCCTACGTGGCGGCGCTCACGCCGGCCGAGCGCGAGGCGCTGCTCAACGAGATCCGCGTCAAGACGCCGGCCGACTTCGAGCGCTATCACCGCCGCATGCTCCAGAGCATCGGAGAGTTCGAGCGTTTCGGTTTCTGCACCTCCTACGGTGATCTGCGGCGCGAGGTGCATGCGGTCGGCGCGCCGCTGCGGCTGCCGAGCGGTGAACTCGTGGTGTTCAACTGCGCGCTGCTCGCGTTTCAGCTCAAGCCCGGACAGATCAAGTCCGAGATAGGGCCGCGACTGGTGGCTATGGTGCGCAGCCTCGCGACGGCGTAACCGATCAAAGATGCGATAATGGCAAGCGGTTCGTCGCTTTCAGGCGATCGAGCACGATCGAGGAATGGACGCTCGCCACCGAGCCGTGCGGCAGAAACACATCGTTGAGGATGCGTGACAACGCGCTCAGGTTGGCAACCGAGAGCTTCACCAGATAGTCCGATTCACCGGTGAGCGAATAAGCTTCCTGAACCTCCGGCAGGCTTTCGATCAGCTCCTTGAAGCGCTTGCTGTTGCGCGGCGAATGTGCGGCGAGCCGGATCTGCACGAATGCCAGCACATCGAGCCCGAGCACCTTGGCGGAGAGCGAGGCGTGATAGCCCTCGATGGCGCCATCGCTCTCCAGCGCGCTGCGCCGGCGCGAGCATTGCGAGGCCGAAAGTCCGACCCGCTCCGCAAGTTCCAGGTTGCTCAGGCGTCCATCGACCTGCAGTGCATCGAGTATTTTCAGGTCGAATGCATCCATGCGTGCTTTCCTCTAAAATTGAATGATTTTTGCACGTTTCGTGCGGAATTTACCTTAGATCGGCTCGTTTTGCACGCACATTGCGGGAACGGTGCGTTAGTGAGCAGGTTGCACTATTGGAGGAGCCACCATGGGTCCGTTTCCGCACGACGCACCGCCCGCCACCATCAACGATGCCAACCCGGCCGGCACCGATGGTTTCGAGTTCGTCGAGTTCGCCCATTCCGACCCGCAGGCGCTGGAAAAGCTGTTCTGGCGCATGGGCTACACCGAAGTCGCGCGCCACAAGACCAAGGACATCTCGCTCTACCGACAGGGCGGCATCAACTATGTGGTCAACCGCGAGCCCGATACGCACGCGGCGCGCTTCATCGCGGCGCACGGCCCCTGCGCCCCGGCGATGGCCTGGCGCGTGGTCGATGCCAAGCATGCGCTCCGCCGCGCGGTCGCGCTCGGCGCCACCGAGTACACCGGGGCCGACAAGACGCTGGACGTCCCGGCCGTCGTCGGCATTGGCGGATCGCTCCTCTATTTCGTCGACCAATATGGTGCGAAGGGCTCGCCCTATCAGCAAGAGTTCAGCTGGCTTGGCGAGGCGGACCCCACTCCGAAAGGCGTCGGCTTCTATTATCTGGATCACCTGACACACAATGTCCGCCGCGGCAACATGAACACCTGGTACCGCTTCTATGCGGAGACCTTCAATTTCCGCGAGATCCGGTTCTTCAACATCGAGGGCAAGCTGACCGGATTGCACAGCCGCGCGCTGACCTCGCCCTGCGGCAAGATCCGCATTCCGATCAACGAGAGCGCCGACGACAAGAGCCAGATCGAAGAGTATCTCAAGGAATATCGCGGCGAGGGCATCCAGCATATCGCGGTGGGCACCGATGACATCTACGCTTCGGCTGACGCCATCGCGGCGCGCGGCCTGAAGTTCATGCCCGGTCCGCCGGACCTCTATTACTTGAAATCCTTCGCCCGCGTGCGCGATCATGGCGAGCCGATCGAGCACCTCAAAAAGCACGGCATCCTGATCGACGGCGAAGGCGTGGTGAACGGTGGGACGACGCGCATCCTGCTGCAGATCTTCTCCAAGACGGTAATCGGCCCGATCTTCTTCGAGTTCATCCAGCGCAAGGGCGACGACGGCTTTGGCGAAGGCAACTTCAAGGCCCTGTTCGAGTCGATCGAGGAAGACCAGATCCGCCGCGGCGTCCTGCAGGCGTAGGGCCTTTCCACTCCTGGGCCCTGGGCCCGCGTGTGCTCGAAGTGCCCTGAGGAGAAATCGCTTTTTCAGAATATCGAAACAGAATTCCGCATATCAAAACTCGCCTTGCTCCGGCGCGTAAAGCCGCGCACCCTTGTCGCCGCTCGACAAGGTGAACAAGCCGGGGAGGAAAGCCAAATGCCGCGACCAGCGGAAATCGAACTGGTCAGCGTCACCCGCAGGTTCGGCAATACGGTCGCCACGCGTGACCTGAGTTTTGCGGTCGCGCCCGGCGAGATCGTCGCCCTGGTCGGCCGCACCGGCGCCGGCAAGAGCACGGCCATGAACCTGGTCATGGGCACGATCGGGCCTGACACCGGCACCGTGCGGGTTGCCGGCTACGACCCGCATCGGGATTTCGCAAAGCTTCGCGGCAAGCTTGCGGTCAGTTTCCAGACCGACCGGCTGCTGCCGTGGCGCACCGCCGCTGAGAACATCGCGCTCGGCCTGCAGATCCTGCGCGCCGATAAAGATCAGATCCGTGGTCGCGCGCGCGACTGGCTCGCCCGCGTCAAGATGGCCGGCGCCGAGGACAAGTATGCGCACGAGCTCTCCGGCGGCATGCGTCAGCGCGTGTCGCTCGCCCGCGCGCTCGCCGTCGACCCGCAGATCCTGCTGCTCGATGAATCCTTCAGCCAGCTCGATCACGTCACCTCCAAGGTGCTGCGCGCCGACGTCTCCGAGTTGATCCGCACGCTGGGCAAAACCTGTTTGTTCATCACCCATCGCATCGATGACGCCATCGAGATGGCCGACCGCATCCTCGTGCTGGCGGCGCCGGCGCGCGTGATCCTCGAGGTGAAGCCGAGCGAGGCCGACCGCCGCGATGGCGCGCGCCTGCAGGCCATGCACGATGCGATTGCCGCTGCGATGGGCGATGAGCCGCCAACGACGCACTGACCATAAGGACACGGCCATGCTGAGCGCCAAGGACAACGACATGCTCACGCGCACCGGCGCCGGCACGCCGATGGGTGACCTGTTCCGCCGGTTCTGGCTGCCGGTCCTGCTGTCGCAGGAACTGCCCCAGCCCGATTGTCCGCCGCTGCGGGTCAAGGTGATGGGCGAGGACCTGATCGCCTTTCGCGATACCCAGAACCGGGTCGGCCTGGTCGAGCCGCATTGCCCGCATCGCGGCGCCAACCTGTTCTTCGGCCGCAACGAGCATGGCGGCATCCGCTGCGCCTTCCATGGCTGGAAGTTCGATGTCGGCGGACAGTGTCTCGAGATGCCGACCATGGCCCGCAACGAGGCTTATGAGAGCATCCGGGCGCGCATGCGGCTCAAGTCCTATCCCACGCAGGAAGCGGGCGGGTTCGTGTGGGCCTACATGGGTCCGCCTGAGCGCATGCCGGAGCTGCCGCAGATGGAGTTCATGCGCGTCGCCCCGGCGCAACGCTACGTGTCGAAGAAGCTGCAGCAATGCAACTGGGCGCAGGCCTGCGAGGGCGCGCTCGACACGGCGCATTTCTCGTTCCTGCACATGTCGGTCGGTGATGACATGGAGGACACGATGAAGGTCATCAATCAATCCGAAGCCGCGGCGAGCGGCGACAAGGATCGGGTGCGCTGGCTCAAGAACGACGGCATGCCGCGCTTCACGGTGACCGAGCACGATGCCGGCCTTCTGCTCGGGGCGGCGCGCACCGCGGATCGCGGCGATCTCTACTGGCGCATCAGCCAGTTCATGCTGCCCAGTCACGCGCTCGCGCCCAATGCATTCCCGGGCGAGAACTATCACGGCCAGACCTTCGTGCCGATCACCGACGAGCTGTGCTGGATCTATTGCTACACCTGGAACCCGGAACGGCCGCTGACCAACACGGAGCGCGAGCGCTTCAGCCAGGGACACACCGTGCACGCCGCGGTCGATGCCAACTGGGTGCCGATCCGCAACCGCGACAATGATTATCTGATCGACCGCGCCGAGCAGAAATATCGCAGCTACACCGGGATCAAGGGCGTGTCGGAGCAGGATGCCTGCATTCAGGACAGCCAGGGCTTTATTGCTGATCGCACGCGCGAGCACTTGGGGCCGACCGATCTTGGCATCGTGCGCTTCCGCCGGCTGATGCTGGAGTTGGCGAAGGGGCTTGCGGCCGGGCAAGAGCCGGGCGCTGCCCATAAGCCGGAGAGCTATCTGCTGCGCTCAGGCGGGACGGTGGCGCCGGGCACCTTGCCGCTCGCCGACGTGATGACGGCGCGCTTCGGCGACCCGATCGGCCGCGTTGGCGCCGCGTGAGTGCGATGCTACGCGACGCGGAGCGGGCGATCGAATGGGATTGCGCGCAGGTGCTGACGCGCTTTTTCAACGACTTCGATCAGTGGCGCTATGCCGACATGGCCGACGTGTTCGCGCCGGATGGCGTGTGGCATCGCCAGGGCCAGGCACTGGCGGGCCGGGCGGCGATCCTCGCTGCGCTTGCGGAGCGCTCCACCACGCAGCGGGTCCGGCACGTGGTGACCAACCTGCAGATCGACGTCATCGATGCCGATACGGCCGCCTCGCTGCTCTACGTGACGGCCTATCGGCATGATAGCGGGGCGAAGCAGGTCGATCCGCCGCGCATCCGCGCGCCCTACCTGCTCCTGGTTGTTCCCGGCCGGCTGCGGCGCACTGAGGCCGGCTGGAAGATCGTGCGCATGGAGATGAACCGGGAGTTCGAGTTCGAGGGGTAATCCGGCGCAAGCACCGCTGGCATTCACCGTGGCGACGGCCTAAAAGGTGCGCCACGTCAGGGTACCTGACATAGGCTGGATCAGGTGGAGATATTTCGGAATGGCCGATCAATTGGTCACGTATGAGCTCGACGGCGCGGTTGCGGTGATCGGGTTGAACCGCGCCGAGAAGCGCAATGCCGTCAATGACGCGCTCATGGCGCAGCTGCGCGAAGCCGTGTGGCGGGCGACCGAAGAGGCCAAGGCCGGCGTCATTTTTGGACACGGCGACAACTTCTCGGCCGGGCTCGATCTCGCCGAGGCGGCCACCTGGATGAAGCCGGGCGCGCAGAAGCGCAAGCGCGGGCGCTGGAACCGCAGCCTCGATCTCGTGGCACGCGGGCAGATTCCCTTCGTGGCGGCCCTCAAGGGCGCCTGCATCGGCGGCGGCTTGGAGGTCGCCTCGGCGGCGCAGGTGCGCGTGGCCGACACCACGACGTTCTTTGCGCTGCCAGAAGGCCAGCGCGGCATCTTTGTCGGCGGCGGCGGTTCGGTGCGCATTCAGCGCCTGATGGGCTATGCCCGCATGGCCGACCTGATGCTGACCGGGCGCGTGCTCACCGCCGAGGAAGGCGAGCGCGCCAACCTCTGCCAATACGTGGTGCCGGCCGGCGAGTCGCTCGCGCGGGCGAAGTCGCTCGCGGCGCGCATCGCCCAGAACGCGCCGCTCACCAATTGGGCGGTGTGCTCGTGCCTGCCGCGCGTCAACGACATGTCGCACGACGATGGCTTGTTCATCGAAGGCCTGATCGGCAACGCGGTCGCGAGCCAGGAAGGCTACGAGCGCGTCAAGGACTTCGTCGAGAAGCGCGCCAAGCCGCTGGTCGAGCCCGGACGCTCCGGCGACGGCGCGTGAACGGCGCGCGCCGGCGAAACCCTACTACAATCATATTCTTGCTAAGCTAGTTCTACTGAGTCAGAAGCGCATTCCGAAAAGGACATGCGCAAAATACTAAATTCTAGAGCGCATCCGATTCCTTCCAATCGAAATGCGCTCTAGTGTCGCTTTGATTCCGAAGTTCGCTTCGGAAGGTGCCGCAGGATCAAGCGGACCTCTGAAATCGGGACAGTAGGGATACAACCCTCACGCGGACAACTTTGCGTCTATCTGGCGGCGTGTGACCCGCATCACATGTGCATCCTCTCCCGCCAAGGTAGAGTTTCGGCGCTGGAATAGCCTCACGGGAAAAGCTGCAAGTCAGCGGTTTGTGCCAGGGACGTCGCATCAAAGAGATGCGGCCGGAGATATTTGTTGCTCGTCGCGCCCGAACGTGCCGCGAGAGCTTATAGGCCAATTCCATCGTGGGACAGAACGTGACGATCCGGGCGCACTGGAAGTCGGCAGACGGCCTCGACGAAACCCGTGTTGATGTAGGGACCTGGCTGCGTAACCTGGCTCTTGAACGCTATGCAACGGCGTTCCTTGAAAACGGAATTGACAGCGAGATATTGCCCCACCTGACGGCCGATGATCTCAAGGACATCGGCGTGACGCTGGTTGGCGATCGCCGCAAGCTCCTGGAAGCCATCGCCACGCTGCGTGCCGCTGCGCCGGCGATCGCGATCGAGGTGCCGCCCCAGCAACCGAAGGTGCCCCAGGCCGCAGCGATGGTTACGGCCGAACGCGCCAGAGAGGCTGGGCCTGTTCAGCAGGCTGGCGAGCGCCGCCACCTCACAGTGATGTTCTGTGACCTCGTCGGATCGACGCAGATCGCGGCGCGGCTCGATGCGGAGGAATGGCGTGACATCGTTGCCGCGTATCACGCACTGGTCATAGAGGTCGTCACCCGCTTCGGGGGTTATGTGGCGAAGAATTTGGGCGACGGAGCGCTCGTCTACTTCGGCTACCCGCAGGCCCAGGAGAACGACGCCGAGCGCGCGCTGCGCGCCGGGCTCGCGTTGATCGAGGCGATGACGGCCCAGGGCGCCGCCGCGAGACTGCGCGCAGCGCCGGAGCTTGCGGTGCGGGTTGGCATCCACGCCGGCGCGGTCGTGATCGGTGAAGACGGCGAAGTTTACGGGGACGTGCCGAACATTGCCGCCCGCGTTCAGGCGGCTGCCGAGCCTGGAACGGTCCTGATCAGTAGCGACGTGCACCGCCTGGTCTCGGGACTCTTCGTCGTTGCCGATCACGGCCTGCAGGCACTCAAAGGTGTGCCCGAACCGCTCGCGTTACTGGAGGTGACGCGTGCGAGCGGCGGGCGGCGGCGGGCTGCCGGGCGGCTCATCACGCCACTGGTCGGTCGCGATGAAGAATTGCGACTGGTCGAGAACCGGTGGGATCGCACACGCCGCGGGCAAGGGCAGTTGCTGCTGATCTTCGGCGAAGCCGGCATCGGCAAATCGCGGCTGATCGAAGAGTTCCAGAGCCGACTGGCCGATGTCCCGCACACGTGGACCGAGTTCGTCTGCTCCCAGCTTCTGCACAATACGCCGTTCCATCCGTTCGTGGAGTTCGCCAGGCGCCGGTTGGAAGACCAGGAACCAGCAGCGGAAGGCCGTCTTGCCGCACTGGTGACCTGGCATCGGGCGGTCGGGCTCGATCCCGCGCAATCGGTGCCGCTGGTCGCACCGCTTTTGGAACTGCCGGTTCCTGCGGAGTATCCGCCACCGCCGGCGGCTCCAGAAGACCGGCGGCGCAAGCTGATTGCGACGTTGGCGGCCTGGGTGACCGGCGGCGCGCGCGCGCAACCTCTTGTCCTGCATATTGAAGACATCCATTGGGCCGACCCATCGACGCTCGACCTGCTGCGGGTTTTGGCCGAACAGAATGTCGGCGTGCCGCTTATGCTGCTCATCGCGAGCAGGCCCGAGTTCAGGGCGCCATGGCCACATCGCTCGCACCACAGCGTGGTTGCGCTTGCACCTCTCGATCGTCGGCAGGTGCAGGAAATGGTGAGCGAGGTTGCGGCACGCAACGCGCTGAGCCATCAGATACTCGACGCCCTGGTCACGCGCACGGGCGGCGTACCGCTGTTTGTCGAAGAATTGACCCGCTTGCTGCTTGAGCGCAACGGGCCGGCGGCGATGCAGGCGATCCCGGCGACGTTACAGGCTTTGCTGACAACACGGCTCGACCGCTTGGGGTCGGCAAAGGAAGTCGGACAGATCGCCGCCGTGCTTGGAGGGGAATTCAACTATCAGCTGATCCGGGCGGTCGCGGGGCAGAGCGACACGGCATTGGTCGATGCGCTCGATCGGCTGGCGGAAGCAGATCTGATTCACGCCCAGGGCATCCCGCCCGAATCGAACTATCGTTTCAAGCACGCGCTGATGCAGGACGCCGCCTATGAGACGATGCTCAAGAGCAGGCGGCGCGAGCTGCATGGCCTTGTTGCTCGGGTTTTGCGCGATGAGTTCGCGAGCGTTGCCGAGGCGCGACCAGAACTGCTTGCATATCACCTGACTCAGGCGGGCGCGGCGCAAGACGCGATCGGATACTGGCAGCGCGCCGGCCAACAGGCCGCTGAACGCTCGGCCAATGCTGAAGCGATCGCGCATCTCACCAAAGGCTTGGAACTCGTTCAACTGCTGCCTGAAGACGCTGCGCGCGACCAGCTCGAGCTTGACCTTCGCGTGGCGCTTGGCGTGCCTCTCATCGCGAGCCGTGGCTACTCGGCGCCGGAAGTCGAGCACGCTTATGCGCGCGCGCGCACGCTCAGTGAGAAGGTCGGAGGCTCGCCCCAGTTCGCCAACATCATCTGGGGTCAGTGGGTTCGCTACCTCACTGGCGGGCCGATCGGCGCTGCGCTCGAAATGGCGGAGCAATATGCTGCGGTCGCCGAACGGACCCAGGACAGCGGACATCTCCTGGAAACGTGTCAGGTGATGGGCATCGCCCTCTTCTATCTCGGAGAGTTTTCGCGAGCAGCTCCATACTTTGTGCGCGGCAGCGCCATGTACGATCCGGAGCGCCACCATGCCCTGATCTATGAGCATGGCGGCGGCGACACCGGCGTTGCGATTCGCACCCACGAAGCCTTGACGTTATGGACCCTCGGCTACCCGGCTCAGGCGCATGACCGCATGGAGGACGCGCTCGCCACGGCCAAATCCTTGTCCAGCCATCCATTCAGCGTCGCCTTCGGGCATTACTTCTATGCCTGGCTGCGCAAGCTCTGCCGCGATGAGCAGGGAGCCCGAACCGCCGCGGATGTCGCGATCAAGATCTGCGACGAACAGGGTTTCCCATTCTGGGGTCTCGCCAGCACCGCGCTGCGCGGCAGCACGCTGGTCGAAGCCAGCGCGCAGGCGGACGGGGTCGAAGCGATGCGCCACTCGCTCGCGTCGTATGCGGCGATCGGCGGCCAGCTTTATCGCCCGGAGCTGCACGGTCTGCTGGCTACGGGATTGGCCCGGCGCGGACGTCCGGAGCAGGCGCTAGAGACGATCGAAGATGCGCTGCAAATGGTCACGCAGAGCCAGGATCGATGGTGGCTGGCCGAGCTGCATCGGCTGAAAGGCGAGCTGTTGCTGAACGTATCAGGTGACCGCGGCGATGCGGCGGAAGCGGCATTTCACGACTCAATCGAGATCGCACGCACGCAGCAAGCCAAAACCTGGGAGCTACGCGCCGCGACGAGTCTTGCACGGGTTTGGCAGCGACGCGGAAACATCGCTCCCGCCCGCGAATTGCTTGGAAACGTCTACGGCTGGTTCAGCGAGGGGTTCGGCACTGCCGACCTGCGCGACGCGGCGGCGCTGTTGGCGGAGCTCGATGCTTCACAACGTGCAGGTTCCACTCACGAAACAACAACGATCTGAATCAACAGCACGCGGGGAGATCATGGCTGTCTTGAACACGTTGCGCACGGCGACCCAGTGCCCGCCGAGCGGAGTTCATCCTTACATCGACACTCCGGATTTCACCTATGCGGGGTCAGCGCCGGGCGGCGCGCCGGTGGGATGGCTCGATCATCTCCTCGCCAACAATGACCAGCCAATCGGCACCGTGACCGGCAATCCCTTGGTTGCCGTCATCGGCGGCGGGATCTCGGGTCTCTGCGCCGGTTACGAGCTCATCCGCGCCGGTTGCGGCGTTGTGGTGTTCGAGCAGGGAAGCGATGTCGGCGGCCGCTGTGCCTCTCAGGCGCTGGGCGTGAACGATATTGCGGAAATGGGATCAATGCGGTTTCCGCCGACTGAATTCATCCTCGACTTTTATCTGAAGAAGCTCGGACTGGTGCCCGGCGGGTTATGCAACCTGCCTGATTTTCCCGACCCGGGAAAGCAGCTCACCTATGTCTGCTATGGCGCCGACGTTCAGACATGGATCGGTCCCAATGCGCCAGCGGGCTTCGAGACCGTTGCAAACGGCTGGAACGCATTCATGAGCAAGGGCCTGTCGATTGCCGGGAATCTTACCCTGCAGCCGGTCGGCGTGATCACAACGGCGTTGGCCTCCGGCCAGATCGACCAGGCGACACAATATTGGCAGGCTTACATCAACGCGTTCGGCCAAAAGACCTTCTATACGGCACTGTACGAGATCTTCACCGGTTCCGGCGGTTATGACATCCCAGGCGGGACGCCCTGGACCGTCCAGGACTTCGACAAATTCGGCGAGCTCGGGCTCGGCTCCGGCGGATTTGGTCCCCTTTATCCGATCGGGTTCGTCGAGATTTATCGACTGATCGTCAACGAGCTCGAGACGACGCAGAAGTTCCTCACGCCGACCTCTACGTTTCCCTACGGCATTCGTAGCCTTGCGCTTGCGCTGGCGGGGAATATCGGACCGCTCCTGCCGATTATCCTGCCGCCCACCAGCCAAGGCGCGATCAGTCTGAACACGCCGATCAGCGCGATCAACCGGCAAGGTTCGGGCTTCGTGTTGACCGGTCCCGATAATGCGCAGCTTGGTCCGTTTGCCCGCGTGATCGTGGCAACGACCACCCGCGCCATGGAACTTAACCTCAACCTTACGGCGCCGGTCGTCGATGCTAACCAGAAGCCGCTGATCTCGCGTGACGCGGCCGTCGCGATCATGCGGACCCACCTGGTGGCCTCGAATAAAGTGGCGGCGCGCATCAACAATTTCTGGGCCAACAATACTAACGCGGTCCGCTGCCTGCAGACTGACAGCCTCGTGCATCAGGTCTACACCTTGGATTACACGCCCGCGGGCCAACCGGAGAGCGGCACCGGTATCTGCTTCATCAGCTATGTCTGGGACGACGATGCGGTCAAGCAACAGGCGATCACCAGCGGCGCTCCCACTGGGGCTGGCGACAACCAGCTGATCTACGATTACCTCCTCGCCACGCTCCAGGCGACTGGCGGAGACGTCGCGAGCTGGGCGGCGCAGCTCACGCCGGTGAATAACGACTATCAGAACAACGTGATTTTCGAGGAGTGGCAGTCGAGCCAGTATTTCGCCGGTGCCTTCAAGCTCAGCGAGCCGGGTCAGGATCCCTACGTTCAGACGATGTTCTTCGATTATCTGAAATGCCTGGATCCTGCCATCGATACGGGCGTGTATCTGGCCGGCGATTGTATTTCCTGGACCTCGGGTTGGGTCGAGGGTGGTTTGACCGCAGGATTGAACGCGGCCGCGGCCGTGATCCAGTCGCTTGGTGGCACGCTCAATCCCGATCCGTCAAACCACACTCCGCTCACCATAAATCCACAGCGTTACGCGTATTTCTAGCTCGGGCGATACGTCACGCCGCGGCGGCCGCCATGGTCCGCTGCTCCTCGCCGCGGCGATAGACCATCAGGGTCGCGACGAGCCCGCACACGGCCGCGAAGGTCATCCATAGGCCGGGCGCGGCTTTGTCGCCGGTGAGCGCAATGAGCTGCGTCGAGATATAGGGCGTGAACCCGCCGAGCGCGGTCGCGAGGCTATAGGCGAGCGAGAAGCCGGCGGTGCGCACGCTGGCCGGCACGATCTCGGTCAGTGCCACCACCATGGCGCCGTTGTAGCTCGCATAAAGGAACGACAGCCACAGCAGGACCACCAGCATTTTCGCGAACGACGGGTCCACGACCAGCCACGACAGTGCCGGGTAGGCGGTGAGGATGGTGAGCGCCGTGAACGTCAGCAACACCGGCCGGCGGCCGACGCGGTCGGAGACCGCGCCCATGACCGGCAGCCAGAAGAAATTGGAGATGCCGACGCATAATGTCACCAGCAGGCTATCGGTCTCGCTGAGTTTCAATACGCTCTTGCCGTAGGTCGGTGTGTAGACCGTGATCAGATAGAACGAGACCGTCGTCATGGTGACGAGCAGGACGCCGAGCAGCACGATCTGCCAGTTGTCGAGGATCGAGCGGAAGATCTCCGGCGCGCTCGGCCGATGCTTGCGATTGAGGAACTCTTCGGTTTCCTGCAGTGAGCGGCGGATCACGAAAATCGCCGGAACAATCAGGCAGCCGATGAAGAACGGTATGCGCCAGCCCCAGGCGCTGACCTGATCGGGCATCAACAATTTGTTGAGCATGTAGCCGATCAGCGCCGCGACCACGATGGCGACTTGTTGACTGCCTGACTGCCAGGAGACGTAGAATCCCTTCTGCCCGCGTGGCGCCATTTCGGACAGATAGACCGAGACCCCGCCCAGCTCGACGCCGGCGGAGAAACCCTGCAGCAGGCGGCCGGTGAGGACCAGAACCGGCGCGATGAGGCCGATCGTGGCGTAGCTCGGCACGAACGCGATCAGGATCGTGCCCATCGCCATGATCGCCAGCGTGACGATCAGGCCTTGCCGGCGGCCGACGCGGTCCACATAGGCGCCGAGGATGATGGCACCCAAGGGGCGCATCAAAAACCCGGCACCGAAGGTGGCAAACGTCAACAGCAGCGAGGACAGCTCATTCTCGGTGGGGAAGAACGCCTTGGCAATGTGCGAGGCGTAGAAACCGAACAGAAAGAAATCGAACATCTCCAGGAAATTGCCGCTCGTCACCCGCAGGACGGTCGCAACCTTGGATGATGCTGGCGTGGTGGTGCCGGAAGTCATGGTCGCTGTCCTCGCCCTGGAATGGGTGCCACCAATCTGGGCACCCGCTTGTGGTCTAGTGCGCCATCATATTGACATACCGGGGAGAGGTTGAACATGGTCGGTTGCGCCGGTACCATGCTTCATGACTGTTTCTCCCCCATCGCAATTGCAATCAGTTTTGCCCGCCTCCCCGTTCCTGCCGCTGCCGGTCGCCGCACCGGAGGAGGTCGGCTTCGACACGGCGCGGCTGGCGCGCATCGGCAGTGTGCTCAATCGCGACATCGCTGATGGGCAAATCCCCGGGGCCGTGGTGGGAATCGTCCGCAAGGACAAGCTCGTCGCGCTCGATGCCTATGGTTACCGCGATGCGCGCGGCGGTCAGCCGATGAGCGCCGATTGTATTTTCAACATCGCCTCGATGACCAAACCGATGACGGCGGTCGCCGCGCTGATGCTTTACGAAGAAGGCAAGCTGCTGCTCGACGACCCGCTGTACAAATACTTCCCGAGGGTCGGCACGCTCGGGGTTGGTGTGATGGATGAGCCGGCCGAGCGGGTGCTGGAAACGCAAGCGCCCGCGCGGCCGATCATGATCATCGACTTGATGCGGCATACCTGCGGATTGCCCTACGGCAACCGCGGCACCACCGCCATCCACCGCAGATACCTGCACGGTAGTCTCGCAGCTGCCGCGGCCATGAACGGCGCCGAGTTCCTGGACCGCTTGGCGTCAGCTCCGCTGCTTTACCATCCCGGCAGGGTATGGGACTATGGGTTCGGGCTGGACGTGCTCGGATTGGTGATCGAGAAGCTCAGCGGACAAAACCTCGGCCAGTTCCTCGAAGCCCGACTGTTTGGACCGCTCGGCATGCAGGACACGTCGTTCTATGTGCCGCATGGCAAGAGCGGACGTTACGCCAAGGCCCTCCCGGAGGATCCGCTCAGCGGCCGGCCCCAGTCGGTACCGGACTTGCGCAAGCTGATGCAGTTCGACTGTGGCGGCGGCGGCGCGGTTTCGACGGCCTCTGATTATCTGCGCTTTGCTCTCATGTTGCTCGGCAAGGGCGAGTTTGCCGGCACGCGCATTCTCGGCCGCAAGACCGTCGAGTACATGTTGTCCAATCAGCTTGGCCCGGACGTCGTGAACCTGATCGCCGAGGCCGATCCGACCCGCGCCGGCTACGGCTTTGGACTAGGTGTTGCGGTGCGCACCACGGCGGGCATCACGCCGTTGCTTGGCTCGGTCGGCGAGTTCAACTGGCCGGGCATGAGCGGAACCAACTGGTGGGCCGATCCACGCGAGGAACTCGCTGTCGTGTTCATGTCGCACGCACCCGGACCGATCCGCTGGCACTACCGCCGCCTGATCAACGCGCTCGTCTATCAGGCGATCGTGGATTAGTTGATCATGCATCCAGCGCTGCGGCTGCTCGGCTGGGTGTTTCTGAGCCCGAGATACGTGAGCGGCGGACTGCCAAAGGCGCGCTTGAACATCAGCGTGAACGCGGCCGGGTTCTCGTAACCGAGATCGATTGCAACGCTCGTCACCGGTTCGCCCGCGGCGAGCCGGGGCATGGCGCAAAGCAGGCACGCCTGTTGGCGCCACGCCATGAAACTCAGGCCGGTCTCGCGCCGGAACAGGCGCGTGAACGCGCGCCGGCTCATCCCGAGCGCCTTGCTCCAATCGTCGATCGTTTCGTGGATGCGCGGCCGTCGCACGAACCGCCGGCAGCGTTTCGCCAACGGCCCGTGCGCCGGATATTGCAGCGACAGCGGCAGCGCCGGCATTTGCCGCATCTCGTGCTGGATAAGCGCCATGAGCGCGCCGGCGCGACCCTCGAGCTCGTATTCGAGCGGCAGGTTCAGCGCCTCGGTCAGCAGGCTGCGCATGAACGGCGAAATGCCAACCACCTGACAGTGTGTCGGCATGCTCGGGACCGCATCGGGCTCGAGATACAGGCTCTGCATGCTGACGGCGCCGACCATGCGCACGTTGTGCTCCGTGGCCGGCGGGATCCACATGCCACGCTGCGGCGGCATCACCCACGTGCCCTCCGGCGTTCCAAGCACGATCACCCCGGAGGCGCTGGAGATCAGTTGGCCGCGCCGATGCTGGTGTGGCGCAATGAAATGGCCGTCCGGATACTGCGTGCCGATGGCGACGATCGGCCGGGGCACGTGATCGACGCTGTCGATATGAACGCCGCGCATCCGTGGCCCCTCTCTGGCCCACTCTCGTAATACGCCGGCCCAACATTGGTGGCAGGCCGCGCCTGCGTTGCTTAACGTGGCGCAACCTCAAGCACAAGCCAGAGCATAAGACGTGACCACCCAAGCGATTCCCGTACGGAACAGACGCCCAAGCGCGGTCTTCCCCGTGTTGTGGGCCGCGAGCTTCTGTCATTTGCTCAACGATATGCTGCAATCGCTCCTGCCCGCGGTGTATCCGATCCTGCAGGGCGGATTTGATCTGAGCTTCGCGCAAGTTGGCTTGCTGACCTTCGTTTATCAGCTCACCGCGTCGCTGTTTCAGCCCTTCATCGGCTACTACACTGACCGCCGACCGCTGCCCTACTCGTTGCCGTTCGGCATGGCCGCATCGATGGCCGGATTGCTCACCCTCGCCTTCGCGGCCAGCTACGCGATGTTGCTGGTCGGCGGCATGCTGCTCGGCCTCGGCTCGTCGATCTTCCACCCGGAGTCCTCGCGCATCGCCCGTCTCGCGTCCGGCGGCTCGCACGGCCTGGCCCAGGCCCTGTTCCAGGTCGGGGGCAGTTTCGGTTCGGCGCTCGGTCCGCTCGCGGCCGCGTTCATCGTGCTGCCGCGTGGACAGCACGGCCTCGCCTGGTTTGCGCTCGCCGCACTTGCCGGCATCATCATCCTGACCGGGCTCGGCCATTGGTATCAGAGCAACGGACATGCACAGCGCCCGGCGAACAAAGCGCCGGTGCGGCACCCCACATTGTCGCGCCGGGACGTGTCCAAGGCGATGGCCGTCCTGATCGCGCTGCTGTTCTCCAAATATATCTATCTCGCGAGCTTCACGAGCTACTACATCTTCTACCTGATGGATCAATTCGGCCAGTCGACAAAGGCCGCGCAGATCTATCAGTTCGTGTTCTTTGCCGCTGTCGCGGCCGGCACGGTCGTGG
Organism: uncultured Alphaproteobacteria bacterium; assembly: GCA_963760435.1. GTDB lineage: Bacteria > Pseudomonadota > Alphaproteobacteria > Rhizobiales > Xanthobacteraceae > JAFAXD01. Next base: position 94,404 of record CAVXDE010000039.1, read on the forward strand.
GCGGCCGGATCGGCGACAGGCTCGGCCGCAAGCTTGTCATCTGGGCCTCGATTTTGGGCGTGCTGCCCTTCACGCTGGTGCTGCCCCATGTCGGCCTGATCCCCACGATCGCGCTGAGCGTGGTGATCGGCTTCATTCTCTCCTCGGCCTTCCCGGCTGTCGTAGTCTACGGACAGGAGCTGATGCCCGGACGTGTCGGGATGGTGTCGGGCCTGTTCTTCGGGTTGGCCTTCGGCATCAGCGGCATGGGCGCGGCGTTGCTCGGAGCGCTGGCGGATTGGAAAGGCATCAGCTTCGTTTTCCAGATCTGTGCGTTTCTGCCTGCAATCGGAATTCTCACGGTATTTCTTCCGAACCTGCGCGAGCACAAACCGCAGGCGGCATAACGGGAAACGGCAAAACGGTTGAACACTTACTGTGTTTGCAAGCTGCTGTAAGGTCCGGCCGCGTAAACGACCTTGCCTCCGACAATGGTCAGCAGCGATTCGATGTTGCCAATGTCTTGCGTCGGTACCGTCAGGACGTCGGCAGACAGGACGGCAAGGTCGGCGAACCGACCCGGAGCAAGAACACCGCGCGTCTCGTCTTCGAACGTGAACCACGCGCTTCCTTGGGTGTAGACGCGTAACGCATCCTCGCGAGACGGCAGCTCCGCGGCCGTGCGCGTCGCGGTTCCCGAAACAGTCCTACCGTCGATCATCCACTGGAGGACCACGAAGGGATTGTAGGTCGACACGCGGTGTGCGTCGGTGCCTCCGCCGATCGGCAATCCCGTCCGGATCGCGCTTCCGATCGGTGGCATGCGACCAGCCGCCTCGGAACCGCGCTCGCGCAGGACTGAGTCGCCGACGAAATACATGAAGTCTTGCATGGTCCACCCCAGGCCCAGGCGCTGCATCCGCTCGATGGTCGCGGGAGACGCATCATTGAGGTGAGCGATCGACCATCGCAGGGGCGCCAGCGGCACGTCACGGGTCACCCGATCGAAGACGTCCAGCAGACTTCCGACCGAGCGGTCGTTCTGCCAATGGATGGTCAGCGTCAGACCGCGGTCCGCCGCCCATTTCGCGACCTGGTACAGTTGTTCTTTTTGCGCGTCCGACATGTTGTCGTTGTTGTAGGATCCCCAGGTCACATTCTCGCCGATCCCGTTGAAACGCAGCATGTCGTCGCCAAACCGCATCGGCAGCATCTGCACCGCCGACTTGAAGTCTTCGAGCTCCGAATTCGGGTGCTGGGCGAACAGGCTGTAGCGCACGCGAAGCGTGAGCTTGCCGTCCTGCCAGACCTTGAACAAAGCCTGGTACTCGTTCGGTGGCAGGTTGTAGCCGCCGGGGTCGAGGACGCCGGTCAGTCCAACGCGGTTGAGCTCGCGGAAAAAGCCGATCGTCCCGGCGATTTTCTCCTCGTATGCCGGCAGCGGAAGCCGGTCGAACAGCGCCGTGATCGTCGGGTTGTTGCCGAGGATCCAGCCCGTCGGTGTTCCGTTCGCGTCGCGCTCGAGTTTGCCAGCAGGCGGCACATCCTGATCGTTCGCGATCTTCAGTGCTTCGAACCCTGCCGGTGACAACAGCGCGGCCCGATAGAACAGCTGAATGTAGGCCGGGTGGTCACCGGCTGCCGCAATGAGCTCGGCTTGTGTTGGGCGGCGCTTTTCGGCGAACTGCTCCTCGGTCCACCCGCCTCCCACGACAATCCACTGGCCGGGCGGGATCGCGCGCGCCTTGGCGGCGATCCGCGCCATGGCTTGCGGGATGGACCTGACCCCGGTCCAGTTGACCTCGCGACCAAAGAACAACCCGGCCCGCACGGCATGCATGTGCGAGTCGATCAAACCGGGAATGACGGTGCGGCCGCCGAGGTCGACGATGTTCGCGTTCGGCCCTGCGCGCTTGCGCATCTCATTGGTGCGGCCGACGGCAAGCACCTTGCCGTCCCGGATTGCCAAGGCTTCCTGGATGTCATCGCGGGCTGCCAACGTGACGATCTTCCCGTTCAGCAGCACCAGATCGGCATCCTGGGCCTGCGCGACCCCGACGAACAGGAGCAAGGCTAAACCGACGGCGTGAAGTTTCATCCAGCCCTCCATGATGCCCGCTTGAGTTGACACTGGTTACAGAGCTTCGGGCAATTGGCCAGTGCAAAGGATTCCTGCAAGCCACCTCTGCAAGAAAGTATGTGAAGTCAGTCTAGTTCGCTGGCATCCGCAGATGTAGCGTGTTTGTCAAAACGCCTGATATTGCAATTGACGGAGGAAACAATGCGCAGGATTTCGATGAGGAGCGGCTTTTCAATCGGCACGAGCGCCGCGGCATACGTCATCATCGGACTGTCCTTGCAGGCCGCGGCGCAGACGCAGGAGCCCGCCGCCGATACCGATCTGGCCTCAGCGTGTGAAAAGCTAGGCACGACAAGCTTCGAGCAAATTCCGGGCGCTCCGACCTGGATCACATCAGCGACCGTTGTCGCCGCCAACGGCGGCCAGGTTGCGTATTGCGAGATCAAAGGCCATGTGCTGCAGCACGTGGGCCTGCAGATGCGACTTCCGCTCGACGGATGGAACAACAAACTCTACATGAACGGTAACCACGGCCTTGGCGGCCCATTTTTTATGGACGAGTGCGAAGGCGCGTTGGCGCGGAACTATGCGATCGGTACAACCGATATGGGGCATAGCGGACGTGTCACCGACGGGGGATTTGCTTACGACAATATGCAAGGCAAGATTGACTTCGCCTACAGGGCAACGCACGTCGCGGCCGTCGCAGCGAAAGAGATCGTGAAAGCCTTCTACCAGCGGCCGGCGACGCGTTCCTATTTCAGTGGCTGCTCGACCGGCGGCCGCCAAGCCTTGATGGAAGCCCAACGCTATCCTGAAGATTTCGACGGCATCATCGCCGGGCCCACGCCGATCTACAACGCCGGCATGATGGCCACTCACTCGTTCTGGGGCGAGAAAGCCAACCGTGATTCCAACAATCAGATCATTCTCCGGCACGACAAGCTCAAAATGCTGAGCAACGCCGTCTACAAGGCTTGCGACGGCCTGGATGGCCTGGTGGACGGGATTATCAATGATCCGCGGCGCTGCAACTTCGATCCGCAAACGTTGCTCTGCCCGGGCAACGTCGACCGTCCCGATTGTTTGACGCAGGCGCAGGTCGATGTTGTCCGCAAGGTCTACGAACAACCCCACGACAGCAGCGGCAAATCAATCTACCCCGGGTCGGTCCCAAGAGGTTCCGAGCTCATGTGGGCGCGGGTCATTCCCGACCGTCCTGATCAGCTGGGGCGCGGGGCTGAAATTGGACAGGACTTCCTGCGCTACATGGCATTCGAGGAGGATGCCGGACCCGGTTTCGATCCGCTCAGTTTCGACTTCGACCGAGATCCACCACGCTTGACCGCAATGGCGCGGCTTTACGACGCCAGCAATCCCGACCTGTCCAAATTCAAGGCGCGCGGCGGAAAGCTCATCATGTATTCGGGATGGGCCGATGAAAACATGTCTCCCTTCGCCACGGTTCACTATTACGAGGCGGTCATCGACAAAATGGGCGGTCTCGCCGCGACGCAGACCTTCGCGCGGCTGTTGATGGTCCCGGGCGCATTCCATTGCCGCGGCGGCGTGGGCCCAGTTCTCGTGGCCAACGACCTGCTTCCCGCACTGGAAGACTGGGTGGAGAACGGCGTCGCACCCGACCGGATTGTTGCTGCACAGATCGAAAATGGAAAAGTGGTGCGGACGCGGCCTGTGTTCCCGTATCCGCTGGAAGCCAAATACAAAGGAACAGGTGACCCGAACGATGCCGCAAACTTTGCTGCGGTTGGGCCGGTGAGGGCGCCCTGGCTCTCATCCGTCGCCGGACGAGCGCGCGCAGCCCAGTCCGCCGCTGCGCTGCGTCCCGGAATGACGCTCGCCATTCCCCTGTGCTATGCCGCTGGCATGACGACTCGCATCCCGCGCGGCGCGCCCGATCTCCCCTACGTTTATGGTGCGCCCGGCCATCTCATGCGCCGCTCGCACCAGATCGCGGTGGCGCTGTTTTTCGAGGAACTACGTCAGTTCAAAATCACGCCGCCGCAGTATGCCTCGCTGGTCGCCATAATGGATCAACCGGGGGTCGGTCAGCGTCGGCTGGCGGATCTCGTCGCGATTGACCGTTCAACCATCGGCACGCTGCTGCAGCGCCTTGAAAAAAAAGGACTGATTCGCCGGTTGACGTCAGAGACCGACCAGCGCGCCAACCAACTGTTCATCACCGATGCCGGTCGGGATCTCCTGTTGCGCTCACGCAAGGCGATCGAGCGGTCACAGGAGCGCCTTCTGGAGCCGCTCAAGCCACGCGAAAGACTGATGTTTCTTCGCATGCTCGCACGGCTTGTGCATATGAATAACGACGCCAGTCGCGTGCCACTGAAGATCGCGCCCCAGGTCGAGGCGACTGACCAAGACTGACATTGGGTCCATTTCGATCACGGGCAGAGCCGAACACGTACCTGGTCGTGCTCGAACGCTCGCGTAGATCCAAGTGACGTCTTCCGGATGTGCAAAAAGCTGCTATAGACAGTACACTGTTAATAAGTGTACTGTCTAACAATCGTTCCTGAGAGAAGCGGCTGCCGAAGTCGCCCCAGGACGAGGCTTCGTAAGGGAGGAATGCAATGAAACGCAGCACTGATCGTATTCTCACGACGCACGTCGGCAGCCTTCCGCGCCCGAAGGACCTCATGGAACTTTATGCTCAGGATGCGCCGGATGAGAAACTGTTACCGCGACTTGCATCGGCGGTGCGCGATGTGGTCGCAGACCAGACCAAGCACGGCATCGACGTCGTGAATGACGGTGAATTCGGCAAGGCGATGCGATCGAGCGCGGATATCGGCGCGTGGTGGTCCTACGTCTACGCCCGGCTGGGCGGTTTCGAGTTAAAGCAGGCGGTACTCGCGAAAGGCAGAGCGGCCTGGACCTTTGGCAGCAAGGAGCGCCAGGAGTTTGCGGAGTTCTACGCCGACTACGCCACCGGTATGGGCTCATCGAGCGGCAGCAGCTCCAGTCGCATGTTCGGACTCGCATGCACCAGTCCCGTAACCTACACCGGGCGCGACCTGATTAAGCGTGATACCGACAATATGAAAGCCGCGCTGGCGGCAAATCCGGCAGCAGAAGGGTTTATGACGGCAGTTTCGCCTGCCACCCTGCAGATCCTCCCGAACCAGCACTACGCCAATCAGGAGGAATATACATGGGCGCTCGCCGAGGCGATTCGTGAGGAATACGAAGCCATCGTCAATGCTGGTTTCGTTCTACAAATCGATGATCCGGCGATCGTCGACATCTACGACTGGTGGTTCTCGCTCAAGGACGATATGGCCGGCTACCGCAAGTGGGCGGCGTCTCAGATCGAGGCGCTCAATCATGCACTGCGGAATATTCCCGAGGATCGCATTCGCTATCATGTCTGCTGGGGCAGCTGGCACGGGCCGCACAAGACCGACGTTCCGCTTAGGGATATTGTCGATCTGCTCTTGAAGGTTAAGGCGCAGGCCTACTCCCTCGAAGCTGGCAACGTCCGCCACGAGCACGAATGGAAGGTCTGGAAGGAGACGCGCCTGCCCGAGAGCAAGCTGTTGATCCCAGGCGTCGTCAGCCATGCCACCAACGTGCTTGAGCATCCCGAGGTGATCGCCGACCGGCTTGTGAACTACGCGTCGGCGGTCGGCCGCGAGAATGTCATTGCGGGGACGGATTGCGGACTGGGCGGACGCGTGCATCACCAACTGGCGTGGGCGAAATTGCGGGCGCTGCGCGAGGGAGCCGACTTGGCTTCGCGCCGGCTCTGGACCTAGCGGGACCGCGCTATGACCTCCGACGCCTCGCTGGGGTTCGCGCTATTCCAACTGCCGACCTATCGCGAAGGCTTTTCGCAAAGCCTCCCAGCATTCTACTCCGAGTTGACGGAAGCGGTTCGCGTGGCCGATCGGCTCGGCTGGCAGCGCGTGCTCGTGTCCGAGCATCACTTCCACTATTACGGCGGTGCCGTGCCAAACCCGGCGGTGGTGCTGGCTGCCTGGGCGCGCGAGACCAAGAACATCCGGCTTGCCGCCGGCGTGTCACTCGTTCCGCTGCGCCACCCGCTGCAAGTGGCTGAAGACTATGCCCTCGTCGATCAGCTCGCCGAAGGCCGCTTCGATATGGGCGTGTCGCGCGGTTTCGTACCGCACGAGTTCGAAGCCTTCGGGATAAATCCGCGCGAGACCTCGGATCGGGTGATGGAGGGCTTGCAAATCATCGAGCGGTTCTGGACCGGCGAGCCGTTCGAATTCTCCGGCCGCTTCACAAGCTTTGGCAAGCTACAGCCGTGGCCGCGCACGGTTCAACATCGCATTCCGATCTGGATTGCCGCCTCCAATGACATCGAGAGCTTCAATCGAATCGGGGCGCGCGGTTATGGTTTGTTGATGAACCACTATCCGATGACATTCGACAATCTGCGTATGAAGCACGACGCGTTCAAGGCAGCCTATGCAGCCGCCGGCTTGCCACAGAATGAGCGCCGCAGCTCGATCGCATTCATGACGCACCTCGCCGATACCGAAGAGCAGGCTATCGATGAAGCAAAGCTTGCATTGCAGGAACATGTCACTGCGCTGCGCAGAGTGCAGCAGCATCGCGAGTGGGACCGCGACTACGTGGGCGACATTTCCATTCTGCTCGAGCTGTGCACGTCCGATGACTACCGTCAGGTCTTTCGCGAGCGCACCCTCATCTGCACGCCCCAGCAGGCCGCCGAACGTCTCAGCAAGTATCAGAAGGAAGGGTTTGTCGAAGCCATGATGCTGTGCCGCTTCGGCAATCTCGCGCACGCACAGTGCGTGGCAACGATCGAGCGGATGAGCAAGGACGTGCGTCCGATGTTGGGGATGCCGGCATAGCCGTATCGGCGCTGCAGGCTGCGGTCCTGGTTGCCAACTACACCGCGCGCATGTCCGGCAGGACGTGGTCGCGGAAGAGCTCCATGCCGTGGCGCACGATGCCTTCCGGCACGTCGCCCACTTTGAAGTTCAACGAGAACACGCCGTTGCCGACCTCGCCGTGGATCTTCTTCATCTGTTTGACCACCGACTGCGGGCTGCCGCACAGGATCGAGCCGGCCTCGATCGATTCCTCGACGGTGCGCGCCTTGATGGTCGCGAGCTTGGCCTGGAACAACTGACCGGTCGAGCCCTCGCCGAAGAAGCGGGTCTTCTCGATCACCAGCCGCTGCGCGTCACGCTGCGGGCGCATCAGCACGCGGTGCAGATAATCGTGCCCGCGTTTCATGATGGCGAGCGCTTCCTCGTCGCTGTCGGCGATGACGATGTGCTCGCCCACCAGGATATGCTCCGGCCCCGGCTCCCAGCCGTGTGCCCAGGCGGCCTTGCGGTAGCCTTCCGCGAGCGAACGACCCCAGCCGAGGTCATGCACGAACACCATGCCCATGATGGCGCGATACTTGGCGGCGATGTCGGCGGCTTCCGGGTTGGTGGCCGACATCAGCAATTGCGGGAATGGCTTCTGATAGGGCTTTGGCCAGATCGAGATCGACGGGAACTGATAGTACTCGCCCTCCCAGCCGAACGGCTCCGGCTCGGTCCAGGCCTTGATGATCAGCTCGACCGCCTCGCGCATGCGCCCGTGCGACTCGCTGGGCGAGACGTTGTAGGCGAGGTACTCGTGCGGAATGCCGCGCATCAACCCGGCGATCAGGCGCCCGCCGCTCATGACGTCGAGCATCGCGTATTCCTCGGCCACCCGGATCGGATTGAGCAGCGGGATGAGATTGCCGAGGATCGCGACCTTGGCCCGCGTGGTGCGGTGCGCCACGATCGAGCCGATCAGGTTGCAGTTCGGCATCAGGCTGAACGGGCTGTAGTGATGCTCGTTGCAGGCAATCCAGTCGAACGCGCACGCCTCGGCGTGCACCATCGAGGTGATGTAATCGTCATAGAGCAGGCGCGCGCGCTCGGCGTCGAAGCCGTTGCTGCTCACCGGCCAGCTTTCCGGCACGCCCTCATAATGCGTCCACGGCATCGTATGAAAGAAGTTGAATTTCATCCTCGGGTCCCCGGTCGTTGTGACGGCCGATCTAGCCCGGATCGGCGATAAGCGAAACCCCGCGGATTGCAGGGCTGCTCCAATCGCGCTACCCGGAATCCCGCCCATCGGTCATCGAGAATTCGCTGCCATGCAAGCCTATGACTACATCATCGTCGGTGCCGGCTCGGCCGGCTGCGTGCTCGCCCATCGCCTGAGCGAGGACAAGGATGTCCGAGTGTTGCTGCTGGAGGCCGGCCGGCGCGACACCCACCCGTGGCTGCGCATGCCCATCGCCTTCGTGCAGATGTCCTGGCACCCGCGCTACACCTGGAAATACGAGACGGAACCCGAACCTGCCCTCGGTGGGCGGACCATCCCACTGCGCCGCGGCAAAGCGTTGGGCGGAACATCAATCATCAACGGGATGATCTGCGCGCGCGGGCACCGGCGCGATTTCGACCTGTGGCGCCAGCAAGGGCTGAAGGGGTGGAGCTACGCCGACGTGCTGCCTTACTTCAAGCGCCTGGAGTCGAGCTGGCGCGGCGAGAGCACCTATCACGGCGGCGATGGACCCATCCGGGTCACGCAGCCGTACCATCCGCAGAACCTCTACGAGCCGTTTGAGCAGGCGGTCGCCAATTACGGCCTGCCGGTACGCGACGATTATAACGGCGAGGAGAGCGAGGGGATCAGCCGCATTGAGTTGTTTGTCGGCGGCGGCGAGCGCCAGAGCACGTCGCGCGCCTATCTACATCCGGTGATGAGCCGGCCGAACCTCACGGTCGAGACCGGCGCGTTGACCACCCGCCTCCTGATCGACAAGGGGCGCGTGATTGGCATCGAATATACGCGCGGCGGCCAGCTCTCGCGCGTGCATGCCGAGCGCGAGGTGATCCTCTCCGGCGGCTCCTACAACTCGCCGCAGCTGCTGATGCTCTCAGGCATCGGCCCGGCGGATCATCTCAAATCGGTCGGCATCGCGCCGGTGCACGACCTGCCGGGCGTCGGGCAGAATCTCTCCGAGCATCCCAACATGTTGCTCATGTACAAGGCGAAGAAGCCCGACACGTTTCTCAATCAGCTGCGCCTTGACCGGGCGGTGGGGTCGGGCGCGCGCTGGCATTTGTTGCGCAGCGGTCCGTTCACCACGAACGGCAGCGCGGCGATCGTGTTCCTGCGCAGCATGCCCAACCTGGAGCGGCCGGACGTGCAGCTTGTTTGTTCCTCGGTCGCCAATGACGCCGCGTTGTGGTTCCCGGCCGTCACCGCGCCGCCGGTGCACAGTTTCACCGCGCGCGTCGGCACGCTCTATCCGCGCTCGCGCGGCTGGGTGAAGCTGCGCTCGGCCGATCCGACCGATAAGCCACGCATCTTCTTCAACCTGTTCGGCGAGCGCTCCGACGTGGATGATATGATCCGCGCGCTGCGCATCGCCCGCGAGATCTACAACACCGAGCCGCAGAAGAGCCTGATCGGCGAGGAGATGACCCCGGGCGCGGCCGCGAAGAGCGATGCCGAGCTCGAACAGACGATCCGCCAGCTGGGCCATAACCGCCAGCACCCGCTCGGCACCTGCGCCATCGGCACCGGGCCGAAAGCCGTGGTCGATGAGGAACTGCGCGTGCACGGGCTTACCGGACTGCGCGTGGTCGATGCGTCGGTCATCCCCGATCAGCTCGGCGGCAACATCAACATCCCGACCATCATGATTGCGGAGAAGGCCTCCGACCTCATCCGCGGCCGCGCGCTGCCGGCGGCGGCGGTTTAGTTTGATGAGGCCCGCCCTTCCTCTACCTCTCCCCGCGACATCGGCCTTCACAGAATTGCGTCTCGGGGAATTTGGAATACCTGCGCGTTGAGGATTACTCCGCCTTGATGTTGGCGGCGTGAATCACTTTTCCCCACTTATCGGTCTCCTCGGCGATAAGCTTGCCGAAATCGGCTGGCGAGCCAACCAGCACCATGCCGTCCAGGTCGGCAACGCGAGCTTTGATCTCTGGATCGGCGAGGCCAGCATTGATCGCCTTGTTCAGCTTGTCGATGATCTCGGCGGGCGTGTCCTTGGGCGCGCCGAAGCCAAAGATGGAGCTCGCCTCATAGCCCGGAATGAACTCGCCTACGGTCGGTATGTCGGGTAGCGCCTCCGAGCGAGTGGCGGTGGTTATCGCCAGAGCGCGCAGCCTGCCGGCTCCTGATGTATGGAATCGACTGAGCCGGGTTGGCGAACAGGGCTTGAACCCGTCCGCCCAGCAGATCGGTCAGCGCGGGTGCAACGCCGCGATAAGGCACATGCACCATCTCGACCCCAGCCATCATCTTGAACAGTTCGGCCGTGATGTGCGTGATCCCGCCCACGCCGCCTGAACCGTATGAGAGCTTGCCCGGATTCGCTCTGGCATAGACGATGAACTCCGGAAGCGTCTTGGCCGGAACCGACGGGTGTGTCACCAAGACCAGAGCACCGCGCATGACGCTCGCGACGGGCGCGATGTCGCGGATGAAATTGAAATTGAGTTTATCGTAGAGTGTCGCATTGATAGCGTTCGGCGAACCAACCAATAGCAACGTGTAACCGTCGGGTTGCGCGCGCACGACCGCCTCGGTGGCGATATTGCTGCCGGCGCCCAGCCGGTTCTCGATGACGAACGGCTGGCCGAGCCGCTTCGCCAGCCACTGACCGATCAGGCGCGCGAGGATGTCGTTGGGGCCGCCGGCAGCAAAGCCGACGATCACGCGCACGGGCTGCGACGGATAGGTTTCTGCCCAAGTCACGCGCGACACGGCCGGCAGCGCGAGTGCACCCGCTGCTAAATGGAGGAATTGGCGGCGCAACACGGTCATCGCATCGTCATCGCGTCCGAGCTTTCGTGACGCACGCTCTTAGGGCCCGCGGGTCAATCTGCCCGCGTAGAACGAGGATACCGGATGCCGCTATGCGCGTATAATGCTAGGTTTCGATACGGCCATATCACTCTTGCAATGAGTTTGCGCCATGCACTTGAGCGATCGCGCCGACCTCCGGTTGAAGCTGCACGACCTCCATATCCTGATGACTGTCGTGCAGGCCGGCAGCATGAGCAAGGCAGCCACGCTCCTCAACACAACACAGCCGGCGGTTTCCAGATCAATCGCGGTCTTGGAACGTACTATTGGCGTGCGGCTGCTTGAGCGTAACTCTCATGGCATAGCGCCTACCGCTTCCGGTCGCGCCTTGCTCGATGGCGGAGTGGCCGCATTTGATGACCTGCGTCAGGCGGTGAAGAACATTGAGTTTCTCGCCGACCCCACAGCCGGAGAAGTGCGGATCGGGTGCACTCCCTTACTGGCTGCAGGCTTCGTTTCGGCGGTTATCGATCGGCTCTCCCGGCGCAATCCGCGCATGGTGTTTCATCTGCTGACCGGATATGTGGAGACGCTGCACCTTGAACTGAGCGGACGTAACGTCGATCTTTTGATCGCACGGAGATTTGGCCCCACCGCAGAAGAGCAACTGGGCTTCGAATTTCTCTTTGATGACCCGTCTGTCGTCGCGGCGGGTGCGCAAAGTCCGTGGGCTCGGCGGCGCAAGATCGAGTTTGCCGAATTGGTACAAGAATCGTGGGTGCTGCCGCCGCCCGGAAGCGAGATTGCGTCGATCGCGATGGAAGCCTTTCGCGCTAACGGAGTCGATTATCCTCGCACCACAGTGGTCACCGATTCCCCCCACGCGCGGATGAGTCTGCTGGCGACCGGTCGCTTTGTCACAATTCTCCCGGCTTCCGCATTGGAATTTCCCGCCATGCGCGCGGAGATCAAGGCCCTGCCCGTTCACCTGCCAAGCGCCCGCGTGCCAACCGGAATCGTCACCCTGAAGACCCGTGCACTCAGCCCCGTCGCGCAGCTTTTCATCGACTGCGCCCGCGAAGTCGCAAAGACTCCGGAAAAACGAAAATGAATTACGCCGACGCGGGTTATGGCACCAAGCCAACGATCAGGAATGTCCGCCATGGAGACATTTATTTCTCAGTGAGGATGAATCCAAAACAGGTGCTGACAAAAATTTATGTGCCGATTTCTCAATTCCAAAATTCGAATCCGGCCGGCTTCAACACAATTCCAAATCGTTCTAACGTTCGTTTAATTTATAGATTTTCTCCAGCAATGTCTTTAGAGCCTCCTCCGTGGCGCCGGTGGCTTTTGCCGAATAGGCCACATGAGCGCCTCGCCCGAGGCAACCATCTGCAAATGTGAAGGGCTTGTGAGTCGCCATATTGATGATGGTCCCAACCGGCTCTTCCTTCAGTACGCAATGCGTCGTCTGCGCGTATGGCACAGCAACTGGATCAGGCGGAAGCGACGGATAATCAAATGCGTGCCATGTGTTGGGGAATTCTGTCATTTGGACATCCTTGGCCGCCCGTTTGAGACGCTCAAAATAGGCCCGGCAAGGAGCGACTTCGACCCAGTCGTCGGACGTTCCGTGAAAGATGCGGATTGGGTGGTCGGTCACCCGGGTATCGTTGATGTAAGTCGTGATGCAGGGCGCATATAACGCAATATAGACCGCAGGATCGATCCCGCTTGGATTCCACATTTTTTGGAATCGTTTGAGGCTCGCATAAAGAGTCGCTTGCCCCCCACGTGAGAACCCCATGACAGCAACTCGACCCGGATCTATCCGCGCGTCTGCGGCTAATACCGCGAGACTGCGATACAAGTCGAGAACCATATTTAATCGTCCGAGCTGGGACTGATCAGCAACAGTGCTAACGATCCCTCGACCGGTAAATGAATCAATTGCAAAAGTGGATATGCCCAACGACGCAAATACTCTCTCCCATGCCGAAATATTCTCCTCAATTCCACCTGAGCCGTGCATGAGGATCACCACCGGAAGAGGCCCAGAGCCTTGAGCCATTCGCAAAGTTCCATAAATCGTTGCGGGATTTCCAGAGGAATCGCCCTTCAAAAATTGTTGATCCGATAAAGTCAGGGTTTGAATCGGTATCGTTTCTCCGCGCCCACCAAAAATATAAGAAAGAACGTTCGCCGCTAACGCTGACTGACCGTGAACGATCGCGAGGACGGCAAATACGCGGACAAAGAATCTCATCATACGACCATTCTTAACCAACGAATTGCTTAATCAAACGATACATCAGTGACCCGCAAGATGGCTCAATTACCTCCGCTGCGCTGCATATATTGGCTTGTGGCACAAAGCTGACGGTCTGGCACGTCTGTTCATACGTCCTCTGTCAGATCATGTGCGGACATCGTTCAAGCAATAGGTCGCCTATTTTGGTAGATATCACATACCCTCCCATAAACGGGGAGAGGTAGGCACTCTCACATCTTCGTCCCTCGAGCTAGAGCCCTGTTGCGCCCGTACACGTCAAGCGCTCATCCCCCCGTCGGCCATCAGGATCGAGCCGGTGGTGAAGCTGCTTTGATCCGAGGCGAGGAACAGCGCGGCGCGGGCGATCTCGTCGGGGTGCGCGTGCCGGTGCAGCGGGATTGCTTCGTTGAGCATGGCGGTCGCGTCGCGCCCAACAATCCGGCTGATGCCATGCTCGATGTTGAGCTGGAACTCGTTGTCGATCGGGCCCGGGTGCAGCGTATTGACACGGATGTTGCGGCGTGCCGCGCCCTTGGCGACGCTGCGCATGAGGCCGACCTGCGCGTGCTTGGCGGTCACGTAGGCGCAAGCGCCACCGCCGTCGCCGCGCACGCCGACCACGCTCGAGGTGATGATGATGCTGCCGCCGTCGTTCATCTGCGGCAGCCCATAGCGGCACGCCAGGAAGGCGCCGCGCACGTGCACGGCAATCACCGAGTCGAACACGTCTTCCGGATAGTCCTGCACCGGGGCGACCACGCCGGAGGTGCCGGCGTTGCTGAACAACACGTCGATCTTGCCCCACTTGGCGACGGTCGCATCGACATAGGCCTTGGTCGCCGCAGCTTGGCTCACGTCGGCGGCGTGGGTCGCGACGTTGGGGCTATTGAGCGCCTGCGCGGCGCGCTGCAAGTCGCTCTCGCGCAGGTCAACCAGCATGACCTTGGCGCCCTCGCGCACGAACGCATGCGCGCTCGCCAAACCAACACTGCCGGCCCCACCAGTGATGATCGAGACTTTGCCGTCCAGCATTCCCATGGATCAACTACTCCGCGGCCGAGGCCAGCGTCGGCCGTAATTGAGTGATAGAGGTGAGATGTGAAAGATTCTGCAGCGCGTCAAACAAACCGTGTGCGCGGTCGTGGCTGACCGTAGCGGCGGCACAATCGGCGAACTTCTGCCACAGCACATCGCGCTCGACGCCGCGCTTGAAATGCCCGCGCGGCTCATAGACCGGCTGCGATGCAAGGGTGCGGCCATCGGTGAGCGTGATCCGCACCTGATCGAACGGCGAGCGGGTCGGCTCCTCCGGATCCTTCTCGGTCAAGGGATGAATGCGGACCTTGTCGAAGAAGGCCTGGACCTCGGGCCGCGTCACGAAGCCGTCGCTCACCTCGTCGGCGCCGCAGCGCCCGGCGAGTGCCGCCGCAGCCATGGCGAACTCGGCGCTGAACTTCGCTTCCAGCGCGGTCTTGGGCCGGTGATTGCGCAGCACCTTGGTGGAGTTGATCGAGAGGTCGACATCGACGCTCGCAATGTCGCGGGCCGCGATGTTGTTGGCCGCGCAGGTATCGATCATCGCATCAAGAATCCGATGCGACCCGAAGCACATCGGGTAGAGCTTGACGTTGATGCCGAATTTCTCGATGCGCCATGGCGCACCGAAGTGCGCCGCGCCGGTTCGTATCAACCAATCCGCCGGGCGAGACGGCGCGCAGGAACCCGAGGTCGTGCTCCACGGCATCTGTCGATGCGGTCAGGCCCGCTTGCGCCAGGCGCGTCGCGGTGAGGCCGGACTGTGCGGTGCGGCCAAGATGGAACGGCTTGGTCATGGAGCCGAAATTGGCAACCACGCCGGAGGAGAGCGACGCCGCAATGCCGACCGCGCGGGTTGCAAGCTCGGCATCAAGCTTGCGCAGCACCGCGGAAGCGGCGGCGCGTCGCGAGCGTTCCGTATACGGCGGAGGGATGCCAGCCTTTCTGGTGCAGCGAATCCGGCTCGCGGTCGACCAGTTCAGCCCACACCTCATAGCCGGCGACGTAAGCGGCGATCATCGCCTTGCCGTCGGCCCCAACCTCCTGCGCTTCGGCGAGGATCGCTGGAACCAGCACGGCGCTGGGATGGCCGTTGAATCCGGTGTCGTCGTAATCGAGCGCATGCGCCGCCGCGCCATAGATCAACGCGAGGTCGGGCGCGGCGAGGCCGGTCTCGCCGAACTCCGCGAGCCGCGCGACCGGACCAGCAAACCCCACCGACTTGGCGACGAACGCTCGCCACCGGCTCGGCCAGGCCGGCCAGCATGACGCCGACGCAGTCGGTGAACCCGCGCGCGACGGTCTCGACGGCGCCTGCGGGAACGCGATCGAACCGCATGCCGGCAACGAACGCGCCGATCTCCCGGGTGAGACCCATGATGTCCTCCCTGATTGTTGCTTGTGTTCTATCAGATTGTAGCCCGGATGAAATCCGGGGCAGTTCACCTGCGGCGCGCTTTCGAACCTACTCATCCCAGCTGGCATTACTTGCTCCAGCTGAGGCAGAGACTTATGCAATCCCGCCTTCAGGCGCGGGGCGGCAAAATCCAGGAACGCGCGCAGCTTGAGCGGCAGGAACCGGCCGGCCGTGTAGACGAGATTGACCGGCACGGCGGGTGGCTGAAAGTCATCCAGGATGGTCGTCAGCATTCCGGCCTTGCGTGCGGCCGCGATGTGATAGTTGAACGCGCCGGTGATGCCGACGCCGGCACGCGCCGCATCGCAGGCCGCCTCGACATTGCTGACGACCAGCCGTGAATGGACCGGCACCGCCAAGCTGGTGTCGTCACGCACGAAGGTCCAGACGTCCGGCGCGATGAAGCCCGCGAAGCTGATGCAGTCATGGCCAACGAGATCCTCGGGCGTGCGCGGCGTTCCGCGCGCCGCCAGGTAATCGGGGCTGGCGCAGGTCACGCGGCGGACCGCGCCGACGCGCAGCGCGATGAGGCTCGAGTCCGGCAGGGTGCCGATGCGCAGCGCCACGTCGATGTGATCCTCGAGCAGGCTCACCACGCGATCGGCGAGCACGAGGCGCACATCGATGTCCGGATAGGCGGTGAAGAAATCCGCCAGCATCGGCACCACGTGCAGCCGTCCGAGACTGATCGGGGCCGTCAGCACGAGCTCGCCGGTCGGCGCCGTGTACTCGCCCGAGGCGGCGCGCTCGGCCTCGGTGACGTCGGCGAGAATGCGCTTGCAGGCCGCCACATAGGAGCTGCCAGCCTCTGTGAGCACCAGCTTGCGGCTCGACCGGTTGAACAGCTTGGTGCGCAGATGCGCCTCGAGGTCGGAGACCTTCCGGCTGACCGTGGCGAGCGGCAGTCGCAGCCGGCGCGCCGCGGCCGACAGGCTGCCGGCCTCGACCACCCCCAGCACGATCGACATGGCTTCCAGGCGGTCCATGGCATGTTTCCATATTATGGAAGGATGGCTCCCGAATTTACCCGATAGGCGCGTTTTTCGGAAGGGTCTAGGTTTTGCCCTCGTTCAACACAACGAGGTCCGCCATGTCATCCCCCTTCGCCCCTACCCAGACCCAAGGTACCGCCCTGATCACCGGCGCCTCCGCCGGCATCGGCGAGGTCTATGCCGATCGGCTCGCCCGGCGCGGCTATGACCTGATCCTGGTCGCCCGCAACAAGGCCCGGCTCTGCACCGTGGCGCAGCGGCTGAAGCGGGAGACCGGCCGCTCGGTCGAGACAGTCGCGGCCGACCTCAACAACAAATCGGACCTGGGCCGTGTCGAAGCGATCCTGCGCGACAATCCTGCCGTGACGCTCCTGGTGAACAACGCCGGGGTCGCCGCTGTGACGCCGCTGCTCAACTCCGACGTCGAGGCGATGGAGGAGATGATCCGCCTCAACGTCACCGCGCTGACGCGCCTGACCTACGCGGCGGCGCCCGCATTCGCCGCGCGGCACACGGGCACCATCATCAATATCGCGTCGGTGGTGGCGCTCAACCCTGAAAGTCTCAACGGCGTATACGGCGCGAGCAAAGCGTTCGTGTTGGCGCTGAGCCACTCGCTACATCACGAGCTCGCCGACAAGGGCGTGCGTATCCAGGCGGTTCTGCCTGGCGCGACCGCAACGGACATCTGGGACAAGGCCGGCAAACCACTGCACACATTGCCTGCCGCGATCCTGATGTCGACGGAGGATATGGTCGACGCGGCGCTCACCGGTCTCGATCAGGGCGAGGTCGTCACCATTCCGGCGCTGCCTGACAGGCCGAGTGGGATCGCTTCGAGGCCGCCCGCCGCGCCATGTCTGGGAAACTCTCGAACGCCGTGCCGGCACCTCGCTACACCAACAAATCAGCGCGCAGGCGCCTGTCCGTCGCGCGCGCTTGAACGCATCCTGACCAGCAACATCGGTGCAATCCCATGAGCACGACGGCAGTGGCAGAAGTTCTGGACAAAGCGCCTCCGGCGCTGCGTTCCGGATCGGAGCCGGCGCTGCGGCAAATCTCCGCTCCGGCGATCGTGGCACCGGCGGCGAAGGGCGGCCGGCGCAAGACATTGCGGCGGCTGGCGCTCGCTGCCGGACTGCTTGCCGCCGTGGCCGGCGGCGGCTGGTACGGCGAATATTGGTGGACGACCGGCCGTTTCATCGAGAGCACGGACGACGCTTATGTGGGCGGCAACGTCACGCCGCTCGCGCCGCATGTCGACGGGTTCATCGAGCGGGTGCTGGTGACCGACAACGAGCGCGTTCGCGCCGGCCAGGTGCTGATCGAGCTCGATCCGCGCGACTACCAGAGCGCGCTCGAGAACGCGCAGGCCGTGCTGACAGCGCGTGCGGCGGCCGCCGACAGTTTGCGCGCTCAATACACCCTGCAGCAGTCCACGATCCGGCAACAGGAAGCCGACATCATTGCCAAGAAGGCGCAGGCGACGTTTGCATCGCAGGAGGCGACCCGCGCCCATGTCCTCGCCCAGCAGAGTTTTGGCTCGCGCCAAACCGAGGACCACAACGTCGCCCTGGAGCAGGAAGCGCAGGCCGCCGTGACGGTCGCGCAGGCGGCCCTCGAGGCCGCCAACCAGCAACTCAAGGTGCTCGACGCGCAGATCGCGCAGGCCGATGCGGCGGTGGCACAGGCGAAGGCTGACGTCCATACGGCCGAGCTCAACCTGAGCTACACCGAGATCAAATCGCCGATCGACGGATATGTCGGCAATCGTGCGGGCCAGATCGGCGCCTACGTCACCCGCGGGACGTATTTGATCTCGGTCACGCCCGCCGACGGGCTCTGGGTCGATGCGAACTTCAAGGAAGACCAGCTCGCCCACATGATTCCGGGGCAAACCGTCAACCTGACGGCGGACGCCCTCCCCGGCCATGTGTTTCACGGACACGTCGCGAGCCTGCAGCCCGGAACCGGCGCGGTGTTCAGCGTCATCCCGGCCGAGAACGCGACCGGCAATTTCACCAAGATCGTGCAGCGGGTACCGGTCCGCGTCGTGCTGGACAATGGCGATCCGGCGCTGGTGCGGCTGCGGCCGGGACTCTCCACGATCGTGAATGTCGACACGCGGGAGGGAGGTGTGTCGTGAGCAATCCCGAACCCAAATATCCGTCGATCGTGCCGTTCGTGGTGATGTGCGTCGGCATGTTCATCGCACTGCTCGACATTCAGATCGTCGCGTCCTCGCTGCAGAACATCGGCGGCGGTCTCTCGGCGGCGCAGGATGAGATCAGCTGGGTGCAGACCGCCTATCTGATCGCCGAGATCATCATGATCCCGCTGTCCGGCTGGCTCACCCGCGTGCTGTCGACGCGCTGGCTGTTCACCATCTCGGCGTTCGGCTTCACCGCCGCCAGCATGTTGTGCGGTATTGCCTGGAACATCCAGAGCATGATCGCCTTCCGGGCGCTGCAGGGCGCGCTGGGGGCCTCGATGATCCCGATCGTGTTCACGTCGTCCTTCCATTTCTTCCCGGGCCCGCGCCGCGTCTACTCGGCGGCGGTGGTCGGCAGCATCGCGGCGATCGCGCCGACGCTCGGTCCGGTGATCGGCGGCTGGATCACCGACACGCTGAATTGGCACTGGCTGTTCTACGTCAATCTCATCCCGGGCATCGCCATCACGGTGCTGGTGCCGTTGCTGGTGCGCATCGACCAGCCGAACCTGTCGTTGCTGCGCGGCGCCGATTATCCGGGCATCGTGCTGATGGCGGTGGGTCTGGGGACCCTCGAATATGTGCTGGAGGAAGGCACGCGCTGGAACTGGTTCAGCGATGCGACGATCCGCACCTGCGCCTGGATTGCCGCGATCAGTCTGACGCTGTTCATCGCCCGCAGCCTCACCTACGGCCAGCCAGTCGTCGACTTGCGGGCGCTGGGAAATCGCAACTTTGCGGTGGGCTGCTTCCTGTCGTTCGTGGCCGGCATCGGCATCTTCACCACGATCTACCTGACGCCGCTGTTCCTCGGTTATGTGCGCGGCTTCAGCGCCTGGCAGATCGGCACCGCGATTTTCTCGACCGGCATTGCGACCCTGATCGGCACGCCGATCTACATCATCCTGGCGCGGCGGATCGACCTGCGCTGGCTGCTCGCCGGCGGGCTCGCGTCATTCGGTCTCGCCATGTGGAGCTACAGCTTCATCACCCATGACTGGGGTGCGGATCAGCTGCTGTGGCCGCAAATCCTGCGCGGACTGCCGCAGGTGTTCGCCGTGGCGCCGGTGGTCAATCTCGGGCTCGGCAGCCTGCCGCCGGAGCGACTCAACTCCGCCAGCGGGCTCTTCAACATGATGCGCAATCTCGGCGGCGCTGTCGGGATCGCAGTGAGCGCGGCGATCATCAACGATCAGACCAACCTGCACTTTCAGTACATTGCCGCGCACCTCACGCCGGCAAACGGCGCCATGGAGCGGCTCGTCTCAGGATTGACGGTGCGCTATGCGGCATTGGCGGCGAGCCCCCAGCATGGACACGCTGCGGCGCTCGACCAGCTCTGGCATCTCGCCTATCGGGAAGCGCAGACGCTCGCGTTCGCCGACGCGTTCCGCGCGATCATGCTCGCCTTTATCGTCGCGACGCTGCTGGTGCCGTTGCTGCGCAACGTCACCGCGCCGGCCGGCACGTCGAATAATTCGCATTGAAGATCATGACCAATAGGAAAGGAGAAGCACGATGAGCACGCAAACCGCTGTCGTGGTTGGGGTCGGCGCCGAGCGCGGGCTTGGCGCGGCACTATGCCGTCGCTTCGCCGCCGAGGGCTATCATGTGCTGGTCGGGGGCCGAACGCCCGAGAAGATCGCGCCGGTTGCAGACGCGATCAATCAAAAGGGCGGCAGCGCGGAAGCCATCCCGGTCGATACCACGCGCGAGGCCGACGTCGTTCGTCTATTGGATCGGGCGATGGCGCCGGGGGATGGGCGTGATCCGGCTGATTTGGTGGTGTTCAACGCCGGCAACAATCAGCGCATCGATTTCCTGGATCTGAGCGCGGACAAGTTCGAGCAGTTCTGGCGCGTCGGCTGCTTTGGCGGTTTTCTGGTCGGCCGCGAGGCGGCCCGGCGCCTGGTTCCGCTCGGCCGGGGCACGATCATCTTCACCGGCGCCTCCGGCAGCCTGCGCGGCAAGCCGGGGTTTGCGCATTTCGCCGCCGCCAAGGCCGGGCTGCGCATGATCGCGCAAAGCATGGCGCGCGAGTACGGCCCTTTGGGAATTCACGTCGCGCATGTGGTGATCGACGGCGGGATCAACGGCGATCGCCTGCTCAGCCGCATGCCGAGGTTGGCGCAGGAGCGCGGCGACGACGGCCTGCTTGGGATTGAGGCAATTGCAGATACCTATTGGGCGATCCATCGCCAGCAGCGCTCGGCCTGGACGCAGGAGGTCGATGTGCGGCCGTTCAGGGAACCGTTCTGAGGGCAGCGGTCGCGAACCGTCCGGACGCCAATCGTCAGACATGTGGCCTGCGACACAGGTTCGGCGGACAGCGCCGCCAGGCATCGGAGATGATCGGCCGGGCCGGCTTGGTCGCCGCGCGTCTTTGCGGATCGGAATTGACCACCACAACATTGCTCTTGCCGTTCTGTTTGCTCGCGATTTCCACGGCCTTCGGTCTGGGCGTCGGCAGCGGCATGTGTCTGCCGGCCTCGATCAGATCGAGCTCGCGTGGGATCAGCATGACGAACCGGCCGCGGTGGCGAATGCGAGAGGCGATGCGACCAGCTTCATCGCCGGCGCCCCAGTAGATATCCGCCCGCGCCGGCCCCACGATCGCCGAGCCCGTATCCTGCGCCATTACTAGGCGGTTAAATGGTGAGAGACTCTTCACGCTCGCGATCGGCAGATCGGCTTCGATAAAAAATGGAGTGCCGTAATCATGCTGCCGGTCGATCGCAATGGACCGGCCCGGGGTCAACGGCACACCCTCCCCACCGACGGTCTCGCCTTCGTTCGATAGCGCTGTGATGCGGAAGAACACGTAGGAAGGGTTGGTGGCACGCACCTTCGCGGCCTCGTCCGGATTGGCGAGCATCCAATCGCGAATGCGCTGCATCGACATCCCGTCGCGCGCAATGAGATTGCGTTCCGTCAGCGCGTGATTGATCGAGTGAAACGGATAACCGTTGTGCGAGTCGTAGGTGACGCGTAGCGGGGTGCCGTCCTCGAGAATGATGCGCCCGGAGCCTTGCAGCTGGATTGCCAGGACATCGAGCGGATCCTTGAGCCAGCAGATTTCAAGTCTTTGCCCATCAAGCGCGCCGGCCTCGATGGCGCCGCGGTCGTAGTAGGGCACGAGCTCGTTCTTGGCGTTGAGGCGACCGATCCGGCCTTTATTTGGAAACGCAATGGAGCCGGGCTTGTGGCCGGCGGCGATCAGATCCGGCGGGCGGCGGTAGAGGGGGAAATGAAAGACCCGATCAGGAAATCGCGAGCCATGAACGATCGGCTCGAAATAACCTGTCAAAAGACCGTCGGCCTCGCCGAGCCGTGCGATGCGCACAGGCTGGAAGTTCTGCTCGAAAAAGGCGCGGGCGCTCGCCGAATCCTGCGGCCGCAGCCCGGTTGCTCTTTGGCAGACGGTCCAGAGAGCCGCATAGATCGGCCCCTGGTCATCGGCACGCGCTCTCCTGCGCAGCGCTTGGCAGCTCGTCTGATATGCGGCGAACGCCGCGAGGTGATTGTCGGCCGTCCAGCCCGCGACTTGCGTCCACGTGACCGGCTCGAGCTGAGTGTTCGCGAGCTTCAGCGGTTCGTCGGCCGAGGCAGTGCGAGCCGCAATGGACACGATCGCGCTAACAAGCGCTGCGACCGCCCTGGACTTTGTTGCCTGATTGCGTTTGCAGAGCATGCTCAGACCAGGACAACCACGACGACAGTGACCAGCAGCAACGCGACGGCGCCCCCGATGATCAGGTCATCGCTATCGAAGGACGATATCCAGCGCATGACGATCTACCCTTCGGCCTGCAAACGCTGCGGCCGAGGATGGGTTCGATCGTCGCGAAGCGAATTCGGGAGAGTGATGTAAATCCGCAACAGTCAGTCCGAGTTCCACGTCGGCGATTTCGCCGCAAAGCGCGGAATTCGGTCTACGGATGCAAGACGAGCTTTTGCGCCCGCCAGTTCAGCAACTCGCCCACCCACAGCACGTTCTCGGACGGGCAGGCCAGGGCGTGGACCCAACCGAACTGCTTGAGCTGCTTACCGCTCTGGCCGAGCATGCCCAGAAGCTTGCCGTCGAGACTGAGCTTATAGATGCGGCCCGGCCAGGCGTCGGCGCTGTAGAGCACCTGGTTCGGACCCGGCGTGATGCAGATGGTCCATGGCGAGCCCGGCGTGAATGTGCCGCCCCTGATCTGCGCCTCGCTCGGGATGTTGCCGATCGCCGGCTTGGCGTCGGGTGGCGCCGGCACGTCGATCACGATCTGGCGCAACACATTCCCGTCGTTGTCGAATACCTGGATACGGTGATTGCCGCGGTCGGCGACGTAGACGTTACCTTGGGCGTCCGTCGCGATCGCATGCGGGGTGTTGAACTGGCCAGGGCCGCTGCCGCGGTCGCCCCAGGATTTGATCCAGTTGCCGTCCTTGTCGACTTTGGCGACGCGCGAATTGATGTAGCCATCGCTGATGAAGGTATTGTCGGCGGCATCGAAGGCGGTATCGGTCACCTGGCGGAAGCGGCCGGGCTCGGCCGGCAGCGGCGGGTTCGGGTGCTTGAGCGGACCGGTGTCTTCGTCGGAGGCCTCCTGCTTGCGCCCGAACACCATCGCGACGCGGCCTTCGGGGGTGAACTTGATCACCATGTCGGAGCCCTTGTCAGCGACCCAGATATTGTCGTGGCGGTCGATCTTGACCATGTGGGCGAACGACCACGCATAGAGATTGTGACCTATCTCGCGCAAAAACTTGCCGTCGGCGTCGAACTCCAACAACTGCGTCGCGGCGGCCGCATAGGCGGGCCCGGTGGTATTGCCCCGGCTCAGCACGAACACATGGCCCTTGGAGTTCACGGCGATCCCGCTGACTTCGCCGAAATACATGTTGTCGGGAAGCTGCAGCGGATCAGGCACGGATTCGAAATTGATGATGGGGGGCGTCTGTTGTTGCGCGAAAGCCGGCGCACAAAGCAGCATGAACAGACCGACGGTCAGCCTCTGCATGATGTCCTCCCTTGATGCACCGCCGCGTTAGACTCGCGGTCTAGCAGCGCTACGATAGATCAATCCGCCGCGTCAGCGAAAGCCGGCATCAACCATGTCGGGGCGCAATGCAGCCATCTGTTCGCGTGAAGCTCGCCCGTCTTGCTGAGCTCGTCATGTCGGTGGCACTCTGTCGCGTCGTTATCCGCCGGGGATATCGCGATGAAAAGAAGCACTCTCGCAGTTGCTCTGTTTTTGCTCGCCGCGCTTAAGCTCCATGCGTTCGCAGATCCGATACCTGATGGCGGCGTTGGTCAGAACGTCACGGTGGTCGGATACAGCAATCTCGACGACCGTCCCGGTTTCAAGATGTCGATCGTCGAGACCAACGGGCGCTGGTATCTCTATCTCGGTCATCTATGGCACTTTGGATGGACGATCGTTGATGTCACCGAGCCTTCCGACCCCAAGGTGCTGAAATTCATTCCCGGTCCACCGAACACCTGGACCATCCAGATGGAAATTTCAGGAAATATCATGATCACCGCGCTCGAACAGATCGCGGAGGGCTGGGGTGGTGACCCCGCGAAGCCTTACGATGAGGGCGTGCTGATCTGGGACATCAGCGACCGGCTCAATCCGAAACAGCTCGGCCAGTTCAAGACGGGCTCCACGGGTACGCACCGGAATTGGTATTCGGGCGGCAAATACATGCATTTGGCTGCCGAAATGCCGGGCTTCAAAAACCATATCTACGTCATCGTCGATATCAGCGATCCGGCGCACCCGGTGGAAGTGGGTCGCTGGTGGGTGAAGGGACAGCGTGACGGCGAAACGCCACCCGCGCCTCCCGGTACGATCCTGCATGGACCGCCGTTCGTGGTCGGCGACAAGGTGTACCTGTCATACGGCGGGGCTGGGATGTACATCCTTGATATCAGCGATGTCGCACACCCCAAGGAAATCGGGCACCTGAGTTACAGCCCACCGTTCATTCCATTTATCGGCGTGCACACCGTCATTCCAATTCCCGAGCGCAATATCGCGATCACGAACTCCGAAGCGATCCGGGAAAACTGCCAGGAGCCGCTCAATCAGGCATCGATCGTCGATATTACCGATTTTAGCAAGCCACGGCTGATGGCCATGCTGCCATTGCCGCTGCCGCCGCCCGGAGCACCTTACAAGAGCTTCTGTGAGAAGGGCGGCCGGTTCGGCCCGCACAACCAAAACAACTTGCTGCACAATCCATACGTCCAAAAGCAGGGCGATCTCGTCTACCTGACCTACTTCAACGCAGGCCTGCGCATCTACGACATCGCGAGCCCGACGGCTCCGCGAGAGGTAGGGTATTTTCTGCCTCCTGATCCAAAACGGCGCTACGGCACATTCCCGCAGAATAAGCTCGTTGCCCAGACGGAGGACGTACTCGTCGACAGCCGCGGCTACATCTACATCACCGACAAGAACCAAGGGCTTTTCATTCTCAAGTACACGGGGCCGTAAAAGCCAGCACCTTCAGCCGCCCAATGCCTGATCGAGGTCAGCAATCAGGTCATCGGGATGCTCGATACCGACCGACAGGCGGATCAAGGCGGGCGTGATCCCGAGACGCACCTGTTCCTCACGGGTGATATCGGAATGCGTCATCGTCGCGGGATGCGAGGCCAATGTCTCGGTGCCGCCGAGGCTGACCGCGAGCTTGATCACTTTCAACCGATTGAGCACGGAAAACGCCTCCGCCTCGCCGCCTTTGACCTCGAAGCTGAAGGTCGAGCCGGGTCCCCGGCATTGGCGTTCGAAAACGTCGCGATCGGGATGGGTTTCCGGTAGAAAGCCGAGATACCAGACCGAAGCGACGTTCGCATGAGCCGACAGAAAATTGGCGACCTGCTCCGCTCCGCGCGCGGACGTTGTCATTCTGATTTTCAACGTCTCGAGCGAACGCATCAGCATCCAGCCCGTGTGAGGGTCGCACATGGTGCCTAGAATTGTTCGCATGCCGCGAATTGGTTGCAGCATCGACTCCGATCCCGAACAGCCGCCGGCGATAAGATCGGAATGGCCGCCGACGTATTTGGTGAGCGACGTGACAACGATATCGGCACCCAGCACCAAGGGCGTTTGATAGAGCGGGCCGAGAAACGTGTTGTCGACGATGAGAGGCGGCCTGCGGCCGTCGGTGGCCAAATGGTCTGCGAGGACGCGGGCCGCCGCAATATCGACGATGCCATTCGTCGGATTGGCGGGTGTTTCGACATAAATGGCGGCAACAGGTCCGAGCTTTCGCGCCTGCTCGGCTGCGATCTGCATCGCCTCGACGCCACCTTCCGCATTGAACGCAACCGGGTGAACGCCGAATTGCGGGAGGATCTTCTTCAATAGGAAATCCGTGCCGCCATAAATGGGGTCCGAATGCAGTATCGCCGTGCCCGGCCGGGCATAGGCCCAAAGCGTGGTCGATATGGCGGCCATGCCGGAGGCAAAAACGAGACTGTTTTCCGCCTCATCCCAGATCGCCAAGCGATCTTCCAGCATTTCGAGATCCGGATTGTTGATCCGACTGTAGATCAGTCCGGGTTCTTCGTTGGGATGCTTCTTGCGCAGACCGTAAGCCAGCTCGAAAAAGGCTTTTCCATCTTCCGCTGAACGGAAAACAAAAGTTGAGGTCAAAAACAGCGGCGGTTTCAACGAGCGTT
Organism: uncultured Alphaproteobacteria bacterium; assembly: GCA_963760435.1. Classification (GTDB taxonomy): domain Bacteria; phylum Pseudomonadota; class Alphaproteobacteria; order Rhizobiales; family Xanthobacteraceae; genus JAFAXD01. The sequence continues at coordinate 120,922 of CAVXDE010000039.1, forward strand.
CGGAGAGATGCGGGTCATAGCCGTAACCCATCATCAATGTCTCCGGCGCCAAGGGTCGATTTCCCAACGTGCGCGCGTGCCAGCTTTTACTGCGCATCGGCTCGTCCCTCCTTCGTCACATCCGCCCGGGACATTTGAGGAGCTGAATATCAACTCTTGCTCGCGCGGATCTCTCTTGCGTTGATTTGTAGGGTGGGCATCGCGCTTGCTCGGCGCTCAAGACATTTCGAGAACTTAACCGCGCGATGCCCACGCTGTTCGCGCGTGCGACAGCGTGGGCACGGCGCTTGTGAGGTTTGTGCAATTGGCCAGTCGGTCGACTGCGCCGTGCCCACCCTACGCAGTGCTCGATTCGATCTCATCGGAATCCAACAAACTACGTCCCCTCGTTGGGATCGTGATAGAGCGGACCGACGATGCCCGTCGCGCCGGGCTGGAACTCACCGAGGTGATAGCGGCCATCGCGGTCGCGGCCGAGACGACCCGCCTGGCGCAGCGCGTCGAGCGCGCAGGCGACCTCGCGACCGTCGTCGCTGCCGACCCCCTCTACGATATCGGCGTAGAACATCGGCCCCGCCGCAAGCGCATCCTCGACAGTCTGGAAACGCGCCGGGCGATCAAACACCTTGGCGGCGCAGCGGGTGAGCGGGATTTCGTGGCCGCGGCCGAATGGCTTGGTCACGTCGAAACCTGCCTTGGCTCCGGTCCGGCGTCCGTTGAGGGAGGGGTCCATGGTCATTCCCATGATCCCTTGCAGAATAACGAGATCCTGGTCGGCCTGGAACCGCGTGCCCATCGCCCACTCGACCTGCCGGTCGTCGTGGATATTGATGTCCTCATCAAAAACATAGACGTGCTTGAGCCGCATGATCCCGCCAAACAGCGCGGCGATCGCGAGACGCGCCTCGCCATAGAGGTGGGGCCGCATGGAGACGCGCAGCGTGTTGTTGCCGCCGGAAATTTCCCGCAAATACACGTCCACCGGTTCGCGCACCGCGCTTTTGAGTATCTGCATCGCCTGCGCTTCAGTGCGCATCGCCGAGATCACGCCGGACTCGGTCTGGTCGAGCACGAAGGCGGAGCCGTGCTGCAGCGTGTGGTGCAACACGTCGCGCCGCATGGTGATGGCGGTGCAATGGAACACCGGGTCCATGTGGATCGAGCCGTAGTAGCCCATGTATTCGCCGTACGGCCCCTCCGGCTCCACATAGCCGCGCTCATCGAGGTAGCCTTCCAGCGTCATCTCGGCGTCGGCCGGCACCAGGATGTCGTTGGTAAGGCTTTTGACGACGGCCGCCGGCTCGCCGCGGAAGGTTGCCACCAGGGACAGCTCGTCACCGGGCTGGCGCGTGGTCGCGGCAAACATATCGAGCGGATGCGCACCGACCGTGAAGCTGATGGGCAGGCGCTGCCCGCGCGCCACGCAGGCGGTGTAGATGCGCTTGAGATCGGACGGCGCGGTTACATTCGTCCCGGTCTCGTAGCGATTTCTTAAGCTCAGGCGGCGGCTTCCGACGTTCCTTCGTCCGGTGGCCGGATCGATGGTGTAATCGATGGCCGAGCTCACGTAGCAACTGCCGTCATAGGCGTGCTGCGGGTGAAACGGCAGCCTGGTCAGATCGACGTCCTTGCCGGTGAAACAGACCTGGTGCACGGGGGCTTCGTCGCTCGGCACCTCGACGACCGGCTGCGGATTGGCCAAGCGGCGGAAATATTCGGCGTGGAGTTTGTCTTCGGTGGTGTCGAACGCCGCGGCGATCCGCTTTCGACTGCTTCCAGTGCCGGCAACGATCTCCACCTGCTCGGGCCCTGCCTTCTTGAAAAGATGCGCCCGCGGCGAGCTTTCGATGATGGCACTGAGCGCCGTCAACGGCACCGGCTTGTCGTGAATCTCCACCTCATCCATCGCGACCAGCCGGTCAACAAATCGGCGCAGCCGGTATTTTTCCGTGTCGATATTGGACTTCGATTGCATGTGCCTATCCAGTGTTCTTCCGCGGATCGAGCTTAGCATGAAAGCCTATGCCCGGGTCACGCAGGGCACGTCAGCGCCCAGCCCGATAGCGCCTGCCGCGTCGCCCGTTTATGATGACATGGCAAAACCCGTGCAATCGGGAACGCAGGAGGCGATCGGGGATGTGAGGTTTGACTCTTTAAAAAAAGGGCCCCGATCTTCGATCGGAGCCCGAGCCGTTTTAATCCAGCAAGCGAAGCTTTAGTCGTGGTGGATCACAACTGACCGGTCGCGGTCGGCGTCGCGGTCCTTATTGATGATGACGGTCTTATCTCGTTCGATAGCCGGGCCACGCTTCTCGACGACCGTTCTATCGCGATCGCCATGAGCTTCCACCCCGGCGGGACCAACCCCGACGCCCACTTCGCCGGCGGCCGCGGGCATCACGTAACAAGCGCCGGCAATGGCCAAAGTCGCAAGTGCAAGTCGACGTACCATGGTGCACTCCATCTCCGTTGCGCACGGGAGTGAAACTCGGGCTGCAACGAATTTGTTCCCGCCCTAGCGTCCGTTGGACCGTTTGCGCGGAAGGATGCGGAACAATACATCAACATATGAAGGAGCGTTCATGTTGCGCCTACCAACGATATTGCGCCGTGCTCGTTCGTGTAGATAGAACAATGGCCTTCCTGAATTTGTTCCGATTGCAAATTGTTGGAAGCGATCACGTATTCACGATCAGCAATTCGTCTTTGCGTGAATTGTTTGCGCATTTCGCGCTCCGCAATCGTCGTTTTTCCGCGGCGTAGCTTGCTACGCCGCGAGCGCGCGATCCGCCGCGATCATGTCCAGCGCAGATTTCTCCACCGCCGTGGTCCGGTTTATGGCTACTCTCGCCGATGACACCGCGTCCGGCAGAGAACGATAATATTCCAATCGACGATTGGACAACTCCTTGACCACATCCGCCGCGGGCATCGTCTTGGTCGCGGCCAGGGTTGCATCGCCGATCGAACCGTCAGCCTCGGCCCCGACCACCTGCTGGAGCGCCTTGGCGGAACGGCTCGCAGTGGCATCGACGCCGAAGTCGAAGACAATGAGATCGAGGCCGGTCGGGAGATCATCACAGCGCAATACGTTCCAATAGCGCGTGCGGTAGATTTCGCACGCTTCATCACGCGCGAGCTTTTTGAGATCGTCGATAGCGAGCGCTTGATTCTGCCGCCAATCGCGCAGGGTGCTGAGCGAGACGCCGAATTGTGTTGCTCCACTCGGATCGCCCGGCACTTCGCTGTAGCCGCCTTCGTAGCCCAGCACGATATCGAGGCATCGCCGGAAGTTGGAAAGCTTTGACGCCGCGGCGGCGGGCGCCCCCGCAATGGCGGACTTGACGGTCGCGTGCAATGCTTCGGCTTGTTTGACCTGAGCCTGGACGGTTGTTTTCAAGGCTTCCGTTTGAGCCGCGCTCTGGTTGACCTGCTCGGCCTGGAACTGAATGGTCGCAGCATCCTTGGCGCGCGATCCCTGCGAAGATCCGAGCCAGAAGCTGACAACTGTTGCGAACGCCGCTGCCAATGCGCCAACGGTGATATTGACGATCTGCGCGACCTGGTTGTCAAAGCTGCGATTGCCGATAATGAGAATGATCAGAATGCCAAAGAATCCGATTGTAACCAGGAGCGAGACAAGGGGCGCGCCCCAGGCCATCGGATTGTTTGCCAGCGCCAATTCGGCGAACGTCGAGCGCGCACCCTTTGTATCCTCGACCTCTGCGCGGAATTGCGCCAGCTCCGCGTCGCGCCGTCTTATTTCCTGATCGTTTTGTTCTTTGATCAGCGCGAGCTGAGCCTGCTGGCGTTTCAACTCCTGTTCGCTCTGCTCTTTGAGCAACGCGAGTTGCGCTTGCTGTCGCTTCTCCTCCTGGGCCGCGGCAAGCTCCGCAAGCTTGAGCCTCAGTGCGTCGGCGGCAGCCGGATCAGCGTTCAGCTTGTCAGCGGCCTGTTTGGGATCATTGGTCCGGGTGATGTCCGTGACGGCTTTGATCACGTCTCCTGCGAGCGTGCCGGCTTTGTCGCCGATAATAAGTCTGGCGATATCCGGCAGGAGCCGCGTGGCAAGCAAAATCAGCGGATTCATGCCTCCACCTCCCGGTACGAGATCTGGCTGGCCGATTGCCGGCGGCGTCGTGATGACAGGCTTGCCGGGTGTTGGCTGGGTCTGGATAACCGGCTTGTCGGGTGTTGGAATGACCGGCTTGTCGGGTATAGGCGAAGTCTGCAAACCGCCAGCCGCTTCGCGCTGCAACGCATTCAGCAGCTTGTCGTCCACCTCCCCTGTCACCGGCAGTCCAAGTCGACGTTGGGCGCTTTTGACGGCCTCGTTCGTGATTGCGCCAAAAATGCCGTCCTGATCTTCTTCCGAGAAGCCGAGAAGCTTCTGTAAACGGCGGACATCCTCGCGTACGTCCGATGCGACTGGAGTTTGCGGTCCCGGCGCGACCGCGCCGCCGGCCAACACCTCGGCCTCAGGCAGAATCGCGCTGAGAAACACGAACTTGCGGTCGGCTTGGAAGCGCGGATCGGTTTTCAACAACGCCATGAACTCGCGATGCCCGATCTTGCTCTGACCAACGAGACAACCGGCACTTGCCTTGTCCACCTCCGGCAAATCGTAGCCCCAGTGTTGATTGATGCCGAAATCTCCCGTCTGGCGTATGTCGCCGTCGCTTCGGAACCCGTCCCTGTGCGTATCGCGGCAGACCGTCACCGGTCCGCCGGTCTGCACCAGCGCCTCGTGGTCACCGCGATGGATACCAACTTGCCAGGCGTGGTATTGCCCAAACTCGACGCGCGCAGCGCCGCCCGGGTTCAGCGGATGATCAATGAAGTAGCGGCCCGGCTCCGTGGTCGCCGCCCATTTGCCGATGATGCGCGGCTCTCCGCCCTCAAACCTGATCAACAGCCGCAAGTCGTTCCATTTGTTTTCCTCGTTGTCATTGGGAGTGCCGTCCGGATTCATTCCCTCGACGTAAACGATGTTGATCTCGTTCTGCCCGCGATCGATCTGATAGCCCTTGCGCTCCATCGCAGCGATGATGTGCTGGGCCAAGTCCGTTTGAACGGCTGCCGGCTTCGGGGGGAACTTTACGATCGAGGAGGCCGGACCGGTATCGACTTTCACCGGCTCGATCGACGGCAACGTCTTCACAACAACAGGTGAGGCATCGGCAAACTCGACTGATTGGATCAGCGGTTTCAGCTTCGCAAGCAGACCGGCGCGTTCGTTGAGGCCGTTCAGTCCACCGTTGATGCGGCGCGTGACGGTGACGATGTCGTCGCGATCGGCCGCAGCGTTGAGGTTACTTTCGGTCCATTCGGCCAAAGCCGGCTTGAGGGCATGCTCCGCCGATATCACCAGCTCGGGCTGCGCTTCGAAGTCGACCCCACACTTCTGTCCCATCCGCCGGTAGTTGGCGCGTCCCGTGGTCTGCAGGATGCCGCCGCCGCGATATTTGAAGCCGTCGCCTGGGTTGACGTTGCCGAGCTCTTTGGCCTTGCCGGGATTACCAAGTCCATAAACACGCTCGAAGATCGCTTCCGGCCGACGGGCGAGTTGGAATGCCTCAGCTGGGGTAACTGCCGCCGAATGATGCCCCACGCCGAATATTTCCAGCAACCGTTCCGCGCTGTAGTTACCGCTCTCCCACTCGATGGTCAGCATGCCCGTCTCATGCAGCACTTGGGCGAGAAAATGAGCGAGTCGCAGCGGGGTCGTCAGTCCGCACTGCTTGAGCAGGGAGTCACCTTGGTCGAAGGCCAAGCTGTAGCTCTTGATTGCACCCGGTGCGACCTTTCGCACGACGTCAATTGCCCGTGCCATGTCACTCTGCCCCATTCGGAATTGCGTGAACTACCTTCTAACTGTGATCATTTACCTGGCGGTGTGCTGCGGGGCGGCCTCGACCACATCTGCCGGCGCAAGCGGCGGTGCCTGAACCGACGGTACGAGCGCCCTAAACGTGGGCCCGTCGGTTCGGGCGCCGGCCTTCGACGCGGATTGTTTGATTCTTCGCCCACTGAAGAACACCGCAACCGACAGGAACGCGCAGAGCGAGACAAGTATGTTGGCAATGACGCTGAACATATGATGTTCGCTGCCCGGCCGGCTCTCCGGATGCGCGTTGAGGTATTGATCAAGAAAGGCGAAATCGTACAGCAGCGCGAGAGCGCCTGCCGCGCCGGCGATCAGCAAGATCGAAAGCAGAAACGACGGTCCTCGGTTTTGATCTTTGCGCCCACACGATGCGAGATACCAGGTCGTGAGCAAACATACGGTGACGGTGATAAACGACTGGAGAGCCGGCAACATCAGTCGCAACGGCGACCGGGCATCGGCCGGCAGATTGAACGTCCCGTATTCCCAGAACATCAGGCCGACCTTGATTGCCACCGTCGCCAGGATGCACAGGAGCAAGACGGAGGCGTTCGACTGAACGAAATCCAGAAAATCGTCGAACAGCGACGGCTCGCCTTGACCGTCGGGTTCGGATGCGCGAGCCTCGTCGCGGGGGACAAGCTTGACGACGGCCAGGATCATGCAAACCCCGATCGGAAGCGCGATCGACCACAACTCGTCGAACGAATATTCGAGCGTGGAGGGCCACAGTCCGTCAGTCACGCTCTTGCCGAACACGGTATCGACCGGAGTTGCGAGCGACAGAAGCAACTCGGCAATCAACAGCAGACCGACAACGAACAGAACGCTGCTTGCAAGCAGCCTGGCGATACGCGGGCCAGCGTTGTTACGTTTCAATTCCGTTAATGGGACCCCGAGTGTTTGTGCCACTTTGGTCAGCGGCTTCGGCCCCGATTTGCGCGAGACCGCAACGAGTGCGCATAAGACGAGCCGTTCGATCAAAGCGCGGAGCTCCTTCACGGAGCTATCCGCGACCATCGCTTCCAGCGCCCCACTCGCAACACCAAGCTTCTCGAGCTGGAGCTTGTAAAACGGGAGATCCCCGTAGACCTCGAGGCTTGTCAGGAAATCGTCGCCGACCAGTTTACGCACCTCGGCGACCAGTTGCTGCTTGTTGGTCCCGGCGCGGGCTCCGATCGCGACCGTCAGGCTTTCCGAGACATCGATGATGCGCCGGGGGACTTCGATGCGGTCGTGAAAGAAGTTTCGCTGCGCCACCTGGAATTGTGCCAACCCTGGAATGATCGGCTGGGTGAGGCCCATGAACAGCGCCGCAATATAAAGCGGGAGCGGGACCCCTTGGGCGATCTTTTCGGCATCCGGATTATTGCTTAAGAGCTTGACGGCACCGATAAGGACGTTCGGCGAGATCATGCACAGCAGCGAATAGACGATCAGGCTCGAGACAAGGAACGCGACCAGGGCCCAGTGGTAGGCGCGCGGCCCCGCAAAATCGCGAACGCCTGCCCCGGGAAGCAACGAGACATAGCGGCTGGTGACGGGATCCTCGGCGTATAGGTCACCGAACCTCGCCGCCTGATAGATCAGGATCAAGGTGGCGCCGACCACGAACGATTGCAGTTGCAATGCATCCCACATGGCGACCTCCCGGGGTCACGAACATGTCGCGTCAGCACCGCCCGTTTGGACAATACCGTTGTGCCGTCGTGAAACTGCCGTCAGTCTGTTTGGAGTCAGAGGTCACGAGCGGGCGCCCGGTCCCGATCACGATGAGGGCCAGCACTGCAGTCAGCATGAATTTCTTCATGGTCGCCTCCATCACGCATGAAGAGAACTGCATTTGTAGGAGAGCTTAACGCTGTCTCAAAGAGCGTGCGTGTGATTGGAGTCACAAGCCCCGGCTTCAAACTGAAATTCTTTTCAACACAATCGAATGTTGAAAGCGATGCAGGGCCCCGCCGCGTGTCGCGGCATCCCCGGTTACCGCAAACACGACGCCGGTGCTCGCGAGCGCCTGACACCGTGCTCCGATGAGCCTAGGACAGACGGTTTCTACCGCGCGGGAAAAGACGCTCTTCCATCTCGCGCTCGACAGCATCGGTTAATTTACCGCCTGTGCTCTCAAAATAGCGCGTGATTTCGTGCTCTGTTTGCTGCAGTTCCCACGCAACGAGCGCATCAAACAGACGCCGCAACCAGTCGAGTCTCAATCGCTGTCTTACCGGCCCTGGAGGGCGAACTGGAATAAAATCACGATGGTGGAAAAAATAATCGGCAAGAGCCATGGCATCATCTCCATTCGAAAACGGCCTGCCGTCGACCGGGCGTGCTACAGGTTGCCCTGCACGCACAGATCAATCGCCGGCCGACGTTGGGCGCGGCGCGACGGGTGTGCGGGTCGGAGTGCTGAGCTCGACCACCGCGCTCATGAAAATCAGCGGCAACCAGAACAGCATCGGCATGACACTCTCCCTGCAACTCTGCAGCAGAGATAATCTGCTGCAGAACCTGCAATAAGCGCTGGATTCGAGAAGAGATTGTTTCGTCGATTGAAACAATCCTGAACTTGCACCTGCTGTCATCGAGCGGCGAATGGAACGTGGCACCGCTGATTCATGAGTTCGGTGCATAATCTATGCAAATTTAGGCGACTAATCGCCGAACTTGCGCGCGCAAACAAATGCACCAGGCGTTTGTGCCAACGCCTGGACGTGACAGCCTGGACTACCGCAGGTGAGTTTCCCCGCGCCTCACACTGTCGCGCCCTGGGCCTTGGGCCGGCGCAGGTGCTCGTCGAGCCGGGGCATGATCTCGACGAAGTTGCAGGGGCGATAGCGGTAATCGAGCTGGTGCACCAGGATCTCGTCCCAGGCGTCGCGGCAGGCGCCAGGCGAGCCCGGAAGGCAGAAGATGTAAGTCGCGCCGGCAACGCCGGCCGTCGCGCGGGTCTGGATCGCCGAGGTGCCGATCTTGGCGTGACTCACCAGCAAGAACAGAGTCGCAAAGCCCTCCATACGTTTTTCGAACAGCGGCTCGAGCGCTTCGGGTGTGACATCGCGCCCGGTAAACCCGGTGCCGCCGGTGGTGATCACCACGTCGATTGCCGGATCGGCGATCCACGCCCTCACCTGGGCACGGATCTTTTCCACGTCGTCGGTGACGATCGCCCGCCCCCCGACGGCGTGTCCCGCTTTCTCGATCCTCTCAGCGAGCGTCGCGCCCGACTTGTCGTCCGCCAGCGAGCGCGTATCCGAGACCGTGAGCACAGCGATCTTCAGCGGAACAAAGTCGCGTGTTTGATCGATTCCAGGCATTTGCGTCCTCATACAGGATCAACATGTTAGGACGAAACTTCGCCCAATGCGAGGAATCGACGGACGATGCCGCGGACACGCCTAACCTCCCGGCAATAGCTTCCGGGCCGGAGTAGCTGGCGACCGGCCTTTCGTGGCATCGTAATAATCCCAGGCCTTTTCATGCACGTAATAAACGAGCGGCGCGATGACCATGCTGAAGACGGTTAGTCCCGCCGCGGCGGCAACGTTGCGAATGAAGAAATAATTGGCGCCAAACTCCGACAACCCGGTCACCGCCTCATAGGTGACCGTCTTGGCCAAAGCCCGACTCATCTCGACGGTCGTCCGCCCGTTTTCGTCGCCCGTCGCCAGGCCTGGAATCGGGACACGTACCGTGGCGTCGAGCGGATTGGGATTGTGCGACGAGAGGGGGCCGAGATAGTGCCAAGCCGCTTCATGAGTGAAATAAGCAATCGGGCCGGCAACCAGTGATAAGCTCGACAATCCCGCCGCGGTCGCCAACTCGCCGATCACAACATAATTCGCGCCGAAGTCGATGGTCGTGACAATCACCCGATACGTGAAAGTCTTGACGACGGCACGCCACGTGTCGAACGACGCGAGCTCACTGGACGCCGGTGCCTGGGCAAAACGCGCGGCTGCGACGGATCGCACCGGGACCGGCGCCGAGACGGTGCGCCTTAATCGATCCCCCAGCTTGCTTAGCGTATCTCGGGCAAGCAGGCGTGGCGCCAGGACGGCGGCGGCGGCGCCAATCAGTACCCCGGGAATGAGCGCTGCCTCGACAACCGCCGCACCCGCAGTTACGGCGCCAAGAAGCGCAACCTTGCCGACGACGCTCGACCCGAAAAACGAACCGGGATCCCAGCCACTCGCGTGCATGAAAGACGTCGTCAAAGAAGTTTCTCCAGCAAAGTCGGCACCGAGGCGGTTGCAACGCCGCGAGAGTGCTGCGCTCGTGTGACGCCGGCATGACTTCGCGGGCATGCCGATCGGGCGGACGCACTTAACGCACATTGCGTGCCATGAGCCTTGTCAGTCGCGCATTGCGGGTGTTGAATAAGACCGTGTTTCTGAAGGGATCAGCTCATGAAAGTCGAGATCGAATACTGCGGTCAGTGAGGCTATGAACCGCGCGCCCGTGCGGCGCGGGAACAGATCCTGAAGCTGCGCCCTTCAGCAGACATAAGCATTCGCCGGTCCGGTGGCGGCGTCTTCGAGATTCGCGTTGACGGCCGGCTCGCTTTCTCAAAGAAAGCGACCGGTCGCTTTCCAACGAACGAAGAGATCGCTGGCTGTTTCAACTGACAGCGTCCGACGCACTAAATCACCAACAGGCCGCCGTCCAATGGCGCCGCCTCGTTTTTTTCGACCCAGCCGTACCGTTTGAAATGGGGTCTCATCCATCGCACGATGACAGTGCTGACGCGTCGATTTTCAGTAGTCGAGGCCTTCCGATCGGGGCAGACTGAAAAAAACAAACCAACGGACGACGCATTCCTGGGAGGAAGCGCATGCAAGTTCGGCGCAGAGATTTTCTGCGGTTCGCCGCTGGCGCTGCCGCGGTCGCCGTCAGGCCAGGTCTTTGCCGGGCTCAATCCTATCCGACGCGTCCGGTGCAGATCATCGTCGGCTTTCCGGCGGGCAGCGGACCTGACATCGTGGCGCGCCTCGCGGCTCAGTGGCTGGGGGAACGGCTCGGCCAGCAATTCTTGGTTGACAATCGGCCGGGCGCCGGCAGCAACCTCGGCACGGAAGCCGCCGCGCGCGCCACGCCGGATGGCTACACCATGTTGTTGACGGTCGCGACCAACACCGTCAACGCAACGCTCTACGAGAATTTGAAATTCGACTTCCTCCGCGACATCGCGCCGGTCACCTGCATGGCCGGTACTGCCTATGTCATGGCAGTGACGCCGTCTTTGCCGGCGAAAACCGGATCCGAGTTCATCGCCTACGCCAAGGCCAATCCGGGCAAGATCAACATGGCTTCCTCCGGCGTCGGCAGCGCGTCGCATGTGACCGGCGAGTTGTTCAAGATGATGGCCGGCGTCGATATGATCCACGTGCCCTATCGCAGCAACTATCTTCCCGACTTGCTGTCCGGACAGGTGCAGGTCACGTTCGCACCGACGCCGTCGGTTATCGGTTACATCAAGCAGGGTCAGCTTCGCGCCCTGGGCGTGACGTCTGTGGGGCGGCAGGAGCTGCTGCCGGATGTTCCAGCCGTTGCGGAGTTCGTGCCAGGCTACGAGGCGATCGGCTGGTACGGTTTCGGGGTGCCCGCCGGGACGCCACGTGAGATCATCCACACGCTCACAAAAGCCATCAACGCCGTGGTGGCAGAGCCTGCCGCAAAGGAGAAGCTGGCCGGGCTTGGCCTTGACCCGTTGGCGATGAGTACGGCCGAATTCGACAAATTCGTGCGTGAGGAAACCAAAAAATGGGCGCAGGTGATCAAGTTCGCGAAAATCACGGTGAACTGATCCGCGCCGCGTAAGCGGATCATCTACATCATGCCGCAAGACGCCGCTCGGCGGCGCAAAATTCGGCCAGCACTTCGGCGAGTTGCTGGGTGGCCGGCCGCGCCGTGGGAGACGCGAGCAACGCGAGCTCAGTGTCTTCGACTTTGGGAAAGCCGTCCCTGGCGCCGAGCACGCGATGCTGCGGCAGCATCGCGGTTTGCGGAAGGATGCTGACACCGAACCCGGCTGAGACCGCGGCCTGGACGCCCGAAAAATTCGGACTCGAATAGGCGATGTACCAGGTGCGACCGGCCGCCTCGAGCGCGTGAACCGCCCGGTTGCGATAGAGGCAGCCCTGCGGAAATGCGACGAGCGGCACGGGATCGCGGCGAACGTCGATCGAATGTTTAGCACTGACCACCCAACGGAGGCGTTCGCGCCAGGCCGCGAGCCCGCCACGTTCACCGATATCGCGCTTGAACAAGATGAGATCGAGGTCGCCATGATCAAGCTCGTTGCGCAGGTTGACGCTGAGATCGCAGCGCACATCGAGCCGCAGCTTCGGGCGCGCACGCATCGATCTGGCCAGCACCTCGGTGAGCCGCGCGGCCGCGAAATCTTCCGGAAGACCGAGGCGAATGATGCTTTCCCCCGGTTGCCCCACGGCCTGGCGGGCCTCCTCGGTCAACGCCAAAATGCGCCGCGCATAAGCGAGCAGACGCTCTCCGGCCTCGGTCGGCGTGACGCGCCGGCCTCCGCCGCCGTCGCGCACGAACAGCGGACAACCGAGCGCCTGCTCGAGCCGCTTGATCTGCTGGCTGACGGCCGCCTGCGTCCGGTGCACGCGCTGGCTCGCGCGGGTGAAGCCGCCGGCGTCGACGACCGAGACGAAGCTGCGCAGCAAATCGAGATCTAGCATGACAAGGTCCATAAAATTTTTTACTGGATCGCATCATATCATTTAATTTCCAAATGACGAGCCGCGCGGCTACATCGCTGCCATGTGGAGGCCCCGATGTCGACCACGCCGCGTTTTGCTCTTGCCGCCCGTGACAGCGGCGCGCTGCCGCTGCAGATCCTCGCGTTCTGCCTGCTGTGGAGCTCAGCCTTCACGGCCGCCAAAGTCACGCTGCTCTATTGTCCGCCGTTGCTGTTGCTCACCGCGCGTTTTCTGCTCGCTGCCGTAGCGATGTTCGCCCTGCTCGGGCTGCGCCGCGACGACTGGCGGATGAGCTGGCGCGACGTTACCATCTTCGCCGGGCTAGGGCTTGCCAACAACGCGATCTATCTCGGGCTCAACTACGTCGGCATGGTGACCACGTCGTCGGGCATCACGGCGATCATCTCGAGCGCGAACCCGGTGCTCACCGCATTGCTTGCTGCGGTCTTCCTCGATGAGCGCCTGACCTGGCGCAAGATCGCCGGCCTGTTGCTCGGCGTGGGCGGCGTCGCCTTCATCGTGCGCAGCCGCATCCGCGGCGGGCTCGAGGATCCGGTCGGTATCTGCTTCACGTTGGCCGGCCTGGTCTCGCTGGTCGTGGGGACGATCGCGTTCAAGCGCCTGGCGCCCAAGGGCGGACTGTGGCTTGGCAATGCGGTGCAGAACCTTGCGGCCGGTCTCGCGCTGCTGCCGCTGGGATTGAGCTTTGAACGCGTGAGCGAGATCGTGCCGGATTGGCGCTTGTTCGCAGGCCTTGCCTATTCGGCGCTCCTCGTCTCCGTGTTTGCCTACGTGCTGTGGTTTCATTTGATCCGCGTTTGCGGCGCCACTCGCGCCAGCGCCTACCATTTCCTGATGCCGCCGCTCGGCGTGCTGTTCGGCTGGCTTCTGCTTGGTGAGCGGGTCGAACTCGCCGATCTGGTCGGGATCTTACCGGTGGCGCTGGGGATTTATCTGGTAACGCACGCAACGAGCGACGCGAGATCGAACGCCGCCTGTGGCGCAGCGAATAAGAGGAGCATCTCATGCAGCCCATGACTGGACGCTGATCGGGACCAAGCTCGTTAGGTCGGAATAATCAATTGGCCGATACGCCCGTGCTCACCGGCAATCCGAGAACCTGCCCAGCCCGTAGCAGCGTCTTATCGAGGCTGTATATCGCGCGAGCGCGATGGTTTCCGGCTATAGCGAGATGCAAAGCATCCCCCGCGCGAAGTCCCGTTTCAAACCTGGCAAGGTATTGCTTGGCCAAGCTGAAGTCGTTCCGGCCCGGCAGTAGAAGGTCGAAAGACCGCTCCACCATTGTTTCAAATTTGGCGTCTGCCTCAAGCGCCGCGCGGGCATCGAGATTACCCATACGCACGATTCGCGCGACCAGTGACGCAAACTCGACCCTGGTCCAGTCGCTGACGGCAAACGGTTGCGCCGGCAACTGAGCGATAAACTTCGCGATCTTATCACTCGTCGGTTCTGGAAGAATGAGCGGCGCCAAAAAACTGGTGTCGAAATATATCATTAGTGATTTGACTCAGAGCCGTTCATCCCGGAGTTCGCGGAGCAACTTCGCGCTGGATCGGAGTGGGCGTTTCATTGTCGCACGAAAAGCAGCGAGTTCCTCGAACGGCAGCGGCTGCTTCGGATGTAGGGCTGGCAAGATATGGGCCACGGCGCGACCGCGGCGGGTGATGACCACGTCTTCGCCAGCTTCCACTTTGTCCAGCAACTCACTCAAGTGCGCCTTTGCCTGCGCCAAATTGACCGTGACCATGGGGCCGTTCCTTATGACCAGAAAACTGGTCATGTGTACCAGACCGGTAACACCCTGGCCAGAGACCGCACGCAAGATCTCTTCCGTGGCGCAGTCTTTTGTGGTCCGATGCCGAGAACAAAACGGAGAGGAACCATGCCCGGACTGCGCCTGATCGTATTGGTAGCTTTGTGCCTTGCAGCCGCCACAACGGCGAATGCCCAGATCTCCGGTGACAAAGTGAAGATCGGCGTGCTGACCGATCTCTCCGGCGCCTACGAGACCGCATCCGGCGCCGGATCGGTCGAAGGTGCCCGCATGGCCGCCGAGGAATTCGGCGGGAAGGTGAACGGCAAGCCGATCGAAATCCTGGCCGGCGATCACCAGAACAAGCCTGATCTCGGCGCCTCCATCGCCAATCGCTGGTTCGACATCGACAACGTCGACGCCATCACCGACCTCGTGAATTCGTCCGTCGCCTTCGCGGTGCTCGATATCGCCAAGCAGAAGAACAAGACCCTGTTGCTGACCTCAGCCGGCTCTGCCGACTTCACCGGCAAGGCCTGCGCGCCCGACAACGTCGTGCACTGGGTCTACGACACCTACGAGATCGGCAACTCGATCGGCCGCACCGTAAAGCAGCTCGGCAACAAATGGTTCCTGCTCTCGGTGGACTACATCTTTGGCCGGCTCCTGGAAGAGTCGGTGCGCGCCGCCGTCGAGCGCAACGGCGGCACGGTCGTCGGCTCGCTACGTCACCCGCTCGGCACGTCGGACTTCTCCTCCTACATCATGCAGGCGAAGGGCTCAGGTGCCGACGTGGTCGCGATCCTCAACGGCGGGGACGACACCATCAACGCTGTCAAGACCGCAAAAGAGTTCGGCCTGTTTGCCAAGCAGAAGATCATGCCCAATCTCAATTCCCTGCAATCGACGAAATCGATCGGATTGGATGTTGCGCAGGGGCTGATGTACGTTTCGGCGTGGGACCCTAATCTCACCCCCGAAAGCCAAGCCTTCATGAAAAAATTCATCGAGCGGCGAAAGGTGGCGCCGGGCCCGTTCCATGTCGGGACCTATTCGGTGGTGCGCAGCTATCTCAAGGCGGTCGAAGCGGCCAACAGTACCGACCCCAAGACCGTCATTGCCAAGATGAGAGAGATGAAGATCCACGACGCCTTCACCGACAACGGCCACCTGCGCCCGGACGGACGCATGGTGCATGACGTCTACCTCGTCCAGGTGAAGAGTCCCGCCGAATCAACAGGCGAATGGGACCTCGTCAAACCAGTCTCGACGATTCCCGGCGATGATGCGTTTCGGCCCCTGACAGAGGGAGGCTGCCCGGCGCTCGCGACCCGGTGAGGCACTATCAACTTGTATTGAGAGGCCTGACGACGGATCTGAAGTGTTGCTGAAAGGCATCACTCTGATGATTGATTTGGCTGGCGCGGTTTTTCGGACGGAAAATCGCGCCAGCAAGGCCTCATGGTTAGCAGATCATTAACCGGACGCCGGTATGGTAAACAAACGTATAATTGGTCCCAATGCCTGAACCGGGTTAGTGGTGAAGGCGACAGGGGATTGTCGCCATGTTCAGTCAACGACTGCTTCAGTTTGATCCCGTGCCGGTGCTCATGCTCTCCGCCGGCTTCCTGTTGTCCGTGATCATGATTTTGTCATATTGATCCACGGCCACAGCTTCCACGTCGCCTAGCCTAAGTCTGCCATCCTGCCTGCCCGCTTATTTGCACGCTCCATTGTGGGCGCGCGAGAAAGTTGCATGCGCAGCGGTGGTCGCGTGGCCGGAGAGGCCGTCCGGCCCGCGCCCGAGGGGATCTCATGACGCGCAAACCGCTTTTCCTCCTGGCCGCGCTCGGGATGCTCATTGCGGCGTCGTTTCCCGCCTGGCCGGCGGACGACATCCAGCCGCCGAACGAATATCGGCACTGGTTCCACGTCAACACGATGATCATCGACAAGGCGAGCCCGCTGTTCAAAGACCTGGGCGGGATGCACAACGTCTACGTCAACGCCGCCGGGGAAGAGGCGCTCAAGAAGGGCAGTGCCTATCCGGACGGGGCGATGTTCGTCACCGACCTGCATGATTTCACGGTTTCCGACGGGTCCTACGTGGAAGGCGACCGCAAAGGGCTGGCCGTGATGGTGAAGGATGCCGCCAAATACGGCTCGACCGGCGGGTGGGGGTTTCAGTTCTTTCTCGGCGGTGACGCCAAGAAACCGGTCGTGACCGACGCCGCTACCCAGTGTTTTGCCTGCCACACGCCGCGCAAAGACCACGACTACGTCTTTTCGAGCTACATTCCTTGAAAACGGGTCAGTAAAGCACCGAAGGAACGTAAGCTCCCTGCGGCTCCCGGTATTTTCCTACACTCATCAGCGTCATAGGCCGGACGGCGCGCAGGCCTTGTGCCAAGCACCAGCGGAACAGCTCCGCACGGCGCACCGGGATCAGCAGCGCTAACGGCTCCGGCCGGCTTCGTGCCGCTCCTAGCAGCAGCGCTTGGAGGTCTTCGTCCGTCTCGGCCATGGCGTGATTCGCCTGCCAGCTGGTGGGCACGCTGGCATAGGCGCGCAGACGTCCGTCGCGCAATGCCGCCCAGGGGGCGCCGGCCGCCAAGGTTTCGCGCAGCTCGTTGATTCGGGAATAGCCGAGCACATGCTGCTGCAGCCACTCGCAGGCCGGAATATCGCCTTCGCGCAGGGGGCGAACCTCCCAATCCGGCGGGAGCGCGGCCGGAGCCGGCGTCCCGGTCACGACCGCATAAACCTCCCGCGCGTCGAAACCGAGCGAAGCATAGAGCGACAAGGATTGGATATTGTAGCTCTCCTGCACCAACCGGACGCTGGGCGCCCCGCGCGCGCGATCGAGGGCCGCCTGCATGAGACGCCGGCCGATCCCGTAGCCATGCAAGCTCGGATCAACGGCGATCGGACCGATTGCACGAACCGGGTCGCGCTCGCTCAGGAAATTGAAGCCCGCGATTCGTCGCTTGCCCTCCAACTCGGCAACCAGTCCGAACACGGATGGATTGGCGAGGAATGCAGCGAGCCGGCGCGTTGCGACCTCGATCGAGCCAAAAACCGGAGGATAGCCGTGCCGGTCGGTCACAGCCCGAAACCCCTCGTAGCAGATGCGGCCGCAGGCTTGCGCATCCGCCTCGGTCGCGGACCGTATCGTGATCTCCATGCTGTTCCCCGGCCCTCTCGATGTCTCGCGCTTGATGGCGCCGATCGCGCCAGATAGCTACACTTGCGTTGGAACGCGATAGGCCCGCATGCATCTCGATCAGTGCTTCAATTTCCACGATTTTCGTGAGTTGGCGCGGCGCCGCTTGCCGCGACCGATCTTCAACTACATCGACGGCGCCGCCGACGACGAGACGACCTATCGCCGGAACACGCGCGCGTTCGAGGACTGCGACCTGGTGCCGAATATCCTGGGCGGGGTCGAGCACGTCGATCTATCCGTTAGCGTGCTGGGGCAGAAACTCGCGCTGCCGGTCTATTGCTCGCCGACCGCCTTGCAGCGGCTGTTTTACTACGACGGCGAACGCGCGGTGGCCCAGGCGGTCGAGCAATTCGGCACCATGTTCGGCATCTCGTCGCTCGGCACCGTCAGTCTGGAAGAGATCGCGTCGCGGTACACGTTCCCGCAGATCTACCAGTTCTATTTCCACAAGGACCGTGGCCTCAACCGGGCGATGCTCGAGCGCGCCAAGAGCGCCGGCGTCAAAATCCTGATGCTCACCGTGGATTCGATCACCGGCGGAAATCGCGAGCGCGATCTGCGCACCGGGTTCACGATTCCGTTCCGACTGAACTTGCAGGGTGTCATCGATTTCGCGATCCGGCCCAGATGGGCGATCGATTATTTCGCACACGAACCGTTTCGCCTGCCGCAACTGGAACAGCACGTGAAGATGGCGGCGGGCGCGACCTCGATCGGCGACTATTTCACCAACATGCTCGATCCATCCATGAACTGGCAGGACGTCGCCGAGATGGTCAAGCAATGGAACGGCATCTTTTGTCTCAAGGGCGTCATGAGCGCGGATGATGCCAGAAAGGCGGTCGACATCGGCTGCTCGGGCATCGTGGTTTCAAACCATGGCGGACGTCAGCTCGACGGCTCGCGCAGCTCTTTCGATCAACTGCAGGAGATCGTCGACGCGGTCGGCGACAGAATTGACGTGTTGATGGACGGCGGTGTCCACCGTGGCACTCACGTGCTCAAGGCGTTATCGCTGGGCGCCAAGGCGGTCGGGGTCGGCCGCTATTACCTGTTTCCCTTGGCAGCGGCGGGCCGCGCCGGCGTCGAGCGCGCGCTCGGCCTGATGCGGGCCGAGCTCGAGCGCGACATGCGCCTGATGGGGTGCACGTCGATCCGGCAATTGTCGCGGGCGAATTTGCGGTTCCGCAGCTCCTCAGTTTGAACGCGGGTCTTGTAGGGTGGGCATTGCGCCAGCTCTGCAGCTGTTTCCAGGCGGTACATCTCCGGCGCAATGCCCACGCTGATGCCCGGTCCGACAGCGTGGGCATCGCGAGGAGTGCGATGCCCACCCTACGAACTTCCCCACAGCTCTTTGCTTGCAATCCGCGCGCCCTCGACCAGGGCCTCGAGCTTGGCCCAGGTCAGCTCCGGATGGCTCAAACGAGCAGCCAAACCGCAATCGGTGCCGGCGATGACATTCTCCTTACCGGCAAGATTTCGCGAATAGGATCAGCCGATCGGCAACAAGCCGTGGATGCTCGATGATGTCGGTCGCATGCCCGACGACGCCAGGCATGATGGTTTTGCCCGCGGGCAGCTTCACGTCTTGCCAGACCCGCCACTCGTGCTCATGGCGCGGGTTGGCGAATTCGAACGAATAGCAACCAGCACGCCCACGCAGAAAAACGTCGATGATGTCCGGGAATGGGATGTCGTTCTTGTGCGGGCCATGGTTGCTGCCCCAGCAGATGTGCAGCCGGATTTTCTCCTCCGGAATATCGCGCAGCGCGTGGTTGAGCGCCTCGACCCGCAGGCTTGCGTATTTGCGATACTCCGCGACCGTCATGTCCGGATACATCTGCCAGCCATCGGCGAGATCTGGATCGTCGATCTGCAGCAGAAATCCGGCATCGACGATGAGCTTGTATTCATGCGACATCGCTTCAGCGATGGCATAAACAAACTCCTCGGCGCTGGCGTAGTATTTGTTGGTCAGCCAATGCTCGATCGTGCCCGGCGCGATCGCCGGCAGATAAGCCTCGACCGAAAGCCCGCGCATCGCGGCTTTGAGGTTGGTGATATCCGCTTGCGCCGTGGCGGTTCCGATATAGCTGAGCGGTGCGACGCAATCCGCGCCGCTCGCCGCGCTGAAGTCCACGTGGCGGGCGAATTTGGCACCGACGAAACCGGGAAAATCGCGCAAGTCACGCGCCATCACACTGAGCCGGCGCTTGCTGCTGCTCGCGGCAAGCCCGCCGAGCCGTTCGCGCACATACTCAGAAAAGCCCCGCACTTTGGAGAACTCTCCGTCATTGACGATGTCGATGCCGAGGTCCGCCTGTTTTCGCACGACGTCGCCAACAGCCGCGGCGAGACTGGTCTGCGCGCGGGCTGATCCAGGCTCCGCCATGAGCAGTTCCTTGAGGCCCTCCGGTCGCGGCAGCGTCCCGGCATGCGACACCCTTATCTTATTGGCGCTGGACCCCATTTCGTTTCCTCTCATTTTCTGGGGAGCCACTATCGCAAAGCTCTTTGCATCCAACTACGGCTCTGCCGCAGAGTGTCCATGCAAGGTTGCGCTTGACGAAACGCGAGCTCTTTGTGGAGCATCAGGACGCCGATAAGCGCGAACAGCGGGAGGACGTCCATGCCGAATTCGACCCGGCGGCAATTTCTCACCGCGGCGTCTACGCTGGCGTCGGTCTCTACGCTTGGGTTCCCATGTCCGGCGCTGGCGCAACGATGGCCGGCTCAGGACATCCATTTCGTCACCGGAACCGCGGCCGGCAGCGGCGGCGACGTCATTGTGCGGTACTTCGCCGAGAAACTCCGTCCGCTCGCCGGGCGCACCATCATTGTCGAGAACCGGGTTGGCGCGCTCGGCGGCATCGCCACCGAATATGTCGCGCGCTCCAAGCCCGACGGCTACACGATTCTCATCTGGGGCGGCAGCAACGTCGCCAGCATGATGGCAGTGCGCAAAAAGCCGCCCATCGACGTGGTGACGGCGCTGCAAGTTGCCGCGACCATCAATCGGCAAGCGTTCATGTTCGTGGTCGATGCCAAGATGCCGTATTACACGCTCGCCGATCTCACCAAGGCAATGCTCGCCAAAGGCGATAAGGCGAGCTATGCGACCAGCAACAACGAAGCGAGCGTGATGGGCGAGATCTACAAACAGAAGACCGGCGTCACCGCGGTCGAGATTCCATACAAAGTGGCGGCCAACTCGATCAATGATATCTTTTCCGGCGCGGTCGACTACGCGATCCACAATCCAGTGCTGGCGCTGGCGCAACGAAATCAAGGAAAGATGCGCATCCTCGGCGTCGGCGCAAGCGAACGCTTTGCGTCAGTCCCGGATATCCCAACCATGGCCGAGCAGGGAATTCCGATGAACGTTATCGGATGGTGGGCCGCAACCGTCCCAGCCGGCACACCGAAAGATATCGTCGATCAAATCAACAAATGGTTTGTCGAGATCGAGCGCACTGATGAAACCCGCCAATTTCTCAGCAATCTGGGCGGCGACCCGCTGATCAAGACGCCCGAGGAGGCGCAGGCGATGCTGGCGCGGGACGTCGAGAACTGGCGCGACTATGTTCGCATTGCCAAGATCGAACCGCAGGACTGATACGCGCTCTACGCGTTGGCCGCCGGTCGAAATCGCGCAATGGCGAACAGCACGAAGCCCGCTGCCAGCGTGGCCGGCACCGCGGCCCAGAGCCACGCATCGACTCCACTCGCGAGGTGCACAGCGACGGCGCCGATGCCGATTGCGGCGCTGACCGCGACAATCGCCAGCGCCCATCTGGCACCGACGATCCCATAACCGCCACGCGCCCGCGCGATTGCCGGGCCGAGGATCAGCGGAACCGGGGCAAGCTGGGCGCAATAGAACGCGACCACAAGCCGGTTGCCGCCCTCCCCGGCAATCAGAGCAAATGCGCCCAGCATCAGCACGTAGAACACAACACTGGCGATGACGGTGCGTTGCCGCGCCACAGCTTGCTGCGCCGGCGATGCCGTCTCTGAGCGAAGCTCCGGCCATACAGCCGGCAGAATGTCGTATCGGATCGCACACAGGCTCGCCGAGAATGCCGAGCTCATCATCGCAAATGCCATGGCAAACACAGCAACCAGCAAAAACGCGACGGCCCCGGTGGACATGAAGTTGTCCTGTTGGAGCAGCCGCTCGGCAAACTCAGGCATCCCAATGCCCTCACCGAACGCCGCCGCCGCACCGAGGGCACCGACCATGCACAGGAACAACCAGATCAGGGGCGTCTCGATCGCATAGATCCGAAACAATCCCTGGTAGGCACGGGTGTCGCGGGTCGTATCATCGGTGCCGGGGTTGTTCTTTTCGAAGGCGGCAATTCTCTGCCAGTTGGAGAGATCGGCGAGCGGGTAGAACAACGGCAGCAGACCAAGCGAAACCAACTCCAGCCAGGACGCCTGCGTACCGGACGCGAGCGTGGCCGTTGCAGCATCCTGGAAGAGCGCCAGATAGTCGTTTCCAGACACGGCGATGTAGGCAAATGCAATGACGAAACCTGCGAATACCGAGACGCCGACATTGAGAACTTTTTCGAACCGAACGAAGGCTCCCGCACCGGGAGGCTCGGTTTCCGCGCCGGCGGTGTCGCCTGAACCGGTGGTGTAGAAGGGGCTGGTGTCGATATAGCGCGTCCGGCGATAGAGCATGAAGGCAATGCAGCATGCGGCGACGAACAGGATCGCGAACGTGGCCTGTGGCGGCAGCGACGGAGCCCCGGACATGGCGAGATAGATCAAAAGAGCCGTCGCGACGAACAGGCCCAGGTAGATCACGGCCAGCTGGGCCTGCGCGGCGCGGATCACGCCGGAATTGCCCGACCAGATCGCGGACACGATCGCGGCCAGCAGCACGCAGGCGGCGATGATGAAGGGGCTCGCGGGATCCGGCATCACCGGTTTGAGCAGGGTGGCGAGCGCGAATGCGACGGCGACCGTGAGACCTGCCAGCGCAAACACGGTCAGGCTCGCGGCCAGTACGCGCAGGCGTGCGTCATTGCCATGCAGCTTGGTGATGAACTCGTGTACGGTGATCGATTGATCTCGCCGCAGCGCGCGCGACAGAAAGGCGAGCATCGGCGCCCGCACGGCATAGAGCAACCACACACCCACCCCGAATGAGACCGCGCTGATGATCGCCGGCCAGGCATCGGTGCTGGCGCCAAAGGCGAACAGGGCCGCGACCGTGGTCAGCGGCAACGCGTAGGCGATGGAGGCATTCTGAATTGCGGTCGGCGGCGTGTACTCGGACGACACGAAGTAGTCATGCGCGCGCGCGGAGATTTTCCGGCGCGACAGCAAAACCGGTACGGCAAAGACCCCCAGACATACGATCAGGGGCAGGAGTGCAGTTAAACCCATGTGAGCCCCCGGTTCTCGCCCCGCGGGCGGAGATTTTGGCGCCGACAACCGGCTTCTACCCTCAGCCAAGGCGCCGGAACAGCCCGGATATTGATACCCGAAAACCCCCAGCCGGCCGTGACAATCGTATCCCCGGACGATCGCCGAAACCGCTTGTTAATTCATTCCGCAGGAATGTGCAGATACCCCACTTAGGCCGCATTTATGGTTTGCCTTAGGCGCCGGAGCCGTTGGGGCCAAGGCTCCTTGAGTGATTCGGAGTCACTCTTCGGTGGGGGGTTGCATGGGGCGGATTTCAGGACACAAGTGGGTCGGTGCTGCCGTTGCGGTCGGGCTCTTGTGGGCGACCTGCGCATCCGCGGCTGAGCCGCGCGTGCTGTTCCTGCGTGGCTGGTTTGGGGTGTTCTCGACCGGTCTCGACGGCATAGCCGACGACCTCAAGGCCAAGGGCATCAAGGCCGAAGTGGCCGGCCACCTGTACTGGCAGACGGGGCTCACGGAAATTCTCAAAGCGCGCGCGGCCGGCAAGGCCGGACCGATCATCCTGGTCGGGCACTCGCAAGGCGCCAATAATGTGATCGATATCGCCCGAGGGCTCGAAGCCCAGAACATACCGGTGGATCTCGTCATAACGCTGGCGCCGTTCATGCAGTATCCGGTCCCGGCCAACGTCAGACAGGCGATCAACTACTATCAGCAGGGCGGCTGGGGCGCCCCGCTTGAAGGCGCACCGGGTTTTCACGGCAAGATCATGAACGTGAACGTCAATGATGACCCGAGCGTAACGCACATCAACATCGACAAGAGCACCCGGGTTCACGCCGATGTCGTGCGCATGATCACCAGCCTCGTGAAGCCGCACGAGGCTTCAAACGGCGCCTCTGCGGCGAAAGGGATCGCGTACTCGCAAGCACCGGCGGAGTAATAAGTCCGCGCTGATGTGACCGGCGCGGGACCGCGCCGGACCTGCAGGCTCGGTGGGGGGATGGGGATGAGACGAGCGGCGGTCGCGCTGCTGACGCT
Source organism: uncultured Alphaproteobacteria bacterium (assembly GCA_963760435.1). Taxonomy (GTDB): domain Bacteria; phylum Pseudomonadota; class Alphaproteobacteria; order Rhizobiales; family Xanthobacteraceae; genus JAFAXD01. The sequence continues at coordinate 144,957 of CAVXDE010000039.1, forward strand.
GATGGCCGTTGCCATCAGCAGTGCGTCTCAGGCCGCGCCCGCGGGGTCGGACCCCGGCCCGGACGTCGCGCCCCGCGTCTACATCTTCCGTGGCGATCTCGGAATCTTCTTCTCAACGGGCATGGATTTGCTTGCGGCGGAGCTCAATCAGCACGGGCTCACCGCTGGCGTCTACAATTGGGAAAACTGGAAGGCGCTCGCCGACGATGCGATCGCCTACTACCGGGCACATCCGGGCCGCGCCCGCATCATGTTGGCCGGCCATTCACGCGGCGGCGACGGGCTGATTGCCATGGCTTGGCGGCTGCAATCGGCGCATGTGCCGGTGGCATTGGCGGTCGCCGTCGATCCAACCCGCGTGGTCGGCAAGGTTCCGCCCAACGTCGAACGCTTCATCAATTTCTACCAGTCCAACAACATGCTGGGCGGCGGCGCCGCGCAGCCCTCGCGCAACTTCCATGGCGAGTACGTGACGGTGAACCTCGCCGATCACATCGAGATGACTCACGTCACGATCGACAAGATGCCGGCGTTACATCAGGCGATCGTGCCGAAATTCATCGAGGCTGCGCGCTATCGTCCGACGCCCCCCGGACAGCGCATCATGATCGAATACAGGGTGCCGGCCGGCGCCCCGATCGAGGTCTGGGACGGCGGCATGCAGGTTGCTGCAGGGGCTGACGACACCGCCGATACGGTGGCCCGTCGTTACGGTGTCCCGGCCTGGGTGGTGACCCAGCTCAACAACGTCGCGGCCGACGAGCGCATTGGGACAGACCGCACACTGGTCGTTCCCCGCATGGCCAACACCTCGGCGGCCTGGGCCGATACATTCGTCGCGCTGTTACTGACCGGAATCAAGCCCGACCCTGGAGCCGAATCGGATCAGACCGAACCCGGCACCAAGGTATCGCAGCGGTAGTTACAGCTGCGCCGTATTGAACGTGTTGCAGGCCTGAACAGTCCCTTCCTTCAGTCCGGTCGTGAACCAGCGCTTGCGCTGCTCTGACGTGCCGTGGGTGAAGGAGTTGGGCACCACGTAGCCACGCGATTGCCGTTGCAATCGGTCATCGCCGATCGCGGACGCGGTCTGCAATGCCTGCTCGACGTCGCCGGGCTCGATGAACTGCTGGCGCTTGTTGGAGCGATTCGCCCACACGCCAGCCAGACAATCTGCCTGCAGCTCGACCCGCACCTGCAGCTGATTGGCGGTGGCCTTGTCCCCGGCGCGCTGCTGCGCCTGTTGCACTTTCGGCAGAATGCCAAGCAGGTTCTGGACGTGATGTCCGATCTCGTGGGCGATCACATACGCCTCGGAGAACTGGCAGGCCTTGTCGTTGTCGCAGGCGCCGAACTTCTTCTGCAGATCACGGAAGAATGACGTGTCGAGATAAACGCGCTGATCGATCGGGCAGTAGAACGGTCCCATGGCGGACTGCGCATAGACGCAGGGCGTCCGCTCCGCGCCGGAGAACAACCTCAGTTTCGGCCGCTGATAGGTCTGGCCAGCCTCGGAGAAGATCTGTCCCCAGATATCCTCGGTGTTGCCCAGCACCGCGGAGATGAAATCGCCGGTCTGGTCCTGCGGCGGGGCGTTGCGCGACGCGCGCGGTTGCGTGGGCTGGTCATAGCGCGCCTGCGTGTTGCCACCGCCACCCTGCAGGATGTCGGCACCACCGAGCAGCACCAGCGGGTTGATTCCCAGAGCCCAGGCGATCAGGGCAATCACAATGATGGTGCCGATTCCCATGCCGCCGGTGGGAAGGCCCATCCCACCACCGCCAAGACCGCCGCCACCTGCAAAACCGCCACCGCCGCGATCGTCCTCGACGTTATCGCTGCGACGAAAATCTTCCCAGCGCATGAGAACCTCCACACGTACGCAGCCCAGAATACAGCGGACTGAAGACAGACGACAGGGGCAAGACACAGCGGCAAGTTAACACGTAGCAACCTTTGGAACGGCCCTCGATTCGTCGTCCGCGTTCCTAATTCCGTGCTCTGGCGTCTGTTCCCCAACTCTTTTTTTACCTCACGCTGCCATGATGCCGGCCGTCGGTTTGTAGGTCCCGCGTCGCCGACCGCGTACCGAGTTGTGTGTCATGGTTGCGTCACGTCGCGGGGCGCTCGCAGCAGCGCCCCGCGCCACCTCTCCACACCAAGCTTCTCATCAAATCCTGGTCGGCGATTGCGTTGCCGCATTGGAAAAGCTCGCAGCCGCAAGTGTCGATCTCGTCTTCGCCGACCCGCCCTATAATTTACAGCTGCAGGGCGACCTCAAGCGTCCCGATGATTCGCGCGTCGATGCAGTCGACGACGATTGGGACAAGTTCTCAAGTTACGCAGCTTACGACGACTTCACGCGCGCCTGGCTGCTGGCCTGCCGCCGCGTGATGAAGCCGAACGCAACGCTGTGGGTGATCGGCTCCTATCATAACATTTTTCGCGTCGGCACGTTGCTCCAGGATCTCGGCTTCTGGGTGCTCAATGACGTGATCTGGCGCAAGACCAATCCGATGCCGAACTTCCGTGGCCGCCGTTTCACCAATGCGCACGAGACGCTGATCTGGGCCGCACGCGAGCCCAACGCCAAGGGCTATACCTTCAACTACGAGGCCCTCAAAGCCGGCAATGAAGACATCCAGGTCCGTTCCGATTGGACGCTGCCGCTCTGCACCGGCGAGGAACGTCTCAAACAGGACGGCAAGAAGCTCCATCCCACGCAAAAGCCGGAAGCGCTGATCGCCCGCGCGATCCTGGCGGCGTCCCGGGCGGACGACCTCGTGCTTGACCCCTTTGCCGGAACGGGCACCACGGGGGCAGTCGCCAAGCGTCTTCGCCGCCGATTTGTCGGCATCGAGCGCGAGGCGACCTACGCGCGCGCGGCCGAGGAGCGCATCGCCGCGGTCGAGCCGCTCCCATACGACACACTCAAGCCATTCATGACGGCGCGCGAAGCGCCGCGCGTACCGTTCACGGCGCTGCTCGAGCGGGGGCTTCTCTCACCTGGCGCGATCCTGGTCGATGGCCGGCGTCGCGTGCAGGCACTGGTGCGCGCGGACGGCGCGATCGTGCTCGGCGACAAGGTTGGCTCCATTCACCGCGTCGGCGCATTGGCCCAGGGCCTCGAGGCCTGCAACGGCTGGACCTTTTGGCACATCGAGACCCGCAAGGGCCTGGTGCCAATCGACACTCTGCGCGCCGAGGTGCGGGCGGAGATGGTGTAAGGCTTGCCCCGATAGCGGGACGTTCAAGCCAAGTCTTTCAAGAGCTCTGGATGTTTGTCCAGGAGCCGAAACAGATTCAGGACCGCTGGCATCGGAGCGACCTCGCCGCGTTCGTAGCGAGAGAACGCATTGTGACCACCGCCGGTGAGGCGTGCGGCAGCGACCTGACTCAAACCAAGCTTACGCCGGATACGACGGATTTCCTTGCTCTGTCGCTGACGATCCCGCAACACCAGTTCGTCACCCGCGGCTGCGTAACGCCGCGCGCTGTCGGCGTCGAACTCGACCTCACCGCACGGTTCGCAACGCCAACCTGACAACCCTTTGACGGTGGTAGTCGCGCCAGCATGTTCGATGGTGAAAGTCTCATTTTTGAAGTGCGTCATGCCCTTGCGCGCCTCGCAGTTCACACATTTGCGCACCATGGCTATCGCTCCTTAAACTGAATTACCGGCGCCGCGTCCCGGAACGTGATCTTTATGTACGCTTCCCTCCGGACCGGCGTTGGTGCGTGCTACACATCCTGCCAAACACGATATCGGCGTACGTCGTCATCGACTTATAAAATTGACGACGCGACAGCGACGCTATGACGGCCAGCATCTCCGCTGTCGTCAGGCCCATGTTCCGGCCACCGTCGATGGCGGTCTTGGTGAAAGCCGCCGCCCCGAGCCGCGCCACAACAAGTTGGATGTTAGCGAGGTCGTAGTGAGGCGTGCGCTTTTCCACTTAAGTGAAATTACCCTATAGGGGTAATCAAAGCAACCGGCAATATGCCGACCTACCCGCGCTGGCGGCGGAAATCGCGCGGCGTCAGGCCTGTTTGGGCCCGAAAGGCACGGCTGAAGTGGGCCTGGCTGGTAAAGCCCCAGCTGAAGGCGATTTCGGCGACGCTGCGGTTGCGCAAAGCCGACGCGGCGAGTTCGGCGCGGCAGCGTCGCAAGCGCTCCTGCCAGATCCAGCGCATCAGGCTTGCGGGTTCGGCTCCAAATAGTTCGTGCACACGCCGGGTCGACAACCCGACGCCGCGCGCGATCATCTCGGGGCTGAGATCGGCACGGCGCAGATGATCGCGCACAAATCCGCGAATGCGGGCCAGATGATAGGCCTCTGTTCGTCCGGGTACCACGCGCCAAGCCTCGGGCATGGCGGTGAGTGCTGCCGCGACGAGGTGCGGCACCGCATCGGCGATGCGGTCGCTGATCTCATCATCGAGATTGCCGCTGGCCGCGATCAGCTCGTCGAGCACGCAACGCAGGATCGAGCCGGCGCCACCGTCCTGCTTGAGCGCAATCGAGGTCAACGCGTCGACCTGCGGCAGCAGCGCCTTCATCTGCTCGGCGCCGAGATCGAAAGAATGCACGCGCATCGCCGCTTTGATGCGCACCGGGCGCGTGGGATCGAACAACACGATGTCGCCGGCGCTGACGCAGGCCTCACGGCCGTCCTGCACCACGATGGCGTTGCCTTGCTTGAGATAGGACAGGATGAAGTGTCCCGCGTCGTCCCGCCCTCCCCCGCGGCGATTGTAGGTCGTCACATGCGGCGAGAAGGTGTAGGCGGAAAACCGCAGCCGCCGGCCGACATAGTTGGTGATGGTGGCGGAGAGCGGCGCGGTGCCGGTCGGCTCGGTGCGAAAATCGACCTTCGCCAGATCAGCGATGATCTCCCGCCAGACGCGCGGGCGCTCGCGGGGCGGTACGCTGTCCGTTGAAAACGTCTTGATCAGCAACCCGAGTGTCCCCGTTCTGACGCCCGTGATACCTAGCCTGCCCGTCTGACTTCGGAAGCCGGGAAACAACGAAGTATATGGGAGGCGCGGCCCATCGGTTTGACATTGCTCAACGAACCGGCCCCTGCCGATGCAGCATCTGGAATAGGCCTTTCCGCACCCAAGGTCAAAAACGGCCGCGCTCCCGGGCAAGTTGCGCCGCGGTGGCACTGTTATTGTTTGCACAGTTTGCTGGGCCGCGCACAACAATTTTGGTCGGCCGACAGGCGCCAGGGAGGCACCGAGGATCATGCAAGACACCACAGCACCGTTTCGCGCCGACCATGTCGGCAGTTTCTTGCGTTCAGCCGAGCTCAAAGCCGCGCGTGCCAAGCGGGAGGCCGGCGAGATCACGGCTGAGCAGCTCAAGGCCATCGAGGATCGCGATATCAAGGCGCTGATCGCCAAGCAGGCGGAGGTCGGGCTCAAGCTCGCCACAGATGGGGAGCTGCGCCGCAAGTGGTGGCATTACGATTTCTACTTCGGGCTCGACGGCATCGAGCGTTATCAGCTCAAGAATGATCTTGGCTTCCACGGCGCGCAGGCCATCGCCGACGGCATTCGCGTGGCTGGCAAGATCGATTTCTCCACACATCCGTTTCTCGACCACTTCAAGTTTCTGCGCGCGAACACCAAAGCTGTCGCCAAGATGACAATCCCGTCGCCGACGGTGTTGCATTTCCGGCTCGAACGCGACGGCGTGCTTAGCAGCGCTTACAAGCACCGCGACGATATTCTAGAAGACCTCGGCAAGGCCTACGCGAAGGCCGTACAGGCATTCTATCAAGCCGGCTGCCGCTATCTGCAATTCGACGACACGGCGTTCGCGTACCTGTGCTCGGCGGAGGAAATGGCCAAAGCAAAAACGCGCGGCATCAACACGGAGCGCGTCGCGCACCAGTATGCCGACCTCGTCAATGCCGCGTTGAAGAACAAGCCCGCCGACATGGTGGTTACCACGCATATCTGCCGCGGCAATTTCCGTTCGACCTGGATCGCGTCCGGCGGCTACGAGCCGGTGGCCGAGATTCTCTTCGGCGGCACCGACTACGACGGCTTCTTCCTGGAATATGACAGCGAGCGCGCCGGCGGCTTCGAGCCCCTGCGCTTCATGCCCAAGGGCAAGAAGCGCGTGGTGCTCGGGTTGATCACCTCGAAGACCGGCGAATTGGAAGACCGGGACATGATCAGGCGCCGGATCGAAGAAGCAACGAAATATGTGGCCCTCGATCAGTGCTGCCTGTCGACGCAGTGCGGCTTTGCCTCGACCGAGGACGGCAATGTGCTGAGCGAAGCGCAGCAATGGGCCAAGCTGCGCGAGGTCGTGGCGATCGCGGGTGAGGTCTGGGGCAGCGCTTCAGCACGTCCCGTCGGCGCGGTCGCCGGAGTCGCCTGACGGCAGGTACGAAGCCAGCGCTACACCGCGGCTTCACTCGCGGCCGTATGTGAATCGATGCGCCGCGATTCGAGAAACGTGGACAATAGATCGCGAAACGAGGCCAGTTCGTTTTTGTTGAAGCAACCAAACAATTCGGCTTCCAATTGGTCGATCTGCCGTTCGCACTCCGGCAGCAACCGGTTTCCCTCTTTGCTCAGCACCACGCGCAGGATGCGGCGATTTTCCGGCGCCTCGTGGCGGCTGATCAATCCCTTGCGATGCAACGCAGCGATGACCTCGTTCATGGATTGAGGCGTGATCTGCGTGCGTCGCGCAAGTTCGGCGGACGAGAGCCCGCCTTCACGGCTCGAGAGGCTCAGCACCATGTATTGCACCGGCGTCAGGCCAAGCGCGCCGAGACGCTCGACCATTGCGGCGTAAACGCGCAACTGCGCTTGACGCAACAGATAGATCGTCCGTGCCGCTTTCCTCATGCCGCTCAACCATTCAACCAGGGGAATTACAGAAGGTGGGCCGGTTCCGGTTGGTTAACCTGAACGGGCCCGCGAGGCAAAGAAAAACAACTAGAGCACCATGCGTTGAGGTTAAATCAAGACACCAGCCAAATACATCGTCATTGCGAGCGAAGCGAAGCAATCCAGGGGCCACAAAACTGGGCTCTGGATTGCTTCGGCGCGGAGCCTGTCATCGGGCCGGCCACTTCGGGCCGGACCCGTTGGCGCCTTCGCAATGACGAGTTCTAGAAACCTGCTCGAACTTGATTTCATCACGCTTTAGCGCGTCCCGTAGGCGCGGTCGCCGGCATCGCCGAGGCCGGGCAGGATGAACGCATCGCCATCGAGCCCCTGATCGACCGCGGCCGTCCAGATCGGAACGTCCGGATGCAAGCCGCGCACGCGCTCGACGCCTTCCGGTGCGGTGAGAAGGCAAACGAGGCGGATCTCCTTTGCCCCGCGTTCCTTGAGGCGATCGATCGCCGCAATCGCGGTGTTGCCGGTCGCCACCACGGGCGAGACCACGATGGCGAGGCGCTCGTTGAGGTCGGACGGCGCTTTGAAGAAGTATTCTACCGCCACCATGGTGCGTGGCTCACGATAGAGTCCGATGTGGGCGACGCGCGCGGTCGGCACGAGATCGAGCATGCCGTCGACGAAGGTCACTCCGGCACGCAGCACCGGCACGAACACGAGCTTCTTGCCGGCGATCTTGGCGGATTGCATGCGCGCCATCGGCGTCTCGATCTCCACTTCGGTGAGCGGCAAGTCGCGCGTGACCTCGTAGCACAACAGCATGCCGATTTCTTTGAGCAACTCGCGAAACGATTTGGTCGAGATCTCCTTCTCGCGGATCAGCGTAAGCTTATGCTGTACCAACGGATGCTCGACCACCGTGACGCCGTCCATTGTTTGGTCCTCGTGTTAGAACACCGTACCGTCGCTGCGCACGGCGATTGGCGGCGCGCCGTCGTCACGGCGCACCTGTGCGATCGCCCGGCCCGCCGCCCAAGTGCCGCCTTCCAGCACCTTGGCAAGTGGCAGCGAGACCGCATCGAGCCCAAGGCGCCGGCGCAAGGCTTCAGCCACGCGGTCCAAGAGCGCGACCGTGAGCGAGCGCCACTCGACGACGAGCGGCGAGGCAACATCGTGCACGCGTGCCGCATCGGCCGGATCGCGCAACACCAGGACGCCGGTGTCAACAAACAAACCGCCGTTGCGATATTCGGCCAATCCCGTGAGGCCGTCGATGTCTTTCACCGTGATCCCCGCGCGCATCAGCGGCTCGATCAACGAATAAGTCAGCCATTGCGAAAGCTTGTGCAACGGTACGAGATCGCTACCGTCTGCTTCGCGCCCCAGCGTGAGATGGCGCCAGCAATCGCCCAATGCAACGCCACCGAGCGTGATGCGCGAGGGCCAGATCGGTCCGAGTTCGCGTAGCACCATCGTGAGAATGGCCGGAGCCGCTATTGTTCCGTGATTCGCATCAGCCACGAGCTGATCAAATAGTCCACCGGGCCGAGGCGTATCCTCGTGCGCAAACACGCGCGGTGCGCCTGCAACCTGCTCGCCGAGCCGGCGCAGCAACGCGACGCGGCCCTCGAGCCCGACGAGTGGATTCTGTTCATCAACCTGAAAACCGTTGCGCAAATCAGCAACCGACAGCCGCGCCAGCGCCTCCGCATCCGCGCGCAGCGGCTCATTCGGACGCGCCGAGAACAGTCCGGCCGCGAACATGTCGAGGCTCGCCAGCGCGAGGCCTTCCGAGCGGCCAATTTCGGCGCCCGTCACCCGATCGCGATAACGCCATGCCGGCCCCGCACCCGCGTCGAGCAGCACGCTGATGATCGCGAGATCGAACTCCGCGCGTGCCCGCGCGGCGCCATCCGGCCAGCGCTGCATGTCGGCGATCGCCGCCCAACGATCGACCCCGCCGACGACGAAATGCCGCCAGCGTGCGTGGAACGGCACGTCAAGGCTTGGATAACTCTTTCGCATGGTCGCGAGCACGAGATCGACCGCCGCGTCGAGATGCGTGAGATCGACGCGGAAATGCGGCAGGCGATCGGCAAGGCCCAGCGCCAGCATGCGCTTCGCGCTGGCGCGAACCGCATCGGCGCTCAAAAGCGAAAGGGCATCGACTGCGTCGACCGTCACCACGCCGTGTTCCTGATCGAAGTGAGTTAGTACTTTTCCAGCGGCCGCCCCACGGACCCGATCAGGTCCTGCGGCTGTGGCGCCTGCGGCGAGAAATAACCGGCCGCCTTCTTGGCGGCGATCTCGACATGCGCATCCGCCGGGATCAACTCGTCCGGAAGCGGTACGCGCTCGACGATGTCGATGCCCTGCCCGGTGAGCGCATCATGTTTCATATCACTCATCGATACGAAGCGATCGATGCGGCTGAGCCCGAGCCAGTGGATCACGTCCGGCATAAGCTGCTGGAAGCGTGCATCCTGTACGCCGGCGACGCACTCGGTGCGCTCGAAATAAGCAGCGGCGGCATCGCCGTCCTCGTTGCGCTTGCGCGCGTTGTAGACCAGGAACTTGGTCACCTCGCCGAGCGCCCTGCCCTCCTTGCGATTGTAAACAATGATGCCCAGCCCACCTGCCTGCGCGCCGCGCGCGCATTCCTCGATGCCGTGGATCAGATAAGGGCGGCACGTACAGATGTCAGACCCGAAGACGTCGGAGCCATTGCATTCGTCGTGCACCCGGCAGGTGATCCGCGTCGCGTGGTCGGGCAGCTTCTCCACATCGCCGAACAGATAGACGGTGGTCCCGCCGATCGGCGGCAGGAAGACCTCAAGATCCGGGCGCGTAACCAGCTCCGGAAACATGCCGCCAGTTTGCTCGAACAGTGCCCGGCGCAAATCGGTTTCACTGCTGGCGAAACGGCGCGCGATGCCGGGCAGGTGCCAGACCGGGTCGATGGCGATCTTGACCACGGCGAGACCGCCATTCTGGTGTACGACGTGGCCGTCGGCGACGAGCCGCTTGGCGTCGAGCGCAGCCCTGATCTCGGGCAGGTCGAGGCGCGCGCGGGTAATCGCGATGGTCGGGCGGATATCGACGCCTTCGGCCAGCTCGCCGCGGAAATTCTCGGCGACCAGGTGCCCCCACGGGTCGAGCGCGACAATGCGCGCCGGGTCAGTCCACTGGGCAAACGGGCCGACGGTCGCGGCCGGATAGGTATTGGTCAGGTCGGGGCGGCGGATCGGATCGAGCGCGCCGGAGGAGACAGCCAGCGCGCGATAGACAGCGTAGGAGCCGCCGTGGCTGCCGATGACGTTGCGGTCCTGCGGACGCGAGACCGTACCGATGATCGGACCGCGCTCGCGCGCACTGCCCGCACCCCAGACGATGGGGAACGCAGGCTTTGCGCCTGACACCGGGTGCGACGTCAGGCGAATATGGCCGCTCCGATTGGGACGCGACATGATGGCAAGCCCCAAAATGACGACGGCCCGCCGCAACGACGGGCCTGTCCGACTAAACTGATAGCGGGTCCGTGACCCTTCGCGCAGAGTATATAGGAACTGGAGCGACAAATACAAGAACGATTGGTGCCCCCCATCGCCACAATTAAGCCCGCTCAGTAAAAGAGTTACCTGGGGCTCAAACAACCAACTGCTGCCATATGACCCGACCACAAATTCGCCTCGCCGCCTGTTCCTTCACCATCGCGGCCGTCGTCGTCTCCTATCTGTGGATCGACCGACCGATCGCATTCTTTTCGTATAGCCATCGTGCGTTTCAGTGGTTCTTTGTCGATTTGACCCTGATCCCGGAGCCGCTCCCCGGGCTTGCGTTGATCCTGTTCTTTGGCTTGGCTCTGTGGGCCCTGGTCGCAAAGCCCGGCTCAAAAATTTACACTGTTCTGTTGACCTGCAGCATCAGCTCGATCGTCGCCGAAGCGACCAAAAGCCAATTGAAGTATATCTTTGGCCGCACCTGGCCGGAGACCTTTGTCAACAACAACCCGTCGCTGATCAGCAACAACGCCTATGGGTTCAATTTTTTCCACGGCGGCGGCGGTTATGCGTCGTTTCCCTCGGGGCACATGACAGCCATCTGCGCAGTCGTCTCCGTGCTGTGGATCTACTACCCGAAATTTCGCGCGCTCTATGCGCTTGTGGTCGCTGCCGTCGCCATTGGCCTCCTTGGCGCGGATTATCACTTTCTCAGCGACATCATCGCCGGCAGCCTGCTCGGAACCGTCACCGGTTGGTTGACGGTGGTTCTGCAGGAGCAAGCCGCAAGCAAACTGATCGGTCCAACAAGCAAGTAGCATCAATCCGCAAAATACGCGATCGTGCGCACTTCGATGCTCTGGCGCGGCTTGGCGTCAGGGGCGCTGTTGGGATCCTCGAACGAGGTGTGGCCGCCCCATTGCACGCCGGATGAATCGGAATCGATCAACGTGAACACGAGCGCTTCATCGGGCCGCATGTCAGGCGCGTAGTACCATTGCTGCGCCGGGCTGTAGGCGAGATTCCACCCATATGATTGGGCAGTCTCAGCACGGGATGAATTGATGCGGCACAGACAGAGGTCGCCCTGCGTCACCGTCGCGCCATCGACAATTGCCAGCGGATTGCGCTCCACCAGGGCGATTGGCCGCCACACATTGATGGCCTTGAACCGGTAGCGGCGGCCCTTGAGATGGTCCGGCGCAATGCGCTCGGCGACGGTCCGCACCGTGTCGACCGTGTAGTCGACATGCGCGTTCATCACCGGCTTGCGCTTGCCGGCCGGCGAGTCGTCGCCTCCGCCGCGCACCGCAAACCCGAAGCACGATACGTGATCGGCGCCGGTCAGTTTCTTTACCAGCTCCCCGCATTCCGGATAGTAGCCCTGCTCGATAATCTGCTGGGTGGAGGAGAAGTCGGCGAGCTTGCTCGGCGCGCTCACCAACGTCATGGCGTTGCGCTCGAGCGTAAACGCATAGCCGGCGATCCGCATGTTGCTGAGAAACACCTCGACTGGGACCAGGTGCATGCGAATATTCTCGCGATGCACATCATCCATGACCGACTCTTCGGTGAACGCGCGGTCGTTGAAATTCATGGTGGCTTTGACGCCGGCCCGTTGCGCAAGCGCAATCATGTTCGTTTCCTCCCGGTAGCCGTAGCCCGCATGGAGCGAAGCGGAATGCGGGACGGCCGTTCCCGGATTTCATCCGGGCTACAAGCCTATTCGTGACTTTCGCGTCACTGAACGATACAGTGTATCATGGAACGGAGATCCTGATATGCCAAGCCCAAAGGCTGCCCAGCAGCCCTCGCGTGTGCGGGACAAGGCCCGTCCGGTGCGGCGCGGCCGCATGCAGCTGATCTCGCGGGCCGCGGCGGTGCTGCGTGCCCTCGAAACGCAATCGGGCTACGCCAGTCTCGGCCAGATCGCCAATGCCTCTGGCCTGCCCCGCCCGACCGTACAGCGCATCGTCGATGCTTTGGCGGCCGAGCAGTTCGTCAGCGTCGATCCGCAGCGCGGCGTGCGGCTCGGACCCGAGTTGACCCGGATCGCACGTGCCGCTTATGTGGATCTCGCCGCGATCGTGCAGCCGCACCTCGACAATCTTGCCCGTGAAACCGGCGAGACCGCCGCGGTGACGGTGCTGCGCGACCGCGCCGCGGTCTATATCGCCCAGGCCGTGCCGGATCGTACGATCGTGCTTGCCTCGCGGGTGGGTGCGCCAATTCCGCTGCACAGCACGGCCAACGGCAAAGCGCTGTTGGCGGGCCTCGCCGAGGGCCTGGTCCGCAGCCTGCTCGGAACCGAGCTGGCGCGGTCCACGCGCAACACCATTACCTCGGTGAAGGAGCTGTTGACCGAGCTCGCCGACGTGGAGCGTCTGGGCTTTGCCTATGATGAAGAAGAGCAGACCGAAGGCGTGTGCGCGATCGCGATGCCGTTCCGTGACGTCACCGGTACGACGTGCTCGCTGTCGGTCGTGGTGCCAAGCCCCCGCTTCAAGGTCAACCTGGCGCGCTTCCGCGCCGCGCTGACACGCTGCCGCGACGACATCGAGATGGCGAGCGGAATGACCTCTGCGGACCGACGCGAGCCGCGCCGCACGGCCCAGGCTCGGTTGACCGCCTAACGATACAGTGTATTGTTTTGCGCAATAACTTGCAGGGAGGACGCGCTTGAAGCCGCCGTTTCGCGCCGATCATGTTGGCAGTCTGCTGCGTCCCAAGGAGTTGCTGCGTGCGCGCGCCGATCGCGACGCGAACAAGATCACGCCAGATGAGCTCAAATCGATCGAGGACGCCGCGGTCCGCGACATCGTCAGGATGCAGGAGGACGTTGGCCTGCGAAGCGTAACCGACGGCGAGTTCCGGCGCCTCGACTGGCTGATGGACTTCAAATATCAGCTCGACGGCGTCACCAGACACGACGACCAGGTCGTCAAGGTGCCGTTCGCCACCGACAAGGGCGCGATCGACTGGACGTTCGTGCCCTACACCGTGAGCGGCAGGATCAAGCTGAAGCACGTGATCTATGGTGACGGCTTCGCCTTCCTCAAAGGTACGACCCGACAGACCGCAAAGCTCACAATCCCTTCGCCCAGCATGATGCATTACCCGGGCGGCCGCGGATTGGACCGCAAGGTGTATCCTGATTTGGAGGAGTTCTTCACCGATGTCGCGGCTGCCTATCGGGCCGAAATTGGCGGCCTTGCCCAGCTTGGCTGCACCTATCTGCAGCTCGATGACACCAGTCTCGCTTTTCTCAACAATGCCGAGCGGCGCAAGGCGGTCGGCCCGGGGGGCGAGACCCAGCACCTGCGCTACATTCAACTGATCAACGATTCGCTGGCAGGCAAACCCGACAATCTCGGTGTCACCATCCATCTCTGCCGCGGCAATTTCCGCTCCGCCTGGATTCCGGGAACCGACGCCAGCTACGACTATGTGGCGGAGGCGCTGTTCGGCTCCCTCAACGTCGACGGTTATTTCCTCGAATACGACGACACGCGCTCGGGCGGCTTTGCACCGTTGCGCTTCGTCCCCAAAGGCAAGCGCGTGGTGCTCGGCCTGGTTACGACCAAGCGCCCGGAGTTGGAATCGAAGGACGAGCTCAAGCGCCGTATCGAGGAAGCCAGCAAATACGTGGACCTCGATCAGCTCTGCGTCAGCCCGCAATGCGGCTTCTCGTCGACCCAGGAGGGCAACGAGCTCACGGCGGAGCAGCAGAAGGCAAAGCTGCGGCTCGTGGTCGAGACCGCGCAAGACGTATGGGGTACCGCATGAGCTCAGTTGCTGCAGTCGAACCGCGCGCCGCCACCCCGAGCCACATCAGGGTGCCCGAGCCAAACCTGACACGCGAGGAGCTGATCGCGCGCGCGGTCGCTTTGCGCCCAAAGCTACGCGAGCTACAGGACGAGCACGCCGCCGCCGGCACCTACTCCACAGAACTACACGACGAATTCCGCAAAGCGGGCTTCTATCGCATCACCATTCCGCGCATGTTCGGCGGCTACGAGTTCGACCTGCCGACCTACTTCAAGACCATGCTGGAAGTCGCGCGCGGTGACCCCGGCGTGGGCTGGTGCCTCGCGCTTGGCTCATCGCACGGATATCTGATCGCATCGCACTGGAGCGAGCGGGCGCAGCGCGAGCTGTTTGGTCCGGAGGGCCATTTCGCTGCTGCGCACCGGGCGTTGCCCGGCGGCACCGCGACGCCGGTCGACGGCGGCTATCGGATCAGCGGGCGCTGGAATTATTGTTCTGGCATTCCGCATTCGACGCATTTTGTCTGTACCGCAAAACTCCCGGAGGAACCCGGGTCGCCGCCAAAATTTCTTGCCGTCGTGATTCCGAAGGGGCAGTTCCGCATTCTCCCCGATTGGGGCGGCGATCAAACGCCCGGCATGCAGGCGAGCGGTTCGAACAGCGTCGAGGTTACCGACGTGCTCATTCCGGATTACTACGCCGTGCCCTGGCTTGCTCTGTTCGCCTCGCCCGAGGGGATGGAGCACGGCACCGCCGGCACGCGCCTGCACAACAATCCGATGTATCTCGGCCGGCTGATGGGCCCCTACCACGCAACGCTGGTCGCCGTGATCACGGGCGCCGCCTGGGCGGCTATCGACGAATACGAGCGCTTCATCCGCTCCGCCAAAGTCTACATGGAGCCGAACACCTTGCGCGCCGACCATCAGGATTCCGTGCGCGCGCTCGGCCTCGCTATGGCGAAAGCGGATGCGGCGGAGGGCGTGCTCATGAATGCCATGCAGCGCTATATGGAACTGTGCGCGCGCTGGGGCCGCGACCGCACGCCGATCTCCGTTGAGGACAATTTCCGTCTCTGGGCCATGATCCAGCAAGGCGGCCGGCTCGCCTGCGACGTGGTCGAGAAGTTGCTGCACGCGGCCGGCGCCTCGCAGACCCGCAAAGGCAGCCGCCTGTGGCGCTATTTCTGCGACGTGCAGATGTATCGCACCCACAGCTCGGTCGGCGAGGAATTCCCGACCTACGCCGCCCGCGCGCACTTGGGCCGCCCGGTCGGGTTTCGGGGGTTGTGAGTCTGATTCAAGCGTATCTTTGCGCAGTCTCGAAACGCTGTTCCGAGCATCTCAGGGTGCGCGTACCTTGATGCCGCCGAGGCCATTGGCAACGTTGGCAAAGTTGCGGTCAAAACTGATGCACGCCTCGCAGCCTTCCGCTTTCGCCAAGTGAAGGCCGTCCGCAAAGTCCACCCCTCGGCGCATCCAGTTCAGTGCTTTGGCCGTTGCCGCAGCATCTTCCAGAGTGACCCGAGGTAATCCGGCAAACCCAGCAAGCGCGTCGGCGCATTGCCGAGCGGAAAATCGGTAGACGCTTCGCAGGACCCACTCAGTTTCCAGCATGACCGTGGTGCACGCAAAAACATCGTTATTGTCGATCAGCTTGCGCGCCCTTCCAGCCTGGGCGGGATCGTCGGCCACCAAGTAGCGGACGACAAGGTTAGTATCGATGGCGAGCATACCGCCGTTTCGCTTCGGTCGAGATCGCTGCGTCCATCTCGGCGATCGACTTTGCTGGGCCTCGATAGCGCAGCGAGCCGAACACATCCTCAGGCCGCGTGGCGGCGAAGGCAGGCTTCGCTTTCAGCAGCACCCCGTCCGGAACGTCTTCCACCGTCAGTTCCGTTCCAGCCGGCCATCGGCGCTGCTCCCGGATTGCCTTGGGTAGAATCACCTGCCCTTTGGTCGATAGGGTCGTCGTCAATTGCCGTTTCGCCGACATGATGTTCGCCTGGTAAGACCAAAGTAAGATAATATTTTGAGTGCCTGGTGACAAGAGCGGCGACAGGTCATCTCTTGCGCGGAATAGTCCAGCAGCTGTAATGCTGCTTCATTCCGATTGCCGGGTAATAACTCTCAGCCGCAGGCGCTGCCACAAGGGTAAGCGTTGTCCCCTCGCCCGCGGCGTGATGTGTTTCCTCGATCAGGCGCTTGCCTATTCCTTGCCGCTGGCACGCGGCGTCGACAGCGAGGTCGGACAGATAGCAACAATACGAGAAGTCGGTCACGGCGCGCGATATGCCGACCAGGCGGCCGCCGCCATCGCGGGCGGTGACGATCAGATCCGCATTACGCAGCATCTTGTCGAGCCGCGCGAGGTCATCGACGGGACGCCGTTGCGCCAAGGTCGAAGCGATCAGGACAGTCCGAAACTCTTCCGCCGAGAGGTCCGGTTCCAACGCATATGAAATCGGCATTAGCTTTCCTCTGGGCGTCCCGCGGGGTCGCGATCGATCACAAACGCGTTGACGCTGAATAGCTATTCAGAAAGAGGCGCAATCTATCAAGAAATTAACCCCGCCTCCATCAAGCGCTGAGCATCGCCGGCGCAAAAATACGGCATGCAAACGCGACCGCCAACATTTGTCGACCTGTTGTTCCGACCTGCCGCCGGCAAGTGCGGTCGCGGCTCGTGCGCCGCACCGTCCCGTCAGTCGAACAGCGTGCCGCCCGCGGAGCCGGCGATTGAAGCGCCACGCACAAACCAGGCCGGCGAGACCGGAAAAGCCTCCCGATGAGGATTCTATTGACGCGTCTAAAACAAAATGAAGTAAAGGGTGGCCCGGCACCCAATTTGCACCGGGCAAGGACGCATTTTGCGTTTCTGCGTCGGGCTATTTGATAAGTGAATCAGATCAGATCGCGCGATCGCGCCGCATGGCAATCGCGTGATGTCATCAATGCGTGGTGATGTCATCTATGCGGCGGGTGTCATCTAAGCAGCGCCCCAAGCACGGCGTCGTCCCCGGGGCGCCGCGCAGCGGCCAGAGGATCCCATAACCCCTAGTCTCTCGGATCAATCGTCGCCCGGTAGTATGGCTTCCGGGCGGCGGCCTTCGGCCGGGCCGGAATGACGCACTGCGGGTTGGCGAACGCGCTGTCACCTATGCGTGGCGGCGTCATCAATGAGGAAAACGTCATCTATGCGGTCGGTGTCATCTAAGCAGCGCTCAAAGCACGGCCTCATCCCGGGGCGCCGCGCAGCGGCCATAACCCCGAGTCTCTCGGGATCATCGCCGGCCCGGGAGTATGGATCCTCGGCTCCGGCCTTCGGCCGGCCCAGAAATGACGCGCTGCGGATTGTGGAACGTGCGGTCATCTATGCGAGCGACGTCATCTATGCGTGCTACCCCGCCGCGGTGAGCGACCGGGCGGATCAGCGGCACGCGGGTCAATCCCCGCGCTCGCCAGCACCTTGCGCATCAGATTGGGGAAGGCCTCGCCCGCCACTTCGCGCAGCGGCAGGAAGCGCGTGCCCTCCGGCGCGGCGGTGCCGGACGGCAGCTCGGCCCGGTAGACCGTGAGTTCCAGCGGGAAATGCGTGAAGGTGTGACGCACCACGCCAGGCAAACGTCGCCAAGTGGCCAGCAGCGGCGCCTCGTCGCGGGCGCGACGCCCGTCGAATTCGCTGGTCCAGGCCGTCGTCGGGACTTCCGTCATGGCGCCCAGCAAACCACTGGCTGGCCTGACACGGATGAGCACGAAGCCGTCCGCGCGGACGGCCACGAAGGCGGCGCCGCGCCGCAGCTTCCCTTCGGGCTTTGCGGTCTTGCGCGGGAAGCTCTCCGCATCGCCGCGCCGGAACGCCGCACAGGCGGTATTCCAGGGACATAATGCGCAGGTCGGTTTTTTGGGCGTGCAGATGGTGGCGCCAAGGTCCATCAACGCTTGCGCAAAATCGCCGGTGCGGGCATCCGGCGTGAGGCCCTCAGCGAGTTGCCGAATCGCAGGCTTCGCGGCCGGTAACTCCTCCTCGCAGGCGAATAGGCGTGTGATCACGCGCTCCACATTGCCGTCGACGGGCGTGGCGCGGGCATCAAACGCGATGGCCGCAATCGCCGCCGCCGTATAGGGCCCAAGGCCGGGCAACTCGGTGAGCTCGGCGACCGTGCGCGGTAGCGCCCCCCTGTGCCGTTCCACGATCATCTTGGCGCAGGCATGCAGGTTGCGAGCGCGCGCGTAGTAACCGAGCCCAGCCCACAGCTTGAGCACGTCGGTCAGCTCCGCCGCTGCGAGCTGCTCGACACTGGGGAAACACTCCAGGAAACGCGCGTAATAGGGCCCGACCGCGCGCACGGTCGTCTGCTGCAACATGATTTCCGAAAGCCAGACCCGATAGGGATCAGGTGTCTCGCCCGGTTTGGCACGCCAGGGCAACGTACGCCGATGCCGATCGTACCAGGCGAGCAAGTCGACGGCGCGCGGCTGCACGCACGCGCGCTTCCGGGCCAGTGCTGTTCCTGATAGCGTCATTGCATCGGTGTCGCAGAGCCAAATTCAGTGAACAAGCCCCGCCGCTCATCCGCACGCCCTTTGGCCGAGCTTTTGAACAACTGCATCTCCGCAGCCTTCGCGCGCCAGGGGTTTGCCGCGCGCGAGATCGTCACGCACTGGCCGGAGATCGTGGGCCAGGAGATCGCGGCGATTGCCGAGCCGATCCGCATGCAGTGGCCGCGCAATCCGGAAGGTGCGGCGCCGGCGACATTGGTGCTGCGGGTCGAGGGGCCGGCGGCGATCGAGGTGCAGCACCAGTCGAAGCTCGTCATCGAGCGGGTCAACCGATTCTTTGGCTGGCAGGCGATAGACCGCCTCGCCTTTCGACAGGCGCCGCTGCGTGGCCGGACCATGCGCCCGCAGCGCGCGAGGATCGACCCGGACATGGCGGCCCGCATCGCACACTCCCTCGCAATCGAGCACCCCGCATTGCGGGAGGCCCTGGGCCGGCTTGGGGCGGCACTGCGGCGCAAATAGCGCGCGCTCTGCCCCACATATGGCTCAAACCAATGTGACTGGGTGAGCGGAATATGCAGTACGCCCGCGGCGTTGCCATATGTGTTGCTACGGGGTACCGATGGGGCAAACGTCTATCAAGAGGTGAATTGTGACCACCCGACGCGCTTTTCTGTGGGGGAGCTGCGCTCTCGCCCTACTCGCCAAATTCGGCTTCGTCCTCAATGCCCAGGCACAACCCCAGGTACCGAACGCCGATCTCGCGCAGCCGTCGCCGCTTGGGGACATCGTGCTGGGCTCACCCGATGCACCGGTTACCATCATCGAATACGCTTCGATGACCTGTCCTCACTGCGCCCAATTCCAGGCGAAGACCTTCCCGAAGCTCAAAGAGCGCTACATTGATACCGGCAAGGTGCGTTACATCTTCCGCGAGTTCCCGCTCGATCCGCTGGCGGCCGGCGCGTTCATGCTGGCGCGTTGCGCGGACAAAGATAAATACTTGTCGATTATCGACTTGTTCTTCGGCACTCAGCGCGACTGGGTCGTACCCAACCCGCTGCAGCCGCTGTTCAACATTGCCAAGCAGGCCGGTTACAACGAGGAAACGTTCAACGCCTGCCTGAAGAACCAGCAGATCCTCGACGGCATCCAGAACGTTCGTGACCACGCCGCCAAGGTGCTCAACGTCGAATCGACACCCACCTTTTTCATCAATGGCAAGCGCGTGATCGGCGACGTCTCGATCGAGGACATGGAAAAGGAAATCAAGCCTTTTCTGAAGGCGTGATAAGGGGTTAACCAGAAATCGGTAGTCAGTAACCAGTAATCAGACCACTCCTTTTGATTACTGACCACTGATTACCGACTCCTGATGCCTTGGAAAACCCGCGCCCGTCTCTTGCCGAGACTCAGTTCGCGATTCATTGTCCAGCGCGATGCGGCGGACCTGGAGCCCTTGGGGCCGAAGCCGGCGGGCAGCTCTCGCCGGCAGAACGACGCGCCTGAACGGCGCGAGGGCTCGTTCGCGCGCGCTCAAGGAAAGCGTCTCTCAATGAAACTCACGCGCCTGCGCCTGCTCGGCTTCAAATCCTTCGTGGAGCCGACCGATTTTCTGATCGAGCCCGGACTGACCGGGGTGGTCGGTCCCAATGGCTGCGGCAAATCCAATCTGGTCGAGGCGTTACGCTGGGTGATGGGCGAGACCTCGCACAAATCCATGCGCGCCGCCGACATGGATGACGTCATCTTTTCCGGCAACAACAGCCGTCCGGCCCGCAACAATGCCGAGGTGGGGCTGCGGCTCGACAACACGACCCGGACCGCGCCGGCCCAGTTCAACGGCGAGGACACGCTCGACGTCACGCGCCGAATCGAGCGCGACCAAGGCTCGACCTACCGGATCAATGGCCGCGAGGTACGGGCGCGCGACGTACAGATCCTGTTTGCCGACGCATCGACCGGTGCGCGCTCGCCCGCAATGGTGCACCAGGGGCGCATCGGCGAGATCATCAACGCCAAGCCCGAGCAGCGGCGGCGCGTGCTCGAGGAAGCGGCGGGTATTTCCGGGCTGCACGCCCGTCGGCACGAAGCCGAGCTACGGCTCAACGCCGCCGAGCAGAATCTCGCCCGGCTCGAAGACGTAATCGGCCAACTCGCCAGCCAGATGGACGCGCTCAAGCGCCAGGCCAAGCAAGCCGTGCGCTATCGCACGGTGTCCCAGCAAGTACGTACGGCCGAGGCGATGCTGTTCCACCTGCGCTACGTCAACGCGCAGGCCGAAACCGTAGAGGCCGCGCGCGCGCAGGACGAAACCGTGCGGCTCGTTGCCGAGCGCACCGGCGCGCAAGCCGAAGCTTCAACCCGGCAAGCCAATGCGGCGGCGGCACTCCCCGATTTGCGTGATGCCGAGGCGCGCGCCGCGGCGGCGTTGCACCGGATGGTGCTGGCGCGCGAATCGCTGGAGCGCGAAGAGGCACGGGTGCGCGAGCGAATCGCCGAGCTCGACCGACGCCTGGTTCAGCTGGCTGACGACATCGGCCGCGGGCAAGCACTGGTCACCGATGCGCAGGCCGCGCTCGGGGGACTCGCCAATGAGCGGGAGACCCTTGAGCGCGAGGCCGCAACGAGTGGCGAGCGGCGCAACGAGTTCGACGCGCGGGTTGCCGCCGCAGAAGCGACGCTGGACGCGTCAGAGCAGCGTCTTGCCGAGCTGACCGGTGCCGTCGCCGAGCTTGCAGCCCAAAGGGGACGACTCGACCAAGCCCTGCGCGATCATGCCGGTCGCCAGAATCGCGCTGCGCGCGAGCTTGCCGATGTGGATGCCGAGCTTGCGCGTCTGCAAGCAGGCGGATCCGCCGATACCGCTCTGCCGGAACTGGCTTCAACCGTTGCCCAGGCGCAGAGCGACATCGAAGCGGCGGAGGCCGCCACCGTGCGTGCGGAGGCGGCCCATTCGGCCGCCCGACAGGCCCTTGATGTTGCACGCCAACCGCTCGCCGAGGCGGAGCGGCGCGTGAACCGGCTGGAGACCGAGGCGCGTACACTCGCCAAGGTGCTGCATGTGGACGCGAAAAGCATGTGGCCGCCGGTGCTCGACCTGCTCACGGTGGAAAAAGGTTTCGAGACCGCGCTGGGCGGGGCGCTCGGCGACGACCTCGACGCGCCGATCGATGCCAATGCGCCGTTGCGCTGGGCCGGCGCGCAGGCCGATGGCGACCCGAGCTTGCCGGAGGGCGTCGACCCGCTCGCGGCACACGTCTCAGCCCCACCCGAATTGGCGCGGCGCCTGGCGCAGATCGGTGTGGTGTCGCGGGCCGAAGGTCCCGCATTGGCGCGCCAGCTCAAGCCGGGACAACGACTGGTCTCACCGGAAGGTGATCTCTGGCGCTGGGATGGTTTCTGGGTCGCCGCCAACGCCCCGACTGGCGCGGCGCGCCGGCTCGCGGAACGTAATCGTCTGAGCGATATCGAGCGCGAGCTCGAGAGCGCCCGTATCGACGCGGAGACGCGCCGCGCCGCGGTACGTGCGGCCGAAGCCGAGGTCGCAACGGCCGCCGAGGCCGAGACCCAGGGCCGGAACCACCGGCGCGAGTTGCAGCAGGCGGCGAATGCGGCGCGCGAGCGCCATGCGGGTGCGGAGCGCGAGTTGGCGCGCGTTGCCGCACGCCTGTCCGCCCTGGGCGAAGCGAAGACGCGGCTTGAGGCAGCGCTTGCGGATGCACAGGCCCAACACAATGACGCGGCGGGCCAGCTCGGCGCGCTGCCGGCGCTCGACGGCCTCAACGCCGAGCTCACCGAGATCAAGAACCGGGTGGCTCAGGATCGTTCGGTCTTTGCCGAGGCGCGTGCCCAGGCGCAGGCGCTGGCGCGCGAAATCGAGCTCGCCACGCGGCGTATCACCGCGATCGGCACCGAGGCCGAGGCGTGGCGCGAGCGCGAGAGTGGCGCCGCGGCGCAGATCGCGCTGCTCGAAGCGCGCATGGCCGAAACCCATGACGAGCGCACCCGCCTCGCCGACAGCCCTGCCGCCTTTCAGGCGGAACGGCGCGGCTTGATTGATCAAATCGAAGCCGGCGAAGCAGCGCGACGCACCGCCGCTGACGCGCTCGCACTGGCCGAGACCACGCTCGCCGAGGCCGATCGAGCCGCACGGGCCGCGCTAGAAGCGATGAGCACCGCACGCGAGGAACAGGTCCGCGCCGAGGAGCGGCACGAGGCGGCAAAGCGCCGGCTCGCCGACGTCGGTCATGAGATCCAGGAAGTGCTCGAAATAGAGCCGGAGGCCGTCGCCGCAATGGCCGGCATCGAGCCCGACACCACATTGCCCGATGTGGCCGACGCGGAGGCGCAGCTCGAGCGGCTGCGGCGGGAACGCGAGCGGCTTGGTGCCGTGAACTTGCGCGCTGACGAAGAGCTGCGCGAGGTCGAAACCCAGCATACGACCCTGACCACTGAGCGCGACGATCTCGTCGAGGCGATCAAGCGCCTGCGTCAGGGCATCCAGAACCTCAACCGCGAGGCGCGCGAGCGGCTGGTCGGCTCGTTCAAGACCGTAAACGAGCACTTCCAGCAACTATTCACACGCCTGTTCGGTGGCGGGACTGCGGAGCTGCAGCTGATCGAGAGCGAGGATCCCCTGGAAGCAGGCCTCGACATCCTGGCCCGGCCACCGGGCAAGAAGCCGGCAACGCTTTCGCTCCTCTCCGGCGGCGAGCAGGCGCTCACCGCGCTTGCTTTGATCTTTGCGGTGTTCCTGACCAATCCGGCGCCGGTCTGCGTGCTCGACGAGGTGGACGCGCCGCTCGATGATCACAACGTCGACCGCTTCTGCGACCTGCTTGATGAGATGGCCCAGTCCACGGCAACGCGGTTTATGATCATCACCCACAACCCGATCACCATGGCGCGCATGAACCGGCTCTTCGGCGTCACCATGGCGGAGCGCGGCGTGTCGCAACTCGTTTCCGTCGACCTCGAAGGCGCCGTCAAGCTGCGCGAAGCAGTCTAAAGACAGCGTCAGCAGTGCCGTGGTTACCTCTCCTCCCTGCGGGACAGGTAAACATCCCCCAATTGTCGGCCTTTTTGCCACCCGGATACCTGTTATAAGGACGCTCGTCCCCGCTCGCCTGTTCAGGCCAGGAGTGTCGCATGTCGCTCGGTTGGATCGTCCTTATCGTGATTGTCGTGGTCGCCGTCTGGGCGGTCATGATCTACAACAACCTCGTGGCGATGAGCCAGCGCACCAATCAGGCCTTCGCTGATGTGGACGTTCAGCTGCGCCAGCGCCATGATCTTATCCCCAACCTGGTCGAGACCGTTAAGGGATATGCGGCGCACGAGCGCGGCACGCTCGAAGCGGTGGTGAAGGCACGCAATGCCGCTGTCTCCGCGCAAGGACCGGACCAGAAAGTCGCTGCCGAGAACATGCTGACCGGCGCATTGCGGCAACTCTTCGCGCTCGCCGAAGCCTATCCGGACCTCAAGGCGAACACCAACTTCCTGCAGTTGCAGAGCGAACTTGCCGATATCGAGAACAAGCTCGCGGCATCGCGGCGCTTCTTCAACAATGCGGTGCAGGAATACAATTCCGGAATTCAGCAGTTCCCCGCTGCGCTGTTTGCCGCAAGCTTCGGCTTCCACCCGAAACCGTTTTTCGATTTGGGCGAGGAACGGCAGACGGTTTCGCAGGCCCCTCAAGTCAAATTCTAACCAGGGGACAGGATTTAGGAGGACAGGAGTCAGGAAGATGCGGCTATCGTTTGTGGCGATGTTGCCAAACTCCCTCTTCCTGGCGCCTGACCCCCTGACTCCCGATACCTAATGGCCTCTTACGGCCTATATACGCATATCCAGTCGAACAAGCGCCGTTCGGTGGCGCTGCTGATCGGCTTATTCCTGCTGGTTTACGTGCTTGTCTACGCGGGTGCGATAGCCGGCGAAGCGTTGTCATACGACGCATCGCCAGAATGGTACTTGCGCAAAGCTTGGCAGGATCTGCTCGAGGCAGCGCCCTACGCCACGGTGGGCACGGCGATCTGGATCGTGATCGCCTACTACTTTCATCAATCGATGATCGACGCAGTCACCGGCGCGCAGGACGTCACCCGCGCGGAGCAACCGCGGCTTTATAATCTGTTGGAAAATCTGTGTATCTCGCGTGGCATTCCGATGCCGAAACTCAAGCTTATGCAGAGTGACGCCCTGAACGCGTTCGCGACCGGCATGAACCGGAAGCAGTACGCGGTGACAGTCACGACCGGACTACTCGCGGCGCTCAATGACGCCGAGATCGAAGCGGTGCTGGGCCATGAGCTCACCCACATCCGCAATGGCGACGTGCGCATGCTGGTGATCGCCGTGATTATCGCCGGCGTTGTATCATTTGCGGCCGAGCTGATCTTCCGGGTGCTGTTCAGCGGCGGACTCCGGTTTCGCAGCCGCGACAGCGATTCCGACCGTGGCCGCGGCGGCTTCGGCGTGGCGATTCTCATCGCTCTTGTGCTGATCGTGGTCGCGTGGGTTCTGTCGCTGTTCATCCGACTTGCTTTGTCGCGCTCGCGCGAGTTCCTGGCAGACGCGGGTTCGGTCGAGCTCACCAAGAATCCCGACGCGATGATTTCGGCCCTGCGCAAGATCGAGGGCCGCGGTGAGCTGGCCAGGGCTACCTCGGCCGTCATGGAGATGTGCATCGACAATCCGCGTGAAGAATTCGCCGATTTGTTTTCGACTCACCCTTCAGTGGCACGCAGGGTCGAAGCGCTCGTGCGCTATGCGGGCGGCCATGACCCCGGACCGTTGCAATTGCCGGCGCCCGGGCAGCCCGGTGCGACCGATGCACCTCCAGCCACGACGGTATCCGATCAGCAAACCTTTCCAGGTCCCTGGTCGCAGCCGGATGCTGCGGGTAAGCCGTTTCTACCCGATCGCGCACCGATCGGGCCAAATGGGCCATGGGGGCCGCACAATGGGCAATCGTCCTAGAATTGCACTCCTTCAGCCGCCTTTTCGCGCGATGTAGAGCCTTTTCTGCTTGATCGCGTGATTTGTCGCGTGGTCTGATCCTACTCCTAGTCCAGATCCCGGTCCTTGTCGGGGCATGGTCCGCTATTTCGCTTTTGCCGGGGCTTGGCACGAGGATGGCCGAGGGCCAACCAACATATCTCTACTTCGTTTGTTCGACGCATCCGCGGGTCGGCAAAACGTTGATGGCGCGTTTGCTGATCGAATTTCAACACGCCAATGAGCGGCCGGTCCTGGGCTTCGATCTCGGCAGCGATGGTCCGGCCCTGGCGGAGTTCCTGCCCGAACTAGCGACGGTGGCCGCGATCAACGACGTGCGCGGCCAGATGGCGCTATTGGAGCCACTCGCGCGCAACGACGGCGCCCCCAAAGTGGTCGACGTCGGCCAACGGGTGCTGGCGCAGCTGTTCATGATCCTGCGGGATGTTGACTTTGCTGGCATAGCAAGCGGCCGCGCCATCAAGCCGATCGTTCTGTATGTCGCGGCGCCGGGCGATGAAGCCGTGCGGGGCTACGCCATTCTGCGCCAACAGTTTCCGAGCTTCGGCTTCGTACCTGTCAGCAACGAAGCCTTGCTTGATGAGGCCGATCTTGCCCCGCTCTTCCCATCGTCGATTAGCGGAGTGCAGGCGCTGCAGCTGCCGCAGGTCTCAGCCGACCTGCAGGCCCACATCGATCAACGGCCGTGTTTCTTGATTGGACTGCACCAACTCGGGGCGGACGCGTTTCCACCCGGGGTGTGGGCCGAGCTTGATGATTGGCTGCGCCGATGCTTTCGTCAGATGCGCGAGCTCGACGTCGCCCTTCTGATGGAGCAGAGGGGAGCGTAGCCGTCCCGAGAATCAGTGTCCCTCGAAGCTGATCAGCGTGCGCACCGGCACGTCGAGCTTGCGGATCTTATCGGCGCCGCCGAGGTCCGGCAGGTCGACGATGAAACAAGCGGCGAGTACTTCGGCGCCCATCTGACGCAGCAGTTTCACGGCGCCTTCGGCGGTGCCGCCGGTTGCGATCAGATCGTCGACCACGATCACGCGTTCACCGCGCACCACCGCGTCCTCGTGGATCTCCATCTCATCGAGGCCATATTCCAACGAATAGGCGATGCTGACCCGTTTGTGCGGAAGCTTGCCCTTCTTGCGGATCGGGATGAAACCGGCGGAGACCTGATGGGCGACCGCGCCGCCGAGAATGAAACCGCGCGCTTCGATGCCCGCGACCTTGTCGACCTTCTGGCCGGCCCAGGGATGCACCAGTTCGTCGACCGCGCGGCGAAAGGCGCGCGCGTTGCCCAGGAGGGTCGTGATGTCGCGAAACAGGATGCCGGGCTTAGGATAGTCCGGGATGGTGCGGATCGCGGCCTTGAGATCAAATTCGAGAACAGGGCTGGTCATCTATGACATCGATGCTCTGAACGAGGGGACGCGACTTTAGCCCGGATGGCAGGCAAAACGAAATCCGCTACACAGCCCGCAGTACGCGTCCGGCGACAGCGTCGAGTTTGCGGACCAGTTCCGGGTCGCGCGCTTGCGGCGCGGTGATGATAGCCGTGTCGAGGGCGCGATCGGATCCGATTGGACAGGGCTCGTGCTCGCGCGGCAGTTCGCGCGCCAAGCACGCGACCAGGCGCTTGGCCTTGTCGGCATTCTGGCTCAACACTTTGATGATGTCTTGCACGGTCACCGCATCGTGGTCCGGGTGCCAGCAATCGAAGTCGGTGACCATGGCGACGGTCGCGTAGCAGAGCTCGGCTTCGCGCGCGAGCTTGGCCTCCGGCATGTTGGTCATGCCGATGACCGAATAGCCCATGCCTTTGTAGGTGAGGCTCTCCGCGAGTGTCGAGAATTGCGGCCCCTCGATGCACACGTAGGTGCCGTCGCGCACCACATCGATTCCCTCGGCAGCCGCCGCTGCGGCCAGATGAATACGCAAGCGTGGCGAGACCGGGTGCGCCATCGACACGTGTGCCACCAGGCCCTTGCCGAAGAACGAGCTCTCGCGCTTGTAGGTGCGATCGACAAATTGATCGACCAGCACGAATGTGCCGGGCTGCAGCTCTTGTTTGAATGATCCGCAGGCCGACAGCGAAATGAGGTCGGTCACGCCCATGCGCTTGAGGGCATCGATGTTGGCGCGGTAGTTGATGTCGGAGGGCGAGAGCCGGTGCCCCTTGTCGTGGCGGGGCAAGAAGACGATCGGAAGCCCGGCGATTTCGCCAGTGAGCATTGGAGCAGAAGGCTCGCCCCACGGCGTGGCGACTTTCTCCTCGCGCACATTGGCGAGGCCGGGCAGGTCATAGATCCCCGAACCGCCGATGATTCCAAGCACGCACCTGGTCACAGCGTGCTCTCAAGTCGTGGTGGCGCGCGGGTCCTGGCCTTTGGCGACTTCGGTCGGCTTCTCGATCTCGTGCCAGATCTTCTTCTTGGTGAAATAGAGCAACACCGACAGCACGATCAGGAAGATTAGCACCTGCATGCCGGTGCGCTTGCGCGCATCGAGGTGTGGCTCTGCAGCCCACTCCAGGAACGCCGCGATGTCCTTGGCGTATTGATCGACCGTCTCGGGAGTTCCGTCGGTATAGCTCACCTGCCCGTCCGAGAGCGGCTTGGGCATGCCGATGGCGTGGCCGGGAAAGTATTTGTTGTAGCTCGAATTCGGCGACGGCATCTTGAAGCCCGCCGGCGCCTCTTCGTAGCCGGTTAGGATGCCGTGGATATAATCGGGCCCTTCCTCCACGTATTGGGTGAAGATGTCAAAGACGAACGCCGGAAACCCGCGCTCGAACCCGCGAGCCTTGGCGAGCACGGACATGTCGGGCGGAAGCGCGCCGCCGTTCGCAGCACGCGCTGCCTGATCATTCGGGAATGGCGGCGGGAAGTAATCCGCCGGACGCGCCGGACGCTCCTCGACCTCGCCCTGCTCGTTGGGCTCGGCCTTGACCTTGTACTCTGCGGCGATTGCCTTGACCTGGGCTTCGTTGAACGCGGGTCCGCCCTCCCAGCCCAGCGCCTGGAAGGGGACCAGCTTCAGGCTATGGCACGTCTGACAGACCTCACGATAGATCTTGAACCCGCGCTGCAGTTGCGCCGTGTCATACTTGCCAAACGGGCCCGCGAACGACCAGTTCTGACGCGGCGGCTCCGGACTTTCCTCGGCCGACGCGCGCGTCGCCGTGCCGAGTAGTCCGCCGATGCTCACCGTCGCCGCGAGCAGCACGGCAGTGGCGGTTGCGAGACTACGTTTCTTGAGCACAGCCTCGGAGATCGAGTTCGGTAGCGGCCGCGGCTTTTCCAGCCGCCCCAGCAGCGGCAGGATGATGAGGAAGTGGATGAAGTACCAAGCGGTGAAAATCCGCGCCAGGACCACATAGACGCCTTCCGGCGGCTTGGAGCCGAGCCAGCCGAGGCCGACACAGACCACGACGAAAATCCAGAAGAACTGTTTGTAGAGTGGCCGATAGGTCGCGGACCTGACTTTCGAAGTGTCCAGCCAAGGCACGAATGCGAGCACGACGATTGCTGAAAACAACGCGACGACGCCGAGTAGCTTGTTCGGAATCGAGCGCAGGATCGCGTAGAACGGCAGGTAATACCACTCAGGCACGATGTGTGTCGGCGTAACACCCGGATTGGCCGGAATGTAGTTGTCTGGGTGGCCGAGGTAATTCGGGATGTAGAACACGAACCAAGCCCAGACGATGCAGAACACGGCGACGAAAAACAAATCCTTCAAGGTCGCGTAGGGGGTGAAGGCGACCGTGTCCTTCTCGGTGCGCGGCTCGATGCCGGCCGGATTGTTCTGGCCGACCACATGCAGCGCCCAGATATGCAGCACCACCACGCCAAGGATGACGAACGGCAGGAGATAGTGCAGCGAGAAGAATCGCTGCAACGTCGGCTCACCGACGGCATAACCGCCCCACAGCCAGGTCACGATCGGCTCACCGACGATGGGAATGGCCGAGAACAGGTTGGTGATGACGGTGGCAGCCCAGAAGCTCATCTGGCCCCACGGCAGCACGTAGCCCATGAAGCCCGTCGCCATCATCAACAGGTAGATGATCACGCCGAGGATCCACAGCACTTCGCGCGGCGCCTTGTACGACCCGTAATAGAGACCGCGGAACATGTGGATATAAACGGCAAGGAAGAACATCGACGCGCCGTTGGCGTGCAGATATCGGATCAGCCAGCCGAAATTCACGTCGCGCATGATGTGCTCGACGGAATTGAAAGCGCCGTCGGCGGTCGCCGCATAGTGCATCACCAGCACCACGCCGGTCACGATCTGCGCCACCAGCATGAAGGTGAGGATGGCGCCGAACGTCCACCAATAATTCAGGTTGCGCGGCGTCGGATAGGCGATGACGGAGGAGTAGATGAGCCCCCCGATCGGTAGCCGCAACTCGAACCAGCGCAGCACCGGATGCTTGGGCTCATAAACTGGAGGCTCGTACAGGCCCGCGCCGTCGGACCGTTTGAGCTGATAGGGCCATGCCCCTTGCGGCGGTTCGATGCTGGTATGTCCGCTCATGCTTCGGTCTCGGAACTGGTGCGTCAGAGCAACAAGAAGGTAGCGTCCCTAACCGATCCGGATCTTGGTGTCGGAAATGAACGCATAGGGAGGAAGTGCAAGATTTGCAGGTGCAGGGCCGCGACGGATACGGCCCGCGGTGTCGTATTGCGAGCCGTGGCAAGGACAGAAGAAGCCGCCGTAGTCCCCCTCGTGGGCGAGTGGAATGCAGCCGAGGTGGGTGCAGATGCCGATCACCACCAGCCACTGATCGTGCCCGTCCTTGACCCGCGCCGAGTCCGGCGCCGGGTCTGGCAGGGCGGCGACATCGACATTCTGCGCGGCTTCGATCTCCGGCTTGGTCCGGTGCCAGATGTAGATCGGCTTGCTGCGCCAGAACACCTTGATGGCTTGATTCTCGGCGATCGGCGCAAGGTCAACTTCGATCGGGGCGCCGGCCGCAATCGTCGACGCGTCCGGATTCATCTGCCCGATCAGCGGCACCAGCGCGGCGGCGGCTCCGACACCTCCGACGACCGCTGTCGCAATGTAGAGAAAATCACGCCGCGTCGGTTCGGCCGGAGACATGGTCGTCACGGTATCAAATCCTTTCGCGTCCGCGCGGTCGCCAAGCGGGCAATCCGCCGCTTTGCGCCCCCCGAAAATCCTCGCCCTTCTCGCGTGCCCCCGGGCGAGCCGGGGCCCTCCCTGGGAAGGAGGCCACTCCGGCGCGCGATCTATTGGCACCCTTGTCGTGCGAGCGCAAGGGCGACCAAGCGGCGCAGCAATTTCATCTTCTGGCAGCCCTGGCAAGACGCTAGCAGCAGAGTTCGCGAGAAATTTGCGCTTGATCAATGTTGAGGCTGGCTGATGCGAATCGCGCTGTTCGAACCAGACATCCCGCAGAATACAGGGACCATTTTGCGGCTATGCGCGTGCCTTGGGGTCGAGGCCCATCTGATCGAGCCGGCCGGCTTTCCCGTATCGGATCGTGCCTTTCGCCGCGCCGGGATGGATTACCTGGATCAAGTGGCCATTGTCCGCCATACATCCTGGTCCGCCTTTCAGCAGTTTCTCGACCAAAGTGGGTGCAAGCTGGTGGTTTTTACGACGGCCGCGAGCGAGAGCTATCTCGATCACCGCTTCGGCGCAGGCGACGTCCTGCTGTTCGGCCGCGAATCGGCCGGCGTTCCCGAGGCCGTACACTCGCGGGCGGACGCCCGCCTGCGCATCCCCATGCGGCCGGGCCTGCGCTCGATCAATGTGGCAGTAGCCTGCGCGATGGCGCTTGGCGAAGCGCTGCGGCAGACGCACGCGTTTCCAGGGCCGGCTGCGCCATGACGAGCAGCCTGCCCAACCAACCCATACTGGACGCGCGCAAGGAGCGCGCCCGCGCCTGGTTCGAAAGGCTGCGCGATGACATCTGCGAGGCGCTGGAGGGATTAGAGCGCGACGCGCCGGACCAGCTCTACCAAGGCCCGCCTGGACGCTTCGTGCGCACACCGTGGACGCGCACCGACCACACCGGCGCCGCCGGCGGGGGCGGCGTCATGTCGATGCTGCGGGGGCGGCTGTTCGAGAAACTTGGCGTGCATGTGTCGACTGTTTTCGGCGAGTTCGCACCGGAGTTCCGCAAGGAGATCCCCGGGGCGGATGCCGATCCGCATTTCTGGGCGTCAGGCATTTCGCTCATTGCCCACCCCCTGAATCCGCATGTCCCCGCCGTGCACATGAACACGCGATTCGTGGTCACCTCGAAGGCCTGGTTCGGGGGCGGCGCGGACCTGACGCCAGTACTGATGGCTCGCCGTACTCAAGAAGATCCGGACACCAAGTCATTCCACGCCGCCATGGCGGCGGCTTGTGCCGCACACACGCCCATCGCCCCCTATGAGCGCTTCAAAACGTGGTGCGATGACTATTTCCTGCTGCGTCACCGCGGCGAGCCGCGCGGCGTCGGAGGGATCTTTTTCGACTGGCAGGACAGCGGCGACTGGGAGGCCGACTTTGCGTTCACCCAGGACGTGGGACGCGCCTTTCTGGGCGTCTACCCGGAGCTGGTGCGCCGGAATTTTGCAACCGCATGGACGGGCGAGCAGCGCGAGGAACAGCTGGTGCGGCGGGGGCGTTATGTGGAGTTCAATCTGCTCTATGATCGGGGCACCGTGTTCGGACTCAAGACTGGCGGCAATGTCGAATCCATCCTTTCATCGATGCCGCCAATGGTTAAATGGCCGTGATCGCTCTGTCATTGGCGTCGCCTAAGGTGAGTTGTTCGAGTCAATCCGCGCATCGAGTGTTGCGCTCATCCAGGAGGGAAAAATGAAGTTCGTGCCCGGCCAAGTGGTCAATTTGAAATCTGGCGGCCAGCCCCTCACGGTCGTAGCGCTGGATGGAGACAGCGTCGAGTGCATCTGGCTCGGTGAAGAAGGAGATCTGTTCCGCGAATCGATTCCTGCGGTGGCGCTCGAGCTCGCGTTTGGTGACGAAAGCGCCGATCTCGACACCGCCGATGAGCGCGAATTTGCGAACGCGCGAGCCGTCGCCAACGACGATGACGACGAAAAAGAAGATGAGGAAGACGAGGACGACGAGGACGACGAGGAGACGAAGACGACGAAGACGACGACGACGAAGACGACGAGGAAGAAGAAGAAGACGAGGACGAAGACGAGGAGGAGGGTGAAGAGGATCACGCGACGGATGAGCTTCGCGAGCAGCCGGCGCCCGCGGCGGCCCGCCCGCGCCGCGTTCCCGCTTGAGCCGCGCCCGCAACTCAACCCGTCACCGCTCCCAGGACCATGGCTGCGCCGCCGGCCAAGACGACGGCATCGAGAATGGCGACGTGAGCGCGTAACGACAGCCGGTCGACGAGTCGCTTGGCAACGAACGCACCCGGGAAGGCCGCGAACCCGATCAGCACTGCCACCGCAATGACTTGAGCGTTAACCGCGCCGGCTACGCCGAAAACGGCGACTTTCGCCACACCGATTGCAACCGATATCGCCGCATCCGTAGCAATAACGGCGGCCCCCTGCAGACCGGCCGCCAGCAGCAGTGACAACAGGATAATGCCGGCGCCGCTGGTGCCTCCGACAACGACACCCCAGCCGACGGAAGCAGCCGCCAGCGCGCGTTCCCCCAGCTTGAAACCGCGGCGAATCGCGACGCGCCGCAGCGGCACAGTCGCGCACATCATGGTCCCGATCACGGCCATGACCCCCTTGCCGCTGAGCGTCGTATAGCCCCAGGCGCCCAGCAGGCAGGTCGGGGTTGCAAACACCAGCACGATCGCGGCGCGGCGCCAGTCGATCGCGGTCCTGAACGCCGTGGCACGGCTGGTGTTGGTGAACAAGGCGGAGAACGCGATGATCGGCACCACCGGTTCCGGGCCGACGATCGGCACCAGGACAAGTGGCATCAGGGCGCCGGTGCCATAGCCGGCGAGACCACCGACGATCGACGTGATGACGGCGACGGCAGCGATGAGGATGAGCTGCGGAATAGAAATGTCAGCGTACATGGCAAGGTGAATAAAGCGTTGTCGCCGGGCCGTGAACGCCTTCGAAGCTCCCGGTTTGAGTCGCCTTCAAATGCGCGCAAAGAGCTCCTCGCGCAAACCGAGGTGAGCACGGCTTCACCAAATCGTCGCCGCAATTGGTGTTGCCCGATTGCAATAGCCAGACGACCCCGCGCGGCCCCAAAACGCGCTCGCTCTTGGTACACAATTATTTGTTTTTGCTGCTGTATCTGCCGTTTGTTGCGTCATTGCCACAGTGCCCAAACATTAGCGGTACGGTCCTGACGACTTGTAGAACGGAATGTGTCGTTGAGTTACAAACAAACTTGTTAACGGGCGAGGAGGGTCTCACCATGAAACGGATTGCTATCGCACTGCTGACCAGCGCTGCTGTGGTCGGCCTCAGTCAAGCTGCTTCTGCCGCGGATCTGGCCGTCAAGGCA
Organism: uncultured Alphaproteobacteria bacterium; assembly: GCA_963760435.1. Lineage (GTDB taxonomy): Bacteria > Pseudomonadota > Alphaproteobacteria > Rhizobiales > Xanthobacteraceae > JAFAXD01. The sequence continues at coordinate 179,092 of CAVXDE010000039.1, forward strand.
GCGCCGCCGCCAGCGCCGGTTCCAACCTGGACCGGTCTCTACATCGGTGTTCACGGCGGTGCGGCGTGGCATGTCCACCCCGAACGTGGAACGTTCACCGATCCGACGCGCACTCTTGGCTAGCCAGAGCATCACCGGGAACAGCAACCTGGGCGCGGTCGGTGGTCTGCAAGCCGGCTACAACTGGCAAGTTTTACCGGTGTGGGTGCTCGGGGTTGAAGGCGACATCTCCTGGACGTCGCTCCAGAGTCAAACCACCAACCAGCCACTGCTCAGGGCAAACGGCGTTTCCGTGTGCCCGGGGACAGCTACAGCTCCCAACGCGTGTTCTACGCAGATGAGCCAAAACGAGCGCTGGCTCGCTAGC